>JAKAXD010000016.1 GCA_021816725.1 Thermoplasmata archaeon
GGCTTTGTCGTTAAATAAGGAATAAAACGACAGAATTGAAAATAAAACGACAAAACGAAGTTTAATGGTAATTAATCTGAGATGAGTTAGTAGTTACTTGATAGAAATTTGTAGCGATTATAACAAATAATATATAGGCTAATTGGTACAGGGTGGGCTCGTTTTGCAAGAATTTTACTATTTTATATTGCCATCTTCAATGTCCTTCTGAATAGAACTAACAAGCTGGCAAATATCTTCGAAAGGCATCTTTGGATCAAATTTTCTGTGTTGGTATCGGTTTTGTGGGAAGAGTTTATCGAATCTTTTAGACTGGATACCACGAGCTAGGAAAGGATAAACCACTTTATCTTTACCAAAGGCGTGAAGGACTTCCCGTCCAATATTCATTTTAGACTTACGGTTTTTTTCAACGTTTCCGGTCCATATCGTAATCATGGCATCACATTTTTCAATTCCTTCCAAAAGGTCATCCCAGAGATCGTCACGTCCGGGAGGTAACTTCTCTTCGGCTAAATAAGACTTGATTCCAATTCTCTCGAGAACTTCCTTAATACGCAGAGCCAAAACTGTATCTTCCTTAATCTTATGAGATAAAAAGCAGGTTTTATCTCTCATTGAAATATTCTGAACAAATTTATATCTACGCCCCTCATCAATACATTCCCGCTTTTGGTTCTGAGACGGGCCTTCCTCTTCTATAATAGCATAGGTGATCTTGACTTTACAAATATTGGATCCCTTCCTGAACGAAATATTTACCTTAAAATCAACATTAAGCGGTTGACTAGTTTTTCCCGGCTCTATCCTCACAAGGCAGGATTTATCGATCCCTTTCTCGGGTAAGGTCTCATAGAAGCTCTTTCGGTCAAAGTCCTTAAGATCAATATTGCCTGAATCCACTTCCTCAAAATTTCCTTCATCAAAGGAGAGGTTGATCTTTTTAATCACTATCGGAGCTGGAAGAGAATTTTCAAGTTCTAGTGTCATTGTTCCAGTTTCTAGGTAGGAATAGCTTGGACCATTCGACGGATCACTTGCATCATCCCTGTCAAAAAAGATACCTTTTATAATATGATATGGACAACTCATGCCACTATCACCTGTAAGCTGAAATGACCTGTGAACTTCCAAGACCCTTGAGGCCACGAGACCCACAGATTGAACAATCCTGTTTTGCTACTGGTCTTGATTTGAAAAGAATGCCATCTAAGGCATCGTAAATTTGTTCGGGTGCTTCTTTCGGTACCGTGGAAAAATCTGAAAGTAAACTTAAAAGCAGCGTGACAGATAAGCTTGCGATAGTCGAATTTAAAGAGATAACAGCAGGAGACCTTACTGGGAGCCCTTCTATATATACTTCTCTCTCAAGCTTCTTTCTTTCTCCTTGCTCCATTGATTCAACCCGAATTCTATCAGAATCAAGGTGGTAGGAACACCACAAACACGGCAGCCCTGGTCCTATTAGAGACACACGACCCGCAACACCAGAGATCTTGAAATCATTTACTTTTATTCTAATTCCCGCGTCAATGACAGGTATCATATATTGGTAAGCTAGTCGATTAAGTACTGAACGACTCCAGTCATTATCGGTGCAAGAAAAAATAACATCGGAATTGGCGAGCTTCACAAGTGTGTTTTCAGATACAATAGAGTTACTTATCTCTTTAACCGTCATTCCCTTCCTTATGGACTTTAGGTGGCGCGCTACTATGCTTGTCTTTAATTCTCTTCTGCCCAGATTCGATTTGCCCGTTCCATACATTCTGGTGATGTTACTATCTTCAAACCTATCGAAGTCCACCAAGATGAGGTTTCTTACGCCCAAACGTACTAACTCTTCTGCGACTAGGCTCCCTGTTCCACCTAGCCCAACGATACCCACTTTCAATTTGCCAATTTCTTGTTGAACTTCATCACCGAAAGCAAGGACCTGACGATCGTAAATTGCTTTCACTGACTTTCTTCGCTTCTGAGTTTTAAGGTTTGGCAGTTCATTTTTTTTTATAGCGCTGCCGACCACTTTGATTTGGTTTAACTGCCTGAATTTACCATTGACCCAGTATCGACCTCTTATTTCTTTGGTTCCGAAAAGGAGGCTTACGTGAGGAACACGTGGTATGAGACTAGAAAAAACATTGAACAGGCGTGCCTCTCCTGCATCGTCCGATAAAGAATAGTTAGGGCTTTCTGAGTTTGGATGGCTATGGCTTACAAAGATTGCAAACTTTCCCTCTGCTTCATCAATCACTCTGTTTATGAAACTAGGAGAAACCTCTAATTGGTCATAGTTTCTTATTCTATATTCATTGAGCGGGACGGGAAATAACTTCCTAACCAAAATACGAGTTTCTTTTTCCAATTTCGAGAATCCGCAAATTCCAAAAACTGCGTTTTCTATATTGTCTTCGGTCAGAAGAAGGGATCGAAGTAATTCAAAATCGTCCTTTGAGATGATTAGAGAAGACAGAAACTTCACCTCTGAGAGAATCTTTTACTGACAAATTGGAGATAAGAAATGAGATTATCAACGTTCGGATTCCAACGGCTGGGGTTTCCAGGTTGCGGGTGCCACGAAAACCTTCTCCATTTCTTTCCTAAATATTGTTCGACTACATTGGCACCATTTGGAATGCCTCCATCTTTCAAAATTAGATCTTCGTCAGTCCAAAACATGTCTAACCCTGCATCAGGATATGCCCTCGGGATTCTAAGCAAAATATTTGTTTTGGGATTTTTATATAAATCAGATGTTTCGAAATTGTGTATCACTACATCAATTATTGATTCCTCCTCAGTCACGTCTACTGTATAGCGTTCCCTAAGCAACTCAATTTCCTTTTCTAGCTGAGGCGGTAGCATTGTTATCTCCAAATGTCCCGGGTGGTATTGCTCTGAAGTGATCGCCATTTTTTATATCAATACTTTGACTAGGTCCTATGGGCTCGCTCATATTGCCATGCATTAGAAAAAGTTCATAGTTGGACGGCACATTTGCCAGAGCTTTGATCTGATCTCCTGTAAGGCTTGGGGACATAGTCTTGAATAATTTTTCATTTACAAAGATTTCAAATTCTTGCATATTGAATAAATCGACCCCATTATATAAATCCTTGTTGAAGACTAGGCCATACGTAATAATACGAAAATAAATATTTCCTATACGACAATAGAACTTGCCGAAATAAAAATAGAGGTTAAGACTCCTTTTATTAGCCTAGTCTTTTCAAAATGATTGAGAAACTTTGCCAACGAGGCTATGGTTATCTTCTAGATTGTCTATAAATTATAGCCCTTGGTATAATCCGGTATCTTAGCAAGCGGAATTAGTGATTGGATTCTACGGGGGTTCTGTCTATCGCTAGCTTCAAAGCCATAACGGATTAGGTCCCAAATAAAATTATTATCATTTACTCTCGCATTATACAGCCCATTCTGGAATCTCGCTGGGACTACGTGGTTAGAAAGTGCAATAGGTATATTTTGATTCTTGATAAAGTATATCCTGAGTTCTGAGCTCCATTTATTAGCACCTGGTTGCAAAACAATGTAATTCGTTCCCTGATTTAGAATTTCCCCCGAGAGCTGCAAATACCTTGCTTCAGTTTCAGTCCGGTTCTTAATCGGAGTTTCTATATCTAATTTAGTCCTTCTTTTTGGTGAAACAAGATATCCTACGATGATAAAGAAATCGGGATGACCGTCATCTAGAACTGGAAGCATCTTGCATTTATTGCTAGTTGGTATATGTCATTTTCTCTGATCTGAATACTATCTACAGTATCGGTTGATTGTGTTCTCCATCATCTTTTTCATGCTTCTCAGGATAATTTTGGTACCCACCAAGGTCTCGCGACCTTTTCACTCATACACTCTGCCTATTCGCATATAGGTTTATTTTCAGAAATTACAAATGTTCTCTCAGCTTTCATCAACTTTCGAGCACCTTTATGTTCTTTTCTTCCCATTTTTAGGGCCCATGTTTCTGGCATAAGAGATTTTTCTTTTTAAAATATTCATTTTCCTGTATTTTTTTTCTTTCGATTCACTTGTGGACGATGACCAATTCATTCCAAGGCTTAACAGCCCCCATCCAATTAAGCCTAGAAGGGCAAACATCGTAAGAGTATACGGTAACGAGATAGCCGTTAGCCCGACCTCAGAGATGCTGGGATAGAGAACAAAACCGATGATAACGGTAAATGACATAAATACAGGGAGACTCCAGTACCAGACCCGCTTGGCGCTCTGCGTTTTTTCGTTCTCTGTGAGAGACGCAGTAATGAAGGCTACTGAGCTGAATAAAATTTCAATGCCACCAAAAATTTCATAGAATATAAGATTTATAATTGAGATCACTTTTGTTACTGTTGGAAAGGTAAGTGATCCAGAAATTTTTATTACTTGCAACAAAAATGTTTGCGGATACACTGCAGAGAGTACTAAGGTAATAGTTAAGAGGATATAAGAAGATAAAAGGGGGTATATTGATCGCTTGGATCCGTTACTGTATTGATATGCATAATACAAGATCAAGAATACTGCAACGAAAATCATAGAATAAGTCAGATATTCCCCAAGCGGTGCACTCCCCGTATTGAATGTGTTTGAATAGAAGGCCAATATTAAGGAAATAATTGATGCAGATGATAGATACCCAACTCCTTTCTTCCTCCCGCCAACAACCCGAGACATAGTTTTCAATATTTCGTCTGGATTTATTTTGTTAAGTAAAGACAGAAATTTTCCACCGATTGTCAGTAGCGAATTTCTATTATATTCAAAGACCATAATTACGGATAAAATGTTCATCACTTGAAAAATAACTAAAACTGCCAACATAAATGGCATATTTGCAAAGGCCAGAATAAAAACTGATGAACCCACTGCGTTTACGAATTCGTCGTGGGACTGAAGGTTCGTATGATTACTTCTTTCGCTTAAAGTGTGAAACTCATTTCCAACTTTTGAATAAAATTTAGCCACTTCTTTACGGTACACGAGATAGTAAGCATATGAGCAGATGAGGATTATTATGCTTATTATCAGAATTCGTAATAAATTGCTAATCTCAAAAAGGGCAAATAGGCCACTAGAATTAGATATTGTGAAAAAAGGTAGTAAAAATATTTTGATGAGAACATTGGAGATAAAAAAGGCCTGTGAAATATAAATCGCAGTCAGCAAGTCCAAAAATTTGTTATTAAAGTGAGAAATATTTTTCGTTATATCCAGACTGTAGATGTAGAAGCCAACTGAAATTGATACTAATAACGTTGATATTAGAACATTTCTAAAGAAAAAATTAATGCCAAACGCCAAAACTGTCAGAGAAATCGGGATAGTACCTTTAAAAACACGTTTGTCCATTCTCAAAAGGGTACCTCCTAATTTGTATTTCACGCCACTTTATTTTGGCACCTGTTTTTCGCATTCTTGAGCTGGCTTAGTATATTTATTTTATATAAATATTTTTTAAGGTTATGGCCTTGAATGAGGGAAGGGGGCGTTCAGTGACACTTCAAAGATATTCGTTACGTAGTCTTGACATATCTCTCAGAAAGTATTATAGGTAACGAAGAATATTTCATCTAAAGTCGAAAAGAGGGAGTAAAAGATGAAGGCAAAAGCGATTGTGGTAAATGAAAGTGAAATAACAGGGGAACCCGATGTTTGCGGGGAAGCTTTAGACTTGATCACTTCAGAAGTCTCTGGATCATCACACCTGAGTATAGCAACAATTTTTGTCGACGAAGGAAAGAGCTCGGTTAGTCACTATCATAAGAAGACTGAAGAAATATATTACATAGTTCAGGGTACAGGGAAAGTCGTCATTGATGGTGTACACTTTGAAGTCAGACCTGGAACCGCAGTCTACATCCCCATAGGGTCGATTCATCAGATTGAGAATGTTGGGAAAGGAAGACTTAAATTGATTTCTGTAGATTCGCCTTCATTTGATCCTGAAGACGTTATACGTTGATGACGACTATAAAATTAGAATGCAGGATTCACGCGCGCATAGGGATAATCTTCTCCGTTACACAATAATACATAACTAAAAGCAAATAAGTATGCATTGCGAAAATAAATTTGGGGAAAAGCTGCTGTGACTGAGTCAGGAAAGATTTATATACCATTTTGAAATCTTTACTGAAGAAGGTAATATTATGCACCAAATCCTGACAAATCAGAAAACGGGTGCGATTTTAATTGTGTTAGTTGTCAGCTTTCTGATTCTTTTTTCAGTTGGATTCGCAAGCGGGTCTCAAGGACCTGAGACGAATGGTAACCTTGAAAGCAAAGCATTTGTTGTTTCTCCCCCAGTAATACTCGTAAGTTCAATAGAATACCTTGAAAATAATCCAGGGATATTTCAGATATCCAACAACATTACCGTGATTTCGGGGGAAGGAATTGTGACCATAGCCGATTCCTCTAATGGCCATTCAATTGTTGTTCTTAACACTTCTTCACAGAGCTACAGTAATCAGTATAAGTTAATCTATTCTCAATACCAATCTTCAAACTACAACATTACCACCCTTCTTCTAAACTCTAATAATGGGTTCTATTATGACATAACAAACTACTTAAATCAGACAACGGGGGTCTTCCATATTTCTGTTATAAACGAAGTAAATTCTACAATGAGCATAGTTGACTATCAAACTTTTGCTTTAGCTAGAATATACTATCAATCTGGTTCTGACCCAATCCCTCCGCCCCCAAATGGTGGCTACGACATATGGACCGCTTTTAATCACACATATGTAGTAGCCCAAGGTAATGAAGTATTTCAAGAATGGGAGAACGTCACGATATATTGGTATGAAAGTTCAACTGGAAATGCGGTCTTTATCAAATCGTGGTTAAATAATACCGTGGAGGCATCTGCTGTTTACACCAACTCTTTTGGACAGATTTATGGTTTGAGTGAGGCTCATCTTGATCTGTATTTGGGGGTAATCGACTACGGGCACGGTTTACCTTTATCCGATAGTAACTATAGTGTACCCGTTGGTGGACCTGCGTACTATTGGTATTTTTTTACGTGGAATACGTTTGAAACCCAAAATAATCCTATTGGCCATAACATTTGGGAAAACGACAGTCTGTCCTATGGAGAAGGCTTAGCAAGTCCCGACCTTCCTTCTGCAGAAATTCATGTTCCTTCCAATGACCTGTGAGGTGGTGATTTGAGCAAATGGATTGGAATGGAGATGATGTTATGACTGAAGTAGAAGAAAAGGACTTGAGCTTTGCCATTAGTCACTTCCTTATATTAGAAAACATTCAGAGCATTCTAGAGGTCATATATGCAATGGCAAATGCATAAAGGACCATCACGTATTGACAGCGGGAAGTTTCAATCGCAGGGTATTTATATAAATTTTAAATGGCAAGTTAAGGAGTGTTGATAGATGGGACGGGAGGTTTACCCTGAGGACCGTTCTCGTGTGGCAAGAAATCCGGAACATCCCACAGAGAACGACATTCAAAGGCAACGAAAGAAACCCGGGAAAAGGAGATCTGTGGCCGTTGTCGTCGTTGTTGTTCTTGTCGTGGTGATAGCAGGTGTTGCAGGCGCATTCTACGTAACAAGTCACCACTCCACCCATATAGCCATCGTCACTGCCTCATCTGTTGACACCCTAGCGAAACAGAAACTAATCGTCTCTTATGACAATGCCACCATTGGAAGAGAGTTTCTGAATATAACGAAAGGAGAATGGGTATACTTCAATGAAACAATCGGTGGTGGTTTCGTTATAATTACTTCACTGGAATTCTCCTCTCCATCTTCATCCCTGTCATTCTACAATAGCCAATATCATTCGGCGGTGCGACTCTTCATTATCGCAGCACCTAGAGCATATATCCTCCAGAATAGTTCATATGACAACTTCAATTACTTTCTCCTTTCTCAAAACATGTCGATGAAGACAATCACCGGCACAACCGTCGTTGCCGTTGGCTATTCAGGGCCCTATGCCTTCACAATTTACGATGCAAACATCCCACTTTCAAGCAACACTACCCTTATTGATGACGAGATCCAGGCTATGACAGGATACCTGATTTGATGTCACTGCACAAGGCTGGCATCCCAGGTCGTGTCTCGAACATTTTTGATGAAGCAATTGATAAAACTATTCAATGGAACGTGACGATACAGGAAGTAGAGGACAAGGAAGGTCTTCGAGAGCCAAAACATCCTTTGAAGAAACCGACTCGTGTAAAATGAAGGCATTTTTGCACATCTGGCTAGCATGTTCAGTAGCCAAAATAGTCACCATTTTACATGACACCGCATCTCCTCCCCATGACCGGACAAGATGGATTGGACAGGACGGCGACAGTGGCAGGGCAGGTTGGTCGGGATTACCTTTATGAATGATTCCACCCCAACCTAACCAACATCACGCCAACGCCAGTGCACGGACTGCAACTCTGGTCCCGACGGACCTTGAACCGCCTTGAGGTCTCTTTGAATGAGCCATTGGACGAAGCTGTAAGAGAAAGATATAGGAAGAAGCTATAAGACAAACCTCTAAGAGATAGCTGTAAGAGATAGTTGTGACGGATGGCCCTCGTGCAGGCAGCCGCTGTTTGGGGCTGCCCTACCAACCAATCCTTCTTGATGAAGGACATCCTGAAGGACAGTTGGATGTCCGGAGCAACATAAACGAAGGACGGCTGTGTGAATGGCAGTTTTTACTTAGCGTGATATAATGTTTGGTAGAAGACCATAATCAGGCACAGGGGACTGACCAGTTACAGAAAATTTATAGGGTTATTGGTAATCCTCTCTATCGAGGTAAATATCGTGGGTCAGAAAAAAAGAAGCTTTGGCATACTGGTTATCGCAGTGATTGCATTTCTTATTATCGAGACAGTCGTACCTGCATACGGGATTTCTTCCTTCAGCGGAGACTCTCCGGCCTTACGTGGCCCTAGCCTCAATAGTTACGTAGACCTTTCAGCAAATGTATCGTCGGCTTTGGGTGTACAATATACTGATAACTGGGGTAACTTTTCTGAGTGGGTTGGAGGTGCTAATGGTCACTCATATGTGTACATTACGGAAAGTGGTACGATTGAGGTCTCAACTGCTTACTTAGCTTGGGCGGGCGTTTACCTTAATGCGACGATTTCTTCCATTTCGGCAACGTTCAGTCCCAGTGAGGGATCTAGTTATCAAATCGTAGCAGGTGGGGACGGCTATAATTACGTGGTATTTCAGTTTCTGTACTACAGTGGAAGTTCACCAGTAGGCGGTGGAACGCTTAGTCTCTATATACAGTCAATTAACTTGCCAATTAGCACCGGTAGTCTTCTTGTTGCATTAAATTCAACATCAAATACTAATGAAAAAACAACGACCGCGACACTGGCTTGAATGAACTGCACTCAAGGAATGCAACGGGCCATTTTGCTTTATACATTTTTGATCCTTTTCTTTGGTACCTTTCCTAGGATGTCTTATGGGAATCTCATTTCTCGACTTTTTCAACTTAGGCATTCGTTTAATGTAAGTTCGTAGAGGAGTTAGCCTAAGGTTAGTAAAGACTCAGTCCAATCATGAGAAAGAATAAGCCAAGTCCTAGACGGAATCTTATCTACTGCTTTAATCAGCAAAAAACAAATATATGACAAATTGTTTTTCTCAACTAAAAGTGATAGAATAAAATGGGGTATAGAGAAAAGAAAGCTAATGATGAATCCAACACTTCCAGTAATTCACAGTTAACTGAAAGAGCTCCGAGAAAAACCAACATATCTTCCAGGCGGAGGGTTGTGATCATTTCAATCTTAATATTGCTGGCTGTGGTGATCGGTGAGAGCGAAGCTGCAGTGTATATTGCAGATAATACTTTTTTCGTGGGCGTCGTTTCCGAATCACAAATCTTCAATCTCACTGGACGGCAGCTTACAGTCACCTACAGCAACATCACCGGCAATTACAACTCTAAGAATGTAACCGAATTTAAAGAAATACTCTTAAGCGCTATCTCAGGACCAGGAAAACTGAGTATTAGTTCACTTGAATTCTCTTCATCACTCTCCTCATTGGCTTTCTATAAACAGCAGAACCAAATTTGGAAACAAGACCTTACAGAGATCAACGCTTCTCAATACTTACAAAACGCTACCTACGACCACTTCAACCTCTTTTACTTCTATACAAACGGACCAAATTCTTATGAATTGATAAGCGTGGGCCGGGCAGGAGCCTACGCTTTTGTTATAATCGACGTAGGCATCCAGCTTTCCAGTTACATGACCCTTATAGACGACGAGATTCAAGTTATGGGAGGGAATTCTGCATCTTTTCTTTGATTCTTGGCACTGGGTTAAATAAGCCTAGTACAGCGATATAAGTTACACATTCAATGAGTTCAGACCTTTGGAGATTAAACACCTTTCACACCTATGGCAAAAATTAATGGTTGGAGGGCTTCAATAATTTTCACATACAGACTACGAAAAGGAATCTAGTGTCATTACACAAAAGGGAGATACAGTACAGATAGGAGAAAGAATGGTGCTACAACGGGAGAAAACTGTCGCTTAACTTCACTCTTTCTGGCATCATATCACCCGATAAGATCGGCATCAAATTTATTACTCGGGTGAAAATCAAATCAGGTGGAGTCCCTGTTCGATTATCTCCTTAATGAGTACGAGAAGAAGCTTCCAGTCTTCTATGTTCCACCAGATTCCAGGATGGACAAAGAGAGCCTTAACCCGTTCATCCTCCGGGTGTACGTAGAAGTATCCCTGAAGATAAACGTGGCAGGACTCGGTGACTTTGGGAAGGGAGTGCTCAAGAGGATGGACATGACAGGCCTCTTCCCCACAAGGTTCTATCACATAGAGATGAGGGGGAAATTGGAGACGCAGATATCCATCTACGACGGGAGGTACAGCAACTGGACCGATTTCGAGAGGTTCAGGCTATCTAGTCAGCCTACATTCCTTTTCGTTATAGGGGAAGCTGATGACATATTCAATTATTCAAGGGATATGGGTGAAATATTCGGGAAGGGGAACTGGGACGATGCCATCCCCATCATCCTCTCTAGGAAGGGGAGGTTTGACGAATCCGTGAGACGCCTCCAGGACGTGATGAAGAGAACAATAGTCATAGATTCCAGCATCATAGACAATTACGCGAGGAAGGAAAGAAATCAAGAAGAGGAGGCATTCATTGCCATGGTCGCGATGATGATCGTTTCCGGCCTCAGGGGACCCGCGAACCTGCCAATTGAGTATACACACTTCGTGGATCACTTTAAGATAAGGAATGTTGGGGACGTGGGATTCGGGGAAGCGGGGTCGTCATACCAGGAAGGCATCCGTACTGCCATAAGGAATGCACTGGACTCATGCTCCCTCTGCCAGGGAAGAGGAATATCCTCATATTTCATCTTCATCCTTACAGACTGGGAACTGTCGTTGCAGGATATATCAGCCATGACAGTATGGTTCAGGAATTACTTCGGGGTATATGCTCCTTTGACCTCACACAAATCGGATTCATACAGGGGCAAGACAGCTGCACTAATAATAGGAATCCATGATCTTGGCCCATTGACAAAGAGTCTACTGAGGCACTGATATACTGCTCAGGAATACGAAACTGCCAGGGAACGCTCTTTCAACCTGCTGATCTCAAAAACGCAAGGATAACTCAGATATTTTTGATGAAGGGTGCTCTCGAGTGAGACGATAACCTCCTCACCCGGGTTTTCCTGTATCTCACCAGTGACTTGAGATCATCCGAATACTCAGAAGGGAGATGCACTTCTGGTAACTCTCCCAGTCTCAGTAACTTGGCAAGTTTATAGGGTAGGGTAAAGGTCTGGATTACTCCAGACCCTTCCACATCAAACCGTACGTGACCTTTTCGGTCATACGGCTTTCCGGTGTGCTTCTTCGCAAAGGCTTACGGGTTCTCCTTTGCCTTTGCGTATATCTCATCCCTGATGTCCCTGAGTGTTTTCATGCCTCGTACCCCAAAGGGGAATGGCACACCCTTGACCTCGGAATAAGAATGCACAGAGCAGGGGTACTTCTCTCCATCGCATCTAACACAAATGCGATGTCATCAATACTATTACCCCCTCCGACTTCTTGCATACCATCGTCCATCCTTTCCATCTCTGTTATGGATGGGACTACCGCTACTCCACCCCTTCCGGTCATTTTCGTGGAGTGTGCAAGATCTCCCAAGTTAGCTCCCATGACTTTCTTTCATGCTATAGCCACGACACCGGGGAAAATGTCAGCTGTCCTCCTGTTGTCAACACTGACATCAGCAGCCTTCGAGCAGTGACTACCCTCTCGGCTTTCCCGTGGGACCTGACGGTGCTGGTAAGCGTTCTCTTTCGATACGGCCTGAACGATTGCTGTTTGCCAGTTTCAGACATCCCCTCACGGAGATGCCCTAGGCTCATGCTAGTGACCTGTACAGGTAATTTGGTCACACCAGACTCACACTGGTTAGTCATAGACATTCCTTGGCACGCAGTCAACATGATCGTTCTTCCTCTTAGATTTCACTATCCATGAAATCATCTTGGGATGAGCAACAGTTATGCTTTCATATCCAAGCGACTTCAGCTTATTGAATACCACATAGGCCATTCCTGATGC
>JAKAXD010000017.1 GCA_021816725.1 Thermoplasmata archaeon
CTTTTCACTGTAAATTCAGTATGTCTTGTAGGCGCCTCGAGGGAAGAAGGAAAGGTCGGCAATGTCGTCCTTAAAAACCTGAAGAGTAACTTTAGGGGAGAAATCATCTTAGTCCATCCTGTTGCTGACGAAATCGAGGGCATCAGGTGCCATAAATCTATAGATTCGATTCCTCATCCTGTCGATCTAGGAGTAGTTTCTCTCCCCGCGGTAAAGGCAATGGAGGCAGTACGGGAGCTCGCGGAGAAAGGTTGCAAGATATGCATTCCAGTTGCAGGCGGTTTTGGGGAACAGGGAGAAGAAGGGAAGGAACTCGAGGAAAAAATGAGGGAAATATCTAGGGGATCCGGAACAAGAATTATCGGGCCAAACTGCGTAGGAGTGATCATTCCAAGAATTGGCCTTAACACTGCGTTGACATCTGGAGATAAATCTAAATTCCCTTCTGACGGTCCAATAGGATTCGTTTCCCAGAGCGGTGCCCTTGGGTTGCTCGCGATGGATGAATTTTCAGATTCAGGCATTGGCTTCTCATCCTTCGTTTCCCTAGGTAACGAGATTGATGTCGATGAAACTGAAATGGTGAGGGTTCTTGAAAGGGATGGGGAAACCAAGTCCATTGCGCTCTACCTTGAGAAGATTTCTGAAATAGATGAATTTCTTAAGGCTTGCAGAACAGCGTCAGAGAAGAAAGGAATTGTTGTCCTTAAGGGCGGACGGACTGAGTCAGGGAACAGGGCTACAGCACTTCACACCGGGTCTCTGCTCAAAACGAGTTTCTCGCTAGGGGGGATTTTCAGGCAGAACGGCATAATTCAGGCGAGTAATGAGATAGAGCTCATTGACTTTGCCTCGGCCCTGTCAACTGCCAAGCCAGTGCGAGGAAGAAGGGTCGCGGTGGTATCTTCTGCAGGTGGTGTTGGAGTTATAGCAACTGATATTCTTGAAATGCAAGGTTTCAAGGTCAACCGGACTTCAGAAGAGCTATCTGGAAGGATAAAATCAGTGATCTCCCAGATCGGCTCGCCATTCAACCCAATTGATATGACTGCTGAAGCAACTAATATCCAGTACGAGAATGTCATAAAGGAAATAGACAAATCTGGTGAATTCGATTCTATTCTTGCTTTTGTTTTATTCCAGACATTCGGTGTCACGGAAGATATTATAGATTTCTTGGACAGATTCAACAGATCATCAAAGATCCCAATTGTAGTGGGAATGATAGGAGGGCAATACACGCGGGACATATACCGGAGAATGACGCAGAGGGGCATTCCTGTTTTTCCATCAATCCAGAGGGCTGTAAGCGCCCTCGGTGCACTTTATGAGCGAGGAGAATTCCTCAGGAGGTTTGAACGATGACTGTTATCCCGGAACTTGAATTCAAGGAAAGGCTCGACAAACTCGGTTTCAAGCAGCCAAGAAGATTTTTGATTAATAGTGCAGAAGATTATAGAGGGGCATTCCCTGCGGTACTGAAAGTCAGTTCCGAGGCAATAACCCACAAGACTGAGATCGGTGCTGTGGTAGGGGATATCGGGACAAAGAGTGATTTCGAAGACGCATTGAAAACAATGCATACCAAGTTTCCAAATGAAACGATATATGCTGAAGAGATGGCGAGGAAAGGGATTGAGGCAATCGTAGGACTGATAAGGGATGAACAGTTCGGAAAGCTTTTGTTGTTCGGAGTAGGGGGATTCTATTCAGAGCTGATAAGGGACGTGACGTTCAAAAAAGTTCCGATAGACAGGTATGATGCAGAAGATGCTCTGGCTGAGCTGAACTTTGGGAGACTCTTCGATGGATACAGGGGGTTGAAGGCAAACAGGGAAGTACTGATAGACCTGCTCCTAAAAATCTCGGATTTCTCGGCGCAGAATGAATTCTCCCAGGTAGATTTCAACCCTGTTTTCATTTACGAAGACGATTACCTAATAATCGACGCAAAGCTGGTCGTCTGAACTATGCTAGCTTGAAGACAATTCTTCCCTCCCTGTTTCCGTATTCAGAAATAGCCTTCTCGTAATCATTAAGATCGTACGTCTTCCACAGCCTGCTCTTTATGTGATTCTCTGAGACAAGTTTAATCAAGTCTGCAAACTCCTTCCTTGTACCGCCTGTGGAACCTATAATCGATCTCTCCCCTGTATAAAGCTGAGCCAAGTTGAGTCTTGTATCCTTGCCGGTCAGGGTGCCAAATGTGACTATTCTTCCGTTGGTATCCAGGTAGTCTACATACTGTTCCCAGGCCTCAGAACCGATGGAATTGACTATGACATCGACCTTTTCATCCTTCCATTCCGTTAATCCGGAGTCTGCAGGAAATTTCTTGCGTGACGCATAGAAGACTTTCGCTCCCATGATTTTGCCCAAGGTAAGCGAATACCATCCAGTATTTCCAGATGCCCCTACTACAAGGAGCTTCTCCCCTCTCTTCAATCCTGCCCTCTTTAGAGCGTGGTAAGCAGTAAGTCCTCCTACTGGAATTGAAACGGCATCTTCAAGGGAGAGGGAATCAGGAACAAGTTCAAGGTGAGATTCATCCGTTCCGAAGAATTCAGAGAATCCCCCGTTACAGCCTACGCCCATGACACCACCATTTCTGCATAATTCTTCGTTGCCTTCCTTGCACCTGTCGCATGTTCTGTCGTAAATTCTGGGATAAACAACCACCCTGTCCCCTGTCCTGAATCGTCCTGGAGAAGAAATGCTCTCTACTACTCCAACGAATTCAGCTCCAGGTATGTGGGGGTAAGGTGTTATGTTGTAGTTCACCCTTCCGAGTATGACATTTATATCAACCGGGTTCAGCCCCGCATGTGTGACTCTCACCAAAACAGGACTATTGGGCTTTTCCACTTCCTCTATCCTGGTGTTTTCCAGGCCTCCTGGTTGTCTTGTCACTATTGCCTTCACGAATTTCAATTGTAATATGGTTTATTATCTCTTTGATTCGTTCCGCTAGTTTAATTGCGGGAATAAAGATGCAATATCCGGCAGCATTCTGAAATCTGTATTGGGGTTCAGGCATCATTGATTTAGCAAAAGCTTAAATCGTGAAGGCGTTGGCATTTTATGGTATATGATGCGCAAGAGATTATCAAGATTTCAGACAAGAAAGACCTGAAATATTTCTATTTCCAATTCACCGACATACGAGGGACGCCAAAGTCAGTGATGCTCCCCAGGAACAGGCTAGAGAAGATTCTGGAAGAGGGGGTCTTATTTGATGGATCTTCAATCCTTGGTTATGCCACGATAGAAGAAAGCGACATGAGGGCATTTCCGGATTATTCTTCATTTGAGATCCTCCCCTGGGCAGTAGACGGAGGAAAGGCTGCAAGATTCGTCTGCTCAATTATGAAGCCGGATGGGACCCCTTTCATGGGGGATCCACGTTATGTACTTCAGAAGCAACTGGAAAGAATAGAGAAGAAGAACATGGAATTCTTCGTCGGTCCCGAATTTGAATTCTTCCTTCTTGAGCAGAAGGATGGGAAATTCGTTCCGCACGACACGGGAGGTTATTTCACCTTCGGCCCGCTTGACAAGGGGGAAATAGTCAAGAAGGAAATACTGAACTATCTCGATTTCCTTGGCTACATGCCTGAGGCAGCGCATCACGAGGTGTCTCCCGGGCAGCACGAGATTGACCTCAGGTATGCACCAGCGCTCTTCATGGCTGACAGGATAATAACGATGAGGACAGCGATTAAGACTGTTGCTGCTAAATTCGGCCTATATGCGACATTCATGCCAAAACCTTTCTACGGCATAAATGGGACTGGAATGCACGTTCATCAGAGTCTTATGACGCCTTCAGAGGACAAGAACTATTTCTGGGATGAGAAGGACAAGAACGGACTCTCAGAAATGGCATACCATTACCTTGCGGGAGTGCTTTCGCATGCAGTTGAGCTTTCCCCGATTTTCGCTTCCTGGGTGAATTCCTACAAGAGGCTTGTTCCTGGGTACGAAGCACCGGTATATATCGCCTGGGGTACAAAGAACAGATCTGCACTGATCAGGATTCCAGCAGGTGATCGCATAAAGAAGCGCTTCGAGTTCAGGGC
This sequence comes from Thermoplasmata archaeon, assembly GCA_021816725.1. Taxonomy (GTDB): domain Archaea; phylum Thermoplasmatota; class Thermoplasmata; order Thermoplasmatales. The sequence continues at coordinate 4,080 of JAKAXD010000017.1, forward strand.
GGCTGACTCTGCCGGGAACCCGTACTTACAGTTTGCAACGATCCTTGCGGCGGGACTGGATGGCATCGAGAAGAAGTTGGAGTGTCCGGAACCCACGGAGCTTGACATATTCCACTTGACACAAAAACAGAGGGACTCAATGGGCATAGGGTCTCTTCCAGAGTCACTTGGGGAGGCACTGCATCATCTCAGGAACAGCCAGTTCATGAAATCAGTTCTTGGTGAGCACATCTACAACAATTTCATCTACATCAAGCAGAAAGAGTGGGATGAATTCAGATCTTATGTCACAGACTGGGAGATCAACAACCTGCTGCCCATACTGTAAGCGAAGAGGTCGATAGTTAAAATTAATTATCCCACATAACTTCAGACTGAGGGCTCGTGGTCTAGCGGCTATGACGTCGCCCTTACAAGGCGGAGACCGCCGGTTCGAATCCGGCCGGGCCCATCATTTCATTCAAGCAGTGGATAATTGTTGCCCCACTTGCTACTGCAATGAGGTGTTAAAGATTGAGCTCTTTTCTCATTGAGATTCTCAAGTAATATGTTATCTAGCTCTTTCTACGCTTATCTAACATTTGCTAGTCTTATGATGAATCTCCAGTATTGGTACTGGGGAGAATGATGAGTTTATTGCATCGATATTCCTTTATCCACCATCGAATTATGTCTTTGAAATACAAAATTTATTTAATCAATAAAGGGGTAATTTATTATGCCAATTAGGGCAGTTTTGATACGCCCCACAAATAAAACTGGCAGCGGCTACCTTACAAAATGGGGATTCCTTCCCGCACCGCTCGGATTGCTCACGCTTGCAGGTGAGATTCTTAGAATCGAAGGATCGAAGGTAAAGATAATAGACATGGAGGGGGACGGGCTCTCTAATGAAGAAACGGTGAAGAAGACACTTGAGTTCAACCCTGACATAGTTGGCATAACGCTCCATGCAACTGCTGCCCACAACAACGCTGGTTACCTTGCCAGGAGGATCAAGGAGGAAAAAAATGACACTGTTTTAGTGGCTGGTGGTCATCATGCAACGTTCCTTCCCAAAGAACTAATTAGGGCGGGATTCGACATTTCCGTTCTAGGTGAGGGGGATGAGACCATGTACGATATAGCATCAGCCGTTGCCGACGGCAGAGGTTTCGAGAATATTAGCGGAATAGTATACAGAGACAGGGATAAGATAATAAGGAATCCACCAAGGTCGTTGATAAGTGACCTTGATACCCTTCCTATCCCCCCAATGTGGCTCCTTGACCCGTCAAAGTATACTTTCAAGGTATTTGGCGAGAAGGACAAGGTGATGTGCATTGAGACATCAAGAGGATGCCCGTATGCCTGCGATTTCTGTTCCGTCACCCCAACATGGGGAAATAAGTGGAGAAACAAGTCAAACGCCAGAATACTCGAAGAGGTTAGGTTGGCACTTAGTTATGGATACAACTGGATATTCTTCACAGATGACATATTTGTCGTATATCCAAACGTAAATCATAGAAGGAATCTTTTCAATTCAATCATTGAGGAGGACGTTAGGACAAAGTGGATCGTCCAAATGAGGGCTGATGTGACAAGCAAGAATCCAGACCTCATAGAACTAGGGGCAAAGGCGGGCATGAAGATTTCATTCCTTGGTGTTGAATCAGGCAGTCAGGAGATATTGAAAAAGATGCACAAGGGAGAGTTTACGTCCCAGTCCGAGGAAGCAGTAAGTATACTTTCCAGGAACGGGATAATAGTTCTCATAGGAATGATGATAGGCGCCCCGTATGAAAGGATGCGGGATATTTTCACGTCTATAAAATTCTCTAGGAGACTAGCGAGATCTGGAGCGGACGCCATACAGTTTTCCATATATACCCCGCTACCCGGAACAAGGGTTTTTGACGACGCAATTCGGAATAAGAGCATCTTTACGCTTGACTGGGACAGGTATGACGTTATAACCCCAGTCATGAAAACCAGGGTAGGTCCAGTGATAGATCAGATAGCTCAGTTTTATTCCACTTACTCATTCTACCTGTACAAGTATCTTAGGGGGAAACTGCATAGAATAGAACCAGAAGAGGACAAGAAGAAACTTCTCGACAATGCCATGAACTTCATAATGAAGATGATGCCTTCCTATCTAAGTGACATTTATCATTTTCCAAAATTCCTGCTCGAGACACAGAGAAAGTATAGAGAGGGAAACAGGATGGTAGGAATCAAAGATGAGCAGGTAATGGAGCTGATGGAGACGTCAAACAAAGTTGTCTATAATCAGGTAGGGGGGAAGAACCCATACTTCTTGATTAAGGAAGCGAAATGAACGTTAGGCGATAGGAAGTACTCTCGTTTAAAAATGATGTGTTCACCGAATTCATATTAAATGAAGCCTTTTGAAGCATACTAATGCCAGAGCTTTGGATATAACCTCTTTGAAGTGTTGGATGGGGACTAGAAGTCACTGTGAAACCTGCAAAATGGAAGGTGACTAAACATCAATCAACCGATAGGACCTAAATGCAATAATATAATGGATATCCCTACAAAGAATGAAAAAAGTCAACTTTGTTTTAGCAGGCTCGTCCTCCAATTCTATACTATGCAGAATCCTTCACAGCAATTACATCTATTTCTACAAGTATTCCCTCTGCAGCGAAACCCGTCACAAGAGTTGTTCTGACAGGCGGATTGTTCGGAAAGTATCTCCCGAAGAGATCATTCATCCTGTTCAAGTCTCCGTTGTAAGCGAGATAGACGGATACTTTCACAATATCTCCTATGCTCCCTCCAGCAGCTTCAAGAATTTTTTTTATCTTTTCCATGGCGTTGTCGAATTGTTGATCGAAATTCAATACCCTGTTTGGGACGTTGCCTGTCTGGCCAGAGAGAAATATAAGGTTTCCAGAAACTATAGCGTGCGAATATGGTCCACCCTTTTGAATGTCGGGTACATTAACTGGCTTATTCATTGCTTATTATCACAATTAACTATATTTAGTCTTTATAAAGTTCCTCCATACTTTGAATTGATGAGTTGAATATTATGGATTGCACCATTTATCATCCAAAGAAAATCACAAACCAATCCATTTTCCAGCTTGTTTGCCACAAGCAAACACTTCCCCAATTTTAGTCTTCAAAATCCTGAATAAAATGTTTTAATATGTTCCCCGCAATTGGCCGAGAGTGAGACTAAGACTCATCGTAGTCGGAATTTTCGAGATGCTCCTTAGTGTAATCCTGTATATTCTTAGGGGATACCATCCTGCCTTTCTGGCCCTAATAGGAATAGGCGTTGTTCTGGTAATCCTTGGCCTGTTTGTACGTTGATCTGCCAATTTGAAATCTAATCAAAACCAATTCTTGTCCTTAAGAAAGTTCAGTGACCTTTATACATGTTAGCAAATACTTCCAATTTTTTTTAGGAAGAAATCTTAACCCCATATATATTAAAGACGATTCATAAATATTTTTGACTGGATAATACGTTGATTTTTCATTGTGTTTTAAAATATGGGAAGTATGATATGGAATGATTGGGTGAGCAAACTGGTGCACGATAAAAGATATACCACGTTGCAATTATTTAGTTGAGATGAAAACTAGCGAAGACAGGGAAAAATATCTCGAATCCATCGACCACTTCATACGGGAGCACGGATACGCAAGGCCACTTGAAATAGCTGAATTTCTTAGGGTCACACCTGCATCTGTTTCACAGATGCTTACTAAACTTTCAAATGACGGACTAATTAACTATCAGAAGTACAGAGGAATGACCATATCAGAAAAGGGGATGAAAGTTCTAGAAAACTTAAACAAGAAAGAGAGTTCCATATATGACCTCCTAAAGATGGTAGGGTGTGACGAAGCGACCGCAAAGGAGAAGGCTTGCTTCTTTGAACATTTCATAGATGACGACCTAGCAGAGAAGTTCAGGAACTTCACTGCGAAGCTGAAGGAAAGCAAAATCGAGCTACCTGCTTAGGCTTCCAGGAAGCTTCAGCTTACGAAAAGAGCTGTGCCAGCCTGCTCTAATAGGTAGTGTAACGAGCATCAGCGTGTCTAGTGCTCCAAACCGCCCAAAACTTGGATACAAAGCAGTGGGAAACTAACTATAGCAGGAATGAAGATCGTAGGAGATTCAGACAGCACCTCTATTTCCAAGATTATAAACTAGATACTCAAAATGTAACAAGCCAGAACGACACATTAAGGGAACTTTTTTAAATGCAGGAAGTCAGCTGAATAAGTGGAAAGTGTTATGTACAAATATTTAGGTACAAGGGAGGAAGAAAATGGTATCTAAAAAAACTGTACGCTATCAGAACAAGTCTAGAAACTTGAATGAAGTTTCGCAACAGATTGAGCAACAACTTCAAGCACAAGGATTCAAAACCCAGTCGAGGCAACTACCAACAGGTTTTGTGATCCAGGCACAGAAAGCGGGAATACTTAGGGATATAATTACCGCTGACAGGGCTTTTACAATAATGCTGGAAGGGCAACCGGATGATTTCACAGTCACAGTTGGGATCGGTAAGTTCATACAGAACCTTGCAGTAGCTGCGATCGAGGTCATACTGCTTTCGGAGCTGTTCCTCCTCGTAGATGTTCCTGAGATGCTGTGGACCCTTCACGTTGAAAATGGCATAATGAAAGAAATCAACACAATAGTGGGCTGAAAATAGAGAGATAAAGGAACCAGGAGCCAGATCATCTGGTCAGTGCTAAAGCACTCAAAAATCTATCTTTCCTCTGGCTCTCAATTCAAGCGGCAGCAGCGACGAGTATATGAACAGATTTATTGGAACTTCCACGGAGTGCATTGCTCCCAGCCGTAACACGGCACCACTGAGGTCAAAAATTTCTGATTGTCTACCAGAATGAACGTCCCTCTGGGTAGAGCTGGTGGAAGTGAATGGAAGCCCATCGAACCATTTCCAGGCAGCTTCCTTTTCCTCCTGCCCTAAATTTATTCCAAAAGATCGGGCGACGGATATTACCTCCTCCATGCACCTGTCCATCATCAGCCTGGTCTCCATGACTGACCTCATTACGCCAATGGGTGCCTGGGTAACAGAACCAATACCCCCAAAAGTTGCCATTATGAGAAATTTCGTCCAGATCTCTCTCGAGATGTCTCTAGATATTGTGCTTCTTATTCCTGCCTTTAAAAGTGCCGTGTTTGCTTCCTCCATAGATGGAGTAACCTTCCCATCTTCCCTTCCGAACGCAAGGAAAGGGGTGAAACCCACCTGCCTGACAGTACCTGGGGACTCAACGTAACAGATCAATCTCGTAACTCCTCCCGTTGCATTTTCTGGGAATTGCTCTTTCAGGATAGGGTATGCCTCCACGCCGTTTTGCAAGGGGATAATCACCGTATTTCCATCGACCAATTTTCCTACTTCTGGCAAAATATCCCTTACCTGCCATGCCTTAACCGCAACAATAACCACTTCCACCTTAGGGAAATCATCTGACAGGTTGCTTGCTAGGTCTGGTCGGACGATAAATTCAGTCTTGTCTGTGATGACTTTCAGACCCTTGTCCCTTATGGTTTCCAGGTTCTTACCCCTTGACAAAAGATACACTTCGTTATTGGATCTCTTGAGGACCCCAGCGAAGTAACCTCCAACTGCCCCAGATCCAATGACAGCGAACTTCATTTCTTATAATGCCGACAGAATTTAAAATATATTCGGCTCATTATCTAGCCGTTAGATATAGGGAAGACATCAATTCACTTACAAAATTAAGATAAATTTAAAAGTGTGTCAGCATAGAAGTAGCAATGATAGACAAGATAGATCCCGTGATCCTTGCAGTAACAAAGTTTGACGAATGCGTAGAATTTTATAAAAATAAAATTGGTCTTATTGAGACCCATAGGGAAAAGGAACCAGACCAATTCGTGACTTTCCACGTAGGGGGGAGCGAGTTTTCGCTTCATGGTGGGTATGAAGGGAAGGGTGGCGGCCCTATATCAATCTATTTCCTGACATCAGACATAGATGAAGAGGTGGCAAGGCTCAAAAGGGCTGGAGTGAAGATAGTGAAACAACCTGAGCGATTTTCCTGGGGATGGCTTGCGATAGCAGAAGATCCGGACGGAAATGAGGTTGGAATTTTCCAGAGATAAAATGACGAGGGACAGCAAATATCTTTATCTACAGTCGGCTCGATGAAAGGATGAAAGTAATGGACCGTCTCCAAATTAAAAGATCCCTGAAGATCCATGCATTCGTGTTCCTTGGTTTGATCCTAGTTCAGTTCTGGCTGGGAATGACAATAAATCTGGAGATTGCTCTACCAACCCTCAATCATGATGGAATTTCTGCTCTCATATACTATCTTGTGCATTTCTGGCCGGTCGTTTCCCACGCCATAGTAGCGATAGTCATCCTTGCAGTGTCTGCCAGGTTCCTGATGATATCATTGAAATCAGGTTCCAGGGCGCTGGTCGTGACGGCTTCTATAGGCCTGGCAGCAGTTCTTGGTGCAATATACAACGGAGTGGCATTTCTGACTTCAGACCAGTTCTTCGGGAATTCAATCGGGATGGCGATGAGCGCAATATCTGCAGTGGTGGCCTATGCAGTATCCCTATATTATATAGGGTCAATTCAATCTGAAGGTGCTGAGATGCGTATATGATAGAACTTACGGAGAGTTAAACAAGGGCACAAATTAATTTATGTGAGGTCATTATACCCCTGAAATGAAGTTCACCGGAAACTACGTAATGCAGTATCTTTCATTCGCTCTTTTACTTGGAGCTGTCGTTTTCTACGTAGGCTGGTCGATAGCATACGGTGACTGGAACGACATAGGGCTGTATTCTCTATCCATTATACTCATCCTTTTCGGAATCATGGGGGTTGTACTTTCCCATTTCAGAATTAAGCAGGAAGATGCCCAGGTAAGGCAACTCTGATCCAGTTTTGAGATTTGTTGTGGTACAAGGTCCACTTCCGGAAGCCTATAGGTATCGCAAAAC
>JAKAXD010000005.1:0-4629 GCA_021816725.1 Thermoplasmata archaeon
TAATTCGTCCTCACGAAGCTGGATTCCGTAGTAATCGCGATTCAACAAATCGCGGTGAATATGCCCCTGCTCTTTGCACACACCGCCTGTCAAGCCATCCGAGTTGGTTCTGGATGAGGGAACATTTCTTGATGTTTTCGAATCCAAGATTGATGAGGAGGGCTAAGTCATAACAAGGTATCCGTAGGGGAACCTGCGGATGGATCACCTCCTAAGCTTGGAAGGATTCTCTTCCCATCGACATTCCTTTTTTTAAAGATGAAAGTTTTTGATCTGTCTTTTAAAGTCTATTCGTGATATTCCCGAATGCGAGTCTCTTCGAGGTAGCAGTTGAAGGAGACAATTTTTAAACACGAAATTCATTGCTAGATACGATAAATCTTGAGAATATTCCGCCGAATAAACCGCCTCACTATCGTAAGAGAAATAAGAGGCTAATAGTCCTTGTCATAGTGATAATCGCTCTACTCACCATCGGATTCGCACTTATTATCCACGTGATATAGTGCGAGCTCACTGAACAGCTTAGCATACCTATCTTCTGTTACTTTCCTTGAAATCTCAGTGTTTTCACTGATTCAATTTTCAAAGATTTTCACAACTCAGGAATGCAAGAAGTCTTACGAAATCTAACCAATGTAAGAAAAGGATTTTAACGAAAGGGTGATTAACAAAGTGGTGCACTATGCTAAAGGTTGGAATTAATGCCTATGGAACCATTGGAAAACGCGTTGCAGAAGCTATCACGAAGCAGAACGATATGCAAGTCACTGGTGTAATAAAGGCACATCCTAACTACATGTCTTATGTGGCAAGCAAGAGATTCAAATTATTTGTCCCAGATAACAGTGCATTGAAGGCTTTTGAAAATTCTGGAATCAAGGTTGAGGGGACTTTAGAAAATCTGATGGATGATTCGGAACTCATAATTGACTCTACTCCCGAGGGGATGGGGGAAGAGTACAAGAAAATATATGAAAAGAAGAGAATAAAGGCAATTTTCCAGGGAGGGGAGGATCACGAACTAACCAATCTCTCGTTCAATGCCTATGCAAATTTCAAGGAAGCGTGGGGGAAGGATTTCGTTAGAGTGGTATCTTGCAATACAACCGGCCTGATCAGGACGCTCTTTCCCCTTACGGAATACGGGAGCATAAAGGTCAGGGCCAATCTCGTAAGGAGAGCAACTGATCCGGACGATTATCAGAAAGGGCCGATAAATTCTATTGTTCCTGAATTGAAGATACCATCGCACCATGGACCAGACGTTGCTTCCGTAATAAAAGGATTGGACATACAGACAATGGCAGTAAAGGTGCCTACGACATTGATGCATCTTCATTTCGTTAACGTCACTTTCCCTAGGGAAGTAAAGACAGAAGAAATTATCGAGAAATGGAAGAAATACAGACGGATAGCATTCGTTTCAGGCAAAGACGGTGTTAAGAGCACTTCGCAACTTATGGACATAGCTAGGGAGACGGGAAGGGAGAGGTCAGATCTCTACGAGATTATGCTCTGGAAGGACTCTGTTAGTGTAAAGGGCAATGAATTATTCTATTACCAGGCAGTACACCAGGAAAGCGACGTTGTTCCTGAAAATATTGATGCAATTAGATCCACGTTCCAGCTGAAAGAGAAGCAAGATTCAATAGACAGAACTGATAAGACATTAAGAATCGGGGAACTTGCATATGGCAGATAAAACAAAGAAAGTTAAGGAGATCGAGGATTTGGCAGGTGTAGGAGAGTCAATTGCTGAAAAGCTCAGGGAGTCTGGCTATTCCGATATCATGAGTCTGGCGGTAGCATCCCCCCGGGACGTTGCTGATGCAACAGAGATCGGTGAGAATATTGCTGCCAAGATAATCATGTCAGCGAGGAAGGCAGCCGATATAGGCAATTTTGAATCAGGCGACGTCCTCCTTGAAAAGAGAAAGGAGATAAAGAAGCTGACCACTGGTTCTAAGTCGCTCGATGACCTTCTTGGCGGAGGTATTGAAACGGCTGCAATCACGGAATTCTTCGGCGAGTATGCGTCAGGGAAGACCCAAATAATGCACCAGCTTGCAGTAAATACCACCCTTCCTCTAGACAAGAATGGTTTGGCGGGAGAAGTTCTATTCATCGATACTGAAAACACTTTCAGGCCAGAAAGAATAGTTCAAATGGCAAAGCATATCGACCTCGATCCCGTGGAAGTTTTGAAAAAGATACACGTTGCAAGAGCATACAATTCAAGTCATCAAATACTCCTAGTGGAAAAGGCATATGAGCTAACGGGGAAGTATCCTGTCAAGCTTCTGATTGTGGACTCACTAACTGCTCATTTCAGGGCAGAATACACTGGGAGGGGAACTCTGGCTGAGAGGCAGCAACTTCTTAACAAGCACCTCCATGACCTACTCAGGTTTGGTGATATTTACAATTCAGCCGTAGCTGTCACAAATCAGGTTGCGGCTAGACCGGACGTATTTTTCGGCGATCCAACACAGTCAGTTGGCGGGAACATTGTTGGCCACGCCAGCACTTACAGGGTTTACCTTAGGAAGTCTAAAGGTGGAAAGAGGATTGCTAGGCTGATAGACTCACCTCACCTGCCAGAAGGAGAGGCAGTCATAATGGTGTCTGAAAACGGAATATCCGACAGCACCTAGTCAACAATATTCACGAAAGCAACAGATGAAATCTCTTCCCTCTTATCATCAGTTACCCTGATCAGTTTCTGTGGAGGGTAAACCCCAGAAGGGAAGATCAATCTGCCTCCCGGTTTCATAAGCTTCTTCAGGAACTCAGGTTCCCTTCTGAAGCTGGCCGTAGCAATGATAAGGTCAAACTTCTGCTTTATGGGTGTCCTGTTGATATTACCAATTATAAGATCCACATTCTTTACTCGGTACTTAGAGATATTTCCAGAAGCCCATATCGAGAGGCCGGGGATATATTCTATAGAAACAACCCTTTTGCAGAGGAATGACAGTATAGTGGTAAGATACCCGCTTCCAGTACCAATCTCCAGGGCCAAATCGTAACCTGAAGGTTTCCCGTAATCAACAAAAATTGCATCCATGTGAGGTGCAGATTGCATTTGTTTGTAAGGTATCGGCACAGGCTCATCTGAATATGAAAGTCTCCTGTACTCTTCAGTGAGAAAGTCTGCCCTCTCTACCAGATCGAATATTTTTGCGTATGATGGATTTCTTAACAAACCCTCTTCTGCGAGAACGGTTCCCCACTTTGTCAAAATTGCACCATTACTGTGGACAGGTCTCGAGTGTCAACGACCGTCCCTATTGCAGGTTTAGGATTGAAATTCATCATTCTCTGGTAGCTCGTCTGTTCCTGGAATGTTGATGCGTTGATGGCTAGGATCCCCCTGTACGTTGTAATGGAATGGCTGTGAACATGTCCAGTTACCAGCACGTCCGGTACCGGGTCGATCAGGTAGTAATCTGACTTAAGAGGTATGAATGAAAGATTCTTCCCATATTCTGGCGCAAGGTGGCCTCTCTTGAGCATCTCGATCATTATCTTTCCGGTGTCGTTCATAGTTGTCCCCGGTATAGACTCCAGGAAATCGAAAATTGATGTCCCGTGGTACAGTAAGAAGATGCGGCCGCCTATCTCTACCCATACAGGGTTGGAAAGCGAAGTCACGTTTGAAGGGAACATGGTGTTAATTTCCTTTGGGAGGGGGTTCTGGGGCTCAGTTGGATAGACTATATCGTGATTTCCAGGGATTATTATTACCCTGACATTGCTGTTGATCTTTGAAGTCAGTTCTGCGAGTTTTTTGTACTGAAGGTTGATGTCATTTATTGCTAGATCGCTTTCCTGGTCAGGATAGACACCTATTCCATCGACAAGGTCACCGTTAATTATTACGAAGGATATCCCCTGTGAGTTCACGTAATCAATCATGTTCAGGAAGCTATCCTCTAAAAAATTCTTGGACCCTACGTGAATATCAGATATGATCATGACCTTCAAGCTTGTCTGACTCTCTCTCGTCTCCTTCCAAGCCTCCGGTCTGTAGACGTTTTCAGCAAAAATAGCCGTGCCATCCTTGCTGAACTGGCCAGAGACACCAATTACCTCGTCTTTTATTATAATATCTTTAAATGATTTCGGAAGTATCACCTTTATGGATGTGGAATCATCTTCTATTTCCACTATCCCGTACCCCCTTTTTGATTCATTATATTCGGAAACAATTCCTGAGGTAAACACGGGGCCATTTCCTTTCTTCAGTTTTGAGATTTGTGTAAAGAAATGATTCTTGCTCGTCTCGTTCAGCTTTGAGTGGAGAAACGAGTACCTGCTTTTGAATATGTCAACAAAATTATCGCTGATCCCGGGGAAACCATCGAGGTGGAACTCCTTGATTATAGAAAACTCATTTATTGATGGGAGATTTGAAATTGCAAAGATAGGAGAAGAAAAATCAATTTTTTTCTCATTCTTGAGTATGTATTCCAGTCCTCCCCTCTTTTCGATTTCCTCAATTGCTTTTTCCTCTATCAGACACCCCTTGTCCAGAAAAAATTTCTCGATGTCTTCATTCATTGGGGCTCCAATATTTAGTCGGTAAAAATGTTTGCTCAATGTTTGACGAGCGACTTCAGGATT
>JAKAXD010000005.1:4729-72359 GCA_021816725.1 Thermoplasmata archaeon
TTGTACAATGAAACGAATATTCCCGTCATTAATGTCGTGGATCATGAGCCTGACATGATTTCCATAAAAGACGCACTTCAAAAATACTTCAAGGACTGGAAAACAAGATATGCCTCACTTTCAGAAGGATTTGAACGATATGGATCTCTCTACATACAGTCTACAGGGATCTCCCCAAAAATTGCAGGAAAGTTCCTGAATCAGGTGACAATCAACGGTAAAATTCCAGAACCACTGAGAATGGCAGACCTCATAGCTGGGGCAATACAGTTCACACAGAGTCCAGTCTTGCGAGCCTAATGTCCTTCCTTCTCCTCTCGAGGTACTTGTAAACAGTACTGTGCTGGTTTCCTCTGAGTATCATCATAATGCTTTCCCTGGAAATCTGGTTCTGTACGTAGTCTCCTATTAATGAGGCAGTATTTCCGTATATTGATACATAAGATTCCGAGAGCTCTTCTATAAGACGCCTTGTCTTTCCACCTGTGCCGATGAGTCTTGCCTTTACTGTTTTAGCACGTTTAGAGTTCTTTCCCGTAAAATCCTTCAAATCTATGACTTCAAGATATGTACCCGTGTCGAAAAGTCTGAATGCCCTCTGAGGGGAAAATCCTCGCCCGATTGCTCTTATAACATCTCTCGTCTTAAGTGACATCTCTGGATCAGTAGATTTGCTATCATCAATGACTACATCTCCCGTTGATGAATCTATGGTCAGGGTCATATGCGATATCTTTTCGATCTCTCCTCTAGTCTCGCCGTTCTTACCAACCAAAACACCAATTCTTTCCTGAGGAATCCTAACTGAATACGTCTGAACCACCTGTCGTATATTTTAGTACCTTGGCCTCATCCAGCTTATAGCCAAATTTGTTAAAAAATCTTGTCATTATCCCTATGTCCCTCTGAAGGAGCACGGTCGACATAACGTCATCAGTCTGTATTGCCTGGGCTATGTCTATCATATAGGGTTTCCTTCTGTATATCAGGAAGTTATATTCGCTCAAGTCTCCATGAACCAGTCCTGCCTTGATGTAAAGAGTCCTCATTTCACCTAGCGTTTGTTCAACTATCTCTTTCGTGATGTTGCAGTCCTTCATGAGTGGGGCAGGGACTCTCTTCGTCCCTATGTATTGCATAACAAGTATATTCCCAACAACCTTGATGGGGCGTGGAGAAAGTACTCCAGCATCTGACGCCAGATTAAGGTTCCTGAACTCCCTGTGCGCCCATTGCACAATAAATTTCCTCTTGTTGCCCGTGTTTTCAACTCCCCATCTCTGGCCAGCGTACCTCTCTATGTTCTTGAACGTGGAAGCAACGGTCTTGTAGATCTTCACCGCATAGAATTTGTCTTTCTTAGACGCTGCGAATACTAGGCTTTCCTTCCCAGATGCAATCGGGAACTCAAACTTCCCAATTGTTCCGCTGGTGAAAAGTTTGTAAATATTTAGTATCGTGAATTTATCAAATACGTAACCAAAGACCTTCTGTGTTTCTTTCAGTCTTTCCTCTATCTTCTCTTTTCTTTCTTCGTCACTTGAAAACATCCAAGATCTCCGGTAGAATCTGGTTCCTTGAAAGATAGGTTGCCTGTGTCTTCGTGTACCTGAAATTTACGTCTGCTCGCTCATCCTGGAAACTCCACGGTTTTACTATTACCAGATCCCCTTCCCTCATCCACATTCTCTTCCTTATTTTTCCCGGTATCCTTCCCGTTCTAGTTTTTCCGTCAGCACACATCACAGTAAGTCTCGAGCTTCCTAGGAGTTTTTCAACTATACCGAACATCTCGCCTTTGTTAGGATTCGGGAGAATTACTCTCGAGATTTCCTCTGTGTAGTCTTTTTCTGCGTCACTCACTTCTCATGTTATCATTAGATTTTATAAATAACTTGTTAATTTTCTTTCCATATAATGGTGAATATTGAAAACTGCTCATAAAATAGGCCGGTGATTAGCTGCAGCTTCGACGCAAGTTAGAACGAGTATCCCGTCTATAGCAGGTGAAGGAAATCACCGAATAAGTAACGTTTTGTTAAAATATGAAATACTGTTACTCTGTAATGCATGGCTACCCAGCTGGAAGAATACATCCGTAATTCAATGGTGAACGTCAACACTAAAGAAGATTTGGAAAAGATGAGGTTGACGGTATCCAAGAAGTTCAGGCTAGCGAAGGTGCTTAGCAATACGGACATCCTCATAATGCTCGGGAATAATGAAAAGGAAAGATATTCGGAACTTCTAGCAAGGAAGCCCACCAGGACATTGTCCGGTGTTTCAGTCATAGCTGTTATGACATCCCCCTTTTCCTGTCCACACGGGAGATGTACATATTGCCCAGGCGGCGTAGATTTTTCTTCGCCACAATCATATACTGGATTTGAGCCTGCTGCAATGAGGGGAAAACAGAACAATTACAACTCCTACCTTCAGACAAAGAACAGGCTGGAACAGTTGAAAAGAATTGGCCATCCGACAGACAAGATTGACTTGATAGTGATGGGCGGGACGTTCACCGCCAGGGAGGAGCGGTATCAGCGCGAATTCATAAAGGGCAGTCTTGACGCGATGAACGGATTTGTTTCCGACAGTCTCAGTACGTCAATTCTTGAAAACGAGTACGCGGAAAACAGGTGCATAGGACTAACAGTCGAAACCAGGCCTGACTGGTTCTTTGAGAGAGAGATGGACCTAGCGCTAGAATATGGTGCAACAAAGGTGGAGCTCGGTGTACAGACAGTTTTCAACGACATCCATCGTCAGACTAAGAGAGCCCACAGAATATACGATGTAATCAGGTCCACCAGATATGCAAAGGATTCTGCGTTCAAGATCCTCTACCATCTTATGCCTGGGATAGGCGGGGTAGATAGCGAAGGGGACATAAAGTCTCTGACACGGCTCTTTGACGACGATAGATTAAGGCCAGACATGCTCAAGATATATCCGTCCCTTGTTGTTGAAGGGACCCAGTACTATGAATCGTTCAGGAGGGGGGAATACAGGTCATATGAAAGCGAGGAGGCAGTTGAAGTTGTTTCAGAATATTTCAGGCACATACCGAATTATGTCAGGATACACAGGATACAAAGGGACATTCCAGTATACAAGATAGTTCAGGGGGTAAAGAGGAGCGATCTCCATGACCTTGCACTCAATAGAGCACTAGAGAAGGGTTATGAAATAAAGGAAATCAGGTACAGGGAGATAGGGCACACCAGCAAGGCAGTTGGTAAGGTGGAAATGCGGATTACAAATTATTTTGCATCAGGTGGACTTGAAAAATTCTTGGAGTTCGTGGATGAGAGGGATAAGATCATCGCTTTCCTGAGGCTGAGGGCCCCCGGGGAGAATGTGGAAAGACCGGAGCTTATCGGAAAGACGCTAATAAGGGAAATTAAGACTTTTGGCAAGGAAGCTAGGATAGACGAGAAGGGGGAGTATCAGCATAGGGGATACGGCAGGAGGCTGCTGAATGAGGCTGAAGAAATAACAAGGGAACTAGGTTATGATGGGATTGCTGTCATATCCGGGATTGGTGTTAGGGAATACTTCAGGAAGAACGGATACGAGCGGATGGGTCCATACATGTCCAAACGGACGGAACTGATTTAAGCAACTTCAAATTGTACGTTTATGTCTGACCTGTTATTGCTATCAATCATAATTCTACTGCTCTCTCTCCTGTTCCTTGCTCTATCGATATCAATGATCCTTAAGAAATACACACTGCGTGGGACTGTCATATCAGTGTTCTTCCTCATCTTATCGGTGAAATACCTGATATTCATCTACTTTGAATTTGTTGGAATCCAGGTAAATATGGTTCTTTTCCTTGGGGCGGACATACTTATGATATTCTCTCTTCTGGCTCTGATGGTCTCAAGGTGACCTGTTGAGTTCTCCCACCCGTAAGGACCAGGTCCTGGATTTCGTGAAGAAAAATCCAGGTTATCACTTCAGGGGGATACAGAGGTCCCTAAAGCTGTCTACGGGTGTGCTCCAGTATCATCTCGGCGTCCTTATGAAAGAGGGTGAAATCATTGCAAGGGAAATAAATGGAACCAGCTGCTATTTCCCAAGCAAGTCATTCAGTGAAGATCAGTTCAAGATCATGAGCCATCTCAGAAACAGGGTCAGGAACAGGATTTTGAGGGCTCTCCTAGACGGAAATCCACGCCAGCCAGCTGAATTGAAGAAGGGGCTTTCCGTAAGTTCGCCAACCTTGAGTTATCATCTCTCGCTGATGACAGAGGACGGCGTACTGGAAAAGGTGCTTAGCGAAAAGGGCATCTCATACAAGATCAGGGACTTAAACCTGTTCAAGGGACTGATACTGGATTACAAGGAGTCTTTTGCAGACAAATTGATACAAGATTTCGTAGAATTATGGACAAGATGATTATTTTCTCCTATAGTAGATGAAGAGTCCTAAAATGATCATCAGGAATATTGCCACGCCTACTCCTATTGATATCGAGTCTGATTGAATATTATGCATCAGCGGACTCTGGAAGCCGGGACTGACCTGGAAATAGCTCATTACATCGCCATCTATTTGCTGGCTGGATGTCAGTATCTGGTTAAAAACTACGTTGAAACTTCCATCCGTGATAGGGAATGAGAAGCTCAAGAGCGTCCTTCCATCGCCTGCAGTGTTATTTATGAAGAGGGAAACATTTCTCAACATACTCCCGACATAGACCAGACCAGGTGAATGGAGTACGTATGAAGAACCTGCGTAATCCATTGTCACATTGTAAATTCCTGACATATGCGTTTCTTCTGTCCCATTGACAGTCGAGCCGTGCAACATTACGCTTCCTACAGGAACAACTTCAACAATTGTTAACCATGAATAGGACGAATTCCCACTAATAGTCATACTGTCCAGGTAAGATTGCTGTGGTGGGGCAATTAGTCTTATAGTGCCATTTGCAGATGGGAAATATCCCGTCATCTGGTTCTTAGAAAGGTGGATTAAATCGTTGAATGAGAGGGTGTCGTTTATCGGTGAAACTAAGTTATTTGCAAACGAAATGTTGAGCGAACTGGCTGTGCGTTCTACAACCGATTTACCCTGATGAATCTGGAACTGTTCGGTTAATCCAAACTGGCTGTTACCCATCTGAACGTACTCCACGCTTATCATGGGTACCTTCTCCACTGGCATCCCTGCTCCATGTGCAACCGTGGGGGTAAATACGATTATGGCTGCAATCACGATCAGCAAGGACAGAGTCGCTAACAGATGTTTCAACGCTCATTGATTGAAATGTCATTATAAAATTATCTGGTACGAATTTCTAACTGCTAAATTATGGAGTAGCTTATCTTCTGTCCTTGGGAAATAGCCTTTCGTAAAGCTCTCCCCTGGACAGATTTTGTCTTAACCTGGATTAATCCGTTCTTTGATACCCTTGCAATGAATAGGGGGGAGTCGTCTACCAACACTTCAACTTCCTTATCCTTTAGCTCTGTTCCGACATGAAGATTGATCTTGTTCTCCGTGACTTCAGCTCCAAGGCTCTCCTTCGTTTTGAAGTTCATCTCCTCAATATCTATTGCCATCCCAATATCCTGCTCCAGTGCCTTGACTCTTCCCCCACCCTTGCCGATAACCTCACCCATGTATTGTTCTGGCACATAGAGCTTGAGTCTGCCGGAATCGTCAACATCTATTTTGTGAGGAACATTGTACAGTTCATTCTCTATGTGATTTACAACCGCCTTTATGTCCCTCTTCTGCTTCTTTTTAACAGGTACTACAACAACCTGTTCACCAAAGGTGTATATTTCATAAAGGACCAGACCAGTGAAGAAATCCTTGATCTCAATAACGGGTCTTGCAAGGTCCTCCTCACTCATTCCAGAGGGTATTTTCACTGAGTAGCTCAGGTCAAGAACGTCCTTGATTTCTCCATTTTCGATATATATGATCGTGTCTATAATCTGGGGAATCAGGCCGAGCTCTATCTTTCCCACGAATCTCTGCATCGCGTCTATTGCTCGCGAGGCGTGTATGACTCCCAGCATCCCGACGCCAGCTAACCTGAGGTCAGAATATGTAGCAAAATCACCAGATACCCTGATCTCATCAAAAACTGTGTAGTCTGGTCTCTCCAGAAGCAGAATGTCCCCGGTCCTTTCAATAGAGCCTTCAAGCGGAGTCAGCTGGGTTATCTCCTGAGAGACCTGAAGATCCCTCGGTTTCTCTATAGTCTTTACAATCTTCCCCTGCGAATTATAGTATTCAGCAAGGGCCTGAACGAAGGTGCTCTTCCCAGCCCCAGGTTTGCCAGATACCAAAATTCCTTCAGCCCTCTCCTTGAACCTCGTCATGAGCGACTCACCAACTTTGTAATCATCGAGGCTCAGTTTCCTGATTGGTCTAACAGCAGTAATCTCGATTCCATCACTTACCGGAGGTCTTGTAATTATAATCCTTATGTTCCTTAACTGGACGACAGTAGCTCCCCTCACATCCATATCGATCAGGCTCCTGCTGTCATTTCTTGCCCGCTCTACTATATCGTTGGCAATTGTGTTCAGCTCATCCCTATCCAATGTTGCACTACCGTATTCCAGTTTCCATTTTCCTGGTCCACCGACCTTCATCCTAGGCCTGGTCCCCTCCTTGAGGTGAACGGACATAGTGTCGTCCGTAAAGAAGGTCTCAATCTTCTTGGAGAATACCTGGATCGGTTCCAGGTAAAGGACCCTTATACCCTTAACCTCTGCGACAGATTTCTGGATGAAGTCGCCTGTGACGAGTATTGAATTAGTTTCAAGGGCAGACTGCCTTATAAGATCGTCAATTTCACCGCTCTTTGCCCTCTTTATCTGCCACTCTGCAGGTCTCCTTCCCGTGAATGCCAGAGTTATTTTCCCTTCATCACACAATTTCCTGAGCTTCTTCAACTCCTCGAGTCCAGTGAATCCTATGCTCTTCCCCTCGTTAGCCTGGTGTTCAATCTCAGAGATTAGGGATTCAGGAATTATGACGTCTGCAGGTGTTCTATCGTTCAAGAATTCGCAGAATCTTCCGTCCACTATTACTGATGTATCAGGTATGTATGTTTCCTGTTTTTTGTTTTCCATCTTGGTCATTCACTCCCATTCAATGGTCGCAGGGGGTTTATCGGTGACATCGTAAACAACTCTGCTTATCTCAGGAATGCTGTTAGTGATTTCCCTTGAAATGTCAGAAAGGACGTCTAGGGGAATATGGGTGAAATTAGCGGTCATTCCGTCCGTTGAATTGACGCATCTAATTGCAACTGTCGAACCGTACACCCTCCTGTCTCCATGAACCCCGGTAGTCCTATCTGCAAGCAGTACGACGAAATACTGCCACGGCACTTCGTCCAATGCAGACACCCTTGACTCCAGGATTGCAGTGGCCCTCTTCAGAAGATCCACCTTTTCCTTCGTTACTTCCCCAATTATCCGTACTGCGAGACCGGGACCGGGGAACGGCTGTCTCATCTTAGGTATACCATAATAATCGGCAACCTGCCTCACTTCATCTTTATAAAGATCCCTAAGGGGCTCCACTATTTTGAGATTGACTACCTTAGGAAGACCGCCAACGTTGTGGTGGCTCTTTATGGTGTCTCTCAGCCCTCCGCCTGATTCTATCCAGTCAGGTGCGATCGTCCCCTGCACAAGATACCTTGCATTGAATTCCTTTGCCTCTCTCTCGAATACATCTATGAACGTCTTGCCTATTATTTTCCGCTTGGATTCCGGGTCGGTGACGCCCTTCAACCTTTCCAGAAATAATGCCTCCTCCCGTGATATCTTGTGTTTCACCCCAAGCTTCGTCAGGGTATTCCTTACGTCCTTCTCCTCCCCAACTCTCATTAGGCCCGTGTCAACATATACAGCCAGGACTTCCGAACCAAGTGCGTCAGATGCTATCTTTGCCGCAACTGTGCTGTCTATCCCGCCAGACACAGCAATTATGGATCTTCCAACAACTTCCTTTTTTATATCTTCAATTGCCCTTAGTACAAACGATTCAGGAGCGAACAATTCAGATCCTTTTTCAGGTCTTCAGAAGAACGGCCAGGAAGATCAGTAGTGCAATTACCGCTCCCACAATGGCTGACACAAGGTAGAGCACGCCGTTATATATCACGCTTGTCAGGCTGACGTTCAGGGCAGTCCTTGCAAAGTAAGTTATTAACCATACAACCACGCCCACGACCCCTAGAACAATCCCGAAAGTTCTCACTTTTCCAGATCCAAAGTAAGCAGCGAAGATGCCTAGTACAAGCAATGCGAGTCCCAGAATCAGGAGAAGCATCGCCACAAAAATCTCAGCGAATGATGAAATCATATCATTACCTACATCTTTATTCCAGTTAATGTCTTCGTGTCCAAAATACCTTCTATTACTCTGATTTTTTCCATGACTATCTGACCCAACTCTGTAAAATCTTTAGTTTCAAGCTTTGCAATCAAGTCATATTCCCCAAATAGCGGATGTAATTCCACTATCTCCTTTAACTTTAATAGCTCGTTGTATACCTGATGTTCCTTGCCTGGAACTGTACTGATCAAGACGAATCCAACAGCCAGATTTACCACCGCAGTTTAATTGACTGGTCTTATATATCCTTTTCGAGAAGATCAGTACGATAGCAAGTAAATTCTCTAAATTTTGGCCAATTTTGGCCTATAAATGGAATCAATTGACTGCTGCAGCTGTAAATTGAAATACAATATTGTGAACGAAATTTTAGCCAAATTTACCCAACAAAATATTTTAACTCATAATAACTATCCAAGTTATGCCTTTGGTAGATATCGACCTAATAATTGGCGGACCCCAAGGTGGTGGAATTGATAGTGCTGCTCAGATAGTCATTCGTGCCTTTTCAATCGCTGGATATGAAGCATATGGAATTAGGGAATATTACTCGAACATAAAGGGAAGACACAGCTACTTTCACGTCCGAATCAAGGAGACCCCAGTTCGCAGCCTTAGATACCCGGTGGACCTATTGGTATGCTTAGATTATGAGAGCCCGTTCGTGCACATGGACGACGTGTCTGAAAAGACCAAGGTTCTGTACGATGAGGACCTTATCAATACAAAACTCGATCAGGTTCTTACTATGGAGCCAGAAACCAAAAAACACGTTATGGACAAACTAAAGGCTGATGGTTTTGATACAACATTAGCCGGAGCAATCAATTACATGAAGAAGAAGGGTGCAACCCCCTACCCAGTCTCATTTAGATCGCTGGTAGTGGGAGCGCTTGGACCAAACAAGCCACCTGCCAGGTATGCCAACACGCTTGGAGCCTCATTGGCAATGGCACTCATGGGACTTCCTGCAGAGTTCACGTCAAGAGGAATCGAAAGCGTATTCGGGAAGAAGAAGGAAGTAGTTGAAGATAATGAAAAAATCATAAAGACGGGCTACGATTTTGTCAAATCCCACAACAATGTAAACATCAAGGAACTCCCAGTCCGCCCTGCCAAGGACAAATACATACTGACAGGGAATGAGGCTGTCGGCATCGGAAAGGTGATAGGCGGACTTAAATTGCAAACATATTACCCGATAACTCCGGCCGCGGACGAAAGCTTCTTCCTCGAAGGGCATGATTATTTCGAAACATCGATGGGTGATGAAATTGACAAAGAAAATGAAGTTCTCAAGAACACAGGGGTGGTTGTTGTCCAGGCGGAAGATGAAATTTCAGCAATTGCAATGGCGATTTCAGGCGCTATGACGGGTACAAGAACAGCAACAGGAACTTCAGGCCCAGGCTTCTCCCTTATGGCTGAGGCGATTGGATACGCAGGCATCAACGAGGTACCAGTCGTAGTTACTCTTTACCAAAGAGGCGGCCCTAGTACAGGGCTTCCAACTAGAAATTCGCAGGCAGACCTGATGTTTGCTATAAATGCCGGACACGGTGAGTTTCCAAAGATAGTTTATTCCTCAGGCGACGTACCTGAGGCAATATACGATTCTGTAAGGGTCTTCAATTATGCCGAGAAATTCCAGGTTCCGGTAATTCATATTCTTGACAAGAACCTTGCAAACTCGTTCTTCCTGGTGGACAAGATGGATTATAGCAAGATAAAGATAGAAAGGTGGAAACTGGCCGAAGACGGTGAAAATATAGAACGATTCAAATTTACTGATGATGGTGTGTCTCCCATGGGACTTTTCGGTAAGAACATAATTTGGCTAACGGGTGACGAACATAGTGAACTAGGTCACATAACCGAGGACCCGGAAACGAGGGACGCGATGATGGTGAAGAGAATGACTAAGCTCCAAACAATCCTGAATGAGATACCGAAAGAAGAGCAGGTAGAATTTATCGGAAACCCAACGGCAGATGTTACTCTTCTCTCCTGGGGGAGCAACAAGGGCGTCATTCTTAGCGTGTTCGAACGATTGAAATCAGAGGGGATAAGCGCAAATCTCGTTTATGTGAAATTGATGAACCCTTTCCCGACGAAGCTTGTAACAAAGTATCTGTCAGGAGCGAAAGTCTTGATAGATCTTGAGAACAATTATACAGCACAACTTGCGACGCTCGTGAAGCAGAATTGTGGGATAGACGTACAGAATTTTATCCTGAAATATAACGGAAGGCATACAACAGACGACGAGGTTTACGAGGGCATCAAACGTGTATTAGAAAAGAAAGAAAAGAAGGTGGTGATGATTCGTGGCGCATAATTTTAGGACGGACCTATGGGTTGACTGGTGTCCAGGATGTGGAGACTTTGGTATACTAGCAGCCCTTCAACAGACGATGGCAGAGCTCAATAAGAAACCCGAAGATTTTGCGATTTTCTCAGGTATAGGGTGTTCTGCCAAGACACCCCACTACATAAATGCACCTGGCATGCATACCCTTCACGGAAGAGTCATCCCCTTTGCGACTGGTGTGAAACTCGCAAATCCTAACCTGACTGTAATAGCGGACGGCGGGGATGGTGATCTACTCAGTATCGGTGCAGGCCATTTCGTTGCTGCAGGAAGAAGGAATGTTGACATGACGATCATTATTCACAACAACGGCGTATACGGGCTGACCAAGGGGCAGGCTTCCCCAACAATGCCAAGGGGAGAAAAGACCAAAGGGCTCCAGAGACCGAATATTCTGGACTCACTTAATCCAGTTGCACTTGCTTTGTCAGTTGGTTACACGTTTGTCGCTAGAGCATTTTCATTCGACGTCAAGAACACGAAGGACATTATAATGAAGGCCGTGAAACATAGAGGTACTTCGGTGATTGATCTCCTTCAGCCTTGCCCAACTTACAACGACATCAACACAAAGGAATGGTATGAAGAGAGGATATACTATCTTGACAAAGATCCAACCTGGGACCCAGTAGTCAAGGATGCGACGTCCGAGGCATCAGAGGAGAAGTTCATCCAGGCGATTAAAAAATCCCTGGAATGGGGTGACAAGATCCCACTAGGTGTTCTTTATCAGAATGACCTGGTCCCATCATTTGGGGATAGGATCTCTGAACATCTGCTGAATTACTTCGAAGTACCTCCATCAAGCTCTCCCATACTGAACGAAGAGGGAAATCCTGTTGCCAGAATGGAGACAATATTCACCGACCGGTTAATCAGAAGATGAGAATAGGGGCTCACCTATCCACAAAGGATGGTTTCTCGAAACTACCGGAGAATGCACTCAAATTAGGGCTCAGGACGTACCAGTTCTTCTCCAAGAATCAGATGCAATGGAAATCTCGCCCCCTGGATGAGAAAGAGGCCATTGCCCACTCAGAGGCCGCAAAGCGAGCTGGCATTAACGACGAAGCTATCCATGCGTCTTATTTACTCAATCTGGGAAGCCCGGAGGACGACAAATACAAGAAGTCGTATGATGCATTTCTTGACGAGCTAGCCAGGGCAGAGAAACTGGGTGTTCCCTATCTTATCTTTCATCCGGGAGCCCACATGGGCTCAGGGGAAGAAAATGCATTGAGGAGAATTTCTGAAGCCATGAATTCAGCAATTCGGGATACGAAAGGAGCGAAGGTCAAACTCGTTGTCGAAAATACTGCGGGACAAGGCTCGATGGTGGGGTATTCCCTTGAACATCTCGCATTCTTGGCTGATAACAGCGCAGATAAGGACAGAATGGGCTTTTGCATCGACACCTGCCACGCATATCAGGCCGGGTACGACCTGAGTAATAAATTCGAGGAATTTCTATCGGAGTTTGACTCGAAGATAGGCATTAACCTTATCAGGGCATTCCATCTCAATGACTCGAAATACCCATTCAACAAGCATCTTGACAGGCATGAGAACCTAGGGAGGGGGACACTTTCCCACGAATTCTACGTTGCCCTATTCGGGGAAAAGAGATTGTCCAAGGTTCCCGCATTCCTTGAGACACCTCAGGGTGAGGAAGGATATCCGAAGGATATAGAATTCCTGAAATCTCTAGGGATCAAGCTTTGAAAGTAATTCGCTTTACCGAGTGCCTTGGGTTCCTTGGTTGGTAGTACTTTCCGATGATACCGACAACCCCATATAAGTTACCAGGAAATGATGGATTATGACGCTTGGATCTCAACTTTATTCGTTATAACGGGCGATTGTTGATACGAATTGCAGGATTAATATCAGGATACTTCACAATCCGTGAGTTACCTGTTTATCCACCAGTTTCTTTGCCTCCCTGATAATGCTTTCGGAGATCCTTTCCCCGAAACCTTGAATTTTTTCAAGGTCCTTTGCTGTGGAATTTGCAATCTTTTCCAGATTGAACCCGTTAACCATCAATCTTCTTGCCCTGACCCTGCCAACGTTCGGAAGGAAGACAAGCGGGATTAGATCCTGTTGAATGCCATTCGATATCCGATAGTTAAGGACCCTCAGTTCAGTTCTCCCAAGATTCAGTGCCCTTGAAATCTCGTACAATGAATGAGAGAGCCAGTCCGCTATTTCTACCCTGTTCCTCAGGTCTGCAGGCCATATATGGTATTTTTCGATGATGGCATCCTCAGGAAATTCTTCAATCCAGTCCCCCAGAATCGAAGCAACCTTCATCTGTTCAGGTTGGGAATGGAATGGAAGATTGGACGGGGGAATGTAAGGCAAGGATTCGCTATCTGAAACGTAGAGCGGCGGCATGTCTGGTGTTGAACATATTCCAAGGAGTATTTCGTCAACGTTGTGCAGCATGATTGTATTCTTCAATATTACTCCTGTAAGTGGATCTATATAAAGTTCAGATACCTTCCTCCCAAACGGAGTCGCCTTATATGTTCCAGTTCCCCTTATCATCTCGTTTTCTTGTAGGAATTGCAGACTCCCTTCAATCCACTTATCTAGTTGCAGGCCTTCATGGAAGGCAAGTGTAGTAGAGAAAAATTTGCTTAGGGATTCCATGTCCTTGCTCATGCCGGATGAAATCAATCCCAGGACGTGCATCCTTATCTTGCCTTCATTGATCCTTGAAGTGATGCTCTCAAGTTCTCCGTTGACGTAAGTTGAAAACACATCCTGAAGCCTATTTCTGGATGTGTAGATATAACCGTTTCCAAGCCTGTCAAATTTTACCCTCCCAGCCCTGCCAAGCATTTGCTGAACCTCCAGGTTTGGGATCATGACGGACGAGAATCCATCGTACCTGAAAATGTCCTTTATTATGACTGACCTCGCAGGAAGGTTCAATCCAGCTGCAAGCGTTGTTGTCGCGACAATGACCTTCAATTTTCTCCCTCTGAATAAACGTTCAACGAGTCTTCGCTGTTCTGACAGCATTCCTGCATGGTGATATCCAACCCCCCTCTTCAGGACAGGAAGAAGCTTGTCATACCCTGGCGAATCAGAATCATAACTTATCTTTTCCAATTCTGCCTTGTCCTCCCGAGTCAGCTTTGCTTCTATGAATCTGCTCATTTTTTCTGCAGTAGTTTCGGCTGATTTTCTGGACCTTACAAAAATGAGTGTCTGGCCTGAATTTTCAAGTGAGTCAGTTACAAAATCCTCAAAGGAGTCTATATCAGAAACAAGTAAACCGTCTTCGTCTATTATGGAATCGGATGTAACGACAAACTTCCTTAGTGGAACTGGCCTGAAATCACTTGTGACTTCTATTGAATTTAACCATCTCGCAATATCGTTCACATTTTTTACGGTTGCAGACATGGCTATGAATTGAGCCCCTTCCACAAGGAACCTTATCTTAGAAATGACTATCTCGAGAGTACTCCCCCTGGATTCGTCCAGGATATTATGGATCTCGTCAAAGACAACGAACCCTAGATTTTCGAAAACTGAAGGATTGTTCCTCAGGAGAGAATCAACTTTTTCAGATGTCGAGATGATAATGTCGTAGTTCTTCAGGTAATTGGATGGCCTGTCATAGTCTCCAGTGCTTATCCCTACTTTAAGGCCGAGTTCAGCGAAGAATTTCAGGTCTTCATATTTTTCTTCAGCAAGAGCCCGAAGGGGAACCACGTAGAGTGAACGCAACCCCATTTTCCAGGCTCTAAGGATTCCGTAGTAAGCGACCACGGTCTTTCCCGAGGAAGTAGGTGTAGCAAGGAGGAGAGATTCTCCCCTTGACAGGATTTTCATCCCTTCAACCTGGAGCGGATAAAGTCTCTCAATACCCTCATTTTCCAGGTATCTGACAAATTCAACAGGTGCAGGAAACTCTAGATCCAAAGCCTAGATTACCTCTTTTCCCATGGAATCCCTTAGAACTTTCGGGATTACTATCGTACCGTCCTCCTGTTGATAATTCTCGACTATTGCAACCAATGTACGAGTGGTTGCTATGAGTGTTGAATTTAGTGTGTGCACAAATGCATTTCCTTCCTTTGTCCTGTATCTAACCTTGAGCCTTCTTGCCTGGTAGTCAAGGACATTAGATGCACTAACTACTTCCCTGAACTGGGCCTGTGCTGGGTACCACGCCTCAATATCAAATTTCCTGCTTGCTACATTCCCAAGATCGCCAGTTGCAATATCGACAACCCTGAATGGTATCTCAAGGGACCTATAGAACTCCTTTGCGTTTTCAAGTAGCTTCTGGTGATAAACTCTAGAATCTTCAGGTCTCACATATGCAAACTGTTCTATCTTGTTGAATTGATGTACCCTGAATATCCCTTTGGTATCCTTACCGTGAGCACCCGCTTCTTTCCTGAAGCAGGGCGATATACCGGCGTAAAGCAACGGAAGATTTGACTCCTCAAGTATCGTGTTTGAATGGTACGCGGCAATTGGATGTTCAGATGTTGCTATAAGGTAGAGGTCCTCGCCTTCCACCTTGTACAGTGTATCTTCAAAGGCAGTGAAATCAGTGGCACCATCCGTAGCTTCCCTGTTGAGCATGAAAGGAGGTTCCATGAGGGTAAATCCCCTCTTCTGCAGGAATCTGAGTGCATAATGTTCAAGCGTGGATTCCAGAAGAACCATGTCACCTAAGAGGTAGTAGAATCTAGCTCCCGAAACAGCTGCAGCACTCTCCAGGTTTGCAAGGTTCCTCTTTACAAGAAGATCAACGTGACTCTGTGGCTTGAATTTTGAGACTTCATACTCCATTTTCCCCTTGCTCTGTGCCAAGAAGCTGTCAACATCCTCCCCAGATACCTTGGCATTCCCCTCGAAATATATCGGGAGATTGCCTGATTCATCCTTAGCAAGGGGGGCCTCGGAATCCGCAATATTAGGGATCCTCCTGAGAATAACATCCCTCCTCTCCTCTGTTTCTCTCAGGGTTATTTCGTACTGCTGTATATTCCTGTCAATTTCTGTAGCCTTTATCTTCACTTCATCTGGGTTTTCCCCCCTCCTGATCCTTTCTCCTATCTCCCTTACAAGCTTATTCTTCTCCGCCTTGAGGTCATTGGACTTCTTCAGAAGTTCCCTCCAGTCAGAATCTAGCTTAATCGCTTCACGGATGATGCCATCATCCTGAAATCTCCTCTTCTGGCTGTCGAATAGAATCTCAGGGTTCTTCCTGAGGATGTTAACGTCTATCACATATTAGGAACGAATTCTTTCTAATTAATTTTGTTTGGATATTTCAAACAAACCCTGGAACAGATTATTCCTTCGATTTATCTATTCCTCTACTGTATAGGACTTTTGCAAAAAGTTGTAATCCTTCAAATTTGTCGACTGAAAAACTTTCAGAAAACCTTGGGATCCTACCAATCCTGAGTAATTCAGACATCAGCATTTCAACGTCAGAACCAATCCTGAGAATTGAGCCAACGACGCTGCTCTTTGCACGCATCAGCACTTCTTCCAGATCAGTATTACCAATCTCGCTTGATATGAATTGTTTCATGAATCCAGGGTCTGGTGCTTTATGTTTGAGAATGAGTGAAGACCCTATATCAGAATAGTATCTCAATAGCTTGGTGTAATTTTCCTTCCACGCACTGTCAGTATGGAATAGCTGCCCGATATCGGACATAATCCTATCATAATGACGGAAAAACTCCCAAACACCTGAATCGTAATCTTCCATGGCATCTGTGATAAGGCATTTAAACTGAGGGATTTTTCTCTCAACAACCATTTCTATCCTGACTTGCTAGTCGGGAACATACTTAATCATTTCTTGATTGAGGGAACTAAATTAGCAGTCGAGATTACTTGGCCTTGTTATCCTATTCCCTCATATTGGAATTCAGTTTTTCTCATCTTTATGACTTGCTTCAGAAATCATCTTCTTGAGTAGGTCGGAAATATCCTTTCCCTCAAACTCCCCTCGTACCTGCTTCATTACTTCCCCCATCAAAAGCTTGAAGGACCCTTCCCCTCTCTCTCTTACCAGCTTCTCGTTTTCCACTATAACGCTCTCTATTATCTTAAGGAGTCTTTTGTCACTCTGACCCTTGAATTTGAAGTCGGGGCCTAATTCCTTATTGCCATCATTCCCATGTAGTTCGAGAACGTAATTGGAACGGTCGTCTTTCTTTAAGATTATCTTCCTCCCTCCAGGCATGCTGAAAACCCCTTCCCTGTACAGGGCTTCAAGTGATTCAGATGGTATGTTGCCCCTAGAAAATCTCTCCACGAGCATGCTTGCCTTGACAACATCAGGTCGTTCAGATGCAAATACAACCGCTAGAAACCTTGCACACACCTTAGGGTTTCCGAAATCATTTACGAATGACTCCAGCACGTCATCGTATTCCTTCCAGAGTGATACGAATGCTTCCTGTCGTGGTATGCCAAGCGACTCCAGATGTGAGACCCTCTGTTCCACTGTCGGTGGAACTTTTCTTTCTACGTCCTTGATGTACGCTGAATCGAGCGGGATGAGTGGAATGTCTGTCTCCGGGTACATCCTTGAACTTCCTGGAAGAGGTCTCAGGAATCTCGTATCGTTCTCTGTCGCCCCCCTTGTTTCAGCAGGGACTCCTTTCTTTGCCTCTGCGATCCTGTTCTGGATAATCTCTATGCATTGGCTTAACCTGTTTGATTCCAGTGAAACAAGACCAAAGGCATCTTCATTTTTTGTTCCAAGCCTCTTTGAAATTTCCTTCTTTTCTGCCTCGCCTATTCCATAATTTGGAAGTTCATCAGAATGGATGAACCCTCCTATACCTACGGTCTTCAGTCGTTCTGCAATTTCCCGTCCAAGCCTGTACTTCCCGTTATTCAATACCCCAGACAGCCCGGGAAGTGTAAATCCAAATATCTTTTTGCCGGCCTTCAGGCCCTTTGTGAATACGTCAGACGACTTGAAGAACGATGAATTTGTTAAGTCTTCAATGTGAAAATCAGTTGAAACATCCCTGTTCCTGAGGATTCCAGCAATCTCAACAAGAGACCGCTGTCTTTCAATCTCCTTGGAGAGAACCTTTTCTATCTGAGAAAGGGACTGTACTCCCTTTATCTCAACCCTGTTTCCGCCCCTAATGGAAACGTTGAGATCTTGTCTGATGCTGCTTGTCTCTCTCCTAATCATACGGCTCTGTTTCACAGCAAGACCTATGCTCTCTGCAACTTCCCTCGCCTCCTTGGGCGACCTGATATCCGGCTCAGTTGATATCTCTATAAGGGGTATACCAAGTCTGTCCAAGGAATAGACAACTTTGTTTTCTTCTTCCTTTATTTTCCTGCAAGCTTCCTCTTCCAGAGTCACTGAGGTCACGCCAATGTTACTTGGTCCCATCTTAAAGACACCGTGCAGACCAACAATGCCTGTTCTCTGGAAACCGGACGTGTTTGATCCATCTATTACAATCTTCCTCATGAAATGGACATTGTCAACCACCTTACAACCGAGTATTAGCGATACTATGATCGCGGTTTCCAGTGTATCCTTGCCAGGATAGTGTGGCGGTTCCTCGTCCATCTCCACGAGACAGGAGTTTTCAGTCTTCCTGTACTCAAATTCCCTCCCTTTCATGGACTCTTGCAGTGCTGCCGCATCCTTCTCAGATTTTTCACCAGAGACAACTGCAAGTTTCCTGGTGAATGACCCAATTTCCTTGGTTCCTTCCTCACCTTTGCATTCGCAAAATAACTTCCTTCCACTTACCTGAAAGTGTATTTCAAGTCCAATCTTCACATCATTCTGTTCTTCTTCCAGATATCTCACCCCTTAGATTTTTCACAAGAAGACTTCTCGAAGTTTCAGGATCAAAGTTGCCTAGGAGGAAAGACAGCTTAGTGAATGCTACTTCAGGAAGCATGTCCTGCAAAGGAATTATTCCAGCCTTTTGAAGATTTCTTCCAGTTGTATATACGTCCATATCCACACTCCCGTATAGACACTGGGTGGTCATTCCTATTATTTTTCCTTGGTTGGTATAGTCGCTAACCTGTGAAATGAACCTGTTCGTCATGTGCCCGAGTCCGGTTCCAGCAATGATCAAGCCATCGTTGATGTCGGCAAACTTGTTGAATAGCTCCTCACTCATCCCCGGGTAGAAATACAGCAATCCGACCCTTTCGCTCATTTTATCATAAAGTTTCATTGGTTTCCCGCCCAACCTTTCGTAGCTTCCCCAGTGGATTTCAAGATTCTTGTCAATCCTGCCGATAGGTTCTGAATTTATGCTCTTGAACGCGTCTCTTCTTGACGAATGCATTTTTCTGAGCCTCACTCCAGAGTGGATATAGAGGGAGTCGTCACTCGTTGACGAGTGCATAACCACGCATACCTGACCCACGTCGGATTGGGCAACCTTCATAGCACCGCTAAGATTGAAAAACGCATCGGACGATGGTCTATCTGGCGACCTCTGAGATGCAGTAAAGACGACAGGTGCTTTTGGATTTTCCAA
The DNA here is from genome assembly GCA_021816725.1 of Thermoplasmata archaeon. GTDB lineage: Archaea > Thermoplasmatota > Thermoplasmata > Thermoplasmatales. The sequence goes on from JAKAXD010000005.1 coordinate 24,012, forward strand.
AAGGAATGCTATGGCAGAAGAGGTGAAGGATAGCACGTCGGTTCCATGCGTGATTACGACGCCTTCCTCCTGGTCAGCCTTTTCATAGATCTTCCTTGCTATATTGATCCAATCCTTCTTTTGCACATCCTCTGAAAGAATGTTTAAAATGATATCTGCGTCGATTGTTGCAATCTTAGCGAGGTCCGGCTGGGCATATAACATTTCCTGGACAGTCCTGGCCGGTTTTACGGCACCGGTTTCATAATCCACATAACTTGCTATTGTTCCCCCGGTACCAAGCAGAAATACCTTCTTTCCTGTACCTGTCCTCTCGCTTATATTGGTCTTCCTCGGAATGAACTTCGAAATTAGGTTGATGGAAGTAATACTTCCGTTATCAAGAGACAGGTTGTAACCGTTCTGAAGCTTGATTACAGTTACCTTTTCATCTCTTGAAATGAACATTCCTGAAAATTTAGTACCCTTCCATTGTATCTCAATCCTATCGCCCGAGTCAAAGTCAGAGGACACAGGTAGGGATGTTTATGTCATAAAAAAACTTGCCGAGATATTGCAAGTCCGTTATGGGAGAGAAAAATGATAATGCACAATTTGCAAAGGAGATATGACTAAGAATTTGTCATGGAACATGAATTGTCCGAGACTGGTGAGAGTTTCATTCACTTACATATTGACTCTGAACCTACGGGTGGATTCCGGATAGTCTTTACTGAATGAAAGCGTCTTTTAAAGACTTGAAAGCGTGAGGAAATTCAGGTGGTGGAGAGATTCAGGATTTTTCATAACAATTAGAATTAAAACTTGCATTCCTGCTAAACTTTAGGCCTGCGCCTTTTCCTTTTGCAAATTAATAAGGGCTAATCTATCCAATGGTTCGGATGCTTTAGGCAAGTTACCCCTGTGCGACATCTTATCAGCCAATTTACTTGATTCCTCAATTGAAACAATCAATATCTCATTCTATTCAAAATTAAGAAATCGTTTAATTGTAGTGTTTATTTAGATATATGCGTCCTTTCTTGATCGGCAGATTCCAGCCTTTTCATAACGGTCACATGTGGCTAGCTAGTAAGATAGTGGAAGAATACGGCTCAATTATCATCGGAATAGGAAGCGCACAGGAGTCGCACACTTTGGTCAATCCCTTCACTGCAGGAGAAAGACAGTACATGATCCAGAGAGCATTGGAAGCAAACTCCATTCACGACTTTTACTTGGTCCCGATAGAGGACCTCTACCGCAACAGTCTATGGGTCAGTCATATAGTCTCACTCACTCCTCCATTCGACATAGCAATATCTGCCAATCCATTAGTTAAGAGACTATTCATGGAAGCAGGGAAGAACGTGCTTGAGCCTGAAATGAAATCGAGGAAGATATATTCCGGTCGTGAGATAAGGAAGAAGATAATCAAAGGAGAAAAGTGGGATGATCTTGTTCCTGAACAAGTATATAAGGTCATTTTAGAGATAGATGGAGTGAAGAGACTCCAGGACCTTTCAAAGACCGATGAAGTTAATAAGTGAATAAAAATACAGTCCGAATGAAGGAAATGGAGTTCGTGGTCGCAGACAAGGGAAAGGATTACATAGTCTACGAAGTACTCAACAATGACAACACCATACTCCGACCACTGATGGAGGAAATAGAGAACGACAGTATGGTAGATAACGTGAGATATTATTTTGAGCACCCATACCTTTCAAACCCAAAGATCCACATCAAGGTGAAACAGGGCAAGCCTCAGGCAGCACTGAAGAGAAGTCTTAGAAGAATGGAGAAGATATTTGAAAATCTTCACGGGCAATACAAGAAGATTAACTCCTAGGTCTAATTTTCTAAGTACACATGAAAGTTTTTATGTGCAATACTGATTAGTTTACATGGATCACGATGACGCACAGGTCGTGGAGATTGAAAAATTCGTTCCCAGAAATCCCTTAGTTATATTGGGATTCGTGGAAAGCACGACACTAGGTCTCCTGACGTCTTCATACCTAATAGAGCAGGCGAAACTGCATCAGATTGCCCAAATAAGAAGCATCCACATACCTCCGGTTACGGTATTCGTAGGCGGAAAGATGAGGACGCCATTCAGGATATACATGAACCAGGAAGGTTCTCTCATGGTCATCACATGCGAGGTGCCCATTGACGACGAGGGTCTCTATGAAATTTCATCTGCCTTAGTTAAGTGGCTGCAGGGGATAAACCCAAAGGAGATTGTGGTTTTAGATGGCATTCCGGTAAAGGGACTGGTGGACACTAGAACAGTTTATGGTGCTGCGGAGACAAGCAACTTCAAGAAGCTTGCCGATGTTGGAGTAGAAAGTGCAGGCTCTGCGATTATTTCTGGGATCGGGGGAGCACTCATTAATGAGTCAATAGGTAAAAAAATTGAGGCGGTCTCTCTTATGACCGAGACATCCGTTGACATCCCAGATCCTGGGGCAGTTCTAGCTATAGTAGATGTGTTGAATAAGGCATACAATCTCAAGTTGGCAACGGACTTACTTGAGGAGTCCGTGAAAAAACTGAATGAACAGACAAACGACATAATAAACAAATTCAACCAGATTCAAAAGGACAAGTCTCAGAAGCAGACAGAGCAGTCAATTTATGGGTAGATTAGAAGTTTACAATTCTTATAAATGAACGGTCTGATCTGATTTGGTGCTCAATATCTCTGTTATAGGCGGGAGCGAGGTACCTCCCGAGACATGCGCAATAGCAAGGGAGGTTGGAAGGCTTCTGGCGAAGGGAGGCGCAACCGTTTTTTGCGGCGGATTGTCGGGAGTGATGGAATGCGTGGCCATTGGAGTAAGGGAAGAGAACGGTCTCGTGATAGGAATACTTCCTGGCACAGACCCTGATGCAGGAAATAAATACCTGTCAGCAGCAATTCCAACTGGCCTGGGATACGCCAGAAATTTCCTGGTTGCAAGGGCTGGGAAGGTGGTTATAGCAATAGATGGATCAACTGGCACTATCTCTGAGGCCTCCTTTGCGCTGACGGAAGGAAAGACAGTTATTTCAATAGGTAGCTATGAAATAACGCCAAATAAGAAGGGGGAAGGACGCTTCATAAAGGCAAGGACACCACAGGAGGCAGTTGAACTTGCGTTTCAGATAGCAGGGGAAGAGTAACAGGAATTTCCGGAACAATCAAGAAACACAAATCCCAGAAACCGTCTTTATATCAAATTCGTAAATGTTTATTAATTCAGTTTAACTGATAGGATATGGCACTCAACTCTTCCATGAATGATGCATTATGGATAAGGCAAAAGGCCGTAGAACACACAGCTCTTTTTAGAAATTCAATCCCCTTGATTGCAAGTGAAAATTTGATGAGCCCCCTGACAAAGGAGATGGTGATTTCCGATTTTAACAACAGGTATGCTGAGGGTCTCCCAGGGCACAGGTACTACCAGGGGAACAAGATTGTAGATGAGATGGAGACAAGAGTTGAGGATCTAGTAAAGAAGCTTTTCAGGTCTAAGCAGGCGGATGTAAGGCCCATATCAGGAACGAATGCAAACCAGGCACTTGTCTTTGCCTTTCTTAACCCCGGTGAAACTATATTGACTCCAAGCTTGGATTCTGGAGCTCACATTTCCTCAGCCCAATTTGGTGCCGTAGGGATGAGGGGTTGCAATATCCAGAATATGGCGTTCGACACAGAGAACATGAGAGTTGACGTAGATGGAACCAGGAAGGCAATACTTGCTGAGAGACCGAAGGTGGTTCTTTTCGGATTTTCCGTATTCCTCTTCCCTGCTCCTATCAAGGAACTCAAGGAAACGATAGACGAAGTAGGCAGCACTATATGGTATGACGGAGCGCATGTTCTGGGACTTATTGCAGGGGGTAAATTCCAGGATCCTCTGAGGGAAGGGGCTGACGTGATCTCCGGAAGCACGCACAAGACGTTCCCGGGACCACAGCACGGCGTGATAATAGGCAACACTGATGACGAGAAGTGGAAGAAGGTGAGACGCGGCGTATTCCCAGGTGTTATCTCAAATCACCACATAGGAGCCATGGCAGGCCTTGGGGTAACTGCCGCAGAAATGATAGATTATGGTGAGTCATACGCATCTGCAATCATAGAAAATGCGAAGACGCTTGGAGGGGAGCTCTATTCCAGAGGATTCAACGTCTTGGCGGAGAAAAACGGATTCACGGAGAGTCACACCCTCCTGATAGACGTGAAGAAGCAGGGTGGGGGGAAACACGTTGCAGAAGAGTTAGAAAAGAACCTAATAATACTCAACAAGAACATGATCCCTGGTGATTCCAACACAAAGGCCCAGGACCCGTCTGGGATAAGGATAGGGACACAGGAAGCAACCAGAATAGGTATGGGTAAGAGCGAGATGTCCCACATTGCTGATCTTATGGATCGGGCTCTGAAAGGGAGCAATGTGAAGGATGAAGTGACAGAACTGAAGAAGGGATTCCAGGAAGTAAGATATTGCTACGGAAAGGAAAGAGGTTACGATTTCATCGAACTGTACAGGTAAACAAAACAGAGGTCCGAAACTGTCAGAATTCCAGTTAAAAAGGAAGCAAGTTAAGATAAATTAAATTAGCAATCCGTACTTGCCATACAATGACTACTCTAATCGATTCCTTGGAGTACATGATGAATAATTTTGAAAATCTAAGGGGACTCGACGAAAAGACAGTAGCAGATATATCCCGCCAGATCCTGAATTCCAGGAATGTATTCGTATACGGTGTTGGAAGGTCCGGGATAGTCGGAAGGATGTTCGCAATGAGGCTTGTACAGATGGGACTTCAGGCCTACTTTGTTGGAGAGACCATTGCACCGGTAGTCACAGGAAATGATTCCGTAATTCTATTGTCAGGTACAGGGGAAACTCAAGGGGCGCTTCTTGTTGCACAGATCTGTCGGCGCGTAAATGCAAAGATCATATCCATTACATCATCTACAGAAAACTCCATCTACAAGGCCAGCGACTTCAGGATCGTCCTGAAGACGAACAAGTCTTCTGATCTAGCACCTCTTGGTACATTATTTGAAAGCTCCTGCCACATCCTTTTAGACATGATTGTCGCACTTTTGATGAAAATGAAGAGGGAAACGGAGGAAGACCTGAGAAAGAGGCATGCAATCTGGCTATAGCAACAGTGAAATAGCGCTACTATCTGCAGAATCATGCTAAAAGACCTGTCCAGGCTGGAATCTGTCGTTCAGGAAGTCATTACGCTCGATGAACTTAGGTCTCTAGATACCGCTAAGGGATACTGCGGATTCGAACCATCAGGTCCCTTGCACATCGGGACGGGGTTGTACTGGACGAACGTATTCAATATTGCAGTAGACGCAGGCATTGATATGAAAATACTACTGGCAGACTGGCATGCGGCGGTCAACGACAAGTTTGATGGAGACCTTGAAAAAATCAGGAGGAATGCAGAATACATGAAGGAGGGGTTCATCTCCCTCGGTCTCAGTCAGAAGGTCAAGTTTGTATATGCATCTGACCTGGTATCCAGCCCAGATTACTGGTCCCTTCTCCTAAGGGTCGCAAAGTCGCTTACAATATCCAGGATTAAGAGGGCACTTCCAATAATGGGAAGGAGTGAAGAGGATGCAGATAAGGATTCCTCAAAACTCATCTATCCAATGATGCAGGCTACAGATATCTTCTACATGGACCTGGATGTAGCTTTTGGAGGCATGGACCAGCGACATGTCCACATGCTCGCAAGGGACATCCACAAGAAGGTGGGGAAGAAGGGTTTCGTTGCCATTCATGGCCCACTGATTTCATCTCTAAAGGGGGGAAATAGAATGGATCCACTGAACAAGATGAGCAAGAGCAAGGGAGACTCAGCCATTTTCATCCACGACGCGCCAGAGGATATCTCTAGGAAGATAAGGTCCGCATTCTGCCCGGAGAGGACAGTAGAAGGGAATCCAATACTTCAAATTTTCAGGAACGTCATATTCAATTTCTACAACGATGGAAGAATTCAGATAGGCAATAAGGAAGCATATGGAAGTTATAAGGATCTAGAGCATGACTTTATCGAAGGGAGGATACATCCATCCGACCTGAAGGAATCCCTTTCATCAAAAATCACCGAAATACTTGAGCCATCTAAGAAGTATTTTCAGGCTGACGAGAGGAGAAGAGAATTAATGGAGGAATTCAAATGAAGCCAGTTGAGGACATCAGGACAAGGAAAGGAATGAAAGTATCAGAACTAGTTGATATGTTCAAGAATTCCGGCGGTTTCACAGCCCCGAAACTGGGGGCAGCAGTGGAATTGATCAAGGAGATGAGGCGAAAGAAAGTTGAAACATTCCTAAGCTTCACTGCAGACATTGTATCAACTGGAACCAGGGGTGCCATAGTAGACCTGATCAATTCTGGAGCAATTAATCACATCATAACTACAGCCGGAACGGTGGATCATGACCTAGCGAGAAGCTACAAGAACTACTATCGTGGCGATTTCATGTTGAACGACGGGCAGTTGCTCAAGGAAAAGAAGTATAGGCTAGGGAACGTGGTGATTCCCCAAGATCATTACGGCAAGGTGGTAGAGGGGAAGATGATGCCTTTTCTTGAAAGGGAGTACCAGAAGAAAAAGAAATGGGCTATAAGCGATCTCTTGCACGATCTTGGAAGGGAGATGAAGAAGAATTCCATAATCAATTCTGCGTATGAAAAGGGAGTAGACATCTTCGTCCCAGGATACACGGATGGATCATTTGGATCACAGTTGTGGGCATTCTGGGAAATGAACAGGGATTTTGCGATTGATTCACTAGAAGATGAGCACAGGCTGAGTGAAATTATGTTCAATTCATCCAAGGGAAAGATGGGAGCCATCATAATAGGAGGCGGCATATCGAAGCATCACGTCATTTGGTGGAACCAGTTCAGAGGTGGTCTTGATTATGCGGTATACATTACAACAGCACAGGAGTTCGATGGGAGCCTTTCAGGAGCTCAGCCTAGGGAAGCAGTATCATGGGGGAAAATTAAGCCTAGAGCCAAACAGGTACTGATTGAGGGTGAAGCTACAGTTATACTTCCGATGATAGTTGCCTCCATATGATATTTACACGAATTTATAACTGAGGGAAACCGAGTCAAGCATCTTCTTCAGCGAATTCTTCTGAAGAGAGTCGAACGACTTGTTCTCTATCAGGAACCCTTGTGCCCCCAAAGTCTTGTTATACATTTCCAGGAGAGCCTCAGGTGTCAGGGCAGCAAACCGATACTTTGAAGCTATATGCCCGATGGCAATTTTTTCACCCAAGGCTATCTTTGTGAATTTACTTGAATAGTGCAACCCTCCAATCCCGCAGTATACCTCGGCATCCTCGTCAAATGATTCATATATAGATCTTGCAACAAGATATCCTACATCTCTATCGCCGTACTCTACGTCGCTCGACCCGATTTCAACAAAAACAATAGGATTCTCAGAAAAGGGACCGTGGTGCGTTGCCTCATATGTTATCTGGTAGTCTAGATCTTTCGCGTACTTTGTTATGTTCAACAGTACCCCTCTTGCGTACCTGGCATCATAAGGAGCCATCTTGTTCTTCTCACCGCCAAGGTCGTTAGTATCGAAATTCCCGGCTGCATGTACCGTGAGACTCCTGACATTCTTCATGCTCTTGTGCTGGCTAGGTATTATTATTAGTTCACCCTTTGCAGCATTCACCTCCCTTTCAGGGTAATCGTGATATACAGGATGATCTCCAAGCTCAGCTACCTCAACTGAGAAATTTTTCTCAAGAAAGTAACTGATATTTCTGCCAGCAACATCATCGCTGCCATAAACTACTTTCATCGATCTTGATTGATGAATGAAATTAAATGCTTTTCCAAGAGTGCTACGGCAAATAAGCATCCTTCCGATAATTGGACGCTGCAAGAACTTAAATAAAGAAAAACACTACAAAATGATAATAATGGGCTTCCAAAAGGTCCCTTCAAGAGTTGTAAGTTGGGAAGAGATTGAAAGGTGGGCTGAAATAATCGTTGAAGAAATTGGTGATTTTAAATTCGATTGCGTGATATCCGTGATTAGAGGGGGCCTAGTCCCTGCGAGGATAGTTGCAGACTATCTGAGCATTAAGGATATATTCACTCTTAAAACAGAACATTGGGGTATCACAGCCACGCCTGATGGAAAGGCCACAGTAACTTACCCGATCGTGAAGGACCTCGATGGAAGGTCTGTCCTTGTTGTGGACGACATAACAGATACCGGCCAGTCATTGAAACTTGCGATAGAAGCCACGAAACAGAAGAATGCCAGTGTTGTAAAGAGTGCTACATTTCTCCATATAAAGAGATCTGAAATTACCCCAGATTACTACGCGGAAGAGGTCACTGAAGAGAACTGGAAGTGGTTCATTTTCCCATGGAATAGAAGAGAGGATATCAGGAATCTGATTTTAAATTGTACCGAAGGAACTTCGACAAAAGACGATATAATGACATGCCTACAAATGAAGAATGACCTCTTCATATCAAAAAGAGAATTTGATGAGACTGTTTCGTGGCTAGAACAGCACGGCAGGATAAAGGGCGAAAAGGGGAAGATATCAAAGATCTAAGCGGTGATTATAGTTCCTGCGGTTCCCCTGAGGGCAGGCATCATGTTCTCAGCGTTGGTTATTATGGCCTTCCTTCCGGTTCTTTCAACAAAATTTAAGGCCGCATCTATCTTTGGAAGCATGCTTCCTGAGGCGAAATGACCTTCCGACCTCAGCTTCTTAATTTCATCAGCTTCAATCGTCCCCAGTTTTTGCTTGTTGGGTTTATTGAAATTTATGTAAGCAGCGTCTACAGCGGTCAGAATTATAAATAGGTCCGCGTTCAGCTTAACTGCCAAGAGGGCTGATGCCAGATCCTTGTCAATGACAGCCTCAATTCCAGAATACCCACCATCTGACTTGATAACAGGGATACCTCCACCTCCAACTGCGATTGGTACAAACCTTTCGTTCATCAGGTACTTTATCTGCTCGAATTCCACAATATCAACAGGAATGGGCGAAGGAACAACTCTTCTGTACCCACGACCTGCATCTTCCTTCATCACGAATCCGTTGTTAGATTCAAGTACTCTTGCTTCATCCCTAGTATAGTACTTCCCTACAGGCTTGGTTGGGTTTTTGAAAGCAGGGTCATCCTTCTCGACCACAGTTCTCGTGATTAGTGTAGCAACTTTCTTATTTATCCCAAATTCGTTGAAAACCTTCTGGAAAGATGTCTGAAGGAAATACCCAATGTTTCCCTGAGACATTGCACCGCAAACGTCTAGTGGCATGGCAGGGCTAACGGAGCTTGAAAACTCGTTCTGAAGAAGAATTGCTCCAACTTGAGGTCCATTGCCGTGAGTCAGAACAACTTCATTTTCCCTGAAGAACTCAGATGTCTTCCTGGCTGTCAGTTCTGCCCTGTAAATCTGTTCTTCTGCAGTTCCCCTGTCGTATTTTTCCAACAACGCGTTGCCGCCTACAGCTAGAGTTGCTCTCATTGATTCACCAAGAGAAGACTTAAGTCCTTACGTCCTAATGAAAATTACCCATATTGGTTCCATTAGGCACGGGTTGAGTCGACCTATGGGAGGTTAGTGTAAATCTTTTGCATCGCGGCAGTTTGTTCACCGAGCTATACAATTTCTAAATAGTAGGTACTCGATATTCTCAGGCTGGTAAACGTGAAAACTTTTGTTCTTGTGCCTGGTGCGTGGTTGGGTGCGTGGGTTTGGAATAAGGTTACTCCCTTGCTGGAAAGAGACGGCAATATCGTATTTCCAGTAACACTCACTGGAATGGGAGAGAGGGTGCATCTCTATTCTAACGAGTTTGGAATTGAGACGGCAGTAAGAGACGTATTGAACGTGATAAAGTTCAACCAATTGAGAGATGTCATCCTAGTGGGTCATAGTTTCGCATCAAAGGTCGTAGCATCTGTAGCAGACAGGATACCTGAAAGGATAGAGATGATAATATATCTAGATACCTTCAGGCCGGAAAAAGTGAGGACTCCACAGTTGAGGTTTACCCCTGATGAATTTGGTGAGCTGGGACGATGGCAGACTACGGTCCCCTTCACGGACGACGTTCTGAAGACGATAGGTGCTGATGTTTCTGGTGCTGACAAGGAATGGATGCATTCTCTTGCTACTCCTTGGCCCCTAAGATACGCTACTGACCCGATAGTACTGTCTGAGAAATTTGACGCTATTAAGAGCGCTCATATATTTTGCATAAGGAGCGGGGGCGATGTGAACGAGATAATTGCTGGGAAATGGGGAAAAATAGAGGGGGACTACAAGATAATAGATTCGGGGCATTTTCCCATGGTGACAAAACCTGATGAAACTGCAAAAGCTTTACTGGAACTATCACGGGGATGATTTCATTTCAATATGAAGGAGCATAATTCCCTGACATCATCTTATCAAATCATTTCAGGATCTTCCCTGTCATTAGATACCAGACGACCAGGTCCATTATTCCTGGTTCTAGATGGTGTCTTGCCGAAATCTCCAGGAATAATTTCTCCTCTCTCTCGTAGTCCTTTCTGTTCCTAACCTTAACGTCCCTTCCAAAGTAATTTGACAGGAATCTCTGGATATGCTTGTCCAGGATTGGATATTGAAAGTAACCTGTATTCCTCAAAAAGTGGGAGGCTTCCTTCATCCCGATCCCCATGTAATTCTCGACGAGAAGGCTCCTCCTGTCCTTTGACCTCAGTATTCCTGGCAGTAGTCCCTTCTTTTGGTAATTCTCTGCGATAAATCGTGATCTTGTGTTAGGGAACCTGTAATGGCACCTGATGAGGCTCCTTCTAAGACTCTCCTCGTCGTACGTTTGTGTCCTGTCCAGGTATTCCTGGCATTTAAGCCCCATCTCCGCTGAAGTGTTTGCAGTAAGAGTACAGAATACAAGTTCTGAAAATTTATCATCCAAGCTAGCCATTCTCTTGGCCGAAAACTCCCGCTTCCTTTCTATGATAATTCCAAATATTGACCTATCGGAGATGACGGATTTGATTTCACCGTCCAGGGACTCTAGCATCGACATTGCCATGCTTTCGACAATCTATATTTTACGTTTCTTTGTCATATTTTCAATGTGCGTGTTCCAATTAAAAACACATGGCCTGAGAGATGCGATTTAATATGCGTTGTACACAATTATATTTATATTTAATAGTTATACATTACTCCGGTGAATATTAATGGGCGATCTTACGCCACCCGCTCAGAAAGTTTATGATTCCCTAAAGCGACTAGGCTCTACTACAGAAGACAAGCTGAAGACTGCTGACGATATAATGAAGGCCAGTTCAATGGGCAAGGGACTGGTTACAAATGCACTCCAAGAGCTTCAGAATAAAGGATATGTAAAGAGAGTAGTTAGGCAGAAGAGTGCGGGGTACTTCGTAGTCAAATGAGCAAAACTCTAGTCCTTTGCGTAGACAGGGACAATGATTTTGGTGAGAAAGCAGGTGTAAACTCTCCTATAATCGGAAGAGAGAAGAACCTGGAAGCTGCAAACGCATTAATGCTCAAGGATGCGGAGGACTCAGACGCCAACGCTCTTTTCTCCGCGATATCCACGTTTGACGCACTCAGGAATTCGGGAGAAGAAATAGAAATTGCAACTATTTGTGGTAACAATAACGTCGGGACAGTATCAGATGAGGTTCTGGGCAGGCAAATAGACGAGGTTGTCCTGAAGGTGAAACCCGATGACGTGATCGTGGTTTCTGATGGCGCAGAGGATGAGTTCATTCTTCCCCTAATACAGAGCAGGATAAAGGTCAGGGCCATAAAGAGAGTAACGGTCAGGCAGGCTCCACGCATTGAGTCGATGTATTATATTGTGGTGAAGGCACTTAAGGAGGAGAAATTCTTAAAGAAGGTGCTGGTACCTATTGGTGTAGCATTTCTTGTACTCGGAGTAACGATATTGTTCGTGCTTGTCCTCAGGGTCTATCTCTACGGCCTGGGAAGCCTTGACCCTTCCACTACTGGATTCATGACGGTAGTGTCAGCAATTGGAATTTATTTTCTGGGGAAAGCATATTCTGCAGGCAAGAGGATTTCAGATGGATTTTCAAAGCTAGTGGAGGAATTCGTGAATACAAGGGTAACTGTATTCTCGCTGTTGATAGCAGTCGCAACATTCGCATATGGAATATACAGTGGCCTGGAAGTAGCCTTTCATACCGGTGACGTCGTTTTAGCCTTGATCTACCTGATTTACAGATTGGTACCTTTCACCATAGCAGCAATTCTTATATTTGACGTCGGTAGAATAGTAGAAGGGTTCATGATTTTCGAGAAGGGGAAGAGAGGAGAGATGATAAAATCATACCTGCTCTCTGCATCATTCTACATAAGCTTCTTTGCTGCCGTGCTTGGCTTGTTGTCGTTTGTGAATGTTGCTTACCAGACCGGTGTTGCAAGAATGGACTATCTAGCACTTGCAATTGTGTTGACTGCACTGGGCGTCAGTCTGGGTGTAATCATTTCTATCTTCAGAAGGAAATATGGAAGAGAACTCCAGGAACCAAAGTCGGAACTTGATGCTTCACAGAAGGATAGTCGCATCGTTTAGATTTAATCCCTACAGGGATTTCCTTGCAGGAATCGAATTAAGCGACCTCATAAGAAGAGACGCCTGGAACTTGCTACCAAAAGAAGATACGGTGAGCGTGATCGGTCCATCTGATCCCACTGAGGACCCTGAAGGATACGTTGTAGTAGCAGATTCAGCACTTGACCACTATTCGGGCAGGGTAGACATGATAGTTTCTGATCTCGATGGCCCAATTCAAAAAATAATAGACCAGGAAGACAGTATCAAGGTAATACACGCACATGGAGACAACATACAGAAGCTTAGAGAAGTTGTTCCAAGAATTAAAGGAACCATACTGGGTACAACTCAAAGTATCCCAGTCCGTGCGGTCAAGAATATAGGGGGTTTCACGGATGGTGACCGCAGCGTCATAATGGCATCGCTGCTTGGTGCTAAAAGAATATTCATTTATGGTTTTGACTATTCAAATCCGGTTGACGGACCGAGAGACGTGAAATTTATGAAATTGCAGTTCGCGAAGGGAATAATAGATAACGTAAAAAGCGCAGAAGTTGTATACGTGCGAAGATGATAATAGCAGATAGCATGCTTGGAAAATTATCAAGGTATCTGAGAATGATAGGATACGAGGTCGAATATATGGATAGCGACAAGGATGATTCTTATATCGCCGGACTATCGGGAGATAACTTGATATTGACAAGAGACAAGCAGCTTCATGATAGGGCGAAGGGATCGATCCTAATAAAATCGTTCGATCCAGTAGACCAGCTTGCGGAAATCAAGGGGAAGATGCCTGTGCCACAACACAAGTTCATGGAACTGTGCAGCATCTGCGGAAGTGTTCTTGATAAGGCCGAAAAGAATGACGGCCTTCCTGACTACGTGAACAGGGAGGCAAGAGAAATATTCCATTGCAATAAATGTGGCAAATATTACTGGGATGGAAGCCACACTGAAAACTTCAGAAAGATGCTGGGGAGAATCGGAATTGAAGTTCAATAGAAAGGACGAAGTTGTAAACATAGAAATACTCAACGAGGAGGATCTCTGGTATCTATCCCTTCTTATTAAGCCTGGAGATGTGCTTATAGGAGAAGTCCTAAGAAGGGTCGAAAAGAAGGATGACGTAATAAGGAACAAGAAGACCGAGAGGGAGAGAATAAAGGTATCAATAAGGATTGAAAGCGTGGAATTCATGGAGCTATCGTCAAGGATACACATACTCGGAGAGATCATTGGGGGTCCGGAAGATTATGTCGGAGAGCACCAGTCAATAAATGTTGAACCCGGATCGACACTATCTATCGTCCCTTCCGATCCAGTTCCGTTCACGAGAACACTTGAGGAATCCTCAAATCTGACTAATTCTTCCGTACTCGTCCTCTCTACTGATGATCAGTACATAACCCTTTACGGAATTAACGAGTCTAGGAACGAAATGATATGGCGAATATTCACTGGCTCTGGCAAGATGTACGAAGGGAAACAGAACAACTTCAGGAACGAATTCCTTGAAAAAATAGAGAAATATAGGCAGTCGGAAATATACGTGATAGGGCCATCAATATTCCGCGATTCAATTTCCAAGGTCCTTTCGAAGGAAGGGTTCAAATCAATAAACACTCAGGTAGGGGGATCAGAGGAAGACGGAATCAGGGAGCTCCTCCTTGCTGGCGTTGTGAATCTCAGGAGAAGCCAGGAAAGCAAGCTCGTTTCAGATTTCCTGAAGGGAGTGGGATCAGGAATCTCCATCTACGGCAAGAAAGAGGTTGAAAGTGCTCTCGACGCGAAGGCTGTTGCTATCCTCCTGATGTCAGACAAATTTTTTAGAAGGGGCGATTCATCAAATTTCATGGAAAAATGCTACAAAGGAGGCGGGAAGGTGTTCGTGGTTCACAGCTCTTGGGAGACGGGGAAAATGGTGGAATCCTATGGCGGTGTAGTCGCTATTCTCAGGTACAGAACCGGCTTCTTATCCGCCTGAAAATGACTTAATTATTGTGACACTATCTTCTCCGCCGATGATGACGTCCTCAGGAACGGGTCTTCCATTTTTGAGAATGATGGTTGAACTTGAATTGAGGCCAAGCTCCTTAAGAAGCTCCTCTCCGCTTCTGCTGCCTTCTACAATTACCTCTTTTGCTTCCCCGAATATCTTGACTCTCGTCATCCCTTTTCCTCAAAAGCAAATCTTTCTTTAAATAAATACATGATGAACAATTTGCCACGGAATCGTGTTCAAACAGAGGCACATCCGGATGACTGAACGGTTTCTTCCAGGAGCACTGTCAGGGAAGGTCACATTTTCATTGATTACGCTCTTAGGAATGACATTCCCCCTCTTTTGGCACAAACGCAAATTGAGGCTTCGTCCTCCGTAGTTGGCACTAGATGGGACCGTTAAAGGGGGGATTCCAATGGAGATTCAAGATCTTTGTAGGGGCTGCATTTTTGGAATACAAAGTTTCCCTTCTTCCACTGGTTGATTGATTGCAATATTTGTGAAAGCAGGGTAGTTCCGTTAATTCACGGATAGGCTACAAACTAAGCTGTCATCCTTCCATACGACAGAATCAAAAGCATCTGAGGTTGATTGTCAATAAGTGGGCCTGTAACAAGATGCCTTGATTTGAATTCTGTCTCTACCTCGCTTTCACTAAAGACATTCCCGGAAGTTGAAATAGAAGGTAAGAATTCCAATTTCATTGGTAACACTAATAGATGATCGCAACAAAGAGGTAAACGTCCCTGAAAAAATTGAGAGAATTGTAAGCCTGAGCCCTGCGATAACTGAAATCCTGTTTGATTTGGGGCTCGGTAACAAGGTAGTTGGAGTAACGCCATTTTGCGTAAGACCGGTAGAGGCAACTAAAAAGAAGAAGGTAGCAAGCTATGGCTATGCCAGTCTTGAGCAGTTTGACAAGATAAAGCCCGATGTTGTACTAACGGTCACTGGATATCAGAACACAGTTGCAGATCAGCTCTCTCCACATTTCCCAACGTTCTCCTTCAGGCTTCCGTCATCCCTTGGAGGCGTGATTGATCTCGCGGCAAAAGTCGGTATAGTTGTGGGAAAGGAGGATGATGGGAGGTTACTGGAAAGAAAACTGTTTGATTTCATGAAAGGGATTAATAGAGGCAGGGAAAGGAGTGTATACTTCGAATGCGACCTTGGGGGGCAGGTAACATTCGGTGCATTATCCTACATCACAGATGTGCTTCGCTACATGAACTTCAAGTCCATATATTCCTGGTCCCTGAGTGAATGGCTAAAGCCTGACAATGAATTTATCAAATCAGCTGACCCAGAATACGTGATCTTGGAACCAAAGATGTTTTCAGCAAGGGACCCAAATCTTGTTGAGAAAATAGTAGAAAGCAGAGGGTGGGAAGGATTGTCAGCTTACAAAAACAAGAGGATTTACCTGACTCCAGGTACATACGATTTCTTCGCTCACCACGGTCCATCGCTTATTACAGAGGTCTTGCCGTGGCTGGAGAAGATTGGTTGAGGTGGGGGCATCCACACCAATAATATTATAAACTTTATCGTGAAAAAAACATCTTGCCTGACCAACTTTCGAATAAAAATATACAAAGCTGGATTTTAATGCCCAATAAAAAACAAAAACACAAAGAATATGTATAACAAAAAGATAAGGTCGAGCAATTCCAGAGGTTTAAAATGAGTTTGTATAAAATTTCGATTGCAGCGGGGGCTGAAAACATGGGATTGCTGGAGGGCTAGATTTCTATGGCTAAATATAATATATTAATGCACGAGATGGTTCCAGAGCATTGGTTGGTTTCAGTCAAGGAGGAGGAAAAGGTTTTGAAGACACTTGGAGTGACCAAGGGGCAGCTTCCAAAGATAAGGAAATCGGACCCGGTTATAAAAGCTCTGGAAAAGGTTGAAGGGGAAATTATTCCAGGCAGAATGATTGAAATTGTCAGGAAGAGCAGAACAAGAGGAATTGCCAAGTTATATAGAACCGTGATAGGTGAATAATAGATGTATAGTATCTTGAATACGTTTTTTAAAGAGATGGAAGTAGTCAACCATCAGCTAGTTTCTTACAACGATTTTATCCCAACAGATGATAACCCGGATTCTGGAATGCAGCAGGTCTTCGACACTCTTAGAGTGACGGAGGATGACTTACCTGGGGAAATGAAGCTTGATAGATCAAAGACGGGCGGGGTGGACATTAGGATAAGGTTTGGTCGACCAAAGAACGTTGAAAAACCGGAACCTACAGTTTCAATAGAACTTCCTAAAATCAGGGAACCTACTGGATCTGAGAATTACATTACCCCACTCGAAGCAAGGCTAAGGGACCTAAACTACATGGCTCCTCTCTTCCTTGATTTCACTGTTCTTGAAGAGGATACGGAGGTAAGGAACGAGAAGATAAAAATTGGGGAATTCCCAGTTATGGTCAGGTCCAAAATATGCATACTGCACAAGAACAACACCGATGAATTCATCAGGAGGATCAATCTCAGGAAGGACGAGAAGATCAGGGGGATGACGGAGGAAGAGCTGCTCTCCCTCCCATACGAGAAGAAGCTCCAGCTTCTTGGGGAGGATCCCCAGGATCCAGGCGGATACTTCATTATTGGAGGTACGGAGAGAACATTGATTTCAATGGAAGACCTTGCGCCTAACAAGATCATAGTGGAATATGAGGAGAAGTATGATTCTAGAGTTGAGGTTGCCAAGATTTTCTCACAGAAAGAGGGGTACAGGGCATTGATAGTAGTAGAAAGGAAGGCAGACGGCATACTTACAGTTTCAGTACCTTCAATCGCAGGAACCATACCGCTTGTAGTTCTCATGAAGGCGCTTGGGGTTGACAAGGACAAGGACATCTATGATTCCATTGTGACAGACGAAAGGATGATCCCGATCGTGCTGGCGAACATCGAGGACTCCGAGAACACAGAACTCTATCCACCGAGCGGCATCATGAGCGAGAAGGATGCGATCAACTATCTCGAGAAGAGATTCGCAGCAGGGCAGGCAAAAGAGTTCAGGGAAAAGAAGATGTCACAGATCCTCGACAAGAATCTCCTGCCTCATCTGGGAGATTCGTTCCAGGACAGGACAAAGAAGGGCATCTACCTCGGCAGGATGGCGAGGGCTCTTCTGGAACTTTACCTTGGCGTAAGGAAAGAAGACGACAAGGATCACCTTGCAAACAAGAGAATAAAATTATCAGGAGACCTGCTTGAGGAGCTCTTCAGAAGCTCTGCACAGGCCCTGCTTAAGGACCTTAAGGGTCAACTTGAGAAGACATACAACAGGAAAAGAGGGATAAGGCTGAATGCGGCAGTCAGGCAGGACGTCCTGAATGAGAAGCTCAAACACGCGATATCTACCGGCAACTGGATCGGCGGCAGGACAGGCGTTTCGCAGCTGCTTGAAAGGACCTCTTACATAGCTACGTTATCGCACCTGAGGAGGATATCCTCCCCACTTACGAGATCGCAGCCGCACTTCGAGGCGAGGGATCTCCACCCCACCCAGTGGGGAAGAATGTGCCCTAATGAAACACCCGAAGGGCAGAACTGCGGACTGGTTAAGAATGCAAGCCTTGTTATTGATATAACTGAAGGTTACCCAGAAGAAAACATCATCGAGCTCCTGAAGAAGATGGGTCTTGAGGAAATACTGGGCGAGAAGCCAGGATTGTCAAGGATATATGTCAATGGAAACCTGATAGGCTACCACAAGGACGGGCAGAGCGTTGTTTCAGAGATCAGGAAGAAGAGGAGATCTGGAAGCATATCCAACCAGGTGAACATCAGATTCGATGACACAACTAACGAAGTGATAATAAACACCGACAAGGGAAGGATCAGAAGGCCTCTGATAATAGTTTACAATGGGAAGATAAAGTTCAACAGCACGATAAGGGAAAATCTCATATCAGGCAAGATTGGGGTCAAGGACCTTATATCTAACGGCATAATAGAATGGCTCGATGCGGAAGAGGAAGAGAATGCATACGTTGCAATATATCCTTACGAGAAGCCTCTTAAATGTCCGCACTGCGGTACATACCTTTACAGCGATCTTACAGAATGGACAAATCCCGGCGAGGAGAACGTGAAGCTGAAGTGCCTCAAGTGCAACGAAACATTCGACGGCAAGAAGAGCTATGGGCCTGAGCATACCCACCTGGAAATTGATCCAATGATGATCCAGGGCGTTGTTGTCGGAGTGATTCCTTATGCGGAACACAACCAGTCTCCAAGGGTCACGATGGGCGCTGCCATGACAAAGCAATCCCTCGGACTTTCATCTTCAAACTACAGGCTTAGGCCTGATACCAGGGGACACGTGCTCCATTATCCACAAAAGCCAATGGTAACTACCGGAGCCGCAAAGTACATAAAGTACAACAGGAGGCCATCAGGGCAGAATGCGGTCGTTGCCCTTATCTCGTATCACAACTACAACATCCAGGACGCAGTCATAGTCAACAAGGCATCTGTGGAAAGGGGGTTCGGAAGATCTGCATTTTTCAGGACGTACAAGGCAGAGGAAAAGAGGTACCCTGGAGGGCAGGAAGACAAGTTCGAGATACCACCCCCGGAGGTACGGGGAGTTAGGAGCGAAGAATCTTACAGGAACCTGGATGAAAACGGCATGGTTTCTCCAGAGATTTATGTTTCTGGCGGGGACGTTATAGTTGGCAAGACCTCACCTCCAAGATTCATGGAAGAGGAACAGAAGATTTCTATCCAGAAGAGGAGGGAGAGCTCTATCACGAACAGGCCCGGAGAGACGGGGCATATAGATTCCGTAATCCTGACAGTTTCAGAAAACAACAGCAGGTTGCTCAAGGTGAAAGTAAGGGATGACAGGATTCCAGAACTTGGAGACAAGTTCGCGAGCAGGCACGGGCAGAAGGGCGTAATTGGAGCGATCATTCCGCAGGAAGACATGCCTTTCACGGAGGAAGGTGTGATCCCAGACCTTATAATTAATCCGCATTCCATCCCGAGCAGGATGACCGTAGGGCATCTACTTGAAACAATTGGCGGGAAGGTCGGCGCTCTCGAAGGGAGGTTCATCAACGGGACAGTGTTCGAGGGAGAACCAGAAGAGTCCCTGAGAGAATCACTAGAGAGGAACGGATTCAAGTATTCAGGAAGGGAAACGATGTACGATGGAATAACAGGAAGGAAGTTCAAGGCTGACATATTCATCGGCGTCGTATACTACCAGAAACTGCACCACATGGTTGCGGGAAAGTTCCATGCAAGATCAAGAGGGCCAGTACAGATACTCACGAGGCAACCGACGGAAGGTAGGTCCAGGCAGGGAGGTCTGAGGTTCGGTGAGATGGAAAGGGATACACTCATCGGGCACGGCGCAGCTATGGCAATAAAGGACAGGCTGCTGGACCAGAGCGATGGATTCACCGTATATGTGTGCGGTGATCCTGACTGCGGCCACGTTGCAATCTACGATTACAAGACCCATCAGCTCAGATGCCCTGTATGCGGTAACACCAGCAATATCAGGCCAGTTGAGACAAGTTACGCATTCAAGCTGATGAGGGATGAACTGATGTCTCTTGGCGTAGTCATGAGGCTAAGGCTGGGTGATTTGAAATGAAGGTTGAAATATCAAAGGGAATAGAGGAACTCAAGTTTGCGCTCCTGTCTCCAGATGAGATAAGGAGAATGTCAGCCGTTAAGGTGATCACTCCAGACACATACGACGATGATGGCTATCCGATAGAGAAGGGGCTCATGGACCCATCCATGGGAGTGATAGAACCAGGATTGAAGTGCAAGACGTGTGGCGGAAAAGTCGACCAGTGTCCTGGTCATTTCGGTCATATCGAACTTGCGATGCCCGTCGTTCACATCGGATTCATTAAGGAAATCTACTCAATCCTGTCAAGTACCTGCTCCAACTGCGGAAGAATAAAGCTGGCAGATGATAAGCTAAAAGGGTATTTCCAGAAAATAAAGGATACAGCGGACAGACTGAGCGACATTGAGTACGACGATATCGTTTCAGAAGTGGAATCTGAAGCGTCCGATGTAGTTATCTGTCCCCATTGCCATTTTGAGAACCAGAAGGTGGCACTGGACAAGCCGACAACGTTCAGGGAAGAGGGTAAGAAGCTCACTCCAAAGGAAATAAGGGAAAGATTCGAGAAGATTCCCAACGAGGACCTCCCTCTCATCGGTCTGGACCCAAAGGTGGCCAGGCCAGAGTGGATGGTCCTTACAGTTTTCCCTGTACCCCCCGTCAACGTGAGACCCACGATAACGCTTGAGACAGGAGAGAGAAGCGAAGATGACCTTACGCACAAACTTGTGGATGTTATCAGGATAAACCAGAGATTGAGGGAGAACAGGGACCAGGGTAGCCCGCAGCTGATCATAGAAGATTTGTGGGACCTCCTTCAGTATCACATTACAACATACTTCGATAACCAGACCCCTGGAACTCCACCTGCAAGGCACAGGTCTGGGCGATCGCTTAAGACGCTCGTTCAGAGGCTCAAGGGAAAGGAGGGAAGGTTCAGGAGCAATCTTTCGGGCAAGAGGGTCAACTTTTCTGCCAGGACAGTAATCAGTCCGGAACCGTTCCTTTCAATCAATCAGGTTGGGGTACCGGAAAAGGCCGCAAGGGAACTCACGGTGACGGAAACAGTTACGGAGCACAATTTCGAGAAACTTAAGGAACTGATCAAGAACGGCCCCGGGAAGGAAGAGGACGTCTACAAGCCGGGAGTTAACTACGTGTACAGGACAGACGGAAGCAGGATAAAGATATCAGACAAGAATGCGGCTGAAGTGGCGGAAAAGATGGAAATGGGCTGGCAGGTTGAAAGACAGATGGAGAATGGCGACATAGTTCTGTTCAACAGGCAGCCGAGCCTGCACAGGATGTCGATGATGGCGCATGAAGTAAGGGTCCTACCTTACAGGACTTTCAGGTTCAACCTAGCTGTCTGCGCGCCGTACAATGCAGATTTTGATGGAGACGAAATGAACCTCCATGTGCTTCAGAGCCAGGAGGCAAGGGCAGAAGCAGAGATACTCATGAAGGTCCAGGAGAACTTCCTTTCTCCAAGGTTTGGAGGGCCGATAATGGGTGCGATTCATGACCACATAACTGCACTCTTCATGTTAACATACAAGAACCCACTGATACCGCTTGATGCGGGGCTGCACATAATGAGCTACATTGACGTAGACAAAACCCCAGAGACCGTGGAGGTGGACGGGAAGAAGTATTTCAGGGGCAGGGACATATTCTCTATGATACTTCCGGAGGGCGTCAACCTGGAATTCAAGGGAAAGCTGGGGGACAAGAGCCTTGACCCGAACGGAACAGAGGGGACCATTAAGATAGAGAACGGCAAGCTTATTAATGGTGCAATTGATGAAAATGCAATAGGGCAATCCAAGGGTGTACTCCTGGATTACGTCCTTAGGAAGTACGGGAATGCTGAAGGGGCAAAGTTCCTGGATAACCTCACTAGGCTTGCTGCTGGAGTGATAAGTTTCACTGGATTCTCCACTGGAATAGATGACGAGGATGTGCCAGGCGAAGCGAAGGCCCAGCTGAGGGAAGTTGGAAATGAGGCCGTCCAGAAGGTAGAAAAGCTCATCGAGAATTACAAGAACGGTCTTATAGGAATGGAGCCTGGAAAGACTCTTGAGGACACCCTGGAATCAATGGTGATGAAGGCGCTTTCCCAAGCAAGGGAAAAGAGCTCTGAAATCGCTTCCCATTATCTTGGTATGGACAATTCTACAGTCATAATGGCAAGGTCCGGCGCCAGGGCGAACATGATGAACCTGGCACAGATGGCTGGGATCATAGGGCAGCAGAGTATCAGGGGGCAGAGGCAGCACAGGGGGTATACCAACAGAACACTACCCCACTTCCAGAAGGGTGACATAGGCGCTTATGCGCGAGGATTCGTCAGCTCATCCTACAAGGAGGGACTGAATCCAACTGAATACTTCTTCCACGCGACAGGAGGAAGGGAGGGGCTTGTGGATATTGCTGTGAGGACATCAAGGTCTGGTTACATGCAGAGGAGACTGATCAACGCTCTAGAGGATTTGAAGGTATCCGATGAGGGCAAGGTCCTGGATACGGAGGATTCCATAATCCAACTGGAATATGGGGAGGATGGGACAGACCCATCCAGGTCCTTCGAAGGAGAATCAGTAGACGTCGACTACCTTATCAAGGAGATGTTTGGAAAGAAGTACGGGGGGAAACAATGACAGTCTTGGCCTGGAAGGATACCCTGAAGAAGGTCAAGGAGCTCATTGACAAGGCTCCTGTTGGATATTGCCTGGATTACGATATCCCTCCTGACAAAGCAGTTAAGGAAGCACTCATAACTATTACAGGCAAGATGTTCGTTGCGAAAGCAAAGATATCGAAGATAGCTCCATACCAGAACGAGAAGAACGTGATCAAGAAAAAGAAGGATAAGTTGAAGACACTTGTGATGATAGAAAAGATAGAGGAGATACAGGACGACATCGTAAATTACGAGGAAGTGAACGGTGGCTCCGTCGACAAGATCCTCTCCTACGTAATTCTATCCAGAAAGGAAGAAGCCAAGATTATACAGAGAGAACCGATGGAAGAGAAGCTCAGCAACGACGTGAAGGCCATACTCCACCAGGTTGAAAAGGATGGGGTAGACCTGCCTGTCAAGATTGCAGAGCAACTTGCTGAGGCTAAGAAGCAATACAAGATTGAAGGGAAGGACTTCGACAAGCTTGTAAAGGCGGCAGTTGAGAAGTACAAGGAGACGGAGGTTGATCCATTTGAGGCGGTTGGGATAGTGGGTGCCCAAAGCATAGGGGAACCTGGAACACAGATGACGATGAGGACTTTCCACTTCGCAGGTGTCGCGGAAATGGACGTTACCCTTGGTCTGCCAAGGCTTATAGAAATAGTTGACGCAAGGAAAACTCCAAGCACTCCATCCATGACAATATATCTTTCAGAGAAAGCAAGAGGGGATGAGGACAAGGCAGTAGGACTGGCTAGGTCCATAGAGTCCACAACCCTACTCGACATAGCTGACATTGAGGTTAACACTACTGAAAGTTACGTAAAGATACTACTCGACAAGCAGAAGATGCAGGAAAGGGGGCTCAAGAGAGAGGAGATTCTTCCAAGAATCAAGAAGATCAGGATGCAGAAAACAACGATAACCGAGGAGGAAAATGAAATAAGGCTCACGCTTGACGAGCCGTCGTTCAAGAGAATATACCAGCTGTATGAGAACCTCAAGACATTCCAGGTCAAGGGTCTTGGTGGAATCAAGAGAGCTATAGTAAAGTTCGACCAGAAGGCAAAGGAATGGGTCATCTATACCCAAGGCTCCAATCTTGCAGGAGTCCTGGAACTTAAGGACGTAGATTTCTCCAGGACAAGAACAAATGACATCATCGAGATCTCCCAGGTCTTGGGGGTGGAAGCTGCACGTGAAGCGATAATTGAGGAGAGTACTTCAACACTTCACAATGCGGGTCTCAATACCGATATTAGGCACCTGATGCTTGTCGCCGACATGATGACGTTTTCAGGAGTTGTAGAAGCCATCGGCAGGCACGGCATATCCGGAAAGAAGGCATCTGTCCTTGCGAGGGCTGCTTTTGAAATCACAAGCAAGCACCTCCTCAACGCAGGACTCATAGGCGAGGTAGACAGGCTGAACGGAGTGGCAGAAAATATTATAGTAGGACAACCAATAACCCTCGGAACAGGCGCAGTCAAGCTTGCTTACAGGAGAGAGGATTAAATGGACTACAACTGGGAACTAGGAAGATTGAAGGAAACAGGGAAGTTTGTACTCGGAGAGAAGACCACGAAGAAACTAGTGAAGAAGGGGGAAGTGAAGGCCGTGTTATTCGCAAACGAGCCTCATCTTAAATCGGAATTTGATCAGGCAAAATCCCCTAAGTTCACGGTACCACTGAATTCGTTACAACTGGGCAATCTATTCGGGAAGCCGTACCCGGTTTCCATGATAGGCGTTATAGATTCCGGCGTTTCTCAATTCAGGGAGAATGAGTGAAATTGGGAGAGATAACACTCGATACCAGGAGCCTTGACCTCATACAACTTTTCGAAAAATCGGTGGGACTCCCGGTAAAGGATGTGATGGAAACGGAGGACGTTGTTTTCTACGTGCTTGAAAAAGGCGGGACTTATAAACTGTTCACAAGCGACGACAAGAAGAGGGCACTGGATAGGATAAAGGAAAGCATGAAGAAGAGGATTAACGTTCTAGATTACTCTCCAGAACCTGAACAGTTCTTCAGGAACCTTTTTTACAGGTACAAGGTTGTTTCGCTAAACATAACAGCTGGAGAAAGCGGTTATGTCGTAAATGTAAAAGTAGATCCGAACTACAAGGCATCGGCAATAGGTAAGGAGGCAAAGAACCTTAAGACTGCAATGCTCCTTGCGAAGAGGCATTTTACGATTGCAAGACTTTATATCGAGTGACATAAATATAACGCTTAAATTTTCAAATCAACCTCCCCTCCTTGCCAAAGGAGGCTTATTCCTATGACGCAACAATGCAATGAATTTTGTGTGGACGGCAGTTAGGTAGCTCCATTGCATTTTCATTGAGGATTAACAGGGGATCATAAAAACTGATCTTGGAATTTACAATCTTGCCTTGACTGAACTGCATGTCAGGGAGGGGGAGGCGTGGATGGCAGGAGACTACATTGTTTGGGATATCCTAGCTCCAAGAGCACTCTGCATCAGGGGCATAAGGATAAGAAAAAAACCCTCCTTCCATTCCAACAGGCATAAAGGAGATCATTTTCCAACTATCAATTCTCCTTCAGGAATAACTACTTATACACTTTAGCGACAAAACAGCCTTTATCGCACCTGAGGCTGCGTGAATACTGCGTATATCCTCAAAGGAGTGAATAGGAGTCCATTTGGGAAATGTGGATGCGATTTAGTCCATTACATAATTATTTCCACGGTTTTCTTCGGCCTCGTGGCCCCTGCCACTATCCTTATGTTTGATACGGGAACTGAATAAAACTTTGCAAGCTGCCTAATGACGTCTATATTCGCCCTGTTATTCTTACGTTTCTCGTTGGTGAACACGACTACTTTTCCTCCTGCCTCCTCCACGGGCCTGTCTCCGTTACGTACAATGACATCGATCTTCATGCTCGAAATTCACCTCTTCATATGTTTGGGCCTGTTAAGGGGTACTCATTTCATCACAGTTCATGAATACTTCTGTTTTATATTTTGAATCTTGAGGCATTATAGCCGATGTAAATCAAACCTGTGCAATTTAAATTATCTAATCCCTTTTCAAAGTAGCTATAACAACGATGAATTAGGTGTTGTAGGAAAGAACATAAAAATCTGAACATTTAATATACCCTTAATCAACGATCTTCATTCCACTATTTTCCAATAAGGTAAAAATCAGAACTATCCACTATCTTGACCTTCCTGACTTCTCCAAGCTTTCCCGTCTTTAATATCACTGGGTGGTAGTTTTTGTCCCTGCCAATGAATGTTCCATTCTTCCCGACCTCCATCGCCCTCACTTCCATTTCCTTTCCCACAAATCTTTCAAGTGACCTTTCTGAAATATCCCTGTGGATGTCTGTGAGGATCCTGCTCCACTGCGCAGTCTGGTTCGTTGGAGGCACCTTCCAGCTGTATGCAGCTGTTCCCGGACGCGGAGAATACCTTGTTATGTTAAGTATCTCCGGCTTTACCTTTCTTATTACATCTGCAGTTGCCCTGAGACCTGCAACAGATTCATACGGAAAGCCAACGATCACGTCCGTGCTCATGATTCCTTCAGGGTATGTGTAACGGAATTTTTCAGCTACCTCGAGGAACTTTTCTATTTTGTACTGTCTTCCCATCTTCCTGAGTACCAGGGGATCACCGCTCTGAAAAGGGATGTGGAGGAACTTGTAGACCCTGTCAGATTCCATTACTTCTAGAAGGTCATCGATGACCGAACTTGCGTTCTCAGGTTCCATCATTCCGATCCTGATACTGAAATCACCTTCTAACTGCGCGATCTTCTCGACAAGCTGGGGCAATGTCGTCGATATGTCATTTCCGTAGGACCCAGTATCTAGTGCTGTCAATCGTATCTCCTTTGCCCCCTTGCTGACCATCTCCCTGACGTTATCAAGAATCTCATTCGGGCTGAAGCTCTTGAGCCTGCCACGTGCTATCCTGGAAATACAAAATGTGCATCCTCCGTCGCATCCTTCAGCAATCGGTATACCTACGCTCAGGTTTCCATCCTTGAGAATGGGCAGCCGTCCGCGAGAATAAGAAAAGTCGATCCGCCTAACGTCGTTAGAAGGGATGCTTGTCAAACATCCGGAGACTACCACTTCCTTCCCTTCTTTCTTTATCTCCTCCATCCTCCTCAGCATCCTGTCTTCCGTGTGTTTTATGACAACACAGGTAGAAAGAAGCACAGAGTCAGCTGACTTAATATCGTCAACCAGCTGGTTTCCTTGAGAGATTAGGGAATTTGCTATCATCTCTCCCTGGGCTTGGTTCAAAGTGCACCCATAATTCTCTAGGTAGAATCTCATTTCCGATCCTTTATTAAGAGTGTAATGACATTTCATAGAAAATTCTAACGCCAAGTTAAGAGCTAATAATTGCTAAACAGCTCAAGCTATCATTTTACCTACTTTCATAGAGTTTCTTTGCTAGAGAAAGCATATAAATCAAGATAAAGTAAAGCATTATGAGAACTAGACCGAATGCCTTCTCCAAGAATGGCGTAGTTTCATCATCAAGCTTACAATCATCGACGGTGGGCGCGAGAGTTTTGGAATCTGGAGGAAACATCGTTGATGCGGCCATAGCGACTAGTGCAACTCTGTGCGTGACCCAGAATAATTTATGCAGTTTAGGCGGAGACACTTTCATGCTGTTAAAGATTGATGGCAAACCTGTAGTGAATTTAAATGGCAGTGGTAGAGCATTTGAGAGCATGACAATAGAACACTTCCTCGAAAAAGGCATAAAGAAACTGCCTTCAAGAGGCAAGGACTCTGTGATAACGGTTCCCGGACTAGTAAGGGCATGGGAGGACATACATAAAAAATATGGGACTATGGAAATTAGCGATCTGATGAATTATGCCTATAAGTACGCAAGCGAGGGCTTTCCAATTACACAAAACTATTCGAATTCAATTGAAAGCAGTGCCAAATACCTAAGCGGCTATGAAAATTGGAGATCAATATTTCTGAGAGGGAATGCCGTACCAGAGCCAGGTACTGTATTCAAACAAAAAGACCTTGCAGAAACATTTGCTGATCTTAAGTCAGATGGTCTTTCCTCATTCTATGACGGGCACCTAGCAGATAAGATAGTAAATGGACTGAATGACCTAGGAGTAGAGATATCACCTGACGACCTTAGGAAACATAAATCTACATTTCAGCCTCCTCTGAAGACAGAATACCGGGGATATACTGTTTATGAAACCGCTCCAAATAGCCAGGCTGCAACAGTGATCCTGTGGCTAAACATGCTGGATTTAAAAGAATCAAATCCAGACTTACGTGACATCCTGGAAACTGGGCATATGTCATACCTTCAACGGGACAAATTTATAGCAGATCCGGATTTCTATCCTCTTCCTGAAAATTTTCTGACAAAGCAATTCGCGAGTGAACTCTATAAAAACAATAAATTCCCGAGTTCTGCAGAACGAGGTTTTGGTGACAGAGGAGATACGACATTCTTTTCAATAACCGATACAGACGGTAATAGCATTTCTGTGGTACAGAGCAATTATCTAGGATTTGGTTCAGGGATAGTGCCGAGTGGCACTGGGTTTGTTCTTCAGAATAGGGGTAGTTATTTCAGTCTTGATCCACACCATCACAATGCTCTCAAGCCTGGTAAGAGAACATTTCACACCTTGTGCGCTGCCATTATTGAAGACGATTCAGGGTACATTGCATCCATTGGTTCCATGGGAGGAGACATACAACCGCAACTTCACATACAACTGATGATGGGCTTGATGAATAACAGAAAAGATCCTCAGTCTGTTATCGATGCTCCGAGGTGGGCCTTCCCCTATACTATCTACGAAATACCTAACACCCTTATGGTCGAATCGGAAGATTTTGTGGAGGAGATAAAAAAGATCTACTCAGCAAGAGAAGTAAAGAACGTCGGAATTTCTCCGCATCTCGGTCAGGCTCAGATATCTGTCTGTCTTCCTGATGGAGTGGCAATTGGTGGTTCTGATTCCAGAGGAGACGGCATCTCAATACCTATCGACTAAACAAATCGGTATATTGGAAAGATTGAGTCCTAGCTCCATATTTCATTACAGTTGAATGCAGACACATCCAGCTAGCATGACTGCATTTGTGGGAAATGATACTGTGAGACATAGTCTGAAGCTATTAGATTCCAATTATTATCCTTCAAATATGTGCCTGCCAATCTGTTTTCGGTTAGTTTCTTATACTGACCTTTATGCAGTGCCATTATGTCAATAAATGACCGTGCTTCTTAGACTATGGTATTTTAACTCTTGAAATAATCGTGTTGACGAATTTAACTATCTAACAGTATATCAAGGTAAGAAATATCACTAGAACAAAGACTTTGAGTATTCCGCTATTAGTTTCGCCGGGCTTATAACATTCCCTACAAGAGGAACAATCCGTTCATAGTTATTTGGTAGATTTGCTATTGCAATTATCTTAGCTCTCATTTCTTCACCCGGATATTTCGTTGAAATGTAGAGTGCATTCATTATGTTCCTTCCATCGTCATCGCTACCCAGCACTATCTTCTTTGACTTTGTTAGGTCCAGGTTGGAAAGGGTTCTTTCCATGCTTCCGTCTGATTCAACGAATACCTTCTTGTCATTGATAAGAGATTCCTTGGACTTGTCGTCCAGTGCTACTATGATTAGCTCATCTTTCTGAACTAGGGCTGTCAACAAAGGTTCAAAAAGTGGCGAGAAATCGACGAAAAGAACGTAACCATTCATTAGTTTCCCTTCCATTCTCTGTATCACTCGAACCACCCTTCTTCCTCTTTCGTATATTAAAGGTCCCACTATAACAGTTACTGCTCCAAAGAACGAACCGATGCCAAGCATTGACATGACTATGCTGAAAATCTGTGACGTCCTGGTTGTAGGCAGTATGTCCCCAAAACCAAGTGTCGTAACCACTTCTCCTGTGTAATAGAGGGCTCTTGGAATGTTGGTAATCTTAGGGGTGAACTGATTACCGAGGATAAGGGTGCCAACAACTCCAATCACAAGTACCATCGCGATTATCACTATAGAAATAGAGATTTCAGGTCTAGCAAACATCCTTGTTGGGAAGTTGTAATATTTGTAGTCCTTCAAAATAAGGATAGTGGATACAATTGCCACTACAAATAGAGGGGCAGTGAAGGCCGAAAAGTAACCGTTCATTCTCAAAAAAGGCGATATAGTTGCCAAAGTGGTCAAGATAGATAGGTAGAATGCGTACCGAACTCGTAATGTAAGACCCCTCAGAGCTACGATTGAGAATATAAATGTAACAAGTAAAGGGTCTGCTAGACCAGAAAGGGATACTGGGAGAATGTGACGGTAACTTAAGTTAGCCAGATAAAGCACCGTTATAAGCAGTAAAATCACGAAGATGAGATAGAATAGAGTTGAAATTTTTATAATCCTTGAGGTTAGCCCCACATTACGGAATGGATTTTGCACTTAATTTGCTTTTCCGTCAAATTGTCCAAATGAACTCCAGCAAGAAGAATTGCTAAACCACATTAGAAATACGGTCTCTATTCCAATCAAGTGGAATCTGGACCCAAAAGGCTGCTGTAATGAAGAGATAGTAGTTTTGTAGAAGTAAATATTACCGATTAGGGTGATTTATTGAATCTTGATGAACAGATATTTCAATACTGCTCTGGAATAGACGATCTTTTAAAGGATAGTGCGACTAAGGAGGAACTAAAGAAGAGAATTGTTGATTCACTGTTCGTCTCTTATGGGGCAAGAAATTCAGATGCGGTTACGAAATCAAAAAGTGGTCTCCTCCCATCTTCAGGAAGGAAAAATGCACCCATTTACTACGATAAACGGACGGCGTCGGTAGATGTGGCAACATATCTGAACGGATGCATGACGCGATACCTTGACTACAATGATACATATCTTTCAAAAGAAGCACTTCATCCATCTGACAACGTACCACCAATCCTCAGTTATGCGTATACCCTTGACGCAGGTGGGCTAGAGGTCATCAGGGCC
Source organism: Thermoplasmata archaeon (assembly GCA_021816725.1). GTDB lineage: Archaea > Thermoplasmatota > Thermoplasmata > Thermoplasmatales. The sequence goes on from JAKAXD010000005.1 coordinate 54,975, forward strand.
CTGGCAGCATCATACCAGGTGGTGGGCGCATTCGCGGATGCCTTCTCTATAAGGGACAGGGGATGGGATCACGTTACCTACATCTCTATCTCATCCGCAGCAGGTCTTGGGGTATTGAACAATTTTGAAAAGTCAAGATTCATCAACAACCTGAATCTGGCAATCAACAACAACATATCCCTAAGGCAGACAAGGGCTGGAGAACTCAGCATGTGGAAGGGATGTACAGCAGCAAATGCAGCAAGGAATTCAGTCTTTGCTACATTGCTCGCAAGTGAAGGTTTCACAGGTCCGTCCCCGATTTTTGAGGGGGAGATGGGTTTTTTCAAGCAGATAACAGGGAATATTGAAGTTGATCTAGAAAGGAACAGAGTTGTGAGAACGATGATAAAGAATTTTCCAGTTGAATATCATGCGATGAGTGCAATAGAGGCAGCTTTATCGATTAAAGATCAAATGAATGGTGAAAAGATAAGAAGCGTGAATGTTGACACTTTTTCAGTTGCACACAAGATAATAGTAAAGGATCCTGAGAAACTCAGACCTAAGACGAAGGAAACAGCAGATCACAGCCTCCCATATATGATCGCTTATACCCTCTTGTACGGAGCACCAGATACATCATCATTTGAGCCAAGATACCTGAATGACAAAGCGATCTTGAGTGTGATAGACGCAACCAGATTTGAGGTCACAAAAGAGTTTGACTCAATGTATCCGGAATTCCTTCCTGTGCGGATTACCGTCAAAACAGAATCGTCGGAATACGAAAAGGAAGTGACCGTGCCAAAAGGTCATTTCCGGAACCCTTATGATTGGAAAGACCTAGAAAACAAGGGTAGAAGATTGATAGGCGATCAGGAGAAGGTGAGGGAGATCATAGAGATTGGCAAGAAATTTGAAAGTACCTCAGTTCGGAGATTATTTGAGGTGGTTAATTTTTCATAAACCACAAAGAATAATCATTCAATTTCCTCAAAAGTGCCGATATCATAATTGTCCTATACCATTCTCAAGCAATCTCATTTTGGATTATCTAAATTCTTAACTAATGCAACTGCATCCAGGAAGGTGAAGAAGCCGGTAGAGCACGGAAATGTTCTGACTTCCGTGATACTGGGCCTTTTCTCAATAATTATTGCAATAATTACACGGAGGGATTTCTACGTCGCATTGTTCTGGGTTCCTATATGGATGGGCCTATTCCTATATGATGTTCCGTTCAAGAGAGTCTGGAAATCTAGAATTGACGTAATTTGGATGATTTTGATATTTTTGATTTCTGTCTATTCGATATACGTCAATCTGCTGTTGATAATACCCTACTTAATATTTTTGAGCGATTATGCTCTAAGACTCTATCTCGCTTTTAGAAGGTTGAATTATGTGGGAACAATTCTTGGAATGCTTGCTTTTGTTTTCCTATTCGTTGAAACAGTCAACATCTCCGGATTCAAGGAAATCTATTTACTGACGTCTCTCTTTATATATATGGTTGGGGCAGAATTCACGGTGAATGCATTTATATCTAAAAGGAAATCTCTTCTACTTTATAATGTAATACCAGTATTCCTTTCTGTATTGAATCCTGTTTTTTTGATTTTTGCGCTATCCCTCATAAGGATACCGGTGGCAATTAAGGCCAGAGGACTGAAAATAATTGGTATCACGGAAACATCTCTCTTGCTGGCGGTGACAGTGGTCATCTCGTTGTTTTATCTGCTAAGAATTTGAACTATCTGCAAAAGCCATACATTCTGACGTGAAAAATTGTTTCTCACTGCAAAGGTTAGTAAAGTTGGTGAGAGGAAAAATTGAAGGTATGGCACGAGAAATGCCTCTTGCTAATTCCGGGGTACTTTTATGGTAACTCGATGGATAATAAATCAATAACGGCGAATATTATTCCAGGTATCAATCGATATAGATCAAAAGAAATGAATGAATATAAATAAATCTTAGGCAAAGAGTGGCGCTTTTGATTCCTTTGCTGGTTTTGGTAGGGCAAAAGCTATCAGTACTGATAACAAGCCTAGAACTAACATAGTCTCGAAGGCTACCGGGAGGTGCGAATATCTCCCAGTTATGTAAACCCCAATTACCAGAGGTCCTATGGCTTGCCCGGCTGTTCCTCCTAAGTTCCATACCAATCCATTACTCAATGTGGTCGAACCTCTAGGAACATAGTCAGATATCATTGACATGAATATTGGGAACCCGCTGAAATTAAAGAACCCAAACAGAACAAGAGTTAAGATTGAAATGGGACCTGTTGTCATTAAGTAAAGAAACATGAACAGTACCGAGAATACAGTAGTAACAACCAATATCATTCGTTTATCATATCTTTCTACAAGTATACCTATAAGTAGCTGCCCCAAGATCCCACCCGAGAACATCAGTGTCATCATAGTGCTAAGTCCCAGTGAAGTCCCGAGCCCCCTCACAAAAGTGAAGTACTCAGGAATCCACGATACTATACTGAAGAACGCTAAGTTCCTGACTAACGACATGATTGTTAGAAGTATTATTCCCAATGGAATTGTGGTTTTCAGCGTTGAGGTATTACTAACTCCATTTGAAGATGATTGGCTCCTCGCGGACAAGGTATTTCTTGCATTCCTTTCTCTGCTAACATACTCCCTCATGAACATATAAATTACAATAGCCAAAATTATTCCGACTACCCCGAAAAAGAATGCACTTGATGTATTGGACAATAGCAAAATGCTTACAAGAACTAGGAGAGAGGGATATAGTGCCCTACCGAGGCTTCCTGCAGACCCGTTTATGCCCAGATACCTGCCAAGTCTACTCCCCTTGTAGTAAGACTGAAGAATTGCAGTACCTGTTGGGTGATAGAACGACGCTCCAAATCCAGAAACAATAGAAGAAATTACTACGAAAAATGATACGAACACATTTCCTAGCGCTAGTGAAAAGAGAAGTAGTCCAGAAGAGAGGATCAATATACCGACAATCATCCCCCAAGACTGCAAATGTCTTCGATCTATTGTTCTACCAAATAAATTGGCACTAATTGCAGTGGAAACGTAGAAGGCTACCAAAGATGCCGTTATAAGAGCAGGGTCAATACCATGGGCTGCTGCGATCAAATCTATTATCACAGGAACCAGAAAAACCATACCGTCATTAAGAAAATGACCGATAGAGGTTGCTATAAGCGGATAGCTCCTGTGTGAAGTCATGTCAGAAACTGTAAAATCTGGGTTATTCGTTGTCATTACAGATACCTCCCCATTTCATTTTCCTGTGATGAGAGTGACGAGCCGGCAAGGTCATTCTTCATGTCAAGCTTATCGTCCTGCGCTTGATCCTGTTTTCTGAAGACCAGGCAATAGTGGTATCTGTCCGGAATGAAGTAACTAACCTCAGTAAATCCGAACCCAATGAAGAGTCCCCTAATTTCGTTATCACTCACCCTCAATGCGTATGGAGGTCCGAATGGTGTTTCTATTCTCATCCAGTCTATGTCTACAACAACTCCGGAAGGTTTCAGCAACCTCTTGATTTCGTCCACAAGCTCTTCCTTATGTACAACATTGTGGAACATGTTCGCGAGAAAGACTATGTCTATAGATCCACCTGGGATATCCGTTTTGGTGGCATCGGCCTGAACAGTCTTTATCAGTCCTTCCCGCATGTTCAGGTCTTTTACCTTTTCCTGCAGAGCAGATAGGGCATTGGCGCTTTGGTCTACTGCATAAACCATACCTGATTCACGAACCAGTGTAGCCAACGGAATGCTGTAATAACCTTCTCCGCAACCGAGATCAGCCACGATGAGCCCCTGATGCACCCCGATTCTTTTCAGGAAGGGAAGAGGGTCTTCCCTATGTCTTCTGCCGAAATGATCTGAATGAACTCTTCTTTCACCTGACGGTCTTATAACATGGTCGTTTAAATTTGGATTGTTTTGTTTCATTTGTATAGGTAAGTAATTAATCTATAAATATTTAATCTGTGATATGATTGGTGGTACGATGACAACTCAGGAGAAGGTCCTTAAGGGAATCACCACGCTGCTGATCCTGAGAAATTTAGGGATGTCCCCATCTCACGGTTATGTGCTGCAGAAGGAGATATCTGCTGAACTGAAGCAGAATTTGCCCGCAGGCGCGATTTATATCCTATTGAAGAATCTCGAAAAGAAAAAACTCATAAGCAGGGGGGAAAAAATAGAAGTGAATGGACGGGGGATCACTCAGTATGTCATTACCTCAGAAGGCAAAAGGTTTCTGAAGAGGCATATTGTTCCCCTTGAAACGGTCGAAGGAGTTCTTGGCGATCTTATAAACGACATAAAAAAAATATAGTATCACATCAGTTATAGTCGAAAAATGCTATGAAGAATGACTGTCATCCTACAAAGCGGGCAACATTACTTTCTAAATGTGTTATGCTAGAATACCAAATTTTACAAAAAAGATATCTAATACTGAAATGGTATGGGACCGCCGAGATTTGAACTCGGGTCACCAACACCCCAAGCTGGTAGGATGGTCCAATCTACCCTACGGTCCCCCTAATCAAAGGGCAATATTTCCTCAAGCAGCTCAGCGTTTGAGAGGATCATCCTTCTGCAGCAGTACCTCGTGACATTGAGATCGTCAAGAATTTCTGATATTTCTTCAGAAGTTGCTTCCCTGTTCTTGGATTTTCTGATCTCTTCCACCTTGTTTGTAAAGCGAACATAGTCAGACCCAATGACCCTTCCGCAGCTGAAACATCTAACGGGTATAATCATTTTTTCACCTGTAAGACTTCTGTTTCTTCTTCCTTGCCCCGGTTCCTCCGGGCTTCTTTGGCAGCTTCTTTCTTACATCGTTTACTAGCAATGCTCTGTCGTACTCCTTGAACGTCTTTTCCAGGTCCTGGTCCTTGAAAAAGTCGACAAGCGCTCTTGAAATGGCGGTCCTAGCTGCCTCTGCCTGGCCGATGACTCCTCCGCCCCTCATGTTAACCGAGATATCTATCTTCGAAATTTTATCCCCTGCAAGCATGACCGGCTCCATCATTTTGAGTTTTGCCAGTTCAGGCTGGTAAATCTCTATAGGGACTCCGTTAATCCTGATCCTTCCTTTCCCTTCCCTTATTGTTGCTCTTGCAACAGCCGTTTTCCTGGCTCCGCTTGTCTCAATTACCATCTACTATCACTTTTGACCCCAGTTCTTTGCAAATATCATAGAGGGTTATAACGTTTGCAACATGCTTATTCTGGCATTCTTCAAGTTTTTCCAGTTCTTTCCCCTTGAAGTCCTTTGGAACTCCTATGTAAACCCTTAGTTTCTTGAATGCGTTTATCCCTTTTGAGTCCTTCATCGGGAGCATTCCCCTGACAGTTCTTCTGAATATCCTGTCAGCCTCTTTCGGGAACCTTGGTCCTTTCCTTACTGATCCCACGTCCCTCTCCATCTTGTATCTTTCTATCGTGTACCTCTTCCTTCCGGAGACAACGGCCTTCTCTGCATTCACTACTACAATTTCATCTTCCTTGGTCAGGAGCTCCTTAGCAAGGTAGGACGATGCCCTTCCAAGAACCAAATTGCTTCCATCTATTATTCTAATTTCACATCACCCTATTATCTTAACTTTTGTTCCCTTCGAATTCTCCTTCATTAATTCTTCTAGTGTAATTGCCTTTCCACCCGCCTCTTCTATCTTTGAACGCGCAGATTTAGAAAAGTATAGTGCGGCAACCTTTACAGGTTCTTCTATCCTTCCAGATCCAAGTACAACGCCGGGAACTACTACCGTATCATCAGTCGCTGCGAATCGGGATATCTTCCCTATATTCACTTCCACGAGACTGTCCTTGGACTTCCTGATTCTTTTAGCGATATCGCCCCAGAATCTTGAATCGCTCTCTACTGCTGCCTTCTTCATCTCCAAAGCAAGTTTTTCCCTTTTATCTTTTTCGTTTACGCCCATTTATCAAGCACCTGGGTTGGAAGGTATGAATTAACTATTAATAAACCTTATCGGCTTCTTGCAAGTACTAATGCATTTTTAAGTATCTCTACGCTGGTGACAGCTCCCACCCCTCCCGGGACTGCAGTATAGTCCACAAGTGCGTTCTCTATATCGGGCTCAAAATCGCCCCTTATCTTGCGATCCACGACGTTTATACCGATATCCACAACCAACTTCTTGCTCCTTATTGTGGAGGCCTTGAGATATCCAGGTCTTGCAACAGCAAGGAATATGATGTCGTTTTCCTCGATCAATTTCTCCATATTCTTTGTCTTGCTGTGAGCTACTGTCACTGTCGCATCCATGTTCAACAGCATCTGTGATAGGGGCCTGCCAACAGTGACAGACCTGTTGATGATAAGGGCATTCTTCCCCCTGAGATCTATATTGTTGTAGAGGAGAATGTCTATTGATGCCTTCGGCGTGGCTGGTGCTATCCCCTCAGCTCCAAAGTACAGCTGCCCCATGTTCTGGTATGTCACGCAGTCTGCGTCTTTATCAGGATCAATCGCCTCTGAGACCATCTCGTTCGTTACCCCCTTGGGAAAGGGTCTACCTATTATGACGGCATCAACAGAATTGTCGTTGTTGAGCTTACCAATTGTACCGAGAAGCTCCTCTCCCTTGATCACCAACGGATTGAATTCTATGCCTACTTTCTCTGCATTCCTCCTTATGCTGTTGAAATACACTATAGATTCTTGGTCTTCCTCGTAAGCAACAGAGACCATCTTCACTTTTCCAATATCTGCAACCCCTTTCTTCACTTCCTCAAGCAGGTGTTTTGCAATAGGTCTTCCGTCCAGAATCATGGGGGTTAATTCTCTCCGAGAATTAAATATAATCCGAAAAGATGGTTCAGGTATCCAACAAAACACTTAATTACCGATTTTCACTTGCGTACCGAATGGACGAATTAGCCGAATGGATAAAGTCTAAAGGTGTCAATACGACGAACGACATCAAGATACCGGAGAAGCTCGTTGACCAGGTTATTGGCCAGGATCAGGGGGTTGAGGTTATAAAGAGGGCGGCTAAGCAGAAGAGACACGTCATCCTCATCGGTGAGCCTGGTACCGGGAAATCAATGCTTGCCCAATCAATGACTGATTTCATTCCGAAGGAGGAGCTGGAGGATATACTTGTCTTCCATAATCCGGAGGATCCGAATCGTCCAAAGATAGTCACAGTCCCTGCAGGAAAGGGGAAGGAAATAACAAAGGACTATCAGAAGAGGGCGGACCAGGAGAAAACCGAGAGGACTAGGAGCGTAAGGATTCTTGTTATATTCATAGTGATTATCGGGCTTATCTTTGCCTTCATCAACTATCCTACAACACACTCAATTGACTCTACACCCATATTTCTTGCAATAATGGCTGCTGCATTCCTCTACATCGCTCTCAATATGGGACCAGTGTCCAGGGAAGACAAGACTCTTGTGCCGAAGCTACTGGTGGGTCATGATAAGGATGACAAGCCACCTTTCATAGATTCTACTGGCGCGCAGGCAGGAGCACTCTTGGGAGACGTGAGACACGATCCCTTCCAATCAGGCGGACTTGAGACGCCTGCTCACCTAAGGGTAGAAGCGGGTAACATACACAAGGCAGACAAGGGCGTTCTCTTCATCGATGAGATCAATACGCTCAGGATGGAAAGTCAACAGAGCCTGCTGACTGCAATGCAGGAGAAGAAGTACACGATCTCAGGGCAGAGCGAAAGATCTGCAGGTGCGCTAGTGCAGACTGAGATGGTACCTTGCGATTTCATTCTTGTGGCATCAGGTAACCTCGATGCACTCCAGGGAATGCATCCCGCTCTGAGGTCGAGGATCAGAGGGTACGGATACGAGGTGTACATGAACACCATGATGGACGATACCGAGGACAACAGAGAAAAAGTCATGAGGTTCGTCAGTCAGGAAGTTGTCAAGGACAAGAAGATTCCGCCTTTCGACTACACAGCAATAGCAGAGGTAATTAGGGAAGCGCAGAAAAGGGCAGGGAGAAAGGGAAAGATTACCCTGAGACTCAGGGAAATGGGCGGATTGATCAGGATAGCTGGCGATCTGGCCGTACAGGCAGGATCAACCTTAGTCACAAGTGATCATGTTATCAAGGCAAAAATCAAGGCAAGGCCGCTCGAGCAGCAGATTGCAGATAAACACATCGAAGCGTACAAGAATTACAGCACCTTCATGAACGAGGGGTATTCCATTGGAATAGTGAATGGGCTAGCCGTTTTCAGCGCAGGATCAGGAATGGCTGAGTACTCTGGAATAGTGATGCCCGTTGCTGCCGAGGTAACTCCTGCTCAGGAGAAGGAGAGCGGCAAGGTCATAGCAACAGGGAAGCTGGGTGATATCGCAAAGGAAGCGGTACAAAATGTATCTGCTGTCATAAAAAAATACACCGGCCAGGATATCGCAAACCATGACGTCCACATCCAGTTCATAGGAAGCTACGAAGGGGTAGAAGGGGACTCTGCAAGTATAACAATCGCTACAGCGGTTGTTTCTGCAATGGAGGGAATACCAGTTGACCAGTCGTATGCAATGACAGGATCCCTATCGATCAGGGGACAGGTGCTTCCAGTCGGCGGTGTTACAGCAAAGGTGGAGGCAGCAATAGAGGCCGGATTCAAGAATGTCATAGTTCCAGAAAGCAATAAGGGGGACATTGTCCTGGAGGAGACGCAGAGGGCAAAGATCCAGATACACGTTGTGAAGACTATAACTGAAGTCCTCAATCTAGTTCTTGCCTCGACAAAGTCAAAGACATCACTGCTTTCTAAGTTTGATCTTGCAGTTTCCACGGGAAAGGTGATGGTCAATTCCAGTTGACCTAACCTATTATTTTTTAGATAATTTTGATGAAAAAGACCTTGACAGGTTCAAGAATTGTGCACTTATCAGGGAGGACAGGATACTAGGGAATGTGCATCTTGACGTTGCCATAAAGTACGTAACAGAAAACTTCGAAACAGGGAAGTCAATAAGCAAGTCCATCTGGAACGAGATCCTCCTCTACCTTTCACTCCAAAGACAGGTTCATAAGGCCTTCGGGATGGTGGGAGTAAAAGGCTATTCAGGGCGTGTTGTAAAGGTGGAAAATTCCAACAGTAGAAGGGATACTCCTGTAATTGAGATAACTGATTCAAAGAAGAGCTACTGGAAAGTGAAATCAGTTGAGCAGCTCCTTGAGAGAATGGCTATATTCCACATCGAGAATTACTGAGCATCCGTCAATACCTAACTGGGAGGTATTAGTTATTTACCCTCACTACCATGAAGCCGTCATAACCCTTGCCGCTCACAGTCTGAATCACAGTTGATTCGATCCTCTCGTCCTTTTTTGCTATTTCTATTGACATTCTAATACCCATTACTGAAGGGTCTCCATCACCATCCTCAATAATCTTTCCATTCCTTACCACATTGTCTATCACAATTACTGTCCCAGGCCCTGAGAGCCTTAATGCCAAATCGAAGTATTCAGGATTGTTCTCCTTGTCTGCATCAATGAATATCATGTCGAAAATTGATGCTCCTCTCTCAGCCATTTCCAACAACGTTTCCTTTGCTGGTCCAAGGATTATTTCCACCTTATCTGCCAATCCTGCCGACAGTATATTGTCCCTGATTATGCCTGCACGTTTGGCGTTGATTTCAAGAGTGGTAATCTTCCCCCCTTCAGGTAGCGCTTTTGCAAGCCAGAGTGTGCTGTATCCTCCAAGGGCTCCTATTTCTAGGATCTTTCTTGCATTTATCATCTTGGCTAACAGATATAGAAGCTTCCTTTGAGTCGGTGGAACGTTTATGGGAGGTAGCCCTTCCTCATTCTGGCGTCTGAGTGCATTGGAGAAGGACGTTTCCTGCTTGACAATGTTGCAAGTGAAGTAATCCTCCACGTCATTCCATATCCGCTGGTCCATGGGACCACCTACCTGATGGAAATAAATAAGTTCCGTTATTGGAAACAGTACAGGATGTGACGCTCCTTCCATGAATAGTTTTCGACGGGTCACTCTACAAGTTTTTATAGCTTTTCAACATACCTTTCCCACTACGCAGGAATCTAAATGATAATAAGAGGTAATAATGAGTACAATCTGGAGCAATACCTCGACCCCCTGGTCCTGGAATGGTTCACATCAAAGTACACCAATGCAACTGCCGCCCAGAAAGTGGGAATACCTCTCATCCACCAAAGGAAGAATGTACTGATCTCATCTCCAACAGGAACAGGAAAAACTCTCTCTGGATTCCTCGTAACTATCAATGAACTGTTCCTCCTGGCCAAGCAGAACAAGCTGGAGGACAAGATATATTGCGTTTATGTTTCACCACTCAAGGCTCTTGCGAACGATATCCACAGGAATCTGGAGGTCCCTCTTGAGGAGATCAGGGAACTTGCAGAGAAGAAGGGGATCCACATTCCGAAAATAAGGGTGGGAGTCAGGTCAGGTGACACGAGTCAATACGTAAGGCAGAAGATGAACAAGACACCACCGCACATTTTCATCACAACGCCTGAATCGCTTGCTCTAGCGCTCTTCTCACCCAAGTTCAAGGAAAAATTCCGGGGTGTCGAATTCCTGATTGTGGACGAGATCCACGACCTCGCTTCCAACAAGAGGGGGGAGCTTCTGAGCCTGATAATAGAATTCCTCCAGTATAGCGCTGGTAACGTGACCAGGATCGGGCTTTCGGCTACAACAGAGCCAATAGATGAACTTGCAAGATTCCTGGTGGGTAACATTGAGAAAATTGACGTTCATATAGTCGAGACGGAATCTAACAAGAATCTTGATATGAGGGTGGTATGCCCTGTATCGGACCTGTTCTCAGCACCACAGGAACAGATAAATGAAAGGACTTACGACATAATAGAATCGATGGTTAAGGAGCACACGACCACCCTCGTATTCACAAACACCAGGAGCGGTGCAGAAAGGGTGTCTTCAAAACTGATAGAAAGGGGCATACTGGACCTGGAGGCGCATCATTCAAGCCTCTCCAAGGAGTCGAGGTTCAATGTTGAGGAAAGGCTGAAGAAGGGCGAACTGAAGTGCGCAGTATCCTCAACGTCTCTTGAGCTGGGAATCGATATAGGCAGCATAGACCTAGTAGTGCAGGTAGGGTCGCCAAAGGGAATTGCAAAGGGGCTTCAGCGGGTTGGCAGGTCTGGTCATTCAGTCTTTGCGACTGCAAAGGGGAGAATAATCCCAATGGACATAGATGACCTGGTGGAATCCCTTGTTCTTGTAAAGGAAGCTAAGGCAAAGAAGCTCGACAGGATAAACATACCCAAGAATTCACTCGACGTTCTCAGCCAGTTCATAGCAGGAATCTCCCTTGAAAAGAAATGGAATGAATCAGAGGCCCTGGATATAATCAGGAGAACGTACTGCTACGGCAACATCCCTGAGAGCGATTTCATAAACGTCCTCAACTATCTTTCAGGCGGGTTCGAGGAGGGGAACGTATATTCAAAGATATGGTGGGACAGGAAAGAACACACATTCGGAAGGAAGAAGAGCACAAGGCTGATCTATTTCACCAATGCAGGCACGATACCCGAGGAAGCCGATTACGATGCATACTCAGTTGACAACAGGCATCTCGGCTCACTTTCGGAGAAGTTCGTCGAGAAGCTGCACAGGGGAGATATATTCGTCCTTGGCGCGAGAACGTATGAGTTCCTGAGGATGAGGGGGAACAAGGTGTTCATAAAGGATGCCTCTGGAAGGAAACCGACAGTGCCATCTTGGGTTGGCGAGATGCTTCCAAGGACATTCGATCTTTCAATTGAAGTAGGCAAGTTCAGGAAGGAGCTGGAAGCGAGAGTGAAGGATGGAACGGCTGAAGAATTCCTGAAGACAGAATATGCAGCGGACGAGAACAGCATCAGGAGCGTAATGTCATACGTTACAAACCAGATAGACTACGGGGTTCCTACAAACGAAAAATTCCTTGTCGAAGGGTATATTGACAAGGCTAACCAGTTCTCCGTGATATTTCATTTTGCCCTAGGAAGAAGGGTGAACGACGCTCTGAGCAGGATAATAGCATTCCATATTTCAAGGGATTTTTCCGTCAACTCGAGGATATCGTTGACGGACGACGGTTTCATGCTTACATTCAACAGGAAGGTTGACGTTGCCCGGATAAGCGAGCTTCTGAAGACAATTACAATAGGGGGCTCACTCAGGAATGCAGTGAAGTCCACAGAACTTTTCAAGCAGAGGTTCCGGCACTGTGCAACCCGTTCCTTCATGGTACTCAGGAGGTACAGGGGAAGGGAGGTGTCAGTTGCCAGGCAGCAGCTCAGGAGCGAGAGGGTACTGAACATACTCTTTTCGATGGAAAATTTCCCCATAATAGAGGAGACTTTCAGGGAAATAGAAAGCATCGTGATGGATATAGAAAATTCAGAGAAGATCCTGAAATCCATAATGGATGGGGAGATAGAGATAATATCAAGGGACTACACAAGATACCCCAGTCCATTCGGGTTCGGCATCATATCCACCGGAATCACTGACGTAGTACTGATGGAGGACAAGAGCGCCATTATCAGGGAGCTTCAGGAGGCTTTGCTAACTAAGATGGGGCTGGAAGGAAGCTCAGAGGTGGACATAGAATCACTCATGAATTACCAGGAATCAAAGCAGCTCATAGGCACCGAGAGTGGAATTATGGACTTCCTGAGCAAGGCCGGCTTTGCTGACCTGTATTCCACTGTCTCATTCTCTCCGTTCAAGAAAGCGGACAACCCCGAGGAATATCTTGACAAGCTTGCAGAGCATTTACGGAACGGCGAGATAGTCCCGGTGTTCACGGGAAAGACAACCTACGCCCTGAGGGAGAACGTACCTTACCTTGCTGCTGTCTTCATGCAGGAGAACGATAAGGAAGTCAATTTCGAAGATGGGGAAAGCACAAATTCCATTGCCAAAAAGAACTCCCTCGATCCTGAGTCGACGCTGATCGTGCTAAGAAAGATGGAGAGGGCCTATACCGCCTTTTTCCTGCGCCATGGAAACAGGGTGAAGTGGTATCATAGAAATGTGGAAAGGGCGGAGAGGATCGAATCAATAACCAAAGTAGTCCAGTGGCTCCTATGGCAGAACGGTCCCCTGACGTTCAACGAAATAGTCGACAGGATAGGCCAGATAAACGAGCTGGAAGAGGTGATAGAGGACCTCACAACACGGAAGGTCATAGTTTCAGGAAGGTTCTTCCCCAAGAGGGAGAAACAGTACATACTGTCAGATGACCTGAAAAGGCTGAAGGCTACCGACGAGATCGAGATAGGCAGGATCAGGCTGAACAGGGCACTCCAGAAGTTTGGGGAGAATTATTTTGACGATTACCTCATTGCAAATGATCCAAGCTCCCTCTCGATTAGAGGCTATCCTGAGACACAGATGAATTCGAAGGGGATAGTATACGGTCATTTTGCAGGCCAGATAAGGGGGTATTTTGACGAGAAGTACCTTCCACAGCTTATCTCCCTTAACAGGGTAGAAGATCTGGGTAAGGAAGAGAAGGAGGTAATGGACCTTATCAGGAAGGGAAAGTACGGCATGCAGGACGTTGAGGAAAAGACGCTTGAGAAGCTGATAAGGAATAACTATGTAGTGTCTAAACAAGGCAGGCCGGTAAAGGTGAACGAGGAACCTGTCGAACCTGTTGAACTTCTGGAGCGATTCGTCTCCACGTACGGTCCAATCAGCATAGATGAAGTGGTGCAGACCTTTGGAGGGCTGGTCAGGAAGTACATAGGGAAGCTCAACGTAAAGAAAATGGTAAGCGGGCATTCTACCTACCTCTATTCGGACGTCACATTCACCAAACAGAAGGCAGTTATCAGTACAAGGGACCCTCTCTTCCTGGTGAACAGGGAGAGGATTGAGGGGGAGACAGGCGAAGGAATGACCTACTTCCTTCTTGAAGACGGTGCCGTACGGCTAGGGGTCGAAACGGCAACAGAAAACGGCATCCTTGAGATATTCGAGATAAATGGCGATTATTCCGGCAACTTCGACCAGGTGATGGAAGTTGTCAAGGAGATATCAAGTATGGAGCACTTCGATTCCTTAGTGATCAGGAGGATCACCTTCCCTGTTCCTGACAAGGCAAGGCTGCAGCAACTCGGCTACTCCATGATAAGGAACTTCATGGTCAACGGAACAACAGTAGATGACCTGTCAATGGAGGAGGAGGACATGATCAGGTACCTTGCTGCGAAACACCATCTCTCAAACGGTCATAAACACTCAGATCCAGTGGTTGCCCTGGACTCAATACTCGGCTACAAGGGTAACTTTGAATTGATGATGAAGAGCCAGCGAAGCATCGACCTAGACAAGCTCGTGATGAGCAATCTTGCCGTCCAGGGGTACATTGTCGACGGGACGCAGGGTTACCTTAGCAAGGAAAATGTTTCCCTTTTAGCATCCGTGAAATACGACTCGCTTAGTGACAACGCAAAGAAGCTTTACGAGATAGTGAAGAAGATGCCCGTACTATCCAGGGAAATGGTGGTTGAACGATCCTGCTTCACCATAAATCAGACGCTGAATTACCTCAATGAGATGCTTAAGAAGTGCCTGATCTACAAGGACAACAAGGGCAGGTATCAGCTCACGCAGATCTCTGGATCAGGAGAAGAAGCGATGGACCGAATCACGAAGGAACTGGGCATATTCAACGGCAGGATACTCTCTTCAATATTTGGCGGTTCAATAGACGGGAATTTTGTGTCTGCCTATCTTTCCAGGGGAATGGTGGCAGGAAAGTTCCGAAGGATACTTCCGCTGAAGTCCAGGGATGAGCTGATGTACTGCTGGAAATATGAGAATTTTTCGCCGCAGGCAAGCAGCGACGACGTTGTCCTCCTCCCTAGGACGCTCTCTATGGAACATGTGTCACTGATACTCGGATGGAAACCACAGGGGAAAATGGTCCTACTGAGGGATGGGTACGATCCAATATTCTTCAAGGGAAAGAGATCAGGGAACAAGCTGTCCATAACTACGGAACTAAGGGATGAGACCAAGAAAAGGATATCGAAGTATCTTCAGTCCATAAACATAAAACTCGAGAGGCAGGAAAGCGACGAAGTCACCGAGAAATGGTATGAGCAGATGATACCCAAGAAATACAAGTGATCAGAGAACGAGCTGCTTCTCTGCAGCCTCCTTCTTTTGTTTCCTTGTGAATTCTTCCAGTTTCGCTGAAATTTCATCGTCATACCTTGCAAGGATCCTTATTGCCAGCAGAGCGGCATTCTTCGAACCGTTTATACCAACTGTAGCAACGGGCACTCCGGGTGGCATTTGGACTATGCTCAACAGGGAATCGAGGCCGTTCAGCGATTTTCCCATTATAGGCACCCCTATAACAGGTACATCAGCAAGTGCGGCTATCATCCCGGGGAGAGCGGCAGCGCCACCAGCACCTGCAATGACTATTTCGATACCTGACTTCTTGATGTTTGAGCAGTATTCAACGAGTCTCTCCGGAGACCTGTGCGCAGAATAAACACCATAGTCCACCGAAATACCGAAATCCTTGAGGGTCGTGATTGCGTCCTTCATCACTTCCAGGTCGCTTGTGCTTCCCATCACTATAGATACCTTCTTCATGCAATTCCATGTGAGAAGAATTATTTGGATATATAGCTAATGTGCTCAGCCTTTGGACAAAATGGAAAGACAAAAAATATGAATACGTAGTTTAGATTTTTGCAGGATGGTAACAAAGGAAGAGGTACTGGAAGTGCTCAAGACAGTCAGCGACCCGGAAATAGGCGTTGATATAGTTAATCTTGGCCTTATTTACAACCTGGACATTGACAATGACAAAGTGAGTATGAGGATGACTATGACAGCGCCAAGCTGTCCCGTTACTGACTGGATTCTTGTAGAGGCCCAAAAAAGGGTGGAGGAAATTCCAGGAGTAAAGGAGTGCGACATAGAGCTTGTCTGGGAGCCTCAGTGGAATCTTGACATGATATCCGACGAGGCGAGAAAGATGCTGAACATGTGACGATGAGCCTCACAAATATCCGTTTTTAAATAAATCTAGAAAGTAATTTTGCAAAGAAAGAATAAGGGGAATGACAAATATAGTCATCCTCCCTTGTCAATGTATAACAGTTCAGTTCCGTCCGAATTCTTTTGTTATGACCTTTATGTCAGCTGGCCTCTTTGCTATGTGTCCTAGCTTTATTCCGTAGATCTCCCTTATGCCATTTGTGTACGCCGTGTCGAGCAATCTTTGCGAGACTATTCCACCCGTCACGATCTTGGTGAACTTCTTCTCTATGGAGTCAAACTTCTCGATGACCTCATTAAGGGGAAGCCTGCCTATGAGATTCCAGGAATCGTCGTAAAACCTGACTTCCTTGTCCTGGGATGCCTCGTCCAGGATCTTCATGTAAGGCTTTACTGCCTGCGCTTTCTGTGCACCTTCAGTTGCTGCGGAAGAGCCGTTTGACTTCGCCTCGGCGCTGGAAGCAACCTGTGCTGGAGCTTCCTCCTTCTTCCTCGATGGCGTCTCATTCTTCGTATTCAGTGTCTTCAGTTCTTCCTGCATGCCGTGCGATGCAAGATACTGGTCAAGAGGCATTTTGTCCCTAAGGGCCTTCACAACCTGTTTGTAAGTGAGTTCCTCCACCTCAAAACCGCTCGGTGCCCTTGCAACAAAGTCAATGTCAGCTACCTGGAGCAGCTCCTTGAGTATAAGGTCTCCACCCCTGTCTCCGTCGAGGAACGCAGTAGAAGTTTTCTGCCTTGTAAGGTCTGAAATCGTCTTTGAAATGTTTGTACCTTCGACGGCAATAGTGTTCTTGATACCGAATTTCAGCAGGTTGAGGACATCATTTCTTCCTTCGACCACTACGATTGATTCGCTCGAGTTGAGGTTCGGTCCCCCCGGAAGCTTGTCGGGTCCATAGGCAGCTATTTCTGAATTCTCCACCTTGCTCCTTACTGTTTGAACCAGGTCTTCACCAAGGTTCTTGTTGTTCAGGAGCATCTTTTCCAGTATTTCCTTTGCCCTCTCAATGACCTTTTCCCTTTTTGCGACCCTGACGTCCTCGACGCTCAGGACTTCTACCTTTGCCTTGCAGGGCCCTATCCTGTCTATTGTTTCCAGGCTGGCAGCAACAATGCTCGTCTCCACCTGGTCAACCCCAGACGGGATGTATACAGTACCCTCAGACTTCCCTCCCTTCGATTCTATGTCTACCTCAATTCTTCCTATTTTTCCAGATTTTTGCAAGTCTCTTAAATCTAATTCGTCACCCAGCAAGCCCTCCGTCTGGCCAAAAATAGCACCCACCACATCGGGTTTTTCCACGATCCCGTCGGTGACTA
>JAKAXD010000006.1 GCA_021816725.1 Thermoplasmata archaeon
AGATACACTCAGGAAGAATTCAATGCATATGCAACGTACAACTGGGAAAATGCGAAGAGGATGTTCCAGTATATCAGGGATATAGACCTATTTTATGTGCAGGATTTCCAGCTACTCATGACGGGAACGCTCATTGGACCTTCTGCACCCGCAGTACTCAGATGGCATATCCCCTTCGTACCCGAGAAGATGGGAACGTTCGCAAGGAGAATTGTTGTGAAAGGAATGGAAAGCTTCGATGCAGTTGTTGTAAGCACTAGAAGGGACTTGGAAGGACTGATTAAGTCTGATTACAGAGGGAGGGCCTACCAGCTTTATCCGTACATTGACCCGAGGGACTGGGAAACCCAGCCAAATTCTAGTGAAGTTGAAAAGTTAAGGGAAAAAATAGGTCTTAAAGCAGACGAGAAACTCGTGGTCATAGTCGCCAGGATGGATAGGATAAAGTCCCAGGACGTAGGAATTAAGGCCTTTGCACTGGCGGCAAAAAAGGAGAAACTCAAACTGGCATTGATAGGTAATGGAAGTTTTTCCTCCTCATCGAAAGGCGGACTGGGGTTCGGGAAGGGAAGGATGTGGAGGTCCGAGCTTGAAAAGCTTGTGAAGGACTTGGGTCTCGAGGGGAAGGTTGCATTTCTAGGTCATTCGTCGAAGGAGGAGCTGAAAGCAGCATATCATCTATCATCCGTGGTTTTGCTCACCTCCAATCTAGAAGGGTTTGGAATAACTGTTCTGGAAGGTTGGACTAACAAAAAACCTGTAGTCGTGAGCAGCGGATGCGGGGTAAGTGAGCTTGTAGTCAATGATTCCAACGGTTACGTATTTCAGGCCGGGGACTTCGAGACTGCAGCTGAGATGATACTGAAATCGGTTGGAAGCGCCTCTGATAGGCTGGGTGAATACGGTTACGAGAGCTCAAAGCAGTGCTGCCTAAATGTTGCTGTAGAGCGTGAAAAGAGGATATTCGAAGAGGTAGGAAAGGAGTTTAAGCTGGACTAGGCCAGAGGAGCCTGACGTACTTACCTGTGCCGGGCAGGTCACTCCAGTGCAGCTTTGAGATCCTCAACAAGGTCTTCGTTGTCCTCTATACCAACCGACATCCTGACCAGACCATCGGAGATTCCTGATTCCTTCCTTTCTTCTGGAGTTAGGTTTGAATGCGAGGTCTCGGCCGGCAAAGTGAAAAGCGATTCAACTCCACCGAGGCTTGGGGCGTATGAGAATATCTTCAGCTTCTTTGACATCTTCTTTGCGGCGTCCAGTCCGCCAACAAGCTCGAATGATACCATTCCACCAAATCCCTTCAGGTTCTTCCTAGCGATGCTGTAGTAGGGACTCGTATCCAAACCTGGATAGAACACTTTTTCCACTTTTCTATGCTCGGAAAGGAACCTCGCCACCTCCATTCCATTCTCATTATGTGCCTTCATTCTCAGCCCCAGGGTCTTCAGCCCTCTCAGTCCAAGGTAAGCCTGAATCGGATCTGGAGAGGCACCTAGAAGTCTCCTCTTTGCCCATACTGCTTCCATACTGCTCCTTTCGAAACCAGCGAGCCCAAGAAGAATGTCGCTGTGCCCCCCTATGTATTTTGTTCCACTGTGAAGGGTGAAAGCTGCACCGAGTTTTGATGGATTCTGATTGAATGGGGAGGCAAAGGTTGCGTCGACTATCAGAGGAATTCCTTCCTCTTCTGCCCTCTTTCCAAGCAGTCCAACATCACAGACACCTAGGGTAGGGTTAACGATGGATTCAGTGTAAATTCCAGAAAATTCCTTCAGATCAATCACCCCTGTGTTGAGATCATCCAGTTTTGCCAGGTGAACTTCGATTCCCATGGACGATAAAAATCTGGTAAAAAATATGAAGGTCTCACCGTATAACTCCTTCACTGAAATCAATCTGTCTCCCTTTTTGACAAGAGAGAGGACTGTAGAAGTGATTGCACCCATTCCAGTGGAGAAAGAGAGAGCTTCTTCAACTTCGTCAAGAGATGCATATTTTTTCTCGAGAGCCTCCAGCGTTGGGTTTCCCCATCTCGTATACATGAATGGCTTATTTCTTGTGTGATCTGAATATGCATTTGGAGTGTAGTTAGGATTATAAAATGTTGACGTCTCAAAAATTGGGGTAGTGACGTTCCCGACTTTTTCATCCCTGAACTCCCCAGACTGAACTGCCCTGGTATTGAAACCTTCCTTCATGGTTCATGGTACTTGAGACATATATTTAATTGTGAACATTGGTTTCAAGCAGATAAATGGACGAATGAATGGCGCTGATAATGCCCTCTGCAGGTAATTTAACACTTTATTTCAGGAAGTGACTGCATATGAAGAATAAAGCAAACTTGAACCATCCATCATTCCATTCTTCTTACACAAATGCAGATGTGACCATCACGGTGAAAACAATCACCAAACCAACAAGATCGATTACCATAAGCCTCCTCAGGGTAGCCATCAGCCTCTCCATCTGGTCAAATGACGATTTTTTGTACGCGTTTTCTATCTTTCTGCTCAACGGGAGCAGGACAATTAGCCCGAATGCGTAAACAATCACCGCTATTATGATCCCTGCAAATATCAGCAACCCCCACATACCATCTGTGTTCGGAACCCCTCCTCCCGTGATACTAAGCAGGAGGAACGGACCCATTGCAATCGTCAGGGTGCTGAATATGCCCATGAAGATACCCAGCCTGGGAATGAATTTGCCAATGAACTCATACGATGCTCCCCTTGACATACTCTTAAGAGATGGTTCCAACACCATCTCGATCATTAAAGCTCCCCCTATCCAGCCTAATGCGAAGAATATGTGAAACCATGCGAATACTACAACGATAGGAAACACTTCTAATTCACCACCATCGGTACCCCTCAGCTAAATTGCCAGTCTTTGCAAATGATGTTATAGATTCAAATGCTGCAGGAGTAACTCCTGAGTCAAAGCCAGAAAGTTCATTGTAAAAACTCTGAGCGCTGTGAATGCTCACTTTTATTTAAGCTACCTTCGGTTAAATACGTTGGTTTTACGCTTATGTCGTAAAGCCACAGTAGAAATATGGTCAATTTATTGAAAAAAGTGTCAAATCACGAAAAACAGAAACACAAGGGAGAGCTAAAGCCGGATGAATATTCTAAATGTCTCATTATTGCCTTTCATTCAACCTTAAATCGTTCTGATTTCACAAGGGGAGAGTCTAGTCCTCAATCAAAACGTCCTGGGCATTTCTGGATGGGAATTGCTGCCCTATATTCCTATTTTAGGTCTTCATATGGGTAAAAGGAATGTTTCGCGCCTTCGAAAGAATTTTTATAGATGGTGAATGTTATAAATGCGTGGAACGTCAACCCATCGCCCAGCTGTTGAAGGCCCTCTCTGATAAGAGGTGCCTGGATATACTGAATATTATATCTACTGAACCATCTTACACTGGGGAACTCGCCTCACATTTGAAGATCAAGGAATCAAGAATTTCTGAGAAAATAAAGATATTGAAGAGCGCTGGACTGATAACAGAGGAGTGGAAGAGGGAAGGAAACAAGCTTGTGAAGTATCTGAAACCCTCAATGAGAAAGATCAATATTTCACTTGATGGGGGGTTGAGTGTTGAAACCATCTCTGACAGGCCGAAGGAAATAGTTGATTATGAGCACGCGGAATACAATCCACCGTCTGTCAGGAACTTTGTGGGGAGAAAGGAGGAGTACAAATTCCTCAAGGACAACTATCACATTTTGATAACTGGCATACCTGGAATAGGAAAGTCTGCAATGGCTGCACACTTTGTGAATACCCAGAAGATGAATACGTTCTGGCACGATATCAGGGAGACGGATAACCTCAAACATTTGCTGATGAAGATTGCGATTTTCCTGCAGAGACACGGTGATGATGCACTTATCAATTCGCTTCAGGCCGAAAGGGATAGGAGGGTGCATGTCAATCTGGCCGTTACAGGAATGAGAAAGACAGGCTCGATTCTGGTGCTTGATGATGTTGACAAATGCAAGGACGCAGAAATATTTGGACTCGTAAATGACTTTCTGAAGAGCGTGCCAGAAGTGAAGGTCATACTCGCTGCCAGGTCTAGGACACCCTTGGTGGCTACGTCACTTAAGACCCTTTTACTGGGAGAACTTCCCCCATCCGAGGCCAAGAAACTGGTCGGAGGAGAATCCAGAGCCATGGTGAAGAGGTTGGGAGGGCATCCCTTACTTCTCAAGATCATTAGCAACCTGCCGGTCAGCATGGGGGAGGGTGCTAGAACTGTATCTCCAGATGAATATGTGATGAACGTAATAATGCCGTCGCTTCCGAAGGGGATTGTGACAATAATACAGAGATTGTCGTTCTTTAGGGGTGCGGTAAAGAGAGAGGATGCAGAGTTCATATTTGGAAAATTTAATAGTGAAGAGTTTCATAATGCTGAAAATATAGGTCTCCTGAGAAGCAAAAGTGGAATTGTCAGCATGAACGACCTGGTCAGGGAGGCAGCATACTTAAGCGCTGACAATAAGGAGGACGTACACTGGAAACTGGCAACATTCTATATCTCAAAAAACAGTTCTGAATTCAGGATAGAAGGTTTCCACCATCTATGGAAATCAGGAAGGAACGAAGACATCCTGAAATTTCTGGATCAATACTCAATGCAACTCATTGACTCTGGTCACATGAATAACTTTCAGAAGGAACTTATAGAGGCGTCTGATTCGATGGCCGTATGCGAGGCCAAGGCCGCCACATTGTACTGGATAGGTAGGTCTTACAGGAATTCCAGGATGTACAAGGAAGCACTGGAATTCTTCGCAAAGGCTAGGCAATGCCCTCATTCATCAGATCTTGAGATGCATATTGCCCCGAGTGAGGCAGTTGTCCTACAGTATATGGGGAGAATTGAAGCGGCAAGGGACGTTCTTCAGGACCACCTGAAGAACCTGAAGGAAAGGGGAGGAATAGTTGAGGGTGATATCCTGAATGCTCTTGGAAGATCACTAACTTACCTTGGCGAATTGAAGGAGGCTGAAAGGGTACTGAAAAGAAGTCTAAGGATATTCTCTAACTTTAAAGAGTCGAGGGAGTACTGGGTCTGCCTATTCCACATTGCATTCATGGAATATGTTAAAGGTAATCTCGAGGAGGCTTGGGCTGTAAATGAAAGGGCCTCATCCGGTTTCTTAAACATGAATTACCTTTACGGATACGCAGCAACACAGCAAAACAAAGCATTCATTATGGAATCCACTGGAAAATTTGAAAGTGCGATAGAAAAGTACGATGAAGCAATTGATATTCTGGAAAACCTGGGATTCAGCCAGTCAGACTTGGCTTTCACTCTAATGAAGAAAACATTGACCAGCATACGTATAGGAAGAATGGAAGAAGCTAGGAAAGATCTGCTTAAATCAAAATATATAATATCACAGACGAAAGATGAACTTCTGAAGGGAATGCTTTCCTATGTTGAAGGAAGTTTCTTATTGAAAAGAAAGAGGTTCGAGCTAGCTGAAGCGATGCTCAGGAAGGCAATGAAATATGAAAGTGGCGATCCGATAATGTTATGGGGAGTGAGGCTGGAGCTTGCAAAGCTTCTCTCAGTGAATGGAAAAAAGAAAGATGCTGAAAAGCTCATCCTTGACCTTTTTAAGGACCTTGAGAAACGGAACTTCAACATCTTTCTTAAGGAAGCAAAGGATACGCAGAAAGAAATCGCAGCTCATGGAAAAGCTGAATATAAATCGACTAGAAACGCTTCTCAATTGCCTGCGCTCTTCAATATATAACTCAGGTTATCCTTTTAGTATTTTAAATATTCTACTTGCTGAAGTGGGTTCTCGCCTACAGAGTTAAATTATGAGAATGAATGTTTATCCAGAAACCTGAATGGATTTATCCATTCCTGTCAATCGAATAATTATTTGTAAGTAATTGGTGGTTTAGCTCAAGTAAAATGACAAAGAATTAGTACTACTTTTTTGATAATTGTTTGTGAAATTTATAACAGTTCTACCTGAATTTATCCCTTCTTCAACCATAAGGGATACAGTCAACCAGATTATGCCTGAAATGGAGATCGTCAACTCCTTAGACTTTGAGAAAAGTGATGCAGATGTCCTGGTGGCGACGACATTCACGAAGCTAGACAGAGAGCAACTGAAGAAATTTCCAAACCTGAAATATCTCCAGATAGCCAGTACTGGATACGACAATGTAGACCTTGCCTACGCTAAAGAGAAGGGTGTCATTGTCTGCAATGTCCCGATAGCCAATAAGCAGAGCGTAGCAGAACACGTGATAGCCTTCATTCTCATATTTCTCAAAGATATGATTTTCCTGAATAGTGAGCTGAAAGAAAGAAAGAACTGGCCCCTCCTGACAGGTTCCAGGGACCTTGAAGGAAAGACTGTGGGTATTCTGGGTATGGGAATGATAGGTATTCAACTCGCGAAGAGACTAATTGCCTTCGGGCCATCGCTCCTTTATTACGATGTCAGGAGACTTAAACCTGAGGAAGAGGAGGAGCTGGGATTGAACCATGTTTCTTTTGATGAGCTGTTGTCTAGCTCAGACATAATTTCTATACATATGCCTTTAACTCCTATCACTAGGGGCTTGTTCAACGAGGAGACATTCTCAAAGATGAAAGACGGTGCGATATTCATAAATACTTCCAGAGGGGAGATAGTAGTTGAGAGTGCATTAATAAATGCCGTGAAGAAGAAGGCAATAAAAGCGGGAATAGACGTATATGAAAAGGAACCACCTGACTTCAATTCGGAACTGTTCAAGCTTGACAATGTCATATGCTCTCCACACATAGCAGGTGTGACTGCTGAGAGTCAGCAACGACTACTTACAGAAACGATATCTAATGTGCTCAGATACGCTCAGGGTATTGACCCACTTTACAGGGTGGAACTTTGAGAGGACACGAGGCCTTTGCAGACTCTGTCAGAAAGCTTGATCTTCTTCCTGTCTTTGGGAACCCTGGAACTACGGAACTCACTTCCCTTAAGGAAATTGGTGACTATGTTCTCACGCATTTCGATGGACTTTCAGTGGGCATGGCAGATGGTATTTCCCAGTATTCATTTTCCCCCCATCTAGTGAATCTCCATACTATACTTGGGCTTGGTAACTCCATGGCATACATCTACTCGGCAAAGATGAATCATTCTCCAGTCATCATAACGGCAGGACAACAGGATATGAGGCATATGATGATGGAGCCACTTCTGTCGGGCGACCTGCTAGGTTTTATTGGAAATAACGTGAAATTCAAGTACGAATTACATAGTGCATCCGAAATTTCCGCAGTACTCAGAAGGGCAAAGGTTGAGGCAATGACCCCACCAATTGGTCCTGTAATGATATCCATACCCATGAACGTAATGGACGAAGATTCTCCTTACAAGAGCCCAGAACCTGTGAAAATGAACTACGACATTTCTAACAAAGAAGCAGTATCAGCTGTAGCTAACCTAATAAATGAGTCTAAGAATCCTGCTATCGTATTTGGATGGGAAATAGACCTATTCAATGCATTCGAAGAGGCAGAAAAAGTTTCGGAGAAGTTAGGATGTGCTGTCTTCGCAGAGCCACTTTCTCAGCGTTCTCCCTTCAATTCATCTCACAGGATGTTCGGTGGCAATCTGATGCCAGGAACCACGCTCATAAACCTAAAATTGCTTCAGAACGACCTAGTCGTCTTCATTGGCGGTGACGTGACAGTCTATCCATACCTTCCATCCCCTCTTCTTGAGGGAAAGAAGGTCGTCTTTGTTGGCCTTAACATAGATCCTAAGATTGGAGATTTCTATATCGCCAATGTGAAATTGTTCCTTCGAGAACTTGTGGACAAGGTAACAAGGAAATGCAATTTCTCTAGACCTGCAGATTTCCAGACTGCCACAAAAATAGCGAACGAAAGGGAACGAATGGGAATCACTTACGTTATGAGCAAGGTAAAAAAATTATTCGATGATCATGTGATCGTAGATGAAGCAATTTCATCATCGACAACACTGAGGGACATTTTGGGATATTCTCCAAGAAAATATTTCTTCTCAAAGAGCGGTCAACTAGGATGGGGTTCACCGGCTGCAGCAGGCATTTCTATGAAGGAAGAGAAGGTACTGGCTATAGTTGGAGAGGGATCGTTCATGTATTCCCTCCAGATACTGTGGACGGTAAAGCGTTATAATCTGCCAGTCAAATTTCTCATCCTGAGAAATGGAGGGTACTCAATACTTAAGAGCTATTCAATCAGCTATTCTCCCGGAGTGGAAAGGAAGGACTACCTGAGTTTCGATCTGCCAACTGAGAAATTTGCAGAATCCTTTGGCATTGAGTCAATGGTTGCGGGGAAGGATCTGGAAGAACTCAAATGGCTAAAAGATGGTAATAGTCCGAGACTGCTGGTTGTCGACGTGGATAGAACTATTCCAAAACTGTTCCTATAGGGACCAGTTTCTGATCTTCCTGTACTTAGAAAGCAAGGATTTTATCTCGTCGTCACTCGTAGCGCTCTCCTCGGGCTCTTCACCTATCCTTCTCCTTACCAGAGCTGGTAAATAATCATCTTCCTTCTTTAGACCGAATTTATCGTTCAATTTCTTCTTTTCTTGGATTATGTTTTCTCCTATTTTCATCATTTCTTCTAGAGAGTAATCAAATCCAGTGGCGAGATTCAAAGCACTCACAACGTCTTCAGGATTGACCTTGGCATAAGAACAAATTATCGCGGAATTGTATACCTGCCTGTAATTTTGCGTATTAATAAGTGTTCTAACTCTTTCTTCTGTGTCTACGGTCCACCTGTCCCCACTCACTATGCCAATCTGCCTATTGTCAACTCCCATGTCAACCTCGAACATTTCGGCCTGGAGATGGTCAGCCCCCCTTGAGGAGGTTGCATAGCCCAGTCCCTGAAGTTTAAACGCTCTCGGATCGTGCATGGGAATCTCCAGCTTCTTCACCGTTGCGATTTCGTCCCTTGAAATACCACGAGAGGTAGCAAAGCGTTCTAGACCATTCTTCAACTCATTCCCTGCTCCCCTCGATTCTGCTATGTCTTCTATCAACTTACTGACTCCTTTGAATCCATCCTCAAAATATTTCTTGATTGCGGGGTCTGTGATCTTACGTTCCTTCACGAAATAATTCAGCGCAGAGATTATCACGCCGGTACTGATTGTATCCATTCCCTTGTCGTTTATTAAGTCATTCCATTCTAGAATGAGATCGAAATTTGTATTTCCCAGTAGAGGCCCAAAACTTGCAACTGTTTCATATTCTGGTCCGTCTATCTTCTTGCCGTCCTTGGTGACAGTTCTGCCGCAACCTATTACGCAATTTGCACAATGATAGCTGGTTACTGGATATAACTCATTGAATTTCATTGAGCTGAGAGAATCGTAATCAAAATTGTGGTCATTGAAGTAGTTGGCAGGAATGTCACCCATTCCCTGACCCATGTCCATCCATATCATGCTGCCATTAGTCATCAGACCCTTAGTCAGTGGTGATTCTATCAAGTATGTAGATACCTTTCTGACAAGCTCGAAATATCCTTTCCTATCATGCAATGGTACCTGCAGGCTGCCCTTAACCGCAATTGCCTTGAGATTCTTTGAACCCATCAGAGCTCCCAGGCCAGTCCTCCCAGCTGCCCTTCCCTCATCATTCATTATGGAAGAGAACAGGACCCTGTTTTCACCTGCCTTTCCTATGCCCATTACGCTGTATTTCTTCTCCTTTCTGAGTTCTTCTCTCAATGAATAAAAATCTTTGCCCCAGAGTTCTGGTCTCTTTTGGATCTTAACATGCTCGTCTATAGTAATTACTTCTGGGACATCCGCCCTCCCCTTAACAATGATACCATCATAGCCCGCCTTCTTTAGTTCATTTCCAAAGAAACCGCCAGAATTTGCTTCCCCGAAAAAGCCTGTTTGTGGGCTCCTAGAAACAATCTCGTGTCTGCCAGAATTAGGGAAGGGAGTCCCGGTAAGTGGACCAGTAGCGAGGATCAGAGGATTGTCTGGAGAAAATGGATCAGTCAGTCCGCCTAATTTCTCATACAATCTCAGACCAATTCCCACCCCCCCAATCCAGTTTCTCCACTCTTCATCTGGAAGTGTATCTTCCCATGTCTCATCAGTATAAAGATTGACGAACAGAAGTCTGTTCCAGTTTCCTTCCATCCATCAGTATATTAAAAGCCTAGCTAAATACATTTCCTGGCTAACGATCTCTACCTTCAGTATGCTGGAAATCTTACTATTCAACCTGGCTTTTACCACAAATCAAATTTCTAGATACGCTGAAGATAGACAATCATACTTACTCACTGTCCGCAGATGTATTCACCCGAACTTGATTTGGAAAATCGCAATGAGAAATATATAAGTATTCCTCATCGAATATTCAGTAATGCGAGAAGAGACTCAAAATCTTCCACGCGATAATAGGAGATGGATGGTCCTGGTCGGATTTATGCTGATCTCCATGTCTTCTCAGATTATATGGCTCAACTTCGCAGGAATTGTTTCGCCTCAGATGCAGGGTATATTCCATGTTGGTCTAGGCCCAATCAGCCTTATGTCAGGTTTATGGCCACTGGTTTTCATTCCAATTTCAATTCCAACGGGACTGATGGTTGATAGGTGGGGGTTCAAGAAAGTAGTATCTATAGGAGGGATTATACTCGTAATATTTTCCTGGTTGAGGTTACTAAGTGGCGGAAATTTCGAGATACTCTTTATATTTCAGAGCCTGGCTGCTATTGGACAACCGTTTGTATATAACGGAATATCGAAGCTTGCAGGGAACTGGTTTCCAGAAGGTGAACAGGCCCTTGCAAACGGCATAGCAACAATGGGACAGATAATAGGTATGGTGATCGCACTCATCCTTGTTCCTCTGATGGTACCTACAGCAGTTTATTCACTTCTCCAGACCAACATAATCGTTGTCTCGCTGATCGTTACGTTCTCTGTAGCGATCTTCTTTATATTTGCGAAAGAGAATCCAGGGGTAGCACCTGAAGGCCAAGCTGTTATAGAGAAAGCGGGCTCGCAGATCAAACACTTGCTGAAGATTAAAAACATTGTCTTGCTAATGTTTATGTTCCTGATTGGAGTTGGAATATTCAGTGGGCTAATACAATGGGTGGAGGCCATTTTATTCTCAAAAGGAATCTCATCATTAGACGGCGGACTTGATGGGGCAATCATACTTATAAGCGGAATCTTCGGAATGGTCATAGTTCCGCTGCTCGCTGACAAATATTCAAAACTGAAGCAGGTAGCCGTAGTAAACGCGATCATTGTAACGGTGATGCTATTCCTCTTCAGTCTGAGGGTAAATTTTCTGTATTACATAGTCATAGGGGCAATCCTTGGTTTTACTCTACTCTCACTTGCTCCCATTGTCCTTCAAATATCACTGGAAACTGCTGGAAAGGAACGAGCGGGAACTGCGGCCAGCGCCATCTGGATGGCTTCCCAGGTAGGGGCTCTTCTCTTTATCCTCATCATGCCAGCTCTAAGTACATTCCAGATGAGTTTGAATTTCCTGCCGTCAGATCAATGGTTCATTTCCCTTACTTTTGTTGCAATAACAATGTTAGCAGCGGTAATTCTTGCCTTTATGCTTGATGACACCAGAAAGGTAAGAGGGGTGCAGAAAGCGGTTAAGGAAAACTAGGATTTACCCATAAGCAACTTTCCTAGAAAGCCTAGCCATATTGCTCTCTTTCAGATTTCTCTTGTTGCTTTTATAATACGCTATGAACTGTCCAAATTCGCGTTCGTAATACAAATTGTCATCCTTGTCTGGAAGATAATCTACAAAAGGTTCGCCAAGGCTCGATAGTTCTGAGAATCTCATCCTGTTTAAACCCACAGCAGCCATCATTGCCGCACCTACGACTGTTGAGAATCTTGGATCACTGACAACTCTTATCTTTCTCCCAAGAACGCTTGCAAATATTTTTGCTCTAGCCGGAGACAGAGCACCTCCCCCACTCATGTACAATTCCTGTATTCTCTGTCCAGTGAATCTTTCAACAGAATTGAACAACCACTTGGAATTAAGTGCAACGCCTTCCATTACGGACCTGACCATATCCCCCTTGGTATTATCCAGTGAGAGATTGTAAAAACCACCTCTAACATATGGGTCTTCTATTGGTGCCCTCTCTCCAAACAGCCACGGTAAGAATAAGAGACCATTGGAACCTGACCTGGACTCAGAAGCTAACTTCTCGATAACTGCATACTTATCCTCTCCCTTAATTTCCATAAAATTCGAGATGAATTCCATGCAGTTGCCTGAGTTCTCCTGCTCGGCCGCAATAAAATATTTTCCGGGAATTCCACTCGGCAGAGAAGCAATGTTATGGAATATATCGGTCTTCTTAAATGGTACGTGAGAAGTTATCCAAGAAGAAGTACCGTTGTAAATGAGCGATTTGAAGTCTTCGATGCAACCCGACCCTATCAGGGAACAAGCCATGTCTCCACAACCCGAAATAACTTTTGTTTCTCCTATCCCAAGCTTGCCTCTTATCTCGTAATTCAATGTTCCGACGACGTCAGTAGGCTTGATCACTTCAGGAAGTTTCTCCGACGATATACCCGACATCCTCAGCAGTTTACTGTCGTAAACAACATTGTTTGCATCCCTGTTGTCAGTTGACCAAAGAAGCGCTATGTTGTCCCATGAAGCTCTAAAATTCCCAGTGAGCCTGGCGGCTATGTAGTCTTTTGGCTCCATGAATTTATAAGTCTTTTCATAAAGATCTGGAAGTTCCCTTTTTATGTATAGTATGTGGGCCAGAGAATCCTTGCCGGAGTGTGCCGGGGCACCTCCCGTTTTTCTCAGCCACCTGACCAGCTTATCGATCCTATAGCCAGAAAGCGACGGAAAGCCTGATGTGAGCCTGTCTATTTCTTCACTGCCTCTTGTATCCATCCATATTATTGCATCTCCGAGCGCATTCCCATTCCTATCTACAGGGATAGTGCCTGACCATTGACCCGTAAGCCCTATCCCCTTTATTTCTAAACCTTTAGAATCGGCTACAAGTTCCTGAACTCCGTCCATAACAGAATCAAACCATTCTTGCGGATTCTGAACGGCACTCCCTCCTTTTTCTATCTTAAGCTGGTATTCCCTGGTTGTCTTGCCAACTGTAACCTTGTCTATGCTCACAAGACCTAGCTTTACGGAGGACGTGCCCAGGTCTATTCCTATGAATGCATCCTTCATTAAGACACCATCATTGACTGTAGAGCCACTCAACCACGCTCTTCAGGAATACATCAGTTGACTCCTTAGGGAGGGCTGAGGCCATCCCATAAATTGGTGCCATTGATGATGATTTCACTTTACCGTTCCTGACATCATTTACAGAACTTTCAATATCATCTACAAACTTCTCCTTTACACCGTCAAGGGTATGTCTGTGAGTCAA
Source organism: Thermoplasmata archaeon (assembly GCA_021816725.1). Taxonomy (GTDB): domain Archaea; phylum Thermoplasmatota; class Thermoplasmata; order Thermoplasmatales. The sequence continues at coordinate 13,484 of JAKAXD010000006.1, forward strand.
TGCTATGTGGAATCCTGCAGGATTTGAAAGACCATTTAGCATCCACCCCTTCTTTGTCATAGCCTCCCATATTAGATATGGATCCATTTCATCTGACAAAGTTGCTATAACCCATAATGGGTCACCTGCTAACTTCACTCCTGAAATACTTTTAATGGATTTTTTTATGAAATCTCCGGTGTCCAGAATTTTCTTAGCCTCCTTTCGGTAACCCTCTCTCCCCAGCAATAACATGGCAGCCCACGCCGCCACGATAGGATAACCTGGTCTGCTACCCAGAAGTGTGGGTGTGAAATATATACCCCCCTGCCAGGATGCATTTGCATAGATTTGATTCCTAAAGTATTCTCCATCTCTGTACAGTACTACCGATGTACCCTTGGGGGCATATCCATATTTATGGGTATCCATTGATATTGAAGTGACCCCTTCAACAGAGAAATCAAATTTCTTGAATCTGTAACCGGAGTCTCTGACAAATGGATCAATGAAACCACCAAGACAAGCATCTACGTGCATCCCTACATTCTTATCTTCAGCTATCTCTGCAAGTTCCTCTATTGGATCAAACGTCCCGAATGGGAAATTTGGCACTGAACCAACAATTCCAATAGTGTTTGCATTCACTTTTTCCTTAGCCATCTCAACGTTAGCCATGAATCCTTCATCAGTGCCAATAATTACCGGTTTAATGGAGAAATACTCGCACGCCTTGAGGAATGATGGATGCGCGGTGGAAGGAAGGATTATCTCTGGTTCCACTATCCCTTTTATTTTCTTAAAGTAATCTCGATACGTTTTCATTGCAAGCAGTATACTTTCCGTTCCGCCAGACGAGACGGCACCTCTCACACCATCTCCACCATTCATCAACGAAGAAGACATTGCAACTATTTCCCTTTCAAATTTGGGAATACTTGGCCATATGTCAGGATGCAGTGCATTTGTCTGTGATACTATGTGGTATAATTTTTCATAAAAAGTTAACAGAGGTTCGTCGCCATAGTAGACTGCACCGGAAACCTTCCCTTGTCTCCAGGACGTATTCTCCTTTATTGCAAATTTGGATAAGATGTCGAGTAATGCCTCCTCTCCAACACCTTTCTCTGGCATCTTTGAGAGATTAGATTCTGCAGAATCGTAAGGTTTAAGCTCCGTTTGTAGTTCCTTTAACACGGAATCAAAATTTATTCCGTCCATAATGTTATGATTGATTTTTCCGTATTTTAACCTTCTCAAACAAATGAGTCTTGGTTTCCTTTGCAGATTGTTGAGAAATTCAGTATAGGAATCCTGGTAATGTCAGGCTATGATAAGATAGCTATAAATATTAAACAGACCATATTTGTTTGGATGAAGAAATTTGTCATTCTCGTCGTTATTATCGTCTCAATAATAGTTATCCTTCCTGCCGTCAGCGGCTCCCTTTTCCAGCCAGTTGAAAAGACTCCGATAAAGCACGTCATAAATATCTTCTTTGAAAACCATACTTTTGACAACTTCTTCGGCATATATCCGGAAAATCCATCTTCAACTCAACAACCCATTATCAATAATATTTCTAGGCCGCTCAATCTCTTGAACGACACTGCCTTAATGGGCAATCTAACGGCTATACCGACAGGAACTTTCAGCACACCTGATCCGATAGAAGGGTATACAGCATACCACATTGACTGGAATCATGGCAAGATGAATGGCTGGCTCCAGGGGAGCGGACCAAATTCCTTGACTTACTACACATCTGCCCAGCTTGGCCCGTTATGGGATTTGGCAGAAGAGTATGGCATAGCGGAAAACTATTATGCCCCACGGATTTCTGAGAGCGCTCCAAACACCCTTTATTACCTTGCTGGATTTTCACCGGTGTTCAACGACTATGGACCACCACCTTCCATACCCATAAATGAAACAATATTTGGCGAGATGAGCAAATACAACATACCTTGGGGAGTATACGTGAGCGGTGACTCCAAGAGTTTTGACATGTCAAATTATATCCAGGGAATTGGATCCTTTTCAAGCAATATCAACAGCTGGAATACATTCATCCAGCAACTGAACAACGGAACTCTCCCATCAGTTAGTTATGTGTTTTCCCAAGGTGGCAACGGTTATGACATGGGAGCACCCGGCAGTTTACTAAAGGGCGAACTCTGGCTAATCTCCTTGATTAACCACATAGAGGAAAGCCCCATATGGAGTAGTACCGCCATTTTCATAACTTGGGACGATCCAGGAGGATATTACGATCAAGTTTCTCCCCCTACGCTGGATGGCAACCAGCTAGGCATGAGACTCCCACTGATTGTTATCTCGCCTTTCTCAAAGGAGGATTATGTTTCTAACACGCTACTCACTCACTCCTCTATCCTTGCATTCATAGATTATAACTGGGGCATTCCGGCGCTCAACGGTTTTGTTTCTGACGTAAATGTTCCATTGGACTTCTTCGACTTCAATACTGCGAGAGCCCCAATGACATTCAACTTTGGCAGCGTTATTACAGTGCCTACTGATCCAAATTTTAATCTTTCCTTGAACCAAGCCGCATTGAACCTGTCCAGCACATTTCCAGTGAGCCTCCAAGAGCCTTTGGATTCGCTGCACTATGCCAGACAAGGCGCGATGAACTTCACGCTCTCATCTATTGGAGCAGGAGTTCTTGTGAAGGAGGATGTGACCCTATCCCCCTTCTATGCATCACCATACTTCCTACTGGTTCTAATCATAGTAGCGGCCGTGATAGCTGTGTTAACGCCAAGGAGGAAGATCTGAATGAACGCTAGAATGGAACAAGGAAGAGGAAGTATCATCTCCGGCCTTGTCAGAGGATCGTTCCCTGCGGCTATTCTTACCACAGGTATAGTGTTCACATTTGGGTATGCCACAGGAGTGATTTTTACAATCGGAGACACAAGACAACTGATACCGGTATTTGCGGGGATCATCACTGGGTCCATACTGTTTTCAATACTAGGTTTTGTCATTAAGACCAATAAACTGAACCTCCTGACTCTCACCCTACTTTCAGTGCTATTCTTGGTAGTAGCATACGTTATCATGTTTCTTAACTCTCTTGTGATCGATAATACAAATTTCCTGATCATTTCGTTTCTCATGTCGTCTCCTGCGATGGCTGTGTCCCAGTTAATGGGGCTTTCATCAAAAAGTTACTCCGTTTTATCCAAAGTTAGCTTTGGTGCTGTGCAAGCAGTACTTATCATTCTACTCGTCTTCGTCTTCTCGCTTGAGTATGAACTACATGGACAAGTAAATTTGTATTTTGGACCGCTCATATTCCTGCTCCTCTCCATCATCTATCTCGCCTTGGTGAAAGTCGTGTGATAATTTAACCGTTCATCTTACGCATTTTCAATATGTAACGACTTCCTTCGGCAATTGGCTCTACTTCCCATATATATTCTTAAAAAACAATTTGAATAGTCGAAGATAATCTGTTGTAGAAATATATGACGCCTCAGTGGATAGTTTTCTTTGACCTTGATGGGACCCTTTGGGATCACCTTGACATAAGTGCGACCAATCCTCCATTTAAAAGAATTTCTGATTCGTCAATCTTGGACTCTATGGGGGTGAAAATATCAATGTTACCGGGAGCAGTCGATTTTATAAGGTGGGTGCGGTCTAACAACGGCATCATCTCGACATGCAGTTGGAATGAGTATGACAAGGCCATGGATGCCTTGAAGTGCTTTGGTTTAGAGAAACTGTTTGATTTTCATAAAATATCCACCAACCCGAACAAGTTTCAGCTCATGGAACAGGTGCTAGAAGCCCTGAGTAAAGAAAATATTTCAATTGACAAAGAAAGACTCTTTTACATTGATGATAGGGACATTCACATCAAGGATGTCAAAGAGAGATTTCCAGATATGAAATTCTTCAATATATGGAAGAACGGGCTTGATTTTGAGGATGTGAAAAGAGGAATTTCTTTCAGACTGGAAGAATCTAAGGACCATTGAAATGATGGAACGTCAAAATGTTAATATCAGACTGTTGATTGAAAGGTATGGCAGAGAAGCTTCTGTTTCCATCGGAGAGCTGGATAATGGATTACTGCTCAAGGCTGTCAAATTCTACTGAATACAACAGGCTTGGGTTGGGGTGGCATGATCCCATTCAGTTCAAGATAACCGACTTGGAAAATGTCAAGGTTGAACCTGGATTTAGATCATTTGTGCTTGACCTGAATGATGGCAGGTGCAACGGATATCATCTTATAGATGAAGATTCAGAAAGCGCTCCTATTGTTCTTTATTCCTCATATTCTGATTGGAAGAGGATATTGGAAGGTAAGGTAAATCCAACTCAGGCGATGCTCAATGGAATTCTCAAGGTAAAGGGGAACATAGTGTTGCTTATGAAGTATGCAGCTGCTGCTACTGAAATGGTGAAAGTAGCTGGGAAAATAGATACAGAGTTCAGAGCATGACACATCTGAAATATCTGCAGACCTCTTACATTACCTATTCTCTATTCCTTCAAGGCCCGCCTCGGGAGATTTGATCCGCTATTATTCCCAGTGACCTCTGAGACCTGATTCCTTGTCTTGTATGGAATAAAATAATCCTGCTTTCTTGCCTCCCAAATTTTTAATAATTTTCGAGTATCTCATTCTATGAAAATGTCATTTCTCGACGAAGTCGAAGCTTATAGCAATAAAGTAATAGAAATTAGAAGAATGATCCATCGAAATCCTGAACTTTCATATCATGAATTCGAAACTGCAAAACTCATCGCCGAACAACTGGAAAATGATGGGATAGAGACTAGGAGAGGTGTAGGTGGAACAGGGGTATTAGGAATCCTGTACGGAAAGAATAGAGACAGGACCATAGGGTTAAGAGCAGACATGGACGCTCTCCCTGTACAAGAACAAACTGGATTACCTTTCAGTTCTAAAAATGAAAGGGTGATGCACGCTTGCGGACATGACAGTCATGTCGCGATGCTTCTCGGTGCTGCCCATGTCTTAGCACAGCATAGGGAGGAGCTTCCAAATAATGTGAAATTCATCTTTCAACCAGCTGAAGAAGATGGCGGGGAAGGAGGGGCGTTACCAATGATTAGAGATGGAGCGTTAGAGAATCCTCACGTTGACCACATTTTCGGATTACATATCGTTGGTGACGTGCCTGTTGGCATCTATGCAATCAAAACAGGTGCTATTATGGCAGCCCCTGATTCTTTCAGGATAGAAGTAGAGGGTAAAGGGGGGCACGGATCACTTCCAGACCAAACTATTGATCCAATATATGTTGGAAACCAGCTGATTTCTGCTCTTTATGGCATCAGGTCGAGATATATGTCACAAACTAAACCGCTTGTCATTTCTGTGTGCTCAGTTCATTCTGGAACAAAAGATAACATAATTCCGGATAAGCTCTTACTGGAGGGAACAATAAGGACTTTAGATGAAGACTTAAGAAAGGAAGTGAAATCTAAGATAGGAACTATGATCCCGTCTCTTGCAAATTCATTCGGCGCTTCTGCTAAAGTTTCCTTTATGGATAATGCTTATCCTGTTACGTACAACGATCCTGAGATAACGAAGCGGGTGATTGGTATACTTTCCAAAATAGATGGAATGAAAGTTGTCGAAATTGAGGCAGTAATGGGAGGAGAGGATGTTTCAAGATTCTTGCAAAAGGCCCCTGGAACCTATTACTTCCTTGGCACCAGAAACGATAAAGAGGGATTAATTTATTCTAACCATAACAGCAAATTCACTTCTGATGAGGACTATCTAAAATTCGGCACCCTGGCTCATGTACTGATAGCAACGAATAACTGGTAAAGCCAACTACAATTCTATTTTGCTGTAAATAAAAGCCCGATGTATTTCAAATGGATATCTGGTAAGGAATCTGGACCCTTTCTTCACATTCCATTATTTGACTTATTTATCTAATTATAGTATCTCTTTTAGAAAACATCAAGTTTTCTTTAGTTTCTGCTCAGAATTAGGTAAGGGTAGGTGGGGATTCGAACCCCAATAGTCGGGATCTGCAGTCCCGTGCATAGCCGCTCTGCCACCTACCCAGCTTCCTCTTTATCAACTTCAGAGTAATTGATTTTACTGAACCTCTTTGCAATGGCCCTTGCCTCTTCCCTGTTGTTCCTGACCATTTCCATGAATCTCTGCATGAAGTCTAAATTGTGGACTGTGACGAGATACTGGAATGAAGGGTCCTCATTCTTGTATAATTCCCTCAACTTCGTCCTGCTATAGTAGGTGCACGTTTCGCACGAACAACCTCTCTCAATTGGCCCAAAGTCTGAGGAATGCTTGGCGTTCTTCAAGTTCACCGGTCCGTCATTAGTCAGTGCGAATCCATGCCGTGCATTCCTCGTAGGATACGTGGAATCGAATATTCCAACCCCCAGTTCTGAATATTCCACTATTGATATCGGGTCACCTACACCCATCAGATAGATCGGATATTCCCTCGGAATGAGGGGGACAGTTTTTGTCAACACTAGGTCAGTCAGTTCCTTAGGCTCTCCTATCTTTAGCCCTCCTATTGCAAATCCATCGAACTCCAGGGAGATCATGAGTTCTGCGCTCTTCTTTCTCAGCTCATATTCAAAACCACCCTGGATAATCCCAAACCGTTTCTGCCCCGTCTGCTTCAGCATCGAAAATGTCTTCCCCCATTCATAAGTCCTCCTCACAGATATGGTGAATCTCTTCTCTTCTGCACCGTATGGGGGACAATCGTCTAGCATCATAGCTACGTCTGACTTTATCTTCGCCTGAATTTCTGAGCTCACCTTTGGAGTCACCTTGACTGCCTTTCCTGATTTCCTATCCTTGAAAATGATACCTTCGTTGTCTACCTTTACCAGTTCCTCTCTCAGTATCTGGAAACCTCCGGAATCGGTGAAGTAGCTACCGTTGAATCCGGTATAGCCGTTGATGCCGCCAGTTCTTTCTATGATCTCCATCCCAGGTGATATCGTCAGGTGGACAGAGTTTGAAATAAGGGCTTTTATTTCCATCTTGTTGATTTTCTGCATTGGCACCGCCTTTACAAAGCCCCTTGTAGCAACGGGCAAAAATACAGGTAGTTCAATACTTCCCCGCGATAGATTTAACTCTGCATTTAATTGCACTCAATCATTATCCACACTTGATAAAATACCTTTACATTTTTGACTGTTCAGAGTAGCATCTTTCGCAGTAGTAGTTCCCCGCCTTATAAATGAGATTGTCTGAGAACTCGTTGCATGAATCGCAGATGCCGTGGATTCCTTTGATTATCCCCTGGCTCTTGTTGTCCAAGATGCCCCTTGTTATTTCTATCAATCCCGGCGATATTCTTACTATGTCGTTCTCGGTCAATATCCCAACTATTTCTCTGTTCATCACCACTGGCAGTCTTCTTATTTTCCTCTTCCACATCATTTCTGCTGCGGTTTCCAGCGGACTATCTCCCTCAACGTGAATGAGCGGTGAACTCATTATATCCTTGAGTTTCCTTTCTCCGGGAGAAAGGCCGGCTGCAGCAATTTTCGTGACTATGTCCCTCTCAGTGACAATACCAACAATTCTCCCATCTTCCTCGATGAGCAGCGAGCTGACACCCTTAAGAGCCATCATCTTTGCCCCCTCTTCAGCTGTAAGAAAGGCATCTACTTTTATTGGATTCCTTGACATCACCTCAGATACCTTTATGAAACTCATCAACTCACCGCCAGGATATCCTTGCTTCCCTCGACTATCCTGAAAGGCCTCTTTACTTTCAGTATATTTTCAATAACTTCAATCCTTTTAGCCATGTAGATTCTAAGCTTTTGCGGATCTCCCTTTCCGATCTTCAACATCGTGTCTGCATCGCCATATAGGTAGGCCTCCATCTTTATCTTGAATGATGTATCTGAGTCAAGACCCTTTAGGTCTACCTTCCTCATGCTTGTAATAACAACTTGTTGCAATAATAGTTTTCCTAAATACTATGGAAAGATTTTATTTTAAGTTTGATTATTAAAATGAGATGCTCTATCTTGGATGTTCTGGATTCCAGTATGAAGACTGGAAGGAAACATTCTACCCAAAGGGGATGGAGGAAAGCAGATACCTCCTGTACTATTATAAATTCTTCAATTCGGTGGAGATAGATTCAACGTATTACTCTTTCCCTGGCGAGAAGACAGTGAACTCGTGGATATCAAAACTTCAAGGGAAGGAAGATTTTCTCTTTTCTTTGAAATTTCCAAGGGATGTGACCCATGATCCAGCCGGCATCACGGAGAAGTCTATAGAAACTGCAAGGGAGTTTATAAAAAAGGTCATGTCACCCATTGACCATTCGGGGAGACTGGGCTCTGGTCTGGTACAACTATCTCCGTTCCTCGATCCTATTAAAGATGAACACTTGCTAGGGAGAATGGAGGATTTGTTCGCAGCAATATACTCAGATTACAGGATAGCAGTTGAGATCAGGAACAGGAATTTCCTTGATCCGAAGGTGTTGCCTGGTTTTATTGATATGCTGAAGAAATTCAACGTAGCGCTAGCGAGCGTTGATTCCCCCGGCCTTCCCTATTTCTACCATCCAACGGCAAATTTCTCCTACGTAAGGTTCCATGGACGAAACTATGACCTGTGGTATGGCAAAGGGGATCTCAAGGGGAGGCTCAACAAATACGACTACCTATATTCCCCAGAAGAACTGAGACCCTGGGTTGACAGAATAAGAGAGATGGGTGATGAAGTGTTCATTTACTTCAACAATCACGCCCAGGCAAAAGCAGCGATAAATGCATCTGAATTCCAGAAATACATGGGCATCAAGATCGTCAGAAAGGACACGCAGACAAACCTGAATGCATTTTAACAACTTATGATTATCCAGACGTAATGAAACCGTTCCAGAAATTCGATGCAATCGCAAGAGAGAAGATAGATTCCTATCTTGCTGCTCATTCCCTTGAGAGGAACTACAGGTCCTACAGGCCTCAGAAGGGCTTTGGTGATATGTCATTCGATTTCCAGAGAAGTGGGCTCAATCTAAACCAAGAGGAGATAGCAGGCCTGAGCGATAAATATGTGACTTTCAAACCTGTTGGAAAGTTTGTAAATGCAATTTATGACCGTCAGGAATTCGCAAAGGCCGCTCTTGAGGAAGGAATGAACGGCAATCTTTTCAAGTTTGATAAAAAGATGGAGAGCATTCTTGTGGAACACACCAGTGCTAACCCGACTGGTCCGCTCCATATAGGCAGGGTAAGGAATTCAATCATAGGCGATACGTTGTCGAGGATACTCTCAAAATACGGGTATACGGTTACCACGGAGTATTACGTAAACGACATAGGGACGCAGGTGGAAGCACTCCTGATTGGGACGGAGAAGTTCGGGAGCGAGAACTACACCGAGTCATATCGTAAGGTGTATGATGACTTTGATTCATACAAGGCAAAAGTTGAAGAATACATGGTGAGGGCTGAATCTGGGGACACTGAGTTCCTCAAGACCTCCAAGGAGAAACTTGAAATCTTCCTCAACGACGTACTGATGGACCTCAAGAAGCTCTCGATCACCTTTGACACCTTTGTCTGGGAGAGTGAGTTCATTCTTAACGGTGGTGTGAGGGATATCATTGCAAGGCTAGCTCCTCTCCTCAAGGACGATGGCGGCGCCAAGTATCTTGAATCAGGACAGGACAAGATGTACCTCATAAGAACAAATGGCACTTCCGTATACTTCACCAGGGACATAGCCCATCACCTGAGGAAATCAACCCAGTATGACCGCTGCATCACCGTTCTGGGGGAGGACCACAAGTCATATTTCAAGAAGATAGAGTATGCAATGGAAATACTTGGCGTGCACAACGTCAGCGCCCTGTTCTATTCGTATATTTCAACCAAGGAAGGAAAAATGAGCACGAGAAGGGGTAATGTAGTCTATGTCAGGGATTTCATAGATGAAGCCATAGACAGGGCCAGAGAAGAGATCATCAAGAGGAGAAATGACCTGTCTGAAGAACAAATAAGTGAAATTGCGAACAAGATAGGTGTTGCTGCCGTAAGGTACCATATCATCAAGTATTCTCCAGACAAGCCAGTGACATTTGACTGGGAGGAGGCACTGAATTTTGATGGGGATGCTGCCCCTTTTGTAATGTATTCCTATGCAAGGGCAAGATCAATACTATCCAAGTCAGAAGAAAGCTCGGAGATCATCTGGGAATTCGAGGAGCCTGAAAGTGAACTCATGAAGGAGATATCCCTGTACCCGGAAGTGGTGGATGATGCGATGATGCATTCCCGTCCAGACAAGATAGCTAGATACTCGTACAATCTTGCAGGTGCATTCAATCAGTTCTACAGGGACTGCCCGGTTTTAGATAGCGGTGAAAGTCTCCAGAGAAGAATTGAGATAGTAAGGATATTCACAAGAACAATGGAAGAATTGTTTCAGATGCTTGGTATACAAGCATCCGATAAAATATAAAGGAAAAAATAAAATTTAAACTTTCAGTTGCTTCTTTGGTGGTTTCTGATCCTTGGGCCTCTTTCTTCTTACCGTGACGTCATAGTATATGAACGAAAGTATTCCAATAGCAACCACTATTCCGCCGACGAGTGCGGGAAGTTTCCAGGCGGCCTGTGCAATTGAAACTGCCTTGGTAACTGATGCGTTCGTGTTGAAGAAGGTTGGTTCATTTACTGCGTGCACTGTTATGATCATAGAGTAGGTTCCGGAATTTGGTGGCACAAATGTGATAGTTGCATTGGAAGATTGGTTAGAAGAAAGATTCGAGAACGTCTGGTTCTTGATTACCTTACCGCCTATGTTGATTGTCACATAATATGATGATGCCGTCTCCAAACCGACATTTTTAAGGTTAAGCTTCAGTGTGGAAGAGGAACCTTCAACGTAACTCTTTGGATATGTAACGTTCATGATCTCTATTTCAGGACCAACCGCGTTAACGCTGAGGCTCTGTGTATTGGAATTTGTGTTGTTAGACTGATCCGTTGCCTTTAGCTTTATCTCAAATGTTCCATACTCCAAGAATGCAACTGTAAGGGTTGAGTTATTAGATGATGTGCTGTATACTTTGTAATCCACGTTCTGCTTCGCAACAGTTCCGTTCTGGAAGCTGAAATACCATACATATGATACTATGTGGCCCCCGTTTGGTGCTATTGTCTTAGAAGCATTTAGCGTTACATTCTGCCCCTGATTCGTGGAAGTTATCACATTGCCCGTTGTTACGTTGTATATCTGGAAAAAGACGACTGGAGGCGTTGTATCGTTGACGTGTATGGTTATGCTAACGTTGAAACTGTTTCCAACTCCATTCATTACCGTCGCATATGCATGTTGTACCGCTCCATTGAATGTAGGGGTCTGGAAGGAATAAGATACGTTTGTTCCTGTTTCTGACGTACCTGCAATGTCCCAGGTCACCGAAATGGGTATGCCCGTTGACTGGCCGTTTGGAAGGAGGTCCTTGGATTTTATGGAGTTGAAATATACTGTCACTGTCTGGTTCACGTAAAGCACGTACTGTGCAGATGAAGATGTTGTTTCGTTGAATCTTAACTTTCCGTTTTGCAATACTCGCAGGTTGAATTGAGGATTCAATGAATCTCCAATTATTGTGAAATTTGTCTGGTTTGTTACGCCGCTTGAGCTCCTAACACTAAGAGATACTGGATAGGAACCGCTGGTGAAGTTGTATGAAATATTATATCCATACATCACAGAGCCTCCAATACTCCATGTGAAATTCATGCTCTGGTAGTTGTCCATCCCCAGAACTGGGTCGTAGGGGACCTTACTGGCGTTTATGTTTACCATCTTTCCAACTGGCACTAGCAGCGTGAAATTAGATGATGTGTTAGAGGAAATTGTTGACTCGAACCAGCCACTCCAGGTTGCTGATATTTGGCTCATTTTCAAGAGTGGTTTCTGCTGCGGAGCTATATTGATTGTCAGGAATCCGTTGATGCTGCTGTTTGTTATCGTGATGACACCAGAATACCCTGAGACAGTCGCAACGCTGGAGCTGACAATGTTTGCCCTTTGATATGGCGAAGGTATGCTTAGTTGAGTGATGTATGTAAGTGCGGTTGTGTTGTTGTCATTCTCATTGAGATAAATCCTGATGCTGCTGTAGCTTTGCACTTTCACCTTGGACTGGTAGTATGAGGCTGTATAGCTAAACTTGTATGTACCTGCAGTCTCAGAGAAAGTCGTATGAACGCCTGTTGAGTTATACGAGTAATTGTTGTACAGGACTGTGTTTGCCGTTGTGTATGGTACCGTAACATTCAATATAGCCCAAAGCTCGTTCGTTGACAGCCCGTCCAGCATCATTTGCTGATAAAGAGAACCTGCATTCGAGTTTGGAAGGAATGGAAGAGTTGTTGCATTTGTCAGTGTTATACCGCCTGAAATGGTGACGTTCTGGAAACCTGATCCAAACGATACCATTTCCGTCTGCGTGACGATTGAAGGTGTCAGTACTACTGTCTGGAAGAGGGACATGGTCCCCGTCGTAACAGTAGTGGTATATGGAAGATAACCTGGTGACGAAATTATGAGACTATATGTTCCGGGAGAAAGAGATAGGTAATAATATCCATTTGTGAATTGATCTGCACCCAGTAGAACTCCACCCTGATATATTGATACCTCGACCCTGTTGATTGATGATCCGCTGGACGAAGTAACTACCCCTTGTATATTGTCAAGTGATGACACATTGGCAACCACGCTATTGTTAGTCTTGCTTGCTGATATATTCAGGGATTCAGAGTAGAAAGCCTTTGAAGTGGAATTGTACGCAATGGTAAGGGTTTGTGGACCGGGTATGCTCATGACAGCATATCCTGAGTTAGGATTTGAGGCATTGACCCTTGACGCAGTCATTTCAAACCCATTTGGAAGAGTCAGGTAAACTGAAGTCACCTGAGCTGCTGAAATTCCTTTTACCGTAACATATACGTGGGAAGAAGCCTCTGCGTAACCCACATTCAGCGTGCTTAGAACAGAACTTCCCGAGTATACTGTTCCGTTGCTCTTCACACTTATGGTCGCATGTGCTGAATCATAAACTATCAACGAAGATGATACGTACTGGCTTGGAACGTAAATTATGTAGCTTCCGGGATATACCGAAAATCCTACAGTGGGGCCGGATGTGCTAGTAGCAAGAACGACTCCATTTGAACTCTCCAGTTCTACATTTACTCCAGTTGCTGGGGAGATTCCGTTCCCCAGGACCGTAAAACTAAACGACACCTTATTTACTCCTTGCACTTGGCCGAGCGCTGCTCCGAAGAGTCCTCCCATCACCATTATGGTGATGATTAACAGAGCTGCTATTTTTCCAGATTTCTTAAGCATCTTGGTATTACCCCCTAAAGATGTCTGGTAATTATAATTACTATTAAACAGTTGTTATGATTTTTCCTTGCTGGAAAATTTATATTCAATGTTAATTATGTTTTAATTCATAAATATGTCAAAACAGTTTTAAAACGTATAATTTGCACTTTCGATAGTGCTCTGACATTTGAAATATTTCCTGGGCGATCTTTACGGAGAATATCTGTCCTCTATTTGGGATGTCGAATGTATGAAGAAGACTTTACTGATCTTTCGAAGGAAATGGGGATGAATGACTCAATGCGAAACTCGTCTGCTTGCTTACAAGGTGAAGATTTTTCCTTCTCGTCAAATTACAGTCTGGATTGTGGAACTATGTTCCATCCAGTTGTTTCATGAACCCTTAAATTTTATATCCACATTCCTCTCCTCCGCTTCCACGTAAATTCTGTCAACGAATGGAATCAATGATTTTATCGATACCTCAATCTCATCAATTGCCCTCTCAATCTCGCTAGTGCTGAGTCCGTCGTTGAAGTTGAGGTCCATGGCCAGGAGAATCTTTTCCGGACCCTCGTAGATTGCTTTAATGTCGAGTATCTTGTTCACCGATTTGTTGGACTTCAGGATTTCCTCAATCTTCTTCTGATCCCTCGCGGATATGCCCTCGCCTATGAGGAGGTCCTTGCTCCTCTTTGAAAGGTAAAGTCCCGAAAGCATCATTATGATACCGATGACAATCGAGGAAGATGCATCATATACATTGTTCCCTGTTACAAGGGAAAGGGAGATGCCCACGAGTGCGGTCGTCACTCCGGCAATCGCCGCGGCATCCTCTGTCAAAGCCGTCAGCAGGACTGGATCCCTAAAATCCCTCATGAAGGAGAACAGGTCGTGATACCCCTGTTTTCTGTATTTGGAGATAAATAATCCAGAAGATATGTATAGGACGTAACCGTCAATCGCAAATGACATTGCAAGGACAACATATGCTGATATTGGTTCAGTGATCCTGTAATGCGTCGTCAGCTTTATGATACCCTCCACGAACGTCAGCACTCCGGAAATTCCGAAGACCAAAATGGCTGCCACGAATGACCAGAAAAATTGTTCCCTTCCTCTTCCGAACGGAAACTTCGATGCGTCCTTCTTTGTGCTCAGGTTATACCCTATCAAGAGAAGGAACTGGTTCACTGCATCTGAAGATGAATGAACTGCTTCTGCCAGCATCGCCGCGCTCCCGCTAAGACCTGCAGCAACGTATTTCAGTGCAGCTATGAATAAATCACCGAGAAACGCCCGTATTACTACGCTTCTGGTTGTGGTCCTGACTGGAGACATCTCAATTTTCTACAATCATGCCCCGGAAGGCCATATACTTATTCCAAAAGTTTAGAGGTCAGGATATGAGGGAAACTTCCTCGACTTCTACTTCTCCTACATCTTGGAAGGAACGTATCCTTTGCTCCACGCTGTCCACTAGTCCGCCCTCATCACCCATTATGACTATGAGTTTCAGGACCTTTATTCCAAATGCAAGTTCTTCTATACTGCTCTTCCCCAGTGCGTAGTTCTTGGAAAGGTCTTCTTTCAGTCCCTTTTCAATTGCCACCAAATCCTTTGTTTCATCCGACGGCATTACCTTGAAAGATACGGCTACCTTGCCCAATTTTATGGCCCCCTAAAACCACATTTCGGGCACTGATATGTTACAGACAGTTCTCTGCAGTTGTTGCACCTGCTGATAGTCTCCTGACCGCAAGAGGGGCACTTGAATGTAGTCGCTCCCCTTTCCTGCAGACCAGTGCCGCAGGATGTACAGAACTCTAGTGCGTTGACTTCCATGAGGCATGCGTATAGCTTCAGGCATAAAAAGTCTATCGGCCTTATCCACTAGCTGCCCCAGAATGGGCTTGTCTTTCTTCTCAGGCTCTTGATCTCTTCCATTATCATGTTTTCGTCCACGTTCAGGTTCTCCTCCTTCAATAACCTGAAATCCCTTTCATTTATGTCTGAGTAAAGCACGTCCCCTTCCTTGATCTGTCTTCCAACAGTAATGCCATCCATCGCTATTGCGACCTCTTCTCCCTGACTGGCTTCTTCGAGGGACTGCTCACCTGTCCTTATGCTCTTTACCGGACCAACGCTTGAACCGTCTATTTTCATAAGCTGCGTCCTGGATCTCAATTTGCCTCCTAAAACCCTTACCCCAAAGATTGCAGGTTTGGAAATCCTGAAGACATTCCCCTCCATTACCAATAGTTTACATGGAAATGTCATCGCCTTCCTCTTTTCCTCAACTTCCTTCTGCCTTATCTCCTCTCTTGCCTTTAACAGGTCATCCTTTATTGAATAAATCACCCTGTTTTCTATGACCTTCACGTCCTGAAAATCCTTTACGTCAACGGGTACATTGAAAGCAATTATTATCTTGTTCTCTGGTACTGCATTTGTGCTGGCTTCTGTGAAATCCCTCTTGGACACAGGACCGACCTCCGCCTTCTTGATGGGAACGTTGATCCTCCCAAGTTCATATACAAGCGCTTCCAACCCTCCAACGGTATCAGCCTTAGCAACAATCCCTTCATTGGATGGCTTGAAGGAGCTCTTTATTGCATCCTCTATAGAATTCTTGAGGGTTATTAAGTCGCCTGTGGCTTCCTTGAAAGGACTCCCGGGAATGACACCCCCCTCACCCTGGAAGAGTATCCTAATTCCGGATGCAGCCCTGACCTCTGATACTGGCAGGAACCTGTCACGTGGATCCCTTATCTCATCCAGCGGCTTAGGTTTGAATATGCCCTTGACCTTTAAGGCCCTTATACCGTTCACTGTTCCTGTTAGAACAGTTTGTCCCCTCTTTATCACACCACTGTAAAGGATAGCGTCTGATACTTCGCCCATCCCCTTCTCCTCCCTTACCTCCAGGATCGTCCCCTCTGCCGTCTCATCCTCATTCCTCAGCTGGGACTCGAGGAATGTCTGGGCAAGTCCGGCAAGGACCATTAACAGGTCCGGCACCCCGTAGCCTGACTTGGCGGACAGAGGTACTATTGCAACGTTCCTTGTGAAGTCAGATATCCTGTCGTACCTGTCTGCACTGAACCCTTCCCTGTACATCTGCGATGACAGCTGGAAGAGCTTGTTGTCGAGTTCCTCAAGCCTAGCCTGGGCTATTGTCCTTATAGAAGGAATGAATGCGCCCTTCATACCTGAGAACCCCTCTAGAAGGTCGACCTTGTTTGCAGCTACCACAAATGGAGTTTTGAATTTCTTCAATACCTCCAGTGATTCCCTTGTCTGAGGCATTATACCTTCCCTTATATCTATAACGAGGATAGCTATGTCAGCGATTGATCCTCCCCTTATCCTGAGACTGGAGAATGATTCGTGCCCGGGAGTGTCGATGAATAGGAGACCGGGAATCCTAAATGTCCTGCTCCCTATGATGTCCTTGCATATCTTTAGTATCTCCTGTATTGGAACTTCAGTCGCACCTATATGCTGGGTAATCCCCCCGGCTTCCCTTGATGCGACTACTCCGCCTCTAATATTATCCAGAAGTGAAGTCTTGCCATGATCCACATGGCCGAGAACGCCCACTATAGGTTGCCTCACCCACATAAGCCATCACAGCCAATCTCTATCTGCCCTTTCGTAAGTTAGAATTTCTCTTTCATCGAAAAATATTGGGATCTCGTATTTAGCGGATTCCTCAGAGTCGCTTGCGTGAATGAGATTGCAATCTATACCCGTTGAGAAATCTCCCCTTATTGTCCCGGGCTCTGCCTTTGCCCCATTGGTAGCCCCAACAAGCTTCCTCACTATCTCGATACAGTTGTTCCCTTCCACGACCATTGCCACTAAAGGCGCGGATGTGATGTAATTCAGGAGCGATTCGTAAAATGGCTTCCCCTTGTGGACTGCGTAGTGCTTCTCAGCCCTCTCCCTATCGAGCTTCATGAGCTTTAGTGCCGTGACCTTGAGACCCTTGTCTTCAAACCTGGATATGATGGCTCCCACCTTAGACCTGGCGACGCCATCTGGTTTGATCAAGACTAAAGTTCTCAATTGATCTCCCCCTCAGATCTCTTTTGGAGGCTCTGCTGCGGCTTCAACTTCTTCCTTTGCTTCTACTTTAGGTGCTGAAGGCTTTGGCTCGGATTCCTTTGAGAACTTGATCCTCTGTGCCTTTTCCTCCCTACCTTCTTCAGTCCACCTGACTCTCCTGGGTTCCCTATGAAGTTTTAGGAAGTTCTTTTCGCACTTTGAAGTATCAAAATACAGGACAGAGCCGTCCTTCCTGATGTACATCTTCCCCGTCCCAAATTCTATCTTTGATCCACAGAATGAGCAATACCTGGTTTCCACAACGATCACCTCACCGATAGCTTTCTTGCTTCCCTTGCCGTCTCTCTTAGCATGAGGATGTCGCCGACCCTTACAGGACCCATCACGTTTCTTGTGAGAACCCTTCCCTGGTCTCCTCCACCCAACACCTTTATCTTGACCTGGGTCGCTTCGCCGGCCATTCCTGTCCTACCAATAAGCTCCACGACTTCACATGGAATGGCGTCATTCTCTGGCATTTTGAATCACTCTTTATTTCTTAATTTCCTTGAACTTATCAACAAGTTCTGTTAGTAATTGCTTTCCATTACCAGGTTCAACGATAGCAATAGTAGCCGAGCTCTTGAGCTTGACCTTCTGTCCAAGGTCCTCTTTCTTCTGAACGTAGAAATACGGTATTCCCTTTTCTTCGCAGAGCAACGGGATATGAAGAACAACCTCCGGTGGCTGTATGTCTTCCGCTATCACCACCATCTTCGCCTCTCCTCTTTCTACCACCTTGGTAACTTCGTTCGTTCCTTTCCTTATCTTTCCAGTTTCAGATGAAACCTCTACAAGCTGCAGTGCTTTTGTCCTAATGTCGTCAGGTGTCTGGAATCTTACATAACTAGTTTCTGCCATTATTTTACCTCCTTCACTTTATCAGTCATTGGTCTTTGGGTAGTTTATGAGAATATAAAAAGTTTGGGCGATTCAAGGGTCTACCAACTCTGATCTCTGAACTTGTCCCACTCTTAAGAGCAGTTTGTTCCGCATTCAGGCACTGATCTGATATGTCTTGTTTGAGTCGAGTGAGACATTGTAGGAATTGACTCTCCCTCCGTACTGAAGGTAGATGGTGTAGTTTCCCTTCAGGAGGTTTAATGAATATTGCCCACTTCCCTGAATCGTGAAGTTGAAGTCTGCAACCAACAGAGATGCGGAAGTGGTAAGGTTTTGAACTTTTACGGTAAGGGTCAAGGGCAGTGAGTTGTAGATATTCACTACGTTTGATTTCATGTATACGTATGTACCCAATCTATTGGATACGTTGGTGAGATTGTGTGCGAATTGTGCCCAGTTAGTTATCGCACCACCCTGGCTGCTGGGAGAGCCATATTGAATGTTCGAGAAATTGAAAGAAATTCCTGGGAATGAATTGTTGAATCCATATATCTCTTCATATATTGTCAGTCCGCTGAATGTGTGGTTTCCAACCTTCTGATTAGTGCTGATTGAAAAATCGTTGCCCCCGGTAAATGCAGCAAACGTGTTCTTGTCAAACTTGAAGAAAACGTTACCATTGCTGACATACATCGATAGTGAGTGGTTTCCAGGCGTAATCGGGAACCAGTGAGGATCAAATATGTATTTTATAGACCCATTAACTATTTCAGTATAGGAATAAGTGCTGTAAAAAACGCCTTTGAGAGATGAGATGCCGATCTGGTCGTAGCTCAGATTGCTGTCCCATATTGATAGGACGACGTAATATATGTCATCATTCAGATTGGCAGTTCCGCCGAAATCAACGTTTGCAGAAATAGAATTTGCATACTTCAGTGATCCGTCATAGACCGCGCCAAGGTAGACATGGGTACCGGGGTCCGGCTTCTTTACATCCATGTTTTCATAATATGCATACAGTCCCAGCGCCGCTATCACCAAGATGGCTGCGACTAAAACTGTGTAGTATTTCATTGGGGATGACAACGATAGCCGTTAAAAAAAGTTTTTCTAGCTACAACATTCCTATCTCCTTTCTCCTTGTACCTCAAGGAATGTTGATTTAGATGATGATGATACTCTCTGAGTGTCTGAATACGAGAATCTCCAGAAAGATATAAAGAGACTTGACCTGGGAAAGATAGATTCTGTGACCTTCCCATATGGTGAGAACACAACACACATAACCATAGAGACTGATGAATTTACCTCCATCTGCCCAAAAACAGGCATGCCTGATTTCGGGAAGATTACCGTTCACTACCTTCCCGACAGGAAGATAGTTGAGCTGAAGTCTTTCAAGCTTTACCTTCATAAGTACAGGAACGTCGGCATATTCCAGGAGAATGCAGTGAACAAGATACTCGATGACCTTGTAAGGAGCTGCTCACCAAGATTCATGACGGTTATAGGGGAATTCAATGCAAGGGGAGGGCTCAAGACGAGGGTAGTATCGAGGTTCGAAAAAGTTAAGACTTAACCTTCTATCATATTCCGTTCCCTATGGAATAGCGCTTGATCGATGATAGACGCTGGACGACGGGGAACTACAGGGATTTTTGGGCCCCTTGGTGAGTTATGGCGTGTCGCCTATCTGTGAACCCAAGGCCAGAAAAAGTCCTACATCCCCGGAAAGGTCAGAGGGGATGATAATGATTCTCCTTGTTAATTCCGGGGAACACTCAGAATTTTGCCCCCCTTACGTTTACAATTCTGAAACCCAGTTCCGTGAATGTCTTCCTGATCTTCGAGAGGTCCTCGTTGCCGTATATCTTCAACTTCACTGTGATCTTCTGCTTGCCAATCCCTATGTCATCGCCGAACAGCTCCGTATGGAGGTCCTCAACGTTCAGCCTCATCTCCGAGAACAATTCTATGGCCTTCCTCATTTCAGATGGCACGTTATTTACAATGAAACTGAGGATGAATTCCCTTCCCGTCTCCAGCAGGTTCTTCTCTATTATCTGCGACAGCAGTGGCATGTCGGCATTGCCACCGGAAATTAGTGCAACAACCTTCTTGCCCTTGACCTTTACCTTCCCTGCGATAAGTGCCGCCACCGATGCTGCTCCAGCAGGTTCTGATACTATTTTCCCACGTTCAAGAAGGGTGAACATGGCAGAGGATATTTCCTCGTCGCTTACTGTGACAACTTTATCGACGTACTTCCTTGCAATTTTGAACGTGAATTCCGATGGGGACTTAATGGCTATACCGTCGGCAATTGTGGCAACTGAATTCAGCTTGACAAGCTTCCCAGTTCTAAGGGAGCTTTTCATAGCTGCAGCATTCTCTGCTTCTACACCTATTACCTTCCCCCTGTACCCATTCTCCTTGAGGTATGTCGCTATCCCTCCTATCAGCCCCCCTCCTCCAACGGGGACGATTATGTAATCAAAATCGTTCATCACCTGGAATATTTCCAGACCGACAGTTCCCTGTCCTGCCACAACATACCTGTTGTCAAAGGCGTGTGCAAAAACTTTCTTCTCGTCCTTGGCAATCTTCTTTGCCTTCTCTGTTGCCTCGTCAAAGCTATTGCCATATAGAAGAACCCTCGCCCCGTACTTCTGGGTCGCTATCATCTTAATTGGCGGGGCAAACTGGGGCATCACGACAAGTGAGTCAAGGCCAAGCAGGGATGATGCAAGGGCAACCCCCTGGGAATGATTTCCTGCACTTGCTGCCACAACGCTCTTCCTTGTCCTGCTGAGCAGGTTGTAAGCGCCCCTTATCTTGAAGGAACCCCCTCTCTGGAGGTTCTCCAGTTTCAGGTATACCTCGGCACCGCTGAGTTCACTGATGGAACTGGATCTTTCAAGAGGGGTATTCTTTACAACACCCTTCACCCGTTCGTAGGCTTCTTCTATATCCTTCAGCGTGACCGGTTCAAAGTAATCCTGTGATGTTACCTCTCTCATCTATATTTACTTCCTCGGAGATTGGATGTTTAGGAAGTCCCGGCATTGTCATGATCTCTCCAAGCAAAGGTACCGCAAATCCTACTCCAGTAGATAGCATGATATCCTCTATAGTTATAGTGAAGTCCTTCGGCCATCCAAGCTTGTTCTGATCGTCCGATATGGAGTACTGTGTCTTGGCCATGCATACGTCCAGGAAATCCAGTTTCTCATCCTTCACTCTCTTCAGGACCCTCATTGCTTTCTTAGAATATTCAATTTTTGACGCGCCATAAACTTTTGATGCAATCTTATCAATTTTAGTCTTAACAGGTTCATCCCTCTCGTAGGTGAAGTTGATCTTTCTGCCTTGGGACGCTTTATTGCTTAAGGTTTCGACTACCATCTTTGCAAAGTCCACCGTTCCTTCCCCTCCTTTAAGGTATCCCTCATTAAGGGCCATCTTGTAACCCCTCTTCTCAATCTCACCCCTGAGATAGCTGATCTCCTCTTCACTGTCATCCTTGAACCTGTTTAGCGTTACTATCAGGGGTAAGCCGTACTTTTCTATGTTGGATATGTGGAATAGCATGTTATCTATTCCATTCTTGAGGAACTCTATCCCTCCTTTTTCTGAAGGCTTCATCCCACCGTGGTGTTTCAATGCCTTTATTGATACCACCAGTATCACAAGATCAAGGTCGTAACCTGCCCTCCTGAGGACAACATCTACGAATTTCTGTGCACCGAGATCTGAACCGAAACCAGCTTCCGTTATCACGTAGTCCGCAAGTTTTAGTGCAATCTTGTCGGCAAGGACGCTGTTATGGCCGTGTGCAATATTTCCGAAGGGGCCTATGTGGACGAATCCCGGAACGCCCTCTGTCGTCTGGACAAGGTTTGGCTTTATTGTGTTCTTCAGTAGGGCAGCCATTGCTCCCTGTGCCTTCAGGTCTCCGGCTGTCAACCTCTTCCCTTCCTTCGTGTAGCCGACGGTGATATTCGACAGCATTTCCTTCAACATCTCATAATTCTCTGCAAATCCCATAATGGCCATTATCTCTGATGCAGGGGTTATCAAGAAACTGTCCTCCACAAGTGCTCCTCCCTGGTCCCCAAGGCCGACCACTATCTGCCTTAGTGAGCGGTCATTCATATCTATGGTCCTCTTCCACGTTATTTTCTTCAGATCAAATCCCAGCTCGTTTCCCTGGAATATGTGGTTATTCACGATAGCAGAAAGCAGGTTGTGGGCAGCCGTTATTGCAGGAAAATCGCCGGTAAAATTTAGATTTATTTCATCCGCTGGAAGCAACTGACACTTACCGCCACCAGTCCCGCCTCCTTTTATTCCAAAGTTTGGACCTAGCGATGGTTCTCTTATGGTTACCATCGCTTTTTTGCCGATTTTTCTAAGTCCCTGGGAAAGTCCTATCGTAGTAGTTGTCTTTCCCTCTCCGGCCGATGTCGGGCTTATTGCAGTTACAAGTATCATCTTGCCGTTCGGTTTACCTGACAACCTGTCAAGAACGCTGGGATTTACCTTGGCCATATACTTTCCATACAGTTCCAATTCGTCATCTGTTATTCCTAACTCTTTTGCTATTTCAGTTATGTATTTCATTAGATCACTCTCCTTGATTAATTCCACATATTTTTGAGTATTTCTTCAGTCTTCTTTTTCGTCTCTTCTGATAGGCCCGCCATTTTGGCCTTGAATTCTTCTACGAACGAAATGTCTTTTATGAGACCAAGATTAATTTTCACGTTCTGCATTGAGCCGTACACAGAAGAAGAAATGAAAAGTGCGGCGCAGTATACGTCAGATACGGCATTCTTGTTCCCCTTTTCTATCAGAACAGGCAGATAATCTAACATTGAAGCCGCAAGCTCCCCGGTCCTGTATGGCACCCTTGTCGCATCCTTCAATCTCGCCTGTATCATTCTTGTCCTCTCCTCCTTCTCCTCTGGAGTTCCCTTCGGCATAGAGAGAGATTTTGATAGATTATCGTATGCTCTGGTATCATTTTCGGACTGGTTGTAAAGCTGCCACGTTGTTTCTTTGGCTTCCTTTTGTATTGTCTTCATCCTCTCCGAAACTTCTTCATACCCTTTCTTACCGATTGTGAGCCCTGCCACCATAGCCACAAGTGCTGCCCCCATTGAGCCAACAAGACCGCTTGCAGATCCGCCGCCTGGTGCAGGCTTGTCGCTCGCAAGTTCTTCTATGTAATGCTTTATACTGTCATTGGAGAATATCTCCAGCAGCTTCTTCTCAAGAATCTGATTTTCTGAAAAGTCCCTGTTCATAAGGTAGAATCTGTAAATCTCCTCGAGAGCTTTTAACGGGACCATGCCGACCAATTCGGTTCTACTGACAGGTATTCCCCTAGACTCTGCCTCCCTCTTCACATATTCAAATACTTCTGGGACAGGAGTCTCCGTGTGGTTCACCAGGTTCATTGAAACCTGTGTTTCCTTTGTCTCAGCCAGGTTAAAACCAAGTGCCCTTACGTTCCGTAGCCCGCCAGATCTTTCCCTAGTCCTCTTTGCCATCTCCTTCGTTGACTTAAGGTCGTCCGTCCGAAGATCTACGTTGAATGCTATCAGGAATTCCCTAGCACCTATTATTGTAGCGCCTGCCTTTCCAAGCCTCTTTGGACCGAAATCTGGGAAATATTTTTCGTTCGTGGTTATTGCTTCTTTCAGTTGCTCGTACTGGAATTTCTCGCTCCTTATATCAGGTAGCTCCTTCCTGGATGGAGTGCTTGCAGCGTTCGCATACAGGAATACGGGTATCCCGAGTTCATTTCCCACCCTTTCTGCCAGCCTCCTAGAGAGTTCAATGCAATATTCCATTGTTGTCCCGAGAATAGGCACGAAGGGCACCACGTCCGTGGCGCCAAATCTTGGATGTTCTCCTTTATGGGAATCAAGATCGATGAGCTCACTTGCCCTTTTTATCGACTCGAACATCGCATTGACCATAGAATCCCCGTCACCGACAACAGTTACAACTGACCTGTTGTGGTCCGCATTCATCTCTACGTCGATCACGTCCACTGGATACTTCTTCATTGAGTCAATTATTGACTCAACCTTGGCCCTGTCCTTTCCCTCACTGAAATTTGGTACACATTCCACATAGTTCATAAAGCTCCCTTCTAGATCAAATCAGTCTCATTCTCTTTCCGACTTCTTCAAATTTGTCACCCGCATACTTCAGGTCCTCCCTCGAGTGGACTGCGGATGGCATCAGCCTTATCCTTGCGGTTCCCTTTGCAACAGTAGGATAGACAATGGGAGAAGCGAACACACCTTCGTCGTAAAGTGATTTGCTAAGTTCCACTGTCTCCTTCTCACCCCCTATTATAACTGGTGTTATTGGGGTCTTGCTTTTTCCAGTGTTGAACCCAAGATTATTGAGCTTCTCCTTTAGGAAATCTGAGTTGTTCCAGAGTTTCTTGAGGAGTGAGTCGTCCTTCTCCATTATTTCTATGCTCTTCATGACAGCTGCTACTTCACCTGGATTCAATGCTGAGCTGAAAAGGAAAGGCCTGGCCTTTTGTTTAAGATAATCTATCAGCTCATTCCTTCCTGCCACGAACCCTCCCATGACGCCAACAGCCTTCGAGAATGTCCCCATCTCGACGTCAACCTTGTCCCCTATCTTGAAATGATCAACGATCCCCCTTCCATGGTCACCAAGAACACCTTCACCATGTGCATCATCCACATAGACCATAGAATCATATTTCTCTCCCAGCTCTGCCTCTTCTTTCAGCGGTGCTATATCACCATCCATGCTGAAAACTCCGTCCGTAACTATTAGCGCCCTCTTCCCAGTGGAGCGTTCAGTTTTCAGCTTCTCCTCGAGATCAGGGGGGGATACGTGGGAGAATACTACTCTCTTTGCAGAGCTAAGCCTGACGCCATCTATTATACTGGCATGGTTAAGTTCCTCGCTGAATACTAAGTCGTCTTTCCCTACAAGCGCTGGAATAGTTCCCAGGTTGGCAAGCAGGCCGCCCTGGTATACAAGTGATGACTCCATGTGCTTGAATTGTGCAATCTTTTCCTCAAGCTTAATGTGGATTTCCATTGTACCGGCAATACTCCTCACAGCTCCAGCACCTACGCCGTATGCGTCTATTGCATCGTGCATTGCCTTCTTTACTTCAGGGTTGTTTGCAAGTCCCAGATAATTATTGGAACACAGGTTCAGCAGTTTTCTTCCATCGATCTTGACCCACGCTCCCTGTGATGTCTGTAATGTCCTTATGGGAACGTACCGACCGGACTCTTTCAAAAGGTTTATCTCTTCGTTCACCCAGTCCATTTTCCCCATGCCCCGAGATGTTATCAGCAGTCATATACTTTGCTTTACTACACGCTGCTGATGTTTAGATAATCAGTAAGAATTAGTGTTCCCTTGAAATTTTGGATATGGTAAAATCGCCTTCGATGCGAAAAAATCTTTGCGAAATATTTTTTATTTCCGCATAACTGTTTGTACGAATGACATTCGAAAAGATCATGGTCACGGGTGCAAGTGGCCAAATAGGCAGTGAGCTCGTACCATTTCTGTCTGAAGTTTTCGGAAAAGAGAGAATTATACCATCGGACGTGAGGCCTAACTCAACCGATCCGAGATTTATCGCCCTTGACGTCACTGACAGGACCTCCGTTGACAGGGCAATGGACAAATACAAGATTGATACTGTTTTCCATCTCGCAGCCATTCTCTCAGCAAACGGCGAGAAGAACCCGGAACTGGCTTACAAGGTCAACATTTCAGGGATGTACAACATCCTGGAGTCAGCAGTAAGGAACAAGGTGAAACTGGTACTGACACCAAGTTCTATAGGCGTGTTCGGACCTGACACACCGAAGGAAAACGTTCCCATCGAGACTATAGCCAGGCCAGTCACAATGTATGGAATAACAAAGCTGCTGGCAGAACATCTGGGTAATTACTATCATGCTAGATTCGGCCTCAACGCACGTGGACTAAGATTCCCTGGACTGATAAGCTACAAGACTGCACCTGGTGGAGGCACTACCGATTATTCGATAGAAATGATCATTGAAGCAGCCAAGGGAAAAAATTACAAATGCTTTCTAAGGGAGAACTCGAAACTTCCGATGATGTATATGCCTGACGCGCTTGATTCACTATTGAAACTTGCAGAAGCAGAAGATTCCAGACTGAAGCATCGGACAGATTTTAACGTGGCTTCCTTCTCTGTGACACCGAAGGAGCTCGAAACGGAACTGAAGAAATACTTTCCTAGATTCCAGGCGACTTATGAGCCTGACTTCAGGCAGTCCATTGCAGATTCATGGCCTGGATCGCTAGACGCATCCGCTGCCGTAACCGAATGGGACTTTCATCCAAACTACAATCTGAGGGCAACAGTGGAGGATATGATTATCCATCTAAAGACAAGTAAGTAATTATGTTCCCTTAAGAAAGATAACCACCCTTTGGTATTGCTATTGAACTTCAACGCTCAAATGTTTTAAGTATTTAGTTAATCTTTGAATCGTGCAAATGGAGAATGAGATAGTACAGGTATACGACCTGGAAAAACTACAGGAAGAAACGCCATTTCTGATATTTGTTCCAGGCGATTTGGAGATCAGGAATGTAACATACCGCACAGAGGGAAGAAAGTGGGCGACATTGCGGTATGAATGCATAATAGATGGAGAGAAGATCAGAGTGAAGGAATTCTTCCTGGACTGGTTCTATCCAGGATTTCCCAAGAGTCTTATGGAATCTTTCGTCTCCTCATATTCTATGGTCGATAGTATACCAATGAAGGACTGGGTAATTTTCACTGGCAAGAACTACAAGGGTAAGGAGGCAGCCTCTTCTTTTTCTCTTGGAACACAGATAGAAGTGGAGGGGGAGTCAAGGAAGAATGTCAGCAAACTTAGTGAAAGAATGTTTGCTCCCTTCCCAGATGAAAGATTCAAAAGATTTCCATTTTATAGACGATCATTCTTCGCAAATAAGGGAGAGCCTGAATGGTTTGAGGAGAGGAGGATAAGTAATCTTGACTGGAAAACACCGAAGAGTGACTTTTGCGTGGGAGACCTCTGCATGGACTCAGTAGGTATCTTCAAAAAAGACGGCAGCATCATAGAAACAATTTTTGCGTTCTCTGAAGATTATTACAGGAGGGCTTCGTGGGTAGATATAGCCAGGCCTACTGAACATGCTGAACACTTGATATACGACTTAAGGCACAGTGGCAATTTCTTTGAAGAATTCGAAAAGGGGGAACCGACATTTGCATTCAGGAAGGAGCAGGGACCTGCAATAGCCAGGTCCAAATTTGGAGAATATGTTGTCACTGTGTCCTTATCTCCCCTGTTCAGTTTTTCTGAGGCCAAAGGTATAGTGAATGAATTGATGGGCACCGTCGAAGACCAGAAAAGGTTTATTTGAAATTTTGAATAGGGTAATCGATGATTTTAGATAAGCCGGCAATGATAAAGGACCTCCTGGAAAAGAGCAAGACTATTGCAGTAGTTGGAATGTCCCCAAATCCTGAAAGGGATTCCAATAAGGTCGGGAAATACCTGATTGATATCGGGTACAACGTGATTCCAGTAAATCCAACTGTCCAGGAAATATACGGGAAAAAAACATACCCTTCCATCCTAGACATACCCAAGGACGTGAAAATTGACATAGTGGACGTATTCAGAAATCCGGAAGCTTCTAAGGAGGTTGTACTCCAGGCACCGAGTTTGCATCCAAAGGCCGTTTGGCTCCAGCTCGGAGCTGAAAGCCCGGATGTCATAAAGACAGCATTATCAGAAAACCTCGATGTAGTCTACGGAATCTGCATAATGGAGACGCATAAAAAAGTATCAAATGATGAGTTCTTTAGTATTTAAAGAGCAGAGTTTATATTCGATATTTTCTATAAGATATTTTGAATAAAATCTATATTCCTCACGCCAGCCGTAATATTAAAAATAGCATTAACTTTATATATTAAATGTAGATATTCTCAATATGGTCGGAATAAACGAGATTGCCAGAGACATCGCCAAGAGTTCCGGCGTATCTGTCAGAAGCGCTGAGTCAGTAATAAGGGGAACCTTCAAGGCTATTGTGACGAACATAAACAAAGGACAGAAGGTTAGAATTGCAGGATTCGGAATCTTCTCGAGGAAGCAAACAAAGGCAAGGAACGCTAAGAATCCTAGGACAAAGCAGATCATAAGGGTTCCCGCAAAGAACAAAGTACACTTCAGTGCATCTTCAAAGATAAAATACAAGTAAACTTCTATTAATTTTTCTTCTTTTATTTTCTCCCCTTCTAATCATTCTCAAAAATTAAATATCAGAACATTATCCAATTTTGTAGTCCAATTTCGTGAATAGAACATAAGATTTCTTTAAAAGGCGGTGCGTATTGCCTGCTTGAGAATAGCTTGTTTTCTGAATAATATTCCTTTCAGCAAGTGCCACTTTTGACCCTTTAAATCTGAAAATGAATGGAGTTGGACTCGAGGTGTTTTTATGAAAATAGAAGCGAATGTGACATGTTTTTGTCTCGGAACTGGAATGAAATTTTGCATAAACAACTTCGGAAAATTGGATGAGAACACAATGGATGCCGAAACGCAACTGGCCTTCCTCGTTTTTGATGAAACCAAGGGGGGAAACTGATGTCTTCGTATTGGAAAATTTATGTCAGGGACAGGGAGAATCTAAGGTTTCTTCTCAATATCCTTCTGACCAATAGAGAAACAGAGCTTATGATCAGGAGGAATGACTCACTGTCAGTGTTTGTTGGCTACAGCCACAAGGAGGCCGAAATTGTCCAGTATATCAGGGAGGAGCTTGGCAACAAGATTGAGAATGTTCTTCTCAGCAAACAATGGAGGGAAAATGTGTTCTTGTTCAATAAGCCGAGGTTCATGTTTGATTCAATTTTTCCTTTTTTGGTTGAAACTTCATCCTTTTTGATGAAAGGTGACGAATTACACGTGAGGGTAGAAAGGTACTCAACATTAAATCCTCTGAGAAGGAGGTATTTGGGCCCAAAGGCAGGAAAGGTGCTGTACAGGGTAAGACTTTTTTCGCCAATCCTCTTGAGGGCCTATACGAACAGGGATGGAAAGCAGTGCCTCACGTTTGAGAGAAGAAATCCCTTGATACTCACAAGCTACGAGCTTTCATCGCTCATAAATGGGAGTGGAGACCATGGACTACTGGCCGTATGAAAACGGCATACCCTTCCCCCTCGTAGAGAAAAGAATATGCTTCCCTAGGGAATTCCTTGAAAACCACTCCCTTGTCCTCGGGAAAACTGGAACAGGAAAGTCAAACTTGCTCGCACAACTGATTAGGATGTACGAGGAAGAGGGTAAAACGGTGTTGGTCTTTGATCCTCATGGTGAACTTTGGAAATACGGTAGCCCAAATTCATCCATTATAACCCTTTCACCTTTCCCCGGCCAGGAAATGGGATACCTTCGGTTCAACATGATGTCAGTCCTACCCTATCAGAGCGAAGGTGAACGATTGATAAACGAAGAACTTGTAGTGCAGACTCTAAAGGATATATTCTCCACAGAATC
Organism: Thermoplasmata archaeon; assembly: GCA_021816725.1. Lineage (GTDB taxonomy): Archaea > Thermoplasmatota > Thermoplasmata > Thermoplasmatales. The sequence goes on from JAKAXD010000006.1 coordinate 43,424, forward strand.
TGCTTTTTCGATAGGTACATGGGGACCAAGGATAGAGCTGATATTCACAGTACTTACCAGACTGCTGCTGAAGTACAAAATCAATCCTACGATCCAGGACCTATCTGATCTGCTCCTTAATTATTACAAAAGAAAGGACTTTTCATCTTCACTTGAACCTGAGGAAAAGGCCCAATTCTATTCAATATTCAGCCAGGGACCGGAGTTCATATCATCGAGCGTTAACAAGATTGTCCCTCTTCTGACAAACGAGGTATCTAGGAAGTTATTCGCATCAAGAGAGGATTTTTATGATCTTTCGAAACTGAAGAAAACCCTTTACGTAGAACTATCTGGAGAATTTTCTCCAAGTTCCCTTGCCAGGCCATTTTCGATAATGCTGCTATATAAGATCTGGAACAACGTAATTCTTCGACGAATGAAAGATGTAGTCCTGGTCATGGATGAATTCCAGACTTTCTCCCCTCACATATCGCAGCGACTGGTAACTGAGGGAAGAAAGTTTTCCCTTTGGGCAGTCATGGCCACACAATCACTCTCATCCCTTGATCAACCGCTTGCCTCAGCAATACGGACAAATGCCCACAACTTCTTCCTATTTCAACTCTCTAACGAAGATGCTTCATCATTTAGATACGGTGGAAAGCCCTTGAGGAATCCTGAATTTCACAGATTCAATTGCCTTGTACCTAGGAGCGAAAGTACATTTTACGGAATGACTAGATTGGCCTCTCCGAGCAAAGAATTCTCTATTTCAAGGGAATTCTATGATTTCGCGGGTGATGAGGAGAAGCTCGACAGGGAATTTCCGGAAAAGATGGACCCGGTTCGTCTGAGCAACTTGGTATCTTTGGGTCTGGCAACGATTGTTGATGGAAAGGTGCATATGGAGGAGGAATACTTTGAAAAGATAGGCTCAAGGCACAAGAAAGGGAGCGAGTCGATGTTCCACAGATACCTCGTTACAAGATCGTATTTCTTCTTCAGGAACAAGGGGTATGAAGTTTACGAAGGAATAGAGTACGACGGCCGTCATCCAGACCTTGTTATAGTGAAGGATGAGGAGAGAATTGCGGTAGAATGCGAATATTCCGATCTTCATAATAAATCGAGAATAAATGAGAAGATGAAATTCTACAGCCGTGTCATATTTTCTGCTTTCAGGGATAAGAAGGAAGAGTTCCCTCCTGAGACCAATCTACTATTGATTCCGCCGATTGGAGATCATTCCGAGCCAGAATACCTGGGGGATAGGAATGTAATTGACCTATGATCAAGAGAAGGGATGGAAGCAATTATTTCTAAATTTACCTATTTTATTGCAATCTCTTCCCCAAATCGAATACCGTCATTGCTACAGGGACCAGAAAGGATTTCAGTGTGGAAGTTGATATACCATGGTGGAAATATTCATCGATGGGAATTATTCAAATATCAGGTTCTCTGCCGCCCACTTCATTCCTGGTGACTGGAAGTGCTCGCGTATCCACGGTCACGACTATTCCATATCCGTGAGGATAACAGGCTCACTTGACGATAAAACATATTTCCTAGACTTCTCAAAGGCTAAATCCAAGCTAAAGGAAATAGCTGACCATCTTGACCACAGAGTGCTAATTCCTGAGAAGAGGAATGGGATATCCATAGGCAGAAGGGAAGGAAATCTGATTGTTAGAATTGAAGGAAAGACTTACAGTTTCCCCGAGGAAGAGGCAAGGATTGTTCCAGTCAAGGATACCACAGCAGAATGTCTGAGTGAATACGTTCTCGGAAGATTCATTGATTCCCTTGATCAGGAAGTTGAAGGGGTGGATATAGAGGTACACGAGGGACCTGGACAGTATGCAAAATCAAGCTGGAAAAAATAGGGCCGTCAGCCTTCTTTCAGGTGGCCTGGACAGTTCCACTCTCCTCTCTTACGTCCTATCCAAAGGATATGAAGTTATAGCACTGTCATTTGACTACGGACAACGACACACAAGGGAGCTGGATTCTGCTAGGAAAATAGCAAGTTACTATGGCGTGAAACACAAGATTATGAAACTGGATTTGAGGGCGATTGGTGGAAGTGCCCTTACAGGGGATATTGAAGTTCCAGACGTTCCTATGGAAGACATTGGTAAGGAAATACCGGTAACGTACGTCCCGGCCAGGAATACTATACTTCTTTCTATAGCACTTGGTCTTGCGGAGGTGACTGACTCATCCAAGATATTCATAGGCGCCAATGCCCTGGATTACTCAGGTTACCCTGACTGCCGGCCGGAGTATTTCGATTCCATCAACAAAACATTCAATTTGGCAACGAAGAAAACTGTGGAAGGTGGTAGCATCGAGGTTGAGGCCCCCTTGTTGCGATATTCTAAAGCAGATATAGTCAGGCTTGCAAACAGGCTCAAAACGCCTCTAGAACTGACCTGGTCATGCTACAACGGGAAGGAAAGGGCTTGCGGCGTATGTGATTCCTGCAAACTCAGGTTGAAGGGTTTCATGGAAGCAGGGCTGGAAGATCCGGTTGAGTATGAATCCTACCCTGATTTTTATTCCGATTATATCAAAAACAGAAGATAGTTTACGATGGTCTTGATAGCAAGGTCAATGAATTATTACAGGGAAAAACAATTTAACAGATTAATACTGGGGTAGTGTGATAAAGGACCTTGAGATCACTTCAATAGAAGGCAGAAGGTATGCCCCTATAGACACAAGACCGCAGGAAGTCAGGATAGATCAAAACTTGACAATTGTTGACGTAAGGAAGGAAAACGAGTTTTCAAGGATCATCTACAAATTCACATCTTCATTTTCAACTCTTGGAGCAATTTCACTTGAGGGTTCTCTTCTTTACCAAGGTGGAGAAGAGATAGAGGTAAAATGGAAAAAGGATAAATCACTTCCAGACCCTGTCGCAAACGAGGTGCAAACTGCAATTTTCTCGTCTTCTGTAATTGAGACAATACTGATAGCGAGGGACCTTAGACTGCCACCGCCTATTCCCATGCCTACCATACAAAAGAAGAAAGATGTAGTAGGATTTGGATGATATTTTAGTTATACCAGAGCACGAGGCAATATTCCCTTAAATGTCCTCAGCACTCAGTACTCTCTCCAACGATGGCCACAGTGAGTGCAGGTGTAAAATCTCGTTTCTGGTTCGTCTGCAGCTCTAGTCTGTAAAGCTTCCCAATAAACGCCAAATTCGTGGCACTTTGGACATTGAACTGTCTTGTCTATCGGTAGGTTTATCTCTTCCTTCTCTACTACAATAGTTTCCTTCTTTTTGCCCTTCTCCACTATGCCTTTCTTCTCTTCTTCTTTGATAGGGAGTGAATTTCCACATTTCCTGCATACCCAAACTTCCCCCTTTGGGAACATCATCGACCCACACTTAGGACAGAACACTAATTCCCAAAGTTATATTAAATAAATACATTTTCCTGCGACGAGAGTTCCGTACATTAAAATCCAGCAATCAAAGGCAAACGAGGAGATTGAAAGGTTAAGAAGGAGCGATCAGCTACTGAAACAGTTCAAGATAAGGAGGGAAGGCAGCTGGGTCCTGGTACCCATCAAGAAATCCGAACTGGAGGGCGAGTTTGAAGAGAACTCGAAGAAGAAAATGGAACACGTGGGAAGCTTCGAGAAAATATCTGATTTCTTCGTCATAAAGGAGAGGGAAGGATGGGAAAAGGTACTTGACGAGATAAAGGAAAAGCAGGATCCCAGAGCAATATTCCTGGATAAGGGAGTTGAAGGACAGTTGCGTATTAGGAAGCTTGAACTGATTCACGGCAAGGGGGAGCCAACTGGTATCATCAAGGAAAATGGTCTACGGTACATGGTCGATCTGCAAAGGGCATACTTCTCTCCTAGGCTGGCAGGGTTGAGGAGGGAAATCACGGATAACTGTCTAAATTCTTCTGACTCAGAACTAGTAGTCGACATGTATGCAGGAATTGGACCAATTTCAATACCTCTACTGAAAGGAGGGAAGAAAGTGCTTTCAATAGACTTAAATCCAAGCGCTGTAGAGCTTCTTTCCAAAAACATGAGGCTAAACAAAGTCAGAGGGGAGTTGTTGATCGCAGATTCTAACAGAATATTCGACTGCCTTGACGGTGTAGGTGAGGTAATAATGAATAATCCTACTCAACCTCTGTCAGTGACAAATAGCATAATCGGAATGATGGAATCCGGTACAGTCATCCATGTAACATACATATCTAACAGGACTGATAAGATAGAATTTGACGGCGCCAACGTTCTTGAAAGAAAGATTGTTCACGGTTATTCGCCCTCATCCTCACTTTTTTATTTTAGAATGCGAAAGAAGTAAACAATTTATTCCTTTTAACCATCTACTTGACGATGCCAAAGCAGGGATTCTTCAATTCTGTCCTTTCGGGAATAAGGGAACGGTATGAACAGAGCCTCCTTGAGGACATAAGAAAGGACCCTCTGCCGAAGCATATTGCCGTTATAATGGACGGTAACAGAAGGTTTGCAAGACAGCTGAAGGTATCTGACGACGAAGGCCATCTTCTTGGAAAGGAGAGGTTGGAGGAATTTCTAGACTGGGCCTACGATATTGGTATAAAAATTGTGACTGTCTATGCCTTTTCTACAGAGAATTTCAAGAGGGAGGCATCGGAGATTGAATATCTCATGAATTTATATGCGAACAGCTTCAACGACCTTATCAGTGATGAAAGAATAATAAAGAACAGGATCAGGGTGAAACTGATTGGCAAGACCGAGCTTCTACCTGAAACGCTCAGGGAAGCTGCACGAAGGGCCGAGGAATATACAAAAGACTTTGACAAGTACCTCCTCAATGTAGCAATTGCTTACGGGGGAAGGGAGGAGATTCTAGATGCTATCAAGAACATATCAAAGGAAGTAATGAAGGGGAAAATAAACCCTGACAGTATTGACGAAAAGCTAATTGAGAAATATCTCTACACCGGTGAAATAGAAGACCCGGATTTGGTAATAAGAACATCGGGAGAAGAGAGAGTCAGCAATTTTCTGCTATGGCAGTCCGCGTATTCCGAGCTTTATTTTACAGATGTATACTGGCCTGACATAACAAAACTTGACCTTCTCAAGGCCGTCAGGGATTACCAGAAGAGACAGAGGAGGTACGGAAGATAGTGCCTATTATCGGTATAGATGATACTGACTCCAAGACGGAGATGTGCACGACCTACCTCACAATTGAGATATTGAAAAACTCAAATCTTGATCTTGTCGGATACCCGAATCTCGTCAGACTTAATCCGAACATACCGCTTAAGACTAGAGGAAATGCTGCTATTTCCATGACGCTGGGAAGGGGAGAGGGTGACAGGACCGTAATCGGTAAAATAGGGGATGAGCCCATATTCTCGTATGAATGGTATACGGAAGAAAAAATGGACATTGACGTCATGTCCCTGATAGAAAGATTTTCTCCAAAGGACGAGGATACAAACCCTGCCCTAGTGATAGGAAGTGAGAGGAACGACGAGAACTTTTACTGGGATGCCGTGAGGGAATATGTGGACTATGAGAATGTGATTGGCAGGATAAAGGGGGAATTCATGACTGTGAATGGACAGATTGGGTTAGTTGGGGCCAATGCTGCCATCTCCTGGCCTGGAATAAATAATACATTTGAATTGATCGCATATCTTGGAAAAGAGAGTTGGGGAGGAGATCATTTTGTCGATGATGCAAGTTCTATGAGGATAGAGCAATCATATCCAGACACTTTCGACAGCTTCGACTTCAATAACGATTATAATGCCATCAGGCCCACAACGAAGACTCCCGTGCTGTTCGGGATAAGGGGCATAAACCCTGCCGGACTGATTAAATACGGAAGTGATGTGAAAAGCGAGCCTTATCACTCCTACATTGTTTACCGCACTAACCAGGGAACAGACGATCATCTGGTGGAGAGGAGTATTGGCGAGTCAAAACTTTACAATTCCTCGATAATACGGGGATTCGTCTCTTCAGAACCTTTATGGGCAAGGGGGGGAATACTTAGTTTTGATATCACAAACAAAGGAGAAAATATCAGGGTTGTGGCAATGGAACCAACTAAGGAATTCAGGAACACTCTTTCTAAACTGAGGAAGGGGGACGAGGTCAGGGTATACGGGGGAATCACTAAGGCAGGAATCATAAATGTTGAGAAGATACAACTCATATCCGTTTCATCTGTCATAGAGATAAGGCCACCCATCTGCCCAAACTGCGGAACTAGAATGGAAAGCGTTGGCAAAAATGGTGGTTTCAGGTGCAGAAAGTGCGGTGCTCGCAGCAAAACAGGTGAAGTAAAGAAGGAGGAGAGGGAGATATCCCCTGGTTTCTATGAAGCGCCAATCATAGCCAGAAGGCATCTTGCCAGACCACTAAAATTGGGAATTGTAAAATGATATGCGTAACAGGAACACCGGGAGTTGGAAAGTCCACAGTCAAGAATGAATTAATAAAACGTGGGTTCAAGGCCTTGGAATTTGACTCACTGATAGGGGATTGTATTGTTGAAGAAGTAGAGGGGGAGAGGATTGTGGATGAAGAGTGTCTTCGTGAAATCAATGCAGACGGCATATACTTCGGGCACTTGTCCCACTTTTCCAAATGCAGAAAGGTTGTAGTAATGAGGGCGCATTTAGCTGATATAGAGGCCAGACTCAAGGAAAGGGGGTACAGCAAATCAAAGATCATGGACAACCTTGAAAGCGAGGCCATTGACCTGATAGGCTTTGAGGCCGAGGGACTTCATCCAGACAGCACGTTCGAGGTTCTTAACTCCAACGTGAAAGAGACAGCGGACTTCATAGAAAATGTAATTAAAGGAAGAGAACCTAAGAGCCTGAAGATAGACCTTATGGAGGAGATACTGGATTGGTATTAGATAAAGCTAGAAGCAGATCGGGTTTCCTATTGAACGGTGTTGCTTCAAGACTTGGAAATGTCAATCCAAATTCAATAACAATCATTTCATTCTTTCTTGCAATCTTGTTTGCCCTTACCTACTACCTCGGACATGCGGGGATTATTTATCTTGTGGCTGCTCTGGTGCTAATCATTGGGTCTTCATATCTTGATGCCCTTGACGGTGCGGTTGCAAGAAAATTCAAAAAGGAGTCAAAGAAGGGGGATTTCTTGGATCACCTCCTTGACAGGTATTCTGATTTTGTAATCCTCTTTGGAATGGCAGTAAGCTCATTTGGGAACCTATACTTTGGAATCTTAGCCATAGCAGGAACCTTCCTGAGCAGTTACGTGGGGACCCAATCCCAGGCTGTCGGACTTAATCGATTGTATGGAGGATTTCCCGGAAGGGCTGACAGACTCGTCATCATTATGATTGTGACAGTTTTGCAAATCTTCACTTTCAAAATTGAGTTGTTTGGTTTCTACATTACGTCCTGGGCTCTAATATTCCTGGGAGTCATGGGATTTATCAACTCTGTTTACAGGGCTAGACTTGCCTACACGTCTATCCCCTAGATTCCTTATTCTATAGAAACTCAGGGGGTGTGATATCTTCCCAGAACTACATAGAGGGTCCCTCTCCTTGTAGCAGAGTCCAAGGGAACCCAGTGTCTGGCATGATGGAACGCTATACTCCCTTCCCCTCCCAGTTCCAGTTATGTGTTCAATCTGGTACTTCGTTATCTTTTCTGCAAAATCCGGAACCTCCCCAAAGTACTTCAATATCTCGTCATTTGGAAGCCCTATCCGGTGGAGGAACGTGACGAGAAAGAAACGACCTGCATGGGAAACGTTTGCTCCCTTCTTCATCTGGTCTATTATTTCGGCAAGACAGGGGGGGAATGATTTCTCGTTGAGAGGACCCAGGTTTGCCCTCTCCTGCCTGATTTCCCTTCCCCTGGAAATGACCTCGCTCACGTAGGGTTTGAGCAGGTTGTCTACTTCGGCGGGAAATTCTACCACCTCATTTACCTCCTGCATGTACTTTCTGTAGAAGGCTTCCCTTATTATTTTTGAAAGGACGTGCTTTGATGCTACAACGTACCCGTTCTTTAACTCCTGATTGCACAACTTCAGCTCCTTGTCATTGAATACTACTGCATTCTTTAGGAAGGAAGATATCGGAATTAGGAACTTTTCTTCCTCCCTTTCAATATCAACATTGAGCTCATGTGCTATGGATTTCAGGGTTCTGGGGTCGGACTCCCTCTCTAGGTTATCGTAAAGTGCATTTCTCTCTCTGATGGCATATCTGGCTGATATGAAATAATCCCTTATGTAAGTGAGGATGATCTTCGTGATTATGTAACTCTTTACCCTCTCTTCTCCGTTTATAGGGAAAGATGCATCCTCCCCGTTGATGATACTGTAAAGCAGATCTGCAGATTTATGAATGAAATATTCGTTTTCCTCAAGGAACTCCTTTAGCGATATTCCCTCGCCAAAGTATTGTATCAATCCCCTCCTTAGAAATGGATATTTTTCTATGATGTCTTCCTTCATACGATTTGAAGTTCTCTTGAGGCTGACGTGATGATCTGGCACCCGCCCTTCGTAACGATGACGTCGTCCTCTATCCTTACCCCTCCCCTTTTAGGTACGTAGACACCAGGCTCTACGGTCACGACCATATTTTCCTTGAGGAAGAAATCAGATTGAGGACCCAAAGCTGGATGGTCATGGACATTGAGCCCTACTCCGTGTCCGAGGCTATGTATGAATTTCCCCTTAAACTTTGAAGAATCTATGACTTTTCTGGAAGCTGCGTCTACTACTTTTCCGTTCTCCCCGCTCTTGATGGCCTTAAAACCTGCATCCTGAGAACTAAATACGACCTCATACATTTCCTGCATCTCCTTATCGGGCTTTCCGAAGAAGTAAGTCCTTGTCATGTCTGAACAGTATCTTTGATATTTAGCTCCGAAGTCAACCAGTACCACATCACCCTTTTTCAGCTTCCTGCTTCCTCCAGAAAAATGAGGTTCGGCAGCATCAGGTCCAAATGCCGCTATGGTGTCAAAGCTCGTAGAGGATGCGCCGTTCTTCATCATTTCGTAATTGACCTTTGCAGCGAGTTCCCCTTCAGTCATTCCTTCCTTCAGCATCCCTGGAATTTCGTCCCCAACGACGGAAACTATTCTCGCTGCCTCCTTCAATTTTGTTATTTCCCTATCAGATTTCACCTGTCTGAGACTAGATATTGAATCACCCACATCAATGAATTCCTTGTCGGGAAGCTTTTCCTTGAGAGATAAGAAATCAGCATATGACAGCCCGGAATAATTTATGCCAATGAATGTGGTACTCTTAGTGACTTCCTTCAACAGTTCATCCTTCTGTTTCCCGGAGGAAAATACCTCCACGTCTAGGTCTTCAGATTTAGCGGTCTCGGCCTCTAGTTGACTTGTGATGACCTTAAGGTTCTTGCGTGTGAGGAAAACGTATGAACTTTCAAATAACCCCCTCGCTAGCTGGGTAAAATAGAAGAATGATGGGTCGTTCGAAGTCTCCCCTCCATTGTAAATGAGGACCCCTTCGATGTTCTGGTTCAGGTCAAAAAGCTTTTCAACGTCCATGGTTCATAAGTCCTTATAGATTAATCAAGCTTTCTCCGCCCGCCGTACCATCAAAGGTTCACTCCTTAAAAGTAACGGCAAATACTTCGCCCAGATCTGGGGATACTATGTGCCCGACATTGTATTTTGAAAAAGAAAAAACTTCCTCTTTACCTGGAAGATGCCATGGACTCGTTCTCACCGAGTCAATTGTAGTGAACGGATCATACTTTATCTTTGCATAACTCATCCCGATAGCATCCCTACCGAGAAAAAGGGATGGACGCTGCGCATACGAGAGGTGGAGGAGGTAGATCAAGTGTTCCCTGAACTCCAATAGCTTAGAGAATGAGTAGTTCTGGAACTTCCTCATCTCATCATCATAAAGGACTATCTTGGAATGCCTTCTTTCAATTCTATTCAAAATGCCCTGGCTTTGGATTACGTTCTCCGCAAATTCGACTCCCATTGGGAATATGAGAACGAGGAAATTGTTCATTGACTCTACCAGCTCATTTTCATCCTGACCCGACATCTCTGGAAGAAAACAAAGGTACATATCTTTGTCCGGGAAAGCACTGTAGGCGACAGGGTCCTTGAGTGCTAATTCCCTTGCCCTTCGACCTACAGGCTTGAGCATACGTGTAAATGATGATATGCTATAATTCTTTGCTATAGATACTGAATCTTCCGTATTTTCAGAGCGTCCTTGATCTTCAACTCCTCTTCCTTTTTGAATATTATAAGGCCCATACCCTCGAGTTCTCTCTCCAGGAACTGCATTATTAAAGAGAAGTCTGTTATGGGCCTAATTTCTTCTTCTGTCAGGACATTGAGCACTTCATTCTTGAACGGTGACTTGAAGTACTGAGAAGATACGAGATTCCCATCAAGTTCCTGCTTCAACTCATTGAACTCTCTTTCACCTTGCCTCACGATAAGTCCTTTTGGTATCTTCCTGTGCTTAAGCGAATCGTAGATTTTTAAATCATTTTTCTTTAGTTCAGCCATGAAATCACAATCATTCCACTGTACAAACTCATCATAATCCGGATTCATAGAAAATAGCGCATCGTTTGCCAGAGAAGATGCTATAAGGGCAGTCTTATGCCTGTAGACAGTTCTATACATCAGCATTCTTGCGACCATCAAACCCTCTACAGATGGAAGCCCCTTTACCTCGACGCACAGTTCGTTTCTGTAGATAGACAGGACCCTCATTATCCTCGGTATGTCCACCGCTCCAAGGGCAACACCAGTGTAGTATGAGTCCCTGGCAAGATAATCTATCTGATCCACGTCCCCGTTCCCTGATATTATCCTGCTGAGTACTCCGGCCTCTCCTTTTAATATCTTCAATACGCGATTCTTATGGCCCCCTAGTGAGTCGCTAATTTCGTTCCTTGGAGTTTTTCCTTCTATTATGTCTACCGTTACCCCAAGATGTTCCTTTCCATAGATCTTCATCATAGAGCCTTCTAGTGAATGCGAGAAAGGGGAGTGTCCTATGTCGTGAAGAAGCCCTGCAAGAGACACATCAACAACATCTTCTTCCTCCAAGCCCAATCTTGTTGAAACTTCCCTGGCCAGGTAGTAAGTTCCAAGAGAATGCTCAAATCTCGAGTGTGTGGCGCCGGGGAATACGAGGTACGTGAAACCCAGTTGTTTGACCATATTCATCCGCTGGAATTCATTTGTAGAAACTATATTGGAGACCGTTTCATCCAAGTCGATTGAACCATATATAGAGTCGTGGATTGTTTTAATATTGCGCAATTTTCCTCAATTTTAATGATTCTTTGATTATTAAGTTATTCGTGATGCAGATATACCGGTGGAACATCACTCCAATCACAGTGGATTGTCCAGTTGATGAATTATCCAGGAGAGATTCTGAATTGCAGATAAATCGGGCTCATCAAAATTTGAAGCCCACTTGCCCTTATCCTTTGGTGATTAGCTCAAATTTCTTATAATGCCGGGCCACCGACATCAAAGGGCGATAGATAGATACGGTGACCTTCTCTATTCTCCGCTCCGTGCCCCCATCGGCATCCGCGGTCCACGTAACCGTTGCTCCCTTCCGGTCCTGGCGGATTCCCGTGATAACGCATGCCCCTCTCCCCTCCGGGAAAGATGCATACAACCTGGATCTGATGGGACAGAGTTTCGCCGAACGTCAAAGGCTCGCACCTTCAAGGTTGCCTTCTATATCGGCTGTCGCCCCCGCGTATAGACGGTTTCGAGTAACAGGAGACGCCTACCCTCCCGGCCAGCCCGGCATGTTGCTTATCAACTTTTTAAGATAAACTTATCGTTCAGACATTTCTCTAGCCATTCTTTCCTTCACATATCCTATTGATTTCAGGAATTCAATGGGAACTGATGGAGTCTTTCTATTTCCATTAGTACCAACCTGATTCCAGTGACATATTGGTTCAGTATTCCGGAACATTTGCCATGACCGAAAACCTGCAAATAGCTGATGATTTCTATCTTTTCCTCCATAATATTCATTACGCAAAAATGGGAGATATATTTCTCAGTCTGCCTGAAGCTTAGCTGTCTTATCACTTCGTTAATTCGTACAAGTGCTTCTCCAACATTCCTGAGTTCAAGCACGATAATTCCTCATGAAGCGTGACATTGGTCACCATTAATTTCACTCCCTCCATCTAATGAATTTTCTCCCAAGGAAGGTCAGTATTACTGTTTCTATTAGGAGTATGAATATCATCGAAACCTGGAAAGGTTCTAGCCCCACTATTCCCTGGATGAGAACTGCAGCTGGTGTTACCGGAGATATAGACAGGATGTAAATTACACCTTGCGGCAGGAAGGTATAAGGGTAGAAGGTAGGAGGAAGGACAGTCATTATTATCGAAAGTATTGCCGTTATCCCCCAGACATTTCTTATGTGCTTGAGCAGTCCTGCTATTATGAACGAGAGATTTGATATTGTAAGCGTAAGAAGCACCAAAACTGCTATTATCTGTAAGGCAGAAGAAAGCATAAACACCTTAAAATACGCTCCTAGTACGGCGTAAAGGGCAATGCCTGGAAGGGAGAATACTAGATAGCTTAAGGAAAGTGCAAACATGTAATCCTGAGATGTTATTCTTGTAGCAACAAAGAGGTCCTGTATCCTTATCTGGATCCTGAAGAACGCTGCGTCCGCAGCTCCGTTTATGCTGTTCGCTGCAACTATTGCTATTGGTCCGCCTGCTATTGCATAGGCTATTAGGGTTCCGTGGGTGAAAATCGTAACCATAAACAGAAGGGTGAGAGGAAGGGAAAGGGAAGCGACAAGGTAAGACGGCCCCCTCAATATAATGTAGAATCCATAGTACCAGGCAAAATAGAGAATGAACTTAGGATTCAAGCATTACCCCCTTGGAGAGAAAGATGTCGTCCAAATTTATCCTCTTGATATCGTACCCCTTTGCTATGAACTCGTCGACCCTTTCCTTTTCTATGTATTTTATTGCAACATTTGCAATCTTTATGTCATATTCCTCTCCGTCCATCTTCTCTGCCCTCATCTTGCCACCGAATGAAGACAGAAGATTTCCTATAGCGCCATGAGTAATTATGTTCCCTTGATCTATCACCACTACCTCGTTGGAAAGTTCCTGCGCCTCCTCCATGTAGTGAGTCGTGAGTATGATCTTGGACGATAACCGCTTTATTGCAGACCAGACTTCTATTCTTGAAAGCGGGTCCAAGCCTGTGGTTGGCTCATCTAGAAATATCACTGGTGCCTTTGCCGCCAGTGCCATAGCAACGAAAACCTTTCTCTTCATCCCTCCCGAGAGTGTGTCTGATGGAGCATTTCTATAGTCATACAGCTCAAGCTCATCCAGGGCATGCTTAGATTCCTCCTTTGCCTGAGATGCTGTGAACCCCCTTGCCATAAGGTATAACTGCATCTGCTCAAGGGGTGAAAGTATTCCAATTAACTGTGATTCCTGCGGGATACTGCTGATTATCTCCCTGACCTTCTTTGTCTCTTTGAGGATGTCAAGTCCCTCTATCGTCGCTGTTCCTTTGGTTGGGAACAATTGAGTGGATAGTATCCTTATAAGGGTTGTTTTCCCAGCACCATTTCTTCCTATAACTGTGGTTACCCTTTCCCTTAGCGACGCAGTTATTCCCTTAAGGGCATAGGTATGCCTGTCATACCTCTTTGTCACTTCTTGAATTTCAATCATCTAGGCTCTCAATTTTACAGATAATTCTTCCTTGAATATCCCCAAGCTCAGCGTGGTCCCAACTGCCCTTATTCCCCTTATTGCCCCGACCTTTTCGACTTCGAAGTCCTTAAGCTCGTTACTGTCCCTTACCTTGATCTTGAGCAGGAGGTCGCTATCTCCGGAAGTGTGATGAACATCCAGAACTTCGTCAAACCTTGAAAGCTCCTTCGCAATCCTGTCAAGCTCCTTTATGTCGCTTATTGAAATTGTTACAAATGCAGTCAGCTTATAATCGAGCTTGTCGTGGTCGATCAGCGGAACCATCTTCTTTATAATTTCCCTGTCCTTCATTCTCTTGACCCTCTGGAATACCGTTGTAGGGGGGGACTTGACTTTCCTGGATATCTCGTTGTAACCTATTGTCGCATCCTCCCTAAGAACGTTAAGAATTCTTATGTCCAGAGAATCATACTCGCCTTTCATTATAGTCCATTTTCAAAAGGTATTTAGAAATTTTGTGTGTATCCCTAAATCGAATGTTTATTAGGCACGGAATCTATCAGGCTTGACGATCATGGGAGAGCTGTCTGCTTCTATACTTGCAGCTGATCTACTGAACCTGGAAAGGGACATAGAGTTAGCCATTAAGTCTGGAGTAACATGGATTCATCTTGATATAATGGACGGTCACTTCGTCCCAAACCTAACTATGGGCATACCGTTCGGAGAAGCAATCAAGAAGAGATTCAGTGTAAAGGTGGAAAGCCACATGATGGTAGATAATCCTGACGTACTTCTTGATCAGTATTGCTCCTTCTCCCAACTGGTTACGATCCACTATGAGGCTCCTGTTCAGACATTCAGGGTTCTAAAGGAGATTGAGAAGAGGGGTTCCATGCCTGGACTGGCCATAAATCCTAAGACCCAGCTCTCGAATATAGAGGCACTACTGCCATATGTGAGATATGTACTGGTAATGACCGTTGAACCAGGTTTCTCCGGGCAGGGAATGATAGAGGAAGCTGCAGATAAGATACCTCTTCTTGTAGATTACAGAAGGAGAGAAAATCTTGATTTCCTCATCGGAGTTGATGGGGGCATAAAGAGGGAAAACATATCAAGGATTGCAAAGATGGGACCAGACATCATAGTAAGTGCATCAGCGATATTCCGAGGGAGTATCGAGGAAAACGTTAAATCCCTAAAAAGTTGTATGAAGGAGAACGAAAATGGACACTGAAATCGTTGAGAAGGCAAGGGAGCTTGAGGACAATGGAGACTTAAAGGAGTGCATAAAATATATTGATGAAAACATAGGCTCCATACGGGATGCTCTGTTTAAAACTGACATCCTCAAAATAAAGTCGGAATGCTTTCTCTATCAAGAGACTCCAGATCCTGAAATGGCGAAAAAATCTGCAGAGGAAGCTCTGAAGATTTCAACGGAAAAGAATGACATGAAGAGAATTGCGGAAACTAACCTTCTTCTATCCCAGATACTTGTACTTGAAGACAACACTAAGGCGATAGAGTATGGGAGGAAGGCGCTTGAACTTTACCAGAAAATTAATGACAAGGGAGAATACATCTATTCTCTTATTTCCCTCGCAACCATACTGGAGGATTTCAAGGAGGCATCTTCCCTTTTCGAGAAGGCTATACAGGAGGCGGAAAGTTCCAATAATATTGACATGTTGGCACAGGCCTCAGTTAACTATGCCTATCTGCTTGTTGAACAAAAAGGCGGCGATGAACCTCTCAAGGTCCTGGAAAGGGTCATAAAAAGGATAATAGGGGAGGCAGCGAAACTGAAGAGGAAGGAGGAGAGGATAAGAGCAGTCAATAACTATTCTGAAATTTTTGATGCAGCATCTGATATAGCTATGGAGCTTGACCAGTATGACCTTGCTACAAAGTACGCATCCTACCTGAACAAGGACCCGCAAGAATCAGCAAAATGATCAAGAAGCTACCAAAAATCTTTCGACGTCCACCCGGTTCAGCCTTGCAACAACAAGTGCTGCCACTTTTGTGCTTAAGAATGGGTTTTTCTCCCTCATCTTATTGATTTCTGATATCACATCCCTCTTGCTTTTGCCTGTCTTTTCCGTGATGAGGGTAATAACCAAATCTGTGGCATCCTCTCCATCTTTTTGATTAACAATTGCATTGAAATCAGGTTTATAATCCAGGCTCAACTCTATTCCGTTGATTGAACAGGTAATTGAATAGAGGTCCCCTGACTGCCTCAGGCATCTCATATCCATGGCTATTCTTAAAAATTCCCTGACCTGATCAGGCGTAAGGAACCTCGTCTTAATTGAAAGAATTGTCAAAATTTCTGTTTCAGAAAACTCGTACTTCCCAGTAGTTTTCTTAAGGTATAGCAGGAGCTTCCTTATCTCTTCCACCATCGAAACCTCCAATCGGAACGATTATATTGCATGCGTCACAGCTTTGTCTAGTTGTATACAATGTTGCATTTCCATTGAACATCAATGAATCAGAGTAAACTCTGCTTCCACCATTTGAGAAGAAGAAATCAGCTATTTCCCTGTTATCCCTTACATAAAGTATGAGTGAATCTGTATAGAACAGTGCTGACCTCAGTTTATCCTTGTGGATAGATTCAGAAATTGTAACCATGGCCGCACCTCCAGTTATAGAATCGGCGACATCATCTACTCTAGAAATTTCCGCATCAAGGTACAGTTCATAGATCCCGGAAAGATCGTCGTATCTCCTGAAATTGAGTTCTCTCCCCTTCTTGTAGTCTTCGTCAATGAGCCATAATGGTCCTGATTCATACTTCTCCAGGGCTCCCTCTTCCACTATCCTCCTCCTTCTCAATGTGACTGAAGGGATTATCATCTTCGTTCTCTAGATGTGTTAGCCATGAGGAGATTAAAAATATTATCCCGAACTAGCGCTATGGAACCAGACTGATTGAATGAGCTGACGGTATAATTTTCCTCCTCTGTCAGGTGTATACCAATGGGTGCTGTCAGCTCTGTGTGATATGCAACCATCGCGGAGGAGTTGCCGTTGTCTGTCCACTCAACAATTGAGTTTGGATACTTTACCATGAAACCCCTTCCAAGGTCTTGTCCACCCACTTCAACTGTCAAATCTATATTCACATAGCTTCCAGAGCTGTTCGACAATGGAATGTAAGTTTGGACCCACGCATGCTCCCCCAAGCTCACCTGACTCCCGCTTTCCTGGATCAATAGGCCATACTGTGTCCAGGATGGAATACCTATGCTCCTACTCATTGACTCAAAGAGGTACGAAAGCTCTTCACAATCTCCTTCCTTGATCTGGTAAACCTGTTGCGCAGAAAGAGGGACATTCCCCAGGTTGTAAGTGATGTTGTAACTGTAGTTCCCGACTATATAGTTGTAGATTGATCTTAACATTTCGGCGACGGTAGTATCGTTTGAAGTGATCTTCAAGGTTAGATTCCTGAAAATAGAGGGGTTGATTACCTCTAAATTTGTCCCGCTAGCGTTGAAGTACTCAGGATGATCATATTCCGACTTGAGTAATTCGGGGATTTGAGATGGTACCCCCGTTGAGTTTTCGATGTTCTGCCAGCTTTTGCCATATGAGGTGATGTTATAATTGATATCTATGTAAGAATTCCCTGCATCTACAGAGAACTTCCAGTATGTCCTGTTATCTGAAGAATCTGTTGTTACACTCACATCATGGGAGTGAGAATTCGAAACCAGGCTCTGCTGAAGCGCATCATTTACAGTAGGGGTCAGGTAGAATGTGAAAGATTCGCTCGAAGCAAAGGTAAAGTTTCTTGAGAAACTCGTCGTTAAAACTGATGGAACCTGATACGATCCAGGGGGAGTCACTCCATTAAAAATGGCTGGGTTTTCCACAAAATAGTATACGGTAGTGATGGCCAAAATAACCACTATCGCAACAGCAATCCCCTTAATCGCGCCGCTCATTCAAGCTGTACCTATTTTATGGTGGATAAATCTGATATATAACATTATTGTCAACGCTATTTCTGGGATGATAGTTATAAATGCATAAGAACTTTTGATATACTCTACGTATATTGATGAAGAGAATAACATCTGGACCAAGAAGGCAGAAATGAAATACAGCAAACCTCTGTTCCTGGAAACACCAATGGAGAGGACTGTACTGGAGACCACGTTTGTGAAGAAAGCGAAGAACGCAACAAGGGCAATGAAAAAGTAATTCAAATATGACGAGCTAGTGACTATGGCAACTGCAAAAGAAACTGGGAAGGAGAATGCGCCGCCAAGGGACGTTGAGAGTTGGATGAGATCCTTCCTGATTCTGTATTTTCCAGTAATTATCGCCAGCTGCTCACCTGCCGATAGGAGTGGAAGAAAGAGCATTATTGAAATGAACATGAGGTCGATATATTGATCCAAAGCGAAGAATGAATAAAGAAACATAACAATGTATACTATACCAAGTAGCACTCCAAACAGGAGGAACCGTGCGAAGAGAGATTCATCTACTATCTTGTCTATCCTGTTCCAGTTCAGGTAAAAGAGGGGAGTGAAAATAGCCAAAGGAATGAGAATGGCAGGATAGAAATTCATTCTTTAAGGTGATAAGATAAATAGTAATTATAATTTCTGACTTAGTGAAGATGGCCATAGCAGTCAGGAAGGACCTCGATATGGGCAAGGGCAAGATTGCAGCACAGGTGGCTCATGCCGCTGTGGAATGCTCAATGAACAATTCTGAAAAGAGGAACAAGTGGATCTCCGAAGGGCAGAAGAAAATAGTCGTCTGGGTAAAGGACGAGGCGCAACTGCAGGAATTGATCAGGAAGGCAAGGTCTACAGGCATAAACTGCTGCCCGATCAGGGATGCAGGACTCACTCAGCTAGAGCCTGATACCCTCACATGTTCAGGTTTTGGACCTGACGAGGACTCCGTTATAGATTCCATTACGGGCAGCTTCAAGCTCGTTTGATTATTCAACGATATCAGACAGATTTATATCAGCTATCTGACTGGCTGCTTATGGTAAACCAGCCGTATGGGACAGGCCAGGATCAGATTCCATTTGATGTGCCAGAGAAATCAACGATTAAGGATATGCTGACTATATCGTGGGTCTTGGCATTGATTGTAGGCATCATCCTTCTTATAACAGGAATCTTTTCATTTGGGATAACTGCCATTTTCGGTGTTATCGACATCGTTGTATTTTATGAGTGCAGGGAGATCATCAGGCTTACCGATAGACGGCAATTATCTGCAGCCAAGGAGAAAACGCTGATTTGGATGATAGTAGGATTGATATTCGGTTTTATCATAGTAGGAATATTCATGCTGATAGCTTACATAAAATTCGATGACCTGATGAGGGCCTACCAGAATATGACCAAGCAGCCTAATCAGTAACTACTCGAGCCAGTCAGTACCAACTGATCTGAAGCCAACCTTTGGAATATAGAAGTTATTTCTCTTGTGCGCGTTGCTCTTTACTAGAGCATAGATCCTCCTTACCTCCTGAATGTTGCATCCAGCCACCTTGCATTGTTCAGGTACCTTCAGATACTCAAGACATTCAAGGATCCTGTCAAGCTTTTCGTAAGAAATTCCCAGTTCGCCCTCATCAGTCTGACCTTCCCACAGGTCAGCACTGGGAGGCTTTTTAAGCAACCATTCAGGGAAGTTATACTTCCTGGCTATCGCATATATCTGGGTTTTGTATAGGTCTCCCAAGATTTGAAAATCTGATCCTCCGTCCCCGAACTTTGTGAAATATCCTGTAAGAAGCTCACTCTTATTGGATGTCCCTGCGACCAGTCCTTTATATTCGTTGGCCTTATAATATAGGAAAACCATCCTCAACCTTGACTTAACGTTACCTAGCAGTTTATTATCATTAGTCACGTTTTTGAAGGGTGCCAATGAGCCACTGAGATCTATAGTCTCATATGGCAAATCCAAGAACTCTGAAACCCTTTTGACATCTTTGTCTTCCCTTCCGAAAGGAAGAGAGTAGAGGTGAATCTTCTTTTTGTTGATGTTCCTTCTTAGAATATAAGCCACCATTGTGGAGTCAATTCCTCCTGAAACTC
Source organism: Thermoplasmata archaeon (assembly GCA_021816725.1). GTDB lineage: Archaea > Thermoplasmatota > Thermoplasmata > Thermoplasmatales. Next base: position 63,257 of record JAKAXD010000006.1, read on the forward strand.
CGACGACCACGTCTTTCTTCCCAATAAACTCCTTCGTGAAAACGTCAAGAACTTCAGTCGCTCCCTCAAGAAGATCCATCGTGATTGGAAACGTGGAAATAATAATAAACCTTGTGTATTTGTGGTTGAGTAAAGCCGGGGTGGCCCAGACCGGTAAGGCGCAAGCCTGGAAAAAATTTACGGAAAGCTTGTTCTCGCAAGAGATCGGGAGTTCAAATCTCCCCCCCGGCGCTTACTGATATTCTAGCTCATATTCTTGCGATGAAAACAAAATATAAACACTCCCTGCGGCTCTATCAATGGAGTGGATGAAATTTTGAAGAAGTGCATCGTCGCAGGTGTCTTGATAATAAATAGGGAAGGGGACAAGGTACTACTCGTCAAGCACAGGAAACTTGGGGTATGGATATATCCCGGCGGTCACTTAGAGGATGGAGAGAATCCGCTAGAGTGTGCAATCAGAGAATCGAAGGAGGAAACCAGTTCGACCTTCAAAATATTATCTGCTGATGAATTCTCCATATCAGAAGAAGGAGCGAAAAGTCTCCCCCAACCTCTCATAATAATGGATGAAATCGTACCTTACTCCAACGGGCCGCACGAACACTTCGATCTGATTTACATTGGTATGGCTGAGAACATGGAATTTCGGTCGAATGATGAGTCATCGGACTGCAGATGGTTCAACCAAGGTGAGATTGATAGCCTGGAGACCTTCGACAACGTAAAAAAAATAATTGGAAAGGGTTTTGAGACATTCTCTAGAATTCCTGGCAAAGCGTAGTTTTGCTACATAATCTACAAGCTATTATGCTGGACTTGTGTAGTCCGATGACCTTGGCAAGTATTAAATTGACCTTTGGATAACATATTATGCAAGAAGAAATGATTGAGTATCCGTCGTTTGACGGATCAACCGTTAAGGCCTTACTCGTCGGGGACAAGGGTTCCAAGAGCGCAGTCATAGTAATTCAGGAAATATGGGGGCTGACCAATTTTATAAAAAATTACTCGAGGAAGCTCTCATCCCAGGGTCACCTGGTTCTTGCTCCACACCTCTATTCGAGAAAGGAAGAGTATGAGACATTTTCTCAGGAGAACATCATGATGGCTATGAAGCTCTTCTTTGACCTGCCACCTGAAAAGAGAGGAGACAAGGATTTAATTAAGGCAACGCTTGAGAGGGCCACTCCCGAACAGAGGGAAGTGATAACGAAACTGATGATGGGAAGAGGGCAGCTAGAGGAGCGAATGGTAAAGGACCTTGCAATGGGCTACGACTATTTAAAAGGAAAATTCAAGCCATCAAAGATGGGGGTGGTAGGGTTCTGTATGGGAGGAGGACTGTCCTTCCGGGTCTCCACTCAACTTCCTTTAGATGCCACCGTAGTATACTATGGCGCGAATCCCCCAAATCTGGACGACATTTCAAAGATGAAAGGCCCAATGCTAGGACTTTATGCAGGTGAAGATCCGAGAATTAATGCTGGAATACCAGATGCTGTTGCGCACTTCGTGAAATTCAAGAAACAGATAGAACTGAAACTTTACCCAAACACGAATCATGCCTTCGCGAATAACGATGGGTCAGTTTATAACAAGGAAGCGGCTGATGATGCGTGGGAAAAGGCATCATCATTTTTCAGGAGGTATCTGCAATGAAAGATAACGGGCAGCTCCTGAGCAACTGCTTTCTTACCTGGACCTCAATACTAGAAGAAAGGGAATTAAATAATAAAAAGAGAGAAATAGGTCGTGATTCTGAAACTAGATAGATCTGTTACTTCCTCATTGCCACTGAAATCGCACTTACTGGGCAGGCCGTAACGCAGGCATTGCAGAATATGCAATCGGACTCCCTTATTGGGTCGCACTTGTCAGTCCTGTACTTGTTCCACTCTTCTGTTCCCTCTGCAATCTTCTTGTCATTGCCGGTCCCCTTGTTCCCTGGATTAAGAAACCATTCGTAGACGTTGACTGGACACACATCCATGCACGAACCGTCTGCTATGCAGGATTCCCAGTCTACCGCAACGTTGGTTCCGTGAATACCAAGTTTAGTAGGATAAGGCTTTCCGTCCTTGTCCATCCTAACTTTTCCTTCAGCCCTGACCTCGTGACCGGCATGATTTCCGGTGATCGGAAATTCATCCTGCTTATCGAAGAAATTGTCATCAATAGGTTTAGAATTGTAGTCAACCTTGGCCATATTTTGACAGAAAAAGATGATATTAATAATTTTTGACCTTAAAACGGTGAAAGATAGGAGATAGGAGATTCTAGTGAGCCGTCATTAATACCTATTATGAGCTCACGAGACGATCAAGGGGTCTATATCTGCAATTAATCTCGCACAAAACATTAATATAAACTTATAATAGACCTCTATGATATTCCCGTATACGGCAACTGCGTTAGCAATCACTTCTAATGTAGGCGAAGACGCCCTCATTGCTCTGGTTGCCATAATAATATTGGCATTTCTCTTTTACTCAATAAAGATAGTGAGAGAATACCAAAGGATTGTAGTCTTCAGATTTGGAAGGGCACTAGCACAGAAAGGACCGGGAGTGGTCTTTATTTATCCTATAATAGATGTCCCGGTAAGAGTCGATCTCAGGGAAAGATTCCTCACGATACCGCACCAGACTTGTATAACGAAAGATAATGCTCCAGTGGACGTTGATTTTATCATATACTTCAAGGTCATAAGTGCTTCTGATTCAGTAATTCAGGTACAGAATTTTGAGGGGGCTGCAATGGGTATTGCAACTACCACGCTGAGGGCAGTAGTAGGTGACATAATCTTGGATGAAGTACTTTCAAAGAGGGAGAATATAAACGCAATTCTGAGAACAAAGCTAGATGAAGTGACAACAAGGTGGGGGGTCAAGGTCACGAACGTCGAAATTAGGGAAATACTCCCTCCAAAGAATGTTTCTGATGCAATGATCATGCAGATGAGCGCTGAAAGGTCAAGGAGAGCTGTTGTCACGGAGGCAGAAGGAAAGAAACAGGCAACAATCACAGTGGCTGAAGGAGATAAGCAGTCGAACATTCTCAGAGCAGAAGGAGACAGGCAATCCGCAATCCTAAGGGCAGAGGGTTATGCAATGGCTCTAACGACAATATTCAACGCTGCTAAGGAGATAGACCAGAAGACGATGGCGCTACAATATCTCGACATGATGAAGGGACTTGGGTCAAGCAATTCCACGAAGTACATCATACCGATGGAATTCACTGAAATGTTCAAGCCATTTACTGAAACACTGAGGGCAGCATCGTCCGCATCTAACACGAGTAACAAGAAAGAGTAAGAACAAAGATGCCGAAGCAACCCAGCAAGTTTGCCGTTAAGTATGGCTACAGGGCGGTGGTTCCCTTAGCCATCCTTCTTATTTTTGCCATTTATCTTCTTATTGAATACCTGATAACAGGAATGGACAACAGTTTCCTCCTCGCATTTTCCATCGTTTTCTTTTTGATCACTTTACTGTTATTTGTTGGTTTCTCCATCACCATATCTAAAAGGATAACTAAGAAATATTTTCATCCAGAAACATTGGTGGGACAGACGGGAAGGGTCCTAAAGGGTGTTCCTGCGAATGAGCTGGGAACCGTGGTTGTCATGAGTGAGGACTGGAGTTTCATATGCGATACTGAAACTCATGATAACGACCAAGTCACTGTGATTGGAGTACAGGAAGAAAGTGCCACGCTCAGGGTCAAGAAGATTTCTTGACAGTCACGATTCCCTCACTATAACTCAGCACAACTACCTGGTCCCCCGCACTGATTGCTTCTGCTGATGTTGCTGTCCATTCCTCTGATTGCACATTTACCACTCCCTTCTCATTTGGCTTTATCTCGGTTACAGCCTTCCCCTTCTTTCCGATTATTGTATCTGGACCCACCTTTGAAGGCTTTCCCATCACGGCTTTTCTCAGGCCGATAAGGTAGAGGGCACCTATAGGGAGGACAGTTGCCTCGAGGGCGATGAGCGCATAATTTGTGCTCCCCAAAACGGGTACGTTCGAAGAGTAGCTCACGCCCACCATCAATATAAGTCCACCCGCAACGACCAATATCACCCCTCCAACCATTGCAAGCCCGTGACCTAGTTTAATCTCCAGAAATATCAACGCAATACCCATAACCATCAGCAGGATGGCAATTGGCTGGAAACTGATCAATGTCACCCCCCAGAATCCAAGTGCTATAGCCACAATACCTGCCACACTCAGCACGATGGAGCCGTGGAATATATCTAGCAGGATTGCAACTGCACCTATCAATATGAGGAAATCCGCGACGGTAGAGTTTGAAAGGAATGACTCGAGTTGCTCAACGGTGTTCTCATAAAACTGGATTTGCGGGAGACCCTGATAGCCAAGTTTCTGAATGACTGCTGAAAGACTGTCTGAGAGACCTGTAATTAGCCCGATTCTTGATGCGTTCTGGGCTGTATAGGCCACATTATGTTCCACCATCTGCCTTACAGCAGACTGGTTCCACCCGTGCACTTCTGCAAGGGACTCCATAAACGCTAGGGATGCATTTGTGACATGCTGTTGCTCCAGCGACGTCCCACCGATTATGTATGGGGTGGAGGGACCAATGAAACTCGCGTTCCCCATGTAAACGTAGTTTGATGCCAGTGCTATGTACGATCCGGCAGATGCAGCCATATTTCCTGAAGGTACATAAGTGGTGACAGTTATGGATTTCTCGGCTGCAATCGTGTAGTTTACAATCGCAAATCCGTTGGTCAAATAGCCTCCCGGAGTGTTCATTACAATAATTACTGGATCACCATGTAACTCTGCGTAAGATAATACAGACTGGAAATAATCCTGGGCTCCTGGGTCCACTTGATAGGTGAAATTTATTATTACTAATGAATGGGAATCCGCATGGCCAGCTGGAACTGAGAATAGCACCAGCAGTGCAAGGAATAGCACTAAAAGCAGTGCAAGCTTCATGCTTATGCATCTCTAATGGAGAAATAAGGATTTCTTCACTTGTTCGCTAAATGTAATTAGGCTAATATTAAGTATTTAACACCAATTATCTTAATCGATAATTGTGACAGAAAAACCAGTAATCAACTATGGACTGGAGGGCGT
>JAKAXD010000018.1:0-7921 GCA_021816725.1 Thermoplasmata archaeon
CAAATTATCGGGCAGAACAGATATTTGGATCATTGAGACTATAAAACTAGTTTGCTCGATTATTAGACAAGACTGGAAAATAAGAACAATATTCCCCTTTTTACAAAAGATTTGCAAATTCAAAAGCTATGCCGGTTGCACCAGAGTGATCAGGATTGTAGTTTCATTGGGTTTCACCTTCCATCCAAGTCTTGACTTTAGTTATCCCCTCAATCTATTCATTTTGGTCAAAACTTCACCAACTACCACTGAGGATTTCAGGCAACATTAGTCTACCATAGGTCGGAGTAAATGGATGTTATACATATGGAGGATTGCGGCAAGTTTATCTGCCAAGTTTGTTTGATAAATCGATATGGAATATTTTGAGATAGTAGAACATGTTCCTGACAAGAGCGGAAAAGGATTTCTTATAGCGGCGATAGATTTCAAGGACCCAAAGTTTATAAGAGTTCTTGCCAGTGAAGAGCCGAAAGCGTATACCAACATAGCTGTGAACGGTAACAGGGCTTATTTTGGGGAGAAGCAAATCGGAACTGTAGTTGACAGGAAAGATTCTAGCCAGGTGAAAGTTAGCACAGATTATGATATCAAGTATACCGGAGGTTATTCCCTAGATGGGAAGACTGTTTACCTTGATGAGCACTTTCCAAAGATTCTAAGGGTTGAGGGCAAGGAGATAAGCACGGAAGAGAGCATAGGATTACACCACGAACTACCTGAAAAATGGCTGTCTGATCTTGGATATGAATACCCTCATGCTCACGAAATTGCAACCGGAATAGAGAAGAAGTATGTGGAATCAAAGGGTGTCACGTGGAAAGGTTACTGCACTGAAGTGGACAAGAACCTGAGACTAGTTTACAGGAACACTCTAGAAAAATCTCCTCCTTCCCTTGACCTTGCCCCTTACTTATACTGCAGGGACAGGGAGGCCCTTAAGGAGATAAGGGAGAGCAAGTAGTGATTGCAATGACCGAAACTGGCAATTCAGAACAAGAGTTATTAGTAAAGAATATATTGAGAGTCAGGAGATAATGACAAAGACATCCAGGAATCTCACCTTTTTTTTACTTATAGTATCATTCTTGATAGTGGCAATAGGAGCCTGGTATATGACTGGAATATCTGCCAGGTACTTTGCCCTAGCTACAAGGGACCATTTCCTTGCATTCTTCAAGGGAATAATCAATTTCTTTAATTTCTTCTGAAACGCAATTATTGGGCAAAAGAAAGCATAATGACATGAATATTTTACATCTCGCATCTTTCCCCCCGTTCAACCATAGGAAGAGTAAATTTAGGTAGATGCAATTCAGCTGCATGGGTCCAAGAATCCTGTTATACACGGGAAAGGGTGGAGTTGGGAAGACAAGCATTGCGGCATCTACAGCTTGTTCTCTGGCTAGGAACAAAAAGAAAACGTTAGTTATCTCAACTGATCCGGCGCACAGTCTCGGAGATGCCTTTGGGGTAGAGATAGGACCCAAACCAAAAAAGATGGGTGAGAACCTCTTTGCACAGGAAATTAGCGTAAATGAGGCTATAAACACTCACTGGGCCGAGTTGAAAGGGTATCTCACAGGACTTTTCCAGACGGAGGGACTTGATCCAATATCAGCGGAAGAAATTGCCACACTTCCTGGGTTTGACGAAGCATCGCAGCTTCTGTACCTGAGACAGTATTACGATGAGAAAAAGTACGATGCAATCATTATAGACAGTGCCCCGACGGGAGAATCGCTGAAACTCCTTTCCTTTCCAGAGGCTATGACTTGGTATATGGACAAGATATTCCCGATGGGAAGACTGGCTGCCAAACTGGTCAGACCTGTTTGGAATACCGTTTCCAGTCTATCGATTCCGGATGATGAGGTTTTCAAGAGCGTTGAGAGCCTCTACGACTACCTAAAGAAAATCAGGGCTATTCTGACAGACGCAAAAATATCCACCATCAGGTTGGTCATGAACCCGGACAAGATGTCTCTGAGCGAAACGAAGAGAGCGTACACATATCTTCTCCTTTATGGGTATCCAGTGGATGCAGTATTCGTGAACAAGATCTATGACGATAGTACCGGCTCATTCTTCAAGGGATGGAGGTCAAATCAGGGGGAGATAATCAGGGATGTTCATGACTCCTTCTCAGACCTTAAGATATTCAAGGTTCCAATGCTCAAGGAGGAACCGATAGGTATTGAGAGACTGGAGAGAATGTCAGATATTGTTTATTCAGACCTTGACCCTCTTGACATATTTTCGAAGGAAAAGAGCATTCAGTTCATAAAAAAAGATGGAAAGTACTTGATAAGACTGAATCTACCGTTTGCCGAAAAGAAAGACCTCGAGATATTCAACAAGGGAGGAGAACTTATAATCCAGCTGGGGAACTGGAAGAGAGTATTCTACCTTCCAACAGTATACTCTGACAAGAATCCTGCAAAGGCAGAATTTAATAACGGGGTTCTCGATATAGAGATGAATTAGCATGGTTGGAGAAGAGAAAGACGACAAGATTACAATAGAGATCAAGATATCAGTCCCTTCAATGAGCCACGGAATCGGAAGCGCCCTGGATCATTTCCTGAAGGCATCGGAAGAGATAATGAAGGCAGGGAAGTCCATAGTTGTAAAGCCCGAGGTCAAATCAAAAATCAAGAAAGTAGAGCTGAAGTGAGTTAACGAGCCGCCACTAGCAGGGAGCTTAAGCTATCGACCTAGTAGGGTCAAGAACTGTAGGGCTTTATCCTGTTATCTCCAATGAATTTGGATGGACAGTGATTTAACAATTAAAATATGGAAGTATGACCAGTAAGGGCGAAGATATTAAGGTCAAATGAGAACATTTCTATCAACGCCGGAAGATGTTATAAGCGTTTTTTAGATGAGGTGCACTACATCCCAGGCAGGGGACTGAACGCTTGCCAAACCCAAGTGCAAGGAGGGCAGACCAAATAGGATGTTAAAAGTAAAATAATCTCACGGAGGTCACATAAGCACTGAAGCATGGACGTTTTCATCCTCCAAACTTCCTCTCCATTCCTCCCCCATGAATACTCCACGATATTGTGTCAAAGAAGAGGAGAATATCGCTTTCAGCTGGGTATCATTCACTTAAAAAGTTTAGTATGGCGAGAAAGATTTTCGGTATGCTTTAAATTATGGAATATTAAAAATATTAAGAATTAAATATTGATGGATTATCCTTAAGAAATGATAACACTTACTGCAATTTTTGGCTTGTTGAATGACGGAGCAATGAACATTGCTTCGACATGGAATGCAGCCAATATGGCAGAACTGATGACGATAGTTGGTATATTCGTTCATGCTTTTTTCCTGATTTTTGCACTAGGTTTTCCCATAATAGTCCTGACGCTAGAATCCATAGGAATAGTCAGGAAGGATGATGATTTCATAAAACTTGCACGAAATGCATCTAAATTATGGGGCATCACGTTTGCAGCTGGAGCTGTTACAGGAACCTTAGTTGAGTTTGGGCTTGTAGTGGTATGGTCTGGATCTATTGCACTGATAGCAAGCATGGCGGCGGCTCCCATGATCATAGAACTTTATGCATTCTTGATCGAAATTGTCCTGATAGGAACTTATCTCACAACGTTCAACAGATTCAAGAAGTGGAAGGGAACCCATGTGCTTATTGGATTGGGAGTCCTGTTTGGCTCGAATCTATCTGCTTATATGATACTTGCAGTGAACTCTTGGATGCAGGTTCCGTGGGGAACTGGGAGTTTTGTCGCCCAGACCTTCCTGCCGTGGGTGCCTTCTTTGGGACCTCAAGTCATAAATCCAGAGAAACTGAAAACTCTCGTGACTGTTCTCCCCACTATAGGCTCGGGATTACTGTCTTCTCCCGGTGCTTTCCAGTTGCTCTCGAATTTCACTTCAAACCCGTGGATTTCCCTGTTCAATCCGGAACAGAACGTGACATACTTCCACAATGTACTTGCCGCTCTCGTCATTACTGCATTCCTGACTTCGTCTTACCTTGCATTCAAAATATTGAAGGGGTATGGATCAAAGGAGTACAACTGGAAGGGTCTAAGAGTGTCATTTTTGATTGCTGCAGTAGCATCATTCCTTCAGGCACTTGCAGGAGACGCACAGGGTAGAATTCTCTACACTTTCCAGAGAAACATTTTCAACGCGACTGAAGGAATACCTGCCAATGGCGGATATGATCCGATAGTAAGCCTGCTACTTTATGGAAGCCCAAACCACTTTTTCCCGGGATCTAATTACCTTGCGTCTCTTCTTCCTTCTGGTGACACCCTTGGCCAGCTTACCCTGAGTGCAACGAATACTTTCGGACCAATTCTTCATACGATCTACTATTCGATGATTATTTCAGGAGTGATAATTGTTATACTGGGTGTGGGCTACTTCGGACTGTACTCGAAAATTCTCAGGGGTATCGTGCAGGGGATCCTGAGAATGAAGGTCGAGACGTTTGTCCTCTATGGTTCGTTCGCAGGTGCAGCATTAGGAATCATAGCCAGCGTTGCCGGGTGGGCAACAAGGGAGATGGGAAGGCATCCATGGACTGTCTACGGTCTGATCACCTATAACGACGTCGTGAATTCGCATGCAATTACACCTGTTTTTACTGCCGCCATCATTGCGCTTGAAATAGGCATCCTCCTGGCAGGGATCTGGGGGATTTACATGATATATTTCAAGAAGCTGAAGGTCAAACACAAGGGGGGTGTTCATTATTAGCAACGTATTCTGGGGGATCGCAAGCGTTGGGGCCACTTTCTTCCTTCACATTTTTTTTGTTAGCCTGGTGCTGGGGCTGTCAGTAATCATTCCTATTTTCGAAATCATTGGATACAAGAGGAAAAACGAAGGTTTCTATAGATTCGCAAGACGTCTCACTTCATATATGGTCAGGGTTGACCTGTTCGCAGGAGTACTTGCAACCTGGCTAACTGTATTTCTTGCAGCATACTGGCCATCCCTTCTTTATATTGCAACGAACATACTGTTCTATCCAATCACCTTGGCGCTTGCAGGCATCATGATAGCGCTTGTAAGCACAGCACTATACTGGTATACCTGGGACGAAATGAGGAAGACGACTCACATCGTCGTTGGCCTCTTCATGGCGGCAGGAGCGCTCATGGTTGCATTTGGGATGAACAGCATTCTGGCGTTGATGTTCAACCCATATGGTGTCAAGATAACATCTGCAATGGGCTTGACCTTCTTCGGCTCAAATGGGCTCAACCCACTTGCCAATCCGGTATTCCTTCCACTAATGCTGTTTAGTTGGTTCATCTCCATTGCACTTGCTTCATTCATCGTTCTTACGTTCGCATTCATTCGGTCAAAAAACGACTTTACAGAGGAGTTCCAAAACACATTCAAGATCTCCAGGCTCATTTCCATCGTCTTTTCTCTTCTAAGCGCTGGAACTTTGGCTTGGACGATACTGGAACTCCACAACTATTCTCAGTACGTCTATCTTGGTATGGCTAGCAGAGGGTTTGTAGCTATATCCCTTGCACTGGCGGCAATTGTTGCAATCGTTTCACTTGCCTCGCTATCAGAAGAAGCAATCCGTTATTCAGCACCTCTTGGGGCTGTTGCCTCATACGTCCTCTTCATGTTCTTCGAAATAGCCGCCAATACAGCAAGATATCCGTTCATGATCGTTACAAACAACACGGGGATATCATCATCAGTTTTGATAAACCCTATGTTTGAAATCCCTGCCATACTGCCGGTCGCTGGTATAGGATTGCTAATCGTGATGATGGCCACTTTTCTTGGGACCCTATATATCGCGTTCTTTGTTTTTCCCGTTGAACGGAGGGGGAAAATTGCCGGCTGAATTCTAATGATTCCATCTGTGATGGTAGCAATCAAAATTACACCAAGTTTGTGATACTATCTAGAGCTGATAAATATACCGACTGCAATAAGCGCAAACCCTGCAAGACTCAAAGCGCTCAATCTATTGTTGTTCAACAAAGCACTGAATAAAATTGAGAGGGCTGGGACAGAAAACAAGTAAGGTGAAACGTGCGAAACGTTGTATTTCTTTATGAGGCTCCAATAGATGAAGTAAGCAGCTGACGAACCTATTGCTCCCATGTACAAAGTCAGGAGTATGAAGTTCAAAGTGAGTGGTTTGAACCCACCATAAAAGAATGTGGCAACAAGAACAACTGGAACTGCAAAGACGAACTGGTAAGTGTTGACTGCACCCATGTCGGCATTTTTCAGGTACTTCTTGAAATAAATCGTTCCAGCGGACCACGATACCGCAGAACCAATCAATAGGAATAGACCAATGCTGAAGCTGATTGCCAGCTCGTCCAGAAATATAACGACAACTCCACCAAACCCAACGATAATACCAATTATCTTCAGCGTTGACAGTTTCTCCTCTAGCAGCAGCCATGACAGGAAGACGGATACAATCGGATACGTATAAACTAGGATTGATGAAATAGATGAGCTTTCAGTCTGCTCCCCAATGAACCAGAGGCTCATGAATAGGGATACATTCAGAAGGCTCATGATGAACAGTTTTCCTATGCCAATGCTTTTAACAAGCCTCAGTGTTGAGTAGGAAAATGGTATTGAAAATATTGCGCCAAAGAGGGCACGGAACAATAACGCGACCATCGGAGGTTCATATACTAGCGCAAACTTCAGAAACGAATAATTCAGAGCCCACGCACCTGACATGGCCAAGAATAGCAGTATGTCCAGCCCTTTGTTTCCCTTGTAATTCAACTCTTAATTATTGCTTGCGCCCATAAAGAATTTTTTAACTGATTCTGTAATTTGCGTTGTGCCTCGACATTCTGCCACAATGGTCCTTTGCATTATTAAGAACTGAAAAGTAGGTAGGTTAATTATATTAACTTAGTTTAAATATAGTGTCATGCAGCACAGTCATTATGACATGGAAACCAGGAAAAATTCCACATGCCCTGTGGAAAGAACTCTCTACATACTGAGGGACGTCTGGACTTTCATGATACTAAGGGATCTGTGTACAGAGTCAAGAGGCTTCAATCAACTGAAGAAATCAGTGGAAGGCATTTCGTCAAGAATGTTATCTGAGAAGCTGAAATTCCTTGAAGAGGAGGGAATACTGGACAGGAATGTCGAGAACTCCAGGCCAATTAGGGTTACATACACCCTCACTGAAAAGGGAAAATCCCTCAGCACAGTCGTTGAATCAATGAGAAGTTGGGGGGAATCGTGGATAACTCCGAGTGGCAAGAACTGTGACAACTGAGGATTTCTATCTGGAAGGGGAGGAGAGGTTCGGGCCTGTCACTTCTTTTCTTTACGGGCTTGGATCTGCAGTTCTGAACAGGTACTATGAAGTGATAGTCGAAGATCTGAGAAGCACAAAATTCAGAAAGTTACTGGACGTGGGGTGCGGAAATGGGGCCCTACTAAGTAAAATAGCACTGAATTTCCCTGATGCAAGATTAAAGGGAGTGGACCCTTCTCCATACATGCTCAACAGGGCAAAGAAAAATCTGGCAAGAAAGGGGTTCATAAGTAGGGTAGAAGTAAAGATTGGAAGCAGCAGGGCTATTCCATTTGAAGAAAAGTTCGATGCCATCATATCTTCATTCTCATACCATCACTGGAAAGAGCGTGACATATCGTTATCCTCGTTGGCATCTCAACTGGAAGACAAGGGATTCCTGGCCATATATGAATACGACAATTCGTCAAGGAAGATAAGGAGTTCACACGGTATAAATGAGGGTGAGTGGAATAATCTGGAAATAGAGGGGCTGAAGAAAACGATAAATCACAAAGCCGGGCTGATAATTCTAACGCTGTCAAAGTGATTTAGGCACAATTTAAGTGTACCAATACTTTTATCTCCCTGCCTAATAATCTATTCTGAAAAATAAACCAG
>JAKAXD010000018.1:8021-10366 GCA_021816725.1 Thermoplasmata archaeon
TGAAGAAAACGATAAATCACAAAGCCGGGCTGATAATTCTAACGCTGTCAAAGTGATTTAGGCACAATTTAAGTGTACCAATACTTTTATCTCCCTGCCTAATAATCTATTCTGAAAAATAAACCAGGTGGTCTGACTGTCAATGGCTACATTGCGATAGCCCTTCTACTGCAGGTTACGGTTTTTTTCATAAGGATAGCAGGATGGTTAGTCTACCGAAATTATGCAATACTCTTTGAGAGTTTCCACATCCTAACTGATATAATGGTAACTGGAGCTGTATTCGCAGCGATCAGTCTATCGAAGAGCAAATACAGTACTAAGTATTCATACGGTCTCTTCAGGGTAGAGGACCTCGTCTCCCTTGCCATAGCAGTGATAATCGCTGCCACTGCCGTTGACCTCTTGTTATCTATCCCCACGTACAAATCCACATTCCACCTAGGGTCCGGAATAATTCAGCTTATCTCTGTGATTCCCCTGCTGCTTTCGGGTATAGTCAAGATAGTGGGTGGAAGGAAGGTCAAGGCACCGTCTCTTGTATCTGATGGCTACCATAATTATTCCGACGTTTATGTTGGCATTGGGGTGGGGTTGGGCCTAATTGCCAGTTATGCAACCGGGTTGAACACTTTCTACTACGTTGCAGTTGGGATTGCAGCTATAGGTATTTTCTATACCTCAGTAAAGATAGGAAGGGATAGCATAGTTGGGATAATGGACCTTCCAAAGGACAAAAGTGTGATACCTAAAATAGACCAGATAGTTAAACGAAATGGGCAGGTGACTGATGTAAAGTCCATAAAGGCCCGCTGGGCGGGACCCGTAATTTTCGTGGAAATAGTTATCAGTGTAACTAGCAGGCTGACAATTGATGAAGCGCATGACGTCGCTGATTCCATTGAGAGATCTGTCCTTTCTGAAATCTCAGGCGTGAAGGATGTAGTGATTCACATAGAGCCTTCAAAAAGCCCTGAGAGGACCGTCCTTTTGCCCGTTTCAGGGCCTGGAAGGATAGATGAGAGAACTTCCAAGTCCCTCAACTACCTGATAGTAACAGTGAGGAACGGGGAGAGAATTGCAACAAGGAGCATCCAGATACCATCGCAGGATATAGCGATCGAGAAGAACGCGCAGAGAGTGCTTTCCATCGCAAAGGAAAATTCTGTGACGGATGCTCTTGTGCTTGAAACAGGGGAGGTCCTGTACTCCATGTTGACGGTAAATCACATTGAATTATGGAAGGCAATTTCAGATTCTGTGGACGAAAACATTCGGCTTTTCATGGATGGTAAACTCAACAAACTGAAGATTGGTTGAGCTGGGTAGCGTGAAATCACAGCATATTTCTAAGGTGTTCTATGAACATTTCATCCTTTTGGCCGATCTTTTCTACTATGTAGGATATGTCCTCTACTTTTATCCCGTAATCAGACAGCCTCGTCTCCAGTCCCAGCTCCTTTATGAAAGCCGCTATCTTGTCTGCAAGAAGCGCTATGGCCTTAGACCCGTCCTTCTCACCTGTCAATTCCCTTGCAAACCTTGCCAATCCATCTGGGGGAGATGAAGAGTAATATCTCAGCATCTCTGGAAGTGTAATGCAGGAAGTCATTCCGTGAGGTATATTCCACCTAGCTCCGATTATCTTCCCTATCTGGTGACTGAATCCCATCGGGCTGTCGTACACGTCCATATACGAATACCATGAAGCCACCTGGCATTCCTGCCTGTTGTTTGTCCAGTTCCCCTCAAGGTTCTGCATCATCTTCTCTATTGAAATTTTCGAAAGGCTGATCCTGAGATCTGCAAAACCGTTGCCAAGTGTAGCCTCGATTGCGTGATCTATCGATCTAATACCAGTAGACCTCCACAATTTGGTTGGTGTCTCCAGCGTGGCAACAGGATCGAGGTATATATACTTGGGGACCAGATTCTTAGCCCTTATTCCCTTCTTCTCCCCGTTTTCTGAATACCCTGCTATGTGTGAAAACTCCGCAGCGGATAAAGTTGTTGGAATGACGATTTGCGGGATGTCTGGACTTGTCTTGGAGCGTAAGACCTTGGTTGAGTCGATGACGCTCCCCCCACCAATAGATATCATGAATTTCACGCCCTTGCCGTTGATTTCCCTCGCTATGGAATCGATCTCTTCAATCGGTGAGTGCTGCGTGATATTGTTGAACACAGTAGATCCAGAGAATGCCTCTTCTACCTTCTTGAAGAATGAAATTTGGGATACGGATTTGCTCGTAACAATGATTGTGTTCCTTATCTGCTCCTTTCCAATGAGTGATGAGATTGCATCAACAGACTGCTCTCCAATGGATACCTGGTCTATCGGGAGA
>JAKAXD010000007.1 GCA_021816725.1 Thermoplasmata archaeon
GAGACGTAGATAGGCTTGCCTGTCCTTTCCGTCACCTTTATCGCCCTCATCCCCTTGGCTCCACGATGTCTCATTGTGAAGTCCTCGACGCTCACCCTCTTTCCTAGGCCCTTCTCTGAAATTACTATCATTTCATCTGAAACTATTGTGGCGTCGCTGGCGACTTTGTTGTCTCCTGCAAACCTGATTCCTGTGACGCCGGATGCAGGGCGTCCCATGGACCTGAACTCCTGCTCATCCACTAGCACAAGCCTTCCGTCCGTTGAAAGGAGAGCAACCTTCTCTTTCCCCGAAGTTACGAAGACATCCTTAAGTAAGTCGCCCGGTCTCAGTTTCAGGGCTATGAGGCCATTTGACCTGATATTTGTGTACTGCGATATCTCAGTCTTCTTCACCCTCCCCCTTTCAGTGACAAAGAGCAGATATTTTTTCCCCTCGCTCCCCTTTTCGCTCATTATGAATACGATGCGTCCCTTCATGTTCTCGAAGACTGCGGAAATCAGTTTTGCCCTGGATCTCCTCTCCCCCTTCGGTATGCTGTAAGCCTTCATCTGGAATACCTTACCTACATCAGAGAAGAAGAACACCCTGTCGTGGGAGTCGCAAGTTATCACCTGCTTGATCTCACTCTCGTTGGAGCCTGTATAGACACCCTTCCCGCCCCTCTTCTGTGCTGAAAAAGTATCTGCCTCAATCCTGCTTATTCTGTTGTCTTCGGTGAGTACAATTGTGTCAATTTCGTGGGGAATCAGCTCTTCCTCTGTTGTTTCGACATATGACTCTGTTATTTCCGTCTTCCTGGAATCCCCATACTTCTCCCTTATCTCCTCCAGCTCATCGACGATCAGGTCCCATCTCTTGCTCTCATTTGCAAGTATATCGAGATAATTTTTGATATTGTCCCTTATCTCCTTCATCTCCTTCTTCAGGTCTGCTATTTCCATTCCTGTAAGCTTCTGCAATCTTGTTTCCAGGATCGCATTAGCCTGCAGGTCATCCAGGGAGAACTGTTTCTTCAGTCCATCCCTCGCATCCTTCACTTCCTTGGAGGTTCTGATTATCTTGATCGTCAGGTCTATCTCATCGAGTGCCTTCACGAGCGCCTCGAGGATGTGCTCCCTTTCCCTTGCCTTTTTCAGGAAAAATTCCGTCCTCTTCCTTACGACGGACTCCCTGTGTTTAAGGTATTCAACCATTATGTCCTTGAGGCCCAATGTTCTTGGTACGTTGTTGACCAGGACGAGGTTTATTACCCCATAAGAGACCTGGGCCTGGGTATGCTCATATATCTGGTTTAGGGTGATTTCGGGGCTGAAGTCGTTCTTTATCTTTATCACTATCCTGATTCCATCCTTGTTGCTTTCGTCCTTTATGTTTGCAATGCCGCCAATAACACCATCCTTTGAGAGTTCTGCAATCTTTGTGAGCAGCTCTGCCTTGTTAACCTCGTATGGAACTTCGGTGAATATTATCTCATTCTTCTGTATTTCAGCCCTTGCCCTCAGGTCAAATTTTCCCCTCCCTGTTCTGTATGCATCTATTATTCCTTTCTTGCCAAGTATGATCCCTCCTGTTGGGAAATCAGGTCCAGTGACAACCTTCAGCAGGTCTTCAAGCCCTGCATCCCTGTTCTTTATCAGGAGTATCAGGCCGTCCACTATTTCAGTCAGGTTGTGAGGAGGCATGTTTGTTGCCATACCAACTGCTATCCCTGAAGTACCATTCAGGAGGATATTCGGGATCTTGGAAGGCAGATACAGGGGTTGCTTTAGTGTTCCATCAAAATTGAGCGTGAAATCAACAGTATCATATTCAATATCAGCAAGCATCTCGTTCGATATCTTTGTCAACCTTGCCTCCGTATATCTCATTGCTCCGGGTGGGTCACCATCTCTTGATCCCCAATTCCCCTGGCCGTCCACGAGTGTGTAACGCAGGGAGAAATCCTGGGCCATCCTTGCCATTGCTGAATATATCGCAGAGTCTCCGTGCGGGTGGTACTTACCCATTACGTCACCAACAATTCTTGCTGATTTCCTGTATGGCTTGTCGAATGTCACTCCCATCTCGTACATCGAGTATAGGATCCTTCTCTGTACCGGTTTCAAGCCGTCCTTTACGTCAGGAATAGCCCTTGCAAGGATGACGCTCATCGCGTAATCCAGGTAGGAATATTTCATCTCCTTTTCAATAGCAGTGTTCTCTATCATTCAAATCACACATCTATGTTTTGAGCTTCTGTTGCGTGACTCATTATGTAGTCCTTCCTTGGCTGTACATCTTCTCCCATCAGCAGGGTGAAAAGTGCGTCTGCCTCCTGGGCATCCTCAATCTGCACCCTTACAAGTTTTCTCGTCTCGGGATTCATCGCAGTCTCCCAAAGCTGGTCCGGGTTCATCTCGCCCAGTCCCTTGAATCTCTGCACAATTGGATTTGACAGTTGCTTGATGAGTGCATCCTTTTCCTTTTCAGTATAAACGTACTTTACAATCGTCCCCTTCTGTACCCTGAACAGGGGCACTACTGCAATGTAGACATGACCATTCACCAGCAATTCCTTAAGATGCCTGTAGAAGAGTGTAAGTAACAGTGTCCTTATGTGGCTCCCATCTACATCCGCATCCGTCATGAATATAATCTTCCCGTACCTCAGCTTCTTCGGGTCGTAGGCATCATTTGGCCCCATGTTGATTGCAGCAAAAAGATTCTTCACTTCATTGTTCTTTAAAATCTTGTCCCATCCAGCCTTCTCAACATTCAGTATCTTCCCCCTCAGCGGCAGTATAGCCTGGAAGGACCTGTCCCTCCCCTGTTTCGCAGGTCCGGCTGCTGAATCACCCTCCACCACGTAAAGTTCAGTTTTCTCAGGGTCTTCTAGCGTGCAGTCAGCAAGCTTCCCCGGAAGGGTCGCACTGAGCGTTGATTTTGATCTAACCATTTCTCTTGCATTTCTGGCGGCTTCCCTTGCCTCTGCAGCCTGGTATGCCTTCTTACATATGATCTCTGACACCCTTGGATGATCTTCAAAGTATCTCTTCAGATGTTCAGCAACACCGCTGAACACCATCCCCTTTACGTTGCTGTTTCCAAGTTTCTCCTTTGTCTGACCTTCAAACTGCGGTTCCGGAATCTTCACGCTAATCACTGCTGTGAGACCCTCTCTTACATCTTCCCCCGTGAAGAAATTCTCTTCCTCAATGATTTCCTGCCTCTTGGCTTCATCATTCAGCACTTTAGTTAGGGCAGCCTTGAATCCAGATACATGAGTTCCCCCTTCCCTCGTGTTGATGTCGTTCGCAAAAGCGAGAAGATTCTCTCCTACCGTCTCGTTGTACTGGATTGCAAATTCTATGTATGTGCTCGGTTGTGAAGATTCTGATTCAGAATCTTCCTTGGAGTTCTTGCTGTTCCCATTGGAAATATCCTTCATTTCACCGTTGAACTTGATCTGGCCATATATGATCTCTTCGTGCAGTGTCTTCTTTCCCTTGTTCATGTTTTTGACCATTTCCTCTATTCCACCTTCGTGCTGATAGGTGACTATGTTTCCATTCCAGTCGAGCGTGATTGTCAGCCCCTTGTTTAGGTAGGAAAGTTCTTCTATCCTCCCCCTAACTGTTTCAAGGGAATACTCCGCAGTTTCCATTATTGTTTCATCCGGCTCAAAACTAATGAGGGTGCCAGTTGGCGAATTGAAATGGAAACTTGTGTTTATTGCCCTGATCCAGCTGATTTTACCATCTTCAATCTTTCCGACCTTTTCAACAGGTGTGAGCTTTTCTCCCTTCGAATAACCCTGGTGATAAACAAATCCGCCTCTCTTAACGAAAATCTCAAAACTGGAGGATAGTGCATTTACCACGTGCACCCCTACTCCATGAAGACCTCCAGATACCTTGTAAACCTTCTGCTCGAACTTTGCACCAGAGTGCAATTCAGTCAGAACTATCTCTAGCGCAGACTTGTTGTATTTAGGATGAACATCTACGGGGATCCCTCTTCCATCGTCCTCAATAGTGACTGTCTTCCCCTTGACAGTGACGAAAATGTTCTTACAGTAACCACCCATCGCTTCGTCTACACTATTGTCCAGAACCTCGTACAGGAGCTGGTGAAGGCCCCTAGCATCGGTGCTTCCTATGTACATTGCCGGTCTCTTTCTGACAGCTTTCAGCCCTTCGAGCACAACAATGTCTTTTGCTGTATAATCGTCCATAACCTCGATAACCTATACGTTGAACGCATATATATATGATTTGGAATCAACCCATTTATAAGCTAGTTCAAGGCAATATTATCTGTATTTTTCCGATTTAGATTTAGCCAAAATTATAATAAACTCTTGTCTTTTAAATACATTATTTTGTATATTTATGTTATAATCAATATCAAATGTATTGATAACTTTAAATACTGAATCTGTTGAAAACTCTTCCTTGCCGAAATAGTGTGTCTGGATCTTGTTACCACGAAGGAATGTACCCTCCTCTATCTCCCTTCCTTTCCCGTACCTGAAATCCTGCTTTGAGAACACCCTGACAATAACCCTGCCATCATCCTTCAGTACCCTATTTGCCTCCAGAAGTGCCAGGGATCTTTCTTCCATACTGAGGTGATCCAGGGAGTGAATGAACAGAACGTTAGAGAAAGTCTTGTCCCGGAAGGGGAGGTTCACCATGTCTCCAAGTACCTTGGAATCATATCTGTAGATAGCGAGAGCGAAGTTTGAAAAATCAAGTCCTATGACGCCTTCAACGGGCGGCGTTCCCTTGCCGTTCCCGCAACCATTGTCCAGTGTTAATCCGGGAATCAGCGATTCTCCAAGAATTTCCTTTTCCTTCAGCTCTCCCCTCCAGAGTTTCCCCCTTAGCCTATATTCCCTGTTCCATGATTTCCTCTGATCCTGTCGCATAAATCCTGTTAATATAGCAGTTATGTATTTCGAGTTATGGATGAGCAGGAAATCATCGAGCAGTTAGTGAATAGGGATGCATTCATGAACTATGTCGGCATAAGGACTAAAATTCTGGGAGAAGGGAAGGCAGAGTCTGTCCTTCAACTTGAGGAGAAGCACATGAGGCTGGGGAATTTTCTCAACGGTGGCGTTATCTGCTCATTGGTTGACATAGCAGGAGGGACCGCAGTCCTGTCAACAAGCAAAAGGAATCAGGTCACAACTGATCTCCACATCAATTTCCTCAATCCGCTTTCAAAATCTCCAGCGAGGGCAGTTGGCGAGGTCATAAGGAAAGGAAAGAATATCTGTGTGGCCAAGGTGGAAGTGTTCGATGGGGAAGGAAAGTTATGTGCATTTGCTACTGGGTCGTGGTTTATTTTCAGAGACTAAGTATTTAGTATACGAACACATGTTCGAAAATGATACTAGAAGACGTCGGGATACAAAGGATACCGACAGAATCCAGAAACGGTAAACCTCGCTCGCTCTTCAATCTGTGGTTCGCCGCCAATCTCACGATTGCTGATTTTGCTCTTGGATTCATTCCCATCTCCCTAGGTATGAATTTTGTAAGCTCGATTATTTCTATTATCATAGGTAACATACTGGGTGCTGCCATAGTGGGTCTTTCTGCCGTAATGGGACCAAAAACAGGTTACCCGCAGATGATGACCACTTCAAACTCCATGGGGAGATATGTGATGCGGCTGTTCGGTATAATAAACCTATCAAATACGCTAGGCTGGTTCGTTATAAACATCATCCTCAGTGTCCTGGCGCTGTACCTGATCTTCGGAATATCATATTTCATCCTAGTGCCTCTCTTTGTCCTGGTTATATACGTAGTTGCATACCTTGGTCATAATTTCATACACAGGGTGGAAAGGATCTTATCTTATGTACTAGGCATCCTTTTTGCAATAATACTCGTGAAGATCCTATTTTTCGGGTCTCCGCAAAGCCTTCACGTATTGTCAGGATTATCAATAACATCCGCCAGATTTGACCTTCCATTTTTCAGCATGGTTGCATTTTCCTACAGCTATCTGATGAGTTGGGGTCCGTACGCTTCTGACTATTCTAGATATCTGCCTCTTAACACATCGTTGAAGAAGGTATTTGGCAACACCTTCATGGGCTCCCTCCTATCAACAACTTTCGTTGAGATAATTGCCCTGATTATCTCCTTTGTGACGCTCAGCACATCTTCAATCACTTCTTTGAAAGACATTTCAGGTTCCCTTTTTCCTCTTTCGCTCTTTGCAATTGCGCTTGGAGGCGTAGCAGCCAATGTGTTGAACCTTTACTCAGCCTCACTGTCAGGCCTGGTTGGAGGTATCAAGCTCAACAGAACCAAATTCGTTGGCCTTGTGGCAATAGTTGGTCTGGTACTGTCATTGGTTTTCTACAAGGGATTTTACTCATTCTTTGAGTCATTTCTGCTCGTACTTGATTACTGGATATCGCCTTGGGTTGCAATACTCATAATAGATTTCGTCGTCATAAAGAGGCAGAAGCTATACTTTGACAGGAAGCTGAAATGGAGCGGTATTATTTCTTACTGTGTTGGCCTTCTTGTTTCGGTACCATTCATGAACGTTTTCCTAGGGAACTTTAACTATACATTCTTCTTATCAAGGGCCCTTGGCGGGATAGATATAAGCTACTTCGTGGGGTTCATAGTAGCTGCGGTCTTGTACTACATTTTAAACATGGACAGAAGAAAGTTGGCGTCTACGTCAAAAATAGGGAAACCGGAAATATAGCTTATTGCCTAAGCAGTGACCGGAAAGTGGAGTGCAGTAGGCGAGGGAGACAGGCACATACTACAGGAAACCCATTTCCGATGATGGATATACATTAGATTTAAATAAGGAGGATAGTTTTAGAGGCTGGTGAAGGCTGACGAAGACTGATGACGATGTAGATGGATATAACGATGTCGAAGAGGTTCTAAGGCAGCTCAGGACGGCAGAAGAAGAAAAACGTTTCACCGAGCTTGAGAACAAGAGGCTTACTGAGGAAGTGGAGAGACTGAAAAAAGAAATGAATAGGCTGAAGCTCCCGCCTCTTCTAATAGGGTCAATTGAGGATGTGATTGACGAGAGAAGAGTAGTCATCAGAAGTTCGACTGGACCTAGCTTTCTTGTTTACACTTCAGAACACATACCGACTTCAAAATTGACGGTAGGAACAAGGGTTGCATTGAACAAGGCAACTCTTTCAGTAATATCGGTTATTCCAGAGGCCTATGATCCAACAGTTGTCGCAGCAGAAATTTCAGAGAAGCCTAACGTAACATTCAACGAAATCGGTGCCCTGGAACAGCAGATAAGGGAGATAAAGGAGATGGTGGAGCTTCCACTGCTAAACCCTGACATATTCAGGAAAGTTGGCATAGAGCCCCCAACAGGTGTACTTCTTGTAGGTTCCCCGGGGACTGGAAAGACGCTTCTTGCGAAGGCGGTTGCACAGAGCACAAATGCTACTTTTATCAGGGTTGTAGCTTCAGAACTCGTAAGAAAGTACATTGGAGAGGGTGCAAGACTTGTCAGAGAGCTTTTCGATCTCGCCAGAAAGAAGGCTCCTTCCATCATATTCATAGATGAGTTGGATGCCATTGGGTCTAGGAGGATAGACTCTTCAACATCTGGCGACAGGGAGGTCCAGAGAACACTCATGCAGCTGCTGGCAGAAATAGATGGATTTGAGCCGCTCGGTAACATAAAGCTTGTTGGGGCCACAAACAGGCCCGACACACTTGACGAGGCACTAACAAGGCCAGGTAGGTTCGACAGGATCATAGAGATACCCCTTCCAGACAAGAAAGGCAGGGTGGAAATCCTGAAGATTCACACAAAGAAGATGAACCTGAAGGATGTAAATCTGGAAAAGATCGCTGAAATCACAGAAGGTTTTTCCGGCGCAGACCTGAAGGCATCAGTAGTGGAGAGTGGAATGTTCGCAATAAGGGATGGACGGGACCACATCCTTCAATCGGATCTCGTGAAGGGCGTTGAAAAGATGAACATCCAGAGGAACAAGGCATCCCAGGTGAAAGGCAACCTAGAGATGTTTGTCTGATGAGAGAACTTCACGTTCCCAATTTCTTTGAGGACAGGGGGAACCTGTATTCGCAGTCCAAGGACGGGAAATCAATCTACGGTGAACAAGTGACGAACAGGGGAGGTAAATACTTCAGGGTGTTTTCCCCGCTAAGGAGCAAGCTTTCCTCGTCACTGAGACTTGGCCTGAAGCCCGATATAAGGAAGGGAGATCACATGCTATACCTCGGTGCAGGTGCGGGGACGACGACGTCGCATATTGCAGATTCACTATCATCCGGTCTCATATTCGCGGTCGAATTCGCGCCGGTTCCATTCATAAAACTGACTTCATTGTCAGGCATCAAGGAGAATGTATTTCCAATTCTTTCAGACGCACAGAAGCCTGAGACTTACGGACTGTTCGTGGACAAGGTAGATATTGTGTATCAGGACGTGTCACAACCAAATCAGGTGGAGATATTCTCAAGAAACATGGAATTCTTCGGTGCACAGAGGGGGATACTTATGCTGAAGACTTTTTCGTTGAGAAGCGACTTCTCAATAGACAGGGAAATAGAAAAGATAAAAGGGGATTTCTCTGTTCAACAGGTGAAGGATATATCAAGGTTCCACAGGGGTCATTACGCAATCACCGTTACTTCTAACTGATCCAAACTGTTTTTACATTTGTGAATTCCCTGCTACCGTATTTTGAAAGTTCCCTTCCCAATCCGCTTTTCTTTACTCCTCCGAATGGCAATCGCGGGTCTGAAAAGACGATGCTGTTAATGAAGACCATTCCAGACTCTATGTCTCCCACAAGTTTTACAGCCTCTGTCCTCTCTCCCCATATAGAAGCTCCGAGTCCGTACGGCGTCTCGTTTGCTATCCTTACGGCTTCATCGTATGTCTTGAACTTGCGCAGCACCGCAACCGGGCCAAAAATCTCTTCCTGGTATTCTTCATCAAGCTCCGCTAGAACAGGCGGGATGATGTTACCTTCCCCTTCTCCCAGAAACTCAACTCTCCCCCTCGATTCCAGGTACTTTATCTGCGACTCAACACTCTTTTTCTGGTCTTCAGATGAAAGGGGACCAAGGTAAGTATCCTTGTCTTTCGGATCCCCAATTACAACATTTGAAAACTCCTTCTGGACCAGATCCTTGAACTTGTCATATACCCCATCCTGAACTAGAAACCTCTTTGAAGCTATGCAACTCTGTCCGTTGTTCTGCAACCTTCCCGTGGTCGCTGCCTTAGCAGCTAATTCAAGATTTGCGCTATTCAGGACTATGAACGGATCGGACCCACCAAGTTCCATGACAACCTTCTTGAGCTCCTTCCCGGCCTCTGCCGCGATGCCGGAACCTACGGGGGTTGAACCTGTAAATGCAACCCCGTCCACTTCCCTTATCAACGAAGTAGCAGTCTTTCCATCCACCAAAAGACTCTTGAATATTGGTGAATCAATGATCTCCTGAAGTTTCAGGGAGACGCCTGTAACAATGCTAGCATGTTTAAGCACAACACCGTTGCCTGCTATCATAGCCGGGAAAGCTGCCCTTGCAACCTGCCATACAGGGAAGTTCCAAGGTTCTATGCACATCACTATTCCTATGGGATCAAATCTCACATAACTTCTGTATGCTTCCGTCTTTACGTCCTCTTCGGAATAGATGCTTCTGGCATTCTCTATGAGGTATTCTATGAGCCTTATGCTCTTCTTTACTTCAGATATGCTCTGCGAAATTGGTTTTCCCATTTCCTCAGTCATTATTGCTGCAAGTTCGTCCGTATTCCTCTCGAAGTTTGGCTTCAGCACATCCCTGAAATAATCAATTCTCTCTTCCAGGTTCTTCCTCCAGTCTACCTGAGCAATCCTGCATTGCCTTATCTTGCCTAAGGCATCTTCGCGATTGTCTGCGTCGTATGATTGCAGTATCTCCCCTGTGTATGGATTTCTTGTAACTATGCTCATAGTCCAACTTCCGTTTCCCTTATTGCATCTTCAAATATGGACATCCCTCTGTCCAGAAGGTCGTCCTCTATAGTCAGTGGTGCCATGAACCTCATGACGTTTCCGTAATGGCCGCAGGTATGCATCAGGACCCCCTTCCTGAACATGTTCTCCCTTATTTTACCAGCGAGTTCTGTTCCCGGTGATTTTCCTTTTTTGCTTGTTACTATTTCATTTCCTAGCATGTACCCCTTCCCTCTTACATCTCCTATTATATTGGAGTTGTCCGCGACCTCCCGGAATCTTTTCAGGAGTTCCCTCCCCTTTGACCTTACCCTCTCCAGGAAAACATCGTCCTTTACTATGTCAAGGACGGCTGCCCCAGCTGCCATTCCCAGGGGATTTCCCCTGTATGTTCCAAGATGGAATGCCTTCGGAATCTGGTCGAAATCACTCCTGTATGCTATAGAAGATATGGGTACTCCCCCGCCTATGCTCTTTGATATGCACATTATGTCTGGGGTAATGCCAAGATATTCGCTTGCCCACAGTTTCCCTGTCCTGCCAATTCCGCTCTGAACTTCATCGACTATCAGCGGAATAGAGTACTTGTCGCAGGTCTCCCTTAGCATTGGAAGGAAATCGTCGGGAGGGACTATGTACCCTCCCTCCCCCTGTATTGGTTCCACAATGATTCCCCCTACAGGTGGAATACCCGAATAAGGGTCGCTGATCATTTCTTCTATCCTTGAAATCACTTCCTTCGAAATGTCTTCCCTTGCAACTTTTGGATTAAATCTGTAAGGGTATGGATATGGAGCGTAAACGTAATTCTGTGCGGGGAATCCCGCATAGTCCCTGTAGTGGTAGTTGGATGTGGCCCCAACAATGCCGCCAGCTATTCCATGATACGATCCGCTGAACGCAATTATTGTCGGCTTCTTGGAATTGTATCTCGCCAGTGACACGGCAGCCTCACATGCGTCCGCACCAGTGACTGTCATGAGTACCTTTGAGTGATCCTTCATCTTCCCAGGAAGCACTGAATTCAGTGTCTTTAGATACCTGATCCTTGCCTCCGTCGGGACCTCGGTTATGTGCGTTATCTTATCAACCTGGTTCTTCAGTGCCTCCATTACAGCAGGGTGGCCATGTCCTAGGTTCATTACTGAGACCCCTCCAAACCAGTCTATGAACACATTCCCGTCCATGTCCACTATTGTGGACCCCTTGCCATAGTCTATTGCAAAATTGAAGAAAGTGGTATAAGACCTGCTGGATGTCTCCAACTTTTCCTGCACTTCAAGGAGTTGCTTGGATTTAGGTCCTGGCAAGTTCGTCTTAATAACCGGTGCATTCTCCATGCTCAACCTATTTGAAGTCTGGACTGACATACATTCTCACACAGATTCATGCCTCTCTGGTATATTAAAAGTGGATAAGTTTCTCCGCTCGTCAGAATAGGACAATTTTTTTCGTAGTTAGAGGCATAAACATTAATTTAATTCTCTATTGGTCCTTTATGATCAGCTTGAGAGATTCCGGGAAGTCTTCCTTTGCGGTATTGAGCGCCATGATGGTCTCACTGCGTTCAACGCCAGGTGTCCTTGATAATTCATTGACTATGCTTCCCAGTTCAGTCTTGTTCCTTGCTCGTATCAACGCAACGAAATCTATGCTTCCGAGGACAAAATAGACTGCCCATACCCCCTTTATCTTGGCTATTTTCGAACCGATTGATTCCCCATATTCTGGGCCATATTTTGCATTTATGAGAGATATTGCAGTGATACTCTTGTCAAGGTTTGTCTGGTTGATCAGCGGGATTACACCCTTCAAGAAGTTGCTGCTTTTCATTTTCTTCAGCCTGTTATGGACAGTGGACTTAGAGACACCGACCTTCTTGGAGATAACGCTTAGATTAGTTTCCCTAGTGTCGAATATACTTAAAAGTATCTTCTTGTCTAGGCTATTAAGCTGATCAAGTGTAATTTTTTCACTCTTCATATCGACTACTATATTACACAAATTAATAAAGTGTTATGCATGTAAAATTTTTCCAGCAGCCTTCAATAGCAAATAATTTAATAATCATTTATCTAAACCTTCAGTGACCTTCAGATACAAGAGCGAAGTAATAAGTGCAGTGGCAGTAGTGGTTGTAATAGCAATATTGTTTTCTTCACTTTTCCTGTACACGGGTAACTGGCCACCGGCTGTCATAGTCGAATCAAGTTCAATGCAGCATGGGAATAACTTCGTTTTTGGCGTTATCAATACAGGGGACATTGTGGGAGTAAAGAAGATTAATTCATTCGCAAACGTCCAGACATATCTTGTAGCGAGGGAGAGGGGGAATCCGATTACATACGGTGAATACGGAAATGTTGTCATTTACAAGAATAGTTTACTAAGAGAACTTGTAATCCACAGGGCAATATTCTACGTAGAAGGATGGAATGGAACGACACCAATTCTCTACGGAAATACACACCCTTCATGGCTAACCATTCAGGGTCCGAACGTATACATAACAGATGTAGGATACTCCCACAGGAATCTTCTGGTTCAACTAGAGAGCTATATAGGACAGGTCGGGTTTGTAACAATGGGTGACCACAATTTCGCCGATTCTCCTTATCACATTGGCAATTACACTCTAGCTGCAGACCAGAATGAGAACATAGACAACAGTCTTGTGAGTTCGAACCAGGTCGTAGGCGTTGCTGTTGGATATATTCCTATAGTGGGGGTAATGAAGCTGTGGGTTACTGGACAAACAACTTTCATCCCAGAAAACAGTAATATTGCAATGATAATCATCATAGTGGTCATAGTTGCACTAGCCATTGTGCCGCTCCCTTCACCGAAATCCAGGCGAAGAGAAAGAAACTAGAAAATATCAGTTGGTCGCTTTTGATTTAGCTTCCTTTGCCTTATTCATCTCTTCCAGTCTTCTTCTCCTCGAGAACAGATGAGACCTTATGTTTGGATCTATGATTTCTGCGAGTCCTTCACCCATGAGGCTGAAGCCCATCACCATTAAGAAAAGGAATAGTGCAGGTATCAATCCCTCCAACGGGTCTGTGTAAAGATTTGATGTGAGGATAGATGACATTAGACCCAATTCCGGCTGGTATATCGGAATCCCAATTCCGAGGAATCCAAGGGATGAAAGAGTCAGCATCGCAGTCCCAATGTCCATTGTGGCGTAAACTACCAGCGTAGTCATGATGTTAGGAAGGATTCCCTTGAAAAGTATCTTGAAGAACTTGGTATTCAATACCTTTGACATGGTTATGAAATCACTCGCTGAGACCTGTAGCGTGCTTCCCCTCACCAGTCTTACGTACGGTGGCCACCAGACAAATATGATAGAGAATGCAGCGTTGAAAAGACTCGGTCCAAGAGTTGCAGCTATTGCCATGGACATGACTAGCGGCGGAAAAGCAAAGAAGAGATCAGTCAGTCGCATGATGACCTCTTCAACTACTCCCCTGAAATATCCTGCAAATGTTCCAAGGAAGAGCCCAATTATGGCTGAAACAAGAACTATGAAGACTGCAAGTCCGAGGTCAATGGGAATCGCTGCTATAATCCTTGAGAATATGTCCCTTCCAAGCTGATCGGTGCCAAAGAGGTGCGACAGGCTGGGAGGGGCATTTACGTCGGAGAGATTAATCTTGAGAGGATTGTAGGGAACGATGTGGTTGCCAAATATAGTATATGCTATTCCTATCAGTGCAAATATTACTATTATCACGAATCCAGTTCCGGAGAGTTTGTTGCTCATTATGATGTCTAAAGACTTCCTCAGTGAGTGCCCCAATTCTAGGAGATCGTTCTTGAGGCGATGGGATAAGCCAGATGCCTCTACCCTCAGGGGCTGGCTCAATCTTCACCACCCAGCCTTATACGCGGATCGAGTGCGGCATACATTATGTCGGCAATCAGATTTGCTACTATGACAAGAATAGTAAAAATAATCACTATGAAAATGAGCGCAGGATAATCGTCGTTTGCTATGGTCGAATAGGCGAATTTCCCGATACCTGGCCACCCAAAAATCTCTTCGACGATAACGTCGCCCGTGATCAGCCAACCAAACATAACTGCTATTACCGTATTACTTTCTACTAATCCATTCCTGAGTATGTGCCTCCTGTCTACCGTCTTCTCATCCAGTCCCCTTGCCCTTGCAGATTTTACATAAGGAAGCCATTTCACTCCAAGTATTCCATTCCTGCTTATTCTCGTGATAATTCCAAAATTCAGGAAGGCAAGGGAAAGTGAAGGAAGGATGATGTGATATATTCCATCGAAGAAATCAGTGAAATTGAGGGAAATCAGCGAGTCAAGAATGAAAAGACCAGTGATGCGGTGGGGTGGGATGATTATTGCTGAGTACATACCACCGGAAGGGAAAATGGGGATGTAAGAAGAAAATATGATTATGGCCAGAATGCTGACAAGAAACGTTGGGGATGCCCAGGCAGCAGTATACAAAACCCTGATGAAAGCATCTTTCTTAGTCCCGAAATTTATGGCAGAAACATATCCGAGACCCACGCCCACTATCACTATGATCACTAAGGAAGTCAGTATTAGCTCCAGTGTGTTAGGGAAATAGTAGAAAATCTCACTGCTGATAGACAGTCCTGTAACGGGGTCCACTCCAAAATTGCCCGTGAAAAAATCCTTTATGAAGAGCGCCAGCTGGAACCAGATGGGTTTGTCTAAGTCATAACGACGAATGACAGCAGCTATAGTCGATGGCCTTGCCTTTGGACCGGCCCAGAGTGCGGCAGGGTCCTTGCTTAAATAATGGGAGATTAAAAAAACTATAATAATTGTGCCCAGTATCACGAGTATCGATAGTGCTATTCTCCTGAGGATGAAGTACGCTAGTTCCTGTTTCCCCTCCAATAGATCACCTTATGTGAACTGCACTGTATTGTAGTACATAAAGTAACCTGCACCAGATCCAGCAGTATTGGGTATCATTCCCGTCACGTCGTTAGCATGGACCTGAAGGAAGTAGGGAACGTAAAGCCATGCCATCGTGTAATTGGTGTACATTGTATACGATATGTAGGTCAGGTTTTGTGCTACAGCAACATCGTTGAAAGATGTGCTTGCGTTGACGGTCCAGTTGAAAACCGTATTGTTATAGTAACCTGTCCCATTGTAATCTCCGTCTGCAAGATTTGTCACGTAATCTATAGCTGCTGAGTAATCTTCTGTGTAGAAGTTGATGCCCATAGGATAGTCCGAGGTATTCCCTAGGAGGCCGTATATCCAGGAGGTGTAAGGAGTATTTTGCAGCGGCTTCAGGGTAACGTTTATTCCTATTGCTGCCAGATCCTGCTGTATGATCTGCGAGGCAAGAATCTGTGATGGATCGCTTGAATCATAGAGGAAGTTGATCGTTGGCATGCTTCCATTTGGCCCAGCCATCACAGTTCCGTTGGGGAATACAGCACGGTAGCCCGCCATATGTAGATACTCGGCAGCAAGGACTGGGTTATATTGATATGGGGTGAGGGAAGTGACATTGGAAGTGTAACCCTGGGACCTCATGTACTGGAGTTCTGAAGTTGTGAGTGGGGAGATAGACCTGTTGTAATAAACAAACCCTGGAGGTACGGGTCCAATCCACTGTACAGCATGTCCATCAAATACCGAATTTATAAGCCCAGTATAATTGAGAGCATATGTCACAGCTGCCCTGACATCAATACCATTAGACCCATTGAAAGGAGCGACGTTTTGGTCCATGTAAACATAGTAAGCGTTTTCAGAAGAGCCGAACTTTATTGGAAGGAGGCTTGCATTAACGCCAGATATCGTAAGGGCCTTCGCATAGTCAGTAACTGGAAGTTGCACGATTTGTGCCTTCCCGCCCTGGAGATCTGATATCATCGCAGAAGGCTGCTTGTACTCAATAACTATATATTCAATGTGAGGGGGGCTAATAGCATCGTTCAGTTGGTTTGCAGGTACTTTGTACCCCCAGTAATTCTTGTTTATTTCAAGCGAGATGCTTTGACCTGGTGTTATGGACCTTATCTCGTAGAAGCCAGTGCCCGTTGCATTTCCAGCCATATATGAATTTGTTTGTCCTGCAACAACTTTTCCATGGCTCAGTACTATGCTCGGGTCGATTGCGGCAGCCATGGGTGTAGTCAGTGTCATCAGAAACTCATTGTACGGAAGGTAGCCGTTGTAACCATATCCCATGTGGATTTTAAGGACGTACTTACTCACTACCTGCACTGACTGGTTTGGGTTGTTCATAATCACGAGAGAAGAAGAACTAGGGTTGGTGTAATTTATGTTGTTCAAAGTTGATGCTGTTATATTGAATGTGTCATTTGTTGCAGTATTGTTAGTTGCAAGATTCTGTCCAAGGATGAATTCAGGCGCCTGATTCAGGAGCATATTCCTGTAAAGAGAGAACCACATTACGTAAGCATTGAATGGGTCCCCGTTTGAGAATGTGACATTATGTCTTAGATAGAATGTATAGTTCATCCCGTTTGATGACACTGTCCAGTTCTGTGCAAGGACAGGAACAAAAGATGTTTCGCTTGTTCCGTTAGGTGCTACGAGCCCCTGATACACCTGGTTCATTATTTCCCATCCTGGCGTGGTGAACGTAACTGCAGGGTCAAGGCTGTCATAAGGTTCCGGTTCCTCTACTACCAGTGTATTGGGAGTGCTGGTTGTCTTATGATTCGCAAGATAAACTCCCACTCCAGAAGCAATCACAATTATAACCACGGCCAAAACTATAATCACTACAATAGAGCGCTTCATTTTAACCTTCAAGTTATGCAAACAATTGCTCAATTTAAAGTTTGCTGAGTTTCATTTCACATTTGTGTATGATTGTTGGAATTATCACTTATTACAGTGCTACCACCTTGAAATTATTACCTTCCGTTCAGTGAAAAATAGAACATTATCGTCGCCCCCCTGGGGATGCAGGTCCCCAAAGAAGGACTCCTTCATGCCAGAGAACGGGTAAAATGCTATCGGGGCAGCAACCCCCACGTTTATTCCTATATTCCCTACATTAATCCCTTCTGAGAATTTCCTTGCGTTCTGGCCAGAACTGGTGTAGATGGATGATGCATTTCCGAATCTGCTCCTGTTCATCACATCCAACGCATCATCAAGGGAATTGGCAGTATAGAAAGATGCAACAGGGCCGAATATCTCATCATTCATTACTGTCATCCCCTCTGTGACCCCGTCAATTATGGAAGGCCCAAGGAAGAATCCATTGGGGTATTTGCTGCATGTGGCCTTCCTCCCGTCAAGTAAGATCTTTCCACCTTCATCCTCCCCTTTCTGTATGTACGTTTCAACTCTCTCCTTGTGTTCTCTTCTAATTAGTGGCCCCATATCTGTATCCGGTTCCATCCCATAGCCGAGCCTTAGCCCAGTTGCCCTCTTCTTGAATGCATTCATCACCTTATCGTGATTTTCAGGTAGAGTGACCAGTACAGAGCCGGCCAGGCATCTCTCTCCAGCATTCCCGTAGAAAGAACCAATAATGTTATCTATGCCCCCTTCCAAGTCTGCATCTGGCATCACAAGGATGTAATTCTTTGCGGACGCCCCTGCCTGAACCCTCTTTCTGTTAGATGTTCCTTTCCTGTACACATATTCAGCAACTGGAGTAGAACCGACAAAACTTACACCAGCCACTTTCTTGTTCTCTAGGAGGAAATCAACTGATTCTTTACCGCCATTTATCATCTGAACTACTCCCTCTGGATATCCAGCTTCCTTCACGAGG
This sequence comes from Thermoplasmata archaeon, assembly GCA_021816725.1. Lineage (GTDB taxonomy): Archaea > Thermoplasmatota > Thermoplasmata > Thermoplasmatales. The sequence goes on from JAKAXD010000007.1 coordinate 17,769, forward strand.
TTCATCACAGTTTCCATGCTCATTGGAGTCTTTTCAGACGGCTTGATAATGACTGAGTTCCCCAGAGTAACAGAGTAAGGAAAGAACCAGAAGGGTATCATAACGGGGAAGTTGAAAGGAGAGATTATTGCAAAGACCCCAATTGGTACCCTAATAAGTTCTTCGTCAACCCCGTTGGCAATCTGTTTATTGTTTCTACCCATAATATGATAGCTTGCCGCAGCTGCAGATTGAACATTCTGTATTGCCCTTATCGCGTCCCCTTTGGCTTCTTCAAACGTTTTTCCATGTTCATTGGTCGTTACTTCTGCGATCTTATCGATGTTGGCCCAGATCAGCCTTTCGAGTTTGAAGAGGTGATTGATCCTATCAGAAATGGGAACTTTCTGCCACTTCAATTGCGCATCATAAGCTAAATCTACTGCCCGTTCCACCTCCTCCCTCCTTGCCTCTCTGACGGATGCGATTTTTGCCCCAAAGGCCGGGTTGAAAACGTCAAACCTATCCTCTCCTTCCCCTTCCTCAAATTTGTTGTTTACGAAATTGAGAATGCTTCTCATTTAATCGACCTCATTGTCGGAAATTGTAAGGCAATTATCCAACGTGTCGAGACCCTTCATCAGGTCCTCTTCAGAAATTATAAGAGGGGGTGCGATTACAAAGTGATTCAACCAGTTGTTGACGTAGACTCCCTGTTCCATTGCTTTCCTTGATACCCTGTCTGTCATTAACTGCTTCCCTTCAAGCTTGTCCTCGTAGACATTGAATGGCGTCTTCTTTTCCCTGTTCTTCACCAATTCAACTGCCCCGAACATCCCGATGCTCCTAACATCCCCGACAGACTTGTGGTCATCCTTGATTTCTCCAAGTCTTTTTGCAAGCACTTTCCCAAGCTCGCTAGACCTTTCAATCAATTTCCCCTCTTTGTATTCCTCTATTGCAGCCTTCGCTGCTGCCAGAGAGACAGGATGCGCTTCATACGTGTGTCCATGAGCGAAGTAGTTGGAGTCGAAGTATTCTGCGATTCTTTTGCTGGTTGCCATTAGTGAAAGCGGAAGATATGCACCCGTTATTCCCTTCGCTGTAGTCAGTATGTCGGGTTTGATATTCCAATTGTCAACTGCAAACCATTTTCCTGTTCTCCCCCAACCGCTCATAACCTCGTCCGTTATCAGCAGCACATCATTCTCACTCGTAATTTCCCTGATCCTCTTGAGATACCCTTCGGGTGGCACAATGACACCGTTTGTGCCAGTTACGGGCTCGACAATCATTCCTCCTATGTTCCCTTCATTTTTAATCAGATACTGGTTGTAATCTGCGCACGCAAGATTGCATTCCGGAAATTTAAGATTCAGAGGACATCTGTAGCAATAAGGGGGTATGGAATGAACAATTCCAGGTATAGAGTAATAAGTATCAACCGGAGTTCTTCGGAAGTCTCCAGTCAGTGTGATACTCCCTGCAGTAGATCCGTGATAAGAGTTGTAGTTTGAAATGATCTTTGTCTTCCTCTCCTTCTGAAAAAACATCCTTACAGTCTTTATTGCTGCCTCGTTTGCCTCGGTCCCTGAAGCACCAAAGAAATACTTTGTAAGTGAGGAAGGGAGAACTTCCTTTAGGAGCAGAGATACCTGTGCCCTGATTTCTGTAGCGTATCCAGGCTGAACATACTCTAACCTTGCAAGCTGGTCATATATAGCCTTCCTTATTTTCTCATTTCCGTGTCCTAGGTTGGAGCACATGAGCTGGGAAGAGAAGTCCAGGTAGGATTTCCCGTTAGAATCAGTGAAGCGTGAGCCTGATTCATCAACAATAGTGAGAGGTGACCAGCCGGCTTGCTTCCTCCATGTACCGTATGTCAATTCAGTGCAAATTTTACCAACTTCCCTTGAATCGCCGGAATTTTTGTCAACCATGGAAATAATATTTAGACGAAGTATATCAAATCTTTCTTAAATACGAAAATAATTACCATATACTTTTCAAGGCTGTAATTTGTAAGCTTTCTGCCTAGCTAATGGAATGGTGCTTCATTTAGAATTCAGAATCATGTGGTTGGTCTGCGATCAGTTAAAAATCTCGAAATTTCGTAGGATTTTAAAAGTCAAATTGAGTTCAAAATAGGAGGAAAAATTGAAAAAAGGATTTGGGTCTTCATTCATTCCCTGAGTCAGTTCTCTCTGTTATACTCCTTGATGGATTCCCTCAAAGCCGTAAGGAATGCTTCTATATCCGCCTCGGTATGGACCATTGAAAGTGGCATTCTCTCCGCACCGTCCGGATGGTAGTATATGCCCCTCTGCAGCATCTTCTTCTGGACACCCTTATACTTGTTCCAGTCCATTACAATGCTTTCTCTGTAGTTCGTGATCTGCTTCTGTTCAGTGAATACGAATGTGATCAGGCCAGTTTCGTAATTGACGAATATTGATTCATCAATGTCTTCCGCTATTTCCTCTATTCCTCTTGCCATCCTTCTTGTCAATCTTCCCAACATGCTGTACCCCTCGAATTCATTAGTTTCCAGAAGCTTCAGGTTTGCTATTGAAGCTGTAAGGGATATCGGTACTCCAAAGTAAGTGCCTCCGTAACCGACCCCATTTCCAATAAGTTCCATGTATTCCTTCTTTCCTGCTATAGCAGATATCGGGTACCCATTGCTCAGGGCTTTTGCCCATGAAGAGAGATCCGGGGTAACCCCGTAGAGTTTCTGAGCTCCGCCTTCGCTTACCCTGAATCCAGTAATGACCTCGTCGAAAATCAGAAGGATATTATATTCATCTGCAAGTTCTCTGACGCCTTTCAGATACCCTGGCTCCGGGGATACTAGGGTCGAGTTTGCCATTATCGGTTCCATGATTATGGCTGCAATTTCGTTTCCCCTTATCCTTAGTATCTTTGAGAGCCCTTCAAGGTCGTTCCAGTTTGAAACCACGACAGTATCCATCACGCCCTGCGGAATTCCAGCAGAGTATGGAAGTGATTTAGGGAACCATTTGAGCCCTGCGACAGGTGGCGGTGCTTCAACAGAAACCGCACCGTAGTCATGAAGTCCATGATAGTGCCCCTCAAATTTCAATATCATATCCTTCCCTGTTGCAGCCCTGGCAATCCTTAGTGCATTGAAAGTAGCATCGGTACCGCTTAAAGCGAATGTTACCATGTCCTGTGTTTTAACGAACTTCTTGAATTCCCTGGCCAGTTTGTATTCCAGTTCATTTGGGGTACCGTACAAGTCTCCATTCTTTATGTATTTTCTAACAGCAGCTGTGATCTTCTCATTGGAATGACCATTTATCAATGGGCCAAAAGCCATAAGAAAATCAATGTATTCATTTCCATCTACGTCCCACATCCTAGTACCTTTTGCCCTGTTCATGAATATAGGGTAGTCGTCCCATGAACTGGTTCTCATCAATGAACTGGCCCCAGAAGGTATCAGCCTCTTAGTTTTCTTGAAAAGATTCATCGATCTCTTGGTTTCGTAATTCTTCTTATCACCCGAAATGCCTATAATATCTTTATGAGTTTCATCCTCAGATTGCATAATTTCACAACCGTATACGGTTTGATATTCTTGTAGGGTATATTATTTTTTCTCAGAGGCGTTTTTGTTTAAAATTTTTCAAAATATAATTCACTTTTTTACAATTTTTTTATGATTAAGGAAAACGTTTATATTTATAAATAATAATATAGACAAGTGAAGGCTGTAGTACTAGGCGGAATGGGTCTAACAGGTCGATGCGCTGTATTTGATTTAATAAATAATAATAAAATTGATGAAATAATAGTTGGAGATCAGGTAAAAAACCTCGACTTTAGCGATCCAAGGGTAAAATTCGTCAAGCTGGATGTAAACGATAAGGAAACTCTTGTAAAGACACTTAGGGGGGCTGAAGTCGTCATTAATGCAGTGCAATATTACCACAATGTAAAGATAATGAAAGCAGCACTAGAGGCCAAGACAAACTACTTAGATTTCGGGGGTCTGTACAGAGTCACTCTTGAACAGCTGGCACTGGATCAGGAATTCAAGGAAGCAGGGTTGCTGGCAATAGTGGGTATGGGCGCACAGCCAGGTATAACAAACATAATGGCAAGTTACGCAGTAAGTAAATTAGACAAGGTCGATGAGATAGTAATCAGGGATGGTTGGATTGACAAGACAAATTATCCAAAGCTCTTCTTCACATGGTCACCGGCAACACTATTTGATGAGCTGACCATGAAGGCAGTCCACTTTGACGGAAGTATCGTTGAGTCAGAGCCATTCAGCAGCATGGAGGAATACGATTTTGGATGGGAGATTGGCAAGGCTAAGATATTCAGGTCCATACATTCAGAGATTGCAACCCTTCCTGCAAGTTTTGTGGAAAAGGGGATAAAGTACGTCGAATGGAAGGAAGGCAGTGCGGATATAGAGAAACTGAAGTTCTTGACGGACATTGGTTTTGGAAGAACTGACAAGGTGAAAGCAGGAGGGTCTGAACTGGTACCAAGGGAATTCCTATTCGACTTCTTGAAATCACAGGGGATGTTTTCTCCACCAGAGAACGTCCAGGTAATGGATTATGAGATGTCAGTACTCACCGCAAAGGGAAGTGACGAGGGAAGACCAAAGAAAGTGGAAGTGAAGGCATATTTCAAGTACGACGAAAAATGGAAGGTATCGGCATCTCAAAAGGAAGTGGGTGTTCCTGGCTCAATTGCAGCTCAGATGATCATCGGGGGCGTGATAAAGGGAAAGGGCGTGAAGCCTCCAGAGCAAATAGTCCCGGTGAAACCATTCTTTGCAGAACTGGGCAAGAGGGACATTAAGATAAAGTCAGAAGAGAGTTTCGATTCCAACTAATATACTTTATATGATTGACTCTATTCAACGAAGAGATAAGTTGAGTCCTAACCTCCTCGAAGTGAGCAATCTATCCGTAAATTTCGAAACGATTGACAGGACAGTCGAGGTCCTGAAGGACGTGTCAGTGACGGTTGGAAAGGAGGAGGTTGTTGGTGTAGTGGGGGAGAGCGGTTCTGGCAAGTCTACGCTTGCACAGGTAATAGTTGGTGTTTTAGATATCCCTCCAGCCAGGATCATGGGGGGTAGAATTCTGCTTGAAGGGAAAGAGATTTTGCCTCATCCTGAAAACAAAGTTAATTTCAGGGGGAAAGGCATCAACATGATATTCCAGGAACCGCTGACATCACTAAATCCAGTCTATTCAGTGCATGATCAAATGGAGGAGGCAGTAAATATAGGGCATCCAAAGCTGGAAAAGAAAGAGAAGGAGGCAATCATCAGGAAGTCCCTGGCAGAAGTGATGATTAGGGACGTCGAGGGCGTCCTAAACGTCTATCCTCACCAGCTATCGGGTGGTATGAGGCAGAGAGTTTCGATAGCAATGGTTCTTGTCCAAAAACCGAATCTTCTGATCCTCGATGAACCTACTACCGGTCTGGACCTCATAGTACAGAGGAAGATAATAAGCCTGATAATGAACCTTAAGAAGGAAGTTCTTTCGAGCATCCTCCTCATAACCCACGATCTAGCAGTTGCTGCAAACATGTGTGACAGGATTTACGTTATGTACGCAGGAAGGGTGGTAGAGAGTGGCAAAATGAGGGACGTTCTTCACGATCCAAAACACCCATATACCACAATGTTGAAGAATTCTGAACCAGAGGGTTATGCAAATGGAGCCCCCCTGAAAGTGTCTTCTGGGGCACCTCCAGACCTGAGGCATCTTCCCCCTGGGTGTGCCTTCAATCCAAGATGCCCTATGGCAATGGATATCTGCAGGAGCAAGGTACCTGAACTAAAAAAGCTGGCGGATAACAGGGAGGTCGCGTGCTGGCTCTATGAATGAACCAATACTGGAAGTGGAAAATCTTACTGTTCAGTTCAAGGCGAAGACAAAGATGTTCCGGTCAACGGGGGATAGGGAGAAATGGAAGAGGGTACTCAACGCCATTTCTTTCAGCCTAAGACAGGGGGAAACATTCGGAATAGTTGGGGAAACTGGATCAGGGAAGACAACACTTGCAAGGACCCTAGTTGGAATCTACAAGCCAAAGGACTGCAAGGTCACCCTCTATGGAAAGCGAGTAGACTTCAGGAAAAAAGAAGGGATACTTCTACTGAGGAAGACAATCGGTATCGTTTTCCAGGATCCAGTTGGAAGCCTGAATCCACGCGTAACTGTATACGACATCATCTCAGAAGGAATACCCGTCTGGGAAAAATTGAAAGAAGAGCAGAAGGCGGAAAAGGTCAGGGAGGCTGCAAGGCTTGTCGATCTGCCGGAAAGTAAGCTAGAATCATACCCGACAGAACTGAGCGGGGGAGAGAAGCAGAGGGTGAGCCTGGCAAGGACAATAATCGGTGGCAAGAAAATACTAGTTCTTGACGAGCCCACAAGTTCACTGGACGTATCTATCCAGGCTCAAATTCTTAACCTGTTAATAAGACTGAAAAAAGAACTTTCCATAAGCTACATCTTCATAACTCACGACCTGAATGTGATAAAGTACATGTGCGATCGAGTCGCGGTACTATACTATGGCCAGATCCTGGAACAGGGAAATACCGAAGAAATTTTCGAACATCCAAGGCATCCTTATTCCTCGGACCTCGTAGCTGCAAATATCTCTTTTTCTTCTACAACCAAATTCAGTGAGGTACAGGAATCTGGAGAACCTACCAAGGAAGGTTGCGTCTACAAGAACTCTTGCTCAAAGCGCTTTGCTTCGTGCGATAATGAACCTCCTGTAATAGATTACGGGAAGGGAACAGTAAAATGCTGGCTTTACAGCAATATGAGAGATGACAGAGGAAATAAAATGGAAAGGTGACAATTATACGTCCCAATGACAAAATTTTCTCCTCATAATCACCTTGGGGAAATTTTATCTTCATATGGTTCATAAGTTTATAGAGCTAAATGAAGAACTACGGTTTATTCATAGACAATGAATGGGTGAAATCAGACAAGGAGGAGGAAGAGGACGTAATAAATCCTGCAAATGAACAGAAAATTGCAACTATCCAGAAGGGGACGGTTGAGGACACAAAGGCAGCAATAGATGCCGCACGAACTGCGTTCGATAGGGGGGAGTGGCCAAGGCTATCCCCAGCTACGAGGGCGGAATCAATACTGAAGTTGAGCAGATTCCTGGAAGATGATATCATAAAATTTGGGGAGACTGAGATGGCCAACACGGGGAAGCCCGTGAAGCAGGTTGTTGATTATGATGTTGCTTACACGATAGACAACCTGAGGTTTTTTGCAGGTGCAGCAAGGACTATAGATGGAGTGGCTGCGAAGGAGTATGTCACGGACGGCACAAGTATCCTGAGGAGGGAGCCCGTTGGCGTTGTGGCAGCAATCACACCCTGGAATTATCCGCTTATGATGGTTGCATGGAGGGCAATACCTGCAATAGCGGCAGGGAATACGGTTGTAATAAAGCCTGCAACCTACACGCCATTGACGACGCTTGAGTTAGCGAATCTTGTGAAGGAAGCAGGTATACCAAAGGGGGTCTTCAACGTTGTAACAGGGCCGGGGAACACGGTGGGAGAAGAACTGGCAAAGAACGAAAAAGTAGACATGATAGCCTTCACTGGTTCGAACGAAGTAGGAAAGCGCATCTCAAAGATAGCATCTGATTCGGTGAAGAGGCTTTCCCTTGAATTGGGAGGTAAGGCACCGTTCATTGTATTTGACGACGCTGATATTGACGCAGCAACGGAGGGTGCAGTAGTTGGGGGTTTCGTCAACAATGGGCAGGACTGCTCTGCAGCAACGAGGATTTACGTCCAAGAGGGAATATATGAGAAATTCAAGAAAGAATACATTGAAAAGATCGGAAGGATTAGGACAGGAAATCCCACTGACCCTAAGACTGACCTTGGGCCGCTGATCTCTTCAGAGCATCAGAACAAGGTGAGGTCCTACATTGACATAGGAAGGAATGAAGGAGAAATACTATATGAAGGAAGCAACGAAGACTTCAGGTCAGGTTATTTCACTAGGCCGGTACTCTTTGAAACAGAAAACAACAGGGCGAGAATAGTTCAAGAGGAAATATTTGGACCAGTTCCTGTTTTGCTTAGATTCAGGTCGTACGAAGAAGCTATTGAAAAAGCAAACGATGTAGTATACGGGCTAGGGTCATCTGTTTGGACAAGGGACATAAGGACAGCCATGATGGCAGCAAGAGACCTGAAATTCGGAACGGTCTGGATAAATGATCACGTCCCTATCCCATCAGAGATGCCTTGGTCTCCAATGAAGAAATCCGGGTTTGGAGCATCAACTTCAAAGTATTCCCTTGAAGAATTCACAACTCTGAAGCATGTGTATGTTGACCTGACAGGTTCTGCAAGGAAAAGTTGGTACTATCAGGTTTATGGAGAAAAATGATATTGAATCATATCTCAACAGTACCGTAGTCCATCTCCTTGTAAGTCTGAAGAATCGTCCTGGTATCAGACCTCTCTATCTCATTTATTGAAGAGATCCTTTCAAGAATCTTGGAATACTCGTCTTTTCCCTTTGATACTGTCTGAACCATGAAATCGATATCGCCCAGGAGAAAATAGACTGAAACGATGCCAGGTATCTTCTTTAGCTTCTCGGCTATAACATCCTTGTAGTTTCCACCGTACTTTCCCCTGATCAGGGTGATAGTGACGAAAGAGAAGCCCATCTTAGAGTAGTCGATTGTCGCCGTAATTTTCTTTATGTAGCCGTTCATTTTCAGTGTTTCTATCCTCTTGCTAATCGCAGACGGGGAGTAAAGTCCGACCCTCTTCCCTATTTCCTTCAAAGACAGAGTAGCATCCTCACGAAGTATTTTCAAAATGCGCTTGTCGAACTCATCCATAGGTGTCAGGTATGAGGTACATCAATGATTTAACCATTTCTTAACACATTCCACAGCATATATATTACAGGGCTATGAGGAGTAAAAGCAACATTAGGATGCCAAACAGGTATGGTCCAGCAAATCTTTCCAGTCTTGAGCCTTCTTCCATGTACAATCTTAAAGATAGGAAAAATGCAAAAGGTGCCGTAAGCAGTTCTATAAGACTGTACCATGGGTATATCCTTGATAGGAAGAGAATGATGACCGATGCATAAAAAAGTATGAAAAGGGCCAAGGTGAAAATCTCCGAATTCCTCTTACCAATGCGTACTGCCAGAGTAGTTAGTCCTGACTTCCTGTCAGACTCGATGTCCCTGTAGTTCCCAATAAACAAGATGACTACAATAATAACAGCGAATGGTGCAAAATATGGGATTGAAGACATATAAAAATGGCCAATTGCAGCAACAGATAGGAACTCACTTGCTGCAATTGTGGATATGAATACGCCGAGTTCTCCAAGTCCTAGGTATTTGTAACCTATTGGCCATCCCGTATAACCGTATCCAAGGAACAATCCCAGTAGTGCTATGAAAATAAGTGCCCATCCATACAAGATGGAAATAATCAAGCTCAGAGCCAGATAGACAGCAGATAGTATTACTGCCCACCTCAGAAGGTAACCTGTTGAAACTCCATAGTAAAATATAGGGTGATGCCTGTAAGTCGTGTTGGGGGAATCAGCCTTGTCTACCCCCTTCCGAAAGTCGAAATAATCATCAAACAGGTTGGTCGCCGCAACAAGGGGTGTGACTGTGATTGCGATGAATATCAGCGGAATATAATTGAATTCGCCTGTCTTGGATATTGAGTATACAAAACCTGGCAGGATGAAAACAAGGTAGAGGTAGATCGGCGGAACCTTCCCTCCCCTGGATGAAATGTCAACAATTCTCCTGAGCCGTTCCATCACTCCAAGTCTACCCCATCTATCTGTAAATGCTGACGTTGTTAATAAAGAATCAAACTACATAGAATTGCCTGGGAAATTGCCACTTAATCCACGCAACCACTGTGAAACAAATTCGTATATATTATGAATAAATCATGAAATATGCCTGAACTCGAGATGAATGTTTCAATGTTGAAATGCCCCATCTGCGATCTCAACCACAGCTACAAGGTCAAAGTAGAATATTCCGAGATGAAGGGGCCGTCATCTGTTGATGCGCCAATATACTACAATACATTCGTGACAGAGAAGAAGGTGGCAGACAAGGTCGTTCAGGTTAATGTATTTGAAATAGACGCATTCTGCCTGAAGAACGGCATACCATTCAGAATTATTGTCGACCCGGTCCTTCCTGCAGGAACATGGCCGACTAAGTTCACTGTTACATCTGCTACGTAAGATTTAATTCTCTGTTTGAAGTGTTATATTGCAAATAGGAGGAGCGTAGAAGCTAATGGTTAAAACATTGATTGCAGGAGGGTCTGGTTTCATTGGAAGACATCTATCAAAGAAGGTAAAGGATAGCGGAAATGAAGTAACGTTGCTGACAAGGAAACAGGATCCTTCCATCCCTTTCAACCAGGTAACTTGGAATCCTGCTATTGAGGGGAGCCTTTCCGGTAAGGAGATAGAAGGGTTTGACATGATTGTCAACCTATCTGGCGCTGGAATAGAGAAGAAATGGAATGACAGCTATAAGAGCGAAATAGTGGAATCCAGGGTAAGGAGCACATCCGTTCTTGTCAATGCAATCAACTCAGCCTCATCAAAACCGAAATATTTCGTGAGTGCGTCTGCGATAGGATACTACGGGAATGTTGAGGATCGCACGGTTGACGAAGATTCTAGCCCGGGAAATGACTTCCTTTCAAATCTTTGCAAGAGTTGGGAGGAAGAGGCGAAGAAGGTAGACAAAAGCGTTAAATTATTGATTCCTAGGTTTGGGGTCATTTTGGGAAATGACGGTGGCGCATTACCACAACTTCTAAGGGGAGCAAGGTCCGGGGTTTCGTTCAACATGAAGGGTAGGGCAGGATGGAAATCATGGGTTCATGTTGAAGATGCAGTTTCATCGATTATATTTATGACGCAAGTTGGATATGAGGGGGCATATAATGTGGTATCCCCAAATCCTCTCAGGATGGATGGGCTGATGAACATTATAGCAAATGAGATGGGGAAGAAGATACGAATCAGGTTGGGGCCGTCCATCGCCAGGATTATGCTGGGAGAAGGTGCCGATTACTCAGTATTTGGGGGGCAGAAGGTCATGCCAAAAAGATTACTTTCAAATGGGTATTCATTCAAGTATCCCGATATCCAGAGCGCTCTGAATGACCTATTTGGGACTAGGGAGTAACCTTGAACTGCGGGTCCGTTAAGCCGTTATGGTATGTCGAATGGACTGCCGTGCCCTGGGCACGCTTTTACGCCGTGAAACTCTAGTATCTTCTTTATTGATAAATCCGCCTTTTCTGGGTCCAGGGTAAATGCTCTGTTGAATTCATACTTCCCATTCTTCTCAGATACTGCATCCCCAACCATTATGGCTGCGATGTCCCTGAAATAATATGATGTGCTCCCTGGAGTATGGCCGTTTGTATCAATCTTCTGCAGGCCGGGTAAATTTAGACCACTAAGTGGTTTGGCAGTTGTAACAGGTCTTGCCTTGGTCAGGCCAGCCATAGCAGACATCAGGCCTTTCTTAGACGGCATCTTCTCCCTTCCCATGGCGATCCCTACTTCGACGTCAGGGACGAATATCTCCGGGTGATACTTGATTTCAAGATCGAATAGCCCCCCTATATGGTCCACGTGGCAATGGGTAATCAGCACTATGTCAGGTTTCTGTTTCTTGGTTTCGAAGTAGTCTATAATCTTCCTCGCTGACCCCTTCATCCCTGCATCTACCAGGATGACCTTGTTGTCTACATTGACTACGTAACAGTTTGCCACCGTACCATCTATCAAATCTACGCTATCTGAAAGCTTCACGTCCATCTAACCCTACAAAAGATTAAACGCTTTCGAGGTTGCAGTAGTCCCTTTAAAATAAATTACCCCATAAAGGAACGATAGTTACTTATGAAGATCATTTATCAGCGATTAGGTTGGTGAAATTGCCTATAAGTATCGGTATATTAAATGAGACAACGGAGAATGAGAGGAGAGTGGCTATGGCCCCAGATGAAGCAAAGCGGCTCACATCAAGGCAGATGCAGGTGATGGTGCAGGCAGGGGCTGGATTGGGAGCTGGTTTCCAGGATCAGGACTACGTTACAGCTGGGTGCAAGGTAGAGTCCAATAGAGGGGACGTGATATCGGGAGCCAATCTGATAGTAATGCTGGGAAGGCCAGATACTGGGGACATTAATGGCATAAAGGAGAATTCAACTATCATTGGCCAAATTTTTCCTCTTAGGTATCCTTCCCTTGTAGAGGAAATGGCAAGGAAAAAGCTGAGGGTGTATTCACTGGAGCTTCTTCCAAGGACAACCCGTGCACAATCAATGGACGTTTTGTCATCCCAGTCAGCTGTGGCAGGCTATCGTGCTGCTATAATTGGCGCATACAATCTGCCAAGACTCATGCCGATGCTTACCACTGCGGCCGGCACTATCAAACCTGCCAATGTACTGGTGATTGGTGCGGGGGTGGCGGGATTGATGGCGATTGCAACTGCCAAGAGGCTGGGGGCCGCGGTGACAGCATACGACGTAAGGAAGGCTGCAGGGGACGACGTTAGGAGTCTCGGGGCAAAGTTCCTCGAGCTCGGAGTGAATGCAGAAGGGGCTGGAGGGTATGCAAGGGAGTTGACGGAAGAAGAGAGGATGAAAGAAAAGGAAATGCTAGAGGCCGCTGTCATATCATCAGACCTTATTATAACCACTGCGGGAGTCCCAGGTAAGAAGGCTCCTGTCGTCGTAAGTGAAGATACGATATCAAAGATGAGACCCGGGAGCATAATCGTCGATGCGATGGCAGAGTCCGGAGGAAATTGTGCTCTCACGCAACAGGGAAAGACTGTCGAACACAATGGGGTGAAGATCATAGGTTCCGTAAACCCGCAGTCAGAAGCACCAATAAATGCGAGCCAGATGTATTCTAGAAACGTGTTTTCATTTCTATCCATCCTGATAGACAAGGAAGGTAACTTCATCGATCCGTCAAAGGACGAACTTCTGTCTGCATGCATGATATGTTCAGATGGTAACGTGACATTCCCGCAACCAAAGAAGGAAGGTGAGAGGAAGTGATTATTACCGACTGGGCATGGCTTTACATAATAGTGCTTGCAGTATTTGTGGGGTATGAAGTGATTAGTCACGTACCTGTGATATTACATACCCCGTTAATGTCCGGTTCAAATTTCATACATGGCATCGTGTTAGTAGGTGCAATTCTAGCATTGGGTTACGCTACAAACGACGTTGAGAGAGCCATTGGTTTTGTTGGAGTGGTCATGGCTACTCTGAATGTTGTAGGCGGCTACGTGGTCACCGAAAGGATGCTTGCAATGTTCAAGAAGAAGGGGGGAGATAAATGATAGATATCTCTCAGCTCATTTACGTTTTGACAATAGTTGCCTTCGTTATAGGCCTCATCAGGATGGGCAATCCTGCCACGGCCAGGAGCGGCATACTGTGGGCTGGAATAGCCATGGCATTTTCCATAGGGATCACATTCTTTGTCCCGGGATTATCAAATCTCATTCTGATACTGCCAGCTGTTCTCATAGGAGCAATCATTGGTTTTGTAGCAGCCAGAAGGGTTGCAATCGTGAACATGCCGCAGATGGTGGCTATTTACAATGGAATGGGTGCCGGTGCTGCATCCACAATCGCCGCAATAGAACTGATAAAGCTGGGAAACTCGTCTTTTAACATCACCATTGCTCTAGCAGGTGCAATAATTGGTAATGTGTCAATCGCAGGAAGCGTGATTGCATTCCTGAAACTCCAGGGGTGGATCAGGCAAAAGCCAGTAACATTCTTTTTACAGCAGGCGGTAAATCTTATAATTGTTGCAATAGGTGTCTTTTTCGGTATCCTATTCCTGTTGCATGGTAACTTCCTGATTCCATATACATCTGCACTGATTCCATTCTTCGTCCTGACAATTGGATATGGTTTCTTGATGGCTTTGCCGATCGGCGGGGCTGACATGCCTGTTCTCATTTCGCTTTACAATGCAATGACGGGAATTGCAGTCGGTCTCGAAGGGTTTGCTATATCAAATTACGCGATGGTCGTCGCTGGAATTTTGGTAGGTGCAGCCGGTACAATATTGACTCTAGCGATGGCTAACGCAATGAATAGATCCGTCGGTGCAATATTGGCAGGAGGGTTTGGTAAAACACAGAGTGAAGACAGGACAGTATCTGGGAACCTAAAGCCGATAAGCAGTGAGGACGTTGCCGTCATGCTGGCTTATTCGTCAACTGTTGCTATAGTCCCCGGTTTTGGAATGGCTTCAGCACAAGCACAATTCAAGGTGAGGGACCTTTCGGATATGCTTATCTCAAGAGGCATAAAAGTATTCTTTGCAATTCATCCAGTAGCTGGAAGGATGCCGGGTCACATGAACGTACTTCTAGCTGAGGCAGGTGTGCCATATGATCTCCTGCAAGACAGGGACGAAGCAAACAGGGCTTTCCAGGACGTGGATGTCTCGCTAGTCATCGGTGCAAACGACGTAGTTAATCCTGCGGCTCGTATTCAAGGTACCACCTTATATGGGATGCCTATTCTTGACGTAGATAAATCGAAGAATGTCATTGTCCTCAAGAGGGGTGCTGGAAAAGGATTTGCCGGAATAGAGAACGATCTTTTCTACATGGACAAGACTAAAATGCTGTACGGAGATGCGCAGGAGTCATTATCAAAGATAATACAGGAGCTTAAGAAGCTTTGAGAGGTTGCAGAATGATTATCCACTTCTACAGGAAAAAGCCGAGTACTTATGGCACACCGTAGGGACGTTCAGGGTTACGGACCAAGCCCCCCAAAGTTCCTTTGGCCAGGAGGGAAAAGGCTGGCATTGTCCATAGTGTTCAACTATGAGGAGGGGAGTGAGCACTCTGTAACTACAGATGGCATGGTGGAAGGCATCGGAGAATTTGGGCCTGTAGATATAGACATAAGGGATGTTGGAATGGAATCCGTCTATGATTATGGGCAAAGGGTTGGTATCTGGAGAATTCTGAACCTGTTGAGGAGGTACAAGGTTAAGGCGACATTCTTTGCAACCGCTAGGGCGCTTGAGCTGAACAAATCTGCAGCGAAAGCGATAGTCATGGATGGGCATGAAATATGTGACCATGGATATTCGTGGACAGAACTTTTCAGAATGAGCGAGAAGGAAGAGAGGGAAGAAATCGCAATGTCCATAAGAGCCATAGAAAGGATCGTAGGAAGGAATCCCGTAGGATTCTATGCAAGAGAACCCAGCCCCAACACACTGAAAATCCTTAAGGGATTCAAGAATTTCATATACGATTCTGATTCGTATGCAGATGATATACCATATTTCGAAAGGGAGACAGGGATGCTGATTGTCCCCTATGCACCTGACTCAAACGACTTTCATTTTCACAATCCAATCAACAGATTTTCCAACAGCGCTGATTTTCTTACTTATTTGAAGGATTCATTTGATACTTTGTACAAGGAGTCAGCTCTTGATTCAAAGATGATGTCAGCAGCCTTTCACGTAAGGATAATAGGTAGACCAGGCAGATTTCCTGCCCTTGAAAGATTTCTCAAGTACGTAAAGAGCAAGCCTAATGTATGGATCGCAACGAGAGAAGAGATCGCTAGATTCTGGCTGGAAAAATTTACCTGATTCTTTTACTTCTTCCTAACACATTTTTCTAACAATTAAAAAATGTTGATTCATGTATATAGAAAGAAAGAGGAATTCTTAGATACCAGAATGTTTAACTAACTGCGATAGATAATTTCTCATGTCTTCTGAACAATCCAGGATTCTGATAATAGGATTTGGAACTGTTGGGCAAGGGTTCTTTGAATTATTCGCTAGGAAAAGGAAAGCCCTTGGGCTAGATAACGTTTCAATAAGTGAAATTGTTGATATGAAGTATGGTCACATTACAAATCCAACTGATGACCTGATTAATCAACTGAAAGCAGGAACGACATTCCCCAAGAAGGACGTGATGACAGTGATTAAGGAGTCTGATACAAACATAGTCTGCGAGTTCACGTGGCTTAACCTAAAGACAGCGGAACCCGCCTATTCCCACATTAGAGAGTCTCTTGAAATGGGCAAGCACGTTATAACAACCAATAAAGGTCCTTCTGCCCTGAAGTACAGAGAGTTAATGGATTTAGCGAATAGGAAGAAGGTAAAATTCTTGATGAAGGGAACTGTAATGGCAGGAACTCCTTCGTACAATCTCCTGGACCTTCTCCCCGGGGCAGAGGTGAAGAGCGTTAGAGGAATAATGAACGGTACAACTAACTACATTCTCACATCGATGGAACAAGGGAAGAACTTTGACGTTGCATTGAAAGAGGCACAGGATCTTGGATATGCAGAGGCGGATCCAACCAATGACGTAGACGGTTTAGATGCTGCTTCAAAGATTACGATCATTTCGCACATTCTTGGTTGGAAACATGAATTCAGCGATGTTAATATAGAGGGTATAAGAAAAGTAACGCCTGAACAGGCAAGGGACAAGACAAAATTAATTGCATATGCAGACAAAAGTAAGATATACGTGAGACCGACGAAACTTTCCAAAGACGATATTCTCTCAGGTGTTACTGGCGTAACAAATGCTATTGAAATTGATACTGACACAATGGGAAAGGTCTACAGTATGGGTCCTGGGGCCGGAAGGACCCAAACAGCACAAGCTGCAATGACAGATCTAATGACGATTATGAAGAATTCTTGATTTAATTCATTCCGCCATTTAATCTTCTTTTCTATCCAACTTTTTTCTAGTTTTTGCTAAAGTAAAAGCATGGAATGTTTTACTATCAACAAGACCACGTGCGATTTAGCAATTACTGGCTGCATGGATTTTTATTATAGATCTGATTGTTAATGAGAGAACTGATGGACGAAATGGATAGTAGTGCTGAAAAGCAAAGGACAAGTCACAAGAATGGAATTTCTCTTTCAGAAAGGGCAGCTAATATTGACGATGAAGTGTTTAAACTTGCACTGGGTCTGCCTAAGGACGTGATCCCGCTTACAGCGGGTGAACCTGATTTTCCCACTGCTGACTTCGTAAACTTGGCGGCAAAGAAGGCTATGGATTCTAACTTCACCCATTACACAGCATCAAACGGCATATTGCCTCTAAGGGAAGCAATTTCAAGGAAGCTCAAGGAAGACAACAATCTGAGCTACGACCCTGATGAAATTATCGTATCGCCAGGCAGTTCACCATCAATATTCCTCCTACTGTTTGCACTTGCGGATAGGGGTGATGAGGTACTAATCCCTGATCCCGCTTGGTTCCACTATCCTATCCTGACAGGGTTGGCAGGGGCAAAGGCTGTAAGGGTACCCCAGCGGAGGGACGAAGGATTCAGGCTAGCTCCAGAAGATATAGAGAGGAAAGTAACGGATAGGACGAGACTGATGATAATAAATTCACCTTCCAACCCTACGGGTCACGTTCTTTCCAGAGAAGAGCTTGAGGGGATCGCGGGAGTTGCAGAGAGACATGACCTGATTGTTATATCTGATGAAATTTATGAGAAGATACTTTACGATAACCACAGACACATCAGCATGGCTTCCATTTCAGGCATGAGGGATAGGACGGTAACAGTTAACGGTCTGTCGAAGGGCTACGCGATGATGGGGTGGAGAATAGGTTTCACCGCATCAAACGTCGAACTAACGGGAAAGATGAGGTCACTGCTGGGTTATACGCTTGTTTGTGCTGGAAGCGTTGCACAACACGCAGCAATAGAAGCGCTTACGAGCCAAAAATCCAAAGAATACGTGAAAACCATGGTTGCAACATGGACGAGAAGGAGAAAGATAGTGTTAAGGTATGTGGACGAATACAAGGACGTTATGAGGATAGCTCCGCCAGAGGGAGCGTTTTACGGCTGGATAGACATCTCTCCTTCCGGGATGGAAGGCAAGCAAGTATCCACCGGCCTCCTGAAGGAGTACAAGGTTGGAGTAATGCCGGGCTATCTGTTTGGAGAATCTGGTAAGGACTACATCAGGATATCCTACGCGACTTCAGACGATTTTGTGGAAGAGGGGATGAAGAGACTGGGTAAATTCCTGAGAGAGCACAAGAAATAGGGAAGGATGAAGGGAACAGTTAAGCCGGGTTGAACCAAAACTTATATACACCTGCATAGTTCATACGCAGTGAGGCAAATGTCTGAAGTTTTAAATAACCTGGATTTAAGCATAGTGAGAGATACAAAGAAAAAAGTGGAAGCAGATGGGGGTCACTTTCCACTTGAGAAACACATAGAAGGGGAGTTCCACTTTGATGGCAGTCCCATGTTTACCGCCACCTTGTCATCTAACATGGCGACATTTGAAATGGGAGTGGATGAACCATCTGTTCTAGGAGGAAGGGGAGTCTACGCAAGTCCGCTTAACTACCTGATGCTTGGCGTTCTGTCCTGTTATGCCTCAACAATTGTGCTTACAGCTTCACTTAAGGGAGTGAAGCTCAGCAAGCTAAAACTAAAGGGACACCTTTTCTATGATGTGGGTCCTATGCTGCAACCAAGTGACTTCCCGCTGGCAAAGGAGCTTAAGATTGAAGTTGAATCGGACAAGGATATAAGGGATATAATCAAGAACTCAAGCAGATGCCCGGCATTTTACATAGTTTCCCACGGAGTGAAAACTGAGGTCACCCAGGTCTAGGATTTTCCCCCTCTCAGGTATTGGTCGTTTCCGGAGAGCCAGTCTTCCCTTATAGGGCTGAAGATATCCATGTCTATTGTATCTTCAATAGCAGTAGCCTTGTGGGGTTTATTCGATGGAATGACGAGTACTTCTCCCTCTTTGACAGTTATCTTCTTGCCATCTATTTCGAACAACAGTTCACCCTTTACTATCCAGGTCAGTTGCTCACTCTCGTGATGGTGCTCAGGTACGACAACTCCTTTCTTGAGTATCACCTCAGCAACCATTGCCTTATCACCATAAATTAATTTCCTGGAAAGTCCAGTTGATAATGGCTCAGACTTTACATCTTTCCATGATAATTTTTTTAATTCAACCATGTGATCGCAACATCTATTCGTATTAAGAAGTTTTCGTAATCGATCAGATAAAATTGTGAACTTAATCCATAATTCATTGAGAAATATTGAAAATATGGGAAATTTGAATTGCTCCATTTATTACAAGAATCATCTTCATGCAATTTCAACTACCAATGAAGTGACCTCAATTCACAGTTGTTGTTTACCTAACCTTCCAATAACAATCATAATTTGAAGAGATCGTATTTCCGTACTTCGTGAGCATATGCTCAATGTTAAAAATGAAATAAAAAAGGTAGCATAGAAGCGCCAAAGGATGATGCTTTTCAGAATATCGTTAATATGGTAAGTGGAGTTTACAGGACATAGTCTTCATTCCTTGGTTGCTTTCTTTGGTTCTTCATTCGATGACATCCATAATCTTTCTATATTCACTTCCTGAAGATTGCAAGCTTTATTTCAGTCATTTCCTCGATTGCAAATCTTATGCCCTCTCTTCCAAGGCCGCTCAGCTTCATGCCGCCAAACGGCATCACATCCACTCTAAAATCAGATGTATCATTTATGAGAACGGCCCCAAAATCAAGCATCTGGATTGCCTTCATAGCAAGATCAAGATTGTGTGTGTATATTCCAGCCTGTAGTCCATAAGGAACATCGTTTGCCATGGTGATTGCCTCTTCAAAGTTGTTTACAGGTTGTAGAATTGAGACTGGTCCAAAAATTTCGTTGTGCCAGAGTCCAAGTTCATGTTTAACGTTCTTTATTAGAGTAGGGTAGTAGAATCTGCCATCCCTCTTTCCACCTACAAGTACCTCGGCTCCATTTGATACGGCTTCATTGACTGCCTTCTCCACTCTTATAGCCTCTCCTTCTGCTATCATTGGCCCTACGTCCGTTGAATCCTCCAAAGGATTCCCAACCTTGAGTTTTGCCACCCTTTCTACCAGCATGCTCGATAGGTTATGGTAAACATCCTTGTGAATTAGAATTCTCTGAGAATGTATGCAATTCTGACCCTGTGACTCCATTGCTGCGTCAACTATTGCCTCAGCCGCAATGTCCAGATCTGCGTCATTCCATACTATCACTGGCGAATTGCTTCCTAATTCCATAGAATACTTCTTGATTCCTGCTTTCTTGATCAGCCTGTCTGCTGCTTCTACACCCCCGGTGAAGGTTACCTTTTTGATGTCATCGGAGTTTAGGAAGAAGTTGGTAACCTCCCCTCCACCTGATGCTATTACGGTCTGCATCGCATTCTCAGGAAGGCCACTTTTATTCAAAACTTCATTCAGCATGAAACCTGAGTACGGTGTGAGAGATGCAGGTTTGTTAATTATTGAATTTCCAGCGGCTATGGCAGGTCCGACTTTGTGTGCAACGAGGTTCAGAGGATCGTTGAACGGAGTTATGGAAAAGACCGGTCCGATTGGAACTCTATTGTAATACGCAAATCTATTTCTGCCGCGTGATTCGACATCCATTGGAATAGTCTCCCCGTATATCCTCTTGGACTCTTCTGCCGAGAATAGCATCGTAATTGACGCCCTCCTCGCCTCTCCCCTTGAATATTTTATTGGCTTTCCAGCTTCATTGGAAATGATCTTGGCAAATTCCTCCCTCCTGTTTTCAAGCTCCCGTGATACCTTCAATAATGACTCATATCTTTCAAACGATGGAAGGTCCTTCATCACCTGGAAAGCTTTCTTTGCATTGCGCAAAACATTTTTTGCTTCCTCAATGCTAGTATCCTTCAGTTCAACGTACTGTTCCCCGGAGTACTTATTCTTGACAATCATATGAAA
This sequence comes from Thermoplasmata archaeon, assembly GCA_021816725.1. Classification (GTDB taxonomy): domain Archaea; phylum Thermoplasmatota; class Thermoplasmata; order Thermoplasmatales. The sequence continues at coordinate 38,690 of JAKAXD010000007.1, forward strand.
AAGATAGTTTTATCGGAAATATATAGTATGTCCAATTTGGAATGAGAAAAAAAGCCAATGTGCCACGTCCCTCAGTCAGTTGCTCAGTTGCCCAATTCCATCCAAATTAGATGAAATACAGTGCGTTCTACTAAAATACGTCCAAGGCAACTACCCTTGCCATTGCGCCACTTCCACGGTATATCTTTAGGGGGAGGGCGGCAATAAGATACTTCTTCCCTTCTGTTAGCTGGTCTAATCCCGCAAGGTCTTCTATGAATGCGATATTCTGAGCAAGGAGCTTCTTGTGCACATTAAAGTCCGCGTGTGCATGCGGCTCGATTCCCAGTGTATCAACGCCTATGACGTTGGGGTGATGTTTTATCATGAAATCAACAGTGTCATATCCCAGTCCAGGGAAATCAAACTGAAATTCCTTCGAATATGACCTCTTCTTGTCCCAGCCGGTGTTTATCAGGACTATTTTGTGGTCGTACTCACTTTTCCACTTTTTCTCAAGGCGGTCCAGCGTGATTTCTGGTCCGTCCAATTCAGGCCTGATTACATATCCTTCTCCCACTAGATTTGTCAAAGGTATCTCGTCTACTGTCATTGCGTTATCTACCATGTGGTATGGGGCATCTATATGAGTCCCAGAATGCGTTGCTCCAGAAAATGTTTCAACATTATAACCGTCTCGGGCTGCAGTTCCAACAGGTACTATGTTTACCAAGGGGTTTGTTGGCCATATCGGCATGTACGTTTTCAACGGAACAGACAGATCGTAGATTTTCTTGATTTCCATGGTGTTGACTATAAAGTATTCCTATTAAGTCTTTCTTTTTTTGGTAATATTTCTGCTCAGCAAATAGAAGATGTATAAAAAAGAAATCCTCATCTGGGCCCCGTAATGAACGATTTCAGAACGGGAACTTCACAAATCCACCATCAATCTGAATGTTTGTCCCATTTATGTAAGAAGCGTCGCTCGAACAAAGGAAAGATACAAGGTTGCCGATCTCCTCTGGAGTTCCGAACCTCTTTGCAGGTATTGTTTGTTTGATTGCCTCGTATGCCTGTTCAACAGAAATATTTGATTTCTCAGCATTCCGTCTTGCAATGTTCTCTAGTCTTGGCGTCATAATATATCCCTGAGATATGCTGTTGAATGTTATCCCCTTCTGTGCGTACTCTATGGAAAGTACCTTGGAAAGGCTCACGACTGCTGCCCTGAGAGATGCAGAAATGGCAAAATTCTCTAGAGGTTGTTTTGTTGTCAGAGAGGTTATGAAGACAACTCTCCCATACTCTCTGGCTATCATATCAGGCAGCACGCTTTTAGTCATATATACAGTGCTCTTGATGAACATATTTATGCTTGAATCCCAGTCGTCGTCAGTTATGTCTAGGAAAGGAGCAACCCTTGGGTCGCCGTAGTTTATAATGAGAAAGTCAACTTTGCCAACCTTCTTCTTCACTTCATTTAGCATTAACTTGACATCATCAGGTTTGCTTAGGTCGCAGGGAATAGTGGAAACATCCTTCCCCGTTTCCTTCTTTATGTCTTCAGCGCTCTTCCTTAGCTTGTTTTCATCTCTGGAGGAAATGTAAACACTGCACCCTTCAGATACAAGCACCTTTGCTATTCCTTTCCCAATTCCAGAACTGGCAGCTGTAACTATTGCGATCTTCCCAGCAAGACCTTTCATATGAATCAAAGAATAGTACTTTATAAAAACATTATCTCTCTGCCTTCCCATATGCGAATATCTTTTTGTAACTGTAAAATACAGGCGTAGATTTTCATAGAAATTCGTCTAGACTGTTGCTGATAACTTGATCCTCTTGTAGGTGTACGAAGCTATTGCCATGAATATCGCAGATGTAGTGACGAGGACTGCAATATAGTATATGTCTGCTACTCCACTAGTATTGAGAAATGCGCCTCTAATCCCATCTACTACGTAAGTAAGTGGATTCAACATCGCTGCCATGGCCAGCGGACGTGGAGTCTGGGAGGTGATAGGATAGAACACAGAACTGGTGAAAGTGACAACAAAGAACATGATGTTGCTTATCACATTGAAAACTTGATTAGATCTCACCGTAGCCCCGAGGGCAAGCATTATAGATCCAAAAGTGAGTGTGCCTAGAACAAGGTAGATGAACACCAGCAGGAATCCATATGCAGTGATATTGATGGAAATGAATGGGATCGCAACAAGTATCATTATCAGAGCCCCTCCAAAAGTGACTAGGATCATCGCAATAAGATTGCTGAGTTGATACTGGAACCTGGAAAACGGCATGGAAAATATCTGTTCGAGCATCCCTGTCCTCTTATCTGACCATAGGACCCAGCCAGCCATCGATCCCCCCATGAGGATCTGATCAGCGACAATGCCAGGTGCTATAAATGAGACATATGAAAGATTCGATCCGCCATAGTTGAACGAATGTATGATTGAGCCCATCATAAGGCCCATTATCAGGAGGTATCCTACAGGAAGCAATATAAGGAATGAAATTGTGTTGACATCTAGAGCTGATCTAATTATCCTGTATGTCAGCCTGATCGTACTATTCATTCTGTTGCTCACCTACCACTTTGAAGAAGACATCTTCAAGTTCCGTTTTCTTAATATTTAGCCAGAGAAGTGAATCCCCTTCTTCCTTGATGTATTCGTTGATTATTTCCATTGCGTCGGGGACCTTGTTGGTAACTATTTTTATCGGGCTCTCCTTGTTGAATGTGCCGTCAACAACTGCACCAACCAGCCTGGATTTCAACTTTTCTGCAAGTCTTTCAGGTGCTTTGTTAACCAGTACCTCTATGGTCCTGTCCCCTTCATAAGTCGCTTTCAGATTGTCTATAGAATCTATCGCATAGAGCCTCCCGTGATTTATTATTCCTACCCTATCACAGAGAAAATCTGCCTCCTCAAGGTTGTGAGTTGTGAAGAATATTGTTGTTCCATCCTTTGCAAGTGATTTGAAGTATGTTAGCAGATTCTTCCTTGCTATTGGATCGAGGCCAATTGTTGGCTCGTCAAGGAAGAGCAGCTCAGAATCGTGAATCAGTTCCCTCACAAGTTGAAGTCTCCTCCTCTGCCCTATGGATATGTCAGCAGCACTGACTTTCCTTATTTCCGCCAGGTCGAACTTCTCAATAAGTTCATCTATCCTCTTTTTGACCTGACTTCTCGGGATATTCCACAGGGTTGCATAAATATACATATTTTTCTCTACTGATAAGTTCCACTCGTAGCTTGGCTGCTGGAGTATTACCCCTATTCTCTTCCTAATTTCCAATCCTCTCTTGGTCACATCCATTCCAAGTACATTCACGATACCTTGAGTGGGCTTAATGAGTGTTGTCAGAACTCGAATGGTAGTAGTCTTCCCGGCTCCGTTTGGTCCGAGGAATCCAAATATTTCACCCTCTTCAACATCGAAGCTAAGCCCATCAACCACGTATTTTTTCCCATCGTATGAAACCTTCAGATCACTGACTTCTATGGAATTCATTTCTACTGTCCACCATCCAATCTGTGTATATATTATCTATATTGCCTTACAACCTTTACTAGTAGCTTCCCTCCGATGTAATCTCTATTTCTGAATAAAGTTGTGGTTCAATTAAATAGTAATGATTTTGTTGAATGCTCCGGACAGTGTACTCCGGTTCCTGATTCATACTTTGAAGAATTGGATTCACTGTTCATTCATTTCCGAAGGATCATTGTAGTTCCGTATGTTTGTTCATTTATAGCGAGAACCTTGTTCTATATGTTTTCATTATATAGCTCCCGTTCAAGATAAATTTTGACACTTTTAAATAAGCCAATAAATACTGATAGCAGGTGAGAAAGTGTAATCTATTGAAATGACATAACACCCTGATAGGTGATCTATATTGATAATTGGGATCCCAACAGATGATGGCGTTACTGTTTCAGAACACTTCGGAAGGTCGAAGAATTTCATTATAGTGGATATTGAGAACGGAAAGCAGCTTTTTAGGAAAGTGGAAGACAATCCACACAACAAGGAATTGGACGATCGAGCTGGACATGGGAGGGTTCTGAAGCTCCTTACTGACAATAAGGTAAAGAAAGTTATCTGTTACAATTTAAATGCCAGAATGGAGGATAATCTGGCAAGCCTGAAGATATCTATAAAGAGGATTGAGCTCGGCTCGAAGATAGATGAAATTCTTAGGGAAGAGATTGCCAGCACAGCTTAGTTCCAACAGAATCTAAGGTTAATGGAAGTCTTCAGGCGCATTATATCTGGGAGAGTCTGCTATAAAATATTTCATCCATCATTTAGACCGGCAGCTATTTTTCTCAACCTAATTATTGACCCCCATCAATTTTCTTCAAGTGCTCGCTCACTTCTGAAGGTGGAAGATCTATCACTTTCTCGAAATTCTCTAGCATCGCTACCGCAGACTTGAAATTTGACTTAGTAAGTTGTTCGACATTAATTCCAATTGGGACTTCTATTCCATTTCGTTCCATTGAAGATACGATTTCTCCGTATACTTTCAGAGAATTCACTATAGATCGCTTTGATGATTCGACGACATCGTTACCTTCCAGTATGAAGTCCTTGGCCTTGTCTGGAAGCTCAACTGCTAGGAAGTCCAACAGGTTCAGGTCTGCAATGCTTCTTATTGGGCCAAAGCTGAACAATATTGTCGCAGGTTTTACTCCTGCCACCTTGCACTGCCTGTTGTACTCAGAAATTAGATTTATCATCTGTCCACTGTCGAATAGGAGCTGTGTCGTGAAGAATTCCGTCCCTGATAGTGTTTTGAACAGCATTCTCTTTGCTTCATCCTTTCTTTCCGGAAGAGAGATATTGCCTATAGTCACTTCTTCCTGATGAAACTGGGTCCAAAGCCTTCTTGCTATGACATTGGCTTCGGAGACGCTTGGCCCAGGGTATCTGTGATGTCTCGTATTCCCACCAACAAATATCATGTTGCTTATTCCTAGGGAATGAGTTTCTTTGATCCAGTCAACAAATTTCTCATAATCTTCAATGTGTGCAACCACCTTGTTCACTATAGCATCAATGTGCAGTATATCTGCAGTCCCCCGTGCAAGTGCTCTTGTGTATATACTGTTGTACCTTGGCTTCCCTTCATGATTTTCCTCGACAAGTTCAGGAACGCTTATCGCATTCAACCGGCTAAATGAACTTAGAGCACTGGCTAGCTCCTCCTTCCTAGCATTCAGGTTTCTGAGTATCTTTTCGTCGTGTACAGCGTCCCCTGTCTTGTTATCCCTCAAGGGTATCGCAGTAAATATCAATGGTCTCTTGGAAAGCATATTCTTGAAACTGGTAGATTCGTTCACCATTTATGATGCGGGATATATTATCCCATTTAAAATGATTTTGAAGCTACTGACAGTTATGATACTTCCTAAAGTGACTGATGAGTTTAATTTTATGTACTTTGGTGAAGTTTACACTAACAAATAAGTATAAATAGACCTAATTTTATGTGAATTAATTCTATTTATTAGAATTAAAAGAAGGTGTAAAAAAATGGGAGGACAAGATCTGGAAGCTGGTCACGTAGAAAAAAGTGAAAACGTGGCTACAGGAAGAGGCTATAAGAAGGATCTTGGTACCTGGAGCGTAGTTTTTCTCGCTCTTGGCGCCATCCTAGGTCCAGCAATAGCCTATGCGCCGGTATATACGGTCGCATTCGCTGGACCGCTCGGAATTCTGTCTTGGTTCGCTGCAATGGCTATGCTGATTCCCGTAGGTCTGGTATATGCGGAACTAGGTACTACCTGGCCGAGGGCAGGCGGAATTGCACATTACCCGTCAAGAAGCAATGGACCTCTGGTAGGTGCAATAAACGGATGGTCATCATTCGTAGGCTACTTGCTTGTTTCGCCGGTAATTGTGTTTGCGGTAGTTGAATATGCAAGTTTCTATTTTCCGTCACTCTACGTAAACGGGTTGCTAACGACTTCAGGAATAATTGCTTCTGAGGTTGTTTTGATAGCAGTTTTCCTCATCAACATGCTGAGGATCAAGCACATGGGCGCAATAAACAACTGGTTGACTGTTTTGACTGTCGTACTTGCAGGTGTAGTAATAATTGGCCTAGGATTATTCTTCCATCCCGGGAACTTTACTTCACGAGCTTATGGAGGGCTAGCGCCTTTCGGAGCAGTAGGTTTCTTCACAGCAATCACATTCACTGTTTTCGGTTATGGAGGATTTAGGCAGCCCATAGATTACGCTGAAGAGGTGAAAAATCCTGGCAGGAGCATACCTCTCGCAGTAGTGCTTTCAATCGTAATTTCTGGAATAATCTATGCAGTACTTGCATTCGTGTTCGTGGGTGCAGCGAACTTTACTGCACTTGGCGTGACGAACTGGGGTGCATTCTACGGTAATGGGTCTCCGTTCGCATCAGAGGCACAGGCACTCGCCCTTCCTGCGATAGTTATAGTATCAATAGTGGTTGCACTGATAGCAACCTTCAAAGATGGTATCATATACTACGGTGGAGCCGCTAGAGTCGGGCAGATTCTTGGAAAAGAAGATAATTATTTCCCCAAGTTTATAGGGTACGTGAGCCACCGTGGAGTTCCAGTATACTCTGTGATTCTTGTTGTCGTAGTTTCACTTATACTGGTGGCACTTGGCAGGTCTCTTGCAACCATTATAGGCTTGATGGTCGACGCATTCCTCATTTCATATGCTCCTGGGGCGATAAGCCTCGCAGTATTCAGGAAAACGGCACCAAATGTGAAGAGGCCTTTTAAGCTTCCAGCCGCCTCAATTCTTGCACCGATAGCATTCATTGTCACAAACCTCATGGTATTCTGGTCTGGATTTTCGGCAATAGAGCTGGTAGTACCGCTTGACCTTGCTGGTGTCCTTCTTGTAATACTCTATAACAGACATAACAAGGTGAGTGGCAAGGGTTACGTCTACGGATTATATCTGCCGGTATTCCTTGTGTTTGTGGTAATATATTCGCACTTCAGCAGCACATCATTTGGAGGAACAAACTTGATACCGTTCCCTTACGACACCATCATTTTCATCATAGTAACGGTAATATTCTACTTCATAGGTGTCAGCTCTGGAGTCAGGGGAAGCAAATACTTCAAGGGAATAGAGGATACGACCACATAGGGCCAAAAGAGTTGGAATCGATTTTTATTCCTTTTTATTTATTTCATCCTTTAGTTAATGAATAGACCATACGGCTTCAACTGTTGCTTGTAATTTCGTTCAAACCAGTTTTGGACTCACGAAGAAAGATTTCATGAAATATTTCAAATGGAAGACATTTCGGCATGTTTTCATCATAAACGCAAAGCTCGAAAGTAGTCAGAATATAAACAATTAACTAGATAGGGAGGTTGTCCCAGTCCATCAGGTCAACGTCGGTAGGCGTCCTAATCTCGAGTACACCTAGCATCTCCGTAAACAGCTGGTCTTCAATTTCTATCTTATCATCCTTCTTCTGGAAGGGCTTGTTGAAGAATGAACCTATTGCAGCCAAACCAACTACAGACTGTAGCTTCTCCTCGTTAGAAGATATTCCCTTAATCTGGTTGGAAAATTTCCTATTGATTTCGTCCTTCTTCAGGTCTGAAAGGAAATCGTCTACAGTTTCAGACAGGAGCTTGTTGTGTTCTTCAGCAAGAAGTATCTTGACCTTATATGTTGGATTGAACTCTATATGACTCCCGGTTGTTTTGAACCAGTTGATTGCGTCCTTTTCGAAAAAGACGGTGGCAAGTGCTTCGGCAACCTTTCTTGGATCTGAAAAATTTATCCCTTTCGTGAGATTGTATACCACGAATGAACCATCATCTGACTTTTTTCTAGATGATGCTATTGCTTCTTCTAATTCATTATCCACAGACATTATTTGCGATACAGAACGTGGATATTTAAACTGTTCTGAAGCTCTTAGTTGTTGAATTCAAGAAGAGGAGAAGTGGAATATTCAACATGAAATCTGTTGATTAAAAAATGAATCGAAGAAGGTCGACCTTGACTATTGAGATTGTCATTTATGTTGCCATTTTCTATCTAACAGCATAGTTAATTCTTTTTTAATCATGAGGAAGTAATATTTAATTCAGCATGCGGAGGGCCGGATTCGAACCGGCGAACCCCTGCGGGAACAGACCCTAAATCTGTCACCTTTGACCTGGCTCGGCAACCTCCGCTCGCCGTAAATTGGACTGAGGTATATTGTTTTTCTTCTTGATTTATGTGACCATTGAACAACAAATTTATTAATTAACTTCAATCTGAAATCCAGATGAACATTTGCCCAGTGTGTGGGGTAAAAATCAATGAAGATGCGATGACAACGTTATCCTCGCACATTTATTCGGAGGCTCTATCTAGCGATCCAGCCCACGTGATGTGGCTAAATCGAGTGATCTCTAGGAAAAGACTGACGGAAGATGAGCTTACCAAGAAAATGGTTGAGTTTTACGATTTTTCAAAGGATGGACTGGCGATGTGGATCAGGAGACGATTCGTGGAGAGGTTTTTCTCGGATGATCCCAACATTTTTGTGCTTGATATGCAGAATCCAACAAAATATACCATAATGGGCTACGTGACTGAACATTACCATTTCCTGAAGCAATGGGTCAGATCGTGCGCCTATATAATTGCCAGAACCGATATTTTCGACGTGCAGAAGTATGAGGTTGACAACATAAGTGAAGAATATTTCGGGAAGGATGGCAATCCTGCTCACGTCGACCTGCTACTCAAGATGGGGGAATCGGTTGGGCTGAAAAGGGAGACAGTAGTGAATACAACCCCCCTGAAGAAGACACAAGTTGCGATTAATTACTGGGAACAAGTTTGCAGTTCCGAACACTGGCTCGATGCAATGGTATCAATGCATTCACTTGAACTGATAGCAGACAGGAACGTCAAGCAGTACGGAGCGAAATATTCGTATTTCAGGCCGGAGATCCTCGAAGGGGGAATCACAAGGGAATCTTCACAATTTCTCAGGGCAGGATATGAAGCTGATCAATACCACGCAGGAGATGCCCTCAATCTGGTTGAATATTACGCAAAGAAGCTTAAAATGGAGAGGGAGGTCCAATCCTACTTCCTCAGGTCAGAGGACTACTTCTTTGGCTATCTGGAAGCAAGGCATGAAAGGGGGAAGATGTATGAAGAGGAACTATGATGGGTGTGCGCTTTGCGATGCAACCTGGGGTGACTACTGGAGGGAGATAGAAGGGGAAAAGATGTTCTTCTGCTGTTCAATATGCGCGGACGCATTTGAGAACATGGTGAAAAGAATAAAGAAGGAGACCGGATGGGACAAGATTGATTCAATATCTATCGACGGTAATTATTCCAGAGGGAGGGATTGCGTTTCTACTAACGGAAAAGAAAAGGTGGAGTTCTTCTTCAGGCACGAAGACGGCATTATAACTGAATTCAGAGTCAAGAATCAAGGAACCAAGCCTGTTCCGTAATCAACCCAGAGGTCTTCAGAATAAATCTTGAAACCAAGGTTCGAATAAGCCTTTATTGCAGGAGCGTTTTCCTTGTTTACGAAGAGTATGGCCTTGTCCAGATTGCTGTAATGATCTAGCATCGATGAAATAAGTTTCTTTACGTACCCCTTGTTTCTCTGTGCTGGGTCGGTGAAGACAGACGATACCACGAACCAATTCTTCCATACAGCACCAAATGTAGCTGCGCTTACAAGAGTGTCGCCTTCAAAATAACCGTATACTGTGCTGTAGTTCAGGAGGTTCCTGAATTCGTCAAGTTCCATTGTCTTGAATCTTGTGTTATCCCACTGCGAAATGAGTTTTGCGTACTGCAGATACTTGTCCTGGGTGAGAAGCCTGACCTTTTCATCATGAATTCCACTTGGTCTTTCATTTACCATGCAGTATTCCCTGTAAACGTTCGGTGCGTCGCTGAATATTTCCAAATTGTCGTTAAACCTTACGTGAATCACAGAATTAGTCCTGTCCACGTAGCTCAGCAGGGCATTTGATGAGTCATTATCCCCATAAAGCCATATGTCCTTTACACCACTTGAATGGTAATAGTTCAGGAGTATGCCAGTAATATCATTATTTTTCTTTGCATATAAAAATGAACTATTCCCAAGCAGGAAATTGAAGTTGTCCAAATCAAAGAGCATGTAGAAGTTGTCATAGTCGTTCTTCAGGATCTTCATCAGCTTCTGCTTTTCAAACCATCCTTCGAGCTTTTTGACTTCTACTGCCATTAAACCTTCAAACACCTAATCAGACAATATTTAACTATTTTGTTGTGATAAAGGAGTAACCATGAATATGCTTCACATCAGCGAAAATTCAATGGTTGCTCTTCAAGAGGTTAAGAACGACCTAAGTGGGAAATTTTACTGGAAGTTCTCCAGTCCTAACCTTGAAAAGTCGACCTTCCACCTGCTGAATGTAAATGGGAAGCTGCTTCGACCTACTCTTGTGTTCGTGGGTGCCGAATCTGTCGGCCTTAATTCAATAAAATTCGTCAATCTTGCGATAGCAATAGAGTATCTCCACATATCGTCGTTGATTCACGACGACATAATTGACAAGGATGACATGAGAAGGGGGGTGGAGACAGTACATCACAAGTATGGCGTGGAGAATGCCATTCTGGCTGGGGATGCACTCATAGCCAGGGCAGTTGCACTCTCTTCTGTTTATGGCGAATCTGTAGTAAAGAGGATAGCTGAAGCAGCATTCCTTATGTGTGACGGCGAGTCTATGGATTTCTGCACGCAGAGGAAGAGGGTGAGCATGAGCCTGAAGAATTACATGGAAATAGCACGCAAGAAGACTGCCTCACTCATTTCCACTTCCATAAGCATAGCAGCAATCAGCGAGAAGATGGGAGACGAAACGATTGCAGGCCTTTCAAAGGCGGGGGAGCATCTAGGCATAGCGTTCCAGGTGAGGGACGATGTCATAAATTCAATTGGCTCATTCGAACTAGGAAAGAGGCCGGGAAAAGACGATAAGAAGTACAACAGGCCAAACATCGTTTCAGTATTCGAATACGAGGGTGACGGCAGAAAGGAGGCAATAGAGAGGTCTATCAAGATGATGTCACAGAACGTCAGTGATGCCATACAGGAGCTATCTGCATTTGAGAAGATCAATTACATAAAGAAGATACTCGCTGCCTATTTTAGCGAGGAAGACCTGAGAAAATATCTATAGGTTTTATTGATAGACAAGCATGGAATATGTTCTG
>JAKAXD010000008.1 GCA_021816725.1 Thermoplasmata archaeon
GGCCTCTGATAATCTTTTACGATTCTTCCGTCTACTTCCACCTTCCCCCTTGTTATTATGTTCCTGGCTTCCTTGGATGTATCTGCGAACTTCAGTACGTCCCTAATCACTACCATTAACGGCACGCTCTCCTTCAGTGCATGCGGTCCCGCCCTCGATCTAACCGACCAGGCAAATTTCTTTCTCGGCTGTTTCCATGTAACAGGAGATGCCAACCTCTTAACGTGCTTACTCATCTTTATCTTCCTCCCCTTCCTCTGTTTCGTTACCCCCATCGGTGAGTTCCGGTACCTTCTCTTCCTTCTTTTCCTCTGCAGATTCCTTCACTGCCTGCTCAGGTTCAGGTTCGGGTTCCTCCTCTACAACCTTGTTCCTGAGCGATGCGAGTTTTGTGAGCCTTTCCTTCCTCTTCTTGTCCTCCAGAACTATCTTTGTTAGCACAAGTGCAGACGGATCGAGTTTCCTCGGTTTCATCTTCCCGTCTGACTTTGCAATGTTGATATTTTCCACTACTACCTTCCCCTTGTCTGTCATTATCTTGATTACCTTGCCTTCCTTTCCGACAATATTCAGTTTCTCCTCCTTCTCTGCGTCTCCCCTGACGATCCTGACCATATCTCCCTTTCTTACGGGGAAGTTCTTGATGCCGTACTTGGAAATCAAGTCCTTCGATAGATGAACGTTCATGTTTTTCATCTCATCACCTCACACGATCGAGCTGGCTAGGGCTGCTACCCTCGGCCATCGCTCCGCGGCCTCCTTTGCCACCGGTCCCTTGATTTCTGTCCCCCTTGTCTCCCCGTTGTCCTGTACCAGTACAGCTGCATTGTCCTCAAACTCGACCATCAACCCATCCTGTCTCCTGAAAGTCATTCTTTGCCTTATCACAACTGCGTAGACCACCTTCCTCCTCATCTCTGGCGATCCCTTTTTCACGGATGCGATAATCATGTCACCTACTGATGCTGCAGGAATCCTGCTCTTGGTGTTGTGGTAGGCCTTCACATTTATTAGCGAAATTATTTTGGCACCTGAGTTGTCAGCGCATTCAAGCCTCGCACCTAACGGAAGCCCTCTTATCTGCGTTCCCGCCAATCCCTTCATTCTTCTCCCTCCCTCTCTATCACGACGAAAGAAACCGACTTCGCCAGCGGCCTGGCATAAGCGATCTTGACCGTATCACCGAGTTTCACGTGGATGCACCCAGGGAGGTGTGCATGATACTTCTTCCTTCTTTTCTCATATCTCTCATACTTCTCATTCTTCTTGAAGTACTCCCTGCTGACAGTTACCGTGCCTTTCATTGAAATTGAGGTGATCTTTCCCTCTATCACTGGTGACTTCACTCCAAGCTCTCCGTGAAATGGGCACTTAGAATCTGTGCATTCTTCCTTTGGTTCGTTGACTTCTATGCCTATGTTCCTCATCGTCTTCCTTTCCTCCTTGTTTTCTTCATTTTGTCTTCAGGCCTTAGCCTCATTCTTTCGAGGGTGGCCTCCTGATCGCCAATTAGCAGTGTTCCACTGGTCTTTGGGACGATCCTCTCCCCCCTTGCCGTCTCAATGGTCAGGATATTCTTCCTCTCGTCCACAATCCTGCCCTCCATTCCAACGATCGTTGGATCGGAGTGCTTGATTACCTTTACATTCGTTCCTACTACATCTGTAAGATAAGGGTTCATTCTGATATCTCCACCTTGAATCCCATGTCCTCTAGGACCCTTTTGACCCTGTCCCTCTGGTCCCCTTGCAATTCTATCTTCTCCCCCTTTACAGTTCCGCCGGTTGCAGTTTTCTTCTTGAGAGTCTTTGCAAGTTCCTTTATATCCTCTGAGTGAGGGTCAAACCCGGAGACAATGGTGACCCATTTCCCGTACCTTCTCTTGTCTGTCTCAATCGTGATTACCTGTGATTCCCTCGCAATCTCATCCAGCGGTGTCAAATCCCTGAAAATCTTGTCGTCCTTCATTTCCCTGACTCCCTCATTACAGTTTCCATCCTCGCAATTTGTCTCCTGAGGGATTCGATCTTTCCAGGACTGGGAGGCGCTCCACCCATCGCTGAAATGCCTCTCTCCCTCATCAGTTCTTCCCGGAGGTCAGCGTATTTCTTCTCTATCTCCTCCTTATTCATTTTGCGTATCGATTTTGCTTTCATTTCCTCCATCGCTCTTCACCTCCCCGAAATCAACCTTTTTTATCTGGATGTCATCAGGCAGCTTTACATTCTTCCTAAGTATCTTGACTGAGATGCCGATTATTCCCGGCTTAGTCATCGCGACCGCGAACCCCTTTTCAATTGATTCTGACGGATAGCCGGAAGATATGACCTTCCCTGAGGTGTATTTGACGCTCCTAGACCTCTCGCCTGTCAACTTTCCTCCCATCCTGATCTGCCCTCCTCTGGCCCCCGAGTCCATAATCCTCTTTAATGTGCTGTGGCCTGCCCGCCTGAAATGCCATCCCTTCTCTATTGACCTTGCGAGCTTCTGGGCCATTATCTGAGCATTTAGGCCCGGTTCCTCCGTTCCCTCCACTCTTATCAGCGGGCTGGTAAGATTGAACTTCTTCTCGAGGGTCAGTTCCATGTTCTTGATCTTTGATCCTCTCCTGCCTATTACCAGCCCCGGGCGTTCCACCCTGAGCATGACTATTGTATTCTGAGGTGTCCTCTGGATGTCAACTCCCCCGAATCCTGCATCCCCTATCTCCTGCACGAGATACTCCTTGATCAGTTGTCTCCTGATGTTTTCCTTTAGAAATTTCAATTCCTTCATTCTGATTCACCCAATTCCTCCAGAACAATCTGGATGTGCACCCTCTCCCTGTAGAACTTACCGCTGGAACCGAACGCCTTGTATGTATAGTATTTGATAGGCGGAGCAGGCTGTGCGACCGCGCTCTTTATTATCAACTTGTCTGAATCAAGCTGTTTGAATTCTGCGTTGTTCTCGGCGTTCGTCAGAGTCTCGAGGACGTACTTCGCAGCTCTGACTGGATATCTTCCTGGTCCAATTCCCTTCTTGTGGGATACGGAATCCAGGAACTTCCTATAGGGAACTGCACTCTTTTTCTCTATGACCCTTTCCAGGTAGTCCTTGGCGCTATCCAGTTTCATCCCCTTGACTGTCCTAACTATCTCTAGGGCATCCCTGGGGGAGATTGGAGTGTTCACTGATGTGGCCCTTGCACTTTTCTTTTTATCTGTTTCAAGCACATATTTCATTTTATGACCTCACTTGAGCGGGAGGAACTTCGATCCTCTGGTTGCACCTACACCCGGGCCGGAGTGTTTAACTTCCTTCCTGGTCTGTGAATATTCACCGAGGTAGTGGCCGATCATCTCTTCCTTTATGGAAAAAGTCTGGTACAGATGCCCGTTGTAGACTGAAACTGTCTTTCCCACATACTGGGGGAGAATGATGAGGTCCCTGACTCTTGTCTTTACGGAGTCCTCCTCAAGTAGCCTGTCATGAAGCTTCTGCTGTTCCACATTGTACCCCCTCTTGAGTGACCTCCTTGCCCTTGCAGGTATCATCTTCAGGAATTCAGCCGGCTCCATAGCAAGCAGCTGGTCTAGCGTCTTTCCCCTATAGAGAATCTCTTTCCCTCTCTCAGATATTGCCTTCGTTGCCTTCCTCTTGGACCTCTTGATCGCCTTCTGTGATCTCAACCTCTTATCTTCAGGCATTTGTCTTCACCTTCTTCCTTGGGGACAGTCTTCCCACCTTTCTTCCTGGTGGAGTGTTTCTACCAACTGTTGACGGTCTTCCTACGTGCTGGTGATTTCCACCACCATGCGGATGGTTGGCAGCATTCATTGCAACCCCCCTGACAGTGTATGGGCGTTTAGCCCTACTCTGATAAGCGTGAATCTTCTTTCCTGCCTTAAGGAAAGGTTTTGAATTTCTTCCTCCGCCTCCGGTAACGCCGATCGTCGCAAGGCATGATGGCTTTATGTCCCTCATCTTGCCGGAAGGAAGTTTTAGCGTCACGTTCTCTCCGTGAGCAACCACGGTGCAGAATGAGCCGGGTGTTCTTGCTATGTTACCGCCTGACCCGGGTTTGATCTCGACGTTGTAAACTACGGAACCATCCGGAATGAGCCCTAGCGGAAGGGTATTCCCGACGTTAGACGGGACGCCCCCGCCTCCTCTAATCTTCTGTCCCGCAAACATGCCGTTGTGTGCTATGAAGTGCCTGTTGCTTTCGTCACTCATCTTGACAACTGCTACTGGAGCATAATGTCCTGGATCCCTCAGTAGCTTCTCTACCCGCCCCTCCCAGTTAGTATCCTTGGGATACTTTATCTGGCCGTAGTGCCTGTGACTTGGACTCCTGTAAGTGAGCCCACCCTTTCCTCTTCTTTGAACTACTATTCGCTTTCCCATATTTTCACCTCAGAAGATCCCCAGCTTTGTAGCAAGCTCCTCAGCCGAGAAATCTTTAGATATCTTCACTATCGCCTTCTTCCCTTCCTTGTCCCTCAGTATGTTTATGTTGCTTACTTTCATCCCCGATATCTCTTCTACTGCATTCTTTATCTGCGTCCTTGTGGCCCTCTCATAGACTATGAACCATATCTTGTTCTCCCTCTCTATCTGCAGCATTGACTTTTCAGTCACGAACGGTTTCAGAAGTATGTCATATGGACTCCTCATGCCTTCCACCCCCTCAGTTCGTTCAGCGCACCTTCAGTCATTACGAGCAGCCTTCCAGGATGTCCACCTGGAGCCAGAACGTACGCATTCAGTTCGTGGGGCCTGACAATGTCCACCCCAGGGAGGTTCTTGAGGGCCTTTGAGATATGGGATTTGTCCCTTACTAGGAAAAGGATGCTCTTTGGGGTGACATACTTTCTTCCCCTGCTCTTTCCCCTTCCTGCTCTGATCTTTGTCCCTTCCTTTGACCTTATTATGTCTTCGAACACACCCACCTTAACCAAAACATCGGTTGCTTCCTTTGTTTTCTCTATCTGCTCGAACCTGTCCTCCAGAATGACTGGAAGACTATCTATCGTGAATTTATGACCCCTTTTCCTGACAAGATCAGGGGAGACTGTGCCTGATAAAGCAGCAAGCTTTGCCTGCACCCTTTCCTTCTTGTTGACCTTGAGATCCCAGTCCCTTGCAGTAGTTGGATGATGGGCAGACCTTCCCCCTCTCGCGTTGCTTAGGAGAACTCCCCTTGAACTTCCAGCAACCCTTGGGTACCTGGATATTCCGTGGTTTGGTCCCATGTTATGCCCTACCCTTCTGTTTCCTGCGAACCAGTAACTTCCGTACGGTGTTCTTCCGTTGGACTGGTATGCATTCGTGAACCTGATTATCAGGTCCTTTCTTACCGGAAATTTGAATGCATCAGGAAGATCAACGCTCTTCATAACTTTTCCATCAAGTGAAAATAGATTTGTCATCTCACACCCCCTGCTTGCTTTCAACTGATACATAAGTCATTCCTACCTTCTCCACATCTGGGACAGTCTGTCTTGCAGGGTCCCTGAGTTTTACTATTCTCTTGGTAGATCCTGGAACTGTTCCGTGAACTAGGATGTAGCTGTTCACCACTTCACCATAGTTGAGGAACCCTCCCTTAGGTGTTATCGCCTTCTCTTCCGGTTTTCCGTAATATAGTACCCTCTTGTTGAACTCAGTCCTCTGATGGTAACCCATTTGTCCCGCCTGTGGAACCGTGTTCCTCACCCAGTCTGGATGCCACGGCCCAAGGGTGCCTATCATCCTCCTGTGTTTCCTGTTCTTGTAAGGAAGAAGCTTTACCCCCCATCTCTTGACGTGCCCCTGAAATCCCTTTCCTTTCGTCACTGCAATTATATCCACGAATTTGCCTGACCTTGAAAATGAATCGAAGCTTACCTCTTTCCCAAGGATTGACTTCGCATAATCTATCCTTTCCTTTACAGAGCCTCCCCCCACCCTTATTTCAGTGATGTCGGGGACCTTCTTTGAAATAGCCTTCACCTTGTCGTTCTGTATAAGGACAAGAACGTTCACATCGACCGCATCGGACCCGTCGATTTCTTTCGGCTTGTAATCCTTGGAAATTGGAAGCACCTTCTTCAGTTCGTTTATGGACCCGTTATCGTAAGTCTCCGCTATCGTATGCTCCCCATATGCATCTCTGCCGTACAGCCTGATTCCTACCACCTTAAGGGGTGGGACCTCAATCACAGTTACGGACGATGCCACTTCAGATCCCGCAGTTGTGCTGCTCTTCCTGTAATCTACGAACAGCGCATGGGTCATTCCAGCCTTGAACCCGACGAATCCCTGAAGTTTTGGACCCTCATTTATCTGGGGCCATGACCTAATGTGCGGTATCTCTGATTTTGCCCTTTTTCTGGGATAGTATCCCATAGACCCGTGTCTTGAATGATTTGGCGTTGCCATACTTACCACTGTCGCACAGCCGTTGCGTCTTGATGTGTTCTTAATTTCAGAACCATCATCGGCACTATCGCCGGAGACGTGTGGCTAATGCTCTTTCGACAGAACTTGTTCGTATATAAAGCGATCGCATTCTGCTTGTGGGGAATTATAAAAATTTTATGAATTAAAGAGTAGAAAATTTAAGGGAATTATTTTTTGGTTATCAGTTCCTTTATCCTGTTGTATTCCTCCTGTGTTATGGAACCGCTTGCATATCTCCGATTTAGTATCTCCATTGCATCGCCTTTTTCCAAATCGAAATATCTTGGTCCATCGTGATTCCTTGCTATGCCTACTATCCACAGTACGAATAGTATCAGGAGAACCAGGGGAACCAACATCATGAGCGCTCCGAACCCCCAGAAAGGACCATAGCCCCAACCAAACCCCATCATGCCGTAATAGGGGTATGTTCCGGCTGGATATCTGGGAACAAATATGGCATTCAGTATTACGGATATAACCACCACAGCTGCTATTACACCTATGAACAGCCAGAAAAACCTAAACATGTGATTTCTCAATTTTTCACCTGATATACTTTAAGACTGAAAGAGCTCTTAAATGCATCGTGAAATGTATTTCATTTCTGTGAAACTTGTTTCGAAACTCTTTTCAGCACTATCTGATTTGTGGTTCCGTGTCTGATTCTCTCGACTAACCCTTTTGCCTCCAGCCTGGTCAGGATTCTCGTTATTGTAGCCTTGGAATAACCCTTTACACTGGTAATATCCCTTTGAAGCAATGTACCTCCTGCATCCACCAGAATTGAGTATATCTCCCGTTCTCCCTCGTCTAGATATTTAATGACGTTCTCGTCAATGGGTATATCCCTCCTCTCAGCATTTAAGTCTTTAACGCTGCTTTCAGCCCTAGATAAAATGGAAATTGTCCTTATGTTCCTGAACAGGAAGATCAGTGAAACGAACAGCAGGACCACAGAAGCCGATATTGCGGTAACTAGATAAAATGAATACGGTCTCACTGGTAGATTTGTGAAAACCGAGCTATCTACCAACAGGAAGAGGGTGAAAGAAAGAAGTATGAGCAGTATGACGGCTGATATAGCTATCACTACAGAAATAACCGCATTGAGGAGTGATTTGCTTAACGTACTGCCCTCTTCTATTCCTCTCATCACTTACCAAATTTAACTCATTATAATAGATTTTGAGCAAACTTTTCCCTCTGAGACTTTGTTGGTGCAATTTTGCTTTCATGCCTCCTTGTCTTCCTTTTCCAATAGGGACCCTCACAAGATGTTCGTCATACTTCTAAGTGTTGGCAATTCCTCATCCTCCCATTGTAAATGACTTTTCATCTTCACGCAAACCGGTTTGTGAGAGACTATAGCACAGAGGGATGAAGCCTGGCCGTAAAACTGCATTATTAGAGAAGAAAAATAAAAAAAATATACCGTTGACCAGGTGCTATTCGCACTTAGAGTACCCACACGTTTTACATGTGAGACAGCCATTTTCCATAGCAAGAGTGTCGTTGTTACATCTTGGACAGGTTGAAAAAGACTTTTCCTTCTTCTCCTCTGTCTTTAATGCTGTCACAAGAAAGTCGCCGGCCAGTGTGGATTGCGGGGGCTCTCCCTTCATTGCAATTTCAATTGCCTTGGCTACACCATCTGGTACTGAAGTAATCTTGGCTCCACCCACAAATGTGGTTGTCTTTCCTTTTATGCCCGTGAGTGCTCTGACTACCTTTGCAATGTCGCCTCCCTGCTGCAGGTATAGGGATAGCAATCTCCCTATTGCCTCAGAGTATGCCTTTTCTTCCGATCCGGACTTGCCGACGTTCACGAATATCTCAACCGGCCGACCTGATTCATCAAAATTTATGGTTGTGTATAATTTTCCTGTTTCCAGTAACGGAAAGACAATCGTCCTCCCCGTGAGTATTGTTGATCGCTCAAATTCTCTGTTCTCCTTCTTCCTTGCTGCCTCCTTTGTAAGCAAAATGCCCTCTCTTGATCCTTCCCTGTATACCGTCACTCCCTTGCAACCAGCCTTCCACGCATCAAAGTAAATCTTACCTACTTCTTCTGTCGTTACAGAGGAATCAAGGTTCACCGTGGATGAAATGGAGTGGTCTACATATTTTTGAATTGTTGCCTGTAATTTTATTCTGAACATCGGATCTATCTTATGAGCCTCCACAAAATATTCCGGAAGGTCCTTTTCCTCCTTCACCCCATAAAGTTCCATGTATTCCCTTACCAACGGATGGTAGACCTTGAACGTCTGCTTTGAGAGTGATTCACTTCTTCTGGTATAAGAGAAAGCAAAAACAGGTTCTATCCCGCTTGAAGTCCCTGCAAGGGCAGATCCGCTCCCCACTGGTGGAACTGTAATGAGTGCAACGTTTCGCAACCCGTTTTTCTTTATCTTTTCTATGAGTTCTGGACCAAGTCTTGAAATGAATGGAGACTTCAAATGCTTTTCAAGGTCGAACGCAGGGAATGTACCTTTTTCTGCCGCGATAGAAGTGCTCTCATCGTATATCATCTTCATTATTTTCTCAAACATGGAATCCACAAACCTTATGGATTCTGAAGTATCGTACTTGATCTTCAGCTTTATGAGCATATCTCCTAGGCCCGTAAAACCAACACCTATTCTCCTACTCTTCCCGGCTTCATCCGTTTGTGGCTTCAGGGGATGCTTGAACATGTTATAATCAACCACATCGTCCAAGAAGCGAACTGTGTACCTTACAGCTTTTTCAAGACCGTCCCAATCGACCTCTGCGTTTTCAAATGGGTTCTTTACGAACACCGCAAGGTTTACGTTCCCCAGATTGCAGGCTCCGTAGGCTTCCAGAGGTATCTCCGAACAAGGATTCGTGGTGAGTATTTCCATCCCGTTGTATTCAGACGTGCTCTCCTTCTTCATTGTGTCCCAGAAAATGAGCCCGGGTTCTGCCCAGTTTCTTGCTGATTCTATAAGTTCGTTCCACAACTCTCTTGCCCGAACAACTTTTTCAATTCTCTTTACCTTGCTGCTTTCATAACTAAGTACGAAATCGTCGTCGTCTTCCACCCTCTTCATGAATTCGTCGGTGATTTTTACAGAAATGTTTGCATAACGAACGCGGTTCAAGTCCCTCTTTATTCTTATGAAGTCGAGTATATCTGGATGATCGACTCTTATTGTGATCATCAGGGCGCCACGTCTTCCAGACTGACCTATCGTTCCAGTGGTTTCAGACATTATATTCATGAAAGACACACTTCCTGTAGATTTCAGAGCTGCGTTATTCACAGGAGCTCCCCTTGGCCTCAGAATGCTGATATCAGTGCCCACCCCTCCGCCTAGAGAGTAGGTTCTTGCTGCTTCCTTTGTCCACTCGAATATTGATTCCAGGGAATCGTCCCTTATAGGAATAACATAGCAGTTGTTCAGCGTGACTCTTCTCTTAAACTTCTCCTGTCCAGCGCCAAACAAAATTCTTCCTCCAGGAACCATCCTGAAGTTTTCCAATAACCAATAGAATTTGTTTTCCCATTCTGCCTTCAGGGACTCGCTTTCTACAGAAGAGATCTCTCTGGCGACCCTCCTCCACATTTCTTCCGGGACCTTTTCTAGGAGTACACCATCATTGTCTTTTATTGCGTATTTGTCAATGAATACGCGTGCCCTAAGCTCATCGTTGTTAAACCTGACCAGAGTCTCTGCCGGAACTTCGCCCGCAATATCTTCTAAAAATTCGTCTCCTTCTGCACTCATTCAAATCACTGTATTTCCTAGCTAATCTTAGTCATACTAAAACGTTTTTGTGAATAAGTCTTTATCCAATGGTGAAGAGGTTTTATCAATAGCTATTATTATATTACTAGGTAAATGACCTATGTATTAGATGCAATTTGTCAAGTTTGAGTTCTAGCACGAGTCTGGCGTGCAGGTATCCACAAACAAAAATAGATAAATTGTTAAAAAATAAACTTAATAAATTTGATAAAATATAAATATGGAATTTTTATAATGACTCGTATGATGGACGGATTTACCGCTGAGGACGAGAAGCTAGCTGGACTACTGATCCAGATGGGTGTGCCTAGAAACGTTTCAAAGGCTCTTGTCTATATGAAGGGACGACAAGAAACCACCTCGGTAGAGATCGAAAAGAACGCGAACCTCAGGCAGCCAGAAGTATCTATTGCAATGAGAATCCTGAAGGAACACGGCTGGATTATGAAGAGGGACATTAAGAAAGAAGGAAAAGGTAGACCCGTTCACGGATATAGACTCGCAAAGCCATTTAACGAAATAGTCAAGGAATTAGAGGAAGAACAGAGGAAGAAAATCACAGACATGCAGAACGTGCTAGGGCAGATACAAAACCTGGTTTTATAAATCATTTCAATTATTTCAAGACTTTTACTTCTGTCCCATTTGAAACCAATATCGTCTTTTTCCCACCAAGGAAAAGGCCTGTTTCTACTACTCCCGTGATTTCCTTGATCCGCTTGTTCAGGAACTGAAGATCGACCTTTTCTGTAGGAGTGCAATCACATATCAGGTTTCCATTGTCCGTTATAAAGTCCGCTCTAAACCGGCACGACATACCAAGCGCTTCTAGATCCTTCTTAGTGGTATCATGACCAAAGTGGATCACCTCTACGGGTATGGGAAATTTATGAGGTATCCTTGGCACCACTTTTTCATCAGATATAATGACAATATAGGTCTTAGACTTGTTTTTGACTTTTTTTTCCCTAGTCAGCTGTCCTCCCCCTCCCTTGAGAATGTTCAAGTCTGAATCAACTTCATCTGCCCCATCGACTGTTACGTCTATCCAGTCAACAGAGTCTATATCAACTATTTTTATTCCAACCTCCCTTGCGAGTTTCTCTGACGCCAGAGAAGTTGCCACACCTACGATTTTGTCTTTCACACTGCTGCTTCCAAGGATACTAATAAATTTTGATGCTGTAGTTCCGGAACCAAGTCCAACGACGTTCCCCTGAGCCAGGAAATTGAGAGCTTCCTTCGCAACTTGTTCCTTCTTGTCCATGATCATTACCCTTTGCTTTGGATGTTGTAATGGTATTATTAGGTTCCTATTTTGTAAGCCTGAATGATGGGAACTTGAGGCTCAGTAGCTGGGTATAAACTTTTCATACCCCATCTTTAGTGCCCTGTCGTCCATATGCGTATATATCTGAGTAGTGCTGATGCTTGCGTGACCCAACAGCAATTGTATAATCCTAAGGTCTGCACCATTTCTGAGAAGGGATGTTGCGAATGTGTG
This sequence comes from Thermoplasmata archaeon, assembly GCA_021816725.1. Lineage (GTDB taxonomy): Archaea > Thermoplasmatota > Thermoplasmata > Thermoplasmatales. The sequence continues at coordinate 11,707 of JAKAXD010000008.1, forward strand.
CCTGAAGGTGTGTGGGGTCACCTTTTTAGGAATTCCTGACCTCCTTACGATATTCCTCACAACCCTTTCAACAGTTACAGGAGAGATCCTCTTGCTCTTTGATGTAGGGAACAGGAAATCGCTCTTCCCCCTCGAGTCTTTCATTTCAGTTATGTAAAGCCTCAGATCTGATACTACCTTTTCACTGAATACTACAAGCCTGTCCTTATCCCCCTTTCCGTTCCTTATTTTCAACGTCTTGCTGTTGATATCTATGTCCTGGACCCTTATGGAACATAGCTCCGAAACTCTTATGCCGGTGTAAACAAGCAATTTCACAATGAGGCGCTCCTTCAAGCTCTTGCAGCTAGAAATGATGGCGGATACCTCATCGCTCATAAGGTAATTTGGCACCTTCTGCGGTCTCTTGGGGGCATTCAGATGCCCAATATTATCTAAGCCAATGAAGTTAATGAAAGACTGGAGTGCACGGATGTAAAGGTAAATTGAGGATTTGGAATACCCCTTCTCTATTGCGAGATATTCCTTGAAGGCTTCGATATTTTCGGGGGTTATTCCATCCTTGTTGAATTCTATGAAATTAAGGAACTGTTCTACTATGTAACCATACATCTTCACGGTATTCCTGCTCTTCCCGTTGGCATATAACCTATTCCTGAAGTTGTCTGTCACGTTGCTGTTCAATTTTTCAGACATTATTTCACTCATTCTTTAATATATACATAAGACAAATATAAGACTTTTGTCAGATTTTGCCTGCGAGAGAAGATTAATTTTCAACATATCATAACGGAAGCAGATGAATCTCGGAGTTACTGATAAAGAGAAATTGAAAGATGTCGAGGATTTTGCAACTTCAAAAGTCAGGAAGAGAGCGTCGGAAGTGGATGAAACCTCCTCCTTCCCAGTAGATCTTGTCAAGGAGATGGGCGAAATAGGCGTTTTTGCAATTTATATCCCGCGTGAATATGGCGGTTTAGGGCTTTCCCTGGGAACACTCATGGAAAGCATCAGGATAATCTCGAGGGAATGCGCATCCACATCACTTATACCTGACGTCACAGTTTCCCTGTTCGGTGAACCTATACTGAAATATGGAAATGAGGAACTGAAGAGGAAGTACCTCTCCAGAGTTGCGAAGGGAACGATAGGCGCACTTGCAATAACGGAACCGGGCGCTGGGTCCGACGCTGCGGCCATAAAGACGACTGCAACCAGGAAGGGCAACGGTTTCATAATAAACGGCGGAAAGACTTTCATAACAAATGGAGCAGAAGCTGAGTTCTTCCTTGCATCTGCGGTTACAGACAAGGAGAAGAGGCATCACGGAATTACGCTCTTTGCTCTGGACAAGGAGATGAGCGGTCTTTCCATCGGAAAGGAGTTCAAGAAGATGGGGATAAGGGGAACAAGCACCACTGAGGTCTTGCTTGACAATGTGGAAGTTGGGGAGGAACAAATAGTGGGTGGATTCAACGAGGGATTCAAGATTGAGATGGATACGCTGAATGTGGGGAGGATTGGCATTGCCTCTCAGGCAATAGGCATTTCTGAAGGTGCTATAGGGGACGTTATAAGATTCCAGGAGCAGCACAAGGGGGCTCAGAGGGAGGGGATGTCTTTCAGGCTTGCGGACATGGTCAATCTCCTGCACTCTTCCGTGGCTAAATATTACGAATCAGTTGAATATGCCGGGGCGGGAAGGGATCCGACGCTCCTGAGTTCACTCTCAAAACTTCAAGCAGGTGATGCTGCGGTGAAGATTACTGAGGAGGCTGTAGGACTGCTAGGGTACCATGCCTTTAGAGATGAATTCCCGACGGAAAGGAGATTCAGGGAAGCAAAGATTACCCAGATATATGAAGGAACCAATGAAATCCAGAGGGTAATAATATCGCGGGAGATACTGAAAAAGGGTGGAACGGACTTTTAGATTGAGACTGGACCTAGACTGTATTTCTCTATATCCGTGATCTTTGCAGCAGGCATTACGGGGTCGTGCTCGAAGAAGAGCGTCCATCTTTCCTCAAATGCTCTCTGGAGCAGTTCTATTTTCTTGGAAAATGTATCCATTGGGTACAGGTCGTATGCCATTACGTATGCGGGTTTTATGTGAGCTGAAGTGGGGATGAGATCTCCGAAGTAAGTAAACACACTGTTGCCGGTCCTTAAAATAACTATCTGGTGACCTTTTGTATGCCCACCGGACTTCACGAGTTCTACCCCCGGGAATACTTCTTCGTCCCCATTCAGTAGCTCAAGCTGGCTGTCAAGATTCTCAAAATTGAGGTAGTTGTAATTTGGTCTAGTCTTCTGGTTAGGCTCCCTTATTTCCTTGAGCGTTTCCTCCTGAATGAAATACCTTGCATTTGGAAAAGTTGGTTCTATTGTTCCTTGCCTGTTAAACGTTGCCCATCCGGTGTGGTCCAGGTGGCCATGCGTTATGAGTATGTGGGTTACATCTTCCCTGCGTATTCCCTTTTCAGAAAGGTCCTGCAGGAGCGTCTTTGTACGATTGATCTCATATATCTTTTCTAGCTTGCTGTCGAACTTGTCTCCCATCCCCAGGTCTACCAGTGCAACATTTTTGTCCTTTCGAATTACAAGGACGTTCGTAGCAAGCGTTATCTTGTTGTTAACATCCGATTTGAAATACTTCTCCCAGACGGGTTTAGGTACAACGCCGAACATGGCCCCACCGTCCAGTTTGAACGTTCCATCACTTGAAAGCATCAATTCGTATCCGTTTATTTTCACTGTTCGTTCATTCAATGTTAATATAAATTAGTTGGCGTGCAATAATGCCTCAATAAACTACAATTCATCCACGCGTTTCAGGTCCTCTACGCCTAAGAGAGGAATTCTAGAATGCCGTCCCTGCCACTCGCCCTTTTCCCATCCAGTGTTATCCCCCTCTTCCTCCTCTCTATATTGAATATAGGTACCGATTTTCTATGCATCACCCTCTCAAATTCTTCATTCCGTCCCGAATCCACGCTCACTATTAGAGAGCCTGAGGAGCTAGCGGAGAATAATCCTGCACCATACTTCTCAACTCCTTTTGCGGATACCTCAAGAAGGTCCTCGGACCTTACGTTGAAACCTGATTTTACCAGGTCTGAGATTTCCTCCAGTGCCCTCATCAAGCCCCCCTCCGATATGTCGTGGACATAGTGGACTATTGCTCTGATCTTGATCAATTCCTTTACGTACCTTTCCACTGATAATTCTGACGCACTGATATCGCTTCCCTCATTACCCCTGTGCTTGAAGAAAGACAGTTCATTTCCGATCGATCCAATGAAATAATAGGAATCAGCTTCCTCCACCCTTCTGAAACTGAACATTGGTCTCCTGAGCCCTACAAGGGCCATGGTACCGGCGACACCATAGTCAATGTTACCGTAACTTCCCGTGTGCCCTGATGCTACCTTTATATTCCTTTCCCTCAAGTTATCGAAAATGCCGTCAATATAGTCGTAGAACTCTTCCCCGGATTTTGATGGTCTTTCGAAGTCTATCATTGCGAATGAAGGCCATGTACCCGATGTCAGGAAGTCATTGAGCGGATACGTGACTGAGAGTAATGCGTTTTCCTGTATCGTCATATGTTTATAGAATACCATTGGCTCAATCTTGAATACCAAATTTGTCGGTCCACTCTTCAGGAAGGAAAAATCAGACCCAATTACATTGCTCCATATGATGGAATCCTTGTTCCTTGTCAGAATCCTCCTTATTTCCTTCAGCCCTACCTTCCCGATATCCACCCCCAAGAATAATCAACTGCAATAAATAGATAGGTAAGATTTAAAGTTCAATTCTCATGGCTCCGGGTGCTACTGGACCAGGAAATCTCAGCCCCTTCTGACCTGAGATACTCATCAATTAGGGTCAAGATAAACAATAAGGGGATTTTTGAATCGTGGCTGAGAATGGGATTTCAGGGGTCAATGTCCTACCTGTCTGCAGAAGATGGGATAAGGAAGCGTGCTGATCCTTCACTCCTTATGGGTGAGTCCCGGTCAATCATCGTATTCCTGCTCAACTATAAGAAGGAAGTTCCTTCGATGGAGGGTTACGGAAGGATAGCAAAGTACGCAGTTTTTGAGGATTACCATAGATTCTTTCCCAAGATCATAGAAAAATTCATGGTAGAGAACGGTCTTTTCAGGAACCAGTACAGGACATACGTTGATACCGGTCCCGTCAGCGAAAGAAGCGTGGCAGCGGGGTCGATCAATGGCTGGATCGGGAAAAATTCAATGTTCATCCATCCAAGTATGGGATCATTCACATTCCTGGGAATCTCTGTAACTGATATCGCACTGGATTCTCCCCACGTCCCCCAGGCAGATCTTTGTGGTAGCTGCACTAGGTGCATTGAAAGTTGTCCCACGGGTGCAATAAACTCTGATAGGACAATTAATTCAAATCTATGCATTTCGTACCAAACAATAGAGAATAGGGGAGTCATCCCTCCTGGCATATCCTATCATATGGGAGACATGATTTTTGGGTGTGATATTTGCAACGATGTCTGTCCCTGGAACATAAGGGGGAAGGAATCGACTGTACTAGAGGTGAAGCGGGATTTGTTTTCAAACAAGCTAAAACTCGAGGACCTAGCATTCATGGACAAGGAAACATTTGATGAGAATTACAGCAAGAGTACAGTTAAAAGGGCGACATATCAAGGACTTTCAAGAAATGCAACTATTGCGCTTTACAATTCGAGCAGGGAGGAACTTGTAAGAGAAGTTTCAAAACAATTTTCAGACGTTAGGGGGAAGCAGGCGGCTGTGTTGCTTGAATCTGGATACAATGTCAAATCCCAAACGACGGACAGGCAGTTTCACTGAAGTTTCAAATTCAGGCACAACGCTGTAACTGCTACCCGCAAATAGATATATGAATTTACGTTGCTGACTTATGTTGAGCAAGAAAGTTACAGTCATCAATATATCATCCTACTACGACCAGGAATCCAGGACTCGTGGAAGGGAGATCGACCTGGATGAATACGTGCCGGAGAAGGACCATCAGGTGCAGAGTTTTACGCTCGGACCTGAATTTATAAACGACCTTATGAAGGGCATCACCCAGACAGTTGGATTCCAATCAAGGCCAAACCAGAAGCTGATCCTCAGACTTACGGATGAAGAATATGAATCACTTGGCATCAAGTTCGAGGTCAACGACATCTATTCTCTCACATTTGAGGAGGGAAGGATAGAATTCAGGAGGGACAGCATCTAGTATACTTCAATAATCAATCGCAATATGACTGTCTTATTTTCAAAAATTCAATGGTTGTATAAATCCGAAAGCGTATTGTAATTATTTAATCGAGTACGAAATCTATTAATAAAGAATTTAGATTATTTCTACAATGAAAGATTTGGACCAGTCTCCACTTGGTACTGCAATAAACCCGGAAAGGATGGAGAGGATCCTGGAAAGGGACAAGCAGGAAATTGAAGTAGAAAGGGAAATGGAAGAGCTTAGTAGGGAACCCGTTTACACTGGGAGAGGGAAAGATAGGGCTCAGGCAGTAAGAAAGATATCGAGGAAGTATTATGAAATTGCGAACGGGATGGTGGAGGATGCAATGTACTCGGAGGCAATCGAGCTTTATACAAAATCCATTGCCGTCCTCAAAAAAGGTGGAAACAGGAATGCCGTCGATTCCTATTTCAACAGGGCCATTACCCTTGCCATGATGGGGTACCCAAAGATGGCACTCGATGACCTGAAAATAGTCTCAAGAACCAAGCCTCCAAAGGCCGACGTATATTTTGTGAAAGGCCAGATATTTGAAAGCCTAGGGAGGGAAAAATTGGCAGAAAGAATGTACAAGAGAAGCCTAGATATAGACCCTAACTTTTACCGGGCTGCTCATAGCCTGGCAAACATACACCTGAGATAGGCTAAAGCAATATTTTTTCTTCAAATTTTTGATGCTGAAATGTGGTACATACGAGGGTAGATAATCATTATAATATCGTATGAAATACCCTACTCGGTGGACCTATTTGCACTATGTGAATTACTCCAGAGTGCCGATTAAACACTCTGACCCGGTTGAAAGAGTAAAGAGCTTAGACGTTCAAACATTGATTCCTTACACCCTTGAAGAAGTAACAGCTGAAGCGTCAAGATGCCTTGGTTGCGGGCTTTGTGTCGAGGGGTGCCCTGCACGCATTGACGTCCCTGGTTTTCAGATAGCACTGAAGAACGGAAACATTGAGGAGGGCCTGAAGATAAATTTTGAGAAACTGCCTTTCGTTGGAGTTTGCGGAAGCGTATGCCCTCATCCCTGTGAAGACAACTGCGTACTGGATGACAATAAAGGACCTGTGGCAACCAGACATATCAAGAGATACATATCAGAGAACTCTCAGAATTACAAGGAGATGCTTGGCATAGTCCAGAATGATCTTGGGGGTCATCCGAAGGTCGCGATAATTGGCGGTGGGCCATCAGGACTATCAACTGCTTTCTATCTTTCAATAAATGGAATACAAGTAGACATCTATGAGGCAACAGATAAGCCTGGCGGAATGATGGTGCATGGTATACCTGATTTTAGGCTCTCGAGGAATACCGTCGAGAAGGAGACGGAACATATACTTTCATACGGAGCCCATATCTACTACAACAAGAAGGTAGGGATGGACGTGAAATTTGAGGAGCTTATGGAAAAATATGATGCAATCTATATTGCCATAGGCAACTGGAAACCATCTATGACTAGAACACCTGGGGTCGACCTAAAGGGTGTTTATCATGCAATTGATTTCCTGAAACAGATAAACGATGGTAAGAAGATAGATGTGGGCAATACTGTTGCGATAATAGGAGGAGGCTTCACTGCTTTCGATGCAGCGAGGATGTCCCTGAGACTTGGGGCAAGAAAGGTCGTTGTGATGTACAGGAGATCCGTAAGTGACAGACCCGGCTACCCCTCCAGCAACGCTGAAGAGGAGCTGGAGGAGGCAGAAGAAGAGAAAGTACAGTTCATCTGGGAGGTTACACCGATAGAATATTACGGCAAGGATGGGAAGGTGAACGGCATCAAGTACTGGAAGAACCAGATGGTGGCTAAGGGAACTGGAAGAAGGGAGCCTGTTCCATTAAAGGATAGGGAGTATAGCATTGAAGTGGATACTGTTGTTGAAGCGACTGGTCAGAAGGGTGACCTTTCTTTCATACCGGAAGACATCAGGAAAAAGATAGAGGTTACTTCATCAGGCGACATCAGAGTTAACCAGTACAACATGACAAGCTACCCCGGTATATTTGCCGGCGGGGACATAACGAATGCAAGGAAGGACATTATAAGCGGCGTTGCGGATTCAGGAAGGGCAAGTATGGGAATACTTTTCTACTTCAAGGATACAGGAAGGTTAGAAAAGGTGCCTGCAAAACTGATAAATTTTGAAAGAGGCCCATACGCGGTAACATAACCAATTATCTCAACTTCTTTTCGGAGGCAAGTAGTGCGTCTTTTCGCTTTCATTAATATAAACGTGAATTGCTGAAATTGTGGTTGAGAAAACTATTTTATTGACATGCACATACTTTGCAAGGAGATGGAATCCTCCAGCGCTCTCTGGGCCAAACTTTCTTATGAATGATGATTCCTAGGTGGAGTTTGATTGCCGTGAAAGATCTGGAAAAGGAATTATCGGAAATGGAGGAGTACCTTTCAATACTCAAGCAGAAACTGATGATTGCGAAAGAAGACCATGAGATGTTCCTCAAAAAATTGGAGGAGGTGGAGGGTTGAACGACCACGAGATCAGGATGAAACTTTTCTCGTTAAGCATGGAAGTATCTTCACTGACATTTGAATATTCCCAGATTTTGACAGAAAACAAAATTCTGGCAATCAAATTGTTTGGCTACAGAGCAAGATCTCCTGAGAAGTTCCCAGATTTACTCGTCGAAAGGATGGATATCTACATCCGGTCTAACAGGGAAAAGGATTCACTTAACCAGCCTATGGATTAATATCATGACAGTCTATCTTCGAACCACTTCTTGATCTCTTCAAGTCTCTTTACCCTGTTCTTTGGCTTTCCTCCCCTGGACAGGTCATGGTTTTCCCCCTTGAATACAATCAGTCTTGCTTCTGAACCCTGAAGTTTCAGCTGCGTGAACATCTCATAAGCCTGCCAGACTGGACACCGGTAATCCTCGTCAGAGTGGACAATCAGAAGGGGGGTCTTCACGTTCCTGATGTATTTCAGAGGGGATTTCGCCCAGTAATGATCAAGATCATCGTAAGGATTTCCACCAATCTGGTCTGAATTAAACCTCGGGCCAATATCACTGGAAAAGTAGAAAGATACCTGATCGCTTATAGATCTGTCCGTGACCGCTGCCCTGAACTGGTTGGTGTGCCCAATAATCCAGTTGACCATGAAACCTCCATAGGACCCCCCGATAACCCCAAAATAATCCTTATTCACGCTGAATTTTTTAGATGAATAATCGACAATCTCAAGAATGTCCTTGTAGTCCCTTTCACCATATTTTCCCTTTATTTCTAAGGCAAAATCATCTCCGTAACTATCGCTCCCCCTGGGATTTGTGTAGATGACGTTGAAGCCAAGGGAGTTTAGTAGGTGAAACTCCAGTATGAAAGCATCCCCGTATGATGTTCTTGGTCCGCCGTGAATTTCCAGGATTGTCCCTTTCCCTTTGCCCTTCAGGAACCATCCCTCTACCTCCTTCCCGTCACTCGCAGTCATCTTAAAATTGCTGGGCTTGTTGAGTACATTCCTTTCTATTTTTGAGTTGACAGCGGTCAGTCTTTTAATCTTCCCGTCGTATAGATATATTTCCTGGGGGATGCTTGATGACTGCCCTATATAATATATCGCATCTCCCTTGAAGTCGAATGAGTCAACGGAAAAATCTCCACTGACGACCGCCTCCAACTTTTTACTTGAACCTATCCTGTAAATTCCAGCTCTCCCTCCGACAGTTGCAACGAAGTATAAGAGGCCGTCGTGCACCGTTGCTGTTTTAGATTGCCCCATTCTCGAGTCTGAGTTAACAGAATTTTCAGGAGAAATATCGTATTTATCTAGCAGGTTTTCCAAATTTCCATTAGAGTACCGGTAAATTTTCTGGCTTTCGAATATGCTCCTCTGGTGTTTGGAGTAGAAGAAATACAGGGTACCGTCCTTATCATAGACTGGAGTGTCTATCCCTCCCTTAACTCCCTTGATATACTGTATCTCCCCCGTTCCTAAATCGAGTATGCCAATCCTTGAATCATAAATATCCCATTTATCGGGTCTTTCCACGACTGCTAATCTTTGGGTCGAAGGATCTACAGCGAAATCAGAAATCTGTCCATCAGACCCAAGTATTTTCTTTGTATTGCCGTTGAGTCTCAGGTGAAGGATCTTGTAGTTTGATGAGGGGTAGAATCCCTCGCCGTTGAAGTAGATAGGATACTTCTCTACTATCCTAAAATTATCATCCTTTGGCTTATCCTGCACGACGATGAAGAGTCCCTTGGAAATACTGTCCCACTGCATCTTCTTTACAATAAGTTCAGTTTCCCAGAGCTTTCTTTCTTCTCCAGTCTCTATGTTCTTTATGAAGATTGACGTCTTCTTATCAACCCTCGTAAGATAAGCCATTCTAAATCCGGTTCTATCGATAACAGAATCACGGTCCTCGTTTCCTCTTGTATACTTGGCAGTGCCGTTATCTGTCAATTCGAGTATTTCTGACTCGTACTTGTTGGATTTCTCAACCGGCTTGAAAACTTCAAAGAATACCCTCCCATTTGCAACATTAAGATTGCCTAGGAACCTCATATCGTAGAAATCTTGTACCTTTATCCCGGACATTAAGTCACTAAGCCGTTTCTTTATAAAAATGTCACCTTTTTTACTGTCAGCAGTTCTTTACATTCAATTACAGATTGGAAGACACACCCTGCGTCACCAATCCTTATAATGAGCCATACAGAAATATTATTAGCCTAAGATACCATTTCCGGCTGCAAAAAAGGGGAAAAATATGGACTGGGGAATGAAAAATAGAATCTCAAGAATGATAAAGCCTGCTACAGGTAGATCTGTAATGCTTGCTGCGGATCACGGATATTTCATGGGACCAACGCGCAAACTAGAAAATCCAAGAAAGATGCTCGAGCCTCTACTACCGTACGCTGACACAGTAGCAGTTACAAGAGGAATACTCAGAACATCTATCGATCCAAAGTGGGATACGCCCATTCTTCTAAGGGTGTCTGGTGGTGCAAGCATCCTGAAGGATGACCTGAGCGATGAAGAAATTACCACATCCATGGAGGACGCGATAAGACTGAATGTTTCTGCTGTTGCAATTTCCATTTTCGTTGGAACTAGCCATGAAAAGCAATCTCTGATAAACCTCTCTGAACTAGTCAACGAGGGGGAAGAGTTTGGTATGCCCATTATGGCAATTACTGCGGTGGGAAAGGAGCTAGAGAAGAGGGATGCCAAATACCTCAGCCTGGCCTGCAGACTTGCGGCCGAAATTGGTGCCCACATTGTCAAGACATACTACTGCGAGAATTTCAGAAAGGTTGCCGATGGAACCCCTGTTCCTTTGGTAGTGGCGGGAGGGCCAAAACTGGAAACTGAACTAGACGTTTTCAACCTGGTCTACAACGCTCTTCAGGAAGGAGCGATCGGAGTAGATATGGGGAGAAACATCTGGCAAAACGACAATCCGGTTGCGATGATAAAGGCAATAAGGGCTATTGTTCACGATAATGCTACAGTAAAGGAAGCCCAGGATGTATTTGCAGAAAACAAGGGGAAGAAACTATAACCTACTACCTGGACGAATCAGGAAGGGGAAGATTGTATTCAACTCCTCTCCTTCACAGCTGCGCAATGCCTTTATTGATTTTTTAACTTAATTTCCTTTCTCAGTTCGGCACTAAGTCTCCCGAGTTCTTCCTCCCTCTCGTTCAAGAAAATGAAAGCCCGGCTCAATGAAGGATTTGCCTGCCTTGCAAGTCTTACCATATCCCTGCTTATCTGCCTGAGATCGAAATGCGCCTGGGGAGTAGACCTGAGCTCCGTCAAATAAACTAGTTCCCTCAGGTTAAGCGTGACAAGAACCGGCTGGATGTGTGCAAATAGTACGAAGTACTGAGCTGATATTGGGTCAATTGAGCTTACTTGCTTGTAAAGTTCATTAGATTCAGTGAGCGCTTCAACGTACCTTTTAGAAAGGCCTTCGATGACTGATATAATTGGAGGAATGTCATAACCATGGGCAGTGCTCAGTCTCTTTCTCTGAATGGTCAGAGACCTGTGGCGCTGAAGATCTCTAAAAGCTCCAAAATTAGTATTGACCTGGAAGGTGTAGTGAACATGTTCGAAACTCCTGTCTAGCTTGTTCCTCCTGTTCGTCCTGAGAGAGAATATTTTGTCAAGCATCTCGACCTTTCTCTGCTTCGTTAGGCCACTAATGTGACTGTAGACAGTTCCATAATCACCATCTGTTCTCTCGAAGTTATAAGAAGCGAGTATCTTGTCCAAGGCTACTTCGTCATTATCGCATGAAAGAAGCTCTATCTTTTGCCTCGGTATTGACCCCCCAAATTCACCTTCCAGAGGGGCATAATTCTTCAGTTTTGTAAGATAATCCAAATTTTCAAGACCGTGCGGATTCTCCACATTTTCTATCAGCTTGGGGAACACCAATTTCAGCTCTGACATCAGTTCGGAATAAAGTTCTCCTGCTTCCTTAAGGCCACTGGTTTTCAGTCTTTCAAGCAAGTGCGAGAATGCTCTTGCGTTTCCGCTCATGCCGATATTGGTGAGGGTCGATGCGGGAAGTATGAATCTAGTTTCGTCAAGAGCTCTGCTTCTCACAGAACTCTCATAAGCTTTCTTTAACACATCCTCTTCCCCTTCCTTTTCCCCCAATTTTACCTCCTTGCCGTTTGGTAGGTAGAACCTCGTGCTTTCAAACGGATTTTTCTCGTGAATATAATCCGAGACACCTGTGAGAATCTCCCTGTAAAGCTCAAATATTCTATTGTTGAATTCTTCATACCTCTCTTGAAATTTACTAGGTATACCTGCCCTTTGAGGATCTATGAATAGATATTTCCCGTTCCTCTTCTCCCTGTAGGAGACATATCTTGAACTCTTTTCAAGGTATGACAGTCCTATTCTGCTCTCTTCTATGATTTTCGAGAGAACATTACTGACATTCTGGATACCTACCTGCGCGGTAGCCAGTTCGGCAACAGATTCGTCTCCATACTCGAGGAAAACTCTTTCGTAGAATTTTTCTGCCCTATCTGGGACTTGGGCAAACTCCTTATCCCATAATGTCCGAATATCAAGTTCCCTCGTCCTGCTATACCGCGACATCAGTGCCCCGCGGTCAATCATCTTTTCGCAGGTTATCAGGAAAACATCCTTGTCCATGTTGGAAAACGAATCCATGCGACTGTAATTTCAATTCCGATTTATTCTTTGTCTTATCTTGTTGCATCTTTGAGTGAAGTCAATAGATAGAAAAATTGGATAAACATATTTTATTAAGACGATATTCGCATTCTATGATGTTTACCATTCCGGATCAGGAAAGGAAACTTCTTGAAGAGCGAGTTGAAACCTCTAGATCCCTTGGAAAAGATGAGTCTCTAGTCCTTCATGGGGGTGGAAACACTAGCGTCAAACTAAATGTCCGCACTGTGGTCGGAAAGAATATAGACGCACTATTTGTCAAGAGTTCGGGTTCAGATCTAGCCACAATGGAGGTTGGGGATTTCACGGCATTGAAAATAAACGACCTAATGGACGCCAGAACAGTAGAAAGCATGACAGACGAAGAAATGTCTTCATTCATCAGGAACTGTATGCTTGATCCGGATCAAGCTTTCCCGTCAGTCGAGATATTCATTCATACTTTCATAAATGCAAAATTTGTAGACCATTCTCACGCAGATTATATAGTTGCCCTGACAAACACCGATTTGGATGAGAGGGAGATAGCTGATGTTTTCAAGGAAAAAGTACTAGTCATTCCTTACGTTCAGCCGGGATTCCAGCTGGCGAAGCATTTCCTGAAGACAGTCAGCGAAATGGATCTCTCAAACTTCGCAGGAGTCGTTCTGAGGAACCACGGCCTTGTCACATGGGGAAATACCGCTAGGGAAAGCTATGATACGCACCTCAAGCTGGTGAAGGAGGCTGAGAAATTCATAGAGAGCAAATGGAAAGGTTTACCTAGAGTACAATTCAGGAAAGAAAAGGAGGAGCAATTCATTGAGTTCCTGCCTAAGCTTAGAGGTCTCCTCAGCAAGGGGAGAAGGAAGATACTAACATGGGATAACTCTGAAGAGGCTGTTGGATTCTCGCTCAGTGAAGATGCAAGAAAATTTGTGACACTTGGACCCGCAACACCAGACATGCTTGTGAGAACAAAGAAGAATTACCTGTTTTCTGACGACATCTCCAGCATCGAGCCTCTTATAGATAGCTTCGTGAGGAATTATGAGGATGATTTCAAGAAGTACGTACCTTCTGGAAAGGTTATGCACGACCCCTTCCCGTCTGTCCTTGTCATAAAAGGGTATGGAATCGTTGCGGCAGCCAGCACAAAGAGGGAAGCGGACATAATCCGGGATGAAGCAATCCATTCATTCAGGGTAGCGTCTGCAGCTAGTGCCGTCGGCAACAATAGATTTATAACGGATCGGCAGTGTTTCGACTTGGAATACTGGCCGTTCCAAGAGGCAAAATTGGCCAAGAGGAGGAGGAAGGAACTAGAGGGTTTCGTTGGACTAGTCACGGGAGCAGCAAGTGGCATAGGGAAAGTTACTTTCACAAGATTCGTTGATGAGGGGATATTAGCCATAGGAGGCGATATTGACCCGAGCATAGTTGACCTGTCCAAGAAAATGGGGAAGGATGGATATGGCATAACATTCGACATATCTGACGAGGGGTCCGTAATCCATGTATTTAGGGAAATCGTGAAAGAATTCGGGGGGATTGATGTTGTTTTCAATAATGCCGGTTTTTTGAAACCTTCGCCTTTGGATGAGACGACAGTACAGGACCTGAAGAAGCACATAGACATCAATTCAATAGGCACATTCATAGTGACAAAGGAAGCATTCAAGATAATGAAGACTCAGGGTATTGGAGGTTCGTTTGTATTCAACATCACAAAGAACGTAACTAACCCAGGAGAAGGGATGATGTCTTACGGAACGTCCAAAGCTTTCGCAGCACAGCTATCTCGATACATTGCAATTGAAGGGGGAAAATTCGGGATAAGGAGCAATGTGGTCAATCCTGACAAGATATTCCGGGAATCAAAAATATGGGAAGGAGGCGTCCTTGAAAATAGGGCCAGGGCCAAAGGAATAACGCAGGAAGAATACAAGAAGAGCAATCTGCTGCATGTCGAAGTGCTCCCAGAACACGTCGCCAACGTAGTGGTAGACTTGGTAAAGGACAGTATTTTCGGAGCGACGACAGGTACCATGATACCAATAGACGGAGGAATCAAGTAGAGCATCGCCCTTAGAAATGGAATTCCTATAAACCAGCCAATTTATGTACCCTGCGATGATTCGGACTTAAGTCCGTGATTGCAACAATGAAGCAATAAATGTCAAGAAAAATATTTTAATCCCTTTCATCTGAAAACATATGGAAAATGAACTTAGAATCGGCGACAAGGCCCCAGACTTTGAGCTTCCTTCCAGCAGCGGAAGAGGAAAACTATCGGATTTTAGAGGGAAGGTTGTAGTGGTTTATTTCTATCCTAAGGACTTCACCCCAGGATGCACGACAGAAGCTTGCAATTTTAGGGACAATTTTGATGATTTTAGGAAAAGAGGAATCGAGGTTGTCGGTGTGAGCACGGATTCAGAAAACTCCCACAAAAAATTTGTTGAGAAATACGAACTACCATTCTTCCTGGCACCAGACAGTTCCAAGGAGATATCCGAGAAATATAACGTGCTAGGTATGGGAACAGCAAAGAGGGTGACTTTCATAATTGACAAGGAAGGAAAGGTCGCATACATATTCCCAAAGGTGAGCCCAAAGGATCATGCAAAAGAAGTTCTTGACAAGATCCGGGACCTGGGGATCTCTTCCTAAGGCTGTTTTTTTCTAAACCAACCCGTATTAGTATTACTATTTTCTTGCACCTGCTCGGTAGAGGGAACGGGGGGATTCTGATCTCCCTTATTCCTTCTCTGTCTCGACATGGAAATTGCCCTTGCAAAGAATGCAAATGCAAGGAAGAATAGGAATGTTATCAGCAGGTAATACAGTATGAGACTCTCGGATAGAAGCAGGACCACCATAGCTCCAGAGATCATGATTGGCCCCAGGAATTCCAGTGACTTGGAAACCGTGGTGTTGTTGCCCCTGACATGAAGAGTTATCAAAACAACGTATGCGTGCTGCGACAGTTGTCCTGCATTCCAGGAATACGTGTAATTGGATCCTGAGCTGGTGAATGTACCATTAGCAGAGGTAACTGTAACATTTGTAAACAAGTCCCTAAGTACAAATTCAACGTTACTTGACACGTTATGGGAAGGTAGGCTGAAATTGAAAACATAATTTCCACTGTTGTTGGAATAAGCGTAATGGACGTCATATGTGACGGACGACTCTGTAAATGTTGCGGTCGTCTGGTGTGGTGCTCCCGTCAGAGAGCTAGATATTCCTCCCATCGCCAGGAAAAAAGAAATGACTATTACTATGAATCCGTAAAAAGCCCTGTCAGAGAATCTCCATGCCTTTGTGTAATGGAATATGACCACTAGGAGAACAGGGATAAGAAGGTACAAGAATGGGATATAAAATGAAAGATAGAGAAGGATGGAAGATACCACTATTCCTATGACCATTCCATAAAGCCCGTATTTCCTCCTTTTCCCTGAGAGACCTCCCCACATTTATTTCGTGAAGATTAAATGAGTTAATTAATATTGTTGAAGCCCCTTGACGTATGTGGATTTTTCTGAAATAGGAGTTTCGGGCTATTGCTACCAATTACCGCCATCGGGAGGTAAGCTCAGGGTAAAGTCGGAGGATTTCTACGTAGAGGAGCAGTTTGACCGCCTTGAAAAGAGGGAGGATGGAAACGTTCTTGTGTTAAAGTTAAAAGCCAAGAACTGGGAACACAACAGACTTATCAGGTTCGTTGCTCGGAGCAACCACGTTTCTCCGAAGAGGATCTATTTTTCAGGAACAAAGGACAGGAGAAGCGTCAAGGTCCAGTACCTGAGCATACCGGGGGTGAAGTACAGGGAATTTTCATTGAATGATGTGGAGATCCTGGAGCATTTTTATCTCGATTCCCCATTGGCAGTGGGCACGCATTCAAGGAATCATTTCGTGATTAAGGTCTCCAACTCTGACGAAAATACCTTGATCTCAAACTGCAGAGTGGTGGGGGAGGGCGGAATCGTGCCAAATTTCTATGGTCCCCAGCGTTTCGGCCCCGTCAGGCCCGTCACGCACATGGTGGGGAGAGAAATTGTTAAAGGGAACTATTGGGAAGCTGTTAGAAAATTCGTTGGGTACCCAGGCGAAGATAGATTCGCAGATATAAGAAGGGAGTACTACGACAATCCTGATCCTGCAGAAGGACTAAAGAACTTCCCTCAGGCTCTCGATCTTGAGAGGGAAGTCATGCAATATCTCCTGACTCATCCCGATGACTATTCAGGGGCAATCAAGGTTCTCCCCGGGAACCTTGTTTCAATGTTTGTACACGCATATCAGGGGTATATGTTCAACAGAATATTGAGCAAGAGGCTGGAAATTAGCAAGTCGCTGATAATTGGGGATATCTACAGAAACGATGATGAATTCATAAAAGTCAACAGCATGAATATTGAAAGGATTAATTCTCTGTTCAATAGAGGAGTTGGATCGCCGACTGGTTTAGTAGTAGGCTACGATAATGCGCCAGCGGAAGGAAAGATGGGTGAGATAGAGGAAGATATCCTCCATCAGGAAGGCATCAGCCCGGTAAATTTCAAACTCCCATTTGGGTTAGGATCTAAAGGGGAGAGGAGGGATCTCTTCCTAAGGTTCGAGAATATTCATTGCAGTGACTCCACCGTTGAGTTCTGCCTTCCCCCTGGAGGGTATGCAACTTCAGTCCTGAGGGAGATAATGAGGACAGAAGAAATGACAAATTACTAGCTTTTCCGGAATACCGTGCCGCAACTATCGCACCTATAAACATCGTCATAAAAGAAGGTGACATTCTTGGAACCGCACTTGGGGCATACGACTGATGCTTTCCTTGTATTTTGGTCACCCTGATAAATTTGGGGCGATGACGCAGGCGTTGGGGAGAAAGTAGCCGGTATTCTTCCCTTCCTGCTCTGGAAAACCTTAACGACTTCAAGCAGGTAGAATAGTGACACTACGAGCCCAGCACCTAGGAAGATGAGTATTACTATTGAATAAAAATCCGTGGTTGCAACGGAGCCAAGGGGACTGCCGTAAATGTTTGTAAGGATTAACCCGGGAGAATCTATTGAAAAATGGAACAGGACGTCTGCATAGAGTCCAAAACGCAGGAACAGGACACCAAGAAATACGCCACCCAGTGCTGCTTGCGGTATCTTGGAAATACTCCAGGATCCAGCGTGGGCTATGCCAAATATTATGGAAGAAATTATGAGAACAATAATTTCCGGCTTGCCGAACTTGTATCCTCCACCCCAGATTATCCTCCACCACGGAAGCTTCTTAGGCCTGGATGGGGAGGTCTTCCCGTGCGCACTCCAAGCATAGTAGATGAATAGAGGGATCCCTATATAAATGACCCTCGTTATAAGTTCCTCGTAGAGACCCGCATTCGTAAGCAAGAAGAAGTTGTAAACAAAATGAGCTGGACCGGTCTGTATTGGAGGGGTTATCGGATGACCTATAAGTTGAACGAAAGCTATGTAAATCTCTGACAAAAACAGGTTAAGTGCAAAAAATTCTGCTATCCTGTAGAGCGCCGAATTTTCAAACCGTGGGATGGTTTTGTAAATTGAGATAACAATGAATATTGCCAGTGCCACGGTAACTATTCCTATCCACACTGCCCAGAAATAGTAAGGGGGGAAGAAAAGTCCTATTGCTTCAGGAAGCCCGATTATGACATATATTGGCGTCCTGAATTGTGAGCCTACGCCTGATGTGACATTTGCAATTACGCCAAATCTGGATGAGTATATGGCCGCAGTCATCATTACATCCAGGATCAACGTGATTAGCCATAGAACCGCAAGAACTCCGATGAATGTCACATATCCCTTGTTCATTTTGCCACTTTTTCCGCCTTTGACAGTAAAACATCATTTAATATTGTTGCTGCAGACTCAGTGGGTCCATCATGGTCCGTAAACAGGGTTAGATGATCCAATATATCAGTGTTGAACCTTATGAGCATTGCCGGTCCTCTTGCGCTTGAGTAGATACTCTTCCCATCAATTTTTTGATACTTTACTGAAACACCCTTCGAAGTTACCTCCGTGACCTGCCTAAGGCCTGCCGCAATATCGTCTTCGTGGGAGGAAATGTCTGCATCCTTCAGCGTGAGGGACGACCCGAATATTCTCCGGTGCAAAATTGTTCCCTTTCTTGCCGAATCAATTCCTGCGAGATCATCGCTCTGGTCCCTCTCGGCTATGCCGATCCTCATTGCCTCGCTCCTTGCGAAAGATTGACTCTTTCCCTCCTCCATCTGTGAGATCACAAATGTGCTAGTCGCATTGAATATTCCTTCCACTGCAATGATTTTGGCCGGTTTCATGCAATAGTCCATGAGATTGAAGACGGGAAGCCCTCCGCAGACCGTTGCCTCATATCTCAGTGACCTCTTCATTTCCTTCGCAGTGCCAATCAGATCAAAGTCTGATACCAGGACACTCTTGTTTGCAGTTACAACATCCTTTCCATTATCGAAGGCGGCCAATATGTGATCAATACCTGGTCTTCCATCCTTGGTGCTCTGCGTAATTTCAACAACTACGTCTGATTCAAGGTCGGAGATGGCACTTCTTGCATTTAACTTCTCAAATGAATCCAATGTCCTCAACCCTCCCGCCTCCTTTGCCTGAATAATTCTCGAAAGTGGCATCCCATCAGTTATGACTGTTCCTGTCGTATCGCTTACAGAAACAACCTCTATTTTCTCCCCCAGTGATTGCACAATTGCAGGGGCCTTCTCACTTATAAGCTTCAGCAGGTTCTTTCCAATTGAACCCAATCCAATCAACTGGACTCTCATGTTCATTGAATAGTGACTGATATTATTATTTTATTTAGCTATCCTATAACTACCTTCCACTGTTTTTCGTTTGTTAAGAACGGCTGAAGATTGATTTCTAAGGCAGAAACATTAAATCTCTGTATTTTAATCTTCAATCATGAGCGAAGACAGGGTACTTCCTTCTCTTGCGAAAAGCACGGATGAGTACATGGCTGCTTACGAGCTTTTCAACGACGGTTATCTGGAGGAAGCGGAAAAACACGCAAGAAAGTCGATAGAGATCAAGAATAATATAGATGCCCTGATTCTGCTTATAGACATCCTGGAAAGGCAGAACAAGGATTCCAGCAGTTACCAGAAAATGCTCGTGGAGAACTACCCCACAAATCCTGATACGTACAGAAGATTGTTCCAATCAAACTTTACTTCAAACAAGGATGATGCCCTGACATACATAAACAAGGCCATAAATTTAATGAAGAAACCTATATATTATTACGACAAGTCCAGACTGCTATACTCAATGGAAAGACATCTGGAAGCACTTGCATCTGTTGATATGGCTATCAAGATGGAGAACAGGAATCCTTCGTTCTGGAATCTGAGGGCGGAGATTCTTGTGAAGCTAAACAGGGTGAATGATGCTAAGGAGTCTTGCGAGGTATCTCTTAAAATAGACCAGAGAAACAGGAATGCAATTGTCACCCTTTCCAGAATCTATATCAACTTGGGGGAGAAGGTGACTGCCAGGGACCTCTTGCTTAAGATTGACGAACGGGACGAAGAAATAAAGAAACTGCTAGAAGAAACTATTTCCTAGGCCCCATATTTCTCTGCCCTGTTGGCTGAACTCAGCAGAACGTTCATCAGATCTGCTCCTCTGAGTCTCAGGTACCCGTCCACTGCCTTTATCTCGTCGAATACTCCAACTCCATCTCTTCTGCATCCCGGATATCTTATGAGAATTGGAACTGGATCAGATGTATGTTCTTTTGCACTTGCAGGAGTTGAATGATCGCCTGTAAAGCAGATGACTGTATCGTCCCTTATTTTCATTATGGTATCACCCATTGCTTCATCTATCTTCTCGATGAATTCCTTCTTTGCGATTCCATTCCCGTCGTGTCCAGCTATGTCTGTTCCCTTCAAGTTTACCAATACAAAATCAACCTCATTCATAGCTGAAACGGCAGCAGAGAATTTCTTCTTCACGTTTGTGTCAGTTGATCCAGTGACCCCAGGAGGTGTGAAGTCCTTCAGGCCCACCAACCTGCAAATACCAGAAACGAGTGCTACCCCAGCTATGTATCCACCCGTCAAATTATACTTCTGATTGAAGTTAGGGAGGTTTGGGACCTGCCCACCACCTCTGTAGAGGATTGCGTTTGCTTCGTTCAATCCTTCTGCCCTCCTCTTCTTATTTACCGGTTCATCTCTTAGGATGGCAAGGGACCGTCTGTAGAACTCATTTAGAATTCTCGCAGTTTTTGCTCCTCTTTCCGAGGTCGGGACTATGTCCCTTGGCTTTAGGTCCTCTGCGTGTGGGTCATTATCTGATACATCCGTCGTAATACCTTCTCCCCTGAGTACTAGGGCGGCCCTGTGCTCAGTTCCCTCCTTGAATAGTACATCAACATCCTCAATCTTCATGTTAAGGTGCTTTGCCAGATCAGAGGTACCTTCCCTTATCCTACCCGCCCTTCTGTCCTTCACGACGCCGTTGCTGTCGACTGTTGCGAAATTTGCACGGAACGCAACGTCCCCGCCCTTTAGCGTCAGTCCTGTACCCATCGCCTCAAAAGGGCCCCTTCCAGTATAGTATTTGAATGGGTCATATCCAAGATAGTTCAGGTGTGATGTGTCTGAACCCGGAATGATCCCTGGCTGTATGGGATCAATGAGACCTACCATTCCCTCAATTGCCAGAGTGTTCAGATTTGGCTTCCTTGCGGCCTCTAGCGATGTCTTGCCCTCAAATTCCTTCAATGGCCGGTCTCCCAGACCATCTGCTATAATCAATAGAATCTTCATCACTTGAGATGCAATCTTCATAAAATAAATTTATCTGAGAAATACCATTACTCCCACGACTGTTGCAAACAGTGCGGAAAGGAAATTTACCGAGTACTTTGTCAGATACCCCCTATTTTCAAGAGTCTCTCCTAGAACTGAATCAAAAAGGCACCCTGTGAATGCCAGAATTCCTGACAGGAAAGTGAGATCCAGTAAATAGATGAGGGGAATGGACGTAAGGACTCCATAGATTATGTATCCCAGTATTGAGAAAAAGACGGGAAAGACGAATGATACTACTGTACCGAGTATTGAAATGCCTCCATTTATACCCGTTTCTGCCGGCTTTAGCGTGAGGATCATGTAAGTGTTCTCATCCAGAGAACCTATTTCGGATGCAGCAGTGTCCGAAAGTATTGTGCCCAACGCTACTAGGTACAGGAAAAATACTAGTTTCGGGCTTATGCTCCAGAAACTCAGCAGAGAAATCGCTGCTGGAAGGGCACCTGCGGCAACTACGTTCCTTGCCCCTCTTTCACCCTTTATCCCCTCCTGCAGGCTCCAGCTTCTCTTCTTTTCAAACCCTGCCAAGGTAGAAATGTAAGAAAGGCCTAGGAACAGGAAGAGCATCACGAAATACAGCCAACCACCTCCAATGATTATCAAAGACCCTATGACTCCCGCTGCGATAGCCCCCTCACGGCTGAATGCCTTGATTCTCAGCCCAAGCACAAAAAGGAAGGGAATCACTACAAGGAGGACTAGGTTGTACTCGTCCATATATGGGTCTCAAATTCGTATATTTTATATATCTCTTGTTATCTGAATCTAGGTTGCTCAATATTACATTTCAAAATCGAGTATTCATCAACTCCCTCAAGTATCTCTACAAAAGTGTTATTACTCCTTTCATAATTTGCTTTGGTGCCCACTGACGAAATTCGCAAATGCATGGTCCATGGCTACTACAGGGGTCACGACTGCCCTTCCTGCGGCGAAGAGGGTAAATTCGTACTCTCAGAAGAGGAAGTGGACATGCTTGGAAGAATAATAACTGGAATACTGAGGCACAAACCTGAGAGATATCATCTTGAAATTTCAGATAGGGGATATGTCAATATTGACGAAATGGTCCAGGAAATAAGATTCTACTACAGGAGGTTCCATTTTGTCGGTCCATCGCATATATTCGCAATCGTCCTTACTGATCAGAAGGGAAGGTATCAGCTCAGCGACAACAAAAGGTACCTGAGAGCTACATATGGGCACTCAATTGACGTTGACTTGACAGACCTCCCCACTGACGGAGTACCGGAAATTCTTTACTATCCAACAAACAAGGAGGAGTTTGAAATCCTAAGGGAAAACGGCATCCTTCCCTCAGATAGGCGCTGGATACATCTTTCCAGTTCTAAAGAAAAAGCATACATAGCTGGCCTCTATCATTTTGACGAACCGCTCGTGATACCCATAAGGAGCGAGGCCATAATCACTGGAGGGGAGAGCATTTACCACGCGGGCCAGGAAGTCTTCATCTGCAAGTTTGTTCCTCCAGAAAGCATGCAAGAACCGGAAGCATACGACGGCCAGATAGATGAAGAGACCATGAAGGAAATAAAGTTTTCAAAAGAGAAGAAGATGAGGGCTAAGCAATAGGGCTGGTAGATCAGCGGAAGATCGCCTGCTTTGCAAGCAGGAGGTCCGGGGTTCAAATCCCCGCCAGTCCATCTAAAAATGAACAAAAAATTGCTAGTAAAGATCGCCTGACTTAATTACGTCTGCAAACTCTCCGTCTATGGATGCAAGATTGACCCTGTGTACATCCTCAGGAGATATTTTATCTCCGTTGAAATCCTTCCTTTCAAAGGTTGCACAGGCGTCCTCAATTACGTAGCTTCTGAACCCGAGGTTTCCAGACATCCTTGCAGTGGCACTTACGCAGTGATCTGTAACCAATCCAGCATAGAAAACCTGCGGGTTCCCCATCTTTCGAAGCGTGCTCTCCAAATCTGTTCCTATGAACGCGCTATTTGCGTGCTTTGTGATTACCATTTCGCCAGTTACTGGTTTAACTTCATCGTTGAACTCGAACGTCTCCTTCCCTACCTTGAAAATAGAGTCGGGATTCATTGAATCATGCCTGACGTGAATAACTGTCCTCCCACTTCCCCTGAATTCGTCAATCAGTTTAGATATAACTTTCTCCGCATTTGGGTTGTTCCTTCTTCCAAAATTCGGATTTGTCCAAGCTTTCTGAACATCAATTACAACCAGGACGGCATTTTTTTCTAAATTGACCATTCGTTCCTTCAATCAACTTTTACTAATTAAGCTATTGATTCTATGCAGCTTGTCTATCCAAGATACTATGGCTGGGTATAATTGAATCTTCCAGAATCTCACAAATGGTTAAATTCTCAGAGTCTTTTTCCAGTGATCATTCTCTGCCGGGGTAGCCTAGTCCGGCCAAGGCGATAGATTCGAGATCTATTGCTCGTGAGAGCTCGGGAGTTCAAATCTCCCCCCCGGCGCTCATGCCGTCACTCCTTTGCCTTCTCTTAACAGGGAGCCGTCTGTATTTGTAGCAAACTACTTCATCCGCTGGAATATATTTCGCGTTGAAGCTAGAATCGACTAACCCGGATCATCCTTATTCATTAATAGGTGGCCCTTGGGAATCATGAAGTATTTGAGGGCATAGACCTTCAGCATACCTGATTCTGCATTAGGGCTAATTGGTTCAAATGTGAATTCTGCACCTTTTGTTAGAACAACTATGATTGCATAAACAATCTTACCTATCCTTGTTGATGTTTGAGGAAGCCCATATTTTGAAAGAAAAGGTGATAAAAAATAGTGATAAAAAAGGAGTTAATTTAAAAGATTACCCAACACCGCTGAATGATTGGTAGTCTACAGACACATTCTCGAAAATGTTGCCTATGTAGGCTCCATTGTTTGCATTTGCTACCCAGATGCCTATCGCTTCATCGACTATAGTGTTGTCAATTACCGTATTTCCCTGTGCAATCGGAGGTGCAGGCTTCTCAGTTTGCGGGATGATGTTTGCATAAATTGCTATGCCGTTTGGAGCTGGGGCAAGATTGAGATCAGATGCATTGTCGAACGGTGGATTGTTCAGTCTTTGGAATGCTCCTAGCTTCACATAGTTACCTGCTATTTCATTCCCTATGTCGGCCGCACCTGGTGCTTCAGCATTAACTATTATTCCGTCTTCAAGTCCTCCGATGACCGTGTTGTCTAGTACCACGTTATTGACTGCGGAAGAGAACGGGAAGTCAGCCGCAACCACTATTGTTCCAACGCTAAACCCTGTTGGTCCGTGCGAGGTTAGGAAGTCACCCATTACCACATTGTCAAACACCCAGTTGTTGGCGACTGTTTGTCCAGGACCCCACGCTGCAACAACAATGCCACATCCCTGCGAGTCATTTGCAACGTAGTTGTCTGCTATGAAATTGTTGTCACCGCTTGCGTTGACATCAGGTATAGGAAGGCCGGTCGGTACTAGCGAAGAACTGCTGTAAACCGAAATTCCACCGTCACCAGCGCTTCCTGTAATCCTATTTCCAACGATGTATGAATTTGAGACGCCGTAGAATCCGACTTCCTTATTGTCTGGTATAGCTGGATCTGCATGCTGAACGTTGTTGCTGATGTTGCTGTACATCACAGATATGCCAGAAGTGTCGACAGCTATGACTCCGTGATCGGAAGCACCGAATATGTGGGCATGGTATACCAGTACATTTGTGACCCCTGGACCTATGTAGACACCAAACGTGTAACCTGTTGCATCCACCTGTCCCGTTATCACCTCACCTGAGTATGCTATCACTTTCGCCGTTAGATTCCCTACGCCTATTGGGCCAGAACTAGGACCCTGAGCATTCACTACCGTAGTGGTCGCAAAGAGTGCCATCGAGGCTACGAGCAATGCGATTCCTATGGTTGCCACTTTAACTGCATTTCTCATGATTTTTTATGAATTACGGGTAATTAACAGATGGTTTTACGAATTTTACGTAAAAGTAAGAGTTAATGTACACTAAAAAATTTACATCGATGGAAAAATCAATGGAAGAAGACAAGAGGATAGTGAAACCATCGTCATCCCTCATCGTTGTAATCCCCACCATACTGGTAATAATTGTGCTGTGGTTGAGGAACATAACCATCCTGGATTATACTCACGTTCTTCTTGGAGGTACCTGGACTGGGATTGACTTGTTCATGGGATTAGTCATATCAAGGGTCATGATAAAGATGTCAGTTGGTGCAAGAATAGAGTTCATTAGGAGACTCGTTCCAATGATGCTTTTCTTTATGCCCACAATTGCGTCTCTTGCAATTACTGCCGGCATATACCTTGCCACATATGAAGGCATATTCAGTTTCAGATATCCGGTGATCATACTCGCAGGGATTATTGTTCTCGTTCTGGTGATTCAGGGATTTGCTATCTTCTTGCCAAACGAACTCAGAATATATTTTGAACTCAGAAAAAGTCAACCTGATTCGAAGAAGATATCAAGGTTGGCTCTCATAAATTTCAGGCTTTCTGGAGTGCAGGCGGCTTTCCAGTTCGCTATAATATTCATCATGGCTAACATTGTAACCGGTAACCTGTTCTTGAAATTCTGAAAATCGCAATGAAGGAATACTGAGGAGGCTACTTGGAAGGTTGAAAGCATTTATACCTTCCAAAATTTTACCGGAAAGAATAAAATAATTGGAAGATGTAAAGAAATCCCCTATATGCCACCGTAGCTCAGTCGGAAGAGCAGCTGATTTGTAATCAGCAGGTCGGGGGCTCGATTCCCTCCGGTGGCTTTCTTCAATTACCTTCCGTTTCCTTTTCGTCCAGATGGTTTATCATTTGGATGCTATTGTACCATTCCCTTGATTTAGTCCTTCCCAGATACGAAAATAGAACAGACGCAATGACAATTGCAACGAACAGAATGATAGATGACCTTGTAGGACTGCCTGGTGATAGATCTGCTATAGAAGAGAAAACAACTGTTATTCCAATGATAACGACAGATAAAGTAGCAATAATTGAAGCGTTTCTCTCCCTTAATCTTACAGAAAGTTTGAGCAGTGATAGACCTCCCATCAACTGGACGGTCATATAAGAGAAGGATACTATCGCTGCAATTACAACAAATCCTAGAAAGTCGCCCAGGAAAAAGTTGGCAATTGTTATAACTGCAGTCTCCAACAGTAAGAATATCAGAACCGGCTTCCTGTTTACCGTCGCAACCTTGGGTAGTATACCATCCTCCCCCATTCTCCTTATTTCATTCAGGACCGAATTAGAATAGGCTACACATAGGTTCATGGAACTTAGCACCGCAAGCATTCCAAAGAGAATATAGACGATATTGCCGAAATCTGCATGTATAGAACTTCCAACAAAGAATGGATTTGATGAATAAGTTGATAAGCCATTTGGACCCAGAAAAGACATGATGGAAAACGCAGAAATGACGAGCAAAACTCCGGTCGCAATATAAGAATAAATCAATGCTTTTGGAACAATGGAACTACTCTTCTTTGTGTTCTCTGAAAGGTAAACGGGAGATTCCATACCTGCAAATGCAAGAATTCCAAAAACAACACCACTGAATACAGAATAGACTTCCGATAAATTGCCTGGAATTAGCGGGAATGAGAAGGTTGTTGCATTCCGCAGGAACAAGGAGTCGAGAACAATAACGAATAATAGCTCAACTAGTCCTGCCCCCAAGGTATACTTTATGGACCTTCCTAGACCCTGGGAAATTATGCCGAAGAGAATGAGCAGGAACATTAGGGGGACCAAGTAGCTGAAAAAGGTAGAGAATTGGCTACCTATTGGGAGGAGGTGCAAGATGAAGAATGATGCAAACAATGCGATGTTTGGGATCACCAGAAGTGCATATCCAGCATAGACCATGGATACGAATATACCCGTTCCTTTTCCAAGTGCCCTGCCTGCGAATAGGTAATATCCGCCATTTGACTGGAAGCGTTTAGAAAGATTCCAGATAACATACACTGTTGTCATTGCTGAAAAGAACGATATCAGCATTACTACCCCTAAATATGGACCTGCATAGACAGCAATTGCAGAGAAGAGTGCGACAATGTCCAACATGGGACCTATTGACGTGAATGACTGCATGAAGGAACCGGAAAACGTTACCCTCTGTTCCACCTTTGCTTGAGTCATTCGAAAGTAATATTGTTTTTCCCCCTCAAGGCTCAAAAACACTCAATCAACTTTGAATTGCTGGGGCAACAGTTTCCAGCAGTTTCATTCCTTCTTCAGTCAGTTCATACAAGGGATATGTTCTTTTGACAGGTCTTTCCCTTACCAGGTTGGCGGATTCAAGGATGCGTATATTGCGGTCGACTTCTTTCCAGTCCGTCTCCGTTATCCTTGCTATCTCATTCCTCTGCCTGGGAACTGTCAGGGCACCCATTATGGTCAGTCTCCTGGCACCTCCTGTCCCCTTAAAGATTCTGTAAATGTTCCAGTGATCTCCCTTTACAGCTGAACTGGTTTTGAGTATCCTGGTTATTTTCTTCCTGCGTTCAGCAAACAACTCATATCCTGTCAGCATCCAACTGATGATGGAAGAAATTAGCGGGATTGTTCCTGGCGATCTTACGGACAATACCCCTTCCTGCCCATTTAGTAAAGTATGGTTGCTTGAAGCCTGAAATACGGAATAGGACACTGGGTGAATGAAAACGAGGAGGGCAAACACCGTTAATGTTATTGAAATTGATGTGAACAGTACGACCAAATTCCTACTCCGTTGCATCGTCCGTTC
This sequence comes from Thermoplasmata archaeon, assembly GCA_021816725.1. Classification (GTDB taxonomy): domain Archaea; phylum Thermoplasmatota; class Thermoplasmata; order Thermoplasmatales. Next base: position 39,858 of record JAKAXD010000008.1, read on the forward strand.
AATCAAGATTTAAATTTAAACCTTTTTTGCATGTCACCATTTACTGTTACACGACCCATTCATCTTTGGCACATTGATCATAAGTAGATAAAAGGCTAATGATTTGAAACTTCGCTTCCTACTTTTGGCATAACCTCCTATCTGTGTTTAGTTCGCACTACTGGGTCCTTCTGCTTCTTTATATGAGCCCTTCTGCGATAATATTTGTATGAATTTTCTCATGGAAGAGAATTTATATAGAGTGCTAATTACGAACGAATGCCTTTCAAAGAAGCAACAGAGAGAATATTCAACAAGAAGATTTGCATGAACTGCTACGCATCAAACCCGATTAGGGCTACAACGTGCAGGAAGTGCGGTAGCCACGAACTTAGAATGAAGGCTAAGGAAAAGAGGGGCGGACAGTAGATCAAATTGTTTTCTGAATAGCAATTTCTACAGATTTGATCATAAAATCGATGACCATGGTGGGGTATTTCCCATCAACAGAGCTTTCGGAGTCAACAGGAAAATGTATGAACCCGGCTTTTGCAGAAGAATAGTAAAGAGAATAGAAGAATATCTTGTTGCAAAGGAAGGTACCTGCCGTAAATGAAATTTCTGAAGGAATCTTTGAAGATCGTAGGGAATGCACTATATCCTCCACCGGAAGCCTAGAAAAGATGCCGTCTGGAGCATCTTCGATAATCTTCCCCGGCCTCGGTGCCTTGCCCTCCTCGTCCTTATAATCGCCCTGCCAGTTAACAGCAATCTTTTCAATACCTATAACGGTTCGCCCTGGTGACAAGCCTGTACTGATTATTATGTCATATCCCTTTTCTAATTCCTTCTTTAATCCTTCTTCTATAACAGAGTGTTTTACGTCTAAAGAGAGTCCAACAACCTCCATTCCCTTGAAATAGGACCCATTCAGGAGCTCTGCAATCTCCCCAGACGGATTCCTCTTGAAAACTGAATAAGGCTTGAATCCTGTTATTAGGATAATTGGTACCACCCAAGCTGTTCAATGACAAATTTCCTGGTGCCGTCTATGTCTTCCTTATAGACTACCTTCCCCCTATCGACCATCTTGCGGAACAAACTCTCCATCTGGGTTCCGTCCAAGGGACACCTCTCCCTTTCATTTGTTGATACTAGGAATGAGTGACATTTCTTGCACCTGAACACGTTCTTTTCCCCTGAAAATTTCCCCTTTTTCGTCTTGTCACGTCCCTCGATCTTAACTATATCCATGGCGAAATCTACTGCGGCTGCGCTAGATATTGAGGTGCCGATGCCGAAGCCGGAAGCTCCAGCTTTCTTGAGTTCTTCTATATCTTCTTCCTTTATTCCACCAGAAACTATGATCCCAACGTCCTTCTTTCCCCTACGGTCAAGCTCCCACCTGACCTCTCTCACGATGTCTGGAAAATTGCCGCGCCTGGAAGACGGGGTATCCAGTCTTACTGCATTGAGCCCCTTTATGGTTTCGGCTGCCCTGATAGATGATTCCTTTTCGTCCCCGTATGTATCAACGAGCGCAATCCTGGGCGTCCCCTTTTCAGTGACTTCATCATACAGCTTCCACCCTCTCTCTTCTCCAAGCAATAATAGGAGGGAATGTGGCATTGTTCCCTCAGCCTTCTTTGATATCCTCTCTGCACCAATTATGCTTGATACCTTGTCACAGCCACCTATGTATGAGTTTCTATCAATAAGGGGGGCAAGGGCTGGATGCATCCTTCGCACACCAAATGAAAGAAGAGGAAGATCTCCTATTCTCTTTTTGAAGAATGACGCCTTTGTAGCGATGCCAGATGCCTGCGATAGTGATCCAAGCATGGGCGTTTCAAGCATACCGAAATCTAGATATTTTCCAGCTAACTTCACGGCGGGTATTGGTATTCCTCTAATGTCCCTTGGAGGGAAGATAGTCCCTTCAGGAAGGGAGTACAAATCCACATCTGCCCCTTCCATTAGGCCAGTAAGATCGTCGAGACCAGAAAGGGTTATCCAGCGAAGCTCCCTTGAGGAACACGTGATTTCCATGACGACCCTAGGATTGAAACCTATCTTTTTCAAGACCTCCCTGGCCCTGATAAAATAAACATCAGTAGTCTTCAGGTTTGTGATTTCCTCAACTGAAGCTATATTTTTCATTTTGGCAGGATGTCCGTGATAGATATTATTTTTGCTCCGTAATTCTTTCTCATGTATTCCAGAGCCCTCTTCTTCTCGTCTGGAGAGTATGAATCTGTACATTCATCAACAATTATGGGGCGGAATCCTCTGAAAAAAGCAGATGCAACTGAGTGGATGATGCATATGTCAGTTACCACTCCACAGAATACAACCCTCTTAGCACCTTCCTTGACCAGGATGTCTTCCAGATTTGTATTGAAGAAAGCGTCGTAAGTATGCTTCCTAATAACCTGAGCTTTCCCCTTTAGTTCTGGGACTGTCTCTGAACCCTTCTCCCCCTCCATAGCGTGTGCTCCCCATACTCTGATTTCTGGGTCCCCCTTTGAGTGCGAATCCTGCACAAGGACAGCAAGCCTTCCGCTCCTTTCTATCAATTCCCTTGTCGTATTCACCACTTTCTGGAACTTGGGATGCCCTAGTTTTCCTGTGACAAAATCGTTGATCAGGTCTATTGAGACAATTGCGTCGAATTTTACCACCATAGATAACTTCCTTCTGACGTATCCTCTATATGGACTCCGAGGGATTTAAGCGTGTCCCTTATCATGTCTGCGGAATCATAATCCCCCTTCTTTCTGGATTCATTTCTCATCTTCAGTATAATATCCATGGACTTGTCAGGTAGGGGCACAGTGTGCACAATACCAAAGACTGCTTCTATCTGGCGAAGGACGTACAAAATTTCTCCCTTCTCCTGTTCTGATAGTTTGTTCCTCGCAAGAGAATCCTTGACGAAGCTGATTATCTCCCTAACAACCTCTGGGGTATTCATATCGTTTTCCAGGGGGGCAAAGATCCTTCCGGTCATCTCTAGTGCCCAATCACTCCTTATTTCAGGCACTCCGCTTACTCTGTGATACAGGATGGAAATCCTCTCTGCATTTCCTTGGGCATCTATTGCAGCCTTCTCCTCAAAATTGACCGCTGCACTGTACTTCATGGAAAGCATCATTATCCTTATTGCCTCAGGCCAGTAGCTTCTTAACGCATCTTCTACAGTAACAAAATTCTTGAGACTCTTGCTCATCTTGATATCATCGACATTAAGGTGACCGGTGTGGATCCAGTATCTGACAATCGGTTTTTTCCCGGACACAGCTTCCATCTGGGCTATTTCAGATTCGTGGTGCGGGAAAATTAGATCCTTAGCCCCTCCATGGATATCGTATTGCGGACCGAAAATAGATTCTGTTATTGCTGTATCTTCTATATGCCAACCCGGCCTTCCGTCCCCCCAGGGGCTTGGCCAGGAAGGTTCCCCCTCCTTTTTCATTTTCCAAAGTGCGAAGTCAAGCGGATCTTCCTTCTCTTCCCTGACTTCGACCCTTGCACCCGCTCTGAGCTCGTCAAGGTTTTGCTTTGAAAGATTCCCATAGTCCTTGAATTTCCTAACCCTAAAGTAGATGCCATCAGATATCTTGTACGCGTATCCCTTCTCGATCAACTTTAAAATCTGTTCAATTATCTCTTTGATGTAGTCCGTCGCGAATGCATAGTAGTTCACTGAGTTGTTCTTCAATCTCCTCATTATTTCGAAAAATTCTGAAGAATAGGATGTAGTTATGTCTTCCCAGGACCTCCCCGTTTCCTGCATCTTCGTTATTATGTGATCCTCTATGTCTGTTATATTCATGAGATAAAAGAGCCTTATCCCTTTATACCTTAGATACCTGGCAAGTACATCGTAGAAAACATAGGTTCTTGCGTGACCCATGTGCGGCCTGTCTTGAACTGTAGGTCCGCAGACAAACATGTTCATCCTTTTCCCTTCCCTTGTTTCCACAGTTTTCATGGTGGAGGAGAGGGTATCCTTGACTTCCATAGTTGGAGAGGAGGAACATCATTAAATTTTTTATCGTAAATAATATGTACTCAAGTGCCAAAAGAAAGAGTGGAGTTCAATCAAAAAACTTCGCTGCTGAATGATAAGAAGATTATCCTGGGTGTCACTGGATCTATCTCGGCAGTTGAATCAGTACGTCTAATACACGAGCTCAGACGTCACGGTGCCAAGGTATTTCCCGTTATCACTGAGTCTGCAAAGAGGATCATTCATCCGTATAGCCTGGAATATGCTTCTGGAAACAAGGTTGTTGAAGAACTGACGGGTGCAATTGAGCACGTGAGATTAGTTGAGGAATCCGATCTCTTTTTGATAGCACCATCCACTGCGAACACGATCTCAAAAATCTCCCTTGGAATAGATGATTCAACAGTTACCTCTGTCTTTTCTAATGCTCTCGGGAAGATTCCCATAGTAGTCGTTCCAGCGATGCATATCAATATGTACACAAACCCAATAATTAGAAAGAATATTGATGTCCTGAAGGGGTATGGTGTCATTTTCCTTGATCCGCTGATCGAGGAGGAGAAGGCGAAAATAGCAGATTATCGGTCAATAACTGCAGAGGTCATAAGAGCGCTAAATACACAGCTTAAGGGGAAAAAGATCTTCATTATAGGAGGCTCCAGCTACGAAAATATTGATGATGTGAGGGTGATATCAAACAATTCAACTGGAGAAACATCCATCGACATTGCGACAATGGCATATTACATGGGAGCTGATGTTGACCTGATGCTTGGAAATGTAAGTGTGGAAGTCCCTCCCTTCCTCGATTATGAAAAATTCACAAATCTTGATTCCCTCGTAGCTAAGACTGAATTGATAAAGAAGAGTGACGCAGTGATCGTCCCTGCCGCGCTATCAGACTTCACAACTGAAAAGATTAGGGGAAAGATATCCACTAATAAGCCATTTTCGATAACACTAAAGCCGACACCAAAATTCCTGAAGAAACTAAGGGAGAAATACAAAGGGGTAATAGTAGGCTTCAAGGCAGAATATGGAGTGTCAAGAAATGAATTGATAGATAGGGCTAGAAGAAGAATGTCGGAATATTCACTCGATATGATCGTTGCCAACGACCTGAAGGACGTCAAGGCTGGGTATACTAAGGTAATAGTGATCAGGGGCAGGAAGGAAACTGAAATGGAAGGTGAAAAGCTTGAAGTTGCAGGGAGAATCCTCCAGTTACTCGCATAAGGCATTTTCCCCAGGAAGCGCAACCCTATTCTTCGTACCCAATAGAGAGCAGAACGTACTCAGGAAAGGATCGAAGGGCGTTGCAATTTGCATTGAAACAGGAATCACTACTAGAGTTGAGAAATCCGATTCAATGGACATAAGGTTCAATGGTATACCTATTGATAACTCGATCCAAGAGGAAGTCGCAAAGCTGCTAAATTTCACTGGAAAGATATTCTCTTATTCAGACCTGCCACCATCCAGTGGATTTGGATTGAGCGCTGGGGCAGCTCTAACAGGCGCAGCAGCGATAATTGGTAATGATGCCATGAGTGGAGAAATATATGAGATGGCCCATAAGATTGAGCTTCAACGGGGAACAGGACTAGGCGACGTCCAATCGCAGATGATGGGTGGATTTCACGTACGCTTGAAGGGAGGGAGTTTTCCATATTCTGTGACAGAGAGAATACTTGAAGGCCCTTCAGAAATGATCATATTGCCGTTCAAAAAGAAGATACCCACAGGAGAGGTCATAAAGTCTCCCTCAAGCCTGGAAGAGATCGTTACGAATGGAAAAAAAGCTTTCAAGTCTTTCATGAGGAAGCCAACTCTTAAGAACGCCTTTCTTGTCGGGCGAAAATTTGCGTTTGACTCTGAGCTCGTATCGCAGAAGGCCGAGAGGATCCTGGATGATCTTAATGGAAAATACGCCTCTGTTTCCCTAATCGGTGACAGCATTATTGCGCTCTACGATCAAGAATCTCTCGATGTTCTTAGAAAATATGGAGACCCCATTAAGACAAAGATATCTTCGACGGGCCTAACTCTCTGCTAACTTAGGTTCAAGAATTCATTCCCGGGTTCTGAAAGTCTTTCAAGTTTTTACGATCCAGTCAACCAAATTAAATTTTATTTATAGGGAATACTGAATAGTATTGTTAGGGATTATGTTTTATCGAGTGGAATATGAACCTTTTCATCCATTGTAAGAGCCAACAAATGAGTTTCCATTGATAGTATTGTAGGAGTGGAATGAGACGTTGAATGCTTTATTGAGGTTTTCAATTGTCAAGGTGGATTCTGTTTCCCCCCAGGCTATCTTCTTTCCATCTCTTAGTATGAGCACCGAATCCGCAAGGTTATGAACTGCATCTAGATCATGCATTGTCATGATTATTGTCTTACCTTTCTCCCTCAGCTCCTTTATAAGATTGTAAATGAGTATCTGATTGTCAATATCAAGGAAATTAGTGGGTTCGTCCATGATCATTATCTCTGAGTCCTGATAAATTGCTGCTGCTAGTGTCACCAACCTTCTCTCGCCTCCACTTAGAACTGAGAAGTCTCTGTCAATGAAATGCGCAAGACCAACCTTGTCAAGAGCGGCCTCCATCTTGCTCTCATCAATCCCCCTCTTATACCCTGAAACGTTCATTACGTCCGTGACAGTAAAACTCATCGGGCTGTATATTTCCTGCCAAACGAAAGAAGTCTTTTCTGCAAGCTGCAAACTACTTAGTGATGATACCTTCATTTTATCGATTTTAACGGTCCCCTCGTTCGGCTTAAGGTCGCCGTGTATAAGCTTCAATGTGGTAGATTTTCCTGAGCCATTCTTTCCTATAATAGCAGTTATGGTGCCATCCCCAACGGTAAAATCCAGAGGACCTAACCTGAACGTAGGTACCTGAAAAGTAAGATTTTCGATTTCAACCTTCATACCTTCCTCCTGTTAGCTTTCTCATAAAGTACATCAAGAATGGCACCCCGATTATACCTGTAACTATGCCTATTGGTATCACAACTCCTGGGACGATACCTCTGGCTATATCATCAGCGCAGATTAGGAATATTGCACCAAGTATACCTGACGCCGGAATGACATGCTTGTTTGATCCTCCCAGAAGCATTCTGGAAAGGTGAGGCATAACGAGACCCACAAATCCTATCAGACCACTAATTGATACAGAGGCAGAAACACCCAGTGCTACCATGAAGATTGTTATTCTCTTTGTCCTTTCTACATTCACACCTACTGATCTTGCGTGCATGTCGCCCATCTGTATAGCATCAAGTTCCCTGTGTTGAAGATAGATTGCATATGAAGTTATCAAAACGATGATCGCAACAGGATAAAGAACGGTCCAGTTTATATTCTCCAGTGATCCAAGAAGCCAGAAGAATGCTTCACCCTGCAAGTTTATATTTGTAAACAGTAGAAGAGCCACTATTGCTGAAACAAAGAAGGACACCGCCACTCCCGTCAGGAGGAGATAGGTGGGATGAACCTTTCCACCCTTCAATGCAAAGAAGTATACGATGAAAACAACAGATAACCCAAAAATAAAGGCAGTTATCTGCTGGGTGTATATTCCAAATATAGTCAACCCAAGAACTATCGATGCAACTGCTCCAAGTGATGCACCGCTAGAAAGCCCAATTATGTATGGTTCAGTTATTGGGTTTCTGAAAATGCTCTGGATCGCAGCACCTCCGATACCGAGTGAGGCTCCTATCACGACACCACCTATTATTTCTGGCTCCCTGAGCTGAATTATGATCTGCTCTTGAGCCAAGGTATAACCATGAGGAACGAATTGGGATAGATATGGAATCTGACTTCCATAGATTTCTAGGAGACTCAGGACTGGTATCCTCACTGACCCTATAAAGTCAGATAGAAGTATTGTCAATATTAAAAGAAAAAAGAGGAATCCAATCCAGACATACTTCATTTCCCTGCGTCTTTGGACGAATGCCTTCACCCTCTCGTTCTCTAATACGCCCATGACTTCTA
>JAKAXD010000009.1 GCA_021816725.1 Thermoplasmata archaeon
TCAAGGAGCTAGCATTTCTAATCAGGGACAAGGAAATAACCCCACACGATATAGTTGAAGGTTACCAATATTACGAAATTTTTAAGGATAAAGACAGGGATAAAATCATACGGATAGTGAATGAAATATATTCGCTCGGGGATGAGAACGGATCAAAGTTTGTAAAGACTGCGGAGAAAATGATGAACCTTTCCAAGTATGGTAACATAGAATACGTGGATATACCGAAGGCTCTTGATGACATGGTGGAAAGAGGAAAGGAATTGAACAGGGAAATTAAGAGCAAGGAAATTCAGAGCCTGGAACTTACAGAGAGACTGGGCAGGCTGAGAAAGGAGCTTGAGGAAGTGGAAGAGAAGAAAAAGAGTCTAGAAAGGGAAATAGCTTTCTCAAGTTATCTCAAGCAGGAACTTTCTGGAGGAGCTGAAGACGAGAACGCTATAAGGAACACTATTGAGGGTTTGAAACACTCTAACTTCGACGTCAAGAAGATAGTCGAGATATCTTCCCAGATAGCGCTCATCCAAAGGAGGGATATGACCGTTGATCAGTTCCTTAAGGTTTCAAGATACTTTGAAGAATTGATGAATCTTGGTCTTTCCGTTCCAACGATGGAAAAGATTCTAGACAATGTGAAAGAGGATGGAGTTACAATTGACGAATACCTGAATGAGAGAGCAGCATACGTAAGGGACAAGCTTGCATACCTGAAATCACTGAAAGAGTTGATGGAGGCCCATAAAAGGGCAGAAAAACAAATGAAGCAGATAAATGAGGAGATAGCGTTAAAGAAGCTAAAGCTTGAAAGAACCTGAGGTATGACAAGAAATTCAATTAGTCATTCGTTTTTCTTGTCAACGCGACAAGCTCATCGTATGATATAGCATCTTTTGTAAGGGACTCAGTTCTTCCCTCATTGAGCACTTCACTTGAAATTCGTCTGAGCAATCCCATTGCAGAATAGATAGCACCTGGTCCGAAACTAGCCCTCTTTACGCCCAGATGTTCCATCTCCCTTAGTGGTGGAGTTGTGGTCCTTATCATCACGTTGATAGGAAAACCATTCATCTCCCTCACAAATTTCTCAATGTCCTCCCTCTTCACGAGACCCATAGGGTATACGCAGCCAGCTCCGGCATCCCTGAACTTCTTGCTCCTCTCCAATGCCTCCATGAACTTCTCATCATCGCTGCCTTTGAAATACCTAAGTGCATCTGTCCTGGCATTTATGAACAAATCCACACCTGCCTCTTCCCCAACGTCTTTTATCACACCTATCTTTTCCAGTTGTGCTTCCAGCGGGTAAAGTTTGCCCGTTTCATGTTCAAAATCTTCGATGTTAAGTCCTACTGCTCCTGCTTCTATAATCCCTTTTATTGTCAGCTTAAGTTCCTTCAAGCTCTTTCCAAAGCCTGCCACAGCATCAACAGACAATGGGACAGCAAGAACACTTGAAATAATTTTGACTGCTGAAAGGAATCTTCTTCTTCCTATTTCCTCCCCATCGGGGAATCCAAGTGAAACGAACATTCCAGCACTTGTTGTCGCCACAGCGGGAAATCCAGAATTCTCGAATATCTTTGCACTTGGCACATCCCACGCATTTGGAAGTACCAACATCCTTGGTGATTTATGCAGATCTGCGAATTGCCTCGCTTTCTTTTGCTGAACTGTATTCATACCAGTCTCCCACCTAATGGCACTTCTATTGGTTCTTTCATGATACGCCATTTGACTTTGGAAGATTAAGGTTGTGTAGAATGAATTCTTAAAGGTCAAACTAGCAAAGACATCAGTTTATTCCCTTGGTCAGATTCCTCCCCAACATTATTTTACAGTGCCCATTCAGACTGCTGAAATTAGGTATTTATTTCCCGATAGTGCGTGCAGCGAAGAATCACATGTTGAAACTCTTTACATTAACAGCAGCCAAAGAACTTATTATTTAAGGAAGGTATCGGTCTAAAATGGCCTTTGCGGAGCTTCTTATGATATTCCTGATCACACTAGGTTTCTCGGGAGCAATTCCGCTGGTAAAAGTGGGACTCAGGAACTCTGCAGTAGAGGGCTTCACTGCAATATACATAGGTGGTATTGTTTTCACTATGTTTATAGAGCAGTTGATATTCATACCGCTGAAATTCTCCTTCGTAACATTCGGGTCGTCCGTTGCTGTCGTGGTAATTGCTGGTTCAATTGGAGCTTTTGGATATTTTCTGGATATGGTGGTATGAAGAAAGTTCATGCTGGAATATCAAGCACTGTCTTCAATCTTCAGGGACCGCTAATTCTGGTATTAGGTGCCCTGATTACGTCAATTTACCCCGGCAGATATATAACAATTGGGCTTGTTATTTCTCTCGTTGGCATCATCCTGCTAGGATCATCGAAATTCAAGCTTAGGAAAATATCCATAGGTATACCATTCATCCTCGTTGTCCTCGCCCCAGTACTCTGGGCTCTAGAATGGGTATTCTTCTCTACGGTTTCCATTCGAGACCCAATATTCTACACTTTCCTTCTTTACCTCACGGCATTCGTCGTAACACTTTTCCTGAGCATCGGAAGGAAGGCTATTTCCGGCATTCAAAGAAAGGCTGCGATGATGGCATTTCTGGGGGGCTCGCTGGCTGGTGTTGCAAATGCTTCATATGGAGTTTTCATCACAAATTATGGGACAGCGTTGACAGGAATTGTCACAATAATATCAGTTCCAGCATCTGTGCTCTTAGTGATTGCTGTTCTACATGAACGTTACTCAGTGAGCGAAATAGCCGGGCTTATAGTAACAGCAATAGGGCTGGGTGTAGCCCTGATTCTATGAATTCATTTTGGAATCGAGATTTAGGCGGCTTAACGATTATTGAGTTCCAGGTGATGAAGCAGTAAAATAGGTCTTAGTAAAGAGTATTAAACTAAGTATATTACTAGAAGGCAATTTTAAACTCTATCAATTTTAGGCGCAGCGACTAGGTTGAAAGAACAGAAGAAAAATTGGATAAGATAAACAGAGCATCAAATTCAACGGAGTTTAGTCACCCGCTAATTATTGATGCCCCCACGAGCATTAATGCGGAGGGCCGGATTTGAACCGGCGAACCCCTATAGGAACAGATCTTGAGTCTGTCGCCTTTGGCCAAGCTCGGCAACCTCCGCTGCAGGGAGAATTGATGGAAACTTAAATAATCTGCTGTAAAGCTTCCTTCTGCTCCTTTCTCACCATTCTGAGCGTCGGTTTTGGATTCTTAGATGCATCCACATCATCAATCCTGGTTACCTTAAGATTTACCGGCTCCTTCTCAAACATTTCGTGAGATACCTTTAGCGATTGTCTAACTGTTTCAATAAAGAGGTCCATCTCTTCCTTGGTCGCACTTTCAGTGGGTTCTATCATCAGCGCTTCAGGTACTATAAGGGGGAAATAGATGGTCGGAGCATGAACTCCGTTGTCAATAAGGTGCTTAGCTATATCCCCAGCCTTAGGCATACCACTCCCAACAGACGAGGCAACAAACTCGTGCTTCTTGATAGTCTTACCAGGAACAGGCATGAATTCCTGAATTTTCTTTCTCATGTAATTTGAGTTAAGTACTGCAGTCTCGCACGCGTCCCTGAGCCCCTCTTCCCCCATCATCTTGATGTATGTCCAAGCCCTTACGAGAACACCGAAGTTGCCGTAGAAGCTGGCGACCTTGCCTATTGTTTTGGGCGGGATGTAATCGTTGGAATACTTTTCCCCATCAAAGGTTACAAGCGGATAAGGAAGGAAGTCCTTTAGCTTCTCAACCACTCCAACAGGTCCTGCTCCAGGCCCTCCTCCTCCGTGCGGTGTAGAGAATGTCTTGTGAAGATTGAGGTGGACGATATCGAATCCCATCTTTGCTGGAGTCGTTTTTGTCATAATTCCATTAAGGTTTGCACCGTCATAGTAAAGAAGCGCCCCCTTTGAGTGAGCATAATTGGCCATTTCCACTATTTTGTCTTCGAATATCCCGAGCGTATTTGGATTTGTGATCATGAATGCCGCGGTCCTTTCGGTGACGGCCTCCTTGAATTTTTCAATGTCAACTGTCCCGTCGCTTGTAGAAGGAACCTGCACAACATCAAACCCTGCCATGTGCGACGAAGCAGGATTAGACCCATGAGCAGAATCCGGCACAACTACCTCTCTCCTCGTGTCCAGCTCCTTCTTGCATTCAAAGTAAGCTCTGACAATAGACAGTCCCGTGAACTCCCCTCCGGCACCTGCAAGAGGTTGAAGGGTGATCTCATCCATTCCTGTGATCTTCTTAAGGAGATCTGAGAGTTCATACATTAGCTTGAGAGCTCCCTGTACCTCCGACGAATCCTGGAGAGGATGTATCATCCTGAATCCATCGAGGCTTGCAATTTCATCGTTTATCTTCGGGTTGTATTTCATCGTGCATGAACCGAGAGGGTAAAAGCCCGTGTCTGCCCCAAAGTTCATTTCTGAAAGCTTCACGAAGTGCCTTATAACAGAGAATTCTTCCCTATCCCCGATTCCTATTGTCTCCCTCCTCATTTCTTCCGGCACTTGAGTCTTATACCCCTCATTCTCGTGAGGGATCTTGAGCGTCCTTCTTCCCTTTATGTCAATCACTATTGGTTCATCGAAAGTTGCCTGATGGTACATCTAAGCCACCTCCCTCAGGAATTCCCTGTATGCATTAAAGTCATCATTCGTGTTCCTCTCCGTAACGTTCGTTATGATGTTTACCTGATTCCTGTCAGTGAAGCCGTATTCTTTTCCCAGAACATACCCTGGATTTAGGTTATATTTCTTTGCTATCCTGTTAACGTATGTCTTGGATTCATTGAGTCTTATCAGGAATTCATTGAATACAGGCGAGCTTTCGTAAGGTAAAAACGGACCAAACTCCCTAACAACATCCATTAGCTCCCTTGTCCTTCCCATATTCACTTCGCCAATCTTCCTTAGCCCAGAATCCCCTAGAAGCGAAAGGTAAACTGCTGCCGCTACTGCCATGAGCGCTTGGTTGCTCGTCATGTTTGTGACTGCCCTTTCTCTCCTTATGTGCTGCTCTCTCGTCTGCAGAATCATAGAAAATGCCATCTTCCCGTTGTGATCCTTAGTCATTCCCATGATCTTACCTGGCATCTTCCTTATGAACTCTTCCTTGGTGCCAAATACGCCGACAACGGGTCCACCAAAGTTCAGCCCAAGACCAAGAACCTGTCCTTCACCTATTGCAATGTCTGCCCCGAACTTTCCAGGAGGTGCAAGTACACCCAGTGAAATGGGGTTCACCCCCGCAACGAATATCCTTTCATCGCCAATTATCCCCTTGATCTTCGGGACGTTGGTATCTATGATGCCAAACATGTTGGGGTATTCAGCATACACCCCTGAGGTGTTGTCGTCGACCATCTTCTCAAGGGAAGTAAGGTCTATCATTCCCCTTTCGTCAAATTCAACCTCCTTGATCTTTATGTCAGCGCCCTTAGCATAGTTGTCCAGCACAGCCCTCTTGTTCCTGCTCATGTATTTTGGGACGATAAAGACGTCCTTCCCAGTTATGCTCTTTGCCATCCTCGCGGCTTCGCCAAGTGATGTAGAAACATCGTACATGGAAGAATTTACGGCATCCATGTCAAGTAACTCCCCGATCATGCTCTGGTATTCAAACAGGGCCTGCATTATTCCCTGGGAAATTTCCGCCTGATAAGGCGTATATGAAGTCAGGAATTCGTTCCTGTTGATGATGTTGGATATGGCAGCAGGAACGTAATGGTTATAGAGACCAAAACCCAGGAAGGAATGCTGCTGGTTTACGGTTTTGTTCATTCCTGCGTATTCTCCGGCAAGCCTCCTCACTTCATCTTCGTCCATGCCTCTTGGAAGTCCAAGTAGGCTTGTCCTTATTGACTCAGGTATGTCCTTGAAAAGCTCATCTGGATTCTGGATCTGTAATTCCTTTAAAAGCTCCGATAGATCGTTGCTCATAATGACCGAGACAGTATCAATTAGAGGAATAAAACTGTTTTATCGATTTAACCAAAATAAAAAGCTATTTAGAATATGCAATGTTCCCAAAAGGTGGATTCTAGATACCTCTTGTTTGCGACCAGGACTCTCAGGGGTTTCATATATGGGGTATTCTCTGTCGTCACTATAATCTACCTGATTAAAAACAATCTGACGCCGCTTGAAGCCGGCATCACTGTTACTGCTTCCATCCTGGTGAGTTCATTCCTGACGTTTTATGTCACTTCAAGGTACGGCTCAGGATACGCAAAGCAATTTCTTCTTATTTTCTCCATTCTTCTCCTGGTTGGAATAACTGGCCTATTTTTGAGCCCCAGCCCGATATTTAAGGCAATCTTCGCCATCGTGGGTTCGCTCGGTGTAAACCCATCGGATAACACCCTATTCTCTGCGTATGAGCAACCTATAATAGCAGGGATAGTTGAAGACCAGAAGGCAAAGAACAGGCTGTTTGCCAGATATACGTTTGGTGGATACATTGCCGCATCTTTCGGCGCATTAGCTCTGAATCTCGGGTTGAACACCACATTCAAGATTTCCATGCTTTTTGCTGCAGTTGTGATAATTTCATACGTCTTCATCCCATCAATAAAGGGGAAGAAGAGAGTGAATGCTTCTCCAGTAAGCAGGAAGAGCAAGGTAATTGCGAGGGACGTAAGTGCGCTTTTCTCTGTCGACGCTCTTGCGGGGGGATTCGTGCTACAGAGCCTGATGGCATACTGGTTCAGCTACAGGTATGGTTTCAGCATTTCCGAGCTTGGCTACGTCTTCACTGTTGTGGACATAATAACTGCAGTATCTGTCTTGGTTACGCCGTACATAGCATCGCGGATAGGCCTTGTAAGGACGATGGTTTTCACACACATCCCATCAAACGTATTCCTTATACTCATCCCCCTCGTTCCAACGCTCCCGCTTTCACTTCTTTTCCTCTTCCTGAGGCAGAGCATAAGCCAGATGGATGTTCCAACTAGGCAGTCCTATCTGAATAGTGTGGTAGAGGGAGAGGACCGCAGTTACGTTGTTGGAATGTCAAATGCAATGAGAAGTACAGCACAGGGAGCTACGCCTTACATCTCGTCTTACATGATATCAGTAGCTGCGGGCGCACTTTCATTCGTTGCAGGAGGGGTAATAAAGATAGCGTATGACATAGCGTTCTACGAAAGATTTAAAGCTCTAAAGGAACATTATGGGCAGGAGAAGAAATGACTGTCCTTTCCCTCTGCTACATATGTGGCCTGCCAGCGGGAGTAACCTGCAAGATGTGTGGCAAACCTGTATGTTCGGAGCATTACGTAGCTAAGCTGGAGCTATGCGTCAGGTGTGCGGGGAAGCTCCACTCCCAGAGGCCAGTCTATAGAAGACTGAAGGTAGAGATTCCACATTCGACATCTGCGACACCATTGAAAAACACAGTTTCCAAAAATCAAGATCAGTCTTGACTTCATACGAATTGAGATGCCTAATGAGTGAAGCGGTCAACCTCTTCCCTTTTGAATCCCAATCCAGGAGGAGAATGACCTCCTTGTGATTTATGGAAATATTCCTGCAGAACTTCTCTATGGTGACCCTTGAATGTAGCTGAAGAATTTCCCCCTCGAAACTCAGTCTGCGGAGGGCCCTTATGTCATTCTTTCCTTCAACAACTATGGGAATAGATCGGTTCTTCTCTTTCAGGTACTCTAGTGATTTGAAGATCTTTTCAACGTTGTCCTTCGCACTCATCAGACTTACCTTCCAGTCAGATTGCCTTCGCCTTCACTATCAGTTTTTCAGAGCCATTTTCCAAGGGAGAGAGATCGTAATCGCCAAATGTCCTGTCAATCTCAAAATTTTCTGAACTTAGCATCCCTCTCAGTTCCATTAATGCTATAGGGTAAATGGTTATAGTCTTTTCCACATTTTTGTTTGTCTTACCCGTTATGGTGTAGGAATACTTCAGCTGGTAGCTGCTGCCGAATCTCTTTGCCTTCATCTTCAGATATATGACAGTCTGCCCGTCATTAAACTCAGAAATATTGTATGTTCCCTTCTTCAAAGTGAAACCGTTTATTATGTCTATGAACAGCGAGCCACCCTTATTCAGGACCCTTCTAGATTCCTTTATAATCAATGATTTCTGGTCATTGGGAACAAGCAGGAGGCTGTTCAGCCCGATTATGACAGTATTGAAATGCTTCTTGAACGGAAGGCTCCTCGCATCTCCCATCACCTTGACGAAGTCGTTGCACGACCTCTTCAACATGTTTGGGTTTATCTCCAGTCCTATCCCTCCTCTGAACTTCGATATTATCCTGCCAGTGCCGGCGAATATCTCCAGGTATGGAGAAGCTGCACCCATTGCCTTGTAGAAAGTTATGTCCTGGCTGAATATACCGTAAATTTTATCGTAGTATGAAGATTCGAAATCGTAGAACTCCTCTACTTCCGTCATCTCTTGTAACCTATGTCTCTCAGGAAATTCTTTCTTTCAAGTGCTTCTTCTTCAGTTTCTGTCCCTAGAGGCTTCTGTCCATCAATGACGCCGATTATGCCCCTTCCCTCCCCCTCATCTGCAATTACTACAGAAAGGGGGTTGGACGTTGCAGCGTAAAGACCGAGAACCTCAGGTACACTCCTGATGTGTGGTATGACGTTTATTGGAAAGGCATCTGCCAGGTGGACTATGAAAGCATGACCTGCCCCGATTCTCTCAGCATTACGGACAGCGCGTTTTATGAGGGTATCGTCATTTCCGTCAAATCTAATGAGCCTTTTCCCTGAAGCTTCGCAAAATGCAATTCCGAACTTGGCAGAGGGAGAAGAATTCTTTATAGCTTCGTAGAGGTCTTCCACGGTCTTTATGAAGTGTGACTGCCCTATGATTACATTCTCTTCATCCTTTTCGATGTGTACAACTGAAAAATTCACTAATTATCAATAAATACACGCATAAATTTATTTTCCTTGTGGGGATAGAAAATAGTGAAAGCGATACTCGTAAGGAGAGAGAAGGCAAATGTTCTGAGGGAAGATCTTATTTCCAAGCAAATAGAATTCTATGAAGAAAGGGACAATTTTCATCTCCTGTTCATATTCCCCGGTCAAATAAAGGATGCTGATTCCACGTACAAATACAGCTACCTAGTTGAAGATTCAGTCGATGAGGTAAGTGTTTCAGGGAGCACGTTCAAGATTGTTGGCTCACACGAAGCGATCAACCGCTTTGCAGGCAAATTCGAGGAAAAGGGGTTGAAAGTGAAGATGGAAGAACCTGACAACGTTATTGAAATTAAGAAATGGGGTTCCAAATACCTTATCAGTGTCTCCTGAGTCTCCCTTTTGCCCTTATGGAAGGTCTGGACTTCACGGTTCCCTTGCCCTTCGTTGCCAGCCCTCTCGATTTCTTTCCTGCTGTCGATAGTCCCCTGAATACCCTTCCCTTCTGAACATTTTCAGTTGTCCATTTCAGGTTCTTGTCCTTAGAAATTGCTGGAACTTTTGGGTCAACGAACATCACTTCGTAGAATTTGTGTTTTCCATCCTCTGCCAGGTAGTAGGAATTCAGAAGCACGAGGTTGGGGTATCTCCTTTGCGCCCTTTCTTCCGCTATCCACTTTGAGCTTTTCCCGTGAGTGATCTTGTTATAACCGTATCTCCTGGGTCTCCTGCCACCAAGTATCTTTGCCTTGTGGAGTCCTCCCCTGCTGACCTTCACCCTAACTACGACGAATCCAGGTTTTGCCTTATAACCGAGCGCCCTAGCCCTCGACAATTTAGTTGGAGTTGAAATTCTCTCTACTGTGCCTGATGCTCTCCACTCTGTCATTCTCTCTCTTACCATTCCTTTCATTTCTTCCTTCGATGTCAGAAAGTTTTCAGGCTGGAACGAATAACTACTTTTTGAGGGCAATTTACTTCACCTTTGAGCAAAGAGGATTGTGACTTGTTATATATTGATTTCCCACGCATCAAGTGTTATATTGTGTCAGATGAGATGTTTTCCCTAAGAACAGTTTTCAGTGGAAATGATTCATAACTCTAATATACGCCTCTCCTATCTGAAGAAAGATGAGCAGCATAAGAATAGACCTTCCCCCAGATAAGGCGGCGATAATACTCAAGAGAATCCAGAACAGGCTCAGCACTTACAAGGGTTATAAGGCAGGAACGGACGCAAGGATATCATCTCAGGCCCTTGGGGACGATATAGAAAAGAGGATAGAGGTCTCATCGACAAATTTCAGGGCGGCAATAGATAACTTGGAGATGTACGATAAGCACGCTGAGAAGGTGAAAGCAGAGGAAGTGCTGAAGATGATAGAAGGCCTCAAGGAAAAGAGGGTCATTGTCCCATCAGAGCCACTTCTAGTTGATGAGGCACAGATCCAGAAGTTCTACCTCCTTGACGAATCTGGCTTCAGGAATTCAATCGACCTTCTGGACAACATCAACAGTTTCAGGTCAGCTTCAATATCCGGTGACTTTGACGAAGGCATACTGAACAAGATCAAGGAAAATATAGAAAAAATAAGCAGTTTCGTTGACGAAAAGAATTCGTCACTCAACAGTAAAAGTTAGAATTTTATGTATGCCTTGCCGAACAGTTCCCTGTTCTTCATGGCCCTATAAGCCTCTCCAACTTCTTCCAGTGAATAGACCTTCCCTACAACGGGGGTTATCTTGCCCTCGCTTGATAGCTTCAGCGCCTTCTCCACGCTCTTCTTTGTTGAACTCACGCTGCCTGCAATTGAATTGCCTTTGAGTATCAGGTTTCCGAGTGGAAGACTCACTGGATTGACATCAACGTTCCCCACTACCACTACCCTCCCTCCGAACTTCAGCGACCTGAAACCATCCATGAAGGTAGGCGATCCTACGGTTTCAAGCACAATATCAACGCCCTCCTTGGATATTTCCTTCACCTTTTTAGAGAAGTCACTTCCGCTAACAACAAAATCAGCGCCAGCCTTCCTTATCCCTTCACTCTTCCATTCGCTGCTTGTCTCTGCTATAACAGTCGCGCCCAGGGCCTTCCCAATCTGGACTGCATGTGACCCAACCCCTCCTCCTGCCCCTGTAATGAGCAAAGTCTGCCCCTCCCTCAGTCCACCAACAACATCCAGTGCCTGGACGACCATTCCCGTCACGCAGGCAGCTATGGCAGCGGCCTCAGGACTCACATTCTGGGGAACCTTCACGAGAGATATTTCCGGTATGTTGATATATTTCCTATAAGCGCCGTTCATGTTTTCTCCGAATGTTTTCTTGTCCCTGCAAAGGTTTTCCCTGCCTGACCTGCAGTATTCACAGACCCCGCAGGGGACGTAAATGAGACTTGTAACCCTGTCCCCAACCTTGAATTTTGTCACCTTGGGGCCAACTTTCCTGACCGTTCCGGAAATTTCGTGGCCTGGAACTATTGGAAGTACCAGTCTTGGCATGAAACCTTCCATTGTGAGTATATCCCTGTAACAAATTCCGGTCTCGATCTGTTCTACTTGAACTTCATCCTCCCTCAAAGGTTCAATCTCTATCTCTTGAACCCGAGGGTACTCCTTTGTCTTGGTAAGGACTGCCGCTTTCTGCATGTTTCTGAATCAACTATTGGAATAAATGCTTATAGAGATTTTGCAACCTCATCCCTTGCAAGCGACATGTTCCTGAGCTTCTCGAAACCAACTTCCCTGCTCCTTGTCCTCAGTCCACAATCTGGGTTGATCCTGAGTCTTTCTGGCTCAATGTACTTCAAGGCATATTCTATTCTTTCTCTTATTAGAGGGATAGGTTCCAGGTAGTCCCTGTGTATGTCCGTTACCCCAAGTCCCAGGCTTATCTTCCTTGTCATAGTGTCCGCCGTCTCCTTGAATCTTCTCACATCTTCATACCCCTTTCTTTCCCCTTCCTGCGAGATCGGATCCCTGTTAGCAAATTCCAGGTTGTAAACAGACACATTAAGTGAAGGTGCAATATCAAAAAGAAGGCCGTAATCAGTGCTGTAGCAGACATGAAGGTGCGTTTCAATGCCTTCGATACCCTTCACGCTCTCATTCACCGAATCGAGGACGATCTTCATCTCCTCCGGGTGAGTCGTAGCGGCAGGCTCGTCTATCTGTATCTGCAGTGTGCCTTCCCCCCAGGCAGATTTCAGGTCCCTTATTTCCTCATTCATTATCTTCCCGAAAGCCATAGCGAGTTCCTCCCTGCTCTTGTAGTGGTCATTGAAGGACCAATCCATGAGAGTATATGGCCCCGTGACTGGTATCTTTATGTTGTTCTTCTTCAGTTCCTTGAAAAGGTGGACCTCTTCTATGTGAAATGGCTTCTTCCTGAGTATGTCGCCGTAAACGCTCCCCTTGTTGTAGTACCTGTTGTCAAACGATCTGACCGGTCCAAAAATTTCTACGCCTTCCATCCTAGAAATGGGATGTTCATACATCTCCCACCTGAACATCTCTCCTCCCACTCCAACGTTCATCAGACCGCTCTTCTCAAAAAGATCAAGAGTTTCCAACGTAGCCCTCTTGGCGACTTCAATGAACTCTTCTTCTTTGTAAGACCTGAATTTAGACGAGAGGTAGGTTGGTTTCCTGAAACTGCCTATCTCCTGCGTAACAAGATCCATCATTCACCACCCTTGAAGCTGAAAATCTTCTTGTCTGCAATGACCCTTGGTAAGAAATCAAAACTCTCTGTGTTTGCAACCACCATTTTTTGGAAATCTTCTGAGTATTGTTTGACTTTCTGTAAGATACCATCGTTGATCCTTGTTGATTGGGCATCAACTATCTTGATACCTGGGATTTCGCAGTACTTTGAGTACGTGTAAGGGTTGTCAGAAATGATAGAAAAGAATTTCATTCCTTCTAGAGCCTTTAGTTTCTTTGCGCTGTCCGTTACTACGAGGAATGTAGTAACAGCTTCCGTTATATCACCATAAATTCCAATGTCATCAGATTCGAAAGGTTCGTAGATTAATAGCCTTCTCATCTTTATCTTCTTAATGATTTCAAGGTAAGTATCTTTCAATCTTTCTTTAATGTCCATGAAGTTACCTGTTATTTTACTCATCTTCAGCAGTGAGTTAATCCCAGGAAGGAAATATAGGTAAGATTCACTGTCAAGTTCGTGATAAGCCGGCAAAGGAGGGTTTTCCTCAACTTCCCTGAACTCATTCATTTCAAGGAGTTTTCCAATTTTCTCTATCTCAGGCTCTCGATAGAAGGTGTTAGTTGCTTTGTACCTAGCTAGCGGGCCTAGTTTGATTCCATCTATGGATAGTACGACAGGACGTAGCAGATCGTACCAGTTGAAGAGCGGGTCCGTAAAGTAATCAATGGACGCCTCGTTCATTAGATCGTAGTATCTTCTAGATTCCTCTTCTATTATTGATGAGGTTTCCTTTGACGTTAGTTGACCCTTCTCCCATTTCCCGTAAGCTTTCCGTAGATTCTCACTCCTAGGGTATATGCCATACAGTAAAGAAATCAGTTCCATGTTTCCTTTCTCCTATTTACAATTCCAAATGATGTTCCAATCTGGCCATCGAATTCTGTCTTTCTACCCGAGTTATTAGAACTCATTGGTAAATTTGTTAATGTCCTATATGATATTAAATATTCTTAACCCTGAAAGGAAAAATTTGTGTTGTTATAAGCAACCATGTAGAGCTCCCCAATAAGTAAATTGTGGGGCTTCAATTACTTTCAAACAAAAAACAATTAAAAAATATGAACAGGGTCGTAAAGATCTCTTCGCCCGGCCTTGCTTCATTTCACTTTGTCCCCCATTATCTTTAGCGTGCTTCTGGCGCTGAGCATAGCGAGTGTTGCGATTCCGGTCAGGGCTACAAGGAATGCGATAATTACGATATCAAATAGCGATGGAGGATCCTCCATTGTAGCTTGAGTGCTGGCAGACTTGATGCTGTTCAAGGAAGTTGTAACTACGCCAAGATTGGTCTCGATAGTGGCGGTGTTGTTTGATACATCAGTAATGGTTCCGGTTAAATTACCAAGACAGGTTTCGATGTACGCATATGAGTTATTTAGCCATGGGGTGTCAATGTTCGTATCAAATATGCTGGTGTTGATATCGTCAAGGGAAGCTTCAATATTTCCGTCAGTCGTCATGAGATCGGCAGTATCCCCAGAAATTTTTACAATAGTTGAATTGAGCGATTTCAGGGGGATCTGGATATTTCCTATAGAGGTGTTCATTTGGATCATTCCCTGATGTATGGCGTAGATAGTTGCATTTATTGAATTCAATGACGTCTTGATGGACCCTACATCAGTCTGCAAAATCGCATAATCTCCGTCCATTCCCTTGAAGGAGGCATTCAGTGATTCAATCGAAGTTGTGACGTCACCGATTGCTGTCTCAATCTGCGCTTCTCCTGAAGTTACTGATGTAACTGTTGTGCTTAAGGACGAAAGCGAAGTTTGAACGATTCCGACGTCTGTTATTAGAGTGGCCTCTCCCTTACTTATAGATTGAACCGAAGCATTGATACTCCCCAGAGGTACCTGCAAACTCCCAACATCAGTCAAAATTGTTGCTTGTCCATTGTTTATGTTTTTAATTGTAGCACCTATGGCATTTAGATTTGTACTTACGTTGCCAACAGAAGTTTCGAGATTTATTGTGTTACCTTTAACCGATATTATAGTGGCATTTATTGATGATAAAGATGTCTTAACCATACCGAGCGTCGTGTTGAGATATGATATTCCAGAACTAATTCCTACGACGGTAGCATCTATTGAATTAAGGTTAGTTGTCATAGTTCCAAACGATGTCTGCAATTCTGCAACATCTCCATTTATTGAAACAACAGCCGCATTCAGTTGAGAAATTGGTATCGAAAGGCTCTGATTTATAGAGTTGGTGATTTCTGCCAACTGATTAGAAGTTATTCCATAAAGATAAGCTCCATCTCCTTGTATCAGATGAATCGTGTATCCTTGAGACGTTATTGGAGAGCAAGGTGTGACAATAGTAGAGTTATTTAAAAACGAAATATAGGCAGATATTGAACTTGGAGTTGTTGCTCCGCCAGAATCGCCTATAAATTCATATATAGAAAAATTGACTTCTAATATATCGGCACTAGAAAGAAACCTCCATGAATTTACTTGAGTGTTAGCTATTGCAGATCCAGGCAAAGGCACAGGGTACAAGATAACTTGCGAAACGTTATTCCAAAATGTGAAATTTGCTCTCCCAACTAACATAAAGTTGTACCCAACCGATGCTGTTGTAGTTGCCATCCAGATTTGACTTTCTTCCACCACGATTAACTTGTGAACGGTAATTGGAATAGTTATCTCTGACATAGGTACGATCTGATACCCAACATTCCACCACATGCCTGGTTGGTCATTAGGCATTTCAAATGAAAAGAATAGGTAGTACCCCGAAGGATTCAAATTGCCGGTATATGCTGGAAAGGCATCAAGAGTCTCGTAAGAAGAACCGTTTAGAGTAACTGTCACCATGTAGTAAGACACAGAAGGAACAGTACTACCCAGGTAATATGACTCATTTATCAATTGCCCAGGAAAGGCATTCATAGGACCTGTCTGAACCGAGCTTAGAGGAACAGGAGACAGATCATTGTCAGGCATAGCTCCAGTTCCATTTGAATTGAGCTTCGATTCATTTGCGAAGTTGTGATTGAAGACCGCGGTTCCATAAGCACCGAAAACAATTGTTGCCAATATAAGAAAGATCACTATTTTCCTATCGAAGTGACTACCCATTCTTGGCCCCCCAATTAATGAGATTCACAAAATATAACTCGGTTTCTCTTTTATTATGTAATACCGTATGATGCCCAGGTAATTTGAGTAAGAATATTCATGAAATCTAAAGGTCCACTTATAAACAATTTCTATAAGTGGTCATTAAAGCTTATCTCGTTGCTCATCATTATCTGCAGATAAGAATGACCGACAAGAGCTACTTCATTGACTTGTATTCAAGGATGATAGAAATCAACTCCGTAAATCCTTCCGGTGGAGGAAGGGGGGAGGCTGAAAGAGCAGAATTCCTAAAAAAAGAAGTATTGAAATGGAGTAAGGACATAAAATTTGAGGAATATGTCGCCGAATCAGACGGGATAAAGAGACCAAATCTTCTTTTTTTATTCGACAAGGGGAAAGAAAAAACTGTTTGGTTCGTAGCCCATATGGATACAGTAAGTGAAGGGGACCTTACACTTTGGAAGTATCCACCTTTCAAGGCGACAATTGAAGGAGACAGGATCTACGGAAGAGGTACCTGTGACAATGGTCAGGGCGCAATCTCATCATTATTTACGTTGAAGTACTTCATTGATCATCCAGATGAAATGAAGAGCAACGTTGGTGTCATCATGGTCTCCGATGAGGAAGCAGGAAGTAAGTACGGCATTGATTTCGTCTTGAAAAAGAGGAAGTTTTCTAAGAATGACAAGTTCATCGTTCCGGATTTCGGAACTCCTGACGGAAGTTCTGTTGAGGTTGCAGAGAAAGGACTTGCGTGGCTCAAGATAACTGTTGTTGGGAAGCAGTGCCATGCCTCTACACCTGATGCGGGAAAAAATGCGCACAGACTGGCAAGGGAGCTGGAGATGAGGATAGACAACAATCTTCATTCCACGTACAATGCATCAGATCCAGAATTCACTGTTCCAGTAAGCACCTTCGAACCTACAAAGGTAGAGCCAGGCACCTCTTCTGTAAACATCATTCCAGGGAAGGAGAGTTTCTATTTTGACATGAGAATCCTTCCTAAGTACAAGCTGGATGATGTTTTCGGAACTGTCAAAAAGATAGCTAACCAGTTCGAGAAAGAAAAAAGCGTTGAAGTAAAGATAGATGTTGTCAACAGGGCAGATCCATCATCCAACACCCCAGAAGGTAAACAATTTGTTCAAAAGTTCATAGAAAGCGTAAAAAAACTGAGGGGAATAGAAGTAAAGAGTGTGGGCATTGGTGGAGGGACTTGTGGGGCATTCTTCAGGAACAAGGGTCTTGACACAATAGTATGGGGGACGCTAGACGAAACAGAGCATATGCCCAATGAATACGCAAAGCTATCAAACGTCTTCGGAGATGCAGATGTTTTCATAGATTTCATAAAGAACTGAAGAAGATTCAAAACTCTGTTCTTCCGGCAAAATCTTGTTACTTGTAAAGCCAAATCCAGCATTTACTATCAAAAATATGCGGTTCAGGAGGTCCATAGGGATTGCTGGAAGGGATAAGACCCGGTATAGGGAATTTCCCAGTTTCATCTAATTCAGTAGAATGTGCCCCTACGGATTGAGACGGGAGGGGTATGCTCCCTCGCATGATAGATAAGTAATGTTTTATACTTTGAAAAAGAGGAAGTTAAATGGTTCTTAACCTTTGAAGGAAACTTAAGATTTTTTAAAGGAGTGCTAAGTTAAAAATTCCGTACTATACGTGAAAAATCAATAAATGGTGCTGCGTATCTTACTAGCTAGAAATTGAAGTATTTTCATTAAATATTTAAGTTCAAAATCGATAAGGGTATGAAGGTCTCTCTAGGGGGGCTTTCAGAGAGGATCAGATACCATGATAGCAGCTGAGCAAAGGATTTCTCAGCTAGAAAGATCGCTCAAAAAGGAAGTTGAAAAGAATAATGCAGAGCGTGACCTCTACAAGATAGGTTCAATAGAATTCGAACTTTCACAACTGTACAAACTATCTGGGAAAACGGATAAGTCCAGTGAAATGCTAAAGGAAGCGTCACTTTCTATCCAGAATCCAGAATGCAAGGGGGGAAGGAGGAAGCAGAAACTTTCAGACATGATATCCTACTGCATGAATAATCCAACAGTTCCACCAATTATCAAGATCCCAGCTAGATTCAGGTATATAAGTCCCATCATACTCATAGTTGGATATGTTGGCGGGTATGTAGCATATCTCATCAAGACGATTTCCTACAATGCTTTCTTTGCTGTAATAATTGGTGCATTCATAGCGAGCATGGTTGCAGCTGGGGTAGTGAGCTCTTCTTTCGCAAAGGAACTAAGGAAGAATTACAACCCTTCACAGCCGTTCATACCTGGAACATCAGGCAATGTAACCAACAACGAACGAACCCCGGATGATGAGGTGGATGATGCCAGAGCCGAACTAGCCCTTGCAAACATGTACTTTTCGATAAAGAATTTTGATGAGATGGAATTCCACTTGAACAAGGCAAAGAGAATACTTAGCGACCCGACCACCAATCAGTCAAGAAATAAGGAGCAAGCAGTTGGGATTCTGGAAAGGCTCGAGAAAACCCTGCAGGAAAAGAAACCCTCGGATCATCTTGGCTTGTACTGAAATTGCATACTAGTAGCACACCTAATACATTGGGAGTACTGGTACCTATGCCTGGAAAGACTTCAGGGATTTCAGCGCAACCTCCACGTGGTTAGAAGCATTGAGCTGAGAATTGTAGACCTCCCTTATAGTTCCTTGTTTATCTATTACAAACGTGATCCTGGGTGGGATGAGCGTGCCTGTAGCGCCATATGCCTTCCTGATCTGCTTGTCCTCATCCGCAATCAAGGTGAATTGGAGATTCCTGTTGGCCTTGAATTTCTTGTGAGATTCTGCAGAATCAGAGCTCACTCCTAGAATAGTTGCCCCAAGTTTTCTTACATCTTCCCATCTATCCCTAAAAGCACACGCTTCAGCGACACATCCCGGTGTTTCATCCTTTGGATAGAAGTATAGCACAACCGGTCCCTCTTTCAATTTCTCGCTCAAAGTTATTTTCTCCCCACTGTCAGAAATTCCAGTGAAATCCGGAGCTTTATCACCAACTCTTAATGGCATCGGTGTAAATGCCAATTTCCGTATTTAGTTCTGTTGTAGGAGAATGCGATGACTAATACCATCATTTGCTATCTTCCTAAATCAGTATGAGGAATGTGAGCAATGTATCGCAATTGCAAGTTTCCAGAAATGGAGGCAGATTGTTATAGGTAAAATGAGGACCAGTTAGAAATTTTAGAATGATCTTTTGCCGACATGGCACTCCAGATATGTCAATCTCCTTCTACCCTATATTTGCATAAATCATTCTCAGAAGCCTATCGGCTGCAGGCACAACCCCAGAAAATGATGCGAAACCGTGGATCATTCCAAGTGCCCTTATTCCAGTTGCCCTGACTCCAGAATCCCTGAGTTTTGATAGGAAAGTTTCACCCTGATCCCTAAGCGGATCATATTCCGCAGTTACAACGACGCTTTCGGGGAGACCGGAAAGCTTCGGATGCAGAATTATTGAATTGTAGGGGCTTGCAATATCACTTGCACTTAATTTTGTCATCCTTACAAAGTAAGACATGGCTGCTCTATCCAGGAACATCCCTTCACTGTATTCCCGTGAAGACTCTGAGAATAAGTCAATTCCAATTGATGGATATAGGGAAACAATCATTCTGGGTGGCACTAAGTTATTGTCCAGGAGCATCAGTGCTACAACGAATGCCAATTTGCCTCCCGCACTGTCGCCTGAAACAACGATTTTTGAACCATCAATTTTTAACTTATCGCTGTTTGCCCTGACCCATTTGAATGCCTCAAAAGAATCATTTGACCATGTGGGAAACTTATTCTCTGGAGCTAACCTGTATCCGACCGAAATAACAGTTGAGCGGGACGTATTTGCAATCTTTCTGCAAAGAGAGTCATATGATTCTATATCGCCAGTGACGAAACCGCCTCCATGATAATAGACAATTGCCCCATCCTTTGCCCCAGCGGGCTTATATATTCTCATGGGGATATCCGACCCGTCATAATTGAAGTGATCATCCCAGACTTTTTCAACATCTTCCTTTGGGCCTGAAAATATCAGAGCAGACTGCTTGAATCGTGACCTGTACTCGTCAGGCGAAACGCTGTCAAGATTTCTTATCTTATTGCTCTCGATAATTCCCAGTAGCTTCTTAATATCAGTATCTAGTGGCATCCAAGAACTATGACAATATTCGGTATAAATTATTTTCCGGATTGTTTGACCAAAGATGAAGCCACCGACGGGATTTGAACCCGTGACCTCGTGCTTACCAAGCACGCGCACGTACCAGGCTGTGCTACGGTGGCATTTCCAATCGCTTCAATCGAGCCAATTTGTCATTTGTTATAGATTTGACTTTTGTAGCGTTCTTATCTCATCTTGTTCTATTTGTTAGCGATTGAAGGAAGACATTTCTTTGTTATATTTTGGTTGTCTACCTTACAGCTGAGCTGATAACCGCATTGACATCTCTATTTATTACTTTGCGGCATCCGAGTTTCATATTCTTTGATATTGCATTATGCTCTAATGGAGACTGTAGATTCAAAGATTTAGACATAGATCAATCCCCAAGAAACTGCATCTTAATGATGGGATTAAAATCAGTGTTCATATTTGAAGTTGTGGTGTTGCTGAAAAAAAGCAGTAGTAACTGATTTTCAGCTAATAAATCGTGCCTAAATTCTTTAAACGTAAAAAAACCGTAGAAAATGTAAATAGATTTAAAAGGCTACCGAACAGATGCCAGATTATGACGCTATAGTTGTTGGTGCAGGGAACGCTGGCTCGGCTGCGGCTATTACAATGGCTCAAAAGGGTCTCAGCGTCCTGCTTGTTGACAGGTCCGACCCGCCTGGCGCTAAAAATCTCTCTGGAGGAGTTCTATGGGGAAATGACCTAGCTAGAATTTTACCTAAATGGCAGAACGAAGCTCCCCTTGAACGATTTATTCAGGACAAGAAAATTGGTTTCTTGACAGATAAGTCATCAATAATAATAGATTTCAAGACAAAGATTTTTGAAGAGAACAAGGTGGGATATACTGTCCTGCGATCAAAATTCGACCCCTGGCTTGCAAAGAAGGCAAGGGAAGCGGGTGCAACCGTCATCCCCGGAATTACTGTTGAATCTCTGGCTAAAAAGGATGGCAAGATCATTGGGGTCGAGGAATCGGAGGACATAGTCACTGCAAGCGTCGTTATTCTGGCGGAAGGGATAAACCCAAGGCTGTCTATTGAAGCAGGTCTGCGAGGTCCTCTGCAGGATTGGGAAGTCTCTGTCGGCGTTAAGGAGATTATAAAGCTAAGCCCGCAGAAGATCGAGGACAGGTTCAACCTTACCTCCTCATCGGGAATGGCTTCAGAATACATTTTGGGGAATCTTGAGGAACTTAACGTAGGCGCATTCTTCTACACTAACAAGGACAGCATTTCACTTGGAATAGTGGCACCAATGGAACAGCTCAGGGAGAATGGAGTTACTCATACTTATGACATCATCGAGCAGTTCAAGGAGCATCCATCAATCGCACCTTTAATTGATGGTGGAACAGTAGCGGAATACGGTGCGCACATGATTCCTGAGGGTGGCCTTGAGATGGTGCCCAAACTCTACGGGGATGGATACATGATAGTCGGGGACTCTGCGGGATTTGGATTCAGCAATGGACTGGTTTTGCAGGGAATGAATTACGCATTCCTCTCAGGCATACTGGCAGGGGAGACGGCAGTGGAAGCAAAAGGGAAGGGCGATTTCTCTTCAGATTCACTTTCTATGTACAGGCAGAAGCTTGAGAACAGTTATGTGTTGAAGGACCTGAAAACGTTCAAGGACATAAGGAAGGTAACGAACAACAAGAATATGTATACCACATATCCAAAGATGCTCGAGAGTATACTTTTGGAGATGCTGTGGGAGAGGGGGCAGCCAAAGAAGAAGGTCAGGGATATTCTTGGGTCATGTGCAGCTGACCTTAAGATGAGCAAGCTGAAGACAGCTACAGATTTCTACTACATTTACAGGAGGATGTGATCTTGGATATCAAGGAGAGACTTGGGAAGACTAAGTATGACGTGGACAAATCGTATGCACACATAACGGTTGACGAAAGCATATGCGAGAAGTGTCCGCATCACTTCTGCGTGATGGCGTGTCCAGCTCAGTGCTACACACTTCAGGACGGAAAACTTTCGTTCCAGTATGAAGATTGCGTGGAGTGCGGAACCTGCTCAGTGGCCTGTGACCAGGGCTCCGTGAAGTGGCACTTCCCGAAGGCCGGAAAGGGAGTCATCTACAAGTACGGGTGATGAAAATGCTGAAAATAGCTGTTATGATTAAGCAAGTTCCTGATAGCCAGGACATAAGCATAGATCCAGTGACGAAGACGCTGAACAGAAGCATGGCAAGGAATGTTGTCAACCCGCCAGACGTCAATGCTACTGAGGCAGCGCTTGAGCTCAAAAGCAAGTATGGTGGAGAGATCACGGTGATAACGATGGGACCGCCAATGGCAGATACTGCCCTCCTCGAGCTCATGGGACGGGGTGCTGATAACGGAGTCCTTGTTACAGATAGGGTATTCGCGGGCGCAGATACATGGCCAACTGCCTTTACCCTTGCGTCGGTTGCGGATTACCTTGGGGGATTTGACGTTATATTCTGCGGAGAGGAAACCACTGACTCTTCTACTGGGCACGTAGGTCCGGGAATAGCCGAATTCCTCGGTTATGAACAGGCAACTTACGTCCACAAGATCGAATTCCAGGATGGATACTTCATAGTGACGAGGGATATTGAGGGCGCAGAGGAAACTATAAAGGTGGGGAAACCGGCTGTTATAACTATAACCCTCAATGCAAACGAGCCGAGAAATCCAACCCTTAAGAGGAAGATAGAAGCCTACAAGAAGGGGATAAGGCTGATAACGAACAAGGAGCTACAGCTGGATCCGGCGTGTGTTGGTCTCAAGGGGTCTCCAACCATTGTTAAGGATATGAAGACCGTCCCTGATCCTGTGAAGAATCCGTCAAAACCTGGTATAGAGGAACTTGACAAGGTTGTGTCTGTACTCATAGAGAAGGGGGTAGTGAAATGATAAAAAACAAGTGCGCAACACCTCCCGCAAACGTGGAGGTCTACAAGGACCTCTGGATTTGGCTAGAGCAGAATGACGGAGAACTATCACGGATATCCCTGGAGATGGCAGGCATTGGCAGAAGGCTGGCCGACAAGTACAAGGAAAAGCTTGTAGGAGTTCTGCTTGCAGACGATTCAGGGGAAAAGATGGCAAGGGAAGCCATTGAATATGGAGTGGACAAGGTAATATTTGCTAAAAATCCGGTCTACAGGCACTACAGAACGAGGCCATATGCGGATATGATCGCTTCCCTTATAGCAGACAAGAAGCCAAACTACTTCGTCATAGGCGCGACGCACAATGGGAGGGACCTTGCATCAAGAATAGCTGTAAGGGTCAACACAGGTATAACTGCTGACTGCACAGAAATAGATATTGACCCATCTAAGAAGCTCCTGGAGGCAAGGAGGCCTGCATTCGGCGGTGCAATACTCGCAAACATACTGTGCAGCAGGCACAGACCACAGATGGCAAGCGCAAGACCAGGCATTTTCAAACCTATAGACAGGCAGATCGGTAGACAGGGAGAAATAGAGATGGTGGAGAGCAATGTCAAGGAGGAGGACGTCGTTACAAAGCTTCTCCAGATCGTCACGAGAGAGGAAGTTGACATAACTACTGCTGACGTTGTTGTATGCGGTGGAATGGGCCTCGGCAAGAAGGAAGGTTTCAAGATGCTTGAGGAACTCGCAGGCGAACTTGGGGGGATAGTTGCTGCCTCAAGGCCCACAGTTGACGCAGGATGGATCACCAGGGACAGGCAGGTGGGACAGACAGGCAAGACAGTCCATCCAAAGCTGTATGTTGCGGTTGGAGTGTCTGGTGCAATTCAACACGTTGCAGGCATGAAATCGTCTGAATACGTGATTTCAATAAACAAGGATGCTGCTGCGCCTATCGTCAAGTACTCTGATGTGGCCCTGATAGGGGATGCATACGACATTGTCCCTAAATTGATCGCAAGCATCAGGAAGGGAAAGGAACAGTTGAGGGGAAAGGGAGCAGAGGCAGCGCAGAAGAAGTGACGAGAAGCATTCTTGGAATGCTCATACGAAATCGCGGAGCAATAGATTTATCTGAAATATTGTTAAGAATGTACGTGTACAATATCAACTGAATCCCTGGTATCCCTATTCAGGGGTCTTTCTCGCACTTATGGATTTGTTTACTGGTGGCCTGCAGAATCACCTGTCGAGGTCATTGAGGGTGCCATTCTTACACAGAACACTGCCTGGAAGAACGTGGAAAAGGCAATGGCAAGATTGAATGGGAAAACAATCGATCAGTTACTTTCTTGTCCCAATCTCAGAGAACTGATAAGACCCGCAGGTTTCTATTTGCAGAAGGAGAAATACCTGAGGGGCATCTTTCAATATTTCCGAGACAAGATTGAATCTCTTTCACTGCCTGCAGACATTAGGGAAGAACTACTGAGTTTACCGGGAATTGGAAGGGAAACTGCAGACAGCATAGCCCTCTATGCGTTTCATCAGAGAACTGTACCGGTGGATGCTTATACCATAAGGCTATTCAACAGGTATTTTGGGCTGAATATTTCAAGAAGAGATTATGAGGAGATAAGGGCTCTGATTTCAAGGATCTTTAACCAGGAGCAGCTGATGGAACTTCATGCCCTGATTGATGAGCATTGCAAGACTGTCTGCAAAAAGACTCCAAGGTGCGAATCCTGTTCACTTAAAGAAGAGTGCAAGATGAACTTTTGATCAGTTGACAGTTCCGCTTCCAATCAGTCGCCATCTGTTCTGTATCTTCCGGCTTATTGCGACGTTCTGCCCGGGAAGCACTATCACAGGGTATCTCAATTCTGCCTCCATCACCTCTCCCTTCGCCTGGGTAACGACTGCAACTGTTACGGCAGTTGCCACATTAAGGAGAAGTGTCTCCCCCTTTATTATCCTGTCCACGTTGAGTTCTTCAGAGCTGCCTACTACCTTTGTCAGTATGTTGGTCTTCATCGATATCTTGAAAACAGGCTTTGGAAGTGTCCCCTTCAGTCCTACTGCCATCCCTACCAGGCTGTCTCCCTTGGTGAGGAAGGGGTCCAGTTTGGTCCCTATTCCAACAAGACCACCCGGCCCTTTCTCGTTGAGTGAAATGTTACCTGATATTATGGAGGATATTTGTGTTTGAATTGTGTTCCAGCTCCTCTTCCCTCCCTTCGTCGTCGATATTCCGGGTGATATCTCAATCTCGTCGCCGACCCTGAACTTGCCCGACATGATCGATCCTCCAACCACACCCCCTTGGAGGGACTCAGGCTTAGTTCCGGGTTTATTGACATCAAAACTTCTTGCAATGTACATCATTGCAGTTCCGTTACTCTCGAACTTCCTTGTTGGAATCGTGCGTTCTATTGCCTCAAGGAGTGAATCTATATTTGCATTGTCAAGAGCGCTCATAGGTATTATGGGCGCCTTTTCTGCCACCGTTCCCTTAACGAATTCCTTGATCTCGTTGTAGCTCTCAATTGCACGCTCTTCAGTGACAAGGTCTATCTTGTTCTGCACTATCACAATGTTCCTTATTCCAAGGAAGTTTAGTGCAGTCAGGTGCTCTCTAGTTTGTGGCTTTGGACACTTTTCGTTTGCCGCTATGACCA
Source organism: Thermoplasmata archaeon (assembly GCA_021816725.1). Classification (GTDB taxonomy): domain Archaea; phylum Thermoplasmatota; class Thermoplasmata; order Thermoplasmatales. Next base: position 25,582 of record JAKAXD010000009.1, read on the forward strand.
TTATGGCACCGTCCATAATTGCTGCACCGGACAGCATGGTGGCCATCAGGCTTTCATGTCCTGGAGAATCAACGAAGCTCACGACCCTTTCAACTACCCCACCTTTCCCGCAGTCAGCGGGGTTGACCGAGTATCTGGTAGGGAACCCATCAGGACACCTATATATTGGGGTGTCAGCATACCCGAGCTTTATCGATATGCCCCTCTTTATCTCTTCTGAAAAATAATCTGTCTTCACTCCCGTAAGGAGTTTTGTCAGAGTGCTCTTGCCATGGTCTACATGGCCAACCATCCCAATGTTTACTTCAGGTGGTCTTGGCAGTTTCATTCGTTTCTCCTTTGGCTTCTTCTATCTTTCCCTCAACTACAAAGAAATTTACCTGAGAAATATCCTCTGATATGGTATTGCCCCTGATGTTCTTCTTCTTCCTTACCCCGTCACGCTTGGGATGGAAACCAACTCCACCTGTCAGAAGCACCCTCTTCCTTCTCATTCCTGGGAAGTCGTTCCTCATTGGAAATCCGTCCTTGTCGCTTCCTCCAGTTATCTTGAGCTTAGTGTTGCTGAAACCCAGCAGTGAACCATCCAGCACTTCTCCTATCTTCTTTCCGTATAGGGCACTCTGCCTGTCTTCTGGTACTTCCAGTTGTCTTGTCTTCCCGTCAGAGGTAGAGATTACAGCCCTTATGGTAACCATTACTTATATCACCGTTATAGCCGATAGTTTGACGACTGATAAAAAGTTCTCGGTAGGCTTGAATCAGTAGTCTGACTCGTTTTTCTGTGAATTGCACCTGCATCCATGTACGTAAATACATTATTTAAGCACACTTTGCATCCCCACAATTCCTGTGCAATGAAGTTTATTGATTTATGCCTAAATCACACTGGCGTCTTTATCAGGCTCTTTGCAACAAATGGAGTCCTGTCCTGTGAAAGATTTGCAACCCTTATCCTGAAATCAACAGTCTTAGTGCCCTTCCCCTTTTCAAGCACCATCACAGGATTCAGATCCAGCTCGACTATCTCCGGATTGTCGCTTACGAGTCTTGAAATCCTGACGATGACATCCTTGTATGCATCTTCATCTGCCACAATCCCGCCACGGTACCCTCTAAGGATCTTCGCCGTCCTTAGCTCTGAAATCATCATGTCCGCATCTTCCTTGTCTATAGGGGCGAGCCTGGTGGAAATATCCTTCAGCAGTTCTACCAGCTTTCCTCCCATACCTGCCACCACCAAGGGACCAAATGCAGGATCGTGTGTGGAACCTGCGATCATTTCCACCCCCTCCGAAACCATTTCCTGGACGACGAGATAATCCACATCGAAACCCTTTGATTTGAGCATGTTGATCATTTTCTCTGATTCTTCAGGTGCGTTAGAAACTGGGACGTCTAGCTTTACTGCACCAACGTCGCTCTTGTGTATAAGTTTTGGGCCGTACGCCTTTATTGCAACCTTTCCCTCCCACCCCTGAAGCCTGGTCTTTACCTCTTCTGGGCTGATGGCAGTTGCAGTCTTTATGGTTGGGATCTTGTAGGTATTTAGGACAAAATTGCATTCGTTGTATGTAAGCCATTCTCTCCCCCCTCTCAGTGCCTTTGAAATGATTGCCTTGACGCTTTCCTTATCTATGTCGTCTTCAGGTACAGGAACCCTTGGAGGTGCAAATTTCCACTTCCCGTACTCTGCTGCCCTTGCCAGGGAAATTGCAGCATCCTCAGGGAAGGGGAAAGACGGAATGCTAATGCCTTCCCCCTTGAGTATCTCGGACATACCCTTTGTTCCCATGAAAACAGATACAACTGTCTTGGAATTGTTGATGTTCTTCGTTCCCTCTATTATGTTCCTCGCCACATTGTTCGGGTCAATTACCTGCGGCAGGATGAATATCACGATGATGGAATCTATCTCGTCAACCGTCCCTAATACTTCTATGGCCCTCGCATACGCGTCCGGGCCGGTGCCTGCAGTCATGTCTACGGGATTCTTCACACTCGCTATGTCGGGTAGGAAGCTCCTCAGTTTCTGTTTGGCTGCCTCTGGAAGATCTGGAACAACGAGTCCATGAGATTCACATGCATCCGCCGCAAGTATGCCTGCACCTCCAGCATTTGTGAGTATAGCTACCCTGTTCCCCTTGGGCACTGGCTGATGGGCTAGAACCGACGTAACTTCAAACATCTCGTCAAGCGTATCAGTCCTTATGATACCGCTCTGTTTAAAGAGAGCATCCACAGTCACATCAGACGTTGACAGAAGTGCTGCTGTGTGAGACTGTGTCGCCCTGAATCCGGCAGATCCCCTTCCGCTCTTCACTACGATTATGGGCTTCTTTTTCGTGATCCTCCTGGCCAGTCTGGAAAACTTCACTGGATTGCCGAATGATTCAAGATAGAGAAGAATCACGTCGGTATTTGGATCATTTTCCCAGTACTGTATCAGGTCGTTCCCTGAGATGTCCATCTTGTTTCCAACAGAAACAAATGAACTGAGTCCCAGTCCGAGCTTGGTAGTGATATCAAAGACAGCTATGCCAAGCGCCCCTGACTGGGAGAGGAAAGAAACCCTTCCCTTCGCCGGCTTGAACGGGGAAAATTGCGCATTGAGTGAAACGTCGTCAGAAGTGTTAACAACTCCCATGCAGTTTGGTCCGATAACCCTCATACCGTACTTGTCGCAAATCTTGGTGAGTTGCGCCTGCCTCTCCTTCCCTTCCTCACCAATTTCTGAAAATCCAGACGTAATTATTACGAGCCCCTTTACTCCCTTCTCCCCGCATTCTTCAATTGCCTTCAGGGCATATTCCGCCGGAATAACTATTATAGCCATGTCAACAGGGTATTCTATGTCCTTGACAGACTTGTAGGCTCTTATTCCCTGCACGAATTCGTGCGAAGGGTTAACAGGAAAAATCTGGCCCTTGAAATTGCTCTCAAGAAGATTGAAAAATAGCTGTCCTCCTATCGAGCTCCTGTTTGATGATGCACCTACGACCGCTATGCTCTTGGGTTCTAGGAATATCTTTACCCCGTTTACTGCAGAGATAGCGTCCCTGTTCTCAAAATTGTTTATCGCCTCAGGAAGCAGCGACGGGGAGAACTTGACCTCCAGGGCTCCTGGCCTTGTGGAAGATTCCACCGCAAACCCCATGTTCTTGACTGCTGCAATCATCTTGTAATTCTCAGGCGAAACGTAAGTGGTGATATAGCCTGCACCTATTCTGACAGCATATTCAGCCATCAGGCCGAGGATTGCAGTACCTAGGCCAAGGGATTGGTACTTTTCACTGACTATTATGCCTACCTCAGAAGACCCCTTTCCGCTATCGTGCAGTGCTCCATGAGCAATTATCTTCTCATCCCTTAGCGCTATCACCGATAGTTCTCCCTTATCCAGGAGAAGTTCCAGCGCCCTTTCCCTTGGAATATTCTGCATGAATCTACCTTGAATTGAAGAGTCTGATAGAGAATAGACAAATTCCTTGAACTTTGATAGATCTGATTCCTTATATTCCCTTACGACAACAAGGCTTCCATCTTTCAGGACAATACTCGAATTTGCTATCATCCTTCCCTAATTGCTACAGGGTTATTGAACCTTACAGCCTGAGGATATTCCTAATGCACACAGTGACAGGTACAGGTGCCATTAATCTCCTTAATTATGTACCAATCCATCGAAAAAATTACGATTTACCTCTTTGAATGCATGGAGTCTATTTTCGAAATTCATCCTCATAACATCCCTGAGCTTATCCCTCTCAACTGCGACGAAACCTATGGTGTCAGGTTTCAGTCCGCATGGATTTATCTTTGCAAATCCCTTAAGAACCTCCCCAGAGATGTTCACAGCCACCCCATGGAAAGATATCCTGTCCCTGATGGCGAGGCCAATTGATGCAACCTTCTTCCCGTTCACCCAGATCCCAGGTTCGTCGCCAATGGTGCCTTCATAACCGAATCCTTTGAGGGAAGAAATGACGACATCTTCCACTAGATTAACAAGCTTCCTGACATCGTTTATGCCATTTCTCTCCAGGTCTATTATGGGGTATGCAACCAGTTGACCCGGTCCATGGTATGTAACGTCCCCGCCCCTCTCCGTCTCAATCACTTCCACTCCTTCATAATTTTCAGGTTTTTTCCCTCGGCCAACGGTGAACACTGCAGGATGGTCGAGAAACAGTAGAACGTCGCCAATCTCCCCGCTCCTCACCATTTCTACGAGCTTCCTCTGTAGAATCAAGGCCAGAGAATAGTCTACAGTTCCTAGATCAGCGACTACTGGACTTGAAGTGTAATGATTTACCATATGTGGCTTCTGCAGCCTCCTTAACCCCTTCAGAAAGTGTCGGGTGAGGATGTATGGTCATTCCAAGGTCCTTGGAGGTCAGGCCCGCCTCAACTGCGAGGGAAATCTCGCTTATCAGCTCTGATGCCCTAGGGGCAACAAAGGCAGCCCCCTTTATGACGTAGTCATCATCCACGTACATCCTGAATAGGCCCTGGTTGTAGTTCATTCCCAGTGCCCTGCCGTTTGTGGCAAGAGGAACATTGCTGAACTTCTCAGTCTTTGTTCCAGTGGTCACTATCTCAGGATCTGAGTATATTACGAATGGCATAGCCATGTAGTCGACCTCAGCGACCTTTCCAGATATGTTATCAGCAGCAATCTCAGCGTCATAGAATGCCTTATGAGCCAGCATCGGAGGGCCGCTAACATCGCCAACTGCATAGACGCCATCGATGCTCGTCCTCTTCCTCTTGTCAACTTTTATGAATTTCCCGTCCATTTCAGGGTTGATCTTTTCCAGCCCGAAACCCTGCGTGACCGGAACCCTTCCTATTGTCATTACAACTAAGTCTGCTTCCAGAATTTCACCGCTTGCCAGGGTGACCTTATACCCACCTGACTTTGCCACCTTGTCTACCTTCGCACCCAGGATGATCTTAATACCAAGGGAATTCATTCTCCTCTCTACAAATCTGCTGAGGTCAGTATCGGTTCCTGGAAGAATGTTTGGCATCATCTCGACAATGGTGACACTGCTGCCAAGTTTGGCAAATGCGGTGCCCAGCTCTACGCCAATGTATCCGCCACCTATCACTATCAGTGAGGAAGGTATGTGGTCGACGTCAAGTATTTCCTTGTTGTAAAGGACGTCGTCTATACCCCTAATCCTTGTGGGGGTGGAACCAGTTGCAATGACTATGTTCTTTGCATTGAATGTTTCGTTGTTCACAGTCACCGACGACGCATTGACAATCATCCCCTTTCCCTTCACCACTTCCCCACCATACGAAGTAACAAGTTTCTCCACTCCGGATGTGAGCTTGTTTATCATCCCCCATTTCCATTCCTGCCAAGTCTTCATGTCTATGGTTACGGATGATTTCACTCCGGGCATTTCCTTGAGGTATGATATAGCATCTGCCATCTCGATGATAGCCTTGCTTGGTATGCATCCATAATTAAGACATTCGCCCCCTATCTTGTTCTCCTCGATCATCAGTGCCTTCTTTCCATTCTGTCCAAGCCTGATTGCTGTTGAATAACCTCCGGGGCCGCCACCAAGTATTATGGCATCGTATTCCATTTTTCACACCAGCAGTGTAGCCGGAGCCTCTAAATATCTTTTGACCCTCGTAATGAACCTGGCTGCCATTGCGCCATCTATTAGGCGATGATCAGCTGACAGTGTTATGAACATGGACTTCCCCTGCTGTCCGTCCATTATCCTGTGAACCCCAAGAATTGCAACCTCGGGGTAGTTGATTATGGGTGTGGAAAATATGCCGCCTATGCTCCCCACGTTCGTCACTGTGAACGTTGAATCCTTCACCTCGTCCAGCTTCAGCTTTCCCTCCCTTGCCCTCTTTGCCAGATCCTCTATTTCTGATGAAATCTCTGTGAGCGTCTTCTTGTCAGCGCCTTTTACAACAACAACTGTAAGGCCCTCAGGTGTATCAACTGCAATTCCGATGTTGTAATAATCGAGGAGTTCAAAGCTGCCATCCTCCTGGGACCTTGCATTCAGGTACGGGAATTCCTTCAGCGCCGCTACGCATGCCTTCACGAAGAAAGGGGTGAAACTCAGGTTGATCCCCTGAATCTTGAGCTTCTCCTTGAAATCCAGGAGTTCCTGCATCATAACTTCCTCTGCAACCGCGTAGTGAGGGATGTTGCGCTTGGATTTCGTCATCTTTTCTGATATTAGCCTCCTAAGTCCCTTTAGTTCCATGACCCTCCTCTCAACAACAGGTTTGCTGACAGCAGTGCTGGTATTTCCCTCCGGCTGAGAGGCGAAAGATTCTACGTCCTTTGCCGTGATCCTGCCGCTAGGACCAGACCCTTTCACTTTTGATAGGTCGACACCTTTCTCCCTAGCGAGTTTCCTCACTGCGGGTGGTGCAAGAACCGACGTGCCCTCTCCAGAATCCTGAACAGTCGGTGCAGCTTTCTCCTTGCCGACGGTCTGCCCTGGCTCTTTCTGTCCTGCGGCACTAGCTTCACCAATATCAAGCAGGGAAGAGCCAACCTTCGCTATCTCCCCTTCCTTGTAGTAGATCTTTGTCACCTGGCCCTCAAATGGAGATGGAATCTGTACCGTGACCTTGTCAGTCATTATTTCAACAATAATGTCATCCTTGTGTACCGTGTCCCCCTGCCTCACGTTCCACTTTACAATCTCCCCTTCCTGAACTCCCTCTCCTATATCCGGTAGCTTAAATGTTGGCATTCTTATCTCCTCAGTATGCTAGAACTCTATTAACAGCACTCATAATTCTTTTCTCACCAGGCAGATACAATTCTTCGTGGGTGTAAGGGAAAGGAATGTCGTATCCAGTGACCCTCAAAATAGGTGCCAGGAGCGAGTCTATTGCACGCTCTGCAATGAGAGCCGAAATCTCTGCCCCCACACCGAGCGTCCTCGGGGCCTCGTGAACAACGATGACCCTTCCAGTCTTCTTTGCTGCCTGAACTATAGCATCTACGTCCATCGGCAATAATGTCCTCAGGTCTATGACTTCCGCATTGACGTTATTCTTTTCCACCGTGGTCATTACGGTTGGAACCATGCTTCCATACGTTATTATGGAGAGGTCATCTCCTTCCTTCAGCTTAGCAGCCTTGCCTATGTCAACTTCAAACATATCGTCAGGCACTTCAGCCTTTATGGACCTGTAGAGCCTCTTCGGCTCGAGGAAGATGACAGGATCGTTCTTCTTGTACGCAGATACAAGCAGTCCCCTTGCGTCAAATGGGTTGGATGGAGTGACAACAGTAAGACCCGCAGTGTGGACAAAATACGATTCGCCGCTCTGTGAATGATAGAGGCCCCCTCTGACTCCTCCTCCGTAAGGCGTCCTCAGTATAAGTGGAACGTTAAACCTGCCACCTGTCCTGTACCTCATCTTTGCAATGTTGTTCACAATCTGGTCGAATGCCGGAAATATGTAATCCTGGAATTGAACCTCTGCGATCGGCTTTAGGCCGTACATAGCCATGCCTGCGGCCATGCCTACAATGGCCAGCTCGTTGAGCGGAGTGTCTATTACCCTCTCATCCCCGTACTTGTTCAGAAGGTTGTCCGTGACCCTGAACACACCACCGTCCCTTCCGACGTCCTCGCCTAGCACGATGACCCTCTCGTCCTTACCCATCAGTTCTTCCAGTGTTTTGTTCAGAGACTGGACCATGTTAATCAGAGCCATCTGAATCCCTCCTCTCCTCCTCCTGTATCCAGCTGGGTTCTTCGTAAACATCATCGAATATGCTGGAAGATTCAGGTGGTGGAATGCTCATCCTTTCCTCAAGCATCTTGTCAACCTCTTCCTTTGCACTTGCTTTTGTGGACTGGATGAATGAAGAATCAATGACTCCCATCTTCAGCATCAGGTTCTCCAGCCTCCTTATCGGGTCATTCTCGCTTCCGTCAGTTATCTCATCCACCCTATACTTCTTAGGATCGTCGGAAGTGGAGTGAGGGCCCATCCTGTAAGTTAATGCTTCCACAAGATACGGACCCTTGCCCGCCCTTACGTAATCGAATGCTTCCTGAAGACCTGCAAGAGAGGCAATCAGATCGTTCCCGTCCACCCTCTTTCCAGGAATTCCGTAAGCAGTTCCCTTCTTGTATATCTCTGCCTTAGTCTGCTTGCTCGTTGGAACTGAAATTGCCCACCCGTTGTTCTCGCATATGAAGAGCACTGGAAGGTTAAATACAGAGGCCATGTGGAGTGCAGCATGGAAATCTGATGTTGAAGTCGCCCCGTCCCCGAATGTGGTGATTACAATGCCCTTCTTCTTGGTGTATCGCCTGGCGTATGCAGCACCAACAGTCAGTGGAAGATGTGACCCAACTGGACTTTGCACCGATGAGAAATTGAACTCCTTGAATGAGAAGTGGTCAGGCATCTGTCTCCCTTTCTGCAGATCGTTGCTGTTCCCGAGCATCTGGTCAAATATGAGGGAGAGTGGTACCCCCCTCTGGATGTAAAGCGCCAGGTCCCTGTAATAGGCGAAAATTAGGTCGTCATTATCTGCCATCATTGCGATAGCTATCTGTATCATTTCCTGGCCCTGGGCAGGAACGTGGAACCCTATGATCCCCTGTCTCTGGGCACTTATGATCTTTATATCAAGTGTGCGAGCGATGACAGCATTCTTGTAAGCTTGTATTGCCTGTTCGTTGGATAGATTCCCAGCTATTGCCATCTAATGAAGCCTCCTCATTGCCCACGCTTCAGCTGCCTTGTAAGATGTCCTTACCAAAGGGCCGGAAGCAACAAATTGGAATCCCAGTTCGTACCCGATTTCCTTAAGTCTCTCAAACCTTGCGAGCCTGCAGTATTCCACCACAGGCAATTGCATCTTTGATGGCCTGAGATACTGACCGATGGTGAGTATGCTCACGTCCACTTTCCTCAGGTCCTTCATGGTTTCGATGACCTCATCATCACTCTCACCGAATCCTAGCATTATTGATGATTTTGTCACGAATCCTTTCATGGCTGCATATCTCAGGACTTCAAGTGACTGGTCATAATTCGCACGGTGATCCCTTACAGATGGGGAAAGTCTCCTTACCGTTTCAACGTTGTGCGCCAGAACAACAGGTCCCTCGTCCAGTATCCTGTCGATGCATTCCTTGTCCCCCCTGAAATCAGGAATGAGTACTTCCACGCTTGCACCTGTCTTCCTTACTTCCCTTATAACGCTCGCAAAATGTTTCGATCCCTGATCTGGTAGGTCGTCCCTGTCTACTGAGGTTATTACGACATACTTCAGTCCCATATCCCTCGCAGCCGTAGCGACGTTAAATGGTTCCATTGGATCCAGCGGCTGAACGTATCCATGTGTGACGGAACAGAAACCGCAATTCCTCGAACAGTTCTTTCCTAGAACCATGAATGTTGCAGTTCCATCCGACCAGCATTCGCTCCTATTAGGGCATCTTGCTTCCTCACAAACAGTATGTAAATTTAACCCCTTGACCTCTTTCTTTGTGTCGAAAAAAGCCGCTTCTGTAGGAAGCTTGACCTTCACGTAATCAGGATGCATTACTTGAAAGTTGATTAGAGTTTTAAACGTTTTCGGTACGGTTAAATTTTACCAGAACTAAAGAGATTTTCCCTGCATCATTTATTTCACAGTTTCATTTGGTTGCGATACGTCCCAAACCTGTCTCCTTCCCCTGAGTACGGATGGTACGATAGCGATAAGAAGTATTGCAACTGATATGAGGAAGAGATAATGGATGGAATTGATGAAGTCATTCACCCATGGTCCGATAGCCGTACCGTGTGATGTGCCAAGGAATATGCCTGCAAGATTTGTCATCGGAACTGTGAGGGACATAACATAGAATGCAATTCCCATGCTGAATATGCTGCCTATATTCACGAGTGTCGAACTCATACCCGATGCGATTCCCCTCTCAGGTGGAGGTGTAGAATTCATGATCGATGCCCTGTTGGGTGATGCGAATATTCCCATTCCGCTGCCAACGAACACGAGTGGAATGACGAGCTCGTTGAAAGTGGTGGTTTGGCCGATGCGCGCGAGCATAAGGAAACCTATTGCAGATACCACAAGACCAATGGTGGATATCAGTCTCGCACCATACTTGTCAGAGAACCAGCCGCTTATGGGTCCAAAGAAAGAAAGCGAAATGGATGTGGGCACAAGGAACAAGCCGGCTGCAAATGGGTTCAGCCGCATAGTGGGACCCTGGAGGTAGAAAACAAGTACAAATGTCACAGCGCCTCTTGCCAGGGCGTTCATGAAAATTGCTAGATTTCCTGCAGCAAAAAGTCTGATCCTGAAGAGCTTCAGATCGAACATGGGATGGTCGATTCTCATTTCATAATAGACAAAGAAAATGAACAATGCTATGCCCATCACAATCATGGAAAGTACGGTTCTAACACCCGCAGAACCTGTAGCGTAAAAAGTGATTCCAGCGAGTATCAAGCTTATGGACCCAGCAAATGTCACGTTTCCTATCGCATCAATCCTCTGTCCCCTCTTTATGACTGCCAGTTCCCTCAGGTTGTGGTGTGCCCATACGGTCGCTATGATCCCTATTGGGATGTTGACGTAGAAGATTGATCTCCACCCAAATGAATACGTTAATATCCCGCCCAGTACCAGACCTGATACGGAACCTGCCACTATTGCGACCTGGTTGATTCCAAGGGCCATTCCCCTCTCGTTCTCCGGGAAAGCGTCTGTAATTATTGCACCACTATTCGAGAACAGAAAAGCGGCTCCAACCCCCTGGACAAGTCGGAAGCCGATTAGCTCTGGCCCCACTTGTGAGAGGCTGCAAAGGGCGGAACCGACGGTGAAAACTGCAAATCCGAATGTGTACAGCCTGACTCTACCGAACATGTCTGAGAGTCTGCCAAAATTCACGAGGACGGCGGCTGTAAGGAGTGTGTATCCCATGAGAATCCACAGGAGATCGAGAAGTGATGTGTCCGGGAGTTCTCTCGCAATTGTTGGCAGCGAAATTAGGACAATGTTGGTGTCAAGTGAAGACATCAGAGTTCCTAGCGTAGTATTGGAGAGAACAGTCCACTTGTACTCCACTCAACGGAAGTTTACTTATGAATTAATAACTTGTTAAAACAGAAATTGTGGAATCCATTTTGTTGAAGATCAATGGGGTTTCTTTCCATCGGTTTAATTAGACTATAACTTTGATAAATGTAGGTGAATAAATTTAAATACTCTTTATTTCATATCAACTTTTATGAGTCAGAACGTGACTGCAATGTCTAAGCGGTCCCTTTACGTGACCGTTGCAATCCTGACCATAATACCATTTATTGCACTTGCCATTGTCCCAAGCTACGTGCGGACTAACCCTGAAATAGGTGGACTACCGTTTTTTTACTGGTACCAGCTATTATGGCTCTTTCTAGCAGCAGCCTTATTTGGACTGGCAGCTATTTTGTACAATAAATACGGAGGCGAGTAAATGCTAGCGCTTTCAGGTATTCTGGTATGGGTAATTCTTCTTCTTATCTTCATCTTCCTGGGATTCTACGGAAGAAGATGGAAGAAAGGGGATATGAGCAAACTGGATGAATGGTCCCTTGGGGGAAGAAAGTTCAGTGCCGCTATAGTGTGGTTCCTAGTGGGCGCAGACCTGTACACTGCTTACACATTCATAGCCATTCCATCGTCTGTTTTCAGTATAGGAGCGATATATTATTTTGCTGTACCTTACGTCGCAGTGACATTCGGAATTGCCATGTGGGCAATGCCGAAATTGTGGAAGGTATCAAAGGAAAAGGGGTTCATAACGGCATCAGATTTCGTCAAATCGAATTTCAGCAGCAGGAACCTTGCAATTCTAATTGCAATAGTTGGTATAGTTGCTGAACTGCCCTACATAGGTCTTCAGATCGTAGGAATGCTATCCGTTCTAACCGTGATGCTAAGTGGAATCGCTAACATAAAGCTCGTAGTCGATTTGTCGCTAATACTCTCTTTCATAATACTTGCAATTTTCACTTACGTCAGCGGATTGAGAGGGGCAACACTTACCGCAATATTCAAAGATGCAATCATACTGATCAGCGTTGCGCTTGTCATAATAGTTGCACTGGTGACAATAGGCTTCACAAAGTCATTCACAGGACTCCCGGTCAAGTACTATCACATACTCCCCTTGCAGGTGAACGCATACTGGAGCCTGTTCCTCATGAGCGCTCTTGCGCTGTACCTATACCCGCACGCCGTGACAGGTTCTCTGAGTGCAAAATCTCCCAAATCACTAAGACTTAGCCAATCACTGCTGCCACTATACGGAGTGGGACTGGCACTTCTAGCACTCTTCGGTATACTGGTTTATGGCAATCATGCAGCAATAACATTCCTGAAGGACACATTCGTTGCTAGCTCAAGGGGAACTTACGTTGTCCCTGCATTGATTTTCTATTCGCTCCCAGCTCCATTGACAGGCTTCGCATTTCTGGGGATATTCATAGGAGGGCTTGTGCCAGCTTCCATAATGGCAATGTCACAGTCGAATCTATTCACCAGGAACATAGTCAGGGAACTGTATCCAAAAATGTCCCAGTCGAGGGAGGCATTAACAGCAAAGGTGGCGATGATAGTATTCCTTTTCATAGCAGTAGGCTTTGTTTTCGTATTCCCGCTCTCGTATTCAGTTCAGCTCCAGCTGCTTGGAGGAATCATTATACTACAAACGCTTCCAGCATTGTTCCTCGGTCTGGTGACGAACAAGTTGAACAAGTACTCACTGATAACAGGGCTCCTGGTTGGTCTTGGCCTGGGCATATACTGGATGGAAGTTGCAAACCATTTCCATACCTGGACAACAACTCTTCTGCCGATAAGCTCAAGCGTAGGTTCACTCTTCATAGGATTCCTGGCTTTGTCAGCAAACCTGATCATAGTCCTTGTAGGCTCTCTGATTGCGCTTCCCTTCAGAAAGAAGCAGTAAATTTTCATTATTTTTTATTTTATTTCTAATGTTTTTTCTGAAATATATATTCCGGACATGCCTCAATGAAGCTTCCATTCTAATGCGTTGAATATAAACGATATCCATGAATAATCATTGGCCAATTGACAATAACTGGAATCACGGAGATTGGTATAGAGCAGGTGGATTATTATGAGGCAGTATATGCATTACTACCTTATCCCAAGTCCAGAAGCCACCGGAGGGATTCGGACCCCCGACCTGCTGATTACGAATCAGCTGCTCTACCAACTGAGCCACGGTGGCGTTATCGTTAATCTCTATTCAATATATCTCGATTTCCATTCCTTCAACTGTCAAGAAAACGGCTCCGCATCAAAGTTTTCTGTATGATGCAAAAGAAAGCATCTCGATGCGTTTATATAGAAGAATAAAATACGGAAACGAGGTGTCCAGTTAAATGATGCCAGGACAGCCAATATTTATTCTAAAAGAAGGTGCGAAGAGAGAATCCGGAAAGAATGCGATGCAAAACAATATCAACGCAGCAAAGGCGATCTCTGATGCTGTAAAGACTACTCTAGGTCCGAGGGGAATGGACAAGATGCTTGTCGACTCCCTTGGTGACATCGTTATCACGAACGACGGTGTTACAATTTTGAAGGAGATGGACATAGATCACCCTGCAGCAAAGATGATGGTTGAAGTCTCCAAGACCCAGGATCAGGAGGTGGGTGATGGTACTACAACTGCCGCAATCCTTGCTGGTGAGTTCCTGAGGAAAGCGGAGGACCTGCTGAACCAGAATGTCCACCCAACCGTAATAGCCTCAGGTTACAGAATGGCTGCTGAGAAAGCCAAGGAAGTACTGAACGATATAGCAACGCCAGTGGGCAAGGACGAGAAGGTACTCCTAAAGATAGCCAATACTGCTCTGAATTCCAAGGGAGCTTCGACATCCAGGAAGAAGCTAGCAGACATAGCAGTGAAATCGGTTATTCAGGTGGCCCAGGAAAGGGGAGGAAAGACGTTTGTTGATTTTGACGATATCCAACTTGTAAAGAAGCAGGGAGGATCCGTAGACGATACACAGCTGATCCAAGGAGTCATAGTGGACAAGGAAAGGGTTCACCCCGGAATGCCCGTTCTTGTGAACAAGGCAAAGATTGCCCTGCTGAATGCTGCCCTAGAAATAAAGAAACCTGAATTTGATACTTCAATAAGGATAGAGGACCCAGAGTCCATAACAAAGTTCAAGAAGCAGGAGGAGAGCATTCTAAAGGACATGGTTGAGAAGGTAAAGGCAACAGGTGCAAACGTCATACTCACACAGAAGGGAATAGACGACCTGGCCATGGCCTACCTAGCAAAGGAGGGAATATATGCGGCAAGAAGGGTCAAGAAGAGCGATATAGAGAAACTTGCAAAGGCTATAGGCGGGGAGATAGTCACGAACATGGATGACCTGTCCGCAAAGGACCTCGGGAATGCAGAGAGGGTTGAGGAAGTGAAGATTGGAGAGGATCACCTCACTTTCGTTACAGGCTGCAAGAATCCCAAGGCAGTTTCCGTTCTCATAAGGGGCGGGACGGAGCACGTTGTGGATGAGGTTGAAAGAAGCCTGGTTGACTCGCTCCATGTTGTTGCGGCAGCTCTCCAGGACGGTAAGATCATTCCAGGTGGAGGAGCGGCAGCGATAGAGATAGCAATGAAGCTCAGGGAGTACAGCCAATCTGTTGGGGGAAGGGAGCAGCTTGCAATTGAAAAGTTTGCGGAAGCAATTGAGATTATCCCGAGAACACTCTCAGAGAATGCAGGACTGGACTCCATAGGTATACTGATATCGCTTAAGAAGGAGCACGCGGATGGAAAGAAGAATGCGGGCGTAGACGTCGTGAAGGGAAAACCGATTGACATGCTTGATTTGGGTGTCATAGAACCCATAAGGGTTGGGAAGCAGGCAATAGACAGCGCTACAGACGCAGCCGTTATGATACTGAGGATTGACGATGTCATAGCAACAAAAGCATCCAGTGCTGGAGCTCCAAAACCGCCAGGTGGAAAACCGGGCGGGGAAGAGGACTGATTCTTTCAAGAAGTAACCCTATCTTTTTTTATTCTTCATTTTCCACAACTATTCATTTTTGTTTGTAGCCGACCGCTTCCATAATGGGATATCCGGCACTATTATTACATAATCGTTATATATTGTCAATCCCTGACTTCTTCATGTTTAACGGAAACTACAACCCGTCATCTGCAGACTTGATTGTCGTTAGCACGCCATACGTTCCCGGGTACAGGATAACAAGTGTAATTGGTTTCACCTGGGGCCTGATAGTGAGGTCAAGGGGGATCGGGGGGAACGTCATAGCCGGTCTGAGGACAATTGCAGGAGGGGAGATAAAGGAATATACACAGATGCTTGACCAGAGCAGATTCGAGGCCCTTGAGAGACTCAAGCAGCATGCAAAGGGACTGGGTGCAAATGCAGTAATAGAGGTCAGGTTCGACTCCTCAGAAATAGGACAGACAATGTCAGAGGTTCTTGCTTACGGAACAGCTGTGATTGCACAGAAAGATGATTCCCAGAGTCAACCAGTTTCACTGAAATGAGCGGATGGTTGTTTATTCTCCGCACAAGGTAATAATATTCGGTGAACACGCTGTAGTACATGGCTACCCTGCACTATCTGCCACCGTAGACCTGTTTGCCAAGATCTACCTGATTCCCAGCAGGAGTGGTCTCCAGTACACGCCTTTCGTTCAGAGGACTCTTGCCTATCTGGGACTGAAAAACATTTACGTGAAGGTGGAAACAAACGTGCCTTCAGGATCTGGGTTGGGCACTTCCTCAATGATCATTGCAGGCATACTCATGAGCGAAAGGAATTACACTAAGGAGCAGCTTGCAAACGAGGCATTCAACATTGAGTACGAAACGCAGGGACTGGGCTCTCCAATAGACACGTCTACCATATCTGCAGGTGGTTTTGTACTTACAAACGGTAACGAGGGGATCCCGCTGTGGAAGATTGAGAAGAATGGGATTACCTGGAATTTTTCCAGCATACCTACGAGAAACATGGGTCTTGTCGTAGTATATTCAGGTTCGAAAGGTTCGACAAGGGAACAGGTGGCGAAGGTCAGGAAGTTCTATGAGAGAGGCAGCTTCGCGAAGGACATAATGAAAAGGATCGGGAACATCACGCAGGAGGGAGTGAAGGCAGTGACGAAGGGTGACAATGCGAAGGTCGGAGAACTGATGAACGAGAATCATTCAGAGCTAAAGGTGTTTGGAATATCCACCGAACAGATAGAGAAGATAGTTTCAATTGGAAGGGAGTATGGCTACGGTGCAAAGCTGACAGGCGCAGGTGGAGGAGGGGCAGTCATAATAATACCCAGAGAAAAGGAGAAATTATTGAAGAAATTGAAGGAGCTAAACGTGATGGTATTTGACACATCCACCACGAGCGCAGGTATATTCAAGAGATCCGAGTGACTGAAACCACCAGGTCCCCTTCATCGAGGTCTATGAGCTTGACCCCCTGAGCATTTCTCCCTTTTTGTGGAATAGCTGCCACTCCAGTTCTTATTGTCTTCCCGTTCTTTGTTATGATAAGGAGTTCGTCGTTCTCGTTGATTGATGAGACGTAGATAGGCTTGCCTGTCCTTTCCGTCACCTTTATCGCCCTCATCCCCTTGGCTCCACGATGTCTCATTGTGAAGTCCTCGACGCTCACCCTCTTTCCTAGGCCCTTCTCTGAAATTACTA
>JAKAXD010000019.1 GCA_021816725.1 Thermoplasmata archaeon
GAAGAATGAAATTTGGGATACGGATTTGCTCGTAACAATGATTGTGTTCCTTATCTGCTCCTTTCCAATGAGTGATGAGATTGCATCAACAGACTGCTCTCCAATGGATACCTGGTCTATCGGGAGAAAGTTGTACTGTTTGATCATGCATACCAAGTCTTCATGTAATCCTTACTTTCTAGTCTTTTCGCCAGGACGGACATCCCGAGCCTCTCATAACTCTCCACCATTACGGCGGTTTCATTTGTCTCACTCTTTCCAAGCGCATTTTCTACAGTCCCAGGTTGCGGACCGTGTAACATGCCCCTGACATGGAGTGTTATTGACCCCTCCCGGACTCCCTTCCTGCTCATGAAGTTACCTGAAGAATAGTATAGGAATTCATCTGTGTCTACATTGCTGTGGTAGTACGATATCGGTATTGCCCTCTCATGGAAATCATACTTCCTCGGAAGAAATGTCCCGACCATGAACGATTTGGATGAGAACGTTTCGTGAACAGGAGGAGGCTGGTGGATTTTACCCACTATTGGCATTATTTGGCTGATATTCAGGGCAAACGGGAAATGGTATCCATCCCACCCCTCAAGGTCGAATGGGTGCTCATCCCTTGTCTCAACTACATACCTGTCATCAAAGTCAACATACACAAAATATTCTCCCTTCCTGTGATTCTCCACCCTAAGTTTTGGATGCCTGATGTCCCTGGAATAGTATGGAACACCTTCCTTTATCTGCCCATACCTGTTTAGATACCTCTGAGGTATGCATATATTGTCCCTCGATTCTATGAGAAGGAATTCTGATTCCTCTGCATTGCCTAGATTGTAGACACTACCCTTCGGAACGTAAATGTAGTCGCCGCTTTTGAAAGGCATTTCGCCAAATATGCTCCTGAATGAGCCATCACCATGATGAACGAAAATGAGTTGATCTCGCATTCCGTGCCTGAAGAAATTGTTGGTTCCCTTTGATGGCTTGAGGATAGAGATTATGACCCTGTCGTTTCCGAAAAGAGGCTTCCTTCCGGTTATGAAATCGCCCTCCCTTCTAATTAGGTCCGTGTTTACAAGGGTGTGTACATCCCGAACACCGAATCCCGGGTCTTTCTTCCCCACTTCCCTTATCTCCTTAATCCTGGTAGGCTCATTTCTGTGGTATAGCAATGAATATGAGCCATCAAAACTCTCCTCGCCGAACAGTTCTTCCCTCAGCAGTTTTCTTCTGTTTTCATAAGTATGCCTAGTCGGAGGCATCCTTCCCTGTTTCACATAATATACCATTCAGACCACCTCGTTTGTGAGCTCCCCAAGCACTGGGCTCCTTATAGATACAACATCGCCTTTCTTCAGCCAACCGTACTCCTCCGGTCCAAGTTCAAGAATGCAGCCGGTGGAAACCGTGCCGGACATTATCACGTCTCCCTTTGTCAGCCTGTTTCCCTTGGAAGCGTATTCCACGAGTTCCGCAAATGACCAGTGCATGTCCCTTACGTTCCCCCCTGAGTATCTTTTTCCATTCACGTAAGCTTCAACAGGAATGTCGAATCTGTCATCCGATTCCCCGAACTCCTCCAGTTCATCCATAGTGGTTATATATGGACCTAGACTTGTTGCAAAATCCTTTGATTTCGAAGGACCGAGGCCGATTGCCATCTCCTTTCTCTGGAGATCCCTTGCTGACCAGTCGTTTGCAAGCATCAATCCCATGATATGGGGCATCGCTTCTTCCTTCCTGATGTTGATCCCATCCCTTCCGATGACTGCTGCAATCTCCATCTCATAATCGAGTTCGGAAGTGAACGCAGGATAAGGGACGGATGACCCCGAAGGATAGATCATGGACGTACCTGAATAATAGTAGGCGGGAATCTCATACCACTCCTTGGCCATGCCCAGGCCCCGCCTTTCCCTCGCCTTTCTTACGTGGTCCTCGAAAGTGTAGAAGTCCCTGATTGATGTGACTTTCGGAAGGGGGACAAGCAAGTCGCCGTTCCTGAACGTCATATGGATTGGCTTCTTTCCCTTGATGTTTTCATCTGAGATGTCATAGAACTTTACTGAATCATCTATCTGGAAACGTTCATCGTTCCCTTTTATGATTACTGTCTTTATCTTCCCCTCAGAGTTCATTCGAGCTATCTTCATGACTATAGGTTCCCTCTCTTCTCCTGCTCCCTCTCAATGCTTTCAAAGAGTGCCTTGAAATTGCCTTTTCCGAACGAAGTGGCCCCCTTTCTCTGGATGATTTCATAGAAGAACGTTGGTCTGTCCCCAATCGGTTGAGTGAATATCTGCAGAAGGTATCCATCATCATCCCTGTCAACAAGAATGTTCAGATCCTTCAGGACATCCAGGTCTTCGTCGATCTTCCCCACGCGGTCTTCAAGTTCATCGTAGTACGTTCCTGGCGTTTCAAGGAAGGGGATTCCATTTTTCTTCATCCTTCTAACGGTATCAATAATGTTGTCTGTGGCAAGTGCAATATGCTGGACGCCAGGAGTTTCATAATAGTCAAGATATTCCTGTATCTGCGACTTCTTCAGCCCGAGTGCCGGCTCGTTTATCGGGAATATTATCTTCCTTCCTCCATACTCCACAACTTTGCTCTTAAGGGCTGAATACTGCGTGCTAATGTCCTTGTCGTCAAAGCTCATCAATTGATTGAACCCCAGGCCCTTAACGTAATAATTGACCCATGGGTCCATCTTGTTTTCCTCGACGTTCCCGACAACGTGATCGACCTTCCTCACCCCAAGGCTATTTTCTTGTGATTCAATTTCCTTGAATCCTGGCGGTAAATCAGAATCCCATTCGCCGTAGTCCCTCAGGGAATGGATGGTCTCGCCAAATGTGTTCAATTCGGCCTTGGCAAGCCTTCCATTCTCCCCCTTTAGCTTCGTCACTCCCCCAGGTTTTACAAACCCGTTTTCCCTGATGAATGAAAGCGTCTCTTCAAGATCGTTCACATCCATCGCAACATCCTTTACTCCGTCACCGTGGAGTTCCACGTGCCTAGATATTTCAGATGACCTCGACAGGAAACCCGTGAATATCAGCCTAACATCCCCCTGCCCCAAAAGGTAAGAAATCCTGTCCCTTACTCCAGTCTCCGGCCCAGAATAACCTATGACCCTGAACCCCATCGCTTTCTCGTGAAAATATGCCCACTGCTTGGCAGAGCCTACGTAGAATTCTATTGAGTCTATTGAGTTGAATAAGCTATCAGTTGACATAGGTGTATACATAGAAAATTGGTATTTTAAGTTACCCTAATTCATTTAACTGTAATTACACCCTTGCCAAGTTGCAAAAACTAAGAATTACATTTACTACCACCTGCTGGACGAAAAGGACAATAGGCTAATTGCTATCATTTCAACAATATGTTGGATTTTGCTCAAGGGGTTGAAAGGGTAAAGAAGCATATGAAGCTGGCATTTAATATAGAAGATTTCAACATCACAATGGCGAAACAGGAAAAGGATCAGACAAATGAGAGGGAAGTCTGGAGATACAACATAGAGTTCATTTCTGGTGGAAAACAGAGCAAGGCTATGATAGAGATAAATGCAACAACAGGCGATGTCATACTGTTCCAGAGAGAGTCGCAATGGAGACTTTAGAACTTGCGCTTCCAGATTTATGTGCAATGACCATTATCCCTGGCTAAGGTTATTTATCCCCTTTATGTATCATATGGAAAGTTGGGGTGAATAGATGAAGGTTCTGCAACTTGACGTAGAGGATATGGCGTATGAACTGATGGAGCCGGAGGCAAGCGTTTACGAAGAGAGCGTGGAGAAGAAATTCAGGGTGGAAGATGCTGTGGTAATGCTTGTTTCCGTAGAGAAGGGGGACAATAAGGAAATCGCAACAAGAGCCATTGATGAAACTACGGGCTTCATGCAGAAACAGAAGAGGAGGCTGCTACTGATCTATCCTTTCGCACATCTCAGCAGGAATCTAGAATCACCCAAGAAAGCCATGGATATTCTCGATTTCATGGGCAAATACGCTTCTGGCAAATGTGATACAATAAAAGCCCCATTCGGATGGAACAAGAAGTGGAGTATCAGGATAAAGGGACACCCTCTAGCCGAGCAGCTGAAGAGCTTTGCTGATGAGACCGGTGTTTCATCGCCAAGTGAAAAGGAAAGGGATGGAGGGGAAAAAGAGGAAATTTCAGAGGCCATAAAGCAGGAGGAGAAAGTCAAGTCCACGTGGTACATACTCACACCAGAGGGGGAACTGGTCCCGAGAGGGGAATTTGACGACAGTGGACATGAGAATCTTAAAAAATTTGCAGACTATGAAATAACGAAGGTCAGGACTTATCAACAAGTTCCACCACATATCAAGCTCATGCAGAAACTCCAGCTCGTGGACTATGAACCAGGATCGGACCAGGGGAACATGCGCTTTTATCCGAACGGGCGTTTGATCAAGGGCCTTCTGGAGAGGTACGTCACTGAAAGAACCGTCGCTTTTGGAGCAATAGAGGTAGAGACACCAATAATGTACGACTACGACCATCCCGCCCTCAAGGAATACCTAAATAGATTCCCATCGAGGCACTACATAGTGAAGTCTGACGACAAGGAGTTCTTCCTCAGGTTCTCAGCTGATTTTGGCCAATTTCTGCTGATGAGTGACGCAACAGTATCATACAAGCAACTTCCTTTCAGGTTCTACGAAATTACCAGGTACAGTTTCAGGAGGGAGCTGAGCGGGGAGTTGACCGGACTCAAGAGGCTGAGGGCATTCACAATGCCAGATATGCACACGATGTGTGCCGATCTGGACCAGGCAAAGGAGGAGTTCAAGAGGCAGTTCGACTTCTGCATGTCTGTCCTTGATGAAATAGGCATAGAGAAGGGATCCTACGAAGCAGCAATAAGAATGACAGAAGAGTTCTGGAAGGGAAACGACGATTTCATTAAGTTCTTGGTAAGAACCTTCGGAAAACCTGTGCTCATTGAGATGTGGAACTTCAGGTATGCTTATTTTGATCCAAAGTTCGAGTTCAACATAGTCGATTCGATGGGTAAGGCTACTGCACTCTCTACGGTACAGATGGACCATGAGAACGGCAGGAGGTATAACATGACGTACATAGATGCCAATAGCAACAGGCAGTTCCCGATAATACTTCACGACTCGCCAAGTGGAGCAATTGAGAGGGTTATTTATGCACTCCTTGAACAGGCGGCAGAGGCAGAGAAGGCTGGAAAGACCCCATCACTACCACTCTGGCTGTCGCCAACCCAAGTCAGGCTTGTTCCTCTTGCTGACAGACACCTAGATAGGTGCACTGAAATTGCTGCTGCTATGAAGGAGAAGGGGATAAGGGCAGATGTTGACGATACTGATTCGTCGCTCAACAAGAAGATAAGGAATGCAGAGCAGAACTGGGTACCTTTCGTATGTGTGATCGGAGACAAGGAGATGGAATCAGGTAAACTTGCAGTGAGAATCAGGGGAAATCCCAAACAAAGGGAAATGTCTGTCGAAGAGCTTGCTCAGGAGATCGTAGATTCCGTAGGCAACATGCCAAAAGCATCCCTCTCCCTCTCAACTCTGCTCTCAAAGAGACCAATATTCAGGGGATGATGGTAAGCACATTGATGGTTCCGCTCCTGGTTTTGTGGTATTGTACATATATTTTTTAGCCAGCCCGAGTTTTACATAATCAGAGGCTGTTTTATGACAGTAGATCGGACTCTAACCAACAATGTTGGAAACGACAGTGAAATGCTTGATGAATTGAGGAAGATCAGAACACTTTTGGAGCCAAAACCGGCACCACCTGCTCCCCCTCCCCCTAAGGGATTTGTTAAAGAATTCAAAACGTTCCTTGAACAGTACAAGGTTATGGGAATGGCTGTAGCTTTTATCCTTGGGTTATACCTTGGGACGCTTGTGCAATCACTTGTAACAAACCTGATTATGCCCATCATTGACATCATTCTCCCGGGAATAGCATGGCAGAACATTCACGCTGGCCCATTCCTGATAGGCTCGTTCCTAGGTGCGCTCGTGACATTCCTCATAATTGCACTGGTAATCTTCCTGCTCGTGAAGATTACTTCAAAGCTCGGCATTAAGTGATTTTCCTTTTTTCTTATTTTGATAGCTTGCGCTATGTATTCTTGTGTTAGTTACTCTTATATATTAAGTTGATATTCCGTACCTATGCAAAAAAACGAAATTTCCAAGATATGGAATATTGACAAAGCGCACAGCAACATAGAGTTCACAGTTAGGCATATGATGATCTCTAACGTCAGAGGCAGATTCCTGTCATTTGATGGAGACGTGAAGTTTGACCCAGATAATTTGAACGATGCATCCATAAAAATGATGATAGATTCCTCTTCTATATTCACTAATGAAAATGACAGGGACAAGCATCTAAAGTCTCCAGATTTTCTTAACGTTGAGAAGTATCCTTTGGTGGAATTCGTAAGTACCTCAGTCACAAGGTCTGGGGAGAAGATAACAGTCAATGGAAATCTAACAATCAGGGACGTAACTAAACAAGTCGCTATCACTGGAGAGTTAGAGGGTCCAATAGTTGACCCATATGGCAAGAATAGAATCGGATTTGACGGATCCGCAGCGATAGCTAGGAAGGACTTTGGCCTGACGTGGAACATGATTCTTGAAGGGGGAGGACTCATGGTGGGAGATAATGTAAAGATAGACATTCATATGGAGCTCACCTCTGAAAGGAATAAAGCATAGCTGTCGTTTTATAGCCTGCTCTGCATCTTTGCATAAGGTTTAATTCTGGATGGAATTGAACCTTGCATTGAATGCAAAAGATGATGCTTTCTCTATAAGGACTTACATAGATAATCTCAGAAAGAACGATGGCAGTGAAATTATAGAGATTGATGACAAAGTTAATTTGAATTATGAACCAACTGCATACTATCTATCCCTAAGAAAGCAGAATCCGGTATTGCTGTTCAACAACATAGAACAGTATCACGGTTTCTCACTAGTAACAAACTTATTTGGATCAGAAGAGAGGGTAGCCTACCTTGCAGGATTCGATTCCGTTGAAGAGGTTATAGAGAAGTGGTCACTTGTTGCAAATGATACCGGGTCCGAACCCATAGTCGTGGATTATAGAAAAGACGCATTCCACAAAAAAATCAAAGGAAAAGGAGTGAACCTCTTCGATCTTCCGATACCTGCCCACTATAGCACAGACGGCTCCAAAACAGGATACAACAGGTACATTACCTCCGGCCTTACAACGACCAGGGATCCGGAAAACGATGACATTATAAACCTGAGTTTTGCAAGGATTCAGCCATTCGGAC
>JAKAXD010000010.1 GCA_021816725.1 Thermoplasmata archaeon
TTCTTATCTCAGTTGTTCCAGCCCCTATCTCGTATAATATTGCATCGCGCAGTAATCGTTCAAGCGGATAATCTTCCGTGTACCCATATCCTCCAAAAATCTGCAGCGCCTCCTTCGCGATCTGGGTCGCTGTTTCAGAAGCCATCATGATGGAAGCTGCCGCATATGAAGGATCAGATATCTTCTCTGTAACAAGAAAAGCGGCTTTGTATGCTAGCAGTCTGGCCGCCTCCAGCCGAGTGAACATATAAGCCAGCTTCTCCTGGATAAGCTCGAATTCCCCTATCTTCCTGCCGAACTGTTCCCTCT
Source organism: Thermoplasmata archaeon (assembly GCA_021816725.1). Lineage (GTDB taxonomy): Archaea > Thermoplasmatota > Thermoplasmata > Thermoplasmatales. The sequence goes on from JAKAXD010000010.1 coordinate 310, forward strand.
GGTTGCTGTAGCCAATTGCCTCATCTAGCGCCCTTCTCGCAATTCCGAGTGGGCCGAAAGCCAGAACGGCCCTTTCTGCATTCAGGCCGTTGTAAATTATGCTGCGCCCATGCCCCTCTCCCTTAAGAACACGCTCACCCCCTACATGCACGTTCCTGAAGACCACCTCTCCCGTCGGTGACCCCCTCATCCCGAGCTTCTTGATCTTCCTGGGAGTCTCAACACCATCACGTCTCTCCAGTATGAATGCAGAATAGGATTTCCCATTGCGTGCATAGACCAGAAAGATATCTGCCAAAGGCGCGTTGGTTATGAAAGTCTTGGAACCGTTTATTTCGTACCCTCCCCCCTTCAATTCATAAACGGTCTTCATCCCTCCAAGTGCATCTGACCCAGCCCCTGGCTCTGTAAGGCACAGGGACCCAATCCTCTCTCCCGATACCAGGCCCGGAAGGTACCTCTCCTTCTGTTCATTGTTTGCATTCCTGTATATGCTATCTACCACCAGATTGTTGTGTGCACCGTAAGAAAGACCGAATGAACCGGAGTAGTAGGATATCTCCTCCAGGGCAACTCCCTCCGTGAGATAATCCAGTCCTGCTCCACCATACTCCTCTGCTATTGTTAGACCAAGCAGTCCGAGTTTCCCCATCTCCCTGAATATTTGAACTGGAAATTCATCATCTCTATCTATTTTTGCTGCAATTGGCTCTATCTTTTTCTGTGAAAACTCTCTCACCAAATCCCTGATGGCTCGTGTATTCTCTGGGAGATTAAAATCCATATCTCTTCTTCTCATTATCTGTATTTAAATTAAAATATTTCCCTGAAAAATACCGAAGGTTATTAGCATTCAAACTGCATGTTGTACTACCATGGAAATAGTATTTCCGGACGTACCGGAATATCATTTCATTCTCAAGGGTTTATGCTCAGATAAGTTCCCCCAATATCCAAAGTTCCATTGTGATGCGCTTACAGAATTTGATGAAGAGCTTAGGACAGACATTGCGTTTGTTCCTGCTCCTTTAGCAATTCTTAACTTCAACAACTATTCCCTTCTTAAGGCGGGAAACATATTTTCTTATTTCTCCGGGCCCCAGATAATAAATTCAAGAGGGGACGAGGGCGAAGTGTTCGTTGGCGAACATGATTTCCTGTCAAGATACTATGTACGGATACTAATGGACGGAGTCCACATCAAAGAGGGCAGCGGATCTCCTGCAATTATGGAGCCTAGAGTAGCAATGCTGAGCCTCAGGAGAACTCCTGAGAAATTTGATCTTTATAACAAGTGGTCTAGAATTGCGAATGACCTTCCTTTCCCTCTTTATTCCGCCCTTATAAAGAGATCAGAAAAGGACCTGAAGGGGACAGTAGAGGATGCTATCAGTGCATCAGTTAAGTATGCTCTTAACAACGCGTCTGATTTAATAAGGGAGATAGCAGTCGCCCATGGTATTGAAAATATTGAGATGCTCAAGAGGGTTATATTCCATTTCGTCAACAAGAACACCCTTTCGATAACTGAAGAAGAGCTTGAATCTCTACGAGCGCTTAATCGTGAAATGGGGAATAAGGGATTCCGTGTATCGTACTTGAAATTTTGAAGACTGCTGGCAAGAAAAAGGCATACTTATTAATAACGCATGATTTCATGTTGATCAATGGAATTCGTTGAAGAAATTGTTTCACTGAAGGATCAACTTTCGTTTCAAGGGAAGATAGATGTGCCTGATGGAATCAATAAGATAGTCATTGCGGGGATGGGAGGTTCGGGAATTGCAGGAAAGATTTTTCAGGACCTTTATACCGTTAAACCAGTGACACTGGTTAATTCATATGAAATACCCAAATTCGTTGATTCCAATACGCTGTTTGTTGCCGTCAGCTATTCGGGTAACACGGAGGAAACACTCCATGCAGTAAAGAGAGCAAAGGAGAGGGGGGCGGTGATAAGAGGAATCACATCTGGAGGTAAGCTGGCTGAAATTTTAAACTCCACTGTAATCATACCTAAGGGCTACCAACCCAGATCTGCAGTTGGATATCTTACCATTCCCCTCCTAAGAGCGTTTGATCTATTCGACGATTCTGAAGTAGACAATGCGAAGGAGCACCTGGCGAAAATAGATAGGAATATTGGGACTTGGCAAGAATTTGCAGATGAAATATTCTCCTCGAACAAGATACCTGTAATATTCGGTACTCCAAAATTAGAAGGAGTTGCCTACAGGTGGAAGACTCAGTTTAATGAAAATGCCAAGGTTCTGGCCTATTCTGCGTCATTTCCTGAATTGAATCACAACGATACGATGGCCCTAGAGAATACATACAGGAAAGAGGAGTTCTACTTCTTCGTGCTTACTCATAAACAACTCGAAAGGGAAATAGCGGACAGGATCAGGATCACTTCAAAGCTCTGCAAGATTAAAATGGCGAATGTAGAGGGGGACGGAAATACCATTTTCTCCAACATCTTCACCCTTATTCACAAAGGAGATTACATCTCATATTTCCTTGCAAAAAAAAGGGATGTTGATCCCAGGAACGTCTCGATCATAGAGGATCTCAAGAGAGAATTGAAAGAGAGGAGTTGAAGCAGTTTCTGTAGAATCTTCTTCTGATTAGGGTAAAAGTGTATAAACCCGTTTAACGAAATTATAAATATGTTGTCCATTTAAACCATGAAATCGAGATGACGGTGATCAAAAGGGAGGAGCTAGTTACTGCCCTAAACGTTATATTCAAACCGTCCGGAATGAACCAGAAGGAAATAGAGGAACTTGCGGATTACGTACTCAGCTTCTTCGGGTTTGAGGATACATTAGTCGATAACATACTTTCACAGCAAGACCGGGATGTTTTCTACACTCTCGAAGAAACGGGAATCCTGTCCACCAGCAGCGAGGACATCACACTTATGAAAGGCAAAACTTGGAGAATCCACTACTGGCACATCAACGACATGAAGATAAAGAACATACTAAGCACGCAAAAAGAAGGGGAGGAGAACATTTACGACAGGATTTTCAGGGAAGAACTAAAGTAGAACTATCGATCCTGAAAAAGGCAAAGTGAAGCGTTAACCTATTTATACGAATTAGACCTTATTGGATCGATGGAAAACGAGGTTCTAAGCCTGCTCAGGAAAGGCAGAACCATGGTCATTTCTACCACGGGGGAAAGCCTCTGGTCGGCAAAGGTATTCTACGCACTTGAAGGTGGCCTCATTTTCCTCGTTGAAAAGGGGAGCCTGACACTAAAGAATATCCTGAAGAACAATTCGGTAGTATTTACAATTGATTTTGATACACCAGATCTATTCATCCAGGGAGTTGGAAAGGTTACAATCCTGGGAGAACCAAAGGAGTTCCACAAGGAGAGGGGAACGCTGTTGTACAAGGTTCCTGAGGATACCCTCTTTGTTAAATCTGGTCACGTATTGATAGCCAAGCTAGAGCCGGACAACGTGAGGTTCAGCGATTTCCGTGCTCAGCCAAGAAAGACAGACAATAAGTTCCGCCCGGAGGAAATGACAGAGAAGAAGACGTTTCGCTACTGGAGGGCTCTCCGTCCGTGGTCATTTCAGCAGAGCGTTACATCGTTGATTTTTGGGGCTTTGATTGCTTTCCAGGTCAGCTTTTCAGTAAGAACTAATTTGTACCTATTGCTGCTGTCCGCCATAGCTTTGATACTGGTACATGGAGCTTTCAATGCATACAGCGATTACTTTGATTTTGCATTGAAAACAGACAAACCTGAAGGAATGGGATCGGCAGGTGCCAGGGTCCTGATAGATAGGCTCATTCCTACCAGTAAATTCCTCCTTTTTACCACGCTTGTGTTTGTGGTGGGTCTGGCGCTTGGCATCTATCTCATAATTTTAAGACCGGTCATTATACCTTATGTCATAATAGGATTTTTGGCCGGCATCATTTACGGCCTGCCAAAGTTTGGATGGAAGAGAATTGCGCTAGGCGATCTTGCTGTTTTCCTGGCTTTCGGCCCAGGCATCTTTCTGGGTTCTCTGGTGCTTCAAGGCGGTCACGTTGGCATCCCCCAGCTACTCATTTCATTCTCACTTGGTATGATAATAGTTGCAATCCTGCATGGAAATAACTGGAGAGACATGAATGACGATAAGGAAGCCGGAGTCAAGACCGTCGCACTATATCTGGGGGATAAAGGATCACTTATCTATTATGTGTTCCTTATATGGGCATCTTACCCTCTGTTTATAGCAGCTGTTCTAATTGAGCCTAGATTGTTCCCCATTCTGGGCGCTCTACTGACTATCCCATGGGCAGTGAGGCTGACCAGAATTGCTAGAAACGGAAAGAATATGAAGAGGAATCTGCTTGATATGCTAACTGCCAGTTTCACGTCCCTCCACATCTACTTCTCAGTTGCGTTCCTGGCAGTCTTTCTTGCGATAATGTATTATTTCCCCTCTATTCCCTTACCATAGCTGTTTTTTACTTTGACCTAGCGTGTCCTTTGTTCCCTTACTTCGCTAACGAGGTTCTTCAATAGGTCGATCATAAACTTCTCAGAATTCTCGTCCTGAAATTCTCCCTTCTCATTGATCTTTTTATCCACAGAATTTATGATAACCTCAGGCCTGTTTATGATTCTTGAATCAAGGAAGACAAATGATTGTCTTAGGTGGTACTGCGCTCTAGAACCACCCATCATTCCGGTGGATGAACTCATGATGGCCCCAATTTTCTTTGCAAAGACGTTGTTTGGTACAGATGCCCAGTCTATTGCATTCTTCAAAAATCCAGGGACAGAATAATTGTATTCTGGTGTGACTATGAGAAAGCCATCTGATTCCTCAATCAATTTCTTGAACTTTACCACAGACTCATCAGGTTCCTTTGCGAAGTCTGCATTGAATACTGGAATTTTCGAAATGTCTGCCATGACCAACTTTGAGCCCACGGGCATCAAGGTCGCAGCTCTCTCCATTACTTTCCTGCTGAATGAGCCTTTTCTAAGACTTCCTCCAAAACCAGCAATTACTATATTTCCTTCATCTTTCATAAACTGCGTATTTTAGCATTATAGTTAATCTTCACCCAATATCTTTGCGAAATTCAAGCAATCTGGCATCTTTTCTCATTCATTAAGAATTGTTGCTCTTGACCAAACCAAACTAATTAATTGAAGTTATAATGTAATTATTATGGAAAGAGATTTCCCGAAAATAGAATATAAATTCATTGGAAATACGGGTGAGAAGGTATCTGAAATTGGACTTGGAACTTATGGAATAACGGACTACAAGAAGGGAGAGGAAGCATTTGCATATGCAATAGAGAGAGGCATTGACCTGATAGATACTGCAGAAATCTACAACACAGAAGATTTTGTAGGCAGAATTATCAAAAGATTTGGGAGGGAGAAACTTTTCATAATCACAAAAGTGTGGCCAAAAAATATAGTGTCAAAGGATAGCACAATAAAAGCTGCTAAGGGTTCATTGACGAGGCTTGGAACAAGTTATGTGGACCTAATCCTGATACACTGGCCACACAGGACTATGAGTATTAAGGAACAAGTGAAGAATATAGAGGCTGTCCAGAAGGGGGGGCTGTCGAGGTTTATAGGTGTTAGTAATTTCTCCGTTGACCAGTTAGAAGAGGCAAGGCATTCCACTGCATCTACGGAGATCGTGTGCAACCAGGTAAAATACAATCTCGATGAAAGGGGAATAGAAAATGACGTTCTTCCTTACTGCACGGATAATGGACTTTCTGTTATAGCATATACACCCATTAGCAAGGGGGAGGCTTCAGGAGATCCTGTATTCAGGGACGTTGTGAATAGAAGCGGAAAGACTGCTATTCAGGTCTCGCTAAATTTCCTTTTAAGCCACAAAGAAGTCATTCCCATACCAAAGACTGAAAAACTGGAGCACATGAGAGAAATTATGGGGTCTTTAGGCTGGAAACTTGATGAAAGGGAATTTGCACTACTAAGCAAGAAATAGATACGTTTCGGCAGGTCATCAACGAACTAACTTAAAGGAATGACTGGTCAGGAACTCATTTTCGTAGGTCGCAAGAAGTAAATGAACTCATCATCTATGAAACAAGTGTCTAATCTTTTCTAACTTCCAGCATTATTTATGCTTTTCGAAACTTGAGAAACCACCATATATATAAAAGATAGAAAATATCCTTCTTATTGTATATCATTTTATATGCAATGACGTATTTTTGAAGCAAAATGTCGATTAATCTTTATGCGGATTCTCTTGACAAGATTGATCTTAGGATTGTAGAGCTTCTAAGCATGGATGGGCGAATCACGGACACTGAAATCGCCAAAGAAGTCGGTCTTAGCAAGACAAGCGTGAGGCTTAGGAAATTGAAACTCATCAAATCTGAAAAAATTAAGATACTGGGAATACCAATTTTACAGAATTTGAATCTGGTGTATGCTGACATCATGATAAAGTTCCTAGTTAACACTTCCCAGAGCGAGATAGATAGCTTTGTGAAGTCTCTTCTAAAGGAGGATCGTGTCTATGAGGTTAACAGGTACCTGTACAAATACGATCTAGATGTGGAGGTTTATCACTCAAACTTTGCACTACTGAAATCTTACATACAGGAACTTTTCAAAGACATAAAAATCATTGAATTCTATGACATATTCCCAGTGCTGCAAACGTACAAGGGTTTCGGGGTAATACTTTAAGTGGAAAACTTTCCCTCAATGTGTGGATTTTCATATAATCTCTCTAAGGTAACAGATACCGATAAGATTTTGGAAGGTATCCGAACGCATCAGTACAAAGGATTGGGAGATTAATTAAAAGGAATGAGTTGAAGGTGTTACTTAAATCTTGCATACAGAAATTTTTGCCCTTTGTCATGAATAGAAAATGCTATGGTCAATTTTAATATGGGTTTGCAAAAGCAGCAACGGACTCTCATAGCCATGAGCCCGCGGGTTAAAAAAATGCACATTACTTCTCAACTTCTACTTTCTCCTATTCTACCTTGGAATGAATGTATAGAGTAAGGTAAGGCTCAATAGACTGAATCAACTTGTTCTTTGCCTTGTTAACATGTTCCTGCATTGTTGACTTGGTCAGCCCGTGTTTCTTAGCTAGTTCTTCGATCTTGACTTTCTTTGGTGAAGAAAACATCCCACTTCCAATTGCTTCCCTCAAATATTTTGCCTGTTTGAGTGAAAGAGAACCTAACAGTTCCTTAAGGGAAATCCGGTAAACGTCCCTAAGGGATTCCGGTTCAATCTTCTTTTTCCTAAGGATATGAACCTCTCCATTTGCTGACGCCCTTTTGAAGAATTTTTCCAATTCTGAATCAGAAAATGATATAAGTCTAAGCCTCTCCCTTCCATCCTTGTATATAGCAGGAGCCTCCCAGAGAAGATTCATCGATTCGGCAAGCCTTATGGTGGAATTGACAACATTACATCTACAGGATATTGCAGTTGATGAATGATTTTCAGAAGAATCTTCGGTCACTACGTAACTGTGGATTTTCTGCGTTGTAATTTTCAAGCTCCTCGCTGCCTTCTGAACACGTTCCTTGGGCCCATACATCTCTACATAATCAACTACAGAACTGCACCACCTGAAGATTGTCAGATCAGGGAACTCCTGAGACAGGAGAGTGAAGGGCGTTGCGTTCTTCAACTCTAATTCTATTTCTTCCATGTACCGGTCAGGAACGGTATCAACTATATTACTGTTACTTCGATAACCTTTTGATAAAAATGGCAGAACTAATAATAGAACATGAGTGGAAGAAAGAAGACAGCGAAAAAGTGATGAATGTGGTCGGAGGAATAATTGAGATGCAGAAGAAAGGTACGCTTCCTCAAGGATTCGCACTAAAGGGAGTGCAACTACTCAACGGAAAGAATAAGGCAATATGCAACTGGGTAGCCCCAAGCGCATCAGCTCTTTCCGACCTCCTGGGAAAAGTGAATCCTCCTACAACCCACACCATCACAGAAGTCAGCAAGGTCTTCTGAAGGGAATCCACTGTCTATCCTAGAGACCGAACATAAATTTTCCAGCCTAAATTGTCTACGGTCCTCATGTTGGGTCTCATTTTTTTCATTCAATAATTTTTCGTAACCAATCTAAATTTAGGTAATTACATCTTATGGACTAGCTATTTTTCTGGTTATGCCCCAATTAGATCGCATATGCACCAATCTTTCATAATTGATAATTGAAACCACCGGCTTTTATGACTTGTGTAACGCGCTGCTCAACTTAAGTTACAGCCTATCACTGAACTGCATTGCTGCGAAGAAATTTCTAAAATTCCAACGCATTCGTGGAGTTATATAACTTGTACCGGCGGTTTACCTTTTGTTTATCCTAATTCTTGCAGTGGTCTCTCCCTTATCTTCTTTCATTTCCACGATCTCATTTTTGGTTTTGGCTGCCCATTCCTTTGTGTCTTCTTTCATCACTTTTTCTGTAAACAAAACGTCCAGAATGTCGCCATATTTACTGTGTCTATATGCCTCTGATAGGTAAGTAATAGATGCACACGCTGCCCCCCTTGTGTCAATAAGTTTCACAGATTCCATTTTTCCCATCTCACAAGGATATTGAAAACTCAAATAATAAAGTAACCTAAGGAGATATTTGTTACATTACCACTTTCTGCTATTAAATTAGGCACGAGACAGATGCGAACACTAAAAATGACCGTATTTTATGGATATTTTAGGAAACATTATAATGTTTTAGACGAAAGCAATGGTAATATAACTGCCCCTCATCTGAACTACTCTGAGGAAGGCAACAAGAAGACAGTAAAGATTCGTTATAATCTTACACACTTGCTACCTTAATTCGTACTATTAGTTTCTGAAGTAATATGATATAAAATGAGGAGCAAAAGAGACGTTATTTTCTGTAAGGAGATTTCTTTGGTATTACAAGTGCAAGTAACCAAATGTGACCACTCTTCGGAAAAGATATGTGCCACCGATCAATATCTACTAGGAATGGTTGCAAAGGAAGACGTGGTGAAAGCACTCAAAACTGTAAACGATCCCGAAATTGGAATAGATATAGTTGACTTAGGATTAGTATACGATCTGAAAATCGACGATGATTCTGTAACGATCAAGATGACTATGACCGCACCGAGCTGTCCTCTAACAGACTGGATACTTTTCGATGCACAAAAAAAGGTAGAGGAAATGGATGGAGTTTCTAAGTGTGACATTGAACTAGTGTGGGATCCACCGTGGACTCCAGACATGATCAGCGATGAGGCACGGAAGATGCTCAATTTAGATAATAGCTCCCATTAGAATTGAAACTGTAGTGAACGGTGCTCCGATACAACATCTAAGATTGCAGTAGCGTGTATGATGATCTAGATTGCGTATTTGAGTTGAAGCGATTTAACCGACCACTAAAGAATTATGCCAGCAATTAAATTTACTCAACACTTTTATAATTTTCATGACTACCTTGATTCGTGACTTATTATGAGAATATGCTTGGCCACTTCTAACCAAGGCGGACTGAAAGATTTAGTGAGTTCTAATTTTGGACGTTGTCCCTCTTATACAATTGTGGATGTTGAAGGAGGAGAGATAAAGAACCCAAGGGTAATCCAAAACCCTGGTTTTTCTGCAGGAAGCGGGGCGGGAATGCAGGCTGCCCAGGCAGTAGCCGATGCGGGATGTAACGTAGTCATTGCAGGGGCCGTTGGCCCTAATGCATTTCAGGTACTCTCAATGGCGAAACTTGAAGTCCTGGAGTGTCCAGGAGTTACTGTTCAGAAGGCATTAGAGGAATATATGCAAGGAAGACTTCAACCATCTTCCGGCTCCGGTCGTGGACCAGAAAGAGGGCATGGCATGGGCAGAGGTTACGGCAATCGACCCGGTGACCCGTTTAAATGAAGATTTCTGTTACTGGTGGCAAGGGAGGAACGGGTAAAAGCACCATCGCAATTAATATTGCGGCAATCATTGCAAGACGGAAGAAGGTAGTGCTGGTAGATGCAGACGTTGAATGCCCAAATGACCACATCCTGATGTCCACTGAGCTCGCCGGCGAGGAGGCCAGCATAATTTTCAGACCAAAATTTGATTACTCGAAGTGCACAAAATGCCATCTGTGTAAGGAAAATTGTTCAGAAAGTGCAATTGTGATGTTCAAGGAGGGCTATCCATTCCTGATGCCTTCACTATGCTCGGGATGCAAAACTTGCCAGTTGATATGCCCTGCCGACGCGATCAAGGATGATACAAAAACCATAGGTAACACTTTCGTAAGCGCAGTCAATGAAAACCTTACCTTGGTCACTGGAGTTCTCAATGAGGGGGAGGAGAGATCGTATCCCCTTGTCTTATCAACGAGGAAGAGGTCTGATAAGGTGGAATCGGACCTGAAGATATTCGATACTTCAGCTGGAACAGGAAATCACGTAGCCGCTTCCCTTTCGGGTTCCAAACTTGCAGTTGTGGTGACGGAACCGACGCCCCTTGGAATCCACGATCTGAAAATGATAATAAGTCTACTCAAGAAAGAAGGTATCAAAAGTTACGTGGTTGTAAACAGGGCAGACCTTGTTGATGACCCTCCGCAGATTGATGATGTTGAAATAATTGGGAGAATTCCCATGAGTGATGAGATCGTTGATAGCTATGTCAAAGGAAAACCAGTAGTAGATATGTACCCCCAGAGTTTAGCTTCACAAGAGATCAATAGAATTTCAGAGAAATTATGTGATCTGATATGGCAGAAATAGTTGTGGCTAGTGGAAAAGGTGGTGTGGGCAAAAGTACTCTCACGTCTTCAATCTCGGTATTGCTGCAAAAAAGGGATATAGGAATAGTGGACGGAGATGCAGAGGCCCCAAATCTTCACATTATCTTTAATATCAATAGCTGGGAGAAGGTGACAGAATACAGAGAAAAGAGCGTAGCCGTAATAAATTATTCTGAATGCTCAAACTGCATGCTCTGCAGCGAGGTTTGTACATATGAAGCGATCGAAGAGAAAGATGGTGCCCCTTCGATAATGAGCTACGTATGCGAGGGTTGCGGCGCATGTAAGGTAATCTGTCCTAGTAAAGCCATATCAATCGAGAAGAATGACCTATCTGGGTGGATAAGAGTAGGAAAGACAAAGTATGGTCCATTCGTGAGTTCAGAACTTGATGTTGGGCAGCCTAACAGCGGCAAGCTTGTTACAAGCGAAAAGAACATCGCAAGGGAGTGGGTTAAGGAAGGTCTGATAAAGAACATCATAATCGATTCCGCTGCAGGTATAGGCTGTCAGGTCATTGCTTCAATGAGTGGTGCGACTCACGCACTACTTGTTGTCGAACCCACAAAATCGAGCCTGAGCGACTTGAAACGCGTCCATTATCTCGCACAACATTTTAGGATAAGGTCCTACGTTGTTGTCAACAAGTATAATCTGAATCCGGAATTCAAAGAACTGAAGGATTTTGTCTCGGGAAATGATCTGGAGGTTGTCGGAAGGATTCCCTATGACGGGACGGTCGCAGAGTCAATGGCAAGAAGGATGCCTCTGGTCGAGTATAGTCCAGATTCCCCAGCCTCAAAGGCAATTCGAGAGGTTTCATCATTCGTTGATAGTATAGTAACGTGAATGTAAGTAGGGAATGTTTAAGTATTTATTATGAATATATATTCATAACGAGAGGTGAAAAAAATGCCTTATGGTGATGGAACAGGGCCCCTTGGGTATGGACCAAGAAGTGGAAGACATGCTGGATTTTGTGGAGGGTACTCCGTACCGGGTTTTATGAACAACGTGGTACCTAGACGCGGACTTGGGAGAGGAAATGGTTTCTATTGGGGATTGAGAAATTATGACCCCTACTCAAATAACCGATACTCGATCCCGACAAGCAACGTTGCAGCTCTTACCAACGAAGACCAGAAGAAGATACTGGAAGAAGAGCTGAAGGACCTGGAAGCGCAAAAACAAGCAATAGAGAACAGACTCAAAGAACTAAAGTGATAAGAAACGCCTAGACCAAGAAGATTCAGGAGAGTGAGCAGGTTGCCCCTCACGGACCATTTCCTTCCAGCACCCTTAGGTGCTGCTCAAGTAGGTGAGATAGTCCTGACAGTGGAGGAATATGAGGCTCTCAGACTAAAGGATTTAATGCAGATGGACCAGAGGGACGCAGCCTTAATGATGGGGATTTCTCAGGCAACATTTCACCGACTAGTCACAGGAGCAAGAAGGAAGGTCGCAGATGCTATTGTTGGTGGAAAAGAGATAAGGATATACGGAGGCTCATACAAGACCACGAAGCAATGAGACTCTGCTGTATATATATGGAGGACTGGATATGAAAGATGTAATGGTTGCGATTGACTCTCCTGAGTATCTGGAGCGTGCGCTAAGGGAGGTAGTATACCTATTTCCAGAAGCGGAAAGATTTGACCTGGTTTACTTGATGCCCGTCAATTACTCTCATTTCTGGGTACCTGACCAGCAGAAAAGAGAGTCCTTTAAGAGAAAGATTGAGGAAAAGATCAGGGAGGTCTTTTCTTCCAACAGATCAATTGCAGCAAAATTCAGGATTGAAATCATAGAGAATGATCCAGACAGGGAACTGATGGAACTTTCCAGGAGAGAGAATGTGGATGCAATTGTCATAGAACGCTGGAGTCACTGGAAAGGCGGGCACTCAATTACAAAGAGAGTTGCAATCAAGACTATATCTAATTCAGGAATTCCTGTCACGATACTTAACTGAAATTACCATTTACGTTCCTTCCGTGGTTCAATGCGATCAACGTTGAAAGGAGTTGAAACGTAATGCTTCGTAATTCTAGGGAAATAGTTGATGCCAGATTTAAGGATGTGATATGTGTAATTTCATCAGGACCAAAATTAATCTATTCTAATGTGATTTAGAACAAGCTGCTGAGCATATGGTTTCAATAGCTTTTGGCCCTGTGCCATCTAGAAGACTCGGGATGAGCCTAGGTGTCAACAACATACCACCTAAATTTTGCAGCTATTCTTGCATATATTGCCAGATAGGTATAACAGATACCATTACCGCTGAAAGGTCTATGTTTTTTGACCCAAATTCAATAGCACAGGAAGTAGAAAAACGGATCAAAGTTGCGATTTCGTCTGGTTCCAAGATCGATTACCTGACGTTCGTTCCAGACGGGGAACCTACGCTAGATTCTCAACTGGGAGACGAGATTAAACTTTTGAGAAACAAGGGACCAAAGATAGCTGTCATAACCAACTCTTCCCTTTTGTGGGATGCCGCAGTGAGAAAGGACCTAATGCAAGCTGATTGGGTTTCTGTCAAGGTAGATACTGTTGATCCTGAAGTATGGAGAAGAATTAACAGGCCTTCGCCTAAACTTACACTTAAGAATATCCTGGAAGGCATCAGGGACTTCGCCGCAGAGTTTAATGGGTTTTTAGTGACCGAAACCATGCTTGTATCTGGTATTAATGACAAGGAAGAAACCCTGAAACAAACATCAGATTTCCTTACGGAACTTGATCCTGATGTTGCATATATATCAATACCTACGAGACCGCCTGCGGTTGGATGGGTTAAGGCACCTGGTGAAGAGAAAGTTAACGAAGCGTACCAGATTTTCAGTAAAAAGCTCAAAAGTGTAGAGCTGCTTACTGGCTACGAAGGTAATCTCTTCGCCTATACAGGAAATGTTGCTGATGATATCCTTAGAATAGTTTCAGTGCATCCGATGAGAGAAGAGGCAATCAGGGAAATGCTTTCCAAGGCTAATTGCGGATGGGAAACAATAGAGGAACTGATTGCAGGAAAGCAACTAAAGGAAGTTGAATATCAGGGAGTTAAATTCTATCTGATGCCACATTCTCATTAAAATGTTCAAACCAGATGGATATATAAGAAAGAATATCCCAGATTAGCATGAATAGCAATACCTGCGCAGATTTAAATAATACAATACGCAGTAGCTAAAGAGAAACCGGTGCAATCATATAATACGGTGGCGGGGTATAGGGATTTCATGGTCAAAATTGGAATCATAATCTGCGACAGGTACAGGAACTGTGCTGGCGGAAAATGTTTCAGGGCACTGGCAGAAAGGAAAGGCGCATTTGAAATGTACAAGGATAAAGATGCAGAAGTTGTTGGATATACAACGTGCGGTGGATGTCCTGGAGGTAACATAGAATATGCTCCAGAGGAGATGAAGAAGAGAGGTGCAGAAGTAATTCATCTTGCAACAGGCTTTCTTGTAGGATACGCTCCTTGTCAATGGACAGACCATTTTAAGTCCTTCATTGAGGGGAAATATGGGCTCAAGGTAGTTATTGGAACTCATCCAATTCCTCAGAAGTACTATCTGACCCATAAAGCCCTTGGAACATGGGATGGACCCGACTGGCCAAAGAGACTTGAAGCTGTCATGTGTGACGAGGAAACCCGTAAAGCGTATGATTAGCTCCTCTGTTAAGAATAACTAAAAAAATCAATGCGGCCCGTAGTAATTTATTCAAGATTCTGACTGGCACTAAAATGACTGGTGATCCTTACCCCAGTATACTCCCTTAATTGATTCCGGGAGGAAGTAAGAGCATGCATTCCTGGTACCTCAATAGGAACTCCGAGGAATGAAATTCTTGATGGGGAAAAGGAATGAAGCATCCATTATCATAGGAAAAATGTTTACGCTGTTCGAAAGTTCTTATAATTGATGGAACAAGGAATTTCACTATTGTTAACCGACCAAGGAGATTGGTCTTCCAAATGCAGACGGGCGCAAAGACGTCAGTATTTGCCTTATTAGGGTCACTTGCCATAAATCACTTGAAAATTTTCACTTTACCTAGCAGAGGGACTCTTTAAAATATAGTGTCTTTGCTTCTGGGGTTGTCTATCCCTGAATGATCCAATTTGAGACTGAAGGTATATTAAAGTAAATTAAGTCTGTTAAACAGATCGTTATCCCATTGGTGGCCTCATTATCTGGATAGTTTGTGACTGTTATTTAGGGGGATTTATGAGCGTAGGTTACTTTCTTCCGCAAATATTTGTGAAGCTGGCAATTTTTGTTACAATTTTTGCTTGCTATGATTAAGTATCATATGACTTTCATCTGGTTGTGTCAAATACTAATAAGCTTATGAAAATCAGGGATCATCTTGATCGATTCCTGGCCGTTTATGTAGTGATCGCAATAATAATAGGTCTGCTTGCTGGTTATTTCGACTTCAGGTGGGTAATACTAAACAAAGACTTGATCAAGAATCTGCAACTTGTTGCAATATTAATAATGATTTTCCCAATGATGGTTATGATGAATTTCCGGGGACTTGGAACCGCCCTGAAGAACTGGAAACTTCTGGTGATTGTTCTTCTGATGAATTTCGGGTGGGGTCCAATAATGGCAATTCTACTGGGCGACGCATTTGTCAGTAGCCCTCTCGTTAGATTGGGACTGTTCCTGGCATGGCTCGTACCGTGCTCATCCATGAGCGTCGGATATGTAGGGTTGATGAGAGGGAACATAGAAGCTTCTACAGCAATGGTTACCATAACGTTCCTGATCGCAATTCCCATAATACCCATATTTGCCAGCCTTTACGGCGCTGCATACCATGTCCAAGTATCGGTGATGCTGCTAGTATTCACAATCATTGAAATCATAATTGTGCCACTTTTGGTTGGAATACCAACCCACGAATTACTCGTCAGGCGGCTGGGAAAGGTAAAATTCAAGTCAATTTCACCTATATTTCCAACAATTACAATGCTTGGGATGTTCATGATAATATTCGTTATATTCTTCGGCGAATCCAAAATGATAATAACAAATCTACATGCTGTATTCGGGGTATTCTACTCAGCGCTAGTGTTCGGAACCGTCTCACTCATATTCCTAACACTTCTGTTTAAGGCTCTCAAATTCAACTACTGGGACAGCATGGCCGGCCTCTTCCCTAGCATAGGGAAAAACGAGGGAACAGCAATTGCAATAGCAGCAACTGCCTTTTCACCTCTAGTTGCGATAGCACCTGCTACGCTGCCCGTGTTCCAGGTTATATTCCTGATAACTTACATCAAGCTTAGGCCTAGAATCGCTCACTTTTTCGGCATAAAGGGGAAAGATGTGACGTTCAAGGAAGATATGCGAGAAATTTCACCTGGATCAGAGGGGGCGAGGTAAATGTTCAGGATATTGATTCCAGTGGACTTTTCACCCGATTCCAAAGTGTTCGTGGAGAAGGGATTTAAGGTCCTTCCAAAAGTTGACGAGGCATCGTTCGTTTACGTTGTACCGCTAGGAATGAAGGAGCTGGAAGACTTCATGGAAAAGGACGATTTGCCAGAAGCCAAAGAAAAGGCAGAAAACAAGATGATTTCGTTCCTTCGGAACCTTAATATCAAGGCCGGAAAGATAACACACGCGATTGCAGATGGCGACCCTGCAAGAGTCTTGATTGATTTGGCAAACACTGGCAATTTCGATGCAATGCTGGTAGGACATAGGGGATACGCATATGTAGAAGACTTCTTCATAGGCAGCGTGACTTTGAAACTAATATCAAAGGTAAACATACCTGTGATAGTTGTCAAGAAAGGCAAAGGTGAAGAGGATATCATGGAAGAGAAATAATAGGTCTTTCTACAAACTAATTTTTATTTTCATTTAACTTTTACCTATCCTTCCGTTGTTTCATCAATTCTGCTTTAGTTGTAGGAAAGCATTTCTGTGCTGTTAATTACCATGCCGCTAGAGGGTATCTGGGACTATATTCATCAAAATAAATTATCATGATTCAACCTTAGAACTTTCTGCTGGCCATGGAATTTATTTGAGATTATCATGAAACATTGTTGTACATTCTCCAAAGCTAGAAAACTTAATCCTGGGGAGATTCATTTTGGAAGAATGAGGGTAAGAGAGGAAGGATTCTTCAAGTTATGCAATGGGTCAGAATTTAGTCTAGATTGGCAAGTTATCCATATTTTTCAAAATGTCAATTGCGGATATTATTGCTCTATTTCCTGTAACAAACCTGGTGACTGCTATTGCATCCTCAACATCCCCTAGTGTTCCGTCATTCTCAAAAAACAGGCTTAAGTAAATCTTAATACATTCTCCAAAACCTAGGATCAGGGAGACTGAAAATGCAACAAGGTATATGAACTTCATATCGAGTTTAAGAGGACTTAGAAGTTCAGTCCTTTCCCTTAAATGTTCTGTGAATAATTCAAAAGAAAATTGAGAAAGAGTATCAAGACTTTCCGGGACTAGCCCAAGATTGAGTTCTTTCTTCAGCCTATTTACAATCTTCTCCACTTCCTTTCTGTTGTAGAGGAGTCTAGATTTCTCCTGCATTATTGGAAGACAGGTCTTAAATGAAGACATAGAGGATGACATTAGGATCATTTTTGTTGCCTTGATTATGTCCATTATCTCCGACTTGCTGACTTTAAATTTTCTTGCTTGCTGGAAATGAATAAAGGCAGAGTCCCGATCCCCCAAGGCCAGGGAAACTGAGATGGCAATTAATGATAACTCCTTGCCTGAAAGGTTCTTCCTTCCAAGATAGAGGATAGAATTTTCCATTTTCTGCTCTTTCGCAAAGTCCTCGCTGTACTTCAATAACAACTTCAGAACCTGCTCTTCATACAAGAAGCCTGTATAGGCAGCAGACTCGTTTTCCGGCATTATACCGCACCAATACATTATAATACATCTCTATTAAACAAAAGTGTGCAAAATTTGTCTTGTATCTATCTTGGTTCGGCCAAAAACTGATAATTGCGACGAATTGATAAATGTCATTTTCTGGCCCAGACGTATTTGCAATCTCGTCATGGGTTCCTATTGATCCATGGAGAATTTGGGGGCTACTTTCTCAAATCTCACTGTATATTTGAATTTGGAACGCTTAATAAATCATAACTTTTGGTCAGAGATGTGTGAATCTGACTCCCTACCAATCAACCTGTCCGTCTTGAGGAAAACATCTACGTTCTGAAGGTCTGATTGAAATCCCTCTTTTAACGCTAAAACAAATGCTCTCTCCCTCTTCATACTGTAAAGGGCAAATAATATCCCTACAACTCCTCCTGCTATGGATAACGACAGAATAATGTGACCAACCAAGCCTGTCGTTGTAAAGAGAGCAAGAATTTCCATGATTGCACCTGCTATCCCCGCCAGGATTGAATATAAGAAAAATACGAGAGTAGAAATTCCAGATTCAAATCTTTTGACTAGTATAAGTTCCGACAGGGTTCTATCGTATTCCACGAATTTCTGATAAAGTGTCATTTCTTCATCGAGTGCCTGATGGTTCCTTACATGATCTTCGATTTCTTTCCTTCTTGACCAGACATCCCTAGAGATACCCTTGATTTCTTGAACCTGGTTGATTCCGTACCTTTTCATTATTTGATTTATTATGAAATTATTCAATGAGGACCTACTTAAAAGGGACATTTTCTCCAGTTCTTTGATTTCTCAGATCATCAAGAATTTTGATTCCATTTACAAATGCTCTATTGCCGCTAAGGAATCTTGCGGTTGTCAGGATGTCCTCTACCTCTTCCCTGTTACCACCACTCTTCAAGAACTGTTTAAGGTAGACCTTCTGGCACTCCCTGTCCCTTATGGAAACGCTTACACCCAATGCAATTGCATAGACGTCTTTATTTTGTAATTTAAGTGGGGTAAGCATCGCCTTCTTCTCCCGCAAATGCTCCTTAAGGAGATTGATGGAAAACCTGGATGATGCCTTGACACGATCTGGAATCATTCCACTCTTTTTCTCGAGGTCACCTAAGATTGAAATTACATCAGAGCTCTCTGCTTGCTCAATTGGGAGCTCTCCAAATACATCGATCATCTCATAAACTGAGTCTAGCGTGGAAGACATTAATGCCATCTTCGTTATCCTTATCGCATCAAGAATTTCCAGCGGTTCAATTCCAAACCTCTTTGCAAGCTTATAATGAATCATAGCAGATTCCCTAGGTCCGTTTGCAAGGGCGACAGAAATTGCAATTAAGACCCTTATCTTCAACGGAAGACTCATTCTTCCAAGATAGAGGGCCTTGTTCTGCTGGAACTGTTCCATTGCAGAACCTTCATCAATTCCGAAAAGCAACTCTATTACTTCAGGCATTTCTCCTAATGATTGCTCTGCAAATTTCTTCACTTCTTCATAGTTAGAACTCATATCATTTCATGCTTATGAGATTGAAAATAGTTACACCCAATTATTTAAAATAAAGCCTGTAAACTACGCAAATTTTGGCCCGGACGCCAGAATGGGACTATTGCTATTTTCATTTCCACTTAACATAAGTTCCAATCAGAGATGTCACTGCTTCTCCTTGCCATCATTATGCAAGAGCTGAACTGATAGGATTAAGAATGAATCTTTAACTCCCCATATTTGAGATTTACTCACGATTATTCCATCATCGTTTTCATGTCCTGATATCGAGTATTACCAGGTTTATGGAATACTTTTGTTATCGTTGAAGTTTGGGTATAATCTCTGATATTGTATTTCCTTCAACTGGCAATATCTCAATGCCAGCTTTGGTAAAATCATCTACTGCCCTTGGCCCAATCCTTGTGGCTACTATCGCATCAGGCTTTAGGTCCATGATCTTCCCATGGATTGAAGATGCCTTGCTCTTCTCTTCTTCAGATCTATTTTCCTCGTGCGGTCCCTCACCTTGCACAAAGTTCATTGACCTTATTTTAGCATCTTCTACTTCAACAACAGCCAAATATGGAGCGCGACCAAAATGGGGCGAGACTCTTGAATGTTCATGATTCCTATCTAGTACTGGTATTATCACTCTCATCATCCATAATAAAATTACCTTACTTAAATGGTCACTTTCTTTGAGTTTTGATTTCGGAAAGCCTTTGGTCAATATACATAAACCTATTGGCCAATTTTGGGACAAATAGAGCTCCATTATACTAGATTAAAGTCGGACAGAACGACTTATCAGCCACTAGTTTAGCGCAGGTTCAATTGTAAATTACGCTTACACCGAAGAAAAATAGGTTTGAAATATACCCTCGTCCTTACATACTCACATTTGTGAAGAGTTGGACTGTGCTAAAGGGCAATTCCCCTTGGATAGAATGTTTGACTGATTCTACTGCACTTCCGTGGATGGAACTGGTTCTTGGACTTGCTTAGACAAAATGTCCCCCTGCTTGAATGCAACCATGGCTTTGGAGTAATATGGGATTATTCTCTTGAATATGAAGCCGTGATCCCTTAACAAGTCGTTCAGAAGATAAGTAGGTCTTAGATAGAAGTATGCATATGCCTTCCCAAGCCATCCAAGAATTTGTTTGTCGCTAAAATTCTTCAGGCTCATAACTGGGTTTAGCGTAGTGTACTTCCTCCAGTTAGTGGTTTTGATGAGGTTCTGAGATTTAGCAAGTTGCCATAGCCTCGTTCCAGGGTAAGGAGTAGCAATGGTAAATTGGGCAATTTTGACTTTAACTTTCTTAGAGAATTTTATTGTGTTTTTAACCTCGTATACTGTGTCATCCGGGAATCCTATTATGAAGGACCCAAGAGTATGTAATCCGGCTTCATTCCCCTTCCTGACTGAATCCACTGCCTGCTGCAATTTTATACCCTTTCCGATGAAATCTAGAGTATTCTGGTTCCCGGATTCTATTCCGAAGTAAATGGTGTGGGCACCTGAATCCTTCATGGCCTTGGCAATTTCTTCGTTGAATAGATTGACTCTTGCAGATCCAGACCACTTTATGTCCAGATTTTCAGCTTTTATGTTTTTGGCTATTTCAACCGCCCTCTTCATGTTCAGTGTGAATGTGTCGTCTAAGAACTCTATTTCATGGATACCGTAATCAAATACCAGACGTCTAAGTTCTGTCATTACCCTTTCAGTACTATGACCTCTCCAGACCTTTCCAAATTGGAGGGAGGAAGAACAGAAGATGCAGTTATATGGGCAACCTCTTGAAGTCATAAGGGTCCCAAATCTCTTGGTCCCCGCCTTGTATTTTTCCATCGGGAGGAGATCTATAGCTGGAAGGGGAATTGAATCAACATCCTTTATTAGTTGTTCTGGCGGAGTGACTATAATCTTTTCCGAGTCACGGTAAGATATCCCCTTAACTTCTTTAATCTCCTTTTTCCCTTTTAAGTGCAGCAATAGATTTGAGAAGGACGTCTCACCCTCGCCTGCAACAGTGAAGTCCATGTGAGGTGATTCCATAAGGGTCTCTTCCTGCGTGAATGTAACGTGTGGTCCGCCAATCACTGTCTTCACTTCCTTGTTATATTCCTTTGCTAATTCTGCAACTTTGTAAGCATCGGGTATCATTGATGTGGTAGAAGTCAGCCCAACAAGGTCAGGGTCGAATTTTTTAATCTGACCCGTTATATCTTCAAACGTATAATCCATCGCAATGGAATCTATTATCCGTACATCATCGCCTTGGCTTCTTGCTATTGAAGCAAGATAAGCAAGCCCTAATGGTGGCCCTGTCACTCCTATGACAGATTTTATGACTGAATCAGTTGGTGGGGATAGAAGCAATATTTTCATCTTTGATACCTACTTGTTCTTCGCCTGAGAGTCTTATAACTACTTCCTCGTATGCCTTTTCATTGAGAACGCATCCTGGATCAGACTGCATGTAAT
This sequence comes from Thermoplasmata archaeon, assembly GCA_021816725.1. GTDB lineage: Archaea > Thermoplasmatota > Thermoplasmata > Thermoplasmatales. Next base: position 22,008 of record JAKAXD010000010.1, read on the forward strand.
CCCCGTAGTAACCGTACGCCCTGGCCCTGCACCCTCCGCATGAATACTTGAATGGACATGTTCCGCATACCCCCTCAAGTTCATCCCTGTTTCTCAGGTCCTTTAAAACCTTGGAGTTTCTCCATAATTCTTTGAAATCCTCTTTCAGCACGTTCCCTACCCTTAGAGGTAGAAACACGCAGGGTTCAAGATCACCGTTATCTTCAAGAGCGGCATATATTCGTCCTGCTCCGCATCCACCTAGGAATTCTGCCATCGCAATTCCGTTCGAGCCAGCATCCATTGGCACGAAGTGTGTAGGCGAGTATGTTTTCCCTGTGCCGTCTAAAATCTTGTTTATGCCGATTCTGGAGTATTCAGGTGAAGTCGAGTAAATTTCTGGCCCTACCTTCGCCTGCCACTTATCGTATAAGAATGTCAGGAGATCCTCCCTTTCCTTTGGAGAAAGGTCTTCGCTGATTATCTCCTTCCCCCTTCCAGTCGGTACGAAATTGAAGACGATGAACCTCTTCACCTTTAAGCTGATTGCAAGATCAAGCATTTTATCCATGTTCTTGTAATTGTATTTTGTAGCAGTTGTTGCTATAGCATTGTCAAAAACTCCTTTCTCCACAACGTTCTTTATTCCTTGCACCGTTCTTTCCCATGCCATTGCCTGACCCCTGAATTCGTTGTGAGTTGCCGGGTCTGCAGAATCCAGGCTTATTTCGATGTACTTAATTCCTACTTCCGCAAGCCTGTCAACCACGTTTTTGGTGAGAAGTGTTCCATTCGTGGCGATTGTTGTGTAGATTCCTTTGCTTGAAGCGTACTCTGCTACCTTCCAGAAATCGGGGCTCATCAGAGGTTCGCCTCCTGAAAACGCTATCATCGTAACTCCGGCCTCATCGAATTGGTCTATGACTTTCAGTTTTTGCTCAAGAGACATTTCATCTGGATTTTTCGCTCCCGCATTGGCATAGCAATGCTTACAGTGAAGGTTGCAGAGCTTGGTAGTATTCCAGACAATCATTAAGGGGGCGTCAAATATCTGCGGTTTTGTAATTCCATACCTGGCCACGCTTCTAAGGGTTAACGCTACTCCCTTCCTGACGTACTTTTCCTTCAGTGCTCCTTTGATAACTTCCATATTCTCTATGTGAAATGTCTTCATTCCCCTCTTCAGTGCGGCCTCCAATACCTTTGATTGAGTGGATTCTTTAATATTTCTTGGGGCTTCCACGCCTGCAAAAACGCCGAGGATGTGTTCAAATTTCTTTTGCTCTGTCATTCTCGTCATTATCCATCTCGCAAATCTGTTGTCAACTATCTTCTGAAACTGGGCGACTAGTTCTGTAGAATCTGGAAGCTTCTCTGACCCGTAGAAATTGACCCCAAATCTTTCGCCCCTAGGTTCCTCTGTCAATGTTAATCAGCCTCCATCTTCTTCTGCAATACGTGTTGTCTATAGAGTATGACCTGGAAGGCTTCATCGCTGACTATTTCATAGTTAGCCATGAGAAATATATTACCTAATAACTACTAATTACTTGTAGGCAAATTCTTGACCCTTAAAGATGTGGTTGGCACAATAATTGTGTCGGGTGCCACAATTACACGGGTCTATCTAGTATAACCTCGAATTCAACATCCTCAACCTTAAAATCAGGAAAGTTCTTCATAGCGTAGAGTCTTATATCGTTGCATTCCTTTCCCACTGCCTCAATATGGAATCGCCTTACCCCCGTAGTAATGATTAGTCTCTTGAACATGTTATTTGATTTTATGAAAGATATGAATCTGTCTATATTTTCGGCAGCCACATTAAGGCTGATCATTGCTCTACACCCCATCCCCATTTCCGCATAGTTGATGTCCGCCCTGCAGGCTCTTATAACACCCTTTTCCTTCAGGTGAATAATCCTGTCCCTAACGTTCCATATGTTCTTATTCAGCTTGTCTGCAACTTCTCTATACCCCAGGCTGCAGTTTTCTTCCAGTAGCTCTATTATCTTTATGTCCAACGCATCTGGTTGGAATTTTCGCACTTTTAAAAATGACAACTAGATATTTAATTTATCTAGATTGGAAAAGTCTTCGAAAATATTTGACATTACAAAAGTAACAGTACTTTAAATACGTCAAGATTTGCCTGACATTACTGCAGTTTCCGCTAAAGTCATAGCTTCTCATTCCTACCAGCTAACAATAGGTGGTGCGCCGAAGTATATTCAGAGATATGAACCAAGATTATCATCATATTAAACCTAATTTTAGTAGGTTTCATTCATCTTCGTACAAACCGTTGAAATAAGCGATTGGTGCAGCCTATAATTAGCATCACGCTGTACAACAATCTTAATAGCGAACTAATGGTCTGTAACGATGGGACTTTTCCAAAGTGTCATCTTAAGGACCATAAAGAGAAGTCTAAAAGGGTTGAATGGAGAAAAGGTCCCATTTATAGCAGGTCATAAGCTGCTTTACACCTGCAACCTAAGATGCCAAATGTGCCCATTTTGGCGCAGACCGGATGAAGCATTGCTTACCGTCGATGAAGAGAGAAAAATGATGGATTCATTGGCAGATTTTGGTGTATCTTACATGGGTTTTGAAGGTGGAGAACCCTTCCTGAGAAGGGATCTTCCTGAAATTTTGAGGGAGTCACATGATAGATTCTTCACTTCTGTCGTATCAAACGGTTGGATGTTGAAGGATCGCTTCAGGGAAGTTCGAGATTACATTGATCATCTCTTCGTTTCTATAGACGGGATAGGAGAGGTTCATGACAGATTGAGGGGGGTGGAGGGATCATTCGAGAAAGCAAGACAGGGGATAGCTGTTGCAAGCTCTGAAATCCCTGTATCGCTGAGCAGCACTATAACGTCTGAGAACACGGACCAGGTGGATATGATCGTAGCTTTCGCAGAGGAGATGAATGTATCAGTTTCCTTCCAGATAGCTTATAATTATTCCACGGCTGAAAAGAAGTCGCCTTCTCAATCAAACCTAAAGGGAGCGATAACTAAGCTGCTAGACCTAAAGAAAAATGGTGCTCCAATTTTAGAATCCAAGGAATTTTTTGAATCAGTGATCAATTCATGGTATAACTGGATAGGATGGAAATGCAAGCCCTGGCTTACCCTGAATATTGACCCGAAGGGAAGGGTAGTACTGCCATGTTATGTCCTCAACGAGTACGCAGGTTCCCTGAAGGTCTGGGAGATCGATCTGCCAAAGGTGTGGAACTCAGTGAACTGGGAGCAATACGAAACTTGCAACAAGTGCGCCCTATCATGCTATCTTGAACCATCTCTTTTCAACTGGGGGGATTTTGGAATGGTAAAGGAACACGTTATTGACAATGTTGTCTCCTATTTAAGGGGCTAAATTTCACTATATAAGATGAACCATCTTTATGTCTAGCCCCGCGACCATTGGCTAGTCTATTTGAACGACGGGAGAAAAGAACTCTAGATAGTTTGCGGTCAACCAAAATGTCTTCTGAATATGAATTAATCTTTCAAAATTGAGACTCAAGACACATTTACAGCTAATAGATGTAATCATCATATTGAAATATGAAAATGTGATACCTAGATGTGACCTATAGATGTCAGCCGATCAAGGCTCTCAGATAGTCAATAAAAAGCTTTGGCATGGAGTCTATAGAACCCAGCTAAGCTGGTATCCAACCATCAATGACGATGCCTGCACCGGCTGTGGCCTGTGCTTGCTCACATGCGGGAATTCGGTGTTCAAATGGAATCTGCAGGAAGGAATGCCTCTTGTCGCAAGCCCTCAAAAATGTGTGCTTGGGTGTACTACCTGCGGCAAAGTGTGCCCGGATGGGGCAATCTCATTTCCGGAAAATCCGGCAACATTCATCAGGAATGTTATAGTTAAGTACAAGGTATATCCAAAGGTGAAAGAGGATCTGAATGAAGGACTGGCCAAATTTCCAGATCACTTAGTGGACAGTCATGGAGGAGACAAAAATGGCAAGTGAGTTTGCAGTATGGCACGGAATAAATAGATCAGAAATAAACTGGCATCCTATTATAGACCCAAACAAGTGCACAGGATGCGGCCTTTGCGTGGTGACATGCGGAGAAAAGAGGAATGTGTTTGGTTACGATCTCCAGGCCCATAAGGCTGTAGTCCTTTATCCGGACAACTGCATGGTAGGATGCAACAACTGCCAGGTTTCGTGTCTTTGGAATGCAATAACATACCCTGAGGACGTTGATTACATAAAGGGCCTAGCAAGGAACATAGAAAAGGAGACGATAGACAAAGAGCTTGCAAATAAGTTATCCAAAAATCCTGATCTTATTCTATAACTTCTTTGAGATGAGTTACTCTTGCAAAAACTCACCTAAATATGTGGTCTACAATCAACATAATAATGGGAGTGAATGCAACCTCAACTTGTATATCTGACCACGATAAAGTATTTTAATAAAGAAGTACCTAATATTAATTATGGTGAATCTAAAGGAGCTGAATAGCCAACCTAAATATAGAGAGATTAAAGAGACGATTGTACCGGAGAAGCTGAAGGAAGGGGATACCATAGGAATAATTGCTCCTGCGAGTGCCCCGGACATGAAACAGCTTTCGCTCTCCTTGAACAAGCTTTCAAAGATGGGTTATAAATTCTCCCTTGGGAGGAACATAAGGAAACTTGTCCAGAAGAACTCTCTTGCTGCCCCTAAGAAGGACAGGGCTGATGAATTTAACGAAGCTTTCAGGAACGATGACATAAAGATGATCCTTTGTGCAAGAGGAGGCTACGGTTCTATCCATATCCTGCCTTATCTTGACTACGATCTTGTGAGGGAACACCCAAAGATATTTGTCGGTTACAGCGACATTACCGCACTTCATTTTGCACTCAACAAGCTTTCGGGACTCGTTACCTTTCACGGCCCGATGCCAGCTTCCGACCCTGACGAATACAATAGCAATGCATTCAAGCATTTCATAAACGTCCTATCAGGAAAAAGCAATGACCTCTCAGCCTTCGTGAACGTCTTCGTGAAATACATATACAAAGGAAAAGCCCGCGGGAAGTCCCTGGGGACGAACATATCCGTAGGAGCCTCCCTAATAGGCACTCCATACTACCCGAACCCCTCCGGAAAAATTCTTTTCAGCGAGGATACGGGAATAACATCGGGTGATTTGGATAGATACTTTTCAGTTATGCAGCTGACAGGAATTCTGAAAAAACTTCAGGGTTTCGTTTTCGGCGAATTCAGGCAGATAAACGAGATGGAAGAACCTATGCCTTACATAGAGGATATAATCCAGCAATACATAGAGGAACTGGAAAAACCATCTATTTTCGGACTTCCGTTCGGGCATGGAGAGGACCAGATGCTTATACCATTAAATGCAAAGATGGCCATTTCATCTGATTACCCTTATGTGGAGATGGAACAGGACGTCGTCGAATAGAGCTCAACTTTGATCACAAAAAAGATCGTGGGAAGAATTTGAGTAATTTTCAGTTTTTTATTTTAACCTCAAAAATTCTTTAGGAGATAGTCTATACAGTACAATGGAAACAGTGAAATCGACTTCTGAAGCTAAAGTACTGAAGCCAGGAAATTTTTATGATTTGAAGTTCGTTGGTAACATTGTAGTTGCAGGAAAGAGGATTCTCTTTGAGGTTGCGAAACCTGAAAGAGAGACTAACGATTACTCAACTGGCATATACGAGTTGATTGATGGAAGAGGAGTGAGATTCACTAGAGGTGAAAGAGACTATGGAATGGTGAGGGATAAAACTGGGAAATTGATCGCTTATGAATCCAAGGAGGGAGGTAAGGTCTCAATAAACATAAAGGATATTTCATCATCAAGGGATCATAGACTAGTTGAGATAGATGGAAGGATTGGCAAGATTGCATGGGATAAAGATTCAGAGGGGCTATACTTACTAGTTCAGAAGGAAAAGAAGAATGAGGATTACAGGATTATAGAGAACATACCGTTATTCTCAGATGATAAGGGGTTCATGGAGGGGTTTAGCTATGAGCTCATTCATGTGGACAGCAAGGGGAAGTCTTCCTTGATTTTGAAAGGGAAGGAAGAGATCAGAGACTTTGCTGTAAACCCGATGAAGAATGAGATAGCAATTGAGATCAGGTCGCTTGATTATGACGACTATCACGCAAGGATAGGCATCCTTTCAAAGGCAAACGGTCACATTACTTACTTAAAGTCAGGCAATGGAGATTATCTTACCCCAGGGGGGATAGGTGGAACCTCATCAATGGAGTATCTTGAGGATGGAACTTTGGTATTTCTGCTTAACAAACACGAACACTTCATAGAAGAAGCACCTGAAATTGTATTCTGGAAGGATGGAAAATTGAACGAAGTGATGAAAAAGTACGACATCTCCCCCGGGAGTGCACTGAGCATGGATTCGTCGATGGTTGATTCTACTAAGATGAGGGTCAAGGGGAATCAGGTGTATTTCATTGCAACTGTTCATGGCAGGGTTGGATTATACAGTCTCAATGCCGAAGGAGAGCTGAATACTGTGTTAGCGGGAGAATTCTCGGTGGAGTCTTTCGATTTTGATGAGGATGTGGTTTATTTCGTTGCGCAGAACTCCAACACTCCCCCTGAAATTTATGTGCATGATGGTAAAGTAAAGTTATTGTTGACGATGAATGAGCAACTGAAAAGATGGAATCTTAGGAAACCTGAAAATTTCCACTTCAAAGCAAGTGATGGTGAGGATATCGAGGCCTGGATCCTCAAGGGGAAGGGGAAAGGTACGATAGTCAGAATCCATGGTGGGCCGCGAGGTGCATTTGGTGAGGCCCTTGTCTTTGAGGCTCACCTGCTGAATTCAATGGGATTCAGCGTCATATACTGCAATCCTAGAGGCAGTGACAGCTATGGTGATTTATTTGCAGCAGCTGTGGTGAAAAGATATGGAGAGAGGGATTTCAAGGACATCATGGAGCTGGTGGAATATTCAATAAAGAGGTATAAACTAGACGCCAGCAGACTGGGGGTCACTGGAGGTTCATACGGGGGGTTCATGGTAAACTGGATAGTTGGACACACCGACAAGTTTAAGGCCGCAGTTTCAGACAGATCGTTTGCTGATGCTGTCTCTGATTATTTCTCTGGGGACATAGGACCGACTTTTGACGCTGACCAGATAGGCGGTACCCCATATGACAACCTTGAAACTTACTGGGAAAAATCGCCAATAAAACATATCCGCAATTGCAAAACCCCAATACTTCTTATCCAGAACGATGCTGACTACAGATGCCCAGTGTGGCAGGCCTATGAACTTTTCACCCAGCTTAAGATGCAGGGAACAACAACAAGGCTGGTAATTTTCAAGGGCGAAAATCACAACCTTCCATACTCAGGAAAGCCACGGAATAGGGTGAAGAGACTGGAGGAGATAGCTGCATGGTTCGATAAATTCCTAGCATAGGGAGTAAAATTGGAGGGCAATTCAATGATTCCCCCTTTATCTATGTTGACCCTCGTCCTTAGACGTGGTTACTTACACTGGATTACTTTCCCTTCAGGAAGTCTTTCTTCACTCCATTTCTGAATTCTGGATTTATCGAGAACTCCTCTGCAGTATCGCTTAGGACTTCTATCATCGTTTTAAGTGCTTCCTTTGCCTCATTTGATTTTGCTGCTTCGAGTGACTCTCTTGAATGCCAAGGCGTTCCTTCCTTTGCAATCTTAAACTGTACCTCCAGTGCGGGAACCACCTGAGAAACGTTTGCAAAATCTGTTGACCCATCCGGTATCCTTGATAGTGTTTCATCAAGAGTTGGGCAATCAATTCCTTTTGCCAGCAGCCTCTCCCTTATATTATTTGAGAGCGTCTGGTTTATCTTAGTGGTTGAATACATAAGCCCGATTTCCTTTACTTTATAAGTTGTTTCAGTTGCACTAGCGCAACCCTCGACTATCTTCATGAATCTATCAACTACGATTTTATGATAATTGATATCGGATGTCCTTATACCGTAAGTAAGAACAGCTTTCTCAGGCGTGACGTTTGAAGCAGTCCCACCCTCCTTTATTATTCCGTGCATTACGAAGTTGACATCCCTCCTGACGTGCTGCCTCATCATGTTGACCGCGGTATAGGTCAGGATTGCAGCGTCAAGAGCACTTCTACCGTTGTCAGGGTTCGCTGCCTCGTGAGCAGCTTTCCCCATGAACGTTATCTCGTAATCCAGATCGGCTAGGGATTGTTCCCCTACACTCCACCGATCCCCAGGGTGAGAGCCGAGTACTAAGTCTATTCCTATGAATGCACCCTTCTCTGCCATTATTATCTTAGAGCCAGCCCATTCACCAGAACCTTCTTCATCTGGGGTACCGAAGACAGTGATCGTCCCATTCTTTATCTTTTCAGTCGACCGAATAGCAGAATAGACGGCAGAAGATGCAATGAGATTGTGTCCACAGGCATGCCCTATTCCAGGGAGGGCGTCATATTCTGCCAGGAATGCAATTGAAGGTGCCCCATTCCCCAAAACCTTCTCTGCCTTGAATGCTGTGGGAATATTCATGAAATGATCCTCCACCTCAAAACCATGATCTTTTAGAATTCCCTTTAGAAGACTTGACGATTCTAACTCCCTGCTGCCAACCTCTGCCAGTTCATGAATTCGTAGGGCAGTTCCCCAATAATCGGTAGATGCATCAGAAATATGACTACTCATACTTTTGCAGCGTGCCTGAGTATTTAGACTTAGCTTTTTAATGATGCATGGGTAATGATTAGCGCAAATGGTGATATCACTTTAGCTTCTCTGACATAGAGGTTTGAGATGAATTATTCGTAAGAAGAATTATAGAATGAAAGTGTTTGGAGAAGGCTCCAACTATCAGCATTCTCTTGAACTGAATTGTAGCTGGTTAACACGTTTA
>JAKAXD010000020.1 GCA_021816725.1 Thermoplasmata archaeon
ACCTCCTCGAAGGTCTTACCTTCCTTGATTCTATCGGTCTCCTTGTGTATCTCTCCCTCAGGTTGTACCTTCCCGTATCCATTATTCCGAGCACGGTTATCGCAAGCGTCACTATGACCATGACGGCTGCTCCAATCAACGCTATGTCGTTCGTGCTGATCGCCATGTTGTAGTAGACGGTTCCGAACGGTAGATAGTAGTTCAGGAGTAATACGACCACGCCGCCTGCAGTGCCGAGGAGGAGTGCGTCTGAGTATTTCTGTTTCTTTGGTATTGACGTGTAAGCCCATATCACCACTCCAAATCCGAAGAGGAATGCCAGCGCTCCACCCCATCCACCAAGGAATGGCGTGATTGTCCCCAGTGCTCCTATGAATGCAAATATCACAAGGTCAAGCCCGATTGCCGCATATATTCTCGTTGTGCTTTCTCCTGATTGCTTGTTATACCACTTGCCGGCCCTTATCTCTTCCCTGTTATAGTGTTCAGGTGTTGCGAGATACGCTATGAACCCTGCTAGTGCTCCGAATGCCAGGACTATAAGCCCTACGTCAGTGTATGCCTGTAATCCGAACGGTCTCTGGAAATTTTGGTAGAATGTGATTGTTATCGTCGGGCTCGCTACATTGGTGTTGACTGCTGTGGTTGAAGGCGTGATCCAGAATATGTATTGCGGTTCCGCTGTTGGTAAAGACGCAAACATGTTCATTGCTCCCAACGATGCTGTCTTATTATTCAGATTGTTTGTGGTGTTGGAATATAGTGAGAAATTGTAATCACTTAGCGTTACCCCTTTATCGCTGAATGCGGATGTTGCGGTTGCGTTGACCGCTTGCCCAAAGAACAGGCCAGCTGCGGATATTTTTTCCGTTACCCCCGTTATGGTCGTTGAAGAAGTCAATCCTGAAACTTCGAACAGTGCGTTCTGTTGTAGAAGGTTGTACACATCCTGGGACGAATTCCCCGTCTGTATCATCAGAACATTGATGCCCACGTCAGTTGCGTTCCTCGCAAAGGTGAATACCGCCTTTACGCTATCAGGTGTTGCTCCTGACCCATTAGTCTTTGTCAATGTTGCGGTGTACCAAGTTTTGCCCGTATCATTGTACCCAAATACGGCCGTCACTTCGTGAGCGATTCCGTATCCGGCTATGTTGCTTGCTCCAGTGCTATTGAATGCGGACTGGTCCATGCTGCCGACGACAAAAATTGCGCCAGTGCCTCCCAGTATCACTATCAATACCACCAGTAAGGCTCCTATGCCTTTCGATTTCATTCTTTTCGTTTCCTGGTCAATGGCCTTCCCACTCACCGGAATTTTCCTCTACTCATGGCCAACCCCTCGTATCATAGGAGTACAGCCGAACTCGGCTGCGGTTTGCGAGACCACCGATTGATCAATATTCAATAATGAACTTACTTAAATAACATGCACATTGTTGGAACGGGTTTCACTCTATTGCTTTGGCCATCTTTTCCCTGTAAATATCGGCTGCGGTAGCCCTTCCTATCTCTTCTGCATCCTTCCTGGTATACGGTCTTCCAGTCTTCGGGTTTATTTCCCCTTCCTTCCCTTTCTTCTCGTATTCCCTTGCGATGTTTTCCGCAACTTCGTTGAAATGCCCTCCGAACCTCAGCTCTTCCCTTGTGTAGTTCTTCGGCCCTTCCTTGAACTCTTTCTCCCTCGCATGTACATCATGAGGTTTTATCCAGATCCTCGTTCCGAGCTTGTTATGTGTCCAGTGGCCTTTCACGTGCCATGTCTTTCTTCTCCTGTGTTCTTCGGTACCTTTCACGTGAACTCTTGTCCTTACGATGTGTGGGCGCCCTGACCTGATCGGATAAACTGATTTCCTTCCGTGGCGTTTTCTCGTTCTATATTCAGTCATGTGTAATACTATCCAGACCTTACTTAAATAACATGCAGTTTGTGATGGCAGATATTTTTCGCACTGTTAAGCGCCAGCCCTTGTTTCGGTGGTCTCGCTACCGCACAAAAAAGAGCTGGCCTGATTGTATCATTTATCCCGTTAAAATCTTTATCGGTAAGACGGTCGGTCTTTTTGATTTTGATATTCATTATTATATATAGGCCGGAGTTAAAATAAAAAAGTGATAAAATTATCAATACACTTACTTTCCGCCAGATGTGACCTGAGATATGTAAGATTGCGATACGCCTAGCTCGGTTGCTATATTTCTCTGTTTTACTCCTTTCGCTCTTAATTCTGCAGCTTTTGTTTTAATTGATATGACTTTATTTGCCGCCTCGATTTTCTTCTTCTGAAGTTCGAGCTTCATTAATTGGTTTTCTTCCCTGAGCGCCTTTATTTCCCTTTCCTTCTTTGCTTCCTCAAGTGCCATCCTCATCTTCTCCATGTTGTTCTTTGAACGTGCCTTCTCGTATTCTTCCCTTAGCCGTTCTGGTGGCATCGGGAATTCCACGAGTTTCATCTTCTGCTTATTGACCTTCGGGTATCTTTTCCACACCCTTCCGTCATCGAGAGGGGAATCAAAGGGGATCAGTGGTTTTGCGAATCCCTGCACATCGCTTGCTTCCAGTATCAGGTCAAACATCCCCCTAATCCTCTTGATTATGAATATCTTCGATGGTACGGTAACGATGTACACATGATTCCTCTGTTTCCCGTTGCCTTCCATGTTCCTCGAACCCTGAAATAGAAAGCTGAGGAACTTGGCCCCTCTCGACTCCCATTCTTCTGGGGTCATGTTCAGGCCTGCATCATCCCACATCCATACAGACCCGTCGGGCGTATCGGGATTCAGGACAGTATCCCCAAACTCTATGAAATCAAACTTTACATGGTCAAGCCAGAAATCGGGATCCACTGACAGACCTATCGAAAGACCGATGTATGATTTCCCTGAGCCTGGGGGGCCGTATATTGCAATCTTAGCGTTCTGGTGCTTGTTCACCAACCTGTCCTTTATTATCTTGACGATGTAGCTGTCCTTGACTCTCATCTCCCTGAATTCTTCTGGCCTCATTTCTTCACCTTTGCGTTCGGGAACGTGAAATTGACCTTGTCAATTATCGTTTCTTCTTCCTGTTTTTCCCATATTCCTGATTTCTGTATGATTTCTATCATGTAGCCTTTCCATTCCCTGTAAATCTTGTAGAGTTCCTTGGCATACTCCCACGGATGGTCAGGAAGGAGAGAAACAAGCTCAGGAGCTTTTATCTTTCTCACTATATCTTTGTAGTACCCCAGATAGGTATCAAGTTCCGTTGTTTTCTGTAAAGAAGGCATCGACCTGATGAATTTATGAAGGGTATCGAGGGCTGAGAAGGCATTGTACCAGTTCTCATCCCTGAGGGATATCTCTCTGGTGGCTTCATGGGCTTCATCATAAGCAACTGATATCTTCCTTGCGAGGATAGAGATGCTATCTTTGTCCTCCATCATGGCATCACCGGCCTATACTTGGGGCCATACATCATATCTGCATTGTTGCCAAAATTAACTGATTCAAGTTGGGATTTGCCGATATTCAGAAAGATGATTTCGAACCGCTTGATGGTCTTCTCGGCCAATTCGTAGACCATCGGTTCATCTGATCCTGGAAGCAGGAACGTTTCCACGAAATTACCGATAATCTTTTCCTTGTCGTCCTTTGTGATGTTTCCGTATTCTCCCGACCTTTCTATCAGGTTCATATAAAGATGCACGAGATGCTCCTTCCATGAATCGTGAAGCATCCCGTCTTTGCTGTTCCTGAAAGACGTTACGAAATGGTCGAAGGTAGGCCGGAAGGTATCCGGAACGCTGTTGCTTTTCTCTATTGTATCCTCGGCAAATATGCCTTTTGAAGTGTTTTTGATCTGCTTGTGTATGTGTTCAGCGATTATCCGCTCTACTTCCCTGTTCGGCGTTCCCTTATGCTGTTCCTCAGGCATGTATCTCCTCTCCTGTGGCTTCTTCCACCTGTCTCTTCACTCCTATTGTCTTCAGTTCATCCATCTTTGTCTTGAGAGCAGCCCATCCGCCACGTATGGCTTCGTCAGTTGTTCCTTCGAGGTCCATGATGGTCTGCAGCGCATTTATGTACGCTTCGAGTGTTATCTTTTCTTTATTTTCCAAAAACCAGGAAAGGACGTCTTTCACTTCCTTATCCATATTGACCATATTCATTACCCTTGACCGACGTACTGATAATGGAATTTGATTGTGATCCTGATATTCTTTGTACGAGGTGAATATTTGTGAACCAATACTATCAAGTCCTACAACGAGTTGCATGCCATTCCTGCCCGCATTATCTTTGTTCAGCTTTTTGACACCAGCTGCCTCTAGTTTCTTGACGTAATCGTTATATCCGTTGACCACCCTGTTGCCTTCTTCTTCAAGAGCAGACACCTCTTCCGGTGTCAATTTTCCTTTCCTGAATAACTTGGATATCCACTGTTCCGCTTTCGGGATTTGCGATTCGAGGTCATAGACCAAAGGCAATAACGCCAATCCAGGATAGTCTCCGGCCTCCCCAATGAGAATCCTATGCTCAATGTCAAAATCCTTTGCAAGTATCCACTTCCTGAATCCCGTCTGTATTATCGTGCAGTCTATCAGCCTGATACCATCCGGGTTCTTGGGATCGACTGCCTTGTCTATTATCCTGTATTCCTGAAGCGGGTCTTCCCCGGGTGCGAGTTTTGTTTCAAGAACGTCGAATGTGAGATTTGTACCTTCTGATTTTATATTAGTTATCTTAACATTGTCCTTGAGCTTTGTGACCAGTGCGTAATACCAGTGCCCTTTCATATGGTAGTTTGCTATTATTTCGGCCCCTACTGCTGCGATAACCAGTGATATTATTATTGCTGGGATCACAAGACCGCTCACCAGGTAGATATGAAATATAGCAATTGCCAATGCTACAAAACCAATTGTCAATACCTTCCATGTCATTCCCCATTTTTCCCACCTGTTTATTTGTTGTCTCAGCCATGATTGACCCACACTTTCCCCTGGAATTTCTGGAAGTTTTATGTCCACTACCTTCCCAAGACCAAGGAATCCCCACTTCTTACCAGTTGACTTGTATATGTTCCCTTTTTCTCCTTCTACTTTCTCTTCATCAACCAATTCTCTCGCCTCCAGTTTTCATTGCCACTCTTACTTTATCAGCGTACCTGCTTCTTTCCATGATAACAAGAAGGATTATACTCAAGGTGACAAGGGCAATGCCGAACTCCTCCATTTCCATTTCCGTGTACTGGCCTATGACTGACTTTGTTATCTTGCTATTCATATAGCTGATGTATTCCGTTGCTGTCAGGAAAACAAGGTCGTACGTGAATGTCTGTGTCAGGTTCAAAGCACTGGAATACATCGTTATGCTGATTGTCTTCTGGCCTGAATATGTCGTATTGAAATACAGCACGGTCAGGTAGTCAAAATGACCGCTGCTGTACGGATTCGAGTTTACGGTTATATTGTACGTGGATGCGCCTGGTGACCTGAGCATAAGGGTGAAATTCTGGATCATGTCCGTGCTCGTATTCACCGGAGCTGTCACGTACAGCCCATATGAGGTGTCGTATCCCACTATCGTTGTGTTCATTTCTGTCGATGGCCCCTGAGCCGATGCAATCGGCATGAGCACCATCAATCCTATGCTTGCAATGGCAAGCAACAATACTATTTTCTTATACATTTTGTCTTATCCTCCTCCAGAGAGATTTCTTCCCCTC
>JAKAXD010000011.1:0-17155 GCA_021816725.1 Thermoplasmata archaeon
GCGTGCCGTTAATGGTAGTGATTAGGGACGTACTGAAGTTCGCAGATACATCCAAGGAAGCCAGGAACATAATAACAAGGGGGAAGGTGGAAGTAGACGGAAGAATCGTAAAAGATTATCAGAGGCCAGTAGGGTTCATGGACGTACTAACTGTAAAGGAATCCGGAGTCGCGAAGAGAGTGCTAATGGACAAGAGAGGAATGCTCGTCCTGGCTGACCTCAATCCACAGGACGCAAACTGGAAGCTGGTGAAGGTCACTGGGAAGTCCATAACCAAGGGAGGGAAAATCCAGATATCGACTCATGATGGTAGGATCATCCTTTCAGAGGAGAAAGGGGTGAAGAGGGGAGACACGCTGAAGATCAGCATCCCGGAGCAGAAGGTGCTGGAGGTTTACCCCATGGCGAAGGAAACGTCCGTCTACGTTACTGGGGGAGCACACAGGGGCACGATAACGACGATAAAGGAAATCAATGTTTCAAGGAGTTATCAGGAAAATACAGTTGAGAGCAACGACAATTTCACGACTACGATGTCCAACGTGTTTGTGCTTGGAAAATCAAAGGGCGAAATAGCCATACCTGGAGGTGCTTAAAATGGTTGACATGAGGGATGTAGTCATAGACAAGGTCACTATCAACATAGGTGTCGGTGAATCTGGGGAGAAACTGGAGAAGGCAAAGAGTGTCATAAAGCTCCTTACCTCCGGAAACCCCACCATAACTAAGGCAAGAAGGACGAGCAGGGAGTTCGGGATAAGGCAGGATCAGCCGATAGGGGTGAAGGTAACGCTAAAGGGGGAAGAGATGGACAGGTTCCTGAAAGCAGCACTCTGGGTAAAGAACAACAAGTGCCTCAGCTACTCATTCTCGGAACGGGGAAGCTACAGTTTTGGAATATCAGATTACACAGATTTCAAGGGGATGAAGTACAATCCAGAAATAGGTATCTTCGGAATGGATGTTGTTGTGACATTCAAGAGAAGGGGAGGGTACAGGATTGCCAAAAGATGGCTTTCCCCCAGAAAGGTGCCGGAGAAGATCAGGGTCAAAAGGGAAGAAATGATGAAATTCATGAAAGAGAACTACAACGTTGAAATACTGGAGGTGGGGTGATTGGCACAGACAAAACTTGCCCCGAAAAAGAAGTACGGCCGGAAGGATGGTTGCGAGAGGTGCGGGAGGAAAAGGGGGCTAGTGAGGAGATACAATTTGCACCTTTGCAGGCAGTGCTTCAGGGAAATCGCGCCCGAACTGGGGTTCGAGAAATATTCGTGAGGTGAAAAAATGGGAGATACTTTAAACGATGCACTAATCTCGATAAAGAACGCTTCAAAACTCGGAAGACAGGAACTGGATGTGCGAGCTTCCAACCTCGTTGGAAGGGTTCTAAGGGTTTTCCAGAAGTACGGTTATATTGAGGAGTACGAGTACGTTGAAAACGGGAAAGGCGGCGTTTTCAAGGTCAAGGTTGCAAAGACAGTCAACAACTGCGGAGTGATAAAGCCAAGATTCTCCATCAAGAGGGAGGAGATGGAGAGGTGGGAGTCAAGATACCTGCCTGCCCAGGATATCGGAATTCTTGTCATATCCACTACCTCAGGTGTAATGAGCAATGCAGAGGCCAAGAAGAAAGGTACAGGAGGAAGGGCACTTGCCTTCATCTATTGAGGTGATATGAATGGAAAAAGTTATAGAGATTCCAAAGGGAGTAAAAGTTAAACTGGAGGGCTTTGCATTCGAGGCCCAGGGTCCAAAGGGAAAGGTCAATAAAATATTCAAGAATGAATATGTCACGATGGAGCTCAAGGACAAGAATATCAGGATTTACACGAAGAGGGAGAAGAAAACCGACATTGCTGTTGTCGGGACATGGGCTAGCATTGTCAACAGTGCATTCATAGGGGTCACGAAAGGATTCATTTACACCATGAAGATAGTTTATGCACACTTCCCCGTCAAGGTGACAGTGAAGGGAAACCAGGTCCTGCTGGATAATTTCCTGGGGGAAAAGAGCCCCAGGAAGATCACGCTTGGGCCAGAAACAAAGGTGACGGTGAAGGGTGACCTTGTGACAGTGGAGGGAAGCGATCTTGAGGAAACAGGAAATGCAGCTGCAAGCATAGAAAGGATGAGCAAGATAAAGGGTTTCGATCCCAGGGTATTTCAGGATGGGATATACATCGTCAGGAAGGGTGATGTAGTTGAAGGCTGAGCTCGACAATGACGGAAAGAGGCTGCTGAAGATCAGGAACAAGATGAACAGGAAGAGGCCCGAGTTCCACAGGCAGGAATGGTTCAGGTATGTGAGGCTGGGGTCTTCCTGGAGGAAGCCAAGGGGGAAACATTCCAAGCTTAGGGAAAAGAAGGGGTATAGGCACGCGTTCGTTGAATCAGGTTACAGGGGACCTGCAAAGGTTAGATATTTCCACCCTACTGGTTTCAGGGAAATATACGTTTCCAGCTTAACAGACATAGATAGGATAAATCCTAAGACAGAGGCAGCAAGGATCAGCTCTACCATAGGCAGGAAGAAGAGGATCATGATACAAGAGAAGGCCAAGGCACTCGGGGTTAAAATCCTGAACGAGGTGAAATGATGGCAACATTAAGTCCACAGAAGAGGATGGCCGCTTCCATCATGAAATCAGGAAAGTCTAGGGTGTGGATGGACACAAAGAGCATCGAGGACATAGCTGAAGCAGTAACGAGGGATGATGTCAGGAAGCTCATAAAGAGGAACGTCATTCAGAAGAAGCCTGCAAAGGGGAATTCCAGGTCAAGATTCAAAGTGGCTAAGGCCCAGAGGAACAAGGGAAGGAGAAAGGGCCAGGGATCTAGGAAAGGTACAAAAAATGCAAGGGACCCAAGGAAGAGGAAGTGGGTAAGAAGCATCAGGTCAATGAGGAATGCGCTGAAGGAGATGCGCGAGTCCGGTAAGATAACAAGGAAGGACTATAGGATCTTCTACAAGAAGATAAAGGGCGGAGCGTTGAGGAGCAAGAACGCACTGTTGCTCCACATGCGCGAGGAAGGGGTCCTAAAGGGTGAGTGAATTGAAGTCAAGATACATAATGCCGCTAAAGAGAAGAAGGCTCAAGAAGACAGACTACAGGAAGAGATTGGGGCTCATCAAGGGAGGACTCCCAAGGGCCGTCATCAGGAAATCACTCATGAACATGAATGTTGATATCGCGGAGTATGCAGTAAACGGCGACAAGATAGTTGCTCATGGCTCCACTATCGAACTTAAGAAGTTCGGGTGGAAGAGCCCAACAGGCAACACGCCCGCATCATATCTAGCAGGATATCTAGTGGGCCTGAGAGCTAAGAAGAAGGGAATAAAGAAAGTGATAGTTGACATGGGAAGACAGAAGGTTGTAAGGGGAGGCAAGCTGATGGCCAGTGTTCAGGGACTTGTGGATTCCGGCCTGAAGGTACCGGTGGACAAGAAATTCCTGCCCAAGAAGGAGAGGCTGCACGGAAAGCATCTGAAGACTGTCGCTGAAAATTCTATTGATGAAGTCAAGAAAACAATGGAGGAATCACTGTGACAAAAGAAGAAATAGAGTGGATACCAAGGACCAGGCTTGGGAAGATGGTAAAGGAAGGGAAGATCAAATCGATATCTGAAGTGATAGGTACGCACATGCCCATAAGGGAATCGGGCATTGTAGATACCCTGGTGCCAAATCTTGAAGACGAGGTAATAGAGATAAAGATGGTCCAGAAGATGTCAGATTCCGGCAGGAAGGTAAAATTTGCAGCTACCGTTGTCATAGGCAACAAGGACGGTTACGTTGGGATGGGACATGGAAAGGCAAAGGAGACTGGGGATGCAATACAGAAGGCAATAGAGAATGCGAAGATAAACCTGATAGAGATCAAGAGAGGGTGCGGTTCCTGGGAATGCGGTTGCGGAAGGAGCCACACGCTACCGTTCGAGGTCATGGGGAAATCCGGCTCAGTAAGAGTATACTTGAAACCTGCTCCTCAGGGAGTGGGGCTCGCGATTGGTGACATTCCGAAGAAAGTACTTTCGATTGCTGGAATATCTGATACTTGGGGTTTCTCTGAAGGACACACAAAGAGTACAGTGAATTTTGCTTATGCAACCTTCAATGCACTGAAGGAGACATCCAAGTTCAAGATAAATGAGAAGTTGAACCTGAGTACACCCATTTACAAAGGAGGTGTGATGAATGTTAGCAGTGATAAAAGTCAGGGGAAGCAATAAAACAGACGTGCACATAAGGAGAGCTTTCCAGGAGCTAAGGCTGCTCAAGAATAATCATCTAGTCCTGGTGGACGAATCCCAGATTGGCCAGGTAAGGAAGGCAAAGGATTACGTTACATGGGGGGAAATAGATGAGGAGCATCTACTGAAGCTCCTCCAGGAAAGAGGCAGGATGACCGGGAACAAACCGCTAGACGATACTGTTTTAAACGAGCTTGGTTTCGGGAGCCTGAAAGAAGTGGCGTCGAAGCTTCTGGATGGTAGTCTTAAGATCAGGGACATAGAGAATATGAAGCCCGTGTTCCGGATGAACCCTCCAAGGAAAGGATACCATTCAACGAAAAGGACTGTGAAGACGAAGGGCGCTCTGGGATACAGGGGAAAGGATATAAACAAACTAATAGACGCCATGCTGGAAGGTGGTAAGAGTGGTCAAGGAGAAAACTAAGAAATACAGAGGGTCCTCATACGGTAGAGGGCACAAGGCCGGAAGGGGGAAGGGAAAGAGAGGAGGCAAGGGAATGGCCGGCCTCGGGAAGCACAGATGGATATGGATGGTCAAGTACATGCCTGATCACTACGGTGTCCACGGATTTACCAGGCACGCACAGAAATCAGTTATCAAGGCTATCAACATCGGGGACATTGACAGGACTTCCGAAAGACTGCTTGAGACAGGAATGGCTCATGTTGAAGATGATAAGATAAAGATCGACCTGGAGAAAATTGGATATGATGTCCTCCTAGGTGGGGGACAGATAGGCAGGCCGTTTAGCATAAAGGTAGGAAGGGCAACGGAGAGAGCTATAGAGAAGGTAAAGAGCGCAGGGGGAGAGGTAGAAACTAATGGTGGAGATAAAGAGGAATAGATTTGTTTCCATACCTCTGATTCTCGTATTCGCCCTTAACGTATACATTGACTACAGGTACGCTAAAGGCAATATTGCGTATACAGTCATCCTTTCGCTCTTCTTTTCACCACTATACTACCTCACATATCTCCTGCTGTCTTACCGTGGCGAGGGTTCAAAGCTGTACGGTTGGAAGAATCTCGTGGAGAGGCTTCCTGCAGTTAAGAGGCCGGGAAGACATGTCAGATTCAAGGAAAAGTTCCTCTGGACCGCTCTGGTGCTCATGATTTACTTCGTCCTGTCTAACATATTCATCTATGGATTGGACAAGGCCCAGATAATAGATGTCTTTGCATCCTTCAGGTCAATTTTTGCTGGGCAGGCAGGTTCCATTATGGACCTTGGGATCGGCCCTATAGTTACTGCAAGCATCATTATGCAGCTATTCGTAGGTGCAAAGATAATAAATATAGATCTTACGAAAAGCGAAGACAAGGCACTCTATCAAGGGGCCCAGAAACTGCTTGTTGTCGTGATGATATTCGTGGAAGCAGTTCCACAGGTATTTGGATACCTACCGCCGGACCCTGCATTCATCTCCGCATTAAACGGTGCAGTACCTGGATACGGGCTGATTCTGGCTAGACTTTTTATCGTATTGCAGATATTCTTCGGGTCCTACCTCCTATTCTTCATGGATGAACTGATTTCAAAGTGGGGAATCGGCTCAGGTGTATCATTATTCATAGCTGCAGGTGTCTCGCAGGCCCTCGTTCTGGGCACCTTGAACTGGGTGCCAATCACATCTGGCCAGGCTCTCTCGGTCCTCAACCCCCCCACGGGTGCGCTTCCAAAGACGTTCTACCTTTTCGGCCACTTTAGCTCCATACAGCTTTTCTCCGGTGGGCTCGAGAGAATAATATTCTCCCCTCCAAATCCGCTGATTGCCCTGCTTGGAACGATTTTCATATTCTTCCTTGTCGTTTGGGCACAGAACGTCAAAGTAGAACTGCCGCTCGCCCATGAAAGGGCGAGGGGTGCAAGAGGCAGGTATCCGATACAACTGATGTACGCTTCGAATATACCAGTCATACTTGCTTCAGCAGTTCTAGCGAATCTATCCATGTGGAGTCTTATCTTCTGGACGAATCCGACGCTGGCCCACGTGCCCATCCTCGGTCACGATTTCCTATTCGGTGCATATCCTACTTCGGCACTAGCAACGCAACTGAACATACAGACCACTTCACCTATAGGAGGGCTTGCATGGTACCTTCAAAACCCGAACGGTATAGCAAACTGGCTCTTCCCTATGCTGCAACCATCTGTTTACCAGGCACAGCTCTTGGGTCATCCACCGTGGGAGATGGGGGTTCACGTTCTGGCTTACGTCACCTTCATGGTCGGCGCTTCCATAATGTTCGCAAAGTTCTGGATCGAGACGACGAACATGAATTCTGAGGGTGTTGCAAAGCAGATACAGAGCTCCGGAATGCAGATACCTGGTTTCAGGAGGGATCCGAGGGTGCTTAAGAGGGTCCTCGACAAGTACATCCCCGCCATAACTGTATTCAGCGGTGCTGCTGTTGGTTTCCTTGCTGCAGGCGCAGACATGATTGGAACTGTCGGAAATGCTTCCGGAACCGGAGTGTTGCTTACGGTGGGAATAGTCATACAGCTATACCAGGCAATGGGAAAAGAACAGCTCACTGAAATGTATCCGTTCATGAGAGACTTCTTTGGGGGGCTTTAGATGAAAGTGATAATAGGCGGTATACCTGGGGTTGGAAAGACAACTGTGCTTGATGAGCTTGTGAAGGAAGGATTCAGGGTGGAAAATTACGGGGACGCCATGCTCAAGGAGGCTATTTCCAGGGACTATGCGAAGAACAGGGACGAGCTGAGGAAGCTCCCTGTTGAAAAGCAGAAGGAAATACAGAAGGTGGCGGCAGACAAGCTTGCACAGATCAGCGATGTGATCATAGATACGCATTTTTCCATAAACACGAAGGGCGGATACCTTCCCGGTCTTCCAGTAAAGGTCCTGGAAGCTATCAACCCAGATCTCTTCGTATCAATAGAGGCAGATCCACTCGAAATTTTTGAGAGGAGGAAGAACGACCCTAGGAGAAACAGGGATAAGGATTCCCTGGAAAGAATAAGGGCTCATCTTGATGCAAACAGGAGTTATGGAATAACTTATTCTGCAATGACAGGCTCTCCATTCCTGGTAGTAATGAATGAAAACGGAAAAGTCAAGGAAGCTTCTGCAAAGATAATATCCATCATAAGGCCAAACGACGGAGGCGAGCAATGAGTCAGGGTAGGACAACTCCACCGCAAACTCGGGAGCAGCAGCAGGCTATGTCCTCGGGAATGAGGACGCAGATGCTTTACTTCCTGATAATGATCCTTCTACTTTTCGTTTACACAATACCCTCACTGCGGACCCTTTTTGCGATTCCCATGACATACATCTTACAACCGTTCATCGGGTTCGGATTCAAGGATCCACTTTTCACTATTTTGATAGCAGCTCTTATAACTGGGTTTGTCAACACGATTGCAAGGCATTTCTTCACCGACTACTTTGCAATGGCGGAAATGCAGCACAAGAACAAGAAACTTCAGGAGCGTTACAGGGAGGCAATAAGAACAAAGGATAAGTCTGAAATGAACGCTGTCAGGGCAGAGCAGTCAAAGTCTATGCAGGATTCAATGAAGCTTACGCAGCAGCAGATGAAACCGACTTTCGTGACTCTTATACTGACAGTACTGATTTTTGCGTGGCTGATAGGTTTCATGTATCACGCGGAGACTTTGGGGACAACATTCATATCATACCCATTCTCTGCACAGACAGGGAATATGATGTACCTGTTCCACGGATTTTACGTATGGATAGGTCTTTATTCACTATTCTCATTGATCTTCACCTATCCTCTGCAGTACTCGCTCAAACTATGGTACATGAGGCGGAGTGTAAGGAATGAGGGTAACTATATCGGGCCCGCCGGGCAGCGGTAAGACAACGGTTGCAGAAATAGTGAGCAACAGGTTGTCTTACGAGCTCATAACAGGTGGCAAGATTTTCAGGGAGAAGGCGAGGGAGCTTAACATGTCACTTGCCGAGCTGGGTTCGGCAGCAGAAAAAGATGAAAAGTACGACAAGATGCTGGACGATTATCTTCTGGAAGTCATGAAAAGTAGGGATAACCTGGTTGTAGAATCAAGGCTTTCAGGGTGGCTCTGCCACATCAACAGGATAAATGCATTCAAGGTTTTTGTTGATGCGAAGGAGGAAGTCAGGCTGGAGAGGATAAGGAATTCCATTCATACCAGGGAGGCGGAGACTGGTGACAACATCCTTTTCCAAATGCGGGAAAGGCAAGAGAGCGAGTGGGAACGTTATAAGAAGTATTACGGGATAGACTACAGGGATACTTCAATATATGACCTTGTCGTCGACGCCAGCTACGAAGGTGCAGAAAGAGTTGCGGAGGTGATTATCGACGGCCTCAATCTTCGGAAAAGAACCATCTGAGAGAACAATAGAGGAAAGGATCAGTTACGGGTTCGTTGTAATTGACAAGCCAAGGGGTCCCACGTCTCACCAGGTCTCTGCATGGGTAAAGGAAATTCTTGGCATTTCAAAGGCTGGCCATGTCGGGACTCTGGACCCAAATGTCACGGGCGTACTTCCCGTCGGTCTCGAGAAGGCAACAAGACTTGCAGATTTTCTTCACGAACAGGGAAAGGAATATGTCACTCTCATGCTTCTTCACAAGATAGTGGAGAGGGAGAAGATTGAAGGAATTCTCAAGGAATTCACGGGAGAGATATTCCAGTTCCCACCGCTAAGGTCAGCAGTTGCAAGAAATCTCAGAAAGAGGACAGTGCATTCACTGGAATTGCTTGAGATGAAGGGGAGGCATGTTCTATTCAGGGCGGACGTTGAATCTGGGGTGTACATAAGGACATTGTGCAGGGATATTGGCGACGCGTTGCTCGTAGGTGCCAATATGGTGGAATTGAGGAGAACACGAAGTGGTCCGATAGATGAATCCTATCTTTCTACACTGCAGAAACTGAAGGATGCACATACGCTCTATAAGGAAGGGGATGATAAACTGCTTTCAGGGATGATAATAGACCCTGAACAAGTTACGAAGGACTACCCCAAGATCGTTATAAAGGAAAGTGCGATTGATGCAATGGCCCACGGAGCAACTGTTTTCAGAAAGGGGATCATAGAAGACATGGCAGAGGGGAATACGGTAAGGATCATGAGCCCAAAGGGTGAGTTGCTCGGAATGGGAATAAGAGATGGGGTAAACGTCAAGCCCACTGTAGTCCTGATAGACAGAAACGTTTATCCAAAAGGCTGGAAGAGCAGCTGAAATAATCAAAAAAAGATTTTAATCATCCCCTTATTGTAGAAGTGTGTACAGTTTCCTCGCTCCTATCCTAATTGCACTCACACTAGGTTACCTTGCGACGTTGATTGCAAGGCTCACAGGAAC
The DNA here is from genome assembly GCA_021816725.1 of Thermoplasmata archaeon. Taxonomy (GTDB): domain Archaea; phylum Thermoplasmatota; class Thermoplasmata; order Thermoplasmatales. The sequence goes on from JAKAXD010000011.1 coordinate 9,612, forward strand.
TGTATACATCCCTTATCTGATCCTGCTGGGAATCATAGTAGGTCCTGTGCTATATCTTATCAGGCCGGGAGAGGCAGAGGTCCTCTTCTACAATTACATTGGACCGATAGGTGCAGCATTCGTTATACTCGCAGAATCATCAAAGATTCCTAGATATCTGCTAAAAAGGATAGTGAAACCGCTATCCATGATGCTCACATTCGTTCTATTCGTCACGGGAATCACAACAGGGGTGGTTCTAGTATTCATGCTGCGCGCACCAGTTTGGGTTGGATTCATGGTAGGAGCAATCATTTCTTCAACTGATCCCGCATCTGTCATCACGTCCCTAAGGAAATCAAAGGTATCTGAAGTTCCCTCCACCCTTCTTGTAACTGAATCTGTCTTCAATGATCCATTCTCATTCCTTTTCCTCGTAACTGTAATCCTCATATTTTTCCCAAAAAATATTTCATACGTCCAGTCGTCCCCATTCGTTTTCAACAATGTTTTGCTATATGTTATCATCACTCAGGGTTCCTTTCCGTTGCTCATTGCAGGAGCACTCTTTGGGCTTCTCTATTTTCTCAGGATTAAATTGCCTAAGGATTTCAAGGAATACTACACTGCAATGTTCCTTCTGTTTGGGTTGTCAGCGTATTCAATAACTCTAGTCGTCGGCGGCTCTGGATATATGGCTGCAGCTATATTCGGCGTACTTGCCGGTAACTTCATGCCGAGGGACCCGGAATTCGAGAGCTATAAGCTGTTCATGGACAACATCTCTACTTTTGCAGCCATACTGATATTCGTTTTCCTTGGGGCTTCAATCAACCTGTCCATATTGATTCGTTTTATGATACCTGGTGTGCTAATTGCTCTCATACTGATATTCGTAATCAGGCCCTTGGCAGTGGTGCTCGCTGGTTCAATAGACTTGAGCATCAAGTACGAGGACCTCCTTTTTGTAGGCCTTGAGGGGACAAGAGGCGTTTTCCCGGCGATACTGGCTCCAACAGTCCTGATCATGGGAGACGCTGCAAACAACATTCTGCTTCAGTACTGGGGTCAGGCAATTGAGGCCATTGTTCTAGTGATCGTCTTCACATCCCTCACAATACAGCCTCTTCTAATGGGGAGGATATACAGAGCTCTTCACAAGGACGATGTCTGATCCGGCTGAGTGCAAAATGGATTTTCAGTCACTACTAGGAGATGCTAAATGTTTTCGAACTCCTCGCTCACGTCTATAATAACTTGCTCCATTAGCTTGTCAATATTTCTAGCGGAAAATTCCCTAAGGCCACCCATTTCGCTCTTGACTTTGGCTATGAACTTAGAATTTTCCGTGAATATATCGAAGTGAACAAGCAATTCTTCCATGAGCGCTAATATATATTCTGTATAAATTTTTTTAGTTGCTCTATGGGGCTGTAAATAAGCTACGGAATAAGTTGAATGTATCTTCATTCATATCATAAGAAATTAATATGATAATATTATTGAACAAAGTGCTCGCAGAAGGACTACTATATACAGGCTGGAGGAACGTGATTTCACTAGTTTTGGAACAAAGGGAGATGAAACGTTGACAGGCAAGGGGAGATCTCTTCCGCTTCGTACAATCCTCTTTCCTGTATTCGTGTTGGTATCCATGATTTTGGGTGTAGAACTAAGCTTCAATGCAAGCAATTATTCTGCAGGGGTCTCAACTTATGGAATACCGATCGGCCTCTTCTTTATGATCTATCCTGCAATGACCAAGGTTCACGTGAAAGAGATAGGCAAGGGGATGAAGGACGTCAAGAAACTTGGCCTCATGGTTTTCCTGAATTATGCAATTGCACCGTTTCTGGTTGCAGGACTTGCCTACCTGTTCATCTTTGGAGTCTTTGAGCGGATGGGGTTGATCGGAACGCAAATAGGATCGCAGTTGCTTGTGGGAATCATACTTCTCGGCGTTGCACCCTGTATCGCAATGGTTATGGTATGGACAGATCTTGCCCGTGGAAATCTCGCATTGGGGGTATCGTTCGTAGCCTGGAACTCTATAATCCAGGTAGTTGCCACTCCATTCCTCGTTTACCTGCTTGCAAGAACTGAACTCGTAATTGATCCGTTAGTTATCCTGAAAAGCGTGCTCCTTTACCTAGTCAGTCCTCTAGTGGCTGGAGTCTTTACCAGATTCCTCCTCGGCAAGAAGATGTACTTCACCAAATTGTTGAACCTGCTTGGTTCGGTGCAGATAATCGCCCTTTTATTCACGATAATAAGCATATTTTGGAGCGAGGGCTCAGGAATAGTTGACCATTTGTTCCTGGTATGGATGGTCGGCATCATAATGTTGTCCTTCTATTTCGTTCTCTTCCAACTTGGCTACCTTTCCTCCAGGAGGGCAAAGTTCGATTATCCAGATTCAACTGCAATCGGTTTCACTGTTTCCGCAAGGGATTTCGAGATAAGCATAGCCATTGCCATTGTTGCATTTTCAGCATACCCTTATGTAATACTTACCACTGCAATAGGTCCGCTGCTTGAAATCCCCTTAATGCTACTTCTAGTGTGGTTACAGTTATCTAGAAGGAAGAGTATATCATTGGCAAAGATTGGGGCAGGAGTTGATTTGAGTGAAAAATGAAGAGGTGAGGGCATGCACTGTGAGCAACGTCAAAAGAGTTGATGCAAGCAAGTATCAAAAATTGGCTGAAATCCTGGGTGGAGTAGCAAATAGTACAAGGATTGCCATCCTTCAAATCCTGACAGAATACCCAGAAGTTTGTACCTGCGATCTTGAATCGGCCCTCAGCATTCCACAACCAACGGTCACTGCTCACCTTCACAAAATGTATGAGAGAGGGCTACTAAAAAAGAGGGAGGAATGGAGATACACTTATTATTCCATCAATCCTGAGTACAGGAAAATGATAGATGCTATTCTGGGTAAATGAGCATTTCTCCTGCTTCTTGTAAATATTCTAAAATGAATGTTTAGTACTCATCCGAAATAACCCAGGTCTTCCTTCCTTTCCTCTTGAGGTGGACTTTCAATCATCCTGTTTGTAATGTCCTCGATTTCCTTAATTCTCTCATCCAGGCCTGACGTGTCGGTTCCAAGCTTCAGGTAGTCTACCAGAACCTTGGTAACCTGTTTCGCAGACTTGGGGTCGGTGAAATATCCTGACGTCTCTCCCATGAGACATATCCCAGGAAGGTCGAAAAGCTCCATTCCTATCCCCAGGAACAAACCTGCCCCTCCCACTATGCCTCCTCCTGGCTCATTCTTTGAGAATATTACTCCAAGTTTTTCTACAGCATCCCTGAATTCCCTTGAAGTATATGCTCCCAGGACTCTTGGTATTTCCATCAGTTTTCCGATCTGGTACCCGCCTAGAGTGATTATTTGCTTGACATCCAGTTTTTTTCCAAGCTCAAGTACCTTGTAGCATATTTCATACTGCCCCTGAGAAGTCAGTCCCTGGAAATCGCCGGTGAAGAATATCAGGTCACCCTCTTTCCTCTTTTTGTAGTACAGTTCGTTCCTTACCAGTCGTGCATATGCATCCTCGTTCATAAGTACCTGGGGTGGGAGGTGCTGAGAGAATACATCTGCAAGTTTCTTTGCCTTCAGGCTCTCTATCAGGAAGTCAGCAGTTATCTTGCCCACATTTCCTATCCCTGGCAACCCTACTATCAACACGGAATTCTTCAATTTTACATCTTCTTCCATTCTGACTATCACGCTTTCCATATTTTCACTCCTTTCCATATAACATTCTCATTCTGTACTTGCCGTACCTGTCCTGCGGGGAGAACCTTGGGGGTATAGTAGAAATTGTAGGTGAACCGCACTTGGGGCACTTGTATTCCATGGTGTATGTACCGCAAACTGTGCATTTGAAGATTAGGGTCTTCACTCTTTCACTGGTCCCTCTCCTACCCCACCGTGCTTCTTGAGGTAGGCTATTATTTCCTCGCCGCTCTTCTTCATATTCTCCTCTGCCATCTTCATGTCATCAGTCTGAGAAATTATCCTGTACTGTGGCGCCCCCAGATAAGTGATTGTTATCCCGTCCCTCTCTCCGACTTGAAGTGCCTTCTTTATGATGTCTATACCGTCTCCGGAGGTATGTTTCAGTTTTATCGTACCTCTTACCTCTGCCATCGGTGGCTTCAGGTTCTCTTTAGCGTATCCTAATATTATGGACGCCCATTCCTTGTTGTTTAAATCGGCCAGGAATTGTTCCGGTTCAGCAGCCGCGAAATCTAGCGCATCCGCAAGCGAACCGAACTTCTCCTCCAGCACTTCTGACACGTTCTTTTCTATTTTACCAGGGAACTGGTTTGAAAGATTCTCGAGAATCTTCTCAGCTCTCTGCTCATTCTTCCACTCTTTAAGCTTCTCCCTCCTTTGGTGATCATTGACCCTCCGGAGTGATATATCAAACCTGCCTCTCGAGGGATTTGCATCCAGTACCTTGCATACGATTCTCTTCCCTTCCCTCACGTAATCCCTGATGTACTTGATCCAACCTGAGGAAACCTCAGTAATATGGATGAAACCTTCCTTTCCCTTGTATTCGTCCAGGCTGCAGACCACGCCAAAATCCCTGACGTTCTTTACCGTACAAACGACGAGATCTCCAATCTCTGGGTCATTCTTCTTCATTTGAATTCTCCGACAATCTGTCCGTTTATCTCGAACTTGCCGCCTGTCGGTTTGGCAAGAACTGTATTGCATACGGGGCACTTTACTTCCGTAGATCCCCTTGCATAAGTAATCGTCTCCGTTCCGCAATCAGGGCACTTAACCTTTATGAACGACTTGTCCATTCCCTTTATCTTGGTTGACATTTATGCCTCAGCCTCTGCTAGTTCAAACTTCTTTGCTCTCCAAGTCGGGGTATGGTAAGCCTTCTTGCATTCCAAGCATCTGTACCTGATGTTGATCCTCTTTGTGGGTTTCTCCCTGCCTTCGTAAACTGGCCTAGGGAAACCTCCATAACCAGATGTTGCCCGCCTGAAGCGTCTCTGTCCTTTCCTGAGCTCGCTCGCCTTCTTCTTTTTTACTCTCTCGATTTCCTGAAGAGTATGTTTCTTACAGTGAGGGCAATATCTCATAACCTTTCTAGGTAACTTCAATCTTATCACCGGTGTTGCAAAGGGAATTTGAAATGAATATATAAGAATTTGTCAATGAAAATTGACTAAAATTCTTGAAAAAAAGCAGGTCTGGGATGGATTTGTGAACTTTCAGCCCGCCGAAAATCCTTCAGGACAGCTGATTGGACAAAAATTATCAATCTGATGAACATAAAGTTGTTCATGCTGGATGAAGTTCCTCAATCATTTGATTCGCTGCAGATAGAAAGGGAAGTTGCAGATTACTGGGAAAGAAATGACATAATGCAGCAATCATTCAAAATGAACGAGGGGAAGGCCAGATTCTCCTTCGTAGAAGGTCCGCCAACTGCGAATGGGCCTCCACATATAGGGCATGCAGAGACAAGGGCAATGAAAGACCTGTTCCTGAGATACAAGACAATGAAGGGGTTCTACATCAACCCCAGGATCGCTGGCTGGGATTGCCATGGGCTTCCTGTCGAGATTGAGGTGGAGAAGAAACTAGGCATAAAGAACAAGGCCGAAATTGAGAAAATGGGACTTTCTAAGTTCAATGCACTATGCAAGGAAAGCGTATTCGAATACGTGAAGATATGGGAGAAGGCATCAAAGCGGCTTGGGTTTTGGGTGGATTACGACAAGGCCTATGTAACCATGAAGGACGAGTATATAGAAAGCGTATGGTGGGCGCTTAAGGAGCTTTACAAGAAGGGGCTCCTCTTCAAGGATTTCAGGATCTCCCCATACTGCCCCAGATGCGGAACTACCCTGAGTGCACATGAGGTTTCACAGGGTTACAAGGAGGTGGATGACGTTTCAATTTACGTAAAGTTCAAGATAGAGGGGAAGGACGAGTACTTCGCAGTGTGGACTACTACCCCCTGGACACTCCCTGCAAATGAATACCTTGCAGTCAATCCCAATTTCAATTATATCCTTGTAGACTACAGAGGAGAGAAGTTATGGTTAGTGGAGGAAAGGGCGAAGGCTGTCCTAAAGAAATACGAGGTACTGGAGACCAGAAAGGGATCACAGTTCGTTGGAACAAGGTATGAGCAGCTCATTCCATATCTCAGGGTAAACACTGGGTTGTATGTGGTAGCAGGTGATTTTGTCACAAAGGAAGATGGCTCAGGAATAGTTCACGCAGCACCTGCTTTTGGCGCTGACGATTACGTCGTTCTAAAAAAGGAGAATGGCGAGCTATATATCACTGTGGACGATACGGGCAAGATATCGCTGGATTCCCCGTGGAAAGGCATGGATGTCCAGGCAGCTAGTGAGAAAATAATAGAGTATCTGAGGGAATCCGGGCAACTTCTGAAGACTGAAAATACTTCCCATACCTATCCCTTCTGCTGGAGATGTGGTACCCGCCTCATATTCTATCCAGTTGAGTCGTGGTATATCGGTGTATCAAAGGCAAAGGACAAGGTTGTAGAATACAACAAGAGGGTCAACTGGAAACCAGAACACATAAGGGATGGAAGGTTCGGGAATTTTCTGGAAGAAGGGAAGGACTGGGCCCTTTCTAGAAACAGATTCTGGGGGACACCGTTGCCAGTCTGGACATGCAAGAACAACCACGTTTTCGTACCCGGAAGCAAGAAGGAGCTAATAGAGAATTCCACAAGCATTCCACAGAATTTTGAGCTGCACCGACCAATGGTTGATGAGATCAAGATAAAGTGCAAGGAGTGCGGTATGGATATGGTTAGGGAACCGTACCCGATAGATACGTGGTTCGACTCAGGATCGGCATTCTTTGCCCAATTTCACTATCCGTTTGAAAATGTTGAACTGTTCAAGGAGAATAACCCAGTAGACTTCATAACCGAGGCTATAGACCAGACCAGGGGATGGTTCTATTCACTGCATGTCATATCTTCCTTGGTGTTCGACAGGAACGCATACAAGAACGTAGTAGTCATGGAATTTGTACTTAATTCTAAGGGAGAAAAGATGAGCAAGTCCAGGGGAGACCAGGTCGATCCACTGGTCATAATGGACAGGATAGGAACGGACTCACTTAGATTGTTCTTCTTTCAGGGACCGCCCTGGAAAACCAAGAGGTTCTCGGAAGAAGTAGCACTTGAATTTTCCAGAAAGCTCCTTGGAACGATATATAATTCGTACTTGCTCTTCTCAACGAATGCGAGATTGGATAAATGGCTGCCAAGGGAAGAGAAGGTTGTCTCCGATCTTGACAAATGGATGCTCGACAGGACCAACGAATGTATTTCATCCGTCACAAAGTACATGAACGAATATGACCCGCATCTTGCAATTGACAGCATAAAGGACCTAGTGATGGACTTGAGTCAATGGTACCTTAGACTGTCAAGGGATACATTCTGGGGCGGTGAGATAACAGATGAAAAGAGGTCTTCATACTTCGTTACCTATAAGGCACTGACCAGCATAGTCAAAATGCTCGCTCCATT
>JAKAXD010000011.1:17255-26511 GCA_021816725.1 Thermoplasmata archaeon
TGAGTCAATGGTACCTTAGACTGTCAAGGGATACATTCTGGGGCGGTGAGATAACAGATGAAAAGAGGTCTTCATACTTCGTTACCTATAAGGCACTGACCAGCATAGTCAAAATGCTCGCTCCATTTGCGCCGTACTTCTCGGACTACCTCTACATGAAAATGACCGGAGATAAGTCTGTCCATTTATCATCATTCCCAGAGCCTGCAGGGTATGATGCTTCTGTGATTGAAGAGATGAATTTGGTGAAGGAGCTTGTGGAAGCAGGAAGGAGAATAAGGCAGAAGAATGGACTCATACTCAGAAGACCTGTCAAGGAGATTGTGGTGACAGACAACAGATACGCAGATATAGTTAAGAAATTCGGTTACCTCATCCAGAAGGAACTCAATACAAAGGACATAGTGCTAGGAGACGTGAAGTCCTACCTGAAATACAGCTTCTCCCTAAACAGAAAGGCCACGGGGAAAATATTCGGAAAGGAACTGAACGCAGCAGTAAGGGAGTTTGAATCAGAAGAAAGACAGAATGAATTTAAAGAATCTGGGCACACAACCGTCATGGGGAAGACGATAACAGAGAATGAAGTGGAAAGAAAGGAAGTCCTTGATGAAAGATACGTTTCAGATGACACATCCAACAACAGTATTCTCATCTACAAGGAATTCGATAAATCCCTTTACCTAGAGGGGCTCGCAAGGGAAATGATCAGGAGGATACAGAGTATGAGGAAGGATGCCAACCTGAATTATACGGACAGGATATACCTTCACGTCGAAGGTGACGAAGCTCTGATGGAAGCATTTTCATCATTCAGGGAGTACATACTTTCAAGCACGCAGGCCGAAGAGTCAACAAAAGTCAACGGATCCAGAAAGAAGTGGGACATTTCTGGTCTCGAGTTGGACGTGAGCCTTGAAAAGATGGAAGCGTAGGGAAAGAACCCGAATTGGAACAGAACTTCATTCGAGCAGGACTGGAAAGCGTTGACGATATATGCCTAAGAATCCCGTTTCATTAATATTCTGGCCAGTCAAATACCAGGAATCATTAACGTTACCTTATGCTTATAATGGAAAATGGTGCTTTTTCTCACTTTGTTGGTACTGCGAGCACTTCGTCTCCAACTTTTATGACCCTGACCTTGTTTGACTTATCCGAATAAACTACTGCCCGTTCAATGAAGTCAAACGGATCAAGTATGTAAGCTGTATGACCCTGTCTATAGAGGACATCAGCCTCTCTCACATCATCCTCGTTTCTGTAGACCTTGTATTCCTCAAGATCCTGGAGCTTGAACTTTTCCCTTGATTTGCCATCAAATTTCAGAAGTGTTACCAGATCACCCTTGATGGACATCACCACGTACAGATTGTTGTTCATTTCTAGGATGTCGGACTTCTGGAAGTTGGGAATCCTTATTGAAACAGTTATCCTGTAAAGCTCGGTCCCCTTCTTCATTCCCACTAGGTGAGACGTTTCCTTTAAAGTTCCTCCAAATCTCTCTATGACTTTCCTTGCAGCACCCCGAGCATACTGCTTTTCAGAAAGATACAGGTCATACCCTTCCTTGATTCTATCCATTTTTGTCAGAAAAACATCCCTTGAGGGAGACCCCTCAATAAGACCTATCAGAAATTCTAGGATGGAATCAAGCCTTTCCCCCTTATCTCCTCTTAACTGGATTATCGCCTCATAGTAGTTTCCTAGCTTCTTTGTGCATACAGGGCACGTGGAAAGTGACGTTTGCAGGAAAAACTGGCCTTCTTTATTCTCTCCATTTTGTGATGAAATTCCATTAAAAGTAACCTTTCTGTTGTACTCATCGCCCGATACCTGGAATTTAGATTCCCTCAGATTGAAAACATCGTGCAGGACTGAAGTTATAACATCATTCTCCTTTGCTGATTTTTCTGTCCATCCTCCCAAGAAGACTGAACCGCAGTTCGGGCACCTCTTTATCTTTATAGATTTGACGAAGCCTTCCGCTGCAGTTTCCCTCTTGCAGTCTTCGCAAATGATAGTAGACCTATCGACTTCCTTGCCACAAACTATGCATTTCGTGGTCACTGATTGTTACTTGGGTAAAATTATTTTGTTTTGTCAACTATCCTGAGAATTTCATTGGGTGATTCAAAATACTCCCTGAAGAAAACGCAATTGTCTTTCCCCTTGCAAGCAAGAAGGTTCAGTTTAGAGCAACCATGAGAATCAAGGTACACACATTCATTCTCAAGAGCATTGTGATGGCCCCATACATCGCATTCCTCCTGAATGCACTTGTAACCCGGATACTTGTAGTGGCAGACATCCTTCAGGTCCGCGAAGACGCAACGCACATAAGATGATATGCAGCTTGAATAAAAATTATATCAGATAAATTGGGCTACATTGAAGCCATTCCAGGTATAAATCGCAAGTTACTCTTAGAAATGAAGGAAGAACCGGCAACTTCTAGGGCGTCAGGGTTTCAGTCTTCTCATAGTCCTTGGGAACGGAATGACCTTGTTTATGTGGTCCAGTCCCGTAAGCCATGTAAGAAGTCTGTCAACCCCGAGGCCAAATCCTGAATGCGGCACGCTTCCAAAGCTCCGCAAATCCACATACCACTGGTAATCTTCCGGGTTCAGGTTCTCTTCCTTCATCCTGCCTATTAGCTCGTCCTTCTTCCACGTCCTTTCCCCTCCTCCTATGACTTCTCCATACCCTTCAGGAGCAAGGAGATCGTGATTCAGGACATGGGTCGGGTCATCAGGGTCAGGTCTATGGTAAAATGGTTTCAGCTGGGTGGGGAAGTTGTATACGAATATGGGCTTGTCGAAATCTTCAGTTATTGTCCTCTCTTCCTTCTCTCCAAGATCGGCGGCATCACTTAATTGCAACCCCTTCTCCCGTCCTATTTCTATGACCTTTTCATAAGTGTACCTGTAGAACGGCTTTTCCACAGCTTTCAGTTTCGTGACATCCCTCTTCACAATATCGAGTTCCTCCCTGTTGGTTTCAAGAAGATTATGTATTATGAAGAGAACCATTTCCTCCTCTAGGTCCATCATCTGTTGATTCCCTATCCAGGCAGCCTCCGCTTCGTAATGAGTGAATTCGGTAACGTGCCTCCTTGTCCTGGACTTTTCGGCCCTGAAGGATGGCGATATCGTGTAAACGTTCTCAAGAGAGTACATGAATGCTTCAAGGTAGAATTGAGAGGACTGTGTCAGGTAAGCCTTTTCCCCGAAGTATGGTACCTCGAAAAGCGTTGAGCCACCCTCAACCATCCCTCCAACAAACATCGGTGGCTGGACTTCGTGATATCCCCTTTCCTTCATGAAACCCCTAATTGAATCAAGGACAGTTTCCCTCATTTTCAGTACAGCTGTCATCTCCCTGCTTCTCAACCATAAATGTCTGATGTCAAGCAGGAATTCATCGCTCTTATCCTTGGTTATCGGGAAATTCTCCGCAATCTGGTAAATTTTGATTTTCGTTGCGTGTATCTCATATCCTGTCACCGCCTTCTGCTCCTTAAAGCACCTGCCCTCAATCTCAACTGAACTTTCTATTGTAGCCTTCTTGGCCATGCTAAATTCCTCAGGGGAAACGACACCTTTCTCTATCACAACCTGAACGATTCCAGTTGAATCCCTGACAACCATGAAAATGAGTTTGCCTGACTCCCTGGACCTGTATACCCACCCTCTCGTCTCAACCTCAAGACCCACGCGATTATCGTTCAGAATATCGCTAATATGCATATAGACCTCAATTTGTCTGCATATATATACTGTATTTTGGTAATTTGACCTAGGCACAATTCCCTGAATGCGCCAAAGCCATATGCCATCCTAGCTACTTGGCAGTTAGCACTCCAAAAGTTTCCTTGAACTTGGAGACAGTTTCATGCCTGTAAAGTTCGTCGGGGGTTACCCATGAATATCCTGAATTTTCCTCGTTCAATTTTACTCTATCAGTCTTGGATTCCATCAGCATGGGAGTGATCACGTAGAGCATACCTCCACTTCTTACGTAGATCTCGCTGCCCATCCTCTTCATTTCCGCATCGTGGACATCGCATTCTTCGATCATCTCCCTCCTCGCAGTCTGCTCTGGTGTCTCCCCTTCCTCAATATACCCGGAAATTCCACCGTATTGTCCCGGGTAAGATGTTGCATTCTCCGATCTCTTTAGGAGCAGGATTCTTCCTCTGTGTATGAGATAGACAGTCGCAACCCTCTTCTCCTTGACTCCATCAATCATGACTTCCCCTGTGCTTCCATTTATGGAAATCCTGTCGCCATTCAGGAAAATGTCGAGGGGTATCATGTCAACCATCGGGATCTCTGAAATAATTGCCCCGGTTACCACCATTTGCTCTGCCGTCTCATTTATTAGTCCTGAGGGTGCTATATTCTTGCTTTTGAGCTCCAGGAAAGTATACGACCCTACTGTCGACCCTCTACCTCCCTTGAACGCTAGTATCTTGCCAGTAATGCTTACGTTTTCGCAAGGGCCACTCGTGATTAGCCCGTCCCTGCTAATCTCTCCGAGTGGTGATATGTACTGGTCACAAACAACGACGCTCGATGTGGCATTTCCAGGGGAAAGACCCCTGCCCTTGATCAAGCTATCACCCACTTCAATAAGTCAAGAATTCCCATGAATGCAACTTTCTGGTTGCCGTAACCCTTGAGAGGAAGATAGAATGATGCCTTACCGGAATTGGTTCCAGTGCTGCCGTAAGTGTTGCTCAACGGGGAAACAACCATGCAGGTATCCGCGAAGACCTTCCCCCCAAAATTCTCGATTATCTTCACAGCCTCGGTAGAATTTGCCTTTACTTCCCTTGAAGTGAAGAGAAACAGGTCAGGTCCTATTTTTTTCTTTCCCTTTACAAGTCCGGCAATGTAAGTAAGCTCCTCTGACGAAAGGTGTGGGCATCCAATGGCTATGAGTTCAGGCTCCTGCTGAGTTGAATTTTTGCTAATGGTATCAGATATGTCTTCCTTTGTGACTTCCATTGTTTCCGGGGAATCGGAAACCAGTCTGGTCTCCTTTGTTACTCCCTCCACGTGAAACATAGGAATTGAAGAAGTGGCAGAAAGTGCTGCAGATAATGCCTTCAATTCTATTGACTTCGCGTTCCTCTGTCCTTTCACCAGGGGGATTTTCTTGTTCAGTTTTGGTCCTAGGAATAGACCCAAGGCAGCAAATTTTGTATAGTCTAGCGGTTCTTCCACTTTCACAATTACTGTCGCCTTCCTGCCTTCGTCGGTATGAAGGCCGTGATTCGGTGTTTTACCGATTATAGCAGATGCCATAGCAGACGGGCCGCTTTCCCTGTTCGTCCTGGCACCGATAAGTGAATTCACATAAATTATGGCAGAACTTTCAGCCCAGGATAGATGGTCTCCGAAGCTAGGTTCATTATAATAGTAGTACGGGGTACAGGTGAAGCTGTCCATTACACCCATCTCCTGATATATTTTCACTATCTCCATCTGTTTACTGTGGAAGTTGGCGTCGATGTCTACAGGTCCCCCATTTTCAATGTCGAATCCAAGGGGATTCAGGGAGGTGGGAACCGAGACCTTATGGGATATTTTCCTGAGGAACTGTATTCCACCTTCCCCCACATTCTTGTATGATACTCCTGAGATGTGCGCAGACTTGATTGGTATCAGTCTATCAGCCCCTCCAAGCTCTCCGAGTGAATTTAGCAACCTGATTGCTATTTTTGGGGCTTCCCCCATCTCTCCGTTGAATATCTTCTCCTCTTCTTTCGTGAGTTGCACTTGTGTCACCTTTGTGCCAGCAGTTCTTTAATCTTTTGTGTTGGGCTTGAAGACATAGTGATGCTCCTTCCTATGATCAAGTAGTCTGCCCCACTTTCAATTGCGTCTTTGTAGCTCCCACCTTGCGTCCCAACTCCCGGAGACAGTACTTTTAGGCCGGAAACTTCCTTTAATGCCTTTATTCGTTCTGGGTGCGTTGCCGGTGCTACTATCCCATCTGCGCCCTCCTCCTTGGCCATAAGGGCGATCTTCTCCGATACTCCGGATATGAATTCGGCGTTTCCCGGATGAGACATCTCCGCGACAACGTACAGATCTTTAGACTCCCTTCTGACGTCCCTAACGACATCTCTACCCACGAACCCATGAACTATAATTCCCCTTGCCCCGTGGGAAGTAGCAATTTTCGCTATGTTCTTTGACACATCAGGGATGTCCGCTATTTTGAGGTCCACTATGACCTCACCGAAACTTGCAATTTCATCTACTATACCCATCCCATTGCCAAGGATCAGAGGATAGCCAACCTTGAACGCCTTGACGTAGTCCCTCACTTCCTCAGCCACTTTCAGGGCTCTTTCCTTTGCCTCAATATCTAAGGCAAGGATAATGTTGCTTTCCATCTCTCAGTTATGCCAATTCGGAATAAAATATTGTCCTAGCGATTGCAGCCAAACCAATTTTTAGTAAGACTGGAAGGCGATAACTATTTTAGGAGTATTAAATGTCCTCATCAGAAAGAAAAATATGAGCCAGGATAGAGGAATTCTTGGGGGAAAGCTGTTCGATTATCTAGATGAACTCGCAAGGAGATTACGTGGGACGATTTTACTATTCATCGTTGTTTTTTTTGGGATATTCATCCTCGGTCCTTTTAAGTTCAAGGTTGGCGGTTATTCCTTATTCTTCGTCACACCATCTTTCTACCACAGTTTTGGTGTAGTGCTGCTAGAGCTAATGGAGAAGGGGCTCGTGCCGCCAAAGATGGTTCTGATCAACGTTGCACCTTTCGATATAGTCGTGAGCGTAGTTTACATATCGCTTTCAGTTGCGGTGTCAATAATAATCCCGATTCTTGCATTCCAGCTTCTCGGATTTGCAAAGTCGGCCCTTTACCCGAAAGAGAGGAAGGTAGTCACTTTTTCGATAATTCCGATATTGATACTGTTCATCATAGGAGTGCTGTTTGCTCTTAAAATCATAATACCCGTTCTGTTCCATGTAATCTATGCGTTTGCACTTGATGTCGGCGTTCTTCCGACGCTAGGGATACTCCAATTCGTTTCTATAGTAGTCTTGATAACGGCAGGAATGGGTGCAATATTCGAAACGCCAATAATCGTTTTCTCCCTTTCCTACCTCGGAATAGTCCCTCCATCGACCTGGCTCAAGAATTGGAGATATGCAATTATTGGAGCTTTCTTCATTGCGCTCCTTATATCACCGGGTGCAACGGGTGGAATAATGGAAGTAACTATAGCATTGATCATCATAGCACTCTACTTCTCAGGGGCACTCCTTGCAAGGTGGGCGGTGAACAGGAAATATCAGGTAGAGGAAAAAACTACTTCAACTTAGGTAAATTTAAAGAATTGGCTCTATCAATGTTCGTTGGAATTTTAGTTCCTGCCATCAGTTCCACTTCTTTTGACTGCTTCACAGCTTCAGCCGGCAGGCCTTTCTCCATCTCTTGAAGGGATACTTTCAGCCACGTCAGAGCCCATATTGGAAGGTTGATTCATGCTTTGGCATCCCTGCAGTTTGTTATGCCACATTCAGGGCAGTGGATCATTCTACCATTCACTTGGGATGCATACCCACATACCTAACAGCAGCTGCTTGTGCCACCTGTTTCTTCTTGAGACAATTTAATGAATGCATGTCCACATCTGATTCAAACCTTCTCTCTATTTTTGAGATCAATTGGGACGGTCTCATATCTCCTTTATAATATTCGATAGCGTGTAGCGCTCTGTCAGTGCCTTGTATACCTCCACCAAAAAATATTGCCTTCATTCACAAAAGAATTACAATGAAAAAGGGCTCAACCTAAATCCGACAATCTCAAGGAATACAAAAGTTTTAGTTTTGAAACATATGGATGTGAATAATGATGGGTGATTGAAAATGGCTCAAACTTCTTCAGCACCGACTGTTGAAGGCTTTCGCAAGATATCGTTCTGGAGGGAAGAATCAGTTGGTGTGGTCACCATTCTATCCCCTGGCTACATAGAAAATGCCCTGCTAGAAGAAATGATTCGCGTTTTTTCGATAGCTGCAATGGACGACAAAGTTTCATCTATATTGATCACTGGGACTAATTATATTTTTTCAAGAGGGATAAAGATACCTGAGAGCAAGACCTATGCTGACCTAAGGGATTATTACAATAGGGTCAAGAGTTTTGTCCTTTTCTGGATTGCGCTTGAGAAGCCAATATTCACCGCAATCAATGGAACGGCTATTAATAATGGTATTTCATTTGCGTTGCTGGGGGACGAAGTTTTTCATTCTGAAAACAGCAAGATCGTACTGGACAAGGAAGAACCGGTCATGCTCATGGGAAGCTCCACCATTCCTGAAAGGGTAGTGCTTCAAGGTGATACCCTTAAAGTGAGGGGAATAGAAGCTGGAAAAGATGCCATGATGCAGGAAGTCTTTGAAAAGGTAAAGAACCTTCAAAAGATCAGCTATCACCGTGTGAGGAAGAATAGGTTCCCAGATTTTGAAAAGACCCTTCTACAGGAAGAGATAGATTTTCTGGATTTTTACCTATGGTGTGAAGGGTGCAAGTGAAAATGAAAACAAAATAATTTTTCTCAGATAATTCTAACCTTGCCTAATTATTCAAGCTTTTTTTCTGGTCCGAGCCTGGCGTTATTTTTGCGGTGCCTGTGGTACGTTGTCAGTCTTTAATGCTTCGTTTATTTCCTTTTCGACTTCCATTCTTCCTTTTCTGAATTCACCCATTGCCCGTCCCATAGCTTTGGCCATTTCTGGTATCTTCTTTGTCCCGCCAAGTACCAGCAGGACAACCACTATCAATATTATCCAGTCTGTAGGGCTTCCAATCATCTGCATTTGCATTTAAGCCATCTATATTAACATAACGGTGGCATATCGATTTCACTTCGTCTGAAATTGCGGAAATTAGTACGGCATCAGCATCTGAACGAGGTAATAAAGGTATTATCAACAGATTATCCCACAAATCATTGAAGGAAAAGCAAATATTTTTTGCAAATATCCCTTAAGGAGCAACAAATGATATGAAGGGAAGGGGGCTCTACCTGTGAACTGAATTCAGTGACAATCCGATCTACGCAGTTGGATCGGGGAAAACGGCCCTTAAACTACATTACCAGAAAGCTAATATAGAGTGTTGCCTTTACTTTCTTTTGCCGTTACATGCGACAGGCTAGATAGTCCTTTTGGACAGAATGAAAGTCTGGTTCCTGAGCGGCGAAATG
>JAKAXD010000021.1 GCA_021816725.1 Thermoplasmata archaeon
CTGAAAGAAATGTCATCGCTGAGCCTGAAGTTCCTCAAAAACAAATTCAGCTTTGACGGTGATCTATATACAAGATTCGGTGAATGTCCTGATATAAGCTGTTCCGTTCCTTCCGCAAGGATATTCCTGTATCCAAGCGATGAAACGTAATCTGCAATTGTATCGCTATAGATCAACTCGGTATTTCTGAAAGTTATTGGCTTGATTTTGAAAATGTCCCGCAAAACCCTTTCCTGTTCCCTCACCTGCTCCTTGAACTCGTCCCTATCCCATATCGATGCAAGACTGTGGTAATATGTTTCTGCAATGAGTTCCCCAAGTCCGGAACTGAAATATTCTTTGAATGCGTCAATTACTTCTGGCCTGTATTCAAGTGCCTGCTCTATGAACGTCCCGGAGAGTGAGAAGCTGGCTCTTATCCCTTTTTCGATGAATAATCTGGTCGCAGGAATGTAGCACCTGTCTGCTGCTCTCTGGAATATTTCCTTGTTTTTTGATTCCCAGAAATAGTCGTGGTTTCTTCCAATTTCGTTCAACCTATATGTTCTCAACCTCCTTGGCTGATGTACTTCGAAGTAGAAAACTACATTTTTCATAACGATGAATACACCTCCATCGTTTCCAGTGCAGCTTCTTCCCATGTGAATCTCTTAGCCTCGATCTGCCCGACAGCCCCAAGCGTGCTTCTTAAGCTCCTGAATTTCAATGTTCCAATAATGTAATCTGCAATTAGGTCAGTATCCCAGAAGTCTGTTTTAAGGACGTTCTTCAAAGCTTCTCCCACGCCAGTGGTGGTGCTAATTATCGCCGGGGTACCAGAGCTCATTGCTTCAAGAACAGTTATGCCAAATGGCTCAGAGACTGCTGGCAGAACGAATACATCGCTAGTCCTGTAATATCTAATAGCTTCGCTTAGGTCTACGAATCCAGTGAAAATTACATTCTTTTCTATAGAAAGCGTTCTTGCTAGGAACTTCAGCTCCTCAACCTGCTCCCCTGTGCCGGCAACTATGAATTTGACATCGTGAACCTTGTCAGCAACTTTCTTTGCAGCCTCAATAAAAAATTTTGGCCCTTTTTGCATTGTTACCCTGCCGAAATAAAGTACATTCCCGGATAGATCGTAATTCTTAGGGGGGAGGAGGTAGAAGTGCTTGCCGAGACCGTTGTGAATTGTACCTATCTTGTCAGGAGAAATGCCGTATGTATCCATAACAAGTCTTCTTGTGTAATCTGATACTGCAATAATGTGGTCAGCATGTTTCATTCCTTCGCGCTCAATATCCATGATCCACTTTTGCGGATAGAAATTCCCTGATCTGTCTATTTCCGTGCTGTGGACTGTAACCACCAACGGTATTCCGTACCTCTCCTTCAGTTCTATCCCAGCATTGAATGTAATCCAATCATGGCAATGAATAACCGCGGTACCATTTGCGTCGAAAGCGTCGACGACCTTCTGATTGTACTCTATAACTGCTTGGTTGAAGTCCGGGACCTGGAGTTCATAATTGCCTTTCATTCCATTGTAGGTCAGTGGAACGAGTCTAACCTTGAAAGGATAACTTGGATAGAGCATCGACATTTTAGGGATGTAAACATCCACCTCCGCAAACTTGCTTATGATGCTGAAAAGGTTTATAGTGTGGATTCCAAGTCCGCCGGAAAAGGCAGGTGGTAGTTCCCATCCTATCACGCCTATCTTCATCTTCTATCTCTCAAATCCTCAAAATATGCCCTGATCAGTTCGGCGTAACTCCATGCCTGAACGATGCATCCTTTTGGCCTGTACGGTGGATCTCCGTCGAATATTTCCGGTATATATTGAAGGGACAGAAGATTCTTGAAATAGGAAATCAGTTCCTTACGGTCCCTTCCTCCTCTCACGGATGCCGTTATGTATGGACCTGCCAACCATGGCCAGACAGACCCGTTGTGATAGGCGGAATCCCTATGGTACTGGTCTCCTTCATAGGTGCCGATATATCTCTTGTCTTCACTTGATAGGGATCTCAGGCCATATGGCGTTAGAAGGTTATCAAACATTCCTTTATATTCTTTGAAGCTGTCAAGAACGGGAAAAGGAAGAGAAAATGCAAATATAGGATTGGGTCTTATGCTATAATCATCTGGCTCAGATACATCGAGAATGATATCCTCCTTGACGAACTTTTCACGAAATCTCCCCTTAATTTCCTTAATCATTGTATCAGTATTCTCTGGTAGGTTCATGTTTAATTCCGCTGAAAGGAATTTTACCGTTTGGAGTGCGTTGTACCACAGGGCATTTATCTCCACCGGCTTGCCTATCCTTGGAGTAAATATTGTGCTGCCAGTTTTAGCATCCATCCATGTGAGCTGGGGCTTCTTCACCTTTATGAGGAAATCTTCCATTCCAAAGAGACCGTTGCCCTTAATGTACGTATCAATAATTTCTAGAATTCTGGGGTATAGTGACCTGACAAGATCAGTGTCCTTTGAATATTGGAAATATTTGTAAATAGCGTAGATGAACCACAGAGATGAGTCTGCTGTGTCGTAATTTCCATCATCTGTCATAGTCTTGGGGATTAGCCCATCCCTGATCATCCCAGCATAATTCAATAAAACTTCACGGGCTTCCCCATATCTCTTTGGGACCAGTAATAGCCCTGTTAACGAAATTAGCGTATCCCTGCCCCACGGGCCAAACCAGTAATACCCGGCAATTATGTTATTTCTAGTTATGAATTTGGTTGTATTCTTCACTGCAGCAATTATCTTTTTATCCCTTGCGTTTACCTTGGACAAGGAATCGAGGTATCTTTTCTCTACCTCCTTGTAGCTGTACTTTTGGGGCTCATCTGAGTATATTGATATGGTAATCCTTTTGGGCACATCATCTATTTCGAAGTGACCTGGAAGATAGAGGTCTTCCTCGTGATTTGTACCTCTTGCCTCATCAATAGGGTACCTGAAGTTGTAATACCATAGATCGTCCCTTTTGAAAGCCCCAACTCGTGATATTCTGAAACTTAAGCTATCACTTGAAAATTTGACTGCTTTATCTTCCTCTTCAGAGATAATCTTCCTATCTGACTTTCTAACTACGTTGTGGTAACTGCGGAAGGCAACGAGTGGATACAATCTTAATTGGTCAGGCACCTTCCCTTCAAAATCGTAGCTAATCATAACGACGTCATCAAAAGGGTCCATAACGACCGTCTTCTCCATCTTAATTCCATGAATCTCATAGCTGAAAGTTGGAATCGGTGATTTATCGAAGTTAGTTAGGAACTCATATCCATGCGGGTACACCACATCCCTGTAATAATTTGAATCCAAGGACAGAGTATTCTCTCCAATTTTAAATTCATCAAACAATTTTGACAACAACACAAATCTATCGTACCTGTCATTCAGATTCCTAACGTATATTCCGTGATAGGTCCTTAAGTTTGAAAAAGATGCTGAAGAAGATGAGTAACTGCCATTCCTGTTGCTTATTAACCATTCTTCATCATAGTTCATCATTTAATCTAGCATAATATGAATAATAAACCCTTCTTCACTGATATTTTAATAGCTCATTATTTAGAACCACCTGCAAAACTTTAAATTTGAGGCGATGGATATTGCCATATGGTTAGATACCTCCCAATGGGGAACGGCAAGGTTTTGGTTAGTTTTGACGGCGATTACAGACTCGTAGATTTCTATTATGCACGTGACCAGTCTGACAACCACGCCGTTGGCCACCCATTCAGATACGGGGTATCCATAAACAATAAGTTCAGGTGGGTAGACCGCACAGTCATAACATCAATGGATTATCTCGATGACACAATGATAGGTGATGTCAAATACCGCATAGGAGACATTAACTTCGAGAACCAAGACTTTGTTGACATATACCAGGACATCTACGTAAGAAGGATAAAAGTGGAAAACAAAGGCGGTGGGACGGACGAACTTAAGTTCTTCTTCCACCAGGATTTTTATATCTACGGAAATGACATGGGAGATACTGCATTTTACTACCCAGAACTTAACTCTGTGATACATTACAAAGGGAGCAGATACTTCCTGGTGGCAACGCTTGATGGACAGAACAACTCCATTGACCAATATGCCATAGGAATCAAAGCCTTCAGGGGATTCGAGGGGACTTGGAAAGATGCTGAGGATGGAAAACTTTCGTTCAACCCTGTTGCGATCGGATCTGTGGATTCAGTAGTTAGCAATACGATTCTGGTGCAACCTGGAGAAACCAAGGAGTTCTTCTACTTCATAATATGCGGGGAGAATATGGAAAACGTCGCAAGGGACAGGAAAATGATGACATTTGATCATTTTAAGGAGATGTACAGGAGGACCAACAACTACTGGGAGGTGTGGAGTGCAAAGAAAAAGATCGATACGTCCAAGGAAATTGAGTCGCTATTCAAGAAATCTCAGTTCATAATCAGGACCCATATCAACAATGATGGCGGAATAATGGCATCATCTGATAGCGACATACTCAAGGACAACAGAGATGGATACTACTACGTCTGGCCACGAGATGCAGCACTTGCAGCTTACGCACTTACCAGAACACTTCATTTCAGCGCCTCAAGAAAATTCTTTGATTTCGCATTAAAATCGGTATCAAATGAAGGATACTTTTATCATAAATACATGGCAGACGGGAAAATTGCGAGCAGCTGGATTCCAAGGATTATCAACAGTGAACCCATTCTACCAATTCAGGAAGACGAAACAGCCCTTGTCCTATGGGCATTCTGGCAATATTATCTTCAGTCCTTTGATGTTGAATACTTCTTCCCATTCTACGACTCCCTGATCAAGAAGAGTGCTGACTTCCTTGTCAGATTTACCAATGAAGACGGGTTACCAAAGCCATCATATGATCTGTGGGAAGAAAGATACGGTATTCACTCATTTACAGTAGCTGCGGTTTACGCGGGATTAAAAGCTGCGTCCAATTTCGCAATGACTTTTGGAGATACCGGCCCTGGTGAAAGGTACAATAACGCGGCCCTTAAAATGGCTTCTTCTTTTGAGAGAACCTTTTATTCTGTAGAGAAAGGATATTATGCAAGGGCGATAATTGATGGAGCACCTGATTTTACTGTCGATTCACAGAACATGGCATTATTTATGTTTGGAATGAAAGATGCGAATGACCCAAAGATGAAATCTAACATGGACAAAATAATGGAAAAGCTGTGGGTTAAGAGTACTGGAGGGATCGCAAGGTATGAAAATGACGGATATCAGAGGTT
>JAKAXD010000022.1 GCA_021816725.1 Thermoplasmata archaeon
TAACTAGAACATTGCAATCAGTGATGCCATCCCTCAGAATTTAGGCTCCGAAAATTCAGAAACTATTTGTAAGCGTACAGCGATATACTTTGGCACAGGGTGAATTAGTTATGAAGATAACAGTTAGTTTGATAAAGGCAGATGTCGGCGGACTGGCGGGACACTCAAGGGTACACCCTCAGTTGAAAGATGAAGCCAGGCTTGTCCTGGAACAGGCAAAGAATGAGTCGAAAATAATTGACTATCACGTCACATCAGTTGGCGATGATTTGCAACTGATTATGACCCATAAAAATGGGGTCGATTCAAAGTATATCCATGGACTTGCATGGGATGCATTCATTAAGGCAACAGAGACTGCTAAGAAACTCAAGCTGTACGGAGCAGGCCAGGATCTTTTGAAGGATTCATTTTCAGGTAACCTCAAGGGAATGGGTCCTGGTGTTGCAGAGCTTGAATTTGAAGAGAGGAAGAGCGAACCAATCGTCGCGTTCATGATGGACAAGACGGAACCTGGTGCATTCAACCTTCCAATTTATAAGATATTTGCAGACCCGTTCAACACTCCAGGTTTGGTAATAGACCCCCATATGCACGACGGATTCACGTTTGAAATATGGGATACCATTGAGCATAAGAAGGTATTCCTCAAAACACCTGAGGAAACTTACGACATACTCGCACTCATTGGCTCGAAGGAAAGATACGTCATCAAGAGGGTCTTCCCTGCAAAGAGCACTGGGATGTCAAATGAGGCTATTGCAGTCGTAAGCACAGACATCCTTCACGAAATAGCTGGAAAGTATGTTGGTAAAGACGATCCTGTGGCGATGGTCAGGGGACAGGCAGGTCTTCCTGCAATGGGGGAGATATTAGAACCGTTCACCTTCCCACACCTGGTATCAGGATGGATGAGGGGGAGTCACAACGGTCCGATTATGCCTGTTTCTGTAACAGATGCGACGCCATCAAGATTCGATGGTCCACCGAGGGTCATTGGACTAGGATTCCAGCTAGCTGAAGGCAAGCTTGTTGGTCCTGCTGATTTGCTTGCTGATAAGGCATTCGACGGAGCGAGGCAGACGGCAATACAGATCGCCGATTATATGAGGAGAAACGGACCGTTTGAGCCTCATAGATTACCTGAACCTGAAATGGAATACACCATGCTTCCATCTATCCAGAAGAAACTGAAATCTAAGATGGTTGACCTGTAATGCCTAACGGTAGCCTCAGGGGGATGCTGCTTAAAGACAGGATCATCGATATCCTGCGAGGGGACGGTAAATCAATTTCAGAGATCTACAAAGAGATAAACATGGAGGATGAGACAAAGATACATCGCCTGGCGCTGACGGGCTATCTGTGGGCTATGGCCGATTTTAACGTCCTAAAGGAGAAATACGTTAAGCCATCGAAGTTGTATTTCCTCCTTAAGAAAGATGAAACCTCGATATACGAACTGATTGGTGAGCAGACTGTGAACGAACCCCAGGAAAAGAGGGGAGAGGAAATTCTCTACATTCTCTATACGATTTTTGATAGACCGATTTTTGACATTGAACTTGAAAAGGCAGGTGTCACTGGGAATATCAAGGGGAAGAGGCTTGACAAGAGGGAGAGAAAGAAACTCTTGAGCAAGGTTGATATGAAGGGATTGAAGATATCATCCGATTCTGATGCATACCTCCCGATGCCTAACGCATCTTATCCTGCACTAGCTATGCGCGTACTGAGCAACATCATATCTGAAAAGTACGAGGTGAAGAGGGAAAAGAAAGGCATCCAGAAGGAACTGGACAGTGTACTCTAGGGTTCAAAAAGGTTCTTCAGCATTCTTCTTTCCTTCAGGAATGACAGATCGTTTCTGTAGATGTCCCTGATATCGTCGAGCTTTAGTACTGTCATCAGCAATCTCTCTAATCCCAGTCCCCAAGCTGCAACATTGTACTTTATACCCCAAGGCTTCAGGACTTCAGGCCTGAACATGCCCGCACCTCCTAGCTCCATATCCCTGCCCTTGAATGTTCCATGGACCTCCAAAGATGGCTCAGTATAAGGGAAGTAACTGGGCTTGACCCATACGTCCTTCACGCCAAGTCTGTGATAGAACGTCTCAAGGGTATCAATCAACACACCAAATGTGACACCCTTTCCTGATATGACGCCCTCTACCTGGGCGAATTCCGCAAGATGCTGAGCATCAAGATTCTCCCGCCTGAATATTTTCTCAACTGAGAAGATCTTGCACTCCTCATTAGGGTGTTCTGTTATGTATCTTATGGTGTTGACGGTTGTGTGGGTCCTTAGGAGAAGTTTCGAGGCCTCATCCTTTGACCACTTGTATTGCCAACCCCTGGAACCTGCTATTCCCCTTTCGTGGACCCTTTTTACCTTCCTCACCTTGGAGGCATCGAGTTCCCCTTTACCCTTCAAATAGAATGTGTCCTGCATGTCCCTTGCTGGATGGTTTTGAGGTATGAACAACATATCCATGTTCCAGAATGCTGTTTCCACTATCTGGCCTTTGAGTTCCTTGAAACCCATCTCCAACATGACTTCCCTTACCTCTTCGATGAATTCTGATAGAGGATGGATTTTTCCAGGCAGATACCTTGGGGCATAGAGTGTCGGGTCATACGGTCTGAGGGTCATCTGTTCGCTGAATTTTTCTATAATCTCCGGGGTGATCTGGCTGATCTCGTCACTTTCCTCCAGGGATTCTGGACCAATTTGCTCCCCAACTGCAGTAAGTTTGACAGTTCTCTCCATTCTCACCTTCTCGTTTACGAATCCCTTCCTTGGCTTGAGAATCTGGGCTTCTTGATCACTCAGTTTCCCATCCCTTGCAGATTCGAGGGCATTCCTTGTTCTTGCTATGTGCCCTTTTATCTTCTCTATATCATCAATCACAAGATTTCCGTTGATAACTTTTCCACCGTTCCTGAAAACCTGTGCAAGTCCGTATCTCAGATCATCCCCCATTAATTTTTCAAGTTCCTGTGTTTTGCTTTGCCCCGACAGGTAAAGCTGCAGTAGTTTTTCTTCTGGAAGCCCTGATGAAAGTACCTTCTCTCCTTCGGACCCTATTGAAAAGTATGTGACAGGTTTTTCCATCACATTTATTATCTTCTTTTCCCGCAACCAAGAGATGGAACTCGTGACTTCATTCTTATCAAATGTCCTGAAGAGCTCTTCTGTCCCCACATACCCCTTTCCCTTCAGATACTTTATGAGCTTCTTCTCGCCATTTGTGAGTTCCATGCTCCCACATTATTCAAGGCTTAATATAACGTTTACCTTTTTGTGCTCAATCAATCCTGCTGTCCTTAATTACTAGTGGCTCCTTGATCTCATTTGGAAAGTAAAGAGTGATTTAGATATTATTTCACGTGATACTAATGTCATCGTTAATTCCATTCCTAAATCATCTACATTGATCCCTAATCCACATCCAAATTGGCATGCAAGCAAGACCGCAGGCAATCTTTACATTCAGTCAACTTACTGTTTAAGGGATTGGACGACGGGGACGGAAATAGAAGATTATTCCCTTCCTTCAGTTTGTAATTCTATCGGAAACGATGAAATGCTAGTATGATTTGGCAAAATTGGCTATGAATTTGGCTTCCTCTCCGCAGTAGATGCACTTCTGCCCGACTGCCTTATCCTGGACGTCCGAAGGGAGATTTGTTATCTTTGCACCTGTTTCTTCCTTTACCTTTGCTTCACATTTATCTGATCCACACCATGGCGACTGGACTATTCCGCTCCCCACGAGTTTCTTCAGATCATCATAGGAGCTGACGGAATATGTGTGTGATTCAAGAAATTTAAGTGCCTTCATGTATAGATTTGTGTGTATATCCTCTAGGAGGGATGTGATAAATTTCCCGAGTTGATCAAGCTTGACTGTTTCCTTCTTCCCGGTATCCCTTCTTACTGCTGTGACTGAGACTGAATCCACTTCTCGCTGACCTATCTCCAACCTTACTGGTACGCCCTTCATCTCCCATTCATTGTATTTCCAACCCGGAGAGTATTCATCCCTGTCATCCAGATATGTCCTGAAACTTTTGTTCAGTGATTCATTTACTGACCTCGAATATCTTAGAACTTCTTCCTTCTTCACATCGTTATAGATTGGCACAAGTACAATCTGTATCCTCGCGAGTTTAGGGGGTAGGACGAGACCTTTGTCGTCACCGTGTGTGAGAACCATGGCACCGAGTTCCCTTGTGCTAATAGCATAAGTATTCTGGAAAACGTATTTCTTGGCACCGTCCTTGTCCAGGAACTTTATGTCGAATGCCTTTGCAAAATTCTGGCCATCACTGTGGTGGTCTGGCCCTTGCAGCACCCAGCCATCTGGCATGAGATGCTCAATGCTGTATGATGCAATGGCGCCAGCAAACTTTTCACTGTCTGTTTTTCTTCCCCTAACCCCCGGCAGCGCAAGATAGTCCTTGAGGATCTTCTCATAGATATCTAGGATGACCTTTCGTTCTGCCTCTGCTTCTTCTAATGATGCATACGCGCTATGACCCTCGTTCCAGAGGAATTCTCTGCTCCTGAGCAGAGGAGTGGGATGCTTGAATTCCCATCTAACAACGCTCGCCCAGATGTTGAACTTGATAGGTAGATCCCTCCACGACCGCACCCACCTGGAAAAACTGTCATACATTATTGTCTCAGACGTTGGGCGAACTGCAAGTCTTTCGGACAGTTCTGATTGTCCAGCGTGCGTTATCCACGCCACCTCGGGCGAAAATCCCTTTACGTGCTCACTCTCCTTTGTCAGAAACCTCTCCGGAATAAAGAGAGGGAAGTAAACATCCTGTACCCCAACTTCCTTGAACATTCTGTCAGTGGCTTCCTTTATGGTGTCCCAAGCGAAATACGAGTCTGGGCGGTACACCATCATCCCAGATACAGCGCTGTAATCAACAAACTCTGAGTTAACTATGACCTGGGTGTACCATTCGGTAATGTTTTCGCTCTTCTTTGCTGTGAGTAAAAATTTCTTTTGCTCTGCCTCCACGTTACCACCGCTTTTCTTACGTGAGCAAGTCTTCCATTAAAGATATTATGTTTTGCG
>JAKAXD010000023.1 GCA_021816725.1 Thermoplasmata archaeon
TTATTAAGGAATCTCTTCTGGTCTTCCCTTTTAACTGTTCCCAAGTTGCTCTGTTCATCATCTCTTAAGGTAAATAAAAGTTTACGTTTCCATATTAGTATCCGTTTTCAATATTAATCCATGGAAATGGAAAAGGTAAAACTGAGAATATATGGAATGACATGTGACGATTGCGTTTCAACTGTAACTGAAGGCCTCAAGGAGCAGAAAGGGGTTATAGATGTCAAAGTGTCACTTAAGGACGGAACGGGAGAGGTTAATATCAACAATGAAGAGATAAAACCTGAAGAGCTTCTGAGAAACAAAGTATTTACGAGACCTTCCCACTATAAGGCCATTATAATAAATGAGTGAAGAGGGGAAAGTTCTAAATGAATGAACCAGAGAAATTCGACCTTGTGATAATTGGAAGAGGGGCTGCTGCATTTTCTGCTGCTATAAAGGCCTCAGAGCTTAGCAATGGCGAAATGACTATAGCTATGGTTGGAACCGGACCTATTGGGGGGACTTGCGTAAATGTTGGTTGCGTACCCTCAAAATATCTCCTTGAGGCGTCACATTCCGTTTTCAAGCCTGCACACCCGAGAATGCCGGGACTGCACGAGACACAAGTCAAATATGACTTTTCAGAGATAATGGAAGGTCTTAGATCGTATGTTAATCATGCAAGGGACAGCAAGTATGTCAAGGTAATAGAAAATTATAGTAACGTCAAGCTTTTCACTGGTCTCGGTTCATTCTTGGACAAGAAAACTGTTGTTATAACGGGTCCAGACGGGAAAGAAGCAGGGAAGGTCTCAGGGTCAAACATACTAATTGCAACAGGATCGCGCCCGTCAATACCAAACATTAAAGGACTTAGCAATACTGGATTTCTCACAAGCGATACCATCTGGGAAATACGTGAACTGCCTGAATCCGTAGCGATAATAGGTGGAGGTGCGATTGGCCTGGAGATAGGACAGGCACTCCTGCATTTTGGGTCCAAGGTGAATGTGATAGAGGCAATGGACTCCATATTACCACAAACAGAACCAGAAATCAGGGATGCCCTGAAAAAGCAACTTGAAAGTGAAGGGATGAGACTCTACCTGAAGGCAAGAGTCAGTGCCGTAAGTCAGTCTGGCAAATGGAAATCATTAGATGTCACAACTCACAATGGGAATGAGAAGTTAACTGTAAAGGAAATCATTGTAGCTACCGGAAGACAGCCTAATACAGAATACCTGAATCTGGAAAAGGTCGGCGTTAAAACAGATCCAAGAGGGCTCATAATCACATCAGATACGATGAAAACGTCTGCAACTGGAATATATGCAGCGGGAGATTGTGTCTCCAAAAATATGTTCCTAGAAACGCTTGCTGCAAGGGAGGGAGTTATAGCGGTAAGCAACATCTTCGGAGAGAACATAAAGATTGATTACGATTCAACAACCTGGGCTGTATTCACGAACCCTCAAGTTGCAGGCGTCGGAATGACAGAAAGGGAATTCTCAAAAAAGAATGGATCATGTTCCACCAGGACATTCTCCCTCGATAACCTGACTAAGGCAAGCATAGTTGGAGAAACAGAAGGGTTAATAAAAATAACAGTTGATCCAAAGGACAACAGGGTGATCGGAATGCACATAATGGCCCCAAATGCCACTGACATCATTACGGAGGGGGCATATGCAGTGAGGAACAGGTTCACGATAGATGATATCATATCCACAAGCCACATATTCCCATCATTTTCAGAGGGGGTAAAACTGGCAGCCCAGTCATTCATAAGGGACATTTCAAAAATGGCATGTTGCGTGGAGTGACTGCATAATGCTGATAAAAGAGACAGTCAATAATGCTGTATTGGGAAGGAAATCGCCAAATCTTGGTCAAGAGACGGCTCAATCCAAGGGTAGGAATTCTGCTCGAGGGGATACATAACTTTATTGCACACCTTTTTCCTTTTCTTTTCATGCTCTTTGTAGAAAGAGAATTTGAAGGGAATTTTGACGACATAATTGAGAGTTTACTCTTTCATCTAAAAGATGGAGGGTACGTTATAGTAGCTGATGTTGATGTAAAGAGCATACTAAGAAAGGCACTGAACTTCGAATTCAAGAGATATCACATATACGAGATATGCAAGCCTCAGGCAGCTAAGGAGCTTATAGGGGAGGATGATACTAACGGCTTGTTCCTTCCCTGCAAGATGGTTGCATACGAGGAAAGAGGAAAGACAAAAGTCCGCCTGGTTTTATCATCAGAAATTGCAAAGAAATTTGAAGTAGATGGCGCAAACAGCATAAAGAAATTTGAGAATGAACTGGTCGGTTTGCTTAACACATTGGTAATTTAGACGATCTCAATGATGGTATTTGTCTCTCTCTTATTCATTGACCTGATCACTGGTAAAACTACAACAGGGTTAAATCGTTGCCATTAATTTAAAGAACATGGAAGCCCAAGGAAGGCTCAAGGAGGTTCAGGACCTGTTCGAGAGCATCCTGAAACAGAAGGGAGACGTAGCAAAAAATTATTCACAACTGGTGGAAAGCATCCTGAAGGATGGGACGATACCTCAAAAATACAAGGAGCTCATGTTTGTTGCACTCTCCCTGACAAAGAAGTGTGAATGGTGCCTTTCCTATCATCTTAAACTTGCCATTGAATCAGGTGCTACTTACGAAGAGCTCATAGAAGTGGCCTTCGTCTCTTTTCTTATGGACGGTTCACCTGCTCTAATGGAAGCTGTCAAAATGAATGACTTCTACAATGAACTAAAGGGAGTAAGGTAGAGAAGTCACCACTGCTTTGTAGAAATATAGCACCTAGAAGCTCTGTTTCTCTATTTAGTTCGCGAACCCAGACTATCCATTATTCTGAAAATTGCTTCAATAAAAGATATTGGTATCTTACGAGGGAATGACAAATTGTAGGCCGTCCAGAACTGTTTGATTCTTTGTATAGAATGATCTATACAGGAAAGTATCATTATTTATTCCCGTCAGCAATCTCAAGTTATGATAATACTCACGGGCAACGACTTGACACTTGATCAGGTAGTAAAGGTTTCTGACAGAATGGATAAAGTTGTTATATCAAAGGGTGCCGTGAACCGCATAAAGTCAAGCAGAGAGAGAATTGACAAGCTGATAACCGCTGGAAAGCCAATTTACGGTGTTACCACAGGGTTTGGGGACTTGATCAGCGAAAGAATAGATCTTGATAAGATAAATGAGCTTCAGACTAATCTCATCCGATCGCACTCTTCGGGATATGGCAAACCGCTCGATACGAGAACGGTGAGAGCAATGATGTTGGTAAGGGCCAACTCACTAAGCAAGGGATATTCTGGGGTAAGACTGGAGCTGATACAGTCACTCCTTGACATGCTTAACTCAAATCTTACCCCATACGTACCGGAAAAAGGGAGCGTTGGTTCCTCCGGTGATTTATCTCCACTTGCACACTTAGCACTTGCTTTGATAGGTGAAGGGAGGTTCATAGAAAAGGGAAAGATAGTGGAAGCAGAGAAGGTCTTTTCGAAAGTAGAACTGAAGCC
Source organism: Thermoplasmata archaeon (assembly GCA_021816725.1). Taxonomy (GTDB): domain Archaea; phylum Thermoplasmatota; class Thermoplasmata; order Thermoplasmatales. Next base: position 3,548 of record JAKAXD010000023.1, read on the forward strand.
CATTTCCCTTGAAGCAAAGGAGGGTATTTCGCTAATCAATGGAACGTCATACATGCTGGCAAACCTTTCTCTCGGCCTCTACGACTCTCTAAACCTCTTCAAACATTCCATAATAGGAGCAGGTATGACAATGCATTTACTTAGCGCCACAGAAAAGGCTCTTGATTGTGGCCTTTTCGAGGCAAGACCTTTTGCCGAACCGAGCATTGTTGCCAGTGCGCTCAGGTCGTTCGTGCAAGGGAGCGAGAGGATACGGAGCGGAACTGAATCCAAGGTCCAGGATGCCTATTCCCTTAGGTGCATCCCCACCGTTCTAGGCTCAGTACTCCAGACAATTAATTATGTGAAGGGAATTGTTGATATCGAACTGAATTCAGCCACTGACAATCCTCTGGTTCTAAAGGAAATCACGTCTGGATGCAATTTCCACGGGGAGCCCCTTGCACTTGCTGCAGATTATCTTTCAATCGCACTGACTGAATTGGGAAACATCTCAGAAAGGAGGGTATTCAGGGCACTAGATAAATCCCTTTCAGGGCTTGCGCCGTTCCTGGCAGATAGACCAGGGGTAGAATCTGGATTAATGATCCCCCAGTACGTTTCGGCCGCACTTTGCAACGAAAACAAGGTTCTAGCTTATCCGTCCTCGGCTGACAATATTCCAACATCGGCAAATCAGGAAGACCACAACTCAATGGGAGGCACATCAACCAGGAAAATGAGGGAGATTGTCAATAATGTAAAGGGAATCATAGCTATCGAGATGCTAACAGCCTACAGAGGGATGGAGAAATACGGTGTTTCAGGTAAGAACCTGGGCACTGCATTTTCCATTATGAACGATACGATAGGGGAATTCAAGGGAGACATGGAAACCACGACCCTTATAGAGAAAATCACCACAATGATGAATTCCAACAAGATGCTTGAGGAGATCCCCATCAAACTGTGAAGACCTGCTTCTTCTTCCTTCTAGAACAAATCGCGAATTCGTCACCGTCGAAGAAAACCTCTCTTTCAGGGTACTGTCTCCTGACTTCTTCAACCATATCTAGGATTTCCTTTACTGTGAGATTCGTATTTCTCCCTATCTTCCTGTGAACTATCTTATCTTCGAGGGAGTCCATCTATGGTTCGTTATTCGTTGGTAATTATAAAAGTTTCTTGGATTTATGCCATTTACTGCCCTGAAACTACTTTATGATGTCTAGAAGTCGCTCTATGTTCCCGAGCTCTATCTCCATCTGCTGGCCTGTTAACATATTTTTCAGGGAGATTGACCCCTTCCTTGCCTCGTTCTCTCCAAGGATTGCTGCATACTCATACCCCATTTTTGAAGCGTAATCAAGCTGCTTGCTTATCCCTCTTTCCGTCACATTCAGGTCTACCCTTATTCCAATGTTCCTTAGTTCAGATGCCACCTTGACCGCAAAAGACCTTCCTGGAAGATC
>JAKAXD010000024.1 GCA_021816725.1 Thermoplasmata archaeon
CTTAGCGTGACCTCATTTCCGGCAGGCCCACCGGTCCAGGATGTGTCATCAGGGGAATCTTCAGGAAGATACGGAGGATTGAAAATACAGTAGTCGAACCTCCCCTTGATCCCATCGAACATGTCTGTCAAGACCACTTTCACATTAACCCCGTTCAAGAGTGCATTCTTCCTGGCGCATTTAACTGCTTCCCTGGATGCGTCCACAAGCGTGACGTCTACTCCATTTGCAGCATAATGTAACCCGACGATACCTGTTCCGCACCCTATCTCAATCAATCTTCCCTTGATTTCATCAATGCCTGTCAGGAGATAGGAATCATCGTCCGGTTCGTACACCCCTTCACAGCGCTCTATTCTCATAGACTAAGTGCTTCTTCTATGTTGGAAATTTCCACCGTTGTACTGTCTTCCCCAATCAATGCACCCTTGCTGTTCGAGACAACTGACGCCCCAACGTAGAGGCTCCCGAAGTTCGCAGTGCCTACCCTCCCTTTCACTCCAAACATCCTTCCAAGCTCCTCTATCTCCTCGTCCGTCATGTTAGGTGGTATCACCATTCCAGAGGCCGTTACAAGACCGCTGGAACCAACTGTCTTGATTTCCTTGAAAGCGCCCTTGAACACCTCAACGCCGAGCACGTCCTTTATGATCCTCACAGACTCGTCACTGAAATCCTCGTGAATCAGGGCTGCCTTGTCGTTCACCAGGATATTGTTCCCTACTGCATTCAGATTGTCCTTAAGAACGGCAACATTGCAGTCCTTTGGTATTGCGCTAAGTTCCTCTTCCGATGCAATATTGCTGAATATCATCCCGTTTGAATTCATGACTGAAAGCGACCCGAGAAGGTTCGAGCTACCTATGGTCATCTCGATTGGCTCTGTTTTAAGGTAGTAGGATACTAGGCTCTTGATGTCGCGGTCTGAATTCCTGGGTACTAGGGTGTATGCCTCCCAAGTTTTGAGGTAAACCCCCAAAAAAGGAGAATTGAAAATCCTTGAAACCTGTATCATGCCTGGTCTGGAAGAAGCACCTCTGCAGAATTATCCTCTTCCAGTTTCAAAATCTTGACCCTCAATTTCCTTGGTGGCTTTTCAATGCCCCTCTTCCATATGAGCCTGTTCACTGAATCATCTATCCAGACGTTCTCTGATGGCACCTTCATGAAACGTGCAACCTTGCCCCTCAGCAGGGACACGGCAGCCGAACTCCTTCTCTTCCTTGAAACGTAAACTATTTCCCTCAACGATATCGTCATTTCCACTTCTTTCTCTGCCAATCTTCTCACTCCTTCAATTTATTCCTTCTCCACGTCCTCCTCTTGGGATTGGTGGTAACTCTCCTGTTCGTCTTCATCATAACCCAGGCGGGTACCCTGGAATTCTCGTTCACTTTTGCCATCAGTCTCTTCTTCGTCGCAACATGCTTATTTCTTGCCAAATACGTTCATCTCCTCTCTATTTTAGTCTCTCTCTTTTCCGATAACCTTGCCAGGAGGGACTTTACCTCTGCATCAGTGATCAGCCTGTTCAAGCGACCTGACTGGGCAAGCATTATTATCTGGTTCTCCACGTTCTCCACTAACTCTGGCCTGACGAGCTTCACGTTTGTGATTCTCTCATAGGCCTCCGGCGTCACAAACCTCTTGACGATATCCTGCCTCTCCTTCTCCGCAGCCTTTCTCTGTACCTCTTCCCTGTCCTGCATTGCCTGATTTGCAGCTGCCTGGTTCTGGAGATCAGCGAGGCGTTTCCGTTTGATCTCTTCAAGTTCCCTGTCGTCAGTCAACTCCCTTCACTCCTAGATATACTTCTCTATGGATGGTATACTCTCCTTCAGCTGCCCTGCCGCATTTACAGCAGCGGAGTTCAACAGCTTTGCTCCCGCCGATGATAAAGTCCTCCCTTTCTTGTTCTTCAGTACATAACCGAGCTTTTCCAGATCCTGCAGTGCATTCCTAAGGATCTTCCTTGATCCCTTGCCTGCATGATGTGCCTTGGACCCCCTGTCCACCTTTCCCCCGTATTCAGATGCGAGTTTCTCTATACCGATCGGGGAATTGACAGCAACCTTCCTCAGTAACGAGGCCACCCTGATGTAGTACCAGTTGACGTCATTGGGTCCCCTCTCCTTGTGCTGGCCCGTCTTTACTTCCTTGACCCATTTTGGCTCTTCTATCTCCTTCGAAAGCCTGCCTGATAGTTCCTTTATCAACATTTCAGGCGGTATATCCTTGAAATTGACCATTGCAACATCCTTCCTTAACCGTATAGGGAATTATTATTTAAAACTCGTTTTCATTATTACCTAAGTCTCACTGTTTCAAGATTGTAGGGTGCATAGCTATCCACGCCGAATTTCATGGATAGTGACCTTGAGAATTCCACCGCATTCTTAGCATCTCCGTGGTTGACGAGAATTCTCTTTGGCTTGAATTCAAGTGCCTCGATGTATTTCATCAATTGCCTTCTGTCTGAATGGCCCGAGAAACCGTCAACGCTCTCAACCGTCAGTGCAATCTTCACTTCCTTGAGGCCGTCGTTCCTCCTGATGTTCAGCTGCTTCGCGCCTGAAAGTATCCTCCTACCCGTTGTGCCCTCCGCCTGGTAACCGACAAATACGAGGAAGTTCCTCTCATCGTTAGCCCAGTTAGAGAGATATTCCATAACGGGGCCGCCGTTCATCATTCCAGAAGTGGCAAGGACGACGAGGGGACCGACGTCGCTGACTATCTCTTCCCTTGTATCAGGCGCATCGACCCGAACGAATATGTCTGACAGGAACGGGTTCTCCTTCTTCCTTGTTATCAAGTCCCTCAGGTTGGAATTGAGGAATTCGGGGTATGCTGTATGGATACTCGTAGCCTCATATATCATACCGTCCAGGTATACAGGTACCTTAGGGATCTCCCCCAGTCGGTACTTCTCCTCGAGTACGAGCATTACCTCCTGCGACCTTCCCACGGCAAAGACCGGGACCAGTACCTTCCCCTTCCTCTCTGCAGCTAGCCTGACTATCTGTGCAAGCCTCTCTCCCGCTTCCTGCCTCGTAGGCTGGAAATCGTTCCTGCCTCCGTAAGTGCTCTCAGTGACGAACGTTTCCACCCTTGGCAGCCTGCTGTCTGCGGCGTTGAAGAGCCAGGAATTCATGTATTTTATATCCCCTGACATGAGGAGGTTGTGGAAACCTTCTCCTATGTGGAAGTGTACAACAGATGAACCCAGTATATGCCCTGCATTCCTGAGCGTGACACGGACGTCGGATGAAATGTCGGTTGTCTCATTGTAGTTCAAGGTGACTGTGTGCCTTATGAGCTTCCTTATGTCGTCCATCTTGTAAGGAACCTTCCTGTTCTCTGACATGCCCAGCTTCACGTAGTCCATGAGCAGCAGCAGTAGGAGGTCCCTGGTTGGCGCAGTAAGGTAGACTGGACCATCGTATCCTATGCTGAAAAGGTACGGGAGGAAACCGCCATGATCCATATGCGCGTGTGTGAGAACAACGCCGTCTATAGAGTTCAATGGCCATATCTCCGGGGCGTTGAGATAAGGAGCACCGCTTGCTGGGTCGTCAGTATCTATTGCAGCTGGATCGAGGCCGCAGTCTATCATTATCTTTGAATTCTTCGTCATTAGAAGGGACGATGCCCTCCCCACTTCCCTCCATGCACCAAGGCACGTGAGGCGGACGTAGTTCTCCCCAGGGAGGGGGTCCCTGGAGATCCTCTTTCCGAGGTCCCTGAGGAATTTCCTCCTCTCCTCTGATTCTGCCTTCATGAATTCGCGTACCATCTTTATGGTAGCGCTCTTGATGGGAGGCGTCCTAATTATTCTCGGAGCCCACTTCACCTCCTTTCTTATGTTTGCCATTATCTGTGAATCATAGCCCTGAATCCTTTCGGGGTCGTCTACCTCTATGAGCACCTCGCCGGAATCGTGCTCGAAGAAAATGTCAGATATGGAAACGCCCTCAGGCATTATCTTCCTTATCTTTTCCTCAGCCTCCTCCTCATCAACAAGGGATGAGGAATCAGGCCTGACCACGATCCTCTTCCTTATGGACTGGGCGAGCTTCTTTATTTTTTCCTGGTCCTCAAGGAATTTGTGGCTCTCCTTCGAATAGAGGACGACGTTTGCGCCCTCCATGTCAAGGCTGGTGTATTCCAGTCCCGGAAATATCAATTCCAGGTTTTCCTTTGTGATAGCTATTACTTCTTCATATTTCATTAAAAATTCCTTCTTTAAAAACAAAAATAATAAAATTAACGACTATTTAAGTTTCTTCACTCTCTTCTGTATATCCTCCTCAGTGAGTTCCTTGTACCCTTCCTCCGGAGTTATTGTCACGATGTCAAAACCGTTCCCTGTCGCAGCGTCTCTCTGCAATGACGTTGATATTGCCCTGATCGCAAGGTCTATGCCCTCATCCTTCGACATGTTTTCCTCATAGCCGTCCTCGAGAACGCCATATACGAACGGGGAACCTGATCCCGTGCTTACGTACTTATCCTCAACAGAGCCGCCCGCTTCGTCTATGGAGAAGACGTGCGGCGATGAATCATATCCTGCAATTATTATCTGAACGTAGAATGGAGCAAATTTTGTCTGATTCAGCATGTTTGCAAGCAGTGTCGACAGGCCAGCCACGGTGATCCTCGTACCTTTCTTGTACTTGAAGAGTTCTGCCTCTGCCTTCAGGTATCTCACCAGAGTCTGTAGGTCCCCTACCAATCCAGCAGTCGTCATCCCAATGAAATCGTCTACCTTGTACACCTTCTTCCCCACTTTATGAGCCACCATGTAACCTGCGGTAACCCTGTGATCTGCAG
>JAKAXD010000001.1 GCA_021816725.1 Thermoplasmata archaeon
GCTTCCAGATTCTGCAAAGAAGTCCACCTTTTCTATTGAATTTATTTTGAATTTTAGGGTGGCCGAGCTTATTCCGGAAACTGTCACATTCTGGTTTACCGTGTAATTGTCCAGATAACCGTAATACCTGTACGTTGTCGCAGCGTTGAAACTGTATGTTCCATTTGGCAGTTTTACTATTCCTGTCGGAGGTAGATAATACCTTCCAGTGCTCTGGATGTATATCATTCCGGAATAAGAGCTGTTGTTCAGGAACGTTCCATAGTTGAGCGGGTATGCCCTTGCAAGGGAGACATTTATGCTCAGGCTGCTAGAGTTCACCTCAAATCCACCGAAGTATGCCAGGTTGCCGGAGGTCGCATAAACGGAGTAGCTCCCCCTTGGCAGTGAAAGTGATCCCGAATTCAATATGCCGGATACGTTATCAGGTCCCTGTATGTAGTAATTCCCAGTGCTGAGCAAGGACCCATGATAGAGATAGCTGATTGAAACGCTTTCCACAATTTCACTCAACTTTCCTGACAGGTCAACAGTCTGCGGGGATGATATGTAGATGGAGGAGGTTGCGAAGTAGACGTAAGATGAGTTGTACGGAATGTCCAATGTGAACGTGTATGATCCCTTCGGTAGCAGAATAAAGTGCTGCCAGGTGATGTTACCATACGATGAAGAGACGATTATGCTGCCTGATGGTGAAGAGCGAAGTGTCACATTGTATGCAGTCTGGAAGTTGAGTGATATACTGGAATATGCTGTGAGATTCACTTGTTCCAGCGAAGCACTGCTTCCGCTGTACGCATATACCGTGTACACCCCAATGGGTAGTGTGGAATTGATATTCGTTGATACAAGGTTCCCGTTCTGGAAGATGAATACGTTCTGCGCCGGGTCTACAAGAAGCCTCGCCTTTATGGAGAGGACAGTAATGAATTTCTGCAGCGATTCTCCCGGTACTAGCGTCAGATATCCCATTGAACTGGAAGTTGTTGTTCCCGGACGGGAAAATGCTATTGAGTAGTTGCCTGGAAGTGCAGTGAGGTTGAAGTAGTGGGTCCCAGTGACGGAATAGTCAACTGATCCGTTCAGGAACATGGTAATAGGCACGGTTCCTGAATATGAGGAGTAAACTGATACTGAAACGGGCTGAACATTGAGGTTGATGTTCTTAAGGGAAGAAGATTGGACAGCATACCCAGGGGACACGAAATTCACGCCACTTACGGTGATACCGTCCTGCAAGTATATTGTGTAAGAGCCGCTCTTTCCGTTAAATGTGTCGTAATAAGGTCTACCATTCAGTTCAGACGTCACTATGCCGTTGACGGAATTGCCGTCGTAGGTTACAGTCCCATTCAGTTCATATCCCGGGTAGCCGTTCATGTAAAGATACTGGTTCTGGTTGCTGACTGTGAAGGCCATTGACGACACGTATAAAGAAGAGCTTACCTTGGAATAGGTGACAGCATTGTACTGCCCAGCAGGCAGGTAGACGGAGAAGAATCCGGTGTTGTTTCCTGTCAGTTCAACAAGTGAATTGCTTCCGGAAATTGATATGTGCGTGCTGCTCTGGCTTACTTTATTCACGTCATACTGCCCGGATACGAGGTATGCAGGTTGCAGGTTGAGAGTGACGGTCAAGCTTCCATTCACATTAAGTATCTGTGCCGCAGCATAATATCGCCCATTGTAGAACAGGTTGCTGTATAGAGTGTAGGTTGAAATCGGTAGGCTGAAATATCCTACACCGTTTGAATTTGTCAGCACTGCCTGAGTGCTGCTCACCTGGTTGGTGCCGTTGCCAATGGAAACTGATGCGCTGACTGGCATGCCATTAATCTGCGTTATGAAAGTAACTCTGAACATTTTCGTGAATGATAAGTTCAGGTTTGCGGTGGTGTTGTTTGCCAGTTGGGCCGTGAAATTATCCCATCCGCCTCCATTGTGCGCACTAACGTTATATATTCCTGTCGGCAGATAGTAGTTCTGGTCAGCCTTTGTTAGGTTGTATGAGAGGGTGACATTCCCCCTGCTGAAAGAAATCTTTGCTCCCGGGGAAAGCGTGACCCCTGGGGCAAGAGTTGCGTTCATTGTGCCGAAATCAAGCAGGACGTCCTTTGACACTTCAGTGGACGAAGCGGTAGCTGTGGTGACGTTGTTGTACCACTGTCCATAAACTTTTACTGATATATCATAAGTGTAAGGCTGAACATTGGTGAACTGGTAACTCCCATTTTCCATCGTATTCGTTATATATGTGGTATTGTAGGTTGAATTGTAGTACTTGACGGTTGCCGGAACAGGCTGATTTGTTAGTGGGATTTTCTTGCTGCTTGCCAGGTTAAGGAATACCACACCGTTCACCTGGGTGGAGTTCACCACTAAGTTGTGCGTTATGTTCCAGGTAGGCTGGCCGTATATGTTGTAGCTCATCCTGTTTGCCTGGGCGTTCGATATTGTGACGTTGTAATTACTTAATGTCTTGTTTCCTACCATATAGAGCTGGTTTAGGGAGCCCGTGGAATATGTTACCGTATCGTTGCCTGCAACTGCATAAATGGAATAGTATCCAGTCGAGTTCGTTAGAACAGACTGGTGGGGTATTCCGTACTGGTCGCTAAGCGTGACCCTTACTCCCTGAAGTGGCATTCCGTTCGTGTTCGTAATCCTGCCGCTTATGATTGCACCCGGGTAATATTCCAGGAATATAACGTCGTTAGCCAGTAGCGACGCTGGCGGGAAAAGATCTACGGTACCGTCGTGGTTCACGAGATAATAATAGCCCTGCTCAAGAGAAACAGTTTTCCAGGCCGATGAATGGTTCTGGTAATTTGTGTAAGGATTCCATAGTACTGTCTTGTAGACGACCTCAAAGTTTGACATCCCCCATCCCTGCATGGCTGGGTAAGACGTGAGGTTGGACGAGAATCCTGGTATTCCGTTAGATGCTCCCACCACGCTTGGAGGATAACCTATGAAGCCCCTGTAGATCGTCGTGTTGTAGAATGCCGGCGTGTAGGTTATACTGTAGCTCACTGCAGTGTCTGAGGGCGGGAAGCTTTGCAGCGGATAAGTATTGCCAGATGTATCTGTTACGTTTATTGAATAGAAGTCAGTCGGGATGATCTCTCCTGAAGCATTCACATATGGGAAGTCTCCGAGGTAGGACGGAGCGTAGAAGATGCCTGTATTTGTTCCGTTGAACGGGAAAAGTCCTGAATCAATGGCTACGTAGCTCATGTATTTGTTAAGCTGCTGTTCTATTGCAGAATAAAGATTTATAATTGTGTTCAGTGGGTAAAGATTGGCAAGGTAATGCTCTACCAGTATGTACTTTGCGTCCCCGCTCTGCACCTGTTCAGTTGGGCCGTAGAAGCTGGGATCTGCTTCTATTTGAGGAATGTAGGTATGTGGATGGGTCTCATAGTTCATTATTGCTTCGGTTCCATTCTGTCCTAGGTACTGTACGAGTATGGGGATAACTGCTGAATTATTGAAACTGCCATTCACAGAGTAGTTATCGAGCATCCTGGTTATCATGACGGATATCATCTGGCTCTCATTCTGTGCAAGAAGGAGCTGGGCAGCTGGATATATGCCATCCTGGAAGTTATCTGCCATAACAGGATGATTTCCCTGTTCAAGCGTCTGGAACCCGTAATCCCACCACGACATGAAAGCCGGCCTCTGTGATGGAGCTAGTTGAGCATCCTGATTCTCAAACCACGATAGTGCAGTATTCAGGGGTTGGTTTGGCGTTGCAAGGGATGCCCCGAATGCGCCAAGATAATAGGGGGGAGAGTAGTTCGCTGGCCTCAGGAATGCAGGGGTATCGTTATAGAGTCCGCGGTCGTAGGAAGTCTTGTTGTTGTAAGGTATGGCCGAATCAACTGCATAGAACGTCGTGGGTACTACTAGGAGGAATACGACGATCAGGATGGTCGCATAGTGAGCAAACTTCAGTTCTTTTCTCAGGGCGTTCTTTATGCTCCTTCCCCTAGATTTCTCTATAGCCTCCCTGAACTGGAGGAGTTCGAATGACCTGACAATAATATATGCAGTGAGTATGGATGCTGCTGTAGCCCCAAAATAGAGGAATTTTGAAGCTATCATGCTTATGACGATTATACCACCGAAATACAGGACGGCAAGCGTCATGTTGAATGTTGCGGTCTTCACCCACTTGTATACCAGATATGCAAGTCCTATGAAGGCCGCGAAGAACGTGAATGCGCCAAACTCAAGCAGATCTTCACCAAGCGGTAAGGCCTGTGCCTCTGCAATAGTATCGTAAATCTTGTTCTTTATGAAGTAGTGCTGTCCTGACATTATTGAGTAAATCAGTGATCTATCAACCTTGTACAAGAGCAGTATTCCAGCAATAGCAGCTACGATGAAAAGTCCAAGCGAAAAAAGCCAAGGCCTTTTCTGAAGAACAAGGAAGTATATTGCTACAATTAGAAGTGCAATCCATAGGATCAACGGGTAGTCAAACCTCACAGGGACGAAACCTGCTACGTAATACCACGGGAATGATATGAGGAATCCTGAACCAAGGAAGAGGGTTGCGAAGAATATTGAGAGTGCACTCCTCTTCTTTATGGCGAATATCGCTATCTGGATGACTGCCGATCCAACCAGGATGAGGATAAGAGAAATGGATCCAACCCAGGTGAGCATTGAGGCGGCTAGTGAGACCCCACCGAGAAGGCCGTATACAACCGATATCGGGTTGCTTTTCAGGGACGGCCACAGGTTCTTGATTATTGAGCTGTCCTGGGATTCGTACTTGAAAGTGTTTACTGCCCTGAGGAAGTAGTATATGAACATCAATCCGAAGAGTGCAGTGAATATATCGAATAGCCCTATAGTAGCAATGCTCTTCATCAGTGTGAGTGGTGACATTGCAACCAATATAGCAGCAATGAGCCCAACCTTTCTGTCAAACAGTTCCTTCCCGAGGAAGTATGTCGGGAACACTATGAATGCTCCGCCTATTGCAGTCGATGCAAGGAACATGGTCATTGTTGAGTTGTAAACCCCTCCGAGGAATGGGGAGAAGGCGTAGCCTAGCATTACTGCAAACCACATGAAGAAGGGTGGCCTAGGATTCTCGAGGCCTATAGGATAATTCAAGCTAGGATCAAACAGCAGCTGATGGTGGGTCTGCAGAATGTATATCACAATACGCATGTTGTAGTAGGCATCGGATCCTCCGGAAACGGCATAGTCTGCCCTCACCGCAGGACCGATTACGAAGAACAGGCTAAGGAATAGTGAGAAGAAGAAAGTTATCGCGAGAACGATACCCGTCTTCGACTCTACGCCCATGTTCTTAAATGCATCTGTCAGAGTCTTAATTCTGCTCGTTGAAACCATCAAGTCCACCGATTATTCGGGCTAATCAGAATCCACCATTAAAATGTTTGCAGCGAATATTTGAGTCAGTGCAGGAAATGATGTTACAGCAAAGTCATTTCAAACTGGAAATTAGGCTTCGGATTAGCACTTACGTTCATCAAGTTTTTTTAGATGAAAGGGAAGATGGATTTTCTTCATGCGATTTTGAACGATTTGAAATTCAAATAAACATCTATATAAATATTAATAGTTTCATATATATTGAGGCTAATATTGAAAGTTGATATCCGTCCTATCTGGGATAAAAGCAAGATTGATGTGACAGTCATTTCCTATATCTCATCTAGGCCAGATAAGGTCCCCTTAACCAGTTGTTTGATCACGAATATAATAGGATCATTTCATAGTTTGACATCACTCAGTTGCCCTTTGTTATGAAGTCGATTGCTTCCTTCAGGTCATTCCCCTTGAACTTGCAGGATTTATCATCACATATCTGTATGAATTCAGAACCCGGGACGACTAGAACATTTGGAATGTATCTCCTTCCTATTTCTGAAAGAAGGTCCTCTCTGAGTTTATCCGGTATCTCTATCTTCATCTCCTTCCCCTTTGAAACCAAGGAGGAAAGAAGGTAAACGGAAGATAGCGGATTCCTTAGCATCTCATTTCTTCTCGAATGGAATATCGAATCTGCAAACTCCCTGAATTCCTCAGCTCCGGTTATAAGAAACAATCTTTCGAGCACATCATAAAGAACAGATTCGCCTGACGGGTATATGATATCCAGCCTGTCCTTGTTCCTCGTAATCGTTTTCAATTCTCCCTCGGGGCTGCTGTAGAACCCGCCTTCCATTTTGTCAAGGAACTTTTCCTTCACTATGTTCATTTTCTCAAGAGCCTCTGAGAGGAACTCCTTTTCACCAGTCGCTTCATAAAGGTCTAGCATGAGTGAGATGTAGTATGCATAATCCTCGAGCAGCGCCTCCACCCCCTTCGACCCTTTCCTTACTGTCCTGTAGAGCTTACTACCGGAGGAGAATGATTTCATTAGTCTCCTGGACGTATCGACGATCTCATCAATCCCCTTCATTTGCATTGTAATGGAATATGAAAGCATCGAGGATAGGAGCATTGCATTCCATGCAAGTATTGCCTTGTCGTCCTTCTTCGGAGTGCCTCTCTCATTCCTTACTTTCAATATGATGCCATTCAGTTCCTTGAGTGACTTCACTTTGTCCCTTGATACGTTGAACAACTCCCTCCTCCTCAGTACTATCCTGTTCTCCATGTCCCTGTCAAAATAGTAGCTCTCCTCTATCTTCTTCCTTGTTTCTTCGTCGAATTCTTCCTTCAGTTCATCGTCGGTCCAGGTGTAGTAATACCCCTCGTTCCCCTCGAAATCAGCATCGAGGCCGCTATCGTAGAAGCCGTCGGGATTCTTCATCTCCCTGTTCACGAACTCTACTATTTCCCCCGCAACCTCAAGGAATGAGTTGTCTCCTGAAAATCTGTAGTACTGAGTATAAGCTTCAATTGTCATTGCCTGATCGTAAAGCATCTTCTCGAAGTGTGGTATCTTCCATTCTGAGTCAGTTGAATAACGGTGAAGGCCGTATCCCACCTGGTCGTATATGCCACCGTTCCTCATGTTCCTCAGTGTCTTCTCGACAAGGTATGAAAGATTCTTGATCTTCTTCGAATGCATGTATTTCATCAGGAATAAAATGTAGGGGAAGTTTGGGAATTTAGGCTGGTCGCCGAAACCCCCGTTCTTCCTGTCATACATGTTCTGCAGGATTTCCAAGGAATCCTCGAACCTGATTTCCCCCTCCAACTCCTTTTCCGGAACAAGAGTTATTGAAGATACCTGATCTGCTGCCTCTATGATCCTTCCTCTTTCAGACTTCCATATATCAGAGATGGCCCTCAGTATTCCCTCCATGCCTCCGTTTCCTCCCGTCTCCCTCGCAGGCAGGTAGGTGAAAACCTGGAATGGTCTTCCGTCCGGCATTGCTATTACGTTCAAAGGCCATCCACCGCTGCCATTCATGATCTGGGAGACGTGCATGTAAAATGAATCTATATCCGGTCTCTCCTCCCTGTCTACCACCACCGGAATGTAATTCTCGTTGATGATCCTGGATATTTCCTGGTCCCTGAAAGATTCCTTCTGGATGACGTGGCACCAGTGGCATGTTGAATAACCAATCGTTATGAATAGTGGCTTGTCAACTTTCTTTGCCATTTCGAAGAGGCTATCGCTCCATATGTTCCACTTGACCGGGTCACCCTTATGCTCTTCAAGATAGGGACTTCTTTCGAAATTTTCCTCGCTTTTCATTGCTTCGGCATCTTTTACGGTATATTAACAATTCTTTTGCTCAGTTGCCTAATTGATTGCAGAAAACGTGGCTGCAAAGAGATGTCTCGCGACCTTTAGGCCATTGCTTCGATGCACTCTCAAATATGAAGTCAATGGTGATGGAAGAGGACGATTTTTGTCTCGGATCAGGAACCATTGCAGGCAACAAGTTCCACGATGGTATGGGCTATCAGGGTACAGTCTTCATGTGAACGTGAACCTCTTCCTTGAATAATCAAAGAGTCTTATCCAGATCACGTAGCTGATTATTATTATGACAATGATCATGAAGATGTCTATTGCATCCGTGAGCAGAAGGTTCCCGCTGGCAATTGACTGGTCTATCATCTTCATAAGGCCAAATGATACCGTATAAGTACCAGATGGCAACTTCTGGTACTCTCCCACCATCAGGCCTGCCCAGTAGCTTCCTATCGCAGACATGGACCCTGTTATAAGTGCTGGGATTATGGCGGGAATGGTAAGGTACCTCAATTTATTCATTCCTTTTAGCCTAAGGGTAGTTGCTACCATCTCGAAATCCGAGGGTATGTTCCTTGCAGCTCCGAAGACGTTGAAGAAGATATACGATGCAGCTGACAGGTAAGTTATGATGAGAACCTCTATGTTCAGCGATATGTCGAATGAGAGGAATTTCATCAGGAAAGGCGTGAGATACACAAGGATTAGAGGGTAAAAGATAGGTGCAGGAACTGAATAGAGAACCTGCATGCCGCTGTTAAGCATATCCCCCTCCCTCCTCCTTTTCCCAGCGATTATTGCAAGGGGGACCATAGTCGCCAGGGAAATGGCGTACACAATTCCAATCCTTAACAGGTCGTATGCCGTCCCGATACCTGCAGACACAAGGAACGAAGGCCTCGTTACGTAGAGAGAAAATGCAGCCGCGAATCCTGACTGTGCTATCAGGTATATTGCCACTATGAGTATCAGTATCAAGGATGAACCGACAGTTATGTTTAGTGCTCTTGAAGAAGATTTGAGTACCCTCTTCTTTCCACCGACGTTCTGGATTCTCGATGCCACCCTGCCCACAGATGTAACTAGGCTTGTCACAGATCCCGCGACCTGGTTTGTCCTCTGATAAATTGAAGACATCAGCTCGCTCCTTCTCCTCATCCTCCTCTGCCCCTGCGTTCCAGCATCTGCCTCGAACGTGTAACGCTCCGTCCTCCTAATCAGGGGGTTGATAATGAATCGTGAATTGATTATTATCACTATCACCATCACAAGTATCATGATCAGGGTCCCTGCAAGATCCTGGCGGCTAGCCAGTAGAACAGCAACCTGTCCTATACCGAAAACATGGTAATCCTGGGAGCCAAGCTGTATCACCTCTGATAGCGTGATGTAGAACAGCCCGCTTGCGAAACTTGGCATGATGTTTGCAACGATCTTCTGGTAGCTGGAAGGCAGGTAGAGATACCTGAACCTTTTCCAGAGGGTCATCTTGAATGCATAAGTGGATTCAAGCAGCTCCCGGGGAATATGGGTCACAGCCTGGTAAACGCCAATTATGATGTTCCAGACGAGAGCGGTAATAATCAGCACATCCACGGACAGTTCCGTCCCCACAGGTCCTCCGATATCCTTGAGGAAGAACACCAGCACTATGGGGAAGAATGAGATTACTGGAATTGCTTCAAGAACATCCACTATTGGAATAAGGATCAATTCGGCAACCCTGACTCTTGCAGCAAGTATCCCGAAGATGATTGCTATGAAAATGGAAATTCCCATGAGAATCCACAATCTCAGGAATGTGACACCTGTAGCCTCGAGAATGAGAAGTATGAGGGCGAAACTTACCATGACTCTCAACCCAATCAAATGAGCGTAGAAATCCTTTTCTGAAGATCGGTGACATTTTAGTCTCATCTCAACCTGAAAGCCCCAAAATTCTTCATCTATTCATCAGTTTATTTCAATCAACGGGTATCATTTCATCTCCTGGTAAAGATGCGTAAGTAGTTCTATGTCAGGCAAGGCTTTATAATATTACTGCCTTTGGCATTGATGGATTTACTGGAACTGAAAGGTATAGGAGTCGAATACGATTCCAACGGAAAGAAACTTCTGTCACTCCGCGACGTCTCTTTCTCCATTCAGAGCAACCAGTTTGTGTCCATCATAGGCCCTTCAGGCTGCGGAAAATCAACAATAATCAAGATACTTCTCGGGCTGCTTAAACCATCTGCGGGCACAGTGACCCTGGGAGGGAAACTTTTTGATGCATCAAATCTTAAATTTTCAGTCGTGTTCCAGAATCCAGCGCTGTTTCCCTGGCTCGATGTGCTCAAGAATGTGGAGATTGCACTGGAGGCTATTACGGACGACGAGAGATACATCAGGGAAACTGCAGAGAAATTCATAAAGATCGTTGGAATAGATGGTTTCGAGGAAGCCTATCCAAGGGAACTTTCCGGAGGGATGAAGCAGAGGGTGTCTATAGCGAGGGCACTTGCGACGGGGCCGGACCTGCTGCTCCTGGACGAACCTTTTGCTGCGCTGGACGTATTCTCCGCACAGGCACTAAGGGAAGAGCTCCTGGACCTATGGGAATCCCCAGACCTACCTCCAGATACAGTTCTGATGGTCACGCATAACGTTGACGAAGCGGTGCAGATGAGCGACAAGATAATAGTGCTGAGCCCAAGGCCTGGCAGGGTTCTTGGTGAGATCAAGGTCGAGCTTCCAAGGCCCAGAAACACCAGGAGCGAAGAATTCTACTCCGTGGTGGATACAGTGGTTAAACTGATGTCTTCAGACTAGTCCTGGTAGATCAGGAGGCCCACGTCCCTATCGAATGAGAACAGCTTCGTGTATCTTCCCCAGTTAAGCACGATCTTGAACGTATCGTCGTGCTCCCCTACAGGGAAAATTTCGCCAAGATACTTTCCGACTTCCTCGCTCGGTATCTCATTGGTGTTGCGTGACTTGAAAAAATTTATGAGTGAATGAAAGGGTTCCACTTCCTTCACCAGGTTCTTCAGCTGTTTCTTCCTCTCCTCTATGTTGGATTGTAGGAATTTCTTTCCGACCTCGGTGAGGGTCGCATCCCCGTTAGAAACCTTTATCAGGTTCAGGCTCTCCGCATCGTCTAGAAGGTTCATCAACGTTGTCCTTTCTTCGTCCAGCGAGTCATCAAGTTTCGCTATGTCTGTTGATTTACCTATATCCTCCAATATCTCCAGTAATCCTATCAAACTGTTTGGGCTAATGGTCTCAAGACGATGCATGTGTCGTTTCAATAATCATTATCATACCGAGTTTAAAAACCTAATGATTGCTCTTTATTGACTACTTCTTTCCCTTTTGAACGAGCGGTTCAAGTGAAAACTGCTTTATCGTATAGTTCCTCGGAGAGGAGAATGGCCTGAACTCCTTCCCATTACCAGTGAAGAATTTACTGAAGAACTCAACGTATATCAGCCTTGCACCCTGTATTCCCGGCTCAAAGACGGCTATGATCAGGTTCAGCATCTGCCCTACGATAAGTATGACGAATCCCAGTATGACGAAACCTATGGAATGCCTGAGTGAACCTAAGAAAATATCATCAAACACCAGGGCTAGAATGACTGATGAAAGTAGTATCCCTACGAGCCTCGTATAGGAGAGGATGTGGCTGATGATCGTCGTGACCTCGAGTAGCGCCTGCGCCTTCTCTGAGTAGAGTACTATTCCAAGACCAACTGCAAGCATCGGGAATGCAATGAGCGCGAATATGTTCTTTGCAGGGTCCAGGTTCTGTCTCCTAAGTACTTCAAGCCCTATAATGACAATGGAATATGCGAGCAGGAGCCAGCCTATCTTCCCTATGGCTTCCTTGTTCCTTCCGTGGATGTAGTTGATTATGAAACCGAATATTAGCCCGAGGCTAACCATCGCAACTCCAGCATACCCTGAGAGCAGGAGGAGCATCTTCAGGCCGCTCGCCTGAAGGATGGCAAAGTGTGGGTAATTGAAACTGAATCCAAAGTAATCGTCAAAAAGGATGCCTATTGCAATCGCCAATATCGAACCTGGGATCATCGCTTTCGCAACTGTCTTGAGGCTTCTCCTGCTCATCATGCTCAGGATGAATCTTCCTATGAATCTTGGAATTCTAGATCTCTTTGGAGGGTGATCCACCCTTCTTATGATCCAGATGGAGAGTAAAAGTATGGTAAGCCCATACCCAACGTCACCTATCATGAACCCGAAGAATATCGGGAATATCAGTGCGAATACGAGCGTGGGGTCGAACTCAACTGATTGCGGCAGTGAGTAGAATCGGATGAAGAACTCGAAAAGTTTTATCCTCCTAGGGTTCTTGAGTGCAGTAGGCGGAATCTCGTCAGTTTCAACCTTCTCAATTATTATCTCGTCGTATGTGAGTGAAGATAGGACGTTCTTCATCTGTTCGAAATTCATTGCAGGGACCCACCCTTCAAGCACAAGTGCCCGTTCAGTTCCAGATATCTTGGAAGATACGTCGATCTTCTTCAGTTCAATGTCAAGCTGCTCCCGTATCGCTGCCACTTTGCTGAAGTTCTTGTCTGATATTTTTCCAAGTTCTTTCCTAATTTCTTCAATCGTCTTAGTCGTTTCATTATACTTTTCCTTCTGTTTTGCCAGCACATCCTGGACTTTCCCGCTTTCATTGGGCACCGGGAAGATGTCGATCTTCTCGTTCTTTATGATATCTGCGAATTGTGATTCTGAATACTTCGGGACTACCGTTAAAACGTAATTTCCTCCAGAAATGGTCATTGCATCCTTTATTCCCTTCAATTTTGCATTTATTCCTTCTTCACTTCTTATGAGGTAGGATGTAATGTTTGCCCCGCTTAGCAGCGATAGATCTCCACTGTAGAATGCCATCTTTTCCAGGACGGCAACCTCTTCCTGTACCAGTTTCTGGGAGGACAGTGCGGCGCTTTCCCTTTCCCTGAGGCTCCTTACCTGGTCGAAGATGCCTACATCCTCGGCCGCAGCAACCAGCTCCTTCACGTCCCTGAAGAGCATCTTCTCATCAACATCCCTAGGAATCATTGAAGATTCCAGGCCCCTGATCTTCCTTGAGAGCTCGCTGAGTTTTGCGTATGACTCACCAGCTGGGAGGGGTTTGATCATATCAGACGTGATTGAAACAGGTTCAATCTGCAGAATCCCCATGTCATGAAGCGCGGAGAGCACCACCTCTTCGTTTGACTTTGTCGAAATGATCCTCACTCTCAGCATCTTCACGGGCGTTAGCATTTGTTTACCTCATTCCATTATTATTTTCATCATCTTGTCGAGCACTTCCTTGGAAACCTGCCGCTTCAGCTTGCCTATGTCTTCCTCGAACTTCCTCTCTATCTCCTTTGCTTCTTTTGATGCAGATTCCCTAACTGCGCTAATCTTCATCTCGTATTCCTTCATCGAAGCTTCCTCAGCTTCCTTGAGTATACCCTTCTTCTTTTCCAGGGCTTCCCTCACTATCCTCTTGCTTTCTTCTGCTGCCCTTGCAAGCCTTTCCTGGCTTTCCCTTTCCTTCTCCTTTATTGCTTTCAACGTATCTAAATCAGCAGTCACAATATCACCTTCAGAACAACGTAAATCGCTATCATGAGGAGGGACAAATTCACTGCCACGATCACCCTCGTGAACAGGAAGAACTTCCTCTGGGCTTCGTTGGCGAACCTATACAGCTTCCTCACCCCTTTCCTCCATCTTTCCCTTTATCATCTTGAGCGTGATGAAAGTCTCCCTGTCTATCTCGTCAAGCCTCATCTTAATGTAGTTTGCAGTTTCAGTGAGCCTGGGTATGAGCACGTTCTCAATTGAATTTGTTCTCCTCTTCGTCTTGTCAATCTCGATGAGAAGCTTCCTCATTGCAATCTCCTTCTCAGCTATCATCATGAGATAGTTCAGTAGGTCCTTGAAACTCTTCCTCGTTTCCATCAGGGAAGTGGGTAGGGAGATGTTCTCATACAGGTCGTTCATGAAGGAATCCTCCCTCGTCATGGCAACCTCAGGTATCCTGACACCCATGACGTTCTTTGCTGCTATGTCAACCTTCAGATGAGGCTGGAAGAATGCTGCGTTCTCGATCTCAAGTTTTCCTGCCATGATTTCAGAGAGCCTCTCGCTCTCCATTGCCTCCTCTATGCTCCTCGTCACATCCTCCCTCATCCCTTTCACCTCCTTTGCGACCTTGAAAAATTCCATGATCAAGGATGACCGCTTGAGCTTCAACAGGTCTAGTCCCCTCTTCGCCAGCCTGATCCTTCCCCTCGTTTTGAGGAGTTCCATCCTCGTTGGTCTTATATCCGAAATCTCCAATTCATTTCCCCCATTTACCGTACTTCTGGATGTAGTCCCTCTTGACCCTGTTCATCTCCATTTCCGGGAGACTCGCCATGAGTTCCCACCCTTTATCCAGCGTGGCTTCAATTGTCCTGTCCTCATTGTAACTCTGGTTGACAAATTTGGCCTCGAACTGGTTCGCGAACTCAAGGTACGTCCTGTCTTCCTTTCCCAACGCTTCCATTCCAACTATCGCACTGAGGCTCTTGAGGTCCGTGCCACGGCCATAAGCGGAATAAAGCTGGTCTGCGACGCCACGATGATCCTCCCTCGTTCTTCCCTTCCCGATCCCCTGGTTCATCAGCCTTGACAGGGATGGAAGGACGTTTATTGGCGGATATATGCCTCTCCTGTGCAGGTCCCTGCTAACGAATATCTGCCCTTCAGTTATGTATCCAGTGAGGTCTGGGATAGGATGCGTCATGTCGTCTGATGGCATGGAAAGGATAGGCAGCTGCGTAATGGACCCGTTCCTCCCCTTTATCTTCCCTGCCCTCTCGTATATTGTTGAAAGGTCTGTGTAAAGGTAACCTGGATATCCCCTTCTCCCAGGGACTTCTTCCCTTGCTGCAGAAATTTCCCTGAGGGCTTCAGCGTAATTTGTCATGTCTGTAAGAATGACTAGGACGTGCATCTCCTTCTCATAAGCAAGGTATTCGGCTGCAGTAAGTGCAACCCTTGGAAGTATCGTCCTCTCCATCGATGGGTCTGATGCGAGATTGAGGAAGAGCACAGACCTCATCAGCGCACCCGTGCTCCTGAACTCGTCAATGAAGAAGTTGGCTTCCTCGGACGTGATTCCCATGGCTGCGAATACTATGGAAAATCCTTCAGATGAGCTCAGCACCTTCGCCTGCCTTGCTATCTGTGCGGCAAGCCTGTTGTGCGGGAGTCCGGATCCAGAGAATAGCGGCAGTTTCTGACCCCTGACAAGGGTGTTCATGCCGTCTATCGTGGAAATGCCCGTCTGGATGAATTCTGAAGGTTCCTCCCTTGAATACGGATTTATCGCATTTCCTACTATCTCCACCTTCTCTTCCGAAATTATGTTTCCCATACCGTCCCGGGGTTCACCGAGTCCGTTGAACACCCTTCCTATCATCTCGTCCGATACAGGTATCCTTGCTATCTCCCCAGTGAATCGAACGGATGTGTTCTGGACGTCAAGTCCAGTGGTCGGGCCGAATATCTGCACTATCGCTATACCCTTTCTCGCCTCAAGAACCTGCCCTGTCTTTCTCTCACCGTTAGAGAGCGTTATTTCTACCATCTCGTTGTAGCCTACGTTCTCCACCCTTTCCACGAACAACAGCGGTCCTGCAATCTTCGAAACTGTCTTGTACCTTATATCAGAACTCATATTTTATCAGCCCTCCCCTTTATTTCATCTTCCATCAGCTTGGATAGGGAAGTGAAATACTGTTCTACCTCTCCCTCCTTGACCTCCTTGAACCTTGACAGCTTCTCCCTGTAGGAAAGTGAATTCAGGTCAGATACTGCAGCTCCCTTAGATACTGCGTACTTTTCAAGTTGGTCCATCTGCAGTATTGATTTCAGGATGAGGAACTGTTTCTTGAGGGAACAGTACGTATCGACATCATCAAATGCACTCTGCTGCAGGAAATATTCCCTTATCGCCCTAGCAACGTCAAGAACCTCCTTCTCATTTTCTGGAAGAGCATCATAACCCACCAGCTGGGCAACCTCCTGCAGTTCGCTCTCCTCCTGGAGTATCTCCATGCTCCTCAGGTACTGTGCATGCCATTCCTGGGAGACGTTCTTTTCAAACCATTTCCTCAGGTCCTCGGAGTAAAGTGAATAGCTGGTCAGCCAGTTAACGGATGGGAAGTGCCTCCTCTGCGCAAGGGATGCATCCAGCCCCCAGAAAACCCTCGTGACCCTAAGCGTGTTCTGTGAAACCGGTTCGGAAATATCTCCACCCGGCGGTGATACTGCACCTATTATCGTTACAGAACCCGTTCTTCCCTTTTGCCCTAGCACAACTGAATTTCCTGCCCTCTCATAGAATTCAGCTACCCTCCTGCCAAGATACGCCGGATATCCCTCTTCTCCTGGCATCTCTTCCAGCCTACCTGATATCTCCCTCAGCGCCTCTGCCCATCTTGAGGTGCTGTCTGCCATGAGGGCTACGTTATAACCCATGTCCCTGAAGTACTCTGCCATTGTGACTCCTGTGTAGATGCTAGCCTCCCTTGCTGCCACGGGCATGTTTGAAGTGTTTGCTATCAGTATTGTTCTCTCCATAAGCGGTTTCCCAGTCTTCGGGTCTGTCAGCTCCGGGAATGTTGTGAGAATCTCAGTCATCTCATTTCCCCTCTCACCGCATCCTACGTAGATGACTACCTCAGAATCTGCCCATTTTGCCAGCTGGTGCTGAACCACTGTATTATGAAGCACTATCCCGCCATATCCACCTATAAAGTTCCTGCCATAATCCGGAACAGAGAGATCGAAAACGTCGAATGGGCCGTACTGCACCTCAGTCTCCGTTATCTCATCTGAGAACACCTCGTTCATCTTCTGTGCCAGCATCAGTCCACTAGATGCTGCCGTATAGGATTCTGGAACATTCTTCGCGCACAGAATCTTGTCCCCCTTGGTAAGTTGAGAGGACATTGTCTCAGAAATTTTTCCACTTTCCCCTACTTTGAAGAGTTTGTGGACAGGTGTTACACGCACTTCCCTCCCTGTACTTGTCTTAACTTTTATGACGGTATCGCTCCTTCCCTTGTATACCAGGTTTGACTTGCTTTCAACAATTTCCCCGTCTTTGTAAGAAAATAGTTCAATCGGTTTCGAAGTTTCAATATATTCTTCGCCAGTTCCGAAAGTTCTCTTCCCCCTTTCCTTATTTCTTTCGTACAGCTCTTCTATTCTCACCACGGACCCATCCCTAAGAAGAACGGGTGTGTCTCCGGTCACGCATTTACCTGATCCAAAAGGTCCAGGTACTGCAACTGTCCCTCCTTTTGCAACCGGGAAGAATGTGTCAATGACTCTCTGTCCCGTAATCAAGGGAATCTCAGGTGGCAGTTTCCTGACAACAGGTCTTGGAGACCTAACAGGCCAGTACTGCCCCATTGAAACTTCCCTGGGACCTGACTTTGTTGATAGGTGTGCGACAGTCTCAACCGGACCGAACTCGCCTTCAGATATATCCGTGATCACGCCTTCCATCCCTGGCGGGACCATGACCCTGTGCTCTATTATCGACGTTTCCTGTACCGTCCCTATCACGTCACCTGCAGTTACTCTTTCCCCCTTCCTGACCGACGGGACGAATTTCCACTTCTTCTTCAAGTCCACCGGGTCCGGGTAGAGACCCCTCTTTATGAAATCACCCGTTTGAGCCCTTATCACATCAAGAGGTCTCTGAATACCGTCGTAGATTGACTTCAATACTCCAGGTGCAAGAAGAACTGAGAGTGGCCTGAGTGTGGATTCCACCTTGTCACCCGGCTTTATGCCGCTGGTATCCTCGTAGACCTGGATTGTGGACTTTCCGCCCTCCATCCTTATTATCTCGCCCACGAGTCCCATCTCTCCGACTCTCACAACATCGTACATCTTGGCGCCTTCAACGTCTTCGCCGATAACAACCGGCCCAGCAACTCTCAATATTTTTCCCATTCAAATTCCTCCTAAATCTATCTTAATCCCTAGAACCCTTCTAGCTAGATCAGAAATTCCCTCTTCCTCTCCCGTGGCCTTAACAGGCACGAAAACAACAAGCGGAGATACGGATGTGCTGACCATTGAGAAGAATTTCCTGTCCAGGCTCCCAGCAAACGTGTTAGAAACAAGTATGAGTCCATACCTTCCTGAATAGTAGAGTTCCTTCAGCACGTCCGGGAACGTTTTCTCGTCCGATACAAATACATCCTCTATGCCCACCAGTTTGAAACCTATGGACAGTTCCCTCTCTCCTATGAAAGCAATCTTTCCAAACTTCTTCTTGTCATCCATCATCATCACCCGAGGTTCATCGTAGTCATCCTGATCGTTTCCTCATTTATGCCGTAGTACCTGCTGAACACTAGATTCCTGATGTCCTTCCATTCTGCCTCAGCCCTCATCAGGAATGCTATTATATTGTTTAGAGAAAGGGAGGACATTTCAAGCGTTGATATGAACTCCCAGTAAAGGTTGCTGTTCAGTTGTCCTTCCAGCCCTACAAGGGACCCTCTTCTCTTGTAGAAATCTAGGCCCTTGGAAAGATCGCTGTACCCCTTAAGCTTCTGCACTGCCTCTTCCACGGAGCCGCTCTTCATAAGGTCATCAGTCGTCTGCGGGGAAAGGCTCCCTCCAGAAATGATGTAATTGGAAATGTTGTCCGTTGAAGAATACTCGATGTTCTTCAGTATTGTCATTATGTTCTTCACGTCTATCGTTTTCTTTATCAGCCTGAATATGGGTCCTTCTGTCCCAGAATAGAACCTGAACTTCTCCTTCATCATGTCGTAGTAGTAGAGGTCTAGGGAAAGAAGGAGAGTAGAAATGTTGTTTGATTTCCTGTAATCGTCCAGGTATGACAGCAGCACCTTTCCGTACCCAAACTTCAGCAGGTACGAAACTATATCATCAATCCCGTCCATGGAAAGTATATTCCTGTAGTCATTCTTGTCAAGCAGGCCGGCAAACATTCCTAGGGGAGCGTTGTTCTCCGAGATCAGATGCTTCTCCGTCTCATCCAGCTTTAGGTTCAGGTTCTTGGAGATGAGGATTGTCTTGATGTTGTGCAGGTCCCACTTTATCAGATAGGATACTATCAGGTCCTTGCCGTTCTGCGGAGTCACCGAGAGGGAATACTTGTTTATTCGCGAGAGGTGATTGTTGTTAGAAGCTTCTAGCAGGTCGATTCCCTGATAATTTGCTGAGTTTGCCGAGAAATCGTCCCCATACCCCCTGTCACCTAGGTAGGAAATGAAATCTGCCGAAGTGGATAGTCGGAGCATTTCCTCATAATCCGCCCTCTTCAGGAACTGTGTTTTCGTGACCTTGAGACTTCCGTACGGGAGGCCATATGCGTTGAGCAAATAATCACCTGATAGAATCCCTGGCTAGTTTCAGAATCTTTTCCCTCTTGTTCCTCAGGATCTCTGTGAAAGTCAGGTCGACCATGACCTTCCCGTCCGCAGATGTCACGACGACCCCGCCCAGTTCGTCCATACCTTTCTGGATCATCGTCAGGGGAAGGTCCATCTCCTTGAATTTTTGTATATCCTTGGGATCCACATACGCAATGGATCCAGGACCAAGTGCCCTGTGTGCATCTTCTATCTTCCTGATCAGGAAATCGTAATACATTGAAGAGCCCCAGAGTTTCGAAATGCTTTCAGTGAGTTTTGAAAGGTAATCGTTTTCAATTTCCTCTATGGACCTCTCAAGTTTCATCCTTCCCTCTAGGGTCGTTGAGGATATCATCCTCTTTCTCAGGGCATCTGCATCTTCGGCAGCCTTCCTGTTGAAAGAGGAAGAAATTGCTTCAACCTCCTTCTGCGCTTCTGAGAGAATTTTCTGCGCTTCCTTTTGACCCTCAGAAATCAGGGTTTCCTCTTCCTTGAGTGTCTCCGATTCTATTCTCTTGAGGATCTCGTCCAGCGACATGAGTTCACAGTATGCCGAGCAGCAGGATCAAGCCGAGGACAAAACCGATTATCCACAGGGTCTCAGGTATAACGAAAAAGAACAGTACTTGACCAAATTTTTCAGGTTTTTCCGCTATAACTCCCATACCCGAAGCACCTATACCGCTCTGTGCCATACCTGTACCTATGAGGCCGCCCGCCATCACAATTGATGCGGCGATGGCAAGAAGTGCATCAGTTGTTGTAAGTACCACCATTAATATCAGCAGTGCATAATCCAGAGAATAAAAGTATTTTGCAGTTTTATGCACGGTGAAAGATGTGCCATTGAATTGAACACACTGTTGAATCAGGATAAGTTGAAATATGCGGAAAAATTTTCTTGTTTACAGCGAGTGTAGTGTAGCGGTAGCACAAAAGCTTCCCAAGCTTTTAACCCGGGTCCGAATCCCGGCACTCGCACTTGAAGTATTGCAATTTTCCCCCATTCGAACTGGAACTGTTTCAATATGTTGTGTGCAGCATTTGAAAATTCAGGTGGTTCAATGTCCGTGAATTGATTCATATTTGCAAAGGAGCCTTTTTCGTCTGTAAAGTCGGTGCAAGCATTAATATAATGACGCAATGGGGATTTTCGTGTTCAGCGACTCGCAAGAGAAGATAGATGCTTCATTCAGGTTTCTGCTCATTTCAAGATCAGCAAGAAGCATCTCCCTCATCTTCGTCACGCTGGCATTTTCTCTTTATCTGAGTAAGCTAGGTTATGGCGTAGTATTCATCGGACTGATATTCATACCGATCATACTGTTCAACATGGTCTTCTCCGTCATCCTTGGGGTATTGGGGGACAGGATAGGATACAGCAGGGCGCTGATCGTCGGGGAGGTTCTTCCTCTGATAGGACTGGCGGGTCTAGCAGTCTCTACAAACATCTACGTAATTGCAACATCCGCAATAATAACTGGAATAACGGGGACGGCAGGTGGAATGAGGGGGGCGTTCTCCCCTGGAACTACTGCATTCGTTGCCAGCAACTGGCCGGACGAGATAAACAGGGTACACAGAATTGCAAGGATGAGCGTTGTTGCTTCCCTCTCCTCCATAGTGGGCAGCCTCTTCCTCGTTTCGCATGGCTATCTCACCCCTTACTTTGGGACGATCGGCACCTTCAGGTTCTTATTTGGAATATCGTTTGCAATCCTCTTCGTATCATTCATATCCCTTCTATTCCTGAAGGAGAGGAAGAGACCAAAGAAAACAAGCAGGGTCATGAAGAAGGAAAGCCTC
Organism: Thermoplasmata archaeon; assembly: GCA_021816725.1. Classification (GTDB taxonomy): domain Archaea; phylum Thermoplasmatota; class Thermoplasmata; order Thermoplasmatales. The sequence continues at coordinate 20,977 of JAKAXD010000001.1, forward strand.
TCATATCTTCTCAGGGTACTCTGGCCGAATCTTATCAATGGAGCTGCAATAGGGATGTTCTCCCCCCTCCTGCCTCTATGGTTCGAACTCAGGTTCCACATATCCGTCTCTTCCGTTGGGGACGTTTTTACAGTTGCATATGCTGCGACAGCTCTAGGTTCATACATATCTGGCAGATACCTCAATTCCGTGAGCATAAGGGCGATTACTGTTTCATCTGTCACCAGACTGTTCCAGGGCATCATACTCGTGTTAATGGCCTTCTCTCCACTCGGCATAATAGCTTTCGGTTTATATGCAGTGAGAAGCACTGTTGCAGGAATGGGGACTCCTATGAGGACTGCAATAAATGTCAGGGGGATCGGTAACGAAGACTACGGTACTGCATCCAGCCTGCAGGGCGTGGCCACCCGCGCTTCACAGAGCACTTCAGGAATCTCAGGATACCTGATGGATGCGTATCTGCCTTCAACACTCTTCATAGGCGGGGCTCTCCAGATAGTAGGCGCGGCTGTTTATTACAGTGTCATAAGGAGCTGGGAGAAGCAACGTGAGGAAGTTGACGATAATGGAATTGCCGGTAATGATGAAATCCCCCCTGTTGAAAAATAACAACCAGAGAGAACAGAGAAAAGATCATTTCATGTTCATAAACACAAAAAACTTTTAATTTCAAGCCATATGAAACAATAATGACAGACGTAATTAGTGCAACACCTACCATACCAAAGATCGGGGACAGGGCACCAGATTTCCAGGCCAGCTCTTCAAAAGGACCGATATCCCTCAAGGATTTCAAGGGAAAGTGGGTGATACTTTTCTCTCATCCAGCAGATTTCACGCCAGTATGCACCACAGAATTCATCGAATTCGCGAAGAAGTATGATGAGTTCGAGAAGAGGAATGCACAGCTCATAGGGCTGAGCATAGATTCCGTATATTCCCACATAGCATGGCTTCTGCAGATGGAGAAGATATATGGGGTGGAAGTGAAGTTCCCAGTGATAGCAGACCTGAACATGAACGTTTCACACCTCTACGGGCTCATACACGAGCATGCAAGTGCAACAAGCACCGTTAGAGCAGTCTTCTTCATAGACCCTGAAGGGGTCGTGAGGGCCCTTATTTACTATCCGGCGAGCACGGGCAGAAACATTGACGAGATATTGAGGGTTCTTGACTCCCTGATATATGTGGATTCGTTCATAATTGCAACTCCTGCAAACTGGAAGGCAGGGGATGATGTGATAGTTCCTCAACCTGCGACACTGCAGGCGGCAAAGGACAGGCTGAAGGACAAGAATCTCAACGTCAAGGACTGGTTCCTAGCGATAAAGAAGTCTCCTAAGTGATCTTCTTATTTTATTATTCTCTATTTTTACCTGTCAAAACAATAAGATACAGTAATATGCGTTTTCATAATCACAGATGATCATGGCAGAAAACAATCCGCATGTGAGAAGATTCCATGGAAGAAGGCCATTCGACATTGACGATGAGGCCGTGGTGAACTTTCTCGATATCAGGAAGGGAATGAAAGTGCTGGACGTTGGAGGAGCTGACGGCTACTATTCTGTGAAGATTGCAGCCAGGGGTGCCGATGTGACTCTCATAGACGCTCATGACTACAATTTCAAAGAACTGAACAAGGTGGGGATCAAGACGATAGTGAAGGATTTCTGCAGCTTCAATGACAGTAAGTTCGACCTTATATTCATGGCACATGTTTATCATGACCTCTTTCACCTCTGCGATGGACGAACTCTGGAAAACATCTCGAAGATCACGGGCAGATACGTGGCAAATCTTGACTTCACTAAGGAGGACTTCGGGTTCGGTCCACCAGTTAGCATGAGGCTGGAAAAAGGAGAGGTTGTGAAGCACATGAAATCAATAGGATTCAGGCTGAAGAAGGATATGGATATCCCTTATCATTACGTGCAGTTGTTCGAGAGGGAATGATCAACCGTAAGACTTGCATCAGCATAACTGGTTAAAATAAACGGGAAAGAGTTATACCCCAGCGTATTGGAAAGATTAAATACTCGCTATAAATATTAAAAGGATACAATATGGAGACTGACGTCACCAATCTCATTGGGCTTGAAATTTTCAGCGACAAGGGTTACAGACTGGGCAGTGTTAACGACGTTATTGTCGATTTTGACGCTCAAACAATTTATGGGCTGTACGTGGAAAGAACAAACGACGGGCTTGTCGAAGATGGCGTTTCCGTACTGGTCCCATACAGGTGGGTAAGGGCGGTAGGGGATGTCATAATCCTCAAGAGATTCCCCACATTCGTATCTGTTTCAGCAACGGAATAAGTACCAATTTTTCTTTAGCCGTTGCTTCAGTGCTTGAGAAAATCAAGGATGGGTGAAGTAGCCGGTTTTATCGTTCAGCACGTTCACGTAACCGTACCTCTCTAACTGGTGGACCATACTGATATAATTGAGCGCATCCTTCTCGAGCAGTCCGCTGTCCGCTGAGCCATCCGGTTTCATGACCTTGAAGGGCATTCCGTTCCCCGAAAGCCAGTGGATTATGGGAACCTTGCCAAGGGGTTTATTTGGATTCCATTTCTGGATGTCCTCATTTATGCTCTCCCCCAGATATTCTATCCTGTCATCGTCTATCTTGAAGTAACCTAGGTCCTTCAGCCGCACGAGGTCCCCGTTGAACTTCTGGAAATCCTGTGAAGTTACGACTATCTCCCCCTTGCGTACTTCGTAGTGCCTCGTCTTCTGGTCATCTGAATGCCCTGCCTGCGGGAAGAGTGGAATGTCTGCTGTCAAAGCTCCATCAAAATCGAATTTCAGGGATACTGGGTCGTTAATGAAGAAATGCCTTGGGGACCTTCCGTCAATGATCTTCCTGTTGAATGAATAGAATATCTCCCAGGAGAAAGTCGTGTCGACGCTTCCAATCCCTGACTCAATGTAATATTTCCTTATTGCGAGCGGATCGAAACCCCTCTTCTTCAGTGCCAGCAGCGTCCCAAGCTTTGGGTCGTCCCAACCTGAGTATTCCCCGTTCCTTATACCCTTCTTGATCAGCGATGTTTTGAGTATAGCGTGCTCAATGGACACCTTTCCGTAGTGGAGGTAGTAAGGCATCTTCCAGTTCCTGTAGCTGAATATGTACTTCTGCTTCTCAGTATTCGCAGTATGGTCCTTCCCTCTTATGACGTGAGTGAGCCCCAGGTAGTGGTCGTCAATTGCAACGGAGAAATTCATCATTGGATACGCCTTGTATCTGTCTCCCTCCAGTGGGTGAGGAGTGTCAACTATCCTGAAGGCAATGAAGTCCCTTATCGCCGGATTGGAGTGGTTGAGGTCTGTCTTCACAACAGCATACACCTCCCCCTTCTCATACTCCCCCGCAACCATCTTATCCCATCTCTCAAGATTCTCCTCTGGAGACTCGTCCCTTTCCCTGATGGGGGTTCCCATCTGCTTCTTCGCCTTGAACTCCTCCGTAGGCGTTGTTGCAACGTATGCCTTCCCCATCTCTATGAGCTTTTCCATCTCTTCGTAATAAATGTTGAATCTCTTCGATTGTATGACGAGATCGGTGAAATTCACCTCAAGCCACCTGAGGTCGTCCTGTATCATCTGGTATGCATCAGGCTCGATGTTCGCAGGATTTGTGTCCTCTATCCTGAGTATCAGCTTCCCTCCGTACCTCCTGAAATATTCGTCGTTCAGGATTGACATCCTTGCATGGCCGATGTGAAGGGGTCCCGACGGCGAAGGCGCGAGCCTCATGACCACCCCGTCCTTCCCTATGTCAGGGAGGTCAGGAAGTTTCTTCTCCTCTTCCTTCAGTGTCGTGACGAGCAGCTCGGGGAAGTCCCTCTGGACTATGTTCTTCATCTCCTCCTTCGTGATGGAATTGACTTCATCCACCACTTCCTTTATCAACGGAATGAGTGACTTCAGGTTCTTGCGTTCCTGCGGGAAAAGTCCAACTGTCTTTGAAACAACGGAATTGAAGTCGGCCTTTCCGTCATGCTCAAGCGCGTTGAAACACGCTATTGCCCTTATCTTTTCTCTCACGTATGTTCTCCTCCATCTTCTTCTTCAGTTCTTCTATTCCCTCGCCAGTTGCGCATGAAATTTTTATGTTGCCGCTATCCGTCTTTTCCACATCAATCTTGTTTTCCACGATGATAACGTTCTTACCCAGCCCCTTCAGGGAATCGCAAAGTTTTTGCTGTTCTTCAAGCCTGTACCCGCACTCCTCTGATGGATCCATCATGCAAACCACAAGGTTCCCTATGTTCTCTATCGCAGCCAGTGCTACACGTTCTATTGTGTTGTGGTTCTTCCTGTTCAGGAGACCGGGAACATCCAGGACCTCATATATGCTCGTGCCCATCTTCATCATCCCCACATTTATGCTCTTTGTAGTGAACGGGTAATCAGCAATTTCTGGTTTGAGGTTTGTCAGCTTTGATATGAGGGATGACTTCCCGACGTTCGGGAAGCCTGCTATGATGATTATCTTCATCTCCCTGCTGACCTGCGGCACCTTCTTCAGCGCCTCCCTTGCCTCCCTGAGGAATGACAGGGATTCGTCCATGTCTTCTATGATGGATGAAAATCTTCCGTAGAAGGAAGACCTGAATCTAGCTATCACAGTCATGTTGGGTGCCTTCTTTATCCCCCTGATGGAATTTGTTGCAAGTTCCGTTATCTTTGTCCTTGCCCATCTGAGATTGTTGAGTGATCTCTCGTACTCCCTGCCGTTGACCATTATGAACAGGACATCCCTCTCGAAACTGTCCAGGTCATCGAACTTGGGGAAACCGTCGTACACCCTACCAAGAGCCTTCTTCGCAGTAGCCTCCATCAGCTTTATCTTCTGTATCGAGACGGACTTGAGCTTGTTCAGGAAGCTTGGAAGGTATATGTTCTGTACCTTGTTCACTCCCTTGAAGCTCCTTTCTATTATCTCCTTTGAATCCGGGACCGTTGGAATCCTTTCAGGTATCACGACATGACCTCTTGTATGTCCAGCTCACCCATGACGACCGGCATCTTCATTCCTATGTCCTTCAGTATTCTCGGGTGGGTCTCCCCGAAGAAGCCAATCTTCTTTTCTCCAATCCTGATGCCTGCAACCCTTCCCGTAGCGTACATTGCCTGCTCGTCCCTCGTTATCTCATATCTCTCTATCCCAAGGTCTTCAAGAACACCAACGAAAATGCCCTTGATTTCTGAGAAGGAAGCACTCCTGTCCGCTATCCCAATGCCAAGAACGTCCTTCTCCTTCCCTTCCTGAAACACGGTACCAATCTCGAATATCCTCTGGGGGTACGGGTTGCGGAAGTTGTTCATGAACGTCTGCATGAGCGAGGGGGACATCCTTGTCCTGACCATGTCCTGCTCCTGGCTGACTGGGTTCATTATTTCCATACCATCGTCGTTGATTCCAAATGTGGATATGTACCTCTTGTTCACAAGGACGCTGCTCACGCTCTCGTTCAGGTCATAACCCACCAGGAGATGCCTGAGCTTGCTCTCTATCGACCTCAACGAGTCAGCCTTCCCATAGCTGACGAAACCTTCCTTCCTCCTCTGTACCCTGTCGTAACCAAGCCCCTTGAAAATATCCTCCATTACGTCAACATCTGCTATTATGTCAGTCCTGTAGAGCGGTATCACCACGCTGTCTCCATTGAAACCGTAACCCATTCTGTCTAACGATGAATGAACTTCCTGTTCAGATAGATCATATCCAAGCATTCTCCTTATGGACTGCCTTGAGATGTTCCTCTCCTGGTACGTTATTTCCGGGACAACCTTCCCGTTCATCTTTAGGGTGGAAATGGTTCCTGAAGGGTACGAGAGTGCTGTCAGCATGAGGATCATGGTCCTGTCGACAGCATTCTGGTTGGTCCCCTCAACATCCACCAGTATGTCTTCGGTATCTTCAGTTACAGTGGTTATAGAGGAGTTGAGTATTGGAGGCAGGGAGAATATGCGTCCTTCCGAATCAATGAGAGCAGGTATATAATCCGGGACAAGGTCCCCATATTCCAGTGCCTTCTGGTTGCTCTTCATGAAATCGCTTATCTGCACTTCCTTTGTTTCACCGAGTGGAAGGAACATTTTGTCCCTTGTGACTTCATTGTAGGTGATTGGAAATTTTACCTTCTTGAGGTCGTGGAGTCCTATTGACGATAGCCTCCTGTTCCTTCCAATGGAAAGGTGAACCTTCTCCTGGAAATCTATTATCTCCTTGATAAAGTTCATTACCCTTGCTCCACGTACAATTCCCACGGAGAAATATGGCCTGTAGGCTGGAGGATGGGAGATCACTTCAAGTTCCTCGTTCCTTATATCCTGCTTTGTGAAGTGCTCAAGTCCCTCAAATGTCCTTATGGCCCTGCTTACTCCTTGTATTGAGTATAGATCCGGGCGATCGGGATTGAATTCCATGACTATGTCCCCTTCCTCCCTCCTGGCCTCCCCTCCGAGGAGCCATGGAACCTTCAAGAGTCTATCCCCTGCCACTCCAGTGATATCTGAAAGCTTCTTCTCATCAAATCTGACTAATACCATTCAGGAAGGGATATGGAATCTATATTTATAGCTAAGGAGATTTGATATTATTGAGAAGCGGCAGCAGGGCAGTCCTGATTGTTCAAGCTGTTGTCACTTTCTCGCAATGCTTTCAACAATCTGATTGATTTGTTGTTGAATTACCAGATTTAAGACTCTTGGAAATGTGCTGCGTACATTGCTCCTTTTCAATGATCCAGGAATGGATTGCATTGCTTGCAAATGCCTCTATCAGCTTTTGCAATGACAGAATGTCCTGGATCAGCTACCAAAAAAGTATTTATTAACTCAAACGTTGCCGATAGAAGAGATGGTAGTGTTTGGCTAAGGAGAAAACAAGCAGAGTCGCTGCAAAGAAAGTGAAGGACAAGTGGAAGGCAAAGAGCTGGTATACTATACTCGCAAACGAGTCTTACGGTAAGAAGGAGATAGGGAGCTCACCCGCATCTTCACCAGAAGATATGGTTGGAAGGATAGCAGAAGCATCTCTTTCCGATATTACTGGAGATTACAAGCAGAGTCACGTTAAGTTATTTTTCAGGGTCATCAAGACTGAGGGGGACAGGGCATTCACGGAGTTCGAGGGGCACGAGATAAATCAGGACTACATAAGAAGGATGATAAGGAGGAGGAAGACTAGGATTGATCTTGTGGTGAATACAGTCACTTCTGACAACGTTTATCTTAGAATAAAGCCAATCGTTGTTGTGGACAGGAAGGTCATAAACAACGTTGAGACTGGAATAAGGAACAAGGTAGCAGAATTTCTGAAGGCAAAGGTTAAGGAGCAGACGTTCACGCAGTTTGTAGTATATATGCTTTCAACACAGATTTACAACGACCTCTATGAACAGATAAAGGTCATCTATCCGGCAAAGAAGATCGAGATAAGGAGTTCTGAGGTTTTTGAGCCAACAAAGCAAATAGGGCGTGAACAGAAGGTAGAAGCGGAGCCGGTGGAAGAAGAGGAAGAGGAGTCTGAAGCCGGGGTAGCTTAGCTGGTGGAGCGCCGGACTCATAGGGAATAACGCTTAATCGTCCGGAGAAATCCGGAGGCCCTGGGTTCAAATCCCAGCCCCGGCATACCTGTACAAACTTTGCTCTTCATATTGTACAAATTCCAAATTCATCCGTGTTGGGTGCTAAAGTCAAAGAAAGTTTTATACGACCTGGGAAGTAATCCTGAGCACCGAATTTGCCCCAGAATATATCAGCACTACACCAGCGATGGAAATGAAAGGTATGAATATGCCTATTATCATCATTATCCCTGCAGTTCTGAAAGTTGACTTGTTGAAGTATGTCCCGAGCCTGAATGGACCCACTATGATTGCAAGTATCTCCCCTATGAATGCCAAAATTGATCCAATCACCAGAACAGCTATGATGCTGAGAGACAGTGCAATTGCAGATGCACGAAGGAGTGCTAAGGGGATTACTGCGACTGTACCTATTATTATTACAAGTAAGCCGACGAAGAACATATTCACTCCCATATACGGGGATGAAAATTCTTTTGATACTCCTTTGAGTGCCCTGTACCCTCTCCTCAGGAAGACGAATGACAGGAGCATCAGTAATGCAGCCGCTATCCCAAGCCCACCAAGAGACAACTCAATGCCCAGGTATGAGAATGATGCCACCGGTGAAGCTGAAGGGGTTAGAAATGATGTAAGTAGCTTGGGGAGTGAAAGCAGGGCAAGTATAGCGACGAAAGCATCAATCGCAAAACCAAAAATCGAGAGAATGGAAAAAGTCCTGATGTTCCTGAGTGCTTTCAGTTCAGAAGATGTTTTGGCAACTGGATCATGCCCCACTACCTGGTCCATTTTGTTGTAATGTGCGATCCATATTAATACTTTTCAAAGAGGGAATAATCAGGAATGTGAAGAAGGGATTTTCAGGAGGGCCCGATCATATTGCTTCATGAAGATCAATAAGTCTTAAACCCAGTCACTTGAACCTGCAACAATTATTCAGGAATTGTCGCTCCTCTTCACCATTGTCCATTTAATATGATCCCTGCCAAACAGTAAATCAATCCTTGCTGAGATGTTTGATATTATTTCAATTGAAATGGCACCTAACAGGGTAAGAATATTCCACTTCCTCTCCTTGAGGAATTTTATGAAAATTTTGAGGAAGAGGGAAGTGTCGCTGAACATGAGCGTATCCATTATCATGGGGTCCCAGCCTAATTTCCTTATCTGAATGTGTCCATAATTCACCCTCCTCCTCTGCTGAAAAAGGTCCATTGGATTTGAGGGGACCATATTTCCTATGTTCTCATCAGCCAGATAGACTACCGATAGGCCTGCCTTGGAAGCTCTTATGCATATGTACGCATCCTCGTTTACTACCTCGGGTATGTCGAAAATCAGCTCCTTCCGTGCACAGATGAATTCACCTCCGTGTACATTATTCCCGCTTCCAGAAAGGTATGACAGCTGGAGGTCGTGCATTTCCCACATGAGCGATCCAACTTTTTCCGTGAAGTGCGATGAGTTGGAAGGTACAACCCTGACAGTGACAACACCTGTCGTTCCTTCGAACGACTCCTCACATTTCTTGATTAGGAGAGGATGGAATGTTATATCTCCAGATAGAAGGAACACTATGTCACCTTCTATGTTCTGTACTATTGACATGAGGGCACTCACCTTCCCCTTCCTATCTTTTTCCAGTACCTTAATGAGCCTCATATCCACTATTTCCTCTATTTGTTTGGAAACATTTTCTCCTCCGTAAAGGAGAAACACCTGGTCCACATCGCTTTCCAGGACTGATTTGAGTGGGGAGAGCACGAGATCGCCGTCGTTGTAGCTGAATATCACTGTCGTCTTCTTCATACGAATCGCACTCTCCTTGAAAATGGTCCTGTTGCTTTTAATAACTGAATGAATGTTGAAATGAAATTTCCATTTAATCTATTTGATTCCTTTCCGTTTGAAGGGGAGATCGTACCTGTTCTAAAAACTTAAATTATGAACAATAACTGGGGCTCTTCATTCATTTTCCAGATAGAAATTTAAAAATTCGATCAATTCTCTTTGCATTTAAAATTGCGAATAGAAATACGAAGAGTTATTACACAGTATAGGTCTTAATATCCTTTTTACTATGTTAAAGAGAAGAAGGGGAATTTATAATTGGGCCCGTCCGGGAAGTATAAATGACATAGAAAATAAATGTTGATGCCAGTTTTTCTGGCATCTATTAATGGAATATTCCTCACTCTTTGGGTGGTTGTTGACTGGGGGATTCCTTTGATTTGTCGGGTTTGCCTCCCCTATTCTTGCCTCTTCTCATCACAATCACTGCTGCTATCACCGCTATTATGACAACGACCACTACAATGACACCAATCAACAAATAATTGGTTGTAGCTGGTGGAGTAGTAGTTTTTGTTGCAGAAGTGACGCTGATGGGAACGTTCGTAGTTGATTGTGTTGTTGTGATTTCGCCACTTGAGGATGTGGTTTTATAGCCACTGGGTAGCGTTACGGAGAAAGAATATGTTCCATATAGCTCCGTGAAAGTGATTGTGTTAGTGGTGGAAGATTCAGTTGTTCCATTGAAAGTCACTGACCACGATGTACCTGACGGTAATCCAGATTCAGTGAATTCTACTGTATACTCTGTGATGGAGACCGGGGTGAATATTACTGCTTGGGTGATGTTATTTCCATTTAGCGTTATGGTTCCAGAAGAGTTTGAAACTGTATATCCCTGTGGGGCGGCAATGGAGTATGTATAGGTTCCGTTAGGTTCAGAGAATGTTATGCTGTTTGAACTGGATGATTCAGTTGTTCCGTTAAGGGTCACCGACCATAATGTACCGGAAGGGAGACCATTTTCAATGAAAACAATCTGATAAGCCTTAGGTGTAACAGTATTAAGACTGAAGTTCTCCCAAGAGGTTGAAAATGGTGGCAGATATATCTGTTTGCTTTCAGTCGCATATCCCGGTTCGGAATAGGAGATAGTTACGTTACCGCTGAATACGGGGAACGAATATTCAGAATTGGCGATAACAGCTTCCATGCCATCAATGTAGAGAGACCCACTGTTTGGCTTTAGAGATCCTCTAACCGTTGATACCGGATTTGCGCTAAGCAGGGAATAACGGTCATCGAAATAACTTCCATTATAGTAATATACGACTGCAAATCGCGAATAGTCGATGCTCATTGCTGAATTTATAAGCATACCGGAGCCAGTTATGCCAGAGAAGATGTAAGATACCGCACCGTTCAGGCTGACTGCAACTATGTAAGAATCACCGTTAGACCATTGACCGCTCACAATGTAATCATGTCCATCCCATTCAGTGGAACTGGGGCTGAAGTATGGAAGCCATATGCTTGTGTGCACTAAAGAATTCCCAGAATAATCAAAAATACCGACGTAACCTGTTCCGTTTGAAGTAGATTCAACGATGTCGAATGAAGAGGGCGCCGAGGAGAGGACGGCAGAACTTGTTGTAATTATGTTTCCTGTTCCAATACCCTGTGGGAGCATTGCAGTTAAATTCTCTACAGTGAAGTTTGAGAGATAGAGAAGGCCGAGGAAACCATAATTCCAGTAAGTGGAGAACACTACAGCATTAATGTTCTCGACGTAATCAATGGCAAGGCCCTGTTCAATGCTGTTGTATTGATATGGGTAGATATAGCTGGTGAGATTCGTGAACTTCATACCACTTATCTCCCCTAGGTAGTTGTGATTACTTGCTACAAGAGCAAAATACATTGAGCTTCCGGACGCGGCGACAGATGTAATAGTACCTGAGGCCACGTGCTGCCACATCTGTGGCATCAAGCCAGTCAAGTTTTCTAAACTCATATCTGTAAGATTGTAAAATCCAAGGATGCCTCCGTTCCCATTGTTGGAGCCACCTAACACAAATCCCGAGCCGAATGAAGCCGCTGACCTGAAGTACCCTTGCATCTGAGAATTTATGGGAATGAAGGACCCATCTTTTACATCATACAATCCAAGTCCCTGGCCGTAGTAGAGTATGTAGCCGTTGTTGTAAACTGATCCTGCCTCCCACATGATCCCAGAAACTTTTGATGTTATGTTCGTGTTTGATGTTTCTTCTTTCTGCGTAAAATTTACTGAGATTGAGGGGAAAAGTGAGGAGTTGATGGGATAGAATGTCTTTGAGGGATAGTAAATAGAATAGTCACTTGCTACCGGAGGTACATATATTCCACTTGTCAACGGAGGAAGAATAATGGTAGAAGTTCCATTGATCGCATATGTGTTACCGTTTGCGGACATATTCCATTCAGTCCCAGCAGGGAGATTTTGGCCCGTAATGGTCAGCTGAACCTGCATGTTGCTGAAGTTCAGGAAGTATATGTTTCCGTTCAATGCATTCAGGCTAAGCTTTTCTCCTTCCCAGTTTATATAATTATTACCAGAAATCAAATGAAGAGAAAAGTAACCTGGGTTGCTGATTAATGACCCGTCAATCGTCACGTTGTATCCTTCTCCAAGATAACCTGTAAGTATCGGGGTTTCTTCATGGAAACTGAGGTTGAACAGTTGCGGGTCAACATAGATTCCAGAGCCGTAAGTTGCAGCGTAAGAGGTTCCATTGCTGCTGGAGAAAAAGCTATTTATGAGAGTGGAAGGGAGGTTGTAAGATACGTTCGACCAAGTGCTACCCATATTCTCAGAAAGATATATTCCCTGATCTGATATGAAAACGAGTCCGAGTTTTCCATCAATTTCTTGGAAATAGATCGATGAGTATGAAAGTTCATATTCATCTGAACTTACCCCAAGATAATCAAACGTTTTCCCTCCGTTGTAGCTTATAGTAGCTCTGTAAGAGAAAGGACTGCCGGAGCGCATGGTAGCCGCTAGGATCGACGAGTTGGAAGGATCAACAGCTATGGATGCAAAGGACGTAGTGTTAACCCTGCTCCACAGAATGCCGTTATCTTGTGAAATGAAGAGCCCGGAACCGTTGGATGCATATAGACTGCTCTGGTCTGAAGGAGAATCAACAACCGTAGAGGCGTTGGTTGGCGAGTCCTTGATGAGGGACCATGTCGATCCTCCATCCGTGCTCTCGAAAATTCCGTAGCCTCCTGGAACGAATATTTCATTTCTAGAGAAGGCGATGTTCTCAACGCTCGGATTAACTTCCTCTGTGAAATTTATGTCTGGCAGGAAAAAAGATTTTCCGCCATCATTTGAAACAAAGAAGAACGGCCCTCCCACAGTAGTGTGCGTTTCCGTCCATATTATGACTATCGATGAGTTATAGGGGTCAACGGAAACCACTCCAAGGTATCCTTTGGTTATGGTCGTCCAGTTACGACCTGAGTCGTCTGAGTACAACGGATTTATGCCTTCATCCGTGGCGAAAATGTTCTGATTGTCCGCTGCAACGTCGAAGAGAAGGTTGGTAGACGTTCCCGTGAGCGAGCTCCAACTCCTTCCTCTGTCATAGGAAATGTAAAGTCCGTATTCAGAGCATAGGAATAATATATTATCATTGGAAGGGTCTATGCTAAGCTTGCCTGGGAAGGTTACGGAATTTGGCTTTGAAATTGACGAGAATGAATTCCCTCCGTCGGTGGATATGAATATGGATCCGCCTCCGACCACATAGAGGGTGCTTCCATTGGAAGGATCGAACGTTATATAACCCGGTGGTTCTGGCATATATCCCATCCCAACTGCGGTCGTGTTCACCTGCTGCCACGTTTTACCTCCATCGAATGATCTGTAGAGGGAGGGGTTGCCTAGCTCTCTTGCGGTATAAGGAGAATCTATGATTGCCCACATATTAGAGTTATTGGACGGACTGGCAACGATCTGACTGATTGAAGGCTCCTTTCCATTGAATTCAGATTCACTGAAGTTTGCTATCAATTGAAAGCTTGAACCGTGATCGGAAGATTCCAGAATCTCGTCTGTTACGTTAGTGGAAAGAGACCACAAGCCTACGTACATTTTTGATCCGTTGTCGAGAATCAGCGAAGATGTAACGATACTTGAGAAATCGGCTACTTTGACCCAGGTTGTACCGAAATTATTCGATTTCAGTATGGAGTAAAATGTTGTGGCATAGAGTGTACCGTTAAGATACTGCAGATCGTAGCCTCCGAGGCCGTAGGTTTCCTCCCAGCTGGCTCCTCCATTTATCGTTTTGAAAATGGCACCGCCTACAGGATCACCGCCGCTCAATCCTCTACTCTCTACCACAACTATGCTCGGATTATTGGGATTGACCGAAATTGCAGTTATGGCGGTGGAAGTCAGTCCGAGATTCTCCACCATCCAAGTTTTCCCGCCATCTGTGGATTTCAATATTCCGCCGAATCCAGTATCACCGGGATACCCGTTCGGTCCTGCCACTGGATAACTCTGCCCTGCAGCAGCGTACAGTATATTCAGGTTGGAAGGGGAATACGCCACATCCGAAATCATTCCACCGAAGCTCATGTTGCTCCCTACGACGGAAATATTAGAGGGACCTATGCTTCTCCATCCCTCCGCAAGTGTAACCCTAGAGGAACTATTCCCATTGACGATGAATCCGTTTATCACAGAACTATCCAGCAGTATTTGCGTGGTTATCTGTTCCCCGAGAATTGGCTGGAATACGAGGTAGAAGAGGAGGGTGTGAGTTGAGACGATGGCGAAACTACCCGTTGCACTGATCTCTGTAACCCCGCTAGAAAGATTACTGTAGCTGAATGAGACGTACTGGGAGGAAGGGACGGTCAGTGTGCCATTAAATTTCAGCAATGACGGGTCATAAGAATAAACCTGTTCCAGATTATTGAGTGATGAAGCGTCATTCATGTAGACGGGCACGTAAACATCTCCAGTATAGGATGTGGACGAATTTCCAATGGAAAATGTGCTTACCCCTCTGGAAGCTATCGGTAGGATAGGTCCAAGGGCAATCTCCTGATAAATGCCGTTATACCTGAAAGAGGACGTGGATGCATTCAACGGGACTGCACATATCGCAGCCTTGAAATCTATTGCAGGATTGGGAATATAAACTGGTCTGGATATTATCATGTCCTGATCACTGTATATGTAGCTGGATGCGTTCTCGAATCTCAGCACAGAAACCTCAGTGTTTGGGTGTAATGGGGCAAGGAGGAGCGTGCCATTCGTCTCACTTGTCACATTCAAGAATTTGCCGTATCTGCTCACGTTCTCCCGTGGGAAGGAGAAGTTACCTGATATAGGGTAAACGTCGTAACTTATTCCAGATGGGACTCCATACGGTGTGTATGGACCGTTGTTGATTATCATCTCCCCCTGCGGAATACTCCTGTTCTGAAGATTCCCTTCCACACCGAATATATTCATACCTGCGACTGTACCACCATGCCCGTCCTCCCAGTCCCTTTCTCCGTTGAGGAATGAAATGTTTGTAGCTCTCTCCCAGCTTCCGTTCACCCTGAACGATTCCACATTGGGAATCACAATAGATCCCTGGTAAATGTCGTTGAGACTTGAGCCTAGTGAGACCTCTACCCCAAGGTATGCATTTCCGTTTGCGAAAGCGGTGGGAGCATCGTAGAATGCGGTGCCGCTTTCTGTTACAGGAAGACCGTTTATCAGGAATTCCCATGAACCGTTGGCGACGCTTTTCATGGTAAATGTGTATGTCTGGTTGGGAACAAGCGGGAAGTTAGTATCAATCCCACCAGGGGCAGATGCGTAGTTGGAGAAAACACCCCATCCACCGTAGGAGACGTCATACGTTCCGTTCCTTACATTGTCAAACCCAAGCTGGGCCCACCAGTATTTCCCATTCTGAAGGTTGTAGTACCCTTCACCCATCCATATCGAAAGTGGAACGGCTTCCTTGTAATACGGAGCGACTAGAGTGAATGACATCCCCGTGTTGTTCTTCACAAGGAATGCACCGAGGTCTCTGTTAAGGGAACCGGTTCCAAATATCTCCTGAAAGTGTGGGGGGAGTGTTATCAGCGAAGCAGAACTGTTTGATATGTAGTAGTTCCACAGATCAAGTGCAAAATATCCCGAAGAATGTCCAACGTCAGTGACCTGAACAATTAAGCTGCTTGATGATTGAAAATTCACGTAACCGTATCCCTCGGTAGTAGTGGTCGTATTGAAGTTAGTTGGCGGACCGGTAACATTCTTGTCGTAGACCAATTCGGTGCCGTTATAGACCATGATGTTCAATGTTGTATTCATGACACCGAACTCCAAACCACTTGGCCCGGGCTGTGAGTTCAGGCTGAAGGTCCTTTCCTGTGAAACGTTCAGGGGGATATAAGGTTGGTAATATTCAGAAACGGCAGTCCTGTTGAAATTTATTATGATTGAAAGTGGAAGACCAGAAACATTAAACGAACCAGAGGCCTCAGGGGTAACGTATGAGGACGAGGAAAGTACAACGTAGTCGTAGCTTCCATTAGGTTCAGTGAATTCAATCGTGGAATTCCGAGATCCGTAGGAAACATTTTCTGAATTGTTCAATATGACTTCCACCGTCCACAATGTTCCAGATGGCAGTCCTTTTTCATTGAATGTGATAGAATACAGTGCAGGCGGGTTAGTATTGGGCGGGGCACTTTGAGTAATAGCGCTCACCGAAGGCACGTTCTCGAGCATTAGAACAGTGATCAAGAAGAATACAAACAGTTTTACCGAGAGACCTATAATTTTTTTTCTTTGATAGATCAAGATGACTACCTCTCTGTGTCATCAAATGGTCAGTTGCTTATATATCTGTTTCGGAACAACTTCATTTGTTGCGATCACAAAATCTGGTAATGTTTGCATTAAATGGTTTTAACATTTTGAAAGTAGACAAATTCAGGAAGTCTAGCTCCTTGACTTCCACGATGGTGTCAGTAACAATAAGCTAGGGAAATCATATTGACCATCCCTACCTGAGAAAGTGGCTTCCTAAGAACAGAAAAAGAAAGATAGTGGGCGATAAAATTTCGCCCAATGGTTACAATCGAGAGACGATTACTTCTTCCTCCTTGATCTCAACGCCATACCCACGCCTGCCAAGACTGCAACTATCACCACTATGATGGCAAGTATGATAATTTCATCGTTTGCGGGGAAGGTACTGGAAGGCGTGCTAGTCTTCTGAAGGGAAAGAGATGTAATCTGGGTTGCAGATGATGACGATACCGTGATGTTCGTTGTGTAGGTGGTGAATCCTGTGGCGCTCACCTTTACCTCATATGTACCCGGTGGTAGTGAAATGTTGAACTGTCCGTTAGTCAGTGAATACGACTGGCCATTTATGTATATAGTAGCATTAGCAGGAGTGATTGAACCGCGGAAATATCCATTTGTTACTAACTTGGTGAATACAATTGATTCAGATAGTGGAGAGCCATTCACTTTTACTGTGCCTGTGCTAGGTTGGACAGAGTAGCCTGTTAGATTCCCGATGATGAAAACGTAGCTCCCGTTAGTGACTGAGAATGAGATTGTAGTGAACGATGTGCTCATCGTAGAACCGTTGAAGGTGATTGTCCAGAGTGTTCCTGAAGCAAGCCCTGATACCAGGAAGGTCACGTTGTACTCTTCCTGATAGAATGCGGTGTTTACGTACAACGGGGAGTCAACAACCCTTACTTCACCCGAGAGCTGTGTGGTCGTATAGCCAGGTGGGGGGATTATGACGTAAGTGTAAGTGCCTGGAAATACCAGGAAGGATATGTTGTTCGACGTGGAAGATTCAGTAGTTCCGTTCAGGGTAACAGACCACTGTGAACCTGTTGGCAGGCCGGTCTCGTTGAACTGGAGCGAAAATTGCAATTCAGAGAACTGGATGTTGACAGCCACAGAAGATCCATTCACAGTGAAGGTGCCGTTAGCGGGACTTGGTTCAAACAGGGCGTTCCCTGTTGATACGGAATAATTGTAAGTACCGTTTGCAAGCAGAAACGTTATGATTGTGGAAGAGGAATAATAGCTCTGTCCATTTGTAAGGTTCACATACCATATCCCGGAAACCAGTCCAGCTTCTGTGAATATTACGCTGTACTTGGAAACAGTTACTGAAGGCGAAAAGACAATCGTAACGCTCACTTTCCTACCAGTAACATTTACCTCACCAGAAGACGGTATTGCTTTGAAGCCATCCACAGTTCCGACTACATAGTAGTATGTGCCATTTGATTCGTTAAACAAGAGCGTCGACGAAGTGGAAGACTTCAGGCTCCCATTAAGGGTTATATTCCACTTCGTGCCTGATATCAGTCCGGTTTCTTGGAATGCAATTTGGTATGTTTTTGGAATCGGTGTCTTGAATACAACATCCACAGTCACATTTGCCCCAGATACGTTAAAGATGCCGTTTGCATGATAAGTCACCCCGGCTGTTGCATTGTAGGAATAGCTGCCGTTTGCAAGGCTTATGGAGATACTGGAATTATCTGTTCGAAGTGATTTTCCATTTGACAGGTTGAGGTACCAAGTAGCTCCAGCGGGTAAACCTGAGCTCAAGAATGTGACTTTATAGGATGAAACTGCCGAAAGGAAAACATAGCTTCCGGCAGTGAGGGTCTCATTCTTCTGCAGAATAAGAGATGACTTTGAGTTGTATACCTTTACGTTGTAAGTACCAGCTGCTAGGGTGAGATTTGCGTCCCCGCCCACATAATTGTACCTTGTACCATTTACAAGAACATATCCAGATGTTCCAGGGACAGATATGTTCAGCAATGCTATCGCACTCCTGTTGTATATCTGCTCAAGTGTACCCGGACCGTTCGTGATGGAAGAGAAAAGGGAACCGTTAGAAATGTAATACTGGGCAGTTGAAGTGACGTTCCTGATCCCTTCAGCTGTATCGCTCCCGAAGTTGTATGCATTCGTAATCATCTGGTAGTTGTGGCCGTTGAAGTATTCCAGTTGCAGGGCGACTGATGAATTCGTATCATTGGTCTGCGTCCCGTCGCCTGGCCCTCCAAGTATAAGCTCTGCATCGTAGAAGGAATATCCGTTCGGTTCATAGTTGTAGCCATTGACAACGAATCCGCTGATCTTCGTGACATTGGTAGCGAATTTGAAAAGCACGTTGTCGTAGGTCTGCCATCCGTGGCCGTCATTGTACGTGAACACTAATTCAGGTATTCCGTGCGAAGTGGAAGTATAATTTATTGCCATCTCCATGTTGAATGGGTAGGAGACATAGATGTCATTCCCAGGAAGGCTCTGGTTGGCAAATGAGTAATAGAAGAACGTACCCGAGGAATTGCCTACTGTCCCGTTCCCGCTGAGCGTCGAGTTGTAGACGCTAGCGCTGGGCCCGCTGATATTCCACACGTTGTCTATGAACCCTATGGAGGGGGTGGAAGAGGTGTTGAAGTCAGCAACGTTCTGTACCCAGTACACATACTCCTTGGATCCGTCATAGAAAACGAAGTTTATGTTTAGCTGGAATGTCATTTCAGTCGCAGAACTGTTAAGAGAGGAGTTGTAAGTCCTGAGATTCTTGATGTTGACGTGTCCCAGGAAAGAGGTTGTGGAGTAGTTGTAGGGACTGCCACCTGGGCCAATGCCATAGTCTGCAATGCCCATTGGTGCAGGTTCAGAAGTATAGAGCGAATTAACGTTCACATGCTGACCGAACTGGTGGTTTTGTCCCCCAGTCACTGGGACATCATGGATCGAAGTTACTTGCTTGTTGCCTCCACTGGAAAAAGAATTTGTGTTTTCTGAGAATTGGATAGCTCCGGAGAGCAAGATGACAGTTACAAAAGTTAACATAAGGATGCTACTGAATTTCTTGTCGTTCATTAGAATTTGTACTCCATTGATAACCAGACTTTATGGCCTAAAAACTTTTTGTGAACTAAAAACTAATTAACAACGCTAGCGAATACGAAAGCTCATGAGTCCTTACTTTGAATAATGCGCAGGTCTAAGACTTCACCAATATCGCAATGAATATTACCAGCCCGATTCCAGCTCCAATTACCATCGCAACTAGGAAGAAAAGAGCAGGCTCAAGTATCTCTAGTACTATAGAAAAATTCGGCACCATCAATCTCAGCAGGACATAGTAAGCGACGGACAGTACAACTGACAGAACCATCATGAAAGTACCTCCTTTCCTCGTGTTCCCCTTCCCAAAATACACGGTAAAGGCGCCAACGACGAAGAGGAAGACGACGGCAGAAATCACAAGCGTTCCCACGAAGCTTTGCAGCGTTAGATTGAACAATCAGATCAACCCTCTGTGTTAAATTCTACCTTCACATAATACATCAGTTCAATGATGTAACGCAGGAGGAAGTCAAAGCCAGATACCACTTTTGACTCCCCGCCCGTGCGCGGTAGGAAATTATAAGGAACTTCAGTGAATCTTATTCCTTTCCTTGATGCAAATACGTACAGCAGTAGCTTGTATGAATCATTTATCTGTACCAGTCCAGAAATCAGACTCTTTCTTGCCATGAAGAATCCCGACATGATATCGTTTACGCCCTTTGTCTGCGGTATGAACATATGGGCAAGAAAGTTGGCACCCCTGCTTATTATGCCCCTTACTGGGGGTCTTCTGGAAGCGCCTCCATTTACCATCCTGGAGGCAATGACAAGATCGTAGCCCTTGATTATCTCTGAATGCATAGTCCCTATGAGAGAAGGGTCATGTTGTAGGTCTGCATCCATGATGACAACGAATTCATAGCTTGCCTCTTTTGCTCCGGCTATCTGTGCACTCACAGTCCCCATCTTCTTATCCCTCTGTATTATCTTAACTGAATAATGCGGGTGGAATTTCCTTATGTTCTCTACGGTGGAGTCGGTGCTCCCGTCGTCGACTACAACAAGTTCTTTAACGCCCTCCACTGAATCGAGTGATTGCATGAAAGGTCCAATATTGTCACCCTCGTTAAGAACTGCAGTCACTACAGTTATACCTTCCATCAACAAATGAAATACTCGACAATATATAAAAATTCTGAATTTTTCGTCCTGTTTCTATAACCTCTCCTGCGTCAACTACTTTCTCAAGAGTAATGGAAAGGGTAAAATATCGTACAAATGTTTCGATGCATCAATGCAACCGAGGAATCTCAGGGCGCTCACATATTCGGGATACGTATTCTCCCTCGCAGCATACATATTCATGGGAGTGGTTGCAGCTCATCCATACGACGACGCGGTCATAGTGCAGCACGCACAATTATTCTACCACCTCGGAACGAACCCTCTGTTCTACCTCCCCCAGGGGATATACTGGGATATAATCAGCATAGGCTCATATTTTCCAGAAGTGGTTATGCACATACTAGGCTTTCAGAACGTCATCACAATCCATCTTGCAACAAAACTCTTCATCATAATATCTGCATTCCTTTCCGCCATATACATCAGGAAAATTGTTGAATTCATAACAGGTGACGAGAGGAAAGGGTTGATATCCTTCTTCCTCTTCATCCTGAACCCCATCATCTTCTACACTGCTGCCATTTACGGTTCTTCCATAATCATTGCAGTTCTATTCATAACAATGGCGACTTTTTTCATCATAAAGGGTAACAACATTCTGGGTGCAATATTCTATGGACTGTCAATGGGGACCTTTATTTACCCTCTCCTTGGCATTCCAATCGTGATGAGATATGTAGCAGTCAAGTCAAACACCAAAAAGTCGCTGACGTTCCTTCTGATTGCACTTTTGTTTGGAGCGATAGGGCAGGGGCCAATATTCCTCTTTTACCTCTTCCACGGCTCAGGTCTAGGTGGTCTCCCCGTGGGCGCAGGATACCTTGCTACCACGCAGGTCTTCCCTCCATTCAGCATATTTGATATATTTAACATCTATCCAGTGCTAAAGTTCCCTTACCTGAACTACCTCTTCTATGCTGCTGAGCTGTTCGGGTCGTTCATCTTCTTCGTTATACCGAAGGAGAAGGTAGACCCACTGAAGCTCTTTGCATTCCTTGGCATACAGGGTGTCATATTCTCTTCCCTAGCTTCTGGAGGTGTCCTCATGTCATTCCCATCTGCCATAGTTCCATTCGCAATCCTCTACGCCTTCACCTCAAGAAGGTATTCTATCCTTATTCCCCTGACAGTCTCGTTTGTAACGCTATCATTTGCGATGGAAACCATAAACAACATTGGCCTTCCAATATATTTCCTGGACATCAATCATAAGGTACTTCAGCACACCACAAGTTTCAGTTCCAACTATATGCAACTTGCAGGTTTCCTCTTCGGTATCTCAGTCCTATCAATGGTCCCCTTCCTCCTCCTCAGGGGAAGGAAGGAGGGGAAGCGTCTGAGAGCCCCCATGGCAGCAACAGGTGCATCCGCAGCAATTATCGTCGCATTGCTCATTCTGGCCGTTGCAGTTATAGCTCCAGCCATAGGCTCAGTTCCAAGCACATACTACCTCCAGAACCCCATAGGTTCCTCCGGGGTGACGGAGAGCGAATCAATATCCAACGGCATAATGCACCTCAACTACACCGTATACCTGCTCGCTTTCACGCCATACCAGTACTACAATAAGATTACGCTCTGGCTGCAGGAGCCAGGTGGGTACTTCAGTTACGGCTCCTACAACTTCACAGAACTCATTCCCATCAATGGAAGCGTCTCCTTCCCCTACTTGGTCGGCTTCCCCTCCATTGGTTCAAAAATTTCGATAATAGCAAGTTCACAGGACATTACGATGACATTATCCAATCTTACATACAGGAAGTTGATTACTCCAACTGTTGCAGATTATGGGTCCGACTACCTTCTTTCTTATCCTATCGGTGCGTTGAGTGGTGGCAATTACAACATCACACTCAGGGGCAACGGGAACATAGGCGTTTACAGCTCTCCCGGAAAGGGGTTGACCGAGAATGGGAAGACGATCAATGGCATTGCAGTCGATACGGTTTTCTATTTCTACCCGTACCTGAGCAGCGGTACAGTGAATGGCGTAAGTCTCCAAGGGGGGCAGGCAGTGACTGTACCGATCAGTGCTTATGCATACAAGCTCGATTTTTCTTTCCCCGGCTACTACCTTCCTATATCCCCCCCATTCCCAGTTCTTGACATTCGGTACGGAGGATACTCAATGATTTCGCTTGTTGAAGGTGCTCTCGCCTTTATAGGGGTTGTTGCAGCATTCGCTGTATTCTACAGAATCAGGAATAGGTGAACTTTCTTGAGTATGATACTCAATGTCACCGCACACAAGAACATCCAATTTTCACCATGAATGAAGCTACGTGGGGCTCATCTTTTCCTCTTTCTCCTCATTCTCATAACGGCAGCGATTATTCCCGCGTCTACTAGAACGAGAACTACAATTATTATTATGTACTCAGTGGGAAGGTGTGTAACATTCAGTCCTACCGTGCTGTTTCCAGGACCTATAGAGCCTGATGGATTAGTTGTCGAATAAAATTCAGGAAGCTGGATGGTATAGCTGTAGTTACCTGTCGGAAGATGGATTACCACCGTGGAGTTTGTTGAGTAGTAGTGGGTGCCATTTATCGTGACAGACCATCTGTCACCATTTGGTAGCCCGGCCTGGTAGAATGTGAATACGACCATCTTCATGAAATTTATAGATATAAAGACGGATTGGTTAGTTACATCCACAAAACCACTCTTTATGGAAGGAGCATATCCTGGGGGTGCACCTATTGTGTAGGTATAATTTCCAGGTGGCACATAAAACGAAATCGTATCCTTGGTTGAGTTCACAGACACATCGTTCAGCGTGACGGACCAATTCTTGCCCGTCAGGCCAGTCTCTGAGAACGTGATCTGGAGGGAGTTTGTAGAGGCAGATGGGCTGTAGCATTGCGATGTTTGCGCACTGTGTGAAAAATCGCTTCCACTGTTTGGCTGAATGACCATCGATGACAAAACAACGATGGCAAGCGCTAGGAGCACGAATATCAGGACACCACTGCTTCGCATGAACGTTTATTTTGAACATTACTAAATACTTTGGCAAAAGATAGTGAATATAAACTGATATTCCCCATCCCTCCCTACCTCTTGTTTTCATCTCCATTCTCTTCATCAACTCTTTCCTCAGCGAGCGAGAAAAGTTCTAACATCTTTTTATCCAAAACATTCAGGTCGAAAACAGAAGCACCTCTTTCCATCCTCTCCTTCTTCGCCTCGAAGAATTTTGCCGGGTCTCTCTCCTTCTCACGCTTTATCTCTCGTAGTGCGACACATATGTTCTCAATGGACCCGTCTGAAAAGCGGACAGATCCCGGGACGTTGCCGCTTATGAATTCAAGCCCGGACGTTCTCTCCCTTGATAGTACCAGGAGGCCGGAAGCGAGTCCCTCAACGGAAGATGTGCTCAGAGACTCGAAATCAGAGAGGTTCATCATCACATCGCACTTCTCTATCTCATCTATCTTCTCCTTCTCCGGAATGAAACCCGTAACCCTGACATTTCCCGTCCCAGCTCCCGTTATCGCACCCTTCAGTGGGCCATCGCCTACAACAACAAAATCAATTTCACTGCAGATGTTTGCAATTTTTGGTATAAGGTGGGCTCCCTTCTCATTTGATAGCCTGTTCAAGAACAGAACGCTGAACGTTTCATTCTTCCTGACGTTATACTTGGAGAAATCAACTATGCACAGGGGTATCACCTGGATCTTTCTCTCATCTATGCCTCTCTCTATGTAGTGGTCCCTCTGCCAGTAATTCTGTGTCTGTATTATCACCCCTTCCCCGTTTGCATATTTGAGGAATACTGAGTCAAAAAATTTTACAAGGGACCTGAAGACAAAATTTTTCCTTGAAGAGAGAAACTCCATGTAAGTGCCGTGGTTAGCAAGTATCACGCCTTTCCTATCCTTATTGTATTTGGAAAAGACGTAGAAGAGGAACTTCGGTGCAGTGAAATAGTAGATATCGAACCCATTCATCTTTCTGTAAGACCTTCTCGGGGAAAGGAGACCTATCAGCGGCTCTGAAACGCCTCTCGTTACTGACTGCACAGCCCTCCAGGAGAGAGGATCGAAATGAAATGAATCTTTTAGGTACCGCACCCCCTCCTCCAGTTTTACCCCTGCCCTTTCGAAGAATGTACCGGAGCCTAAAACAGTAACGTCGTATCCACTCCTTTGCAGGAGGCCGGAGAGGTGAATTACAGTCACCTGGGTGCCTCCGTAGAACTCAAGGTCAGGCGAGCCTACTATCGCGACTCTCACCTTTCTCGTCTTGGGGGAAGGACCATGCTTGTTAACCATGCTCAGTTGCATATTATGGGGTGAATGAAAATCGTTTCGCATTGCCATTCGGAAAATCATAAGAGTGAGAGCGGCATCATAGGCAGTTGAAAGCGCTCATAATTCAGGATATGAAGAGACTTGGCGGGGGGCGGAGGTCATCTTTCATATTTGCAGATGTTTTCAGGGAGATGGGGTACGATGCTTACTTTCTGACAAACCTGGATGGGGGCATCGGGGAGAAGAACAGGGTGGCATTCAAGGTAGACTACGAATTTAGGGAAAATGAGCCGATGCTCTCAAGCTTCTACAAGATATTGAAATTGAAGAGGCAGCTTAAAAAGGTCAATGTGAGTGAATACGACATCACGCTGAACCACCACCCTAACGTCTTCATAATTAAGGGAGATGTCAACGTTCTCCACGGCTTCTCATTCCTGGACCCGTGGATTGACGAGAATGGCAACATCATAAAGAAGATACCTCCGGTTGGCCTCAAAATGATAAATATTTACGGAGAATACAACGGTGGATTCTTCACACCGAATTCTAGGTACACGGCGGCGCTTGCCAGGAAACTTCTGCCAGAGATGGGTATTGAAGGGAAAATAGGAGATGTTCTTCATCCGCCAATATTGTACAGGCAATACGAACATTGTGAAAAGAAGAGGCAGATGATAGTCATAGGGAGGCTGAACTGGAGCAAGGGGATGGAGGACGCAGTGAATATTGCAAATTCCACCGGTGAGAAAACGATAATAGCGGGTTTCATGAACAAGGGGGACGAGGAATACGTGGAATCCCTGAAGAGGAGAGCAGGCGACAGCGTAGAGATAAGGCCAAACATCAGCGAGGATGAGAAGAAAGCGCTGATGATGGAAAGCTCCACGATCATCAGCCTGAACAGGAAGGAGAACTTCGGCATTTCAACAGTTGAGGCGATGAACTACGGATGCGTGCCTATAGTACCGAAATCAGGAGGGCAGTGGATAGACATAGTTGAGGAAGGGAAGTACGGCCTGGGTTTCAGCGATTACGGAGAGATACCCGAGCTTGCCGGTAAATCTTTCGAATGCGGGGAAAAAGAGAGGAGAAGAATAGCGGAATCAGTGGAGCGCTTCTCCATGCAGGTCTTCACTGCCAAACTGAAGAAGATAGTTGAAAATGTCACTGCCAGTCGTAGGTGATGACTGCCACCAGGAGCGAGAGAGCCATTACGACCCCTATGGCCTTCAGCAGGAAGTAATTGTTCAAGAACGGTACAATGCCTTCATACCAGAGTGCATAGAATGCCCAGAATGCTACAAGGGAAATGAGTGTCACTGCTGCAGCCTCCTTGTTTACTCTTTCCCTTTGAGATTTGAAATTTATGGCGTTGATAAGGAAAATCGCTGCCAGGCCGGACGCTATGACAATCAAAAGAAGCGCACCCGGGTAGTCGAGAAAGAATATCGTCGGTGCGCTTTTGTTCACATGCAGAGATATGTCTATATTCGAGCCGCCATATGCTGTGGCTGTGGTTAAGTTTGTTCTCACGGATATTGAGACATAGCTGCTGTTTGCTATACTGACTGGAATATTCATGCCCCCCCTTGGGTTAAGCGTATCATTATACATGCCACCGTTCACCACGACTGTCATCGGGAGAGGCTGGGGTGAATCGCTCTTAAATAATAGCACCACAGGCATCGTGAAATTCAATCTCGTAATGTTGTACGTTCCATTACTTCCCAGGTCGGCGAGGTAGCTCGTGCCGTTTGCCTGCGATTTTGGCACGATGACGCCACCCGCATCGCCCAGGTTCACATAAAACCAGAAGTAGTAAGTTTTATTACCCTCAATTTGGACATTGTTGAACTTATATTGCTGTATGTTATAGGTTGTTTCTGACGGAGTGCCAAGCGGGCCGGGTGCCATGGATGATGTTACCACAGCAGAAAGCTGCCAGGCGTTTTCATATGCTAGATGCCCACCCCAATAGGTTGTTCCAGGTGTGTATGCCTCTTCCAGCACAGCAGAATGGTTTAGCCTGAATGGCACTGCAATGGCCTGTCCCACTGCAAGCGGGTAATAGCCTGACGTCTTCTGCGCAGTTATCAGTGGTTCCATATACGAGAGATGGGAAATATTGATGGCTAAATCGTATTTTCCAGGGGGGGCAAAAAAGCTGAAGTTAGTTTCTTCCGACATAGCTCCGCTACTGGAATAGTTAAAGTAATTGAAAATTGGGGCAGATGAATAGTTCTTCTCATACAGCATATAAGACCCGTAGGCTGCCTTGAAGCCGTAACCGTCAAGGTTGAATGGAGGGGAACCGTTAAACAGTGCATAATGCGTGCCGCCAGAGAAGACGTAATCGTTCCAGTCATAAATTCCTGCCACTGGGAGCTGATCATACCCCACCCAGGCGGTCTTGCTAGATTCCATCTGCTGGGCGAGCAATACAAGGCCCTGATCAGATGAAGTGACATGAGACGCGCTCGTATCTGCATAAAACTGGGCGCTACCAACTGCAGCAAATACTATTATATTCAGAACGAGCACTGCAATCACAACTCTCTTCACGGAACTTTTCTTTACTAGCGGTTCTCCACTGTTGTGCATCCTTCTCAGGGCAAAAACAAAACCGACGGGAATGAATGCGGCCATAAAGGCATCGTAGTAATTTCCTACTGAGAAGTAATAGGAAGAAGATGTGAGAAACGAGACCAGTATCCAGGGCAGCTGAAGGATAAATACCGGATCTACGAAAGAAAGAAACATGAACGGCCCCTCCAGGTAGAACAGGTTGAGCATCTTCTCCTGCCTGTCCACCTGGAGGCCGCTCAGAAGGCTCTGAATGGAGAAGAAGTTGGTCCCAGATATGTTTTCAAATATGGGATGCGTCCCGGACGAAAAGTAGAGCGTTATCCTGTTGTCAATGAATATGAAAGCAACAGAAAGAATCAGGGAAGACAAAAGGAAAAAATTTGAAAGAGACTTCAGGAAATCGCGTCCAGAGATCTTGCGGCTGATGAGCGTTTTTAACTCGCCAAGAAGTCCTTCCCTGACCACTATGTACAGGAAGAAAAAAACACCGACAAAAGGGGCAAACTCTATTGTCGATATCATCAGGAGAAAGGAAACGAGAAATGGAATCTTCCTCCTCGTCTCAAGGAAGTATACGGCAAAGATTGCCGGTCCGATGAACATAACCACTTCCTCGACTGGGGAACCGGAAGGAAGGCCCGGATAAAATAGGTATGAAAGAGCTATGAGGAAAGAATATTTCCCGCTCCCTATGAACCTCTTAGCAAGCAGGTACAGTGGAATTGCGGAAGAGTAGACAAGGACTGCCTGTGCTGTATAGGAAAACATGAAATTCGGGAATATTGAGTAAAGCGGTAGCAGGACGAAGAAGAAGGGAACGGCATGGATGGAAAGGAAATTTAGGTAGATGTAAGGAACGTAAAAGAACGAATGGGAGAATAGCGTGCTTGAAAGTGCCTGGTCTATTGCCGTGGTATCTGCGTACCAGTAATTATTGACAAGAAACGTATTCATTATCATGACCCAAGAACTAATGGCAATGAATACGAAAGACGCAATAACTGTAAGGAGAAACCATTTATCCTTCAACGTACATCCATAGACTCCGTTTATATAAACATTATAACGACCGGCAAGAGCCCATCATCAGTGGTCATGGATGCAGATCTATACCTTTCGTCTCTCTTTCTCCGCAGGAATAAGGTGTAACAATATCTTCCATTCGAATGAGATCGGGGATGATACCCTGAGACCCAACTAATTTCCATGCAGCATCCTCGAAAGGTTAATTAGAAGTTGGTGATTTCATAAAAAAAGGAATGTTCGGTGAAAATGATGAATCCCCTTGGGGTATTAAATGAGGTTAAGTACTACAGGAAGGTCTATATTAATTATATTGAGGTAATGAGGAAGCTTTACAATGGGGAGAGGGAGGTTGAAGTTGAATTGAAGGGAGGTGGAAAAGAAACTATTGCAAGGAATTTAGCGATGTTGCTCCCTTACATTCCGTCTCAAATGATGTCTGACATACAATTGGAAAGAACGCTGGAACTTTTGAAAAATGGAAAGATACCTTACAACGATCATATACTGCACTTTGAAGGATTTCCTGGTAATGGAGATATTGCTGGTGTATTTTTTAAAGAGGAGTACTCAGACCTAAACGTCAAAAGGGAAACTGTCTTGGATGTAGGTGCAAACATTGGAGATTCAGCCATATATTTTGCCATTTGTGGTGCAATTAAGGTTTATGCCCTTGAACCTTACCCGTTTTCGTTTTCCCTTTTGGAAAGGAACATTAAAGAAAACAATTTCCAGGAAATAGTGAATGTTCTGAATGCGGGGTATGGAAAGGATGGGGCAGTAATGCTGGATCCCGCTGAAAAAACTTACGGAGGCTCTTGGCTCTCTCCGAAGGAAAAGGGAATAGAAGTAAATATTTACTCAATGGATACTATTCTGAGAAAGCTGTGCCCAGATTGCACTGTCCTGAAGATGGATTGTGAAGGTTGCGAATACAGTCTTTTAAATGAGAAGGACGATATTCTAAGAAAGTTTAAGAGAATTCAAATTGAGTTTCACGGGAAACCGCTCGAACTTGTTTCGAAGTTTAGAAGGGCAGGTTTCAATGTGGATTTTAGCTATCATCCAGCGGTTAGAACTCTGGGATTCATATATGCCGAGTTATGACGGTTAATGTTTCAAATAATTCTTTATTCTGCGGTAACGATAAGGGTACTCAACTCTCTGGGCCATTTCCCACCATTGAAATAAATCAATAACCCCTGACCTTCTGCATTACCAAGTACATCTCCGTAATGAAAATTGAAGGGGAAATGTCTATGAATTTCATTAGTAATTTGATATGGAGTGGAATTACTTTATCACTTTTTATAATGTCGTTAACGAGCTTTATGTGTGGCGCTCCATGCTTTGCAAGAAGCGTATGAAATATAACGCCCATGAAACCGTTGTAAACGTATTTCCTGTGTCCCTTTATGTCATACCCCACATCTTCTAGGTACTCGCAAGCCTTTAGGTGACCTATGTAAAAGTATTCCCATAAATCTTCCCTGTCTGCTCTGTGATTATCTCTCATCATAACTAGGGGATCACATAGGAACACACCCCTCTTCCCCTTTACTGCTTCATAATATATCGCAAGTGGCATGAAAGGGTTATTGTAGAGAATAAAACCTTTGTCTTCGTACTTTGGCAGCAGATACGATATCAGCTGTCTTTTAATTATCATGCCGGATATAAACGTATTGTACTCCTTAGGCATGAGGTCGTAGAATGGCTCTCTACTATTTCCAGGCTTGTACTCAATATCCTCACAGCATTTTATGATTCTATCTATCATCAC
Organism: Thermoplasmata archaeon; assembly: GCA_021816725.1. Classification (GTDB taxonomy): domain Archaea; phylum Thermoplasmatota; class Thermoplasmata; order Thermoplasmatales. The sequence continues at coordinate 51,147 of JAKAXD010000001.1, forward strand.
CCTCTTTGCATCCTTATCAACGGCGGTAGAATTCAGCAGGACAAAATCTGGGTCATTTTTCAGTTCTGACATTATTTTGGTGACCGCCCCTTTTACTATTATATCGTCATCCCCCATCAACCATATATATCTAGTTTCTGCCATTTGCATCACATTCAAAATATTTCTGTACAGTCCGAGATTACTGTTATTCCTGACATACTTTATGTTGTCATAATCTTTTTCAAAGTTGGATACAACGAATGTTGAATTATCTGTGGAGCAGTTATCAGAAATATATATCGGAAAGCCGTATGGGGAAAACTCGTCTATCACAGATCTCAAACACTCACTCAGGTACACTGATCGATTGTATGTTGGTATACAAATACCTAAAAGGTCCTTCCCTATTACTTCCATAAATCATTTCTCCGTTCAGTATACCTCTTGATCTGAGTCTCAGTTTCGTTATCAACATCCTTTCTGCCGTAATATTGTTTATACCATTCGACAGTCTCCTTGACGGTCTCTTCGAAATCATAAGGTGTATACCAATTAAGTTTCATCCTTGCCTTGGATGAGTCCAATTGAAGGTAATTAGATTCCTTAGCATCTTCTTTCTTCTTTTGACCAATACGGTAACTGCCCGCCCCCCAGTATTTGATAATTGCCTCTGCTAGCTCTCTTACCGTAATCGATTTCGAATTCATTGGTCCTAAGTTCCAGTCACCAGAGAATTCCAAGTTAGTCCACATTTTCCGAGCAAGTTCCAACATTCCTGATATTGGGTCCAGTACATACTGCCAAGGTCTTACAGCCTGCGGGTTTCTAATAGTTATGCTTCTTTTTTCCGTTATAGCCCTTATTGCGTCTGGAACAATTCTATGGGCTCCCCAGTCTCCACCGCCTATAACATTGCCTGCCCTAATGGAAGAAATGCTAACTCCCATACTATCAAAGTAACTTTCTCTGAATGAACTCACTACTATATCTTGTGACGATTTACTAGCGCTATAGGGGTCTTTTCCTCCCAGAGGATCAGTCTCTCTGTATGGATGGGCCCACTCGTTGATTCTGTACACCTTATCACTTGTGATCACTACGATCACTTTCGCTGAACCTACCCTTCTTAGGCTTTCAAGAAGGTTCACGGTTCCCATAACATTAGTCTCGAATGTTTCCATAGGATTGTCATAAGATTCCAAAACAATTGGCTGTGCGGCCAAATGAAATACGATTTCAGGTTCAAACTCTTGGATCGCCTTTTTCAGAGACTCCTTGTCCCTGATGTCTTTTCTTAAATCCATCAAGCCCTCACTTAAGCGAATTGCATCATACATATTGGGGTTGGTTGGAGGATTTAAGGAGTAACCCAATACTCTAGAACCGCTCATAGACAGGACTTTTGTAAGCCATGAACCGATGAAGCCTGTATGCCCGGTTATAAGAACATTTTTCCCCTTATAAAACCTCTTGTATCTATCCAATCTCATATTAGGTCGCATCCTTCGGTAATCTAAAGGGAGACTTAAACCTGTAAAACTCAGGAAATGACAAGTCTCGTGTGGACAATACCGGTCTGTCTATCTTCCAGGCGTATCCGAAGGAATCATATCTAATTCCGCTTTCAGATTCTGAAGAATAGGGGCCGTCAAATAGGTACAATACAGTGGAACCGTTTACCAAAGACGCGAACCCATGAGCTAGCCCTTTAGGAATATAGACCACTTTCCCATCTCCTTCTTCTAGTTCTATGGAAACGTACTTTCCATATGTAGGTGAGTCTATTCGAAGATCGAGAAGAACGTCCACTATTCTCCCCTTTATGAGATGTACAATCTTTGCCTGTGCATACGGAGGTAGTTGGAAATGCATTCCTCTTATTACGTCTTTATTTGACATGGAGTAAAAAATTTCTTTTACCTCAAATTTCTGGTCGGCTTCTTTAATTTGATTTAAGGAGAATGGCTTTAAGGCATAACCCCGAGTATCGTGGTTAACATTGTATTCTATGAGCACGGCGCCTTCAATTTCGGTATTGTGTATTTTCATTCTTTTCGCCCTCGTAATACATCACTGTTTTCCTTAAGCCCTCTTCTAGGCTAGTGTCTGGGGTCCAACCCAGTGTATTCTCGCTTGTAGAGATGTCGACAGTGAATGGCTGCAAAGCATCTACTTTTTTTGCATTTAGTCGACCCCAATTGACCTTGACTTTTCTATCTAAAATGTCTTCAAGAACCGTAACTATCTCTCTTATGCTATAAGATTGCCGGCCAGTTAAATTAAATCTATAACTTGAAGGTCGAATACCATCCGGAAGTTCAACTGCCTTAATTATGGCTGAAACTATATCCTTGGCATACGTTGGATACAATCTCTGAAACCCTTGTGTAAGGTCAATACTTCTATCTTGTAGAGCACTATTGATTATGTATGGTATAAGCTTCTTTGGGTCATCCCTTTCTCCATATGGAGTAAATAAAATAAATTCGAACAATCTCAAGTCTGATGATGATCCATAAAATTCTAAAATTCTTTCAAGTGCATTTTTCGTTGCTGCATAAAAATCCCTAGCCAACAGTGTTGTTTCTCGATCAATACGCATTACATTCTGGTTATATTGAAAGAATGTACCAGCAGTTATGAAAGTTGAGGCGCCTGAATTCCTGCTCAGTTCTAGCAGCTTTGTCGGCAATTTCACATTTGTGTCTATCATCTCATCAATATCCCCATAAGAGTGCTCCTTTCGATAAAAGACTGCCAGATTTACAACAGCCTCAACCACTTCCCTCTTAAAAATATCTTCCAGCGTAACTTTGTCCAAATCATAGAAGTCCACCGCATTTAGATATTTGAAAATGCGAAACAAGTTTGAGTAACTCCTCTTCAGAACAATTGGTCTGTATTTCCTATTGACGAGTTCCTCTACCAGATGGCTTCCTATGAATCCGGTTCCGCCAGTTATTAGGACCCTTCTAGTCATTCCACACCTTCCAAGGAGCCTTCCCAGAGTTCCATAGATTCATCAGTTCATTTCTGTCCCTAACCGTATCCATGGGATGCCAGAATCCTTTATGCTTAAATGCTCCAAGCTCTCTCTTCTTTACTATAGCTTCTAATGGCCCCCTCTCCCATATGGTATCATCTCCCTCTATGAAATCGAATACATTTGGTTCCAATACGAAAAAGCCTCCATTAATCCACGAGTTATCCCCCTTTGGTTTTTCCGTTACCTTTGAGACCGTATTTCCATCTATTTTTAGCGCACCGAACCTTCCAGGAGGCATAACGGCAGTGATTGTAGCCATCTTTTTGTTATTTCTATGAAATTTAACCAAGTTATTGATGTTTATATCGGACAAACCGTCTCCATAGGTAACCATGAAAGTTTCCCCCTCGACATATCTCTCAATTCTCTTGATTCTGCCACCCGTCTCGGTACCCATCCCTGTGTCAACGAAGGTTAACGTCCAGTTCTCACTTCTCGAGTTCTCGTATCTTATTTCATTGTCTTTTAGACTTAGCGTAAAATCGGAATTATGCAAGCGGTAATTGGTGAAATATTCCTTGATAACGTATCCTTTGTATCCCAAACATACAATGAACTCGTTGTAGCTGTAGTGAGTGTAGATCTTCATTATGTGCCACAATATTGGATAATCCCCTATCTCTACCATTGGCTTGGGTTTTACGGCAGTTTCCTCGCTCAATCTCGTACCCCGACCTCCCGCCAAAATCACTACCTTCAAATTCACTCAGCTCCTCACGTTCAACCTGAAAAAGTAATATGTGGCATAAATGTTACCGTCTTCATCTCTTCCCCGAATAATCCTCTTAATTCATCTGTTATTTCACTTCTAATGTTCCACGGGAATATGATAATTAAATCAGGATTTATGTCAGCCAGTTCTGGAGGAGAAATCACAGGGATCCCGATGCCTGGAATAAACTTCCCCTGCTTTATCGGATTTCTATCGGCAACAGCTACTATTTTGTCTGATGAAATGTTCAAATAGTTTAGGAGAACTGTTGCCTTTGCGGATGCACCGTATCCGGCTATCTTAGTACATTGGATTAATTGCGTTTCAATCAGGTTTAAAATTTCCTTTCTGCGCCCTAAGACTTTATCTGGAAATGACAGAAAACGAGATTTTATTTTTTCAAAACCACCCTCTTTCCTCAGTAGGCGTTCTACTGAGCTATCGGTTCGAGCATTCTCATCCGTGGCTAGGAACACTCTCAGCGATCCTCCCTGTGATTTGACTGCTTCAACTTTGTAAACGAACAGACCAATCTTTTTCACCATATTACGAAACGTTGTAAAATTGAAGTAAGAAACGTGTTCATGATAGATTTGATCGAATGCCACATTGGATAACATATGCTCGAAGTTATAAAACTCTAATACTATCGACCCATTAGGTTTCAATAATTTCTTACAGTTTTCAAAGAACGAAATCGGGTCTTCAACGTGAGTAACAACGTTGGTTCCTATTATTATATCTGCTCTTCCGAATGATGATAATACCTTATTCAATATCCCTTTTCCAAAGAAATCATTTATAGTGGTAACCCCCTCGGAATTGGCTAGCTCACACGCAGGCATCGAAGGGTCAACCCCCAATACTTCAAATCCAATGCCCTTAAAAAAACTCAAAAGCGTCCCATCGTTGGACCCGATATCAATGACTTTTGCCTGTTTCTCAAAATAGCACGTATTAATACAAGAATCAGCAAAGTTCTCCATATCCAATCGTGTTTGTTTGCTGATACCCGTTAAGTATGTGTTGTTTCTAAAGAGTCTCTCTGGAGAAACTTGTTCACGTAACCATACGTAAAGACAGTCAAGGCAGATGTTTAAGGCAAGGTCATACCTCTCAGAAAAGATTGATGAAGGCCTGTCTGGCGTCAGCTCATTTGCCAATGGCTGTTTTCCCAATTCCAGATAAGTAGAAATATTCCTGCTACCACAAATTGGGCACGTATCTCGTGGCATGATGACCTATGTCCGGGTAGTATAAGAAAATTCGGGGAATAAGTTATAATTTGTCTGCAATATTATTAGACAATAGGGATGAAATTTCAAAAAAGGAATGCAGGATGAACCTAATCTTTAATTTAGGTATCTATCCGGTCATAAACCGATCTTGGAGAATTGCCCACAAGGTACATAGCTTCAAAGAATGTTGAAGGAAAGACACAATTCCTGTGATAAAGTCTTTTCCACCCCTGTGGAATTGGATATTCTTGCTCCCCTATTATCGTATTTTCATACGGTATAACAGATACTTTCCACTGTTTAAAGTAAAAATACCCTTTCGTAACCCTTTCGACCTGACCAAAATAATACTTTAGTGTATCCTTTCTCATCTCATGCATTGATGATATATTTAAAAATAAATCCACAACCTTATTAGGTAAAAGTTCCAATTGATTTGGGGTAAAGAAAACAATATCGCTTCTCTCAAATTGTTCCTCAATTTCCGTAAAAGTTTCAAAATGTCTGAATTTGAAAATTTTCTTGTCTGAAAATACTGAGGAAAGATAATTTTGGGCTGTCCATAAGGATAAGGGTAAATCAACTAAGACGTATTTTAGGTTCGAATGCAACCTGAGAAATACATAAGCTGTTCTCCCATATCCCCCCCCAGTTCTGATATTACCAAGTTATCTACTTGGGATTGCCCTTGTAGTCCTCGTGTAATTGATCGGTATTCAAGTATTGAATTTGCCAGATCCTCCGAGATAAGTTTTCCATGGTCGTAGACCCTTGGCGGGTTTCCCACAAGTGGCTCTTCTAGTTTTTCCGTAAGGTCCGGTTCTTGACGTTTAACGTATTCCCATAACATTCTTGTCAACATGTTGTATGAGAGTGACTTTTTCCATCCCAAGATGCTGTGTTTCTTAAATATCTTGGAAAGAAGTTTAATCTTAACAGTTAATGGCAAATCTGACGACAAATTATTAATTTGGTCGGAGAATGGGCTTAGATAAAATGTAAAATAGTGAGCGGCATAGGTTCGTTTAAAATTCTCGAATCCATAAAGATTGATTTTGTCCTCAATCGTTTTATTCAAGTATTCCCAGTATTTTGAAGGTAATATTTCATTGCGCACATTCTTCATTTCATTAGACATTTCAAAAAGTTCATCTAAATTACAACCGATCCGTTCTTTTGAAGGATACATTTTAAACCTCCTAAAGTTTAATCATACAGTACTGTCTTCCTATTATTTTTACCTGTCTGGTGGCGAATACATAAAATCAGGGATTGTTTAGCGATATAGAACTGATTGCACTCTCATCTTCTCAGAGAATTTATCAGCTGATTCTGGCAAACCATTATAGAGATCCTCCCTCTTGACGTATCCCTTAATTTTGTTCTTTATGTTTCAAATGTAATGACCGAGTTTACCATCTGTATTAGGAGGTCTCTAGTTATTTGATTTTAGTCGCATAGAAGGTGTGCCGTTGAAATCATGTCTACAAGATGCAGCTTTGCGATTTTAACGCTGTCCACTCTGTCGTTCTTCCTCTTTGAGTTTGTAATCTAGGCAAGTTCCTTTGTGTGTACAACAGTAACATCTGATTATCCAAGTTCTGTTAGCCTATTTGATACCACTTAGGCTAAACCGGATGCTTCGTATGCTACCTTTGTCTCTTTGGGAAACTTTGATGTAAGTTCACTCCAACCAGTGTCTGTCATCTGGAAATTGGACTGATCCAGTGTATCACAGGCAGATGAAAGATAGCAGGCGTCGCTCCTTTCCTCCCCAATATCAATTCCTACCACGAAGCTGTTCATCCCGAACTCCCTTGTTTTACCACCACGATATGGAACTTAGGGCATCGAGAATGTCTTTCTGCTTCCTTGTTCTTTCAATTTCCCTAAGAGAACCTGCCTGGTCCTCTATCATGTGAAGCTTCTCCAGCTCTATGAGCATTGATTCTATGGAGTATTTCCTGCTCAGTTTGGACGAGCCCATTGCCCTGAGCAGTATTGACTTTATGATCATAGATAAGAAGAAAAAGAAAAGCATACCCTTCACAGTCGATTCATTATGTTCCCTCAACGGGAAGACATCAAGATCAGTCTTAAGGGACCGGAATGCTTTCTCTATGCTCTCCCTCCTCTTTGCAAGGTTGCTGTGGAAATCCGTTCTCTTGTGAGACTCCCTCTCGGGATCATAGTAGAAGAATCCATCCATATCCACATCCTCTATGTCCTCGTATTTCTTCAGATCCCTATCAATCCTCCTCACCTCATTCTCCAAGCCACTGAGAACATTGAGATATGAGTCAATCCTCTGTGATTTCAAGCTTCTGAGGAATGCCTTACCTTCGATGGTGAATGGATCTTCACCATAATCCACATGCAATCTCTTCATCTCTATCTTTATCCTGTTTTTATACGAGGTCATAGTTCTCCTTATGTCAATCCTTGTTCTCACAACCCTTCTTATCTCCCTTATCTCCTTCTTTGGAACGTAGGATTCAGGGATCCAGTCGTTTCTCAGAAGCTTGGCAAGTATTTCTGAATCGATATCGTCATTCTTCATCCTTGATTCAGCTATGAGTTTTATCTTCAGCGGGTTTGCAAGCTTCACATTGAATCCTTTTGATTCCATGACAAAGCTGTCTCCCTCAGAGAAGTTACTGAGAAATTCGTCAAGTTTCTCGAAGCCATTCTCAAACCTGTCCTTCCTTACTATTCTTCCGTTTTCATCTATTGTGGTGCACACAATCTCTTTTATCGAAATATCCATTCAGGCATACGTGGGACGATCGCCTCCTAACGGTCATCCCACAACCTAGATGACTATTATGTTTCCTGTAGGGGAGATTCACTCGCCATCTTAACATACCATCACATATTATAATTTAGATACTGATATAATTACCTTTTAGCTTCAAGCACTCCGTGGTTCAGTAGATCGAACCTGTCGCGGTCGTTGTGCTTATAAACTCTGATTTTATTGAATCCATAACCCTTCAATTTACTGACTAAGTATCCTAGGTTCTTTTCAGATGGGTTCAACAAGTAGGGTGAATATTCTATTCTTATCTTTTGAAAGGAGGAGATAGAGCTGTCTTCGATAACTGAAAATTCAGCGCCCTTTATATCTAAATCTAGCAGGTATGGATTTAAGATACTGAAATCCTTTAAAATTGTGGATATACTCACTGATTTTATTCTTACCGTCCTTTTGTGTTCTATTTTATATAGAGAAGAGCCCCCGCTGTCATAATTCAACGGAAATAGAACGTCTTCGTCTCCACTGATAGCATAATTCATCAGCACTATATTTTTAGAGAGTTCAGGGTTTAATTTAATGTTGTCCAGTGCAATATTGTAAGAAGTTGGGTCAGGTTCAAATCCGTATACTTTTGCACCATAATAAGAATAAAAAAGAGGCGTGTCACCTTTATATGCTCCCCCTGTCACGACCACCCTGTCTTTTAGGTCGAATTCAGAAAAATGTGTCTGGTTTAAAAAAGCCTCATCCAGTAATCCGACAGAATTTATCTTAAATCTAATCCCTTGGTGGGTTTCTATAATTCCTTCCTTCGGATATAGTTTCCATTGATTCTCATTGTCACCAAATCTGATGCCATTGCGTAAAGTAAATTTTATTACTTCTATGATGTCTTCTTTATTCCCTTGATCATAAGGAATCTCATAGCCATTACTCAGCCTTGCAATTCCATTCTTTTTAAATACGAATTCTAAAGGGTTATCAATTGTGTATCGTTCTCCCTCTAACGTCGGCTTCCTGTATTCAAGCCAGGCAGCAAACATCTGACTTAATTTGTAGCGCATTCAGTCTTCATCCTCGCCTTTATATAAGCTTTAATCCTTATATGCTATTATAATTTTATGACATCCTGATCTGCCCCAGCTAGATTCGGAACTCTTTTCAGCTTTATTCTTTTAGCTTTACCTCCATTCTCTTGACGTGACCTGTCCTGAACGACTTGTCATTCAGTAACTTCCTCCTGAACTGCCTGGGAGGGGGAAATCTATTGATAAATGTGGTCTAGTCTCATTGTAATCCTTTAAGCACTCTCTTTGGCGACTGACGCTTCTCCGTAATCTTGGAATTCGTATAGCCAGACATAGTCCATCTTGAATGAGTTCTGAAAGGGTTCTGCGTTACCAAGTGTACTAGAAGTTATCAAAATCGACTGACAAGTATAATTGAGGCAGGGAACAATTGTACTAACTTATTGCCCTACTCTGTCAGAATTTCACCTCGCTAACGAGGATGGAATATGCCTTCCCTTGAAAATCCTAATTTCTCCCTTTTCCCTAAGAACTGAGAGGACAGGAGGTTTTTTGTTTGAGTAATATAATATCATTGCTTTCAGAGCTTCACAGCTGTCATAATAATTGTATGAACCTTCAACCTCCTTTCCTTCTAATAAAGACCTTAAAACATTATCCAACAATATCATATCCTCTCCAGCCCTCCCTGAGCTATCTATGTAAGCAATTCTTACCAATTCACCCTGTCTGTTCTCTTTCCAGTCAGCTTCTACGCTGGGTCCAAATGAACTGAGAAGGAGTCTGTTGAAAGATTTCGCTAGTTCCTCTTTTGAAATTCTTTGCACCTCTGCTTCGTATATTTCTCTAATTACTTCTTTGACAACCTCCCTGATATACGGTCTTATTGTAGGGTCTTCTCCCCTTGACTCTAGCTCAGCCTTTACGAATTTATATGCTTCATTCTTTATCATCTGCTGTATTTTCTCTACTTCCTGCTTCATCCCTTCTATTTCTAGGAATTTCTGCAGATTTCCGTAGTACTCCTCCTTGCTGACAAACTTGATTTTCAACATGACTTCATCTGTGGAGCTTAAGGCCACAAGATTGTTCTGTGTTAGCCCTACAAGCATTTCAATGGCCTTCAGTTTTATCTTTTGGAAATCACTGTCTCCGACAGTGAACGATTCCACCAAGTTTCTGCACATTAGCTTCAATCCTTCCAGATTGTATTCCCCAGCTTCTGTGAGAAGGTTGAACAAATTAAGCCCAAGTTCCACCTGCTCCCTCTTTTTCCTGTATTCTTCATCGAGAGAGTTATATGTATTCCTCAGTCGGGCTATTTCCATATTCAAATCATCATAGTCCTTGAATCCTTGATTATATTTTCTTAGGGTGTTCCTTGCCTCTTCAAGTTCCTTGCTTACTTCGCTCTTCATTTCCATCAGTTTGTGATATTCTTCCTGCCTCTTTTTAATCTGGCCTATTAAGTCCAAAAGCTTCGAATCAAGTTCCACATTCTTAGATTCAAGGGAAGAAATGCTTTCCCGTAGAATCTTCTCTTCCCCCCTTAACTTGGCAAGTGATGAGCTCTCCTCGTCTATCTCCTTTTTCAGGGTATTCACTCTGTTTTCTTTATCAATGACCTCCCTGTCAAATTTCTTGGTATTGCTCTGGTAATCCCTGAATTGGTCAACCATCTTCCTGAAATCCAATTTTGAATATCCCATCTCCATTCTCAGCTTCTCCAGGTAGTCTTCGGAGAACCCCATATCTCTCAAGGCAAGGACGGATTTCGCAGCTGAAACAAAATTATCGATGCTGATGCCAGTATTTTCCACCTTTACCAGCAGGTCCTTTAGCCTCAGATATGTAGATGCATCGAATCCTGCCTCCTTCAATCCTGACAGAATGGAGAGAACGTCCTTATTGCTGAATGCCCCAGTTATTATTTTAACGCTCTTTGAAAACTCTATGCCCCCTCTTTCATCATTGTATTGCTTGCGGAGAGTGGTTAAGTCGGCTTTTATTCCCTGAATTTCCCTTTCTAGCTCTGCCTTCTCCTTCCTGATTTCTGAAAGTCTCTCTTCCTCCTCCGTAACGACATCCTGAAATTTATCTATCGGTAGATGAGTATTCTCTTCCACACTTCTGATTCTCTTTACAGTTTCAGCATATTTCTCCAGCTCTTCATCACTGTTCCCCTTGAACCCTCTCATTATCTTCATTATGGAAGCTTTATTGAGACCTGACTCCTTTAAAGCTGCGTTAGTAATGAACATCTCATCCAGGTCGGATATGGAAAGATTCTTCTCCTTCATGAACCTTGCAATTTCCCTTATCTCTGCCGAAAGGAGACCGCTCTCCGGTTCTATCCCCTTTCCAGTCTCCCAGTCACTTATGACAGCGTTGACGATCCCTATGGACCTCCGTGTTTTCTTTGCTATGGTATTCTGAGAGTGGCCGTCCAGATAGAGCAGAATTATGCTCCTCTTCTCTTCAATGCTCAGCTGTCTTGCCATATTTCACCCTCCCTAACACTGCTTTCCCCAGGACTGCAAATCAGTGGGAAAATCAAGCCTGCGCTGATATCCTCTATCGCTCGACATTTCCTATCCGTCCATCTGATTTTTCCTATCATTTTTCCTTACCCTTTCAATCAGTGCAACATGCGAATCAGGAATAAATATATTATGATATAAATAAAAGTGTACATTAATTTCCAAACATTCATATACCACTGTTTTCCAGATATTCTCACCGATGGCTGCGTATCTGTCTGTCGAGATTGCCATTAAATTATTCACGCTCCTCCTGAATGCGGACATCGAACCATTTGTCACTCTCGCCAATCACCAATTTTAAGAGAGTGTCAGTTCATATGACACATATAAATGTTTCAAAATTTCAGTGACAAGATTAATCGTACTACTTCCTTACCACTTAAGACAGATACTTTCACTTTCTTCATGGTTCATGTAAGTTCATTTTTCTAATATCAGATTATTATGGGTTCCTATAAGGGGGTATGAAATCCCATGCAGTTTGAAAGTTTGAACGGCCATTTGAACACATTTTGAACTAAGTTTGAACGTCGTTTGAACATTGTTTGAATGTGGATTGAATGGAGAAGGGGCGTCTGGTCGGAGGATGTAAGAATGCTTGAAAGGGGGCATCATTTACTATCCCCTAAAGGGTTCTTTCATAATATGACCTGCTTACAGGGAAAAAGAACGGCCTTCTACTTTGAATAAAGTATTGCTATTTCACAAATGATCTGCTTCCCCTTTCATACGAATAACCTATCTTCTTCATCCTGACGTTTAGTTCTTCAAACCCTTTATCGAGGTATCTCTTCAGCTTTATCCTGCTTGGGGTGCTATTCATCTCTGATATATCAAGGTCGTATTTAGCTGCGAGTTGAGAAATATCTTCTACTCTTGATTCTCCAACACTTTTAATGCTTGCGTTTTGATTTTCTTCCTTGCCCCTAGCCTCTGCCCAGTAATAGTACGGATCAACCATCTTGTTGAATATCAGTGAGATCAGTTCTTTTTCGGAACGGGTCGGTCTCTTCCCTTTGGAAACCACTGATTTGATTTTCTCATATCTTTCTAAGGCCATTTCTACATACTGCTCATCCAACCATTCCTTCTGATTGTCTGTATTTTCTTTCATACTTCATCACTAAGATATTGCTATCTAGATTATAAATATATCTATTCTTAGACCTATTGATTATCCTTTAGTTATCCCCACAGGAAGACTTATAGGATTATGTGCACTATCTATATTACATGGCAAGAAATAGAGGAGATAGAACCAAGCTCGTTTCTGCCGGAATTAAAACGGATTCTCTAAGAACAACGGTTCCTGGTTCTATAGTAAGACAGATGAAGCTCAATGCAGGACACCAGCTGGAGTGGCAGATTGAGTCTCTTAACCCAGGAATAATTAAGGTTTCGATAATACGGTCGGAAAAAAAATAGCATAGAGGGACTGAAAAAACCAGGGAGGAACTCTGGTTGTAAATTTGTTTCAATCGACACCGGTATCCTTCATACAGGGTAAGTTCTCTTAGAATTGTCACCTACAGAATGGACTGGAATGCAAGCACAAGGTACACTGAGGGAGATGGGAAAGCTGGAAGTAGTAAAAGCAGAAGTTGCCTTGCATTCGAAGATACGATGTAACCAAAAGTTGAAAGTTTTCAGGGGTTTCATTAACTTATCCGATCTTGGCCCCTTACAAATTTCCGGATTTAGGATGTGTTTCAAATGAAATGCCATAACCTATGTCTTTTTAGAAGCGTAAATTATTTTGAACTCATCGTAACTGATACCGGCTACGGGATTTTTAGAATTTATGGTAGCCAGGAATCCCCTGAGCGCTAAATGGCGCGACATCCTCTCAAGTCTCAGGAAGTCCAGGGGATGGAGGGCTATGCTCTTCATTGTCTCCCTCACCTCGTCGAACGTCTTATATTGAGATATCCTGAAACCCTGATTTACCAGCACTCCAGGTATGTTTTGAACATTTTCCAGACCGTGAAGCTCCATTGAAATCTCCCTGATGCTTCGCATGAAGCTCATGCTCTTGAAAGCATATTTCTCAGCACCCTCTATGTCCATCTTAACGACTAAGTCTTTCCGGTTCTTCAGACCATATTCTTCGAGAAATGAATCAATTGATAGCGCTCTGACCCTTTCCTTCTTCTCATTCGTGTCCGGCGAAGCTTTAGATATCACGCTTCCGTCTCCATCCAAGTAGACATATCCGTCGGAGCCAGATATTGCGCACCCGCATATATCAACATTTTTTGCGTTGTTCATTTCAAGATTTTCCCTGATGATCTCAATATTCTTGCGGCTTGGCTCTATGGCTATAACTCTTCCGTCACCACGGAGCTTTGACGCAGCCTTCACTGTGAAATCCCCCACATTAGCGCCAAAGTCCAGCACGGTGTCACCCGGCCTCATTCTCAGCCTGCAGTATTCGTTGGCTATGAATGTTGCATAAAATACAAACAATTCTTCCTTCCTTACCAAAAGCTGCGTCTGTCCGTATTTTACCTTGGTCAGCTGTGTGAGCGTTTGTACCTCCATCTCATGACTCCCTATCCTGTTTTGATGCTTTTCCCCCTTATCAGTATTCCGAAAATGAAATCCATTGCAAATGGGAGCTCTGCACATCGTTCATTGCTGGTCGCGCTATACCCGTTCAAAAAATATCGAAATTTTTGTCTGTGAACCTCAAAGCTCCTCCTTATAAACGTACATGTAATCCACTCCACTGTCGCGTTAATAACGTATAGTGCTACACCCTTGATCATCATCTTAAGGCTCTGCTTCTTCTTTATGGCAATGGCCTTTTCAAAGGTGGACGAATCCTCTCCCTGGTTGCAGTCGTCGTAATATGATTGCCTATCATTTGCCATTAGATTATGTCCCCCCTCTTTGCCGGCATTGATTGTTTTTCGTCCATTTAATCTTTCTTTGGCAAGCAGGCTATCCATCCCAAGTTCATAATGTTATTAGAACAGATAGACAATCCCTTAAATCCTTACTATTTCCACTCTAGAAATCCACTCTCTAGAATTTAGAGATGCGAAAATGAAAAGTGTGCAAAAAAGGGTTTACTGATGAAAGTTCGCACATTCAAGTCCCATTTCATGAAAACATACGGGAAAAAATAAAAGAGGGCGTGCCAATCCAATACGTCATAACATAAAATATCCTGATAGTGGCTTTGCCATTTGCCTTATCAAACAAACAGGCTCCTTATGAACCTCTTCATCCTTTTATAGTTCCCAGGAATCATTCCCAGGAAGAGGTCTATGTCCCTCTCGTCGAACGTGTAGAACACCCTTATGAAGAAAAGATACACGGCGAGGCCAGTGACAAGGTAGACGAAGAGTTTGAGAATTGAATAGCCAAGCCTGTCCTGAACAACGATCATCAGGAAGAAAGTTATGAAACCGGAGCCGAATATCTTCAGCATCCTCATTTTCTCCATGAAGAACGTTCCATATTTTCTCGAGTAGTAGAGTATGACTGCGAAGCCAACAACAGAAGGGGAAGCGTATCCTATGGCTGCACCGTCTATGCCGTAGAGGGGAATTAGGGCGATGCTTATGACGAAGTTCGAGAGGAGCGCCAGGGAGGATGAGATGATGAATATCTTTGTCTTCCTGATCGCCTGGAGTGTTACACCCAAAATGTTTACCGATACGGTAAGAGCACTAACGACCAGTATGATCGTTATTGGCACGTAGCCTGGAAGGTAGCTTCCATTTGACAGGAAGAGTATTATGGAGGGAGAGAGAGCCGCGACAACCAGAGCCACAGGGATGTATATGGCCGTGAGCACCTCAACGCCCTTTAGCGAATAAAGGCGGAAGCTTTCCATGTCCTTCTTCCCGTAGAACTCCGATAGCCTCGAGAAGAGGATGACGGTGAAAGGAGATACCAGTAGACCAAGGGATGTGACTATCAGCAGTGAGAAATTGTAAATGCCCAGTTCAGAGAGGTTCAGGAAGAATGATACTGTGAACCTGTCCACGTAGCTCGCACCGTATCCCATGAGCCCAGAAACAAAGAGGGGGATGGAGTACGAGAAGACGGGCCTCAGGTCGACCTTCGCATCATTTCCCGGCTGAACATTTTTCAGTCTCCTGTGCAGGAAAAGGAGTATGATGGCCGTAGTGGCGTAGTAGCCTATTATCCATGCATATATTATCCTTATGGGGTTCATGTTCACGAGAAGCATGGGTATTATCAGGCCGTAGCCTATCGCATTCACTGCTATGTTCGCGATGCCGCCCATCTTGAAGCTTTGGAGACCAAGGAGCATGCCGATCATTATGCCGTTCAGTACCATCGCAAACAGTTCCACGTCTATGAGCTTCAGATAATCTAGGAATGCATACGTGTGGAAGAAGACGAGGGAGAGAAAGGGTGATAGAAACCAGAGCGTCAGGAAAGCAAGTGCTGAAAGGATGAGCGCAAGGATGGAGAATTTCCTGACGAATTCCCTTATAGCTCTGTCCTCCCCCCTGCCGAGGTGGTAGGAGATGAAATGCTGCATGCCTGATTGGAGGCCTATGATGAAGACTGTGCTGAAGAGGTAGGCTATGGCGGAAAGAAGGGAGAAGACACCAACAATTTCAGTGCTGTAAACGTGGACGATGAATATGTAGAAAAGCGCCCCTACGAGCACAAGGAATATAGATGACACGTACTGCCAGTAGAGTCCCCTTACCGTCGTATCCTTGCTCTCGTAGAGGGTCATTTAATTCCCAAACAGCTACTATTCTAAATATATTTCACTTTGATTGGAGAAAATCTTGTCGACTAAGTGCTCATCCTTAAATCTCTCTTAGGGTTTTCATATTTCAAGAGGACGAAAATCTCAAAATCTAGGTATTTTCTCCAAAGTCAGGGACGAAAGTAATCCTAAGAGTAGAAGAAAAGCTTGAAGGAATCGATGCGCTGGGCTTGTCATCTCATTGTATGACAGTTTTGCAAAATCGCAGAATGTATCAATTCCAGGAATGCGGTCTTTCACCATTCAGCGTTGTGTATGACCGTGAAATATTTATTCACAACATTTAAATATTATCAATCTTCTCCATTAGATGGAGGTTTTAATTAATGTATAAACCTAACAACAAAAAAACGCTTACGGTATTGATCGCAGTAGCAATGATTTTCAGCGCTTTTGCAATCCTGTCATTTGCAGCGCAGCCAGCATACGCACAAACGATGCAAGGGACAGTATCGTACACACCTACGTCCGTAACAATCGCACAAGTAACCGATCCTTCCTCAGCACATGCAGTAATATTCGCGAATGGAGGGACATTCAGCTCAGTCACGACATTCTATTTCTTCTGGAGCACGACTAACTCTTTCACAACGTATGCTTCGGGATCCCCATCCACGGGATTCACTGGAACCTATACTACCGATTCGTTCACATATTCGCCACAAGCCGGCAGCACGACATTCACCAATGCACTTCTAACACCAGCATCGACCGGACCAACGAACGTAATTGCTGGCCAGACGCTTTATCTCCTTGTATCTGATGTAACCCCACTCACAGTCACTTCTTCTGTAATGGGGTCAATAGCATTCACCGTTTCCCCGTACTCACCAACAATAACAGTGACTAGCACCGTTACTGGAAGTACAAATGTCCCTGCGGGACAACTTGTCAAGATAATAGGATCGGGATTCGCACCGACGGCAACGGGTTCAGCATCGGTATATATAGCTGCAGATGGAGTGAACATGGGAATAGGCTCGATTTCACTCATCAACGGAGCCGTTGCTCCAAAACAGTATGTTACTATCCCGAACACTCTTCCGTACCTTTCCGCGGGCTATCATGTATACGTAGCTGATCCTGTCGGAGCAGAGATTGCAACAGAACCAGTAACGCTGATACCGTGGGTCACAACAACGCCACTCAGCATATCAGGGGCGATCAGCTCTACTCTCACAATAAACGGATACGGCTTTACTGCAGGAGAGGTAATACAGCCTTCGACTACCTCTTCGACGGCAGTTGAGATTGGTTCAGGCATCTATGCGATCCAGGCTGGTACAAAAGCAGGGACGAACGGACAGTTTACTCTGACTGTTACCGGCTTAACTTCAGCAATATCACCAACTCCGGGAGGCCCTGAGCTCATAACAATAGCGGGATCTCCAACCACTTTGACCGTAGCGGATGACAACAGCGTAATCTATGTCTCTTCGCCGAACAACGCTCACCTTAATTTTGTACTAACGGACCAAGTGACCGGTGTTTCCACCTATGGTTATCCTGACGATCCTGTGATGGGCCAAGTGTTTGACTTCCCTGCTAACACGCAGGTCACCGTGACACTTGGAGCCTACACAATTGGTACGCTCACAACGGACTCAAATGGCTTCGGTCAACTTCCAAGTACGGCAGTTATACCTGAAATTCCTTACGGCTCATATATGCCAGTTGCATCGATTCCGTCTCAGGGACTCTACGTTGCATCATCTTCCTTTGAAGTCAACTCGTTCATCTACGTTCTGGATCCGAGCGGCAATTCGCTTCCCGAATATGTTCCAACCAACGGAAATCTGACCGTGTATGCATACGGTCTTAACCCAACGAATCTCTACGAACCTTTCGATACTGGGCTGGGCTACAATCTCATATATGAGGGGGTTATGATTTCGGTATCAGTGGGGACAGAGTACAATCTCGGACTCTACCCAGCAGCCAATGGTACCCTAATCTTCACCTACGAGCCATCTTACACTGTAAGCAGTTCAACCTCAACAGGGACGACCGGTATATTTGAATTCCAATCGGGATATATTGAATTCCTTGCATCCGGGACGACGCCAACACTTGTCAACCTTTCAAATCCCTCTGCTTCGGGGCTTACAGATAACGATATATTCGGAACAGGCACGTACGCTTACGGCACTTATTATTCCGAAATCGGGATACCAACTATATCCGTAACTTCCGGCCTCTTTACGTATCCCACACTTGAGGTAGGTAGTCTGCAGTCTGCAACAGTAGGCAACATTATCCCCGCTGGATCGCAAGTGTATCCGAGCGCTAGCACAGATTATTCGCTCTACATCGGCACGCAGCTTCTTACGGTTACGTACTCCGTATCTGGAGGCTCAATAACGTCCACTACCTTCCCGGCTTCAGGATCGACCAACCCTGCATCGCAAGCTGTAACGTTCAAAGTGCCGAACGTACAGGGCCTACAATCGCTGGTTGTTGTGTATTCTGGTCAGACAATATCGTCAGCCCTGAAGAGCGAGTACGTTGTTGTCAGCACTCCAGGCACGACATATGGAACCCTGCAGGCGCTCTATGTCCCCGCACACCAACTGCTTATTCTTGCGGGATATAACTTCGCGCCCTCCTCTACGGTCAGTCTTTACTACACAACATTCCCTGGCGCATCCATAGTGGGATCATCATCGCCAATTTCAGCAAGTCCGAATTCCTACGGAGCGTTCGATTATGCAGTCACAGTTAACGAGCCCTCTGGAACATACAGCGTGTTTATGGAAACCAGTGGAGGTCAGGCAGTCGGGACGCCAACAACATACACAGTTACTCCCTACTTCGCAAATCTCTTTGGAGGCTTCACTTCAGTCGGGACAACTATGGGTACCATAACAGCTTACGGTCTCCAACCAAACACATACTATGACCTTCTCCTAAATGGCACATTGGTTGATCAGGAAGCTACCCTAAGTGACGGAATCTGGAGCTACTCTGAACTGACACCGCTAATATCCGCGGGAACGTACACACTATCTATTGCCGCAGCATCTTCACCAACAACGACCGTAGTGTCTCAATCGTATGTTGTAGTCGAGAATTCTAATCTTGCATTGAGCACGATGTCGCAGTACGCATTCCCAGGTCAGATAGTGCAATTCAGCGCCGTTGGACTGACGGTGCCTCCACTTTACCAGAGCAACGGTTTACCATCAACAACCGATGTTGCTGTAGGGTATGAGGCAAACGTCTACCTTAACGGTACCCTGCTTGCAACAGTTCCTGCAAGTTTCACAACATCGACTGGAAGCGTATCATATCTAAACGGTTCATTCAGAATGCCTAACAATGCACCCGGCTCGTACTATCTGCTTGAAATATCGGGACTTGTTGAATACAGCAACTATCAGGACGGGTCACTGCTCGGAAGTACGCTTCTGACGACAGGAACAACTCCTATGGCAGGCAGCCAGTCGGACTTCCTCGGTCTAGCTGAGGGTAACGGTGCGCTGCTCACTGGAATAACGCCATCCGAGATAGCAACAATAGAATTCGACATAAATAGCACAGTGACGAAGTCATTAAGCGTGCCAATTGCGCAGCTTGATGCGGCAATAACATCAATAAACGGTGCGGTGGCAGAACTGAAGACGACTGTGGGTAACATATCTGTGGCGCTGAGCACGATAAACGCAACAGTGCTCTCCATACAGAAGGGAGTTGTGACGCTCTCAACAGAGCTCGGGAACGTGCAGACGTCGCTTGCATCTGTAAACGCAACGCTCGTTTCTTTGAACGGTAACATTGCCACACTCCAGACAACAGTAGGCAGCGTCCAGGCTTCCCTATCCGCGCTGAATACAACGGTAACTGTAACATCAGGCAACGTTGCGAACATACAGACATCCCTTGGCTCCCTCACGGGAACAGTAACATCAATGAACGGAACGGTTGCAACTATAAGCACGAAACTCGGAACACTGACCACAAACGTAACGAAGCTCACCAGCCCGGTGAACACGCTCGAAATATTCGAGATAGTCATCGTCGTCTTGGTGCTCATTACGCTGGTACTTTCGTTCCTGGCGATAAGCAACGTCAACAAGGTAGCCAAGAAAGTCGAAGAGCAGAAGAAGCAGTAAACGAATCTAATTTTATTCCTTTTTCTTTTTTCACCATTTTAAAGCAATATTTTTATATTTGCCGATGCATTGTTGAATCGGTGGTCATCCAATGAATTCTAGGATTAAAATCGTATTGATCGTTGCGATTATGCTTGCTTCCGTTGTCCTGTCAACCTCCTTTTCCAGTGCACAGGCATCCGGGAGCGTTGCATATTCGCCCACCGTCTTCTCCTCCGGAACGACGGTTCTGGCTGAAGCAAACGGAGGCAGTTTTGGGTCCGGCATCACTGTATACTTCTACCTGAGCACGTCACCTAGTTCATCCGGCATATCCGGAAGCTACATCGGGTCCGTGTCACTCACAGCAGGATCAACAACGCTCAGCGATGCTCAGGTGAAATTCACAATTCCGTCTGTTTCAGCAGGCACTTACTACATCATAGCGAGCGACTCTTCATCTGCAACTTCATCCGGTGCGGAATTTGCGTCAGCATCACAGATAACTGTAAGCACCCTGAAGCCATCAATATCTGTGACGGGTACGCAGCCGACCACGACTGGCACCGTGGCAGGTTCAGGATGGGACCCTTCGTCTTCAATTTCCGTATACCTTGCGGGTCCCCAGGGATCTTCCATTTTTTCAACGCTCCTAGGAACGTTCACTGCAACATCTTCTGGAAGCATACCCTCTGGTTCTTCTTTCACGCTTCCTGAAGTGGCTAGCGGGTCATATACCGTCGTTGCACAGGAGTCTTCGGCCTCCTCTAACTCAGGCATAACAGCAGACGGTTCATTGACGATATCGCCTATACTATCTGTTTCACCGTATGACATAAGCGGTGCCGTCGGGCCTCAGTTCACCGTTTATGGCTACGGTTTCCCTTCGCTCGCAACAATCCCCTCTGATGGCATATCCGTTGGGGCCGCCAAGGCCATAAATTCCGCTACATCAGCTTCAACGTCAGGCACATTCTCAGTGACTGCATCTCTTGCATCCGCGATCACAACTTCCGGACCAGCAACAGTTACGGTGCAATACAATTCCACATCGTACTCGCAGGCGAACGCGATACTTATCTCCATACCCAACCCTGTCTCTCTTGGTTTCACATTCACGCCAACCTCGCTCACCCCTAATACAGCGTTCACAGCAATGGTTTACAACTTCCCATCGGGAGCACAGGTCTCAATAACAATCGGTTCAGCCGTCCTCGGTCAGGTGACTGCGGACGCAAACGGCTATGCCAAGCTTTCGGGCAAAGTTCCAGCAATAACTGCAGGAAGCTACAGTGCAGTCGCATCTTCCTCCGGCCTCTATGCCAGCGTCTCCGTGACGGTTTCCAGCTACTTTTCAGTTGTTGATCCGGACGGAATTGCCATGGTATCGACAAGCGAGTACTTCCCGTCATCCGGCTATTACACCGTCATGGCCTACGGCCTGAGCCCTGGAACCACATACACGTTCTCGGATTCAGCTGCATCATCCAGCGCGACCGTGCTGTCGGTCACATCAGGAAAGTTGACCGTGGATAATGCACCAACTTTCGAGTTCCAGCCATCATCAAACGGCACACTCATGTTCGGATTTGAGCCAAATTTCGGTTCGTCTGCATCTACATCAACGATCACGCTTTCATACTCAGGCGGTTCCGTGAGTGGCTATTCTGGAAACACCTACGGGTATACGGCGGTTCAGCCCCCACACTTCAGCATATCATACGGCACGGTAAGCATACTTGAGCAGGGGGCCACGGAGACCGTTACGGTCTCAGGCATAATACCCTCCGGCTCACTTGTCTATCCGGGACTTAGCACGTCATACAACATATACTTGGGAACAAGCGAACTGTCGTTCCTCATAGGTTCAAGTACTCAATCCACAACTACCCTTTCGTCTACTACATCATCAGCATCAATATCATTCACGGCACCTACAACGAGCGGCCTTTACTATCTCGCCTTGACGTATTCCGGTCAGCCCCTCTCCTCAGCAGTATATTCCACTCCAGTAGTCGTCTCATACCCGTCAACGGCACTCAGTTCTGGAAGCGTTCAGGCAGTTACAATAACAACAGCCGGGGAGGTAACAGGCTACTACATCGTTGGCTACTCTTTCTACTCCCCTGCTACAGTCAAGGTTTACTATTATACGGAAACATCTATGGTTTCGTCGGCGCCCAGCCTAACGTACGGAGGATTCTCTTTCAGCATCTCTCTTGCCTCATCACCTGAACCTTCAGGCAATTATGCGGTGATCGCACAGGCGACGTACCAGTCTTCAACATATACAGCATATTCATCGTATACCGTATACCCGATATTTTCTGTCGCGAGCGGCGGAAATTACAGAGGGCCCATTGGTAGCCAGTTCTCGTTCACTATGACAGGCTTTTCGGCAGATGAAAACTACAACATCTACTTCTCGTCTCAGAAAGTCTTCTCTGGCACTACGGATGGCACGGGGTCCCTTTCATCAAGCTTCAACATACCTGCCTTCAAACCTGGAAGCTACAACATAACAGTTGTTCAGCCTTCATCATCCACCACAGTTGCGTCCAGGGAGTTCAACGTGACACCCAGCACATCCCTGACAATCCTCAGCGGATATTACTCATTCCCAGGGCAGCTGGTGAATTACTCGTGGAAGACGTCAGTCGCGCCTGATGCTCCTGGCGGCACCAGCGGAGGTCCATACTATGGGAACGTATACGTCACAGTATTCTTCAACGGCTCCGCAATATTCACGTCAGCAAGTTCGCTGAAGACAACAGCATCCGCATCCTACCTGAATGGCTCGTTCCAGATGCCGAACGGCAACGCTGGCAGCTTCTGGAGCGTCACGCTCTCCTGGCAGCAGGATGAGTACATACTGGAAAGCTCTGCTACAACGACAGAGACAATAAGCTCATACCACGCAATGTCAGGAGGCGGGGTATTCCTAGGGCTGGTGAGCGGAAACGGTGCCCTTGTTACAGGAATATCACAGAACCAGGTTGCCCAGATTACTGCGGCAGTCAACTCATCTATTTCCGCCAGCCTCAGCGTCCCGCTAAGTGAACTGAACGCAAAGATATCCTCCATTAACAATACCGTCGTATATCTCAACACATCCTTCGGCACTATGAAGTCATCCGTGACGGCACTTGATGCATCAATAACGGCCCTGAACGGTACGGTTGTAACACTCGAAACAACTGTTGGCACAGTGCAGACATCCCTCAGCTCTCTCAATGCTACGCTGGAGTCTATGAACGGTAAGGTCGCTA
Source organism: Thermoplasmata archaeon (assembly GCA_021816725.1). GTDB lineage: Archaea > Thermoplasmatota > Thermoplasmata > Thermoplasmatales. The sequence continues at coordinate 74,576 of JAKAXD010000001.1, forward strand.
CTGTTGAAACATCCGTAGGAACGCTTACAGGTAACGTAACGTCCATAAATGGAAGAGTTGTCACGATACAAACATCTCTGGGTACTTTGAAGATGGGTGTGAATTCCCTGCAGAACAAAACAAGCAACATAGTGAACTACGGGCTCATAATTGACATCGTGATAATAGCCCTGGTTGCCGTGACCCTTGGGATGGCTGCTGTCAGCCTTATGGGCATGAGGGACTTGAGGAAAAGATTCGGGATGAAGAAGGAATAAATTTTCTATTTTTTTATTTTATTATCTTCCTCTTGAGTTGTCTGGGTTGATGAAACTTCTGAAGATTTCAATCCTTAATGTCGTAAACATTACGTTTTACTACTGCTTCCTTTAGAATCCAGTATATCCCTTACTCCCTTCCTTACATCATACTCCGGCAGGAACTTCAGCTCTGCGTTTGATTTCGACATATCCGCCTGGGTGAAATACTGATAGCTCTTCAGGGGGTTTGGAACATATTCTGCTTCTCCTTCATACCCCATCTCCTCCTTCACTATTCTGAAAATTGAATTGAAATCGACAGATTGGCCCGTGCCAACGTTGTATGCTTCTCCCGGCTTCCCATTCTCCATTGCCAATATTGATGCCCTTGCAGTATCCTTGACATAAATGAAGTCCCTCCTCTGCGTCCCGTCTCCGTATATCGTAGGCTTCTTCTTGCTCCTGATGTCGTCTATGAATTTCCATATCACGCTTGAGTAGTTCCCCTTGCTGTTCTCGCCGATCCCGTAGGTGTTGAAATATCTCAGGAAAACGGTCTCTATATCATAGTTAAGGAATATCCTTCCAGTTATCTCGTTTATCCTCTTGCTTCCAGGGTAGAAATTTGTGTATGTACTGGGCAGCTCTGCCTCTTTTGCAGGCACAGATGTCTGGCCGTAAATGGATGAGGACGATGCCAGTATGACCCTCTTAACTTTATTCGCAGCGCTCGCAGCCAAAACGTTGTACGTCCCGATGACATTTACCCCGTATCCCTCCCCCGTCAGGTTTTCGAATTCAGGAGGGGATGTCACGGCTGCAAGGTGAAAAACATAGTCTATTCCCTTGCACGCCTTCAAAAGCATATTCATGCTCCTTACATCCTGCATTATGTGGTAGTCAGCTTCTGAATCCTTATCCCTGATATCCAACGTTCCTACCGTATAGCCTTCCTTCTTGAGAAGACTGACTATATTCCTGCCTATGAACCCCGAGCCTCCGGTAACGAGTATGTTCATTCACTACCACAATCGATAAAACAATAAATTTCTATCTACAACCATGAATGTGGGAGAATTAGAGTCTTGCCATCAGGAAACTGTTATTAATTGGAAGGTGTTATTTTGCCATTATGCTCGATAGAATGGTGATGACGCGTGCACCCCTCAGGATAACGTTTGTAGGTGGAGGGACGGACCTTCCGTTCTACTACGAGAAGAGGGATTATGGCGCAGTCGTTTCATCAGCGATAAACAAGTATATTTACGTCACAGTCAACAAGAAATTCGACGACAAGATAAGAGTGAGTTACTCAAAGACTGAGATTGTAGATGACGTGGGCAGCATAGAGCACCCTTCCGTAAGGGAGGCGCTGAGGTTTCTTGGCATTGAGAAGGGGATAGAGATAGTGAGCATATCAGACATCCCGTCAAAAGGAACCGGACTGGGTTCGAGCAGTTCCTTTCTTGTAGGGCTTCTCCATGCGCTTCACAGTTACAAGGGGGAGTTTGTAAATTCGGACGAGCTAGCCAGGGAGGCCGTGAAGATAGAAAGGGAGATACTGAGGGAAGAGGGGGGGAAACAGGACCAGTACATCGCCGCACATGGCGGAATCAACCTGATGAAGTTCATGAGGGACGGGAGCGTCGATATGACGAGCGCAATATCCCACGACAGTAACCTTAAGAAGATAGAGGATTCATTGCTTCTACTCTACACGAATGTGGAGAGAAGTTCTACTGAAATACACAAGGACCAGATAGTGAATTCAGCACAGAAGATGGAGACTTATGACGAAATGAAGAAACTTGCAGAACTGGCGTTCAGGGCAATATGCGACGGAGATGTGGATTCTCTTGGCGATATGATGGACAGGAATTGGAGGATGAAGAAGTCTCTTTCCAGCAAGATAAGCGACGGCTGGATCGACGAGAAGTATGAGATGTCACTGAAGCTGGGTGCAAAGGGAGGGAAACTGGTTGGTGCGGGAGGGGGTGGATTCCTTCTGCTCGTAGCCGAACCTGGGAAACATGAAATGATTGCGACGGAACTGGGGCTGAGGAAGGTAGATTTCAAGTTCAGTCAGTCGGGGAGCAGGGTGATTTTCGTTGGGGATTGACGTAAGTGATTTGAAAAAATATGTTGATGACGGAATCAAGGCAAGGAAGTCTATAGACGTTCAGGAAATTGCGAATGTTTCCAAAATTCTGTACGAACGTCTCAGAAGAGGAGGGAAGCTCATAACGTTCGGTAATGGGGGATCTGCTGCCGACGCACAGCACTTTGCTGCTGAACTGTCAGGGAAATTCATGAATGAGAGGAGATCGTTCCCAGCAGTTGCACTTACAACCAACACCTCTTCCATCACAGCAATAGGCAACGATTACAGCTATGCTGAGGTCTTCTCAAGGCAGCTGGAGGGCATATGCACAAAGGACGACTTTGTAGTTGGAATAAGCACATCCGGAAACTCACAGAATGTCATAGGTGCAATGAAAAAAGCGAGGGAAGTAGGTGCATTCACCCTAGGCCTGACGGGGAAGGATGGAGGAAAGTTGAAGAATGTTGTGGATCAGTGCATCAATGTTAATTCCGACCTCACCCCAATAATTCAGGAGGTGCACATAGCAATTATCCACATGATTTGCTATTCCTTCGACGCCATGCTGGAGTAGAGAAGTTTCAGTCCCTTGTCAAGGCTGATCTTTGCGGAGAATCCTATCTCCCTCTTCGCTTTTGAAACATCTGCCTGCGTTACCATGACATAGTTCTTGACGGGCATCTTGATGTACTTTGGTTTGATATTCATCTTGGTTATCTTCTGCAGCCTATCAACGGCTTCATTGAGGGAGTAACTCTTGCCGGTTCCAACATTGAGGATGTTGAAACCCTTTGCCCCAGAAGCCTTCAGGAGTGCATCCACTACATCCGACACAAAAACGAAATCCCTGCGCTGTTCCCCATCTCCGTATATCACAGGTCTCTCCTTGTGCATCATCGCATTCATGAACTGCGTCAGGAGGTTGGAATATACCCCCTTCCCTATATCATTGTAGCCGTATATTGAAAAGAACCTCATGGCTGAAACGTTCACGTCGTGGAGTCTCGTATACAGTTCTCCCATTCTTTCACAGGCTATTCTTGCCTCAGTGTAATAATCCGTGACGCCTGGAATAACGCTCTCCTTGTGCGGAGGCGGTATGCCGTTGTATATTGAGGATGTTGACGCGAACACCAGCGGTGTGTTATGTTCCCTGCAGTATTCCAGAACGCTCGTAATACCGTAGACTACTTCACCTACGAGACTCGGGTTATTCCTGTACATAGGAGATGCGGAATAGATTCCAAGGTGGAAGATGTAGTCAAAATCTTCCTTCATTTTACTGACATTCTTGGAATCACCTTTCACGAAGACAGCTCCGTTATCCACTGCACCCTTTATGTTACTCTTCTTACCAGTATGAAGATTGTCAAGAACGACAACTTCGTTATCCTTGTAAAGGCTATTTACAAGATTGCTGCCTATGAATCCCGCCCCGCCCGTTACCAAAATTTTCTTGCCTTTCACAGAAAGAAATCCATATGCGGTATAAAATAACTCTGACTCCCTTCTGCATTTGATTGAACGCTTCTAGATCAGCGTGGCCAATAAGTAGGAGTTCCACATTTCATGTATGAAATTTTAATTCCATGAATTCGTCGTGTGAGTAGTACGCCAAAATAATTCACGGACTTCATTCTGAATAGATTTTCCGAATCTCATCGTAATCTTTGATTGTGTCTACAGGTTTCCAGAAACCACTGTACCTGTAGGCAGCTATCTCTCCCTTTCTGGCAAGTGCTTTGAATACTGAGCCTTCTATCCCCTTGTCCGCATAATTCCTCTTCAGGAAAGGCTTGATTCCACGCTTCAGGAAATATGTGCCACCGTTGACGTAGTAAGGAAGATAAGGTTTCTCATCAAATCTTGTCACAACACCATTGTCAATTGAAACCATACCGAATGGGCTTCTCATCCTGACCACCATCATGCTCGCAACCTTTCCGTTTGACTGTGAAAACCTTATGAATCTATTGAGATCAAGATTGCAGATCGTATCGCCATTCCGTAGCAGTACATCAGAATCAATATTTGAAAATAGGTTGCGAACCGCCCATAAAGTTCCCATGGGCTCACGTTCCCTGAGATAATGAAGCTTTAGTCGATTCCACCTGTTGCCATATCGTCTCTCAATTGCATCTCCCTTGTAGCCAGTCAAAAGGTAAACATCATCTATTCCTGCGGATTCGTAATCTGAAAGTTGTTTGTCTAGAATGACAAAATTGTCTTTAAGGGGGAGCAGAACCTTAGGAAGGTCTGAATCTACAGATTGCAGTCTCTTTCCATAACCCCCCGCAAATATGGCACCGATCACATATAGAAAATTCCAACCAGTCGATAAATGTTTGCAAGTAAGAAAGGAAAGAGAAATTTAAGATATAAAGCGGCCAGTGGTTATTATAATGACTATCAGGAAGGTAACTCCAATCGTATTGCAGAAATATAAAAAATGGAAGAGATAATCATCTCTTCCGTCTAAGCAAAACAACAGCAACCAATGCTAGGATCACAACAACAGCAACGGCTGCAATTATTATGGAGTAATTGAAATTCTTGCTTGCTTGTACTGACAATCTCAATATGGAACCTGAGACAGTTGCAATTCCTGAAAGTTGAGAACTAGATTTCGCGCTGTAATCAGTGGGAAGGTGGACCTTATAGGAATACGTCCCGTTTGGAACATTGAACGTTATGGCGCCTGAAGTGGAGTTCTGTGTTATGTTGATGCTCTGTCCGTTGAATGCCGTTCCAGTCAGAGTTACTGACCATGATGTTCCGTTGGGAATTCCGCTTTGACTGACTAATAAGGCATATCTTGCGACGCTCCACGAGATAGAATTGCTAGCTGCGTTTCCATTAACCATGACTACACCAGAGTTGGGAGTGGAATTGTACCCATGAATTACCTGGACCTGGTACTGGTATGTGCCATTTGGTTCCTTCACCGTGATGGTGCTGCCGGTTGATGTCAGGTTGGTGCCGTTGAATGTTACTGCCCACGAAGTTCCAGTGGGAAGCCCAGTTTCAGAAAACGTCACTAGGAATTCGACTTCTGTGAAAGTCACTGGCTGATAGACGGACGAACCAGCTACTGAGAAGGAGCCTCCCCCGGATTCATATATCTTGTCGTTAGTCTCAATGGAATATTGGTAAGTACTGTTAGGGAGGTTAGCCGTATAGGATGATGAAGTAATTGGTCCTGACGATTCCCCGTTGCTAAGGTTGACGTACCAGATCTCACCGCTAGGCAGTCCTTGCTCTATGAAAGTCACTTGGTATGTCTTCAGCAGGAACTGTATTTGTTCCGTGATACTGAACCCCGCTACCGTGAAGCTCCCTGAATGCGAAGAGAGATAGTAATCACGATCAACGCTAGAAACAGTGTAGGAATAGGAGTTGTTGACTAGTGCGATGTAGTACACGCTCCCAGAAATTGGCCCTGAAGATAGCTGTCCGGTGACGTTCACGTACCAGATCGACCCAGACGGAAGCCCTATAGAACTGAATTGAACCTCGTACAAATGAGCATTAAGTACATACTTCGTCCCAGCAGAAAACGTATGATTTCCAAGGCTAGTTACCTGGCCAGTTGCATAATTGTAGATTTGTATTGAATATGTACCGGGATATATTGACAAGTTGGCGGAACCTCCAGTAAAGTCCACCGAAGACGTCCCTCCAAGTATCACCGTTCCGCTCTGTACGTTAGTGTGTATCTGAACATCCGTTAAAGAGGAGCTAAACCAAAGACTTCCTAAGGATCCTGATCCGTTCGCAACGTTAGCGAAGAGCTCGCCGCCGCTGCTAAAGTAGCCAGCACTGATGGCATTGAAAACACCTTCAGCTGTGTCGCTTCCAAAGTTGAAAGCATTTGGTATCGTCTGGAAGTTATATCCGTTCCAGTACTCCAGCTCCAGGTTGACATTTGATGCCAACAGTTCAGTTTGGCTCCCCCCTCCAGGTCCTCCGAGAATCAGTTCAGCATCGTAGAAGGAGTAGCCGTTTGGCTCGTATATATTTCCATCAACCAGGAACACAGGCGTTGTCTTCAGCTGTGTTGCGAAAATAAGTGCTGCGTTATCGAAGGTGATCCAGCCGTAGCCGTCATTGTACAGGAAATCCACCTCAGGGAAACCATGAGAATTTATGAACGTATCAGCCTCTAGGTAGAGTGTTGAACCTAAGTTAATGCTTATGTTGTTCCCCGGTAGATTTGCATTCGCAAAGTCGTAGTAGTACTGCTGGTTTCCAGACAAACCAACTGTCCCGTTCCCAAGCACGGTAGAGTTGTACATCGAGGCTCCGTAAGACGAAACATTCCAGATGTTATCAATAAAGATAATGTTGCCATTGGTGGTATTCAGTGCAGCAACGTCTTGGACCCAGTACACGTAGAGCGCATTCAGGTTTGCGTTATAGAAATACATGTTGACATTCAGTTGGAAAGTGATTTCCGGGCTGTGCTGTGACGAACTGTAGGTCTGCAGTGATCCTATCTGGACCATCCCCTGAAACGAAGATGTTGTGTATGAATAGGGAAAACCAGACTGACCTATTCCATAATCAGCTATACCCATCGGTGCAGGTTCCTTTTGGTACCCCGAAAAAACGGATACCCGTTGCCCCTTAGGAAGGATAGGGTTTCCAGATATGGGTGTGAGTTGAGCGTGACCAGATTTAGCACTAGCAGAATTCCCATCAGACATGCCAGCCCCAAAAACGTATGAAGAGCCAAGCATCAGTGCTATCAAAACGACAAGAAAGACTAGTGCCATTGATGGCGGTTTTTCATTAGTCATCATAAGAATTACATCAACTCAGATTTTATGGGTTAAAATACTTTTACCAACTTAGTATCTTTAGATTGGTGCTACCTTGATTGTCACTTCACCTTTCCCGTTGGAGGTTAAATTGCGTCAAACCTTCAGTAAAAGCATAAATATAGTACCAGCATCCCAGAACCGAAGCGGGGTGGGGTAGCCAGGGTATCCCGACGGGCTCATAACCCGTAGACCGATGGTTCAAATCCATCCCCCGCTATGTTTCAAGTCGTATTGTTGAAAGCAGTTTTACATGATGAGACAAAAGGCTAAGAAATCTAAACCTGCTCCAGATTTGGAGTCCGATAATTCAGTACCTATTCTTTAACTGAAACCAATACAAAACAAAGTATCTAAAGTAGGATACAGATATTACAATTTTCTTACTGAATCTGGGCTGACTAAAGAGAAATTGGCAGGAGATACGAGGTGTGTTGTTTCAGTGATATTTCTACTCAGAATTCATTCATTTTTTCATTTTATTCATTTCTCAGGACGCATAGAGAGATTTATGTACCATACCCTGGATAATAAGCCAACGACCGGTTCGTCAAAGAGAGGAAAATGAATTGACCCACCTTTGGAAATCGAATGGCACAAAGAGAACGATATTGTGGTCTTATAACCCATCTCCCCTTCTGCTGCAATACCTAGAAGACATGAGGGACGCAATCAGGTATGGGGTTATGAAATCATATCTTCAATGGGAGAACAGTGGATATATGCCCTCCCCTATAGACCTGAGGAGGGAGATGAAGCAGTGGTTTGATTCTCGCTATAGTTATGCGAAACACCACATCAATCCCGTGTGCAGATCTTCCGTTGCAATACTGAAGTCGTTCAAAAAGAACCACCACAAGAAGAGGTACCCCGAGGTAATGAGACTCGCAATCAGACTAGACTCAGAACTAGTAAAGATTGCTGGTGACAAGATAAGGATAACTATCAGACCAGGCGAATACGACTACATCCCTATCAACTCACGAAACAAGAAGTGGAGGGAGTATTCTAACTACAGGATAGGTGAGGTTCTCATAACGGATAAAGTAATTGCTATATCGTTCATATTCCCAAATAATGAACTGAGCGATGAAAAAGTTGGTATCGACATCAACTTCAAATCAATAGTCGGAACAGTCGTGAATAAGGGCGAAGTAAAAGAAACATTCACAGAATACATTCCCAACATAGCGAGGATACAGAACGACTTCTCTAGGAGGAGGCGCCAGTTACAGAGGCACATAAAAAACAAAGAGAAGAGGTACAAGAAACTCAAAGAGAGTAGGGGAAGGCAGAGGAACAGGATAAAAGATGCCCTACATAAACTCTCTTCTAAAATTGTCAGTGAGCATCTCGAATCGTCGTTCATCCTTGAGGACCTAAGAACAATTAAAAAGAGTTCCAATAACAAATCAAAGAAGCTGAGAACTTATCTCAACAGGTGGCCGTATTCACAATTCCAGAAAATGCTGGAATACAAGAGTCAATTCAGGTCAGTATACGTGAATCCAGAAGGGACTTCGTCAGAATGTCCTGTTTGTGGTGGTAGACTTGAGCACCCTATCTGGAAGATGTCTAGATGCAAAAACTGTGGTAGGGACTACGACAGGGACAGGCTTGCTTCACTTGCAATAACCCTTCGTGGCATCTATCTTTGCGGAGGCCCGTTCCCCGTGAGTGCGATAGCCTCTTTATCATTAGTGAGGAATGAATACCTGTACATCAACCACAGACCTGATGTGGCTGAAGCAGGAGGGACCGATATGGTAAACGCTTCGAATATCCTTGTACAAGAGAGTATAAGACCCTAAGAACGGTAGCCAGGAATCCCGATGGACTCATAATCTCCAGACAGGAGATTCAAATCAATTTCTCGTTGCAAAATTATGGTCACATACGAATCGCTACAAAATCACCACTTCACGGTTCATATGACGAAGGTGAGAACAGACTGTTCAGCGCATTTGAAAGTGCCCTGCTCTTTGTGTCATCGTTTTTTCATCCAGCAGAAGACATATAATTGCCTGAATCAGTATAGAAACCTTTCTCCAAATCTGTTGGCCGGTTAAAAATGTCGTGTTCATTTGGAACCATTCTTCCCTCATTTCAGAATTAACTGAGGATATAGTTTTATATATCTATTGTTTACTAAGAATAAATGAAAATCCCTAGATTAGAATCTAGGGCTAATTAAAAGAAATAAGAGATCAGCAGAACGATTCCATAAGTTTAGTGATGTCATTCAGCGGCTTTCCAGCAGAATCAATGGGTTCCATAACGTAGTTCTTTTTGCCGTAGTCAGGTACAAGTTTCTGCAGCTTCTGGTCGTACGTTTCAGTCTGGTAATCAATGAAAACTCCCATCGGTATCCTGTCACCCCATTCCATTGACTTTGCGACTGCTTGCGGAAGCTTCTGCTTGTATTCTTCCTCATTGTTTGCAGCAGGATTCCATCCTTCCTTCTCAATGTCGTATAGCCTTGGATCGTAGAATTCCTTTGTGTTTATGTTGTTGTAAGTCACGCAGGGCTGCATCACGTCCACCAGCGCCAATCCCCTGTGCTTCATTGCCCTTATCAGCGTCTCCTTCAGGTGCTTTATGTTGTACGAATAGCTCCTTGCCACGAATGTGAAGCCGGATGCAAGGCCAAGGAAGAGCGGATTTACCGGGAACTTCAGGTTTTCTGTCTCTATGCTCTTTGGCATCTCCCCATATGGCAGAGTTGGAGAAGCCTGACCCTTTGTCAGTCCATAAACTCCATTATTGAAAAGTATGTAGGTGAGGTCGACATTCCTCCTTCCAGCCGCAACAAAGTGTGCAGACCCTATTCCCAGTCCGTCCCCATCACCTGAAGCAGATATAACTTCCAGTCGTGGGTTTGCCATCTTAACCGCCTGTGCCTGTACCAGCGACCTGCCGTGGAGCGTGTGCAGCGTGTTCACGTTTACGTAATGAGGTATCTTGGAGCTGCACCCTATACCTCCTGTGAGGACAACATCTTCATTGGGTATCTTCATTTCCTGGAGTGCCAGCACCAATGCGTTGAGTATACCGAAATCTCCGCAACCAGGGCACCAGTCTATCTCCACGTTTGTCCTGTAGCTCTGCGGTTTTGCCGGCGGAGTTGCAGCGGTACTAATCATAACTCAACACCTCCCTCTTTCCAAGCTTTGGTTTGCTGAGCACTTGAACCATCTCCTCAAATGCGATCGGCCTCCCGTTGAATTTCACTATTCTTGAGATGGCTTCCAGTCCCGTCTTCTCCCTCAGCAGGTCAGCAAGCTGTCCGCTGTAATTCTGTTCAACGTCTATTATCGTCTTTCCATTCAGATATTTCATAACTGCCTCCACAGGGAACGGCTCCATCATCCTTATCTGAAGTAGTGAAACGTCCTTCACTACTTCCATTGCATCAAGGATCGGTCCCTTCGCCGAACCCCATGATACTATTACCTTCTTGTTCTCCGGCTTCCCATAGAACTTTACTTTCATATCAGGAGGAACTTCCTTGAGGATAGAAGAGGTCTTGTGCATCCTCTTGTCCATCATCTTTATCCTGTTGTCAGCATCCTCTGTGAATATGTGACCGTCCTCATCGTGCTCATCGCCTGCTATCGTCACAAGTCCGCCCTTGACCCCTGGTACGGATCTTGGTGAGATTCCATCTTCCGTGAATCTGTATCTCAAGTAGTCCTTCGTCTCTTTCAAGATCAGTTTCCCCCTGTCAATTCTTGTCTTGCTGAGATCAAATAGATCTACAGTATAGTTACTCATTGCCATTGCCTTGTCTAGGAGAACGATGACGGGTAGCTGGTATTTCTCAGCAATGTTGAATGCTTCAACTGTGTCGTAGAACGCTTCCTTGTGATCACCTGGCGCTATCAGAACCCTTGGGAACTCACCGTGACCTGCGCTAAGTGCATACTTCAGGTCACCCTGCTCATGCCTCGTCGGCATTCCTGTCGCCGGCCCAGCCCTCTGGTAGTAGAATATCACCACAGGTGTTTCCGTCATCCCTGCATATGAGAGCGCTTCCACCATGAGCGAGAATCCTGGTCCTGATGTGCTTGTCGCAGCCCTCAGTCCAGTGTTGGCAGCTGCAATTGCCATGTTTATGGCTGCTATCTCATCCTCAGTCTGCTCAACCACGAAGTCATACTTGTCCATTATAGTCTCAAGGTAGTTTGACTCGTCGCTCGCAGGCGTGATCGGATAGTAAGACTGGAACTTCAGACCAGCAACCATCTTGCCCATTCCGACTGCGTGGGTGCTGTTTATCAGCATCCTCTTCTTGTAAGTGACGGGTTCCAGGTCAAATGTTTTTGAAGGCTTGAATTCAGCATACACCTCGTCAACTATTGCATTGTTCATCTCCGCAATCTTTGGCCTCGATGCGAAATTCTCTGAAATGATCTTCTTGAGCTTCTCCTTGTCGATGCCTATCATCTTCGTTGCACCTGCAAGGGCTACAGTGTTCTTCATCACGTTGAACTCCGACAGTGCCTTCCCGAATTTTGTAGCGACTGTCTGCAGAATGTCATTGTAAGGTATTATTGCGTGCCTTGGGTCGTCAAGTTTGTCCTCATAAATTATTGAACCGTCCTTTGACAGCTCCTTCACGTGAAGGAGGACGCTCTTAGAATCCAATGGGATGAGTATGTCTATCCTCTCTGAATAGCTCCTGATTATATCCTTGCACACTCTTACCCTGAAATAAGAGTGTTCACCCTTTATCGTTGAGAAGAGTTCAGCATTCGTGAATACCTGATATCCCTCCCTTGTCATAAGCTTCGCAAAACTATCAGACGTGAAATTGATTCCGCTACCTTGGGGGCCGGCTACCATAAGATTTAGGTCATGCATCATTTATTTCCCCTTCCACTCATATAACATTTGGGTAGAAATATCTTGGGCTCGTACTTTATATATTTACTGGAAATAAAATGAATTCACGCTATAGGAATTTACTGCTTCCAAATTGATTCCATCATTTTTAATCACTCTTAAACGTTCCCGAAGAAAGGTTTAAACGACCTGTTGCCATCACGAATCGTTGCCAGACGATAGGAAAGGTTCTGGATTCCAGTCAGCTGCTGGTCTTATACGGTACTTTGACGAAGAGGAAGACAGGGGTCTGATTTTCGACCCGAGACTGGTCTTATACATAGCAGTGATTTTTGGTGTTGTAATAGAACTGCTGAAGGTTTTCTGGCCACTGTGACGTTCCCCTTTCAATAACAGAGTCACATGGTGCAACTTTACAGTTTTCAGAATGAGGAAAGTGCTAAGTCCTCATTATTCATGCAATCACAATGAAGGAAGCTTTCCTTTACTCTACGGAGAGGGGTAGAGTCAGGTGCACGGCCTGCAGCAGGTATTGCCTTTTGGGAGAAGGGCAGACAGGATTCTGTGGCATCAGGAAGAACATAGGAGGTCATCTCTTCCTACTGTCATACGGCAGGGCAGCAGCAGTTGCAGTCGACCCCATAGAGAAGAAGCCGCTTTACCACTACCTGCCTGGAGGAAGGGTGCTTTCACTGGCTACCAGCGGCTGTTCATGGGCATGCAAGTACTGCCAGAACTACGACATATCACAGAGGAGGGAGATCACGGGAGACTATTTCAAACCGGAGGATGTCGTAAGCATGGCCATACAAAGCGGATCAGACGGCATTTCCTACACCTATAATGAACCTTCAATATTTGCTGAATATGCTCACGACATAGGCATACTTGCCAAGAAGCGTGGACTTTTCAGCACATTCGTGAGCAACGGATATGAATCATCCGAATCCATACCTTACCTCAAAGAATTCCTGGATGCAATAAGCATAGATTTCAAGGGGAACGGAAACGACATCTTCGGCAGGAAGTACATAGGGATAATGAGCTACGCACCGGTCTTCGACACGCTCAAGAGGCTGAAGTCAGCTGGCATCTACACAGAAATCACCGATTTAGTGGTACCTGTGAAAGGCGTAGGGGACAATCTCGATGATGCACGCAACCTTGCAGTATGGATCAGGGAGAATCTTGGGACGGACGTGCCTCTCCATTTTACCAGATTCCATCCGGACTACCTTATGAATAACGTCCCCGCCACGCCAATTGAAACACTGGAGAGACACCACTCCATAGCAAAGGAGGAGGGGCTGAAGTTCGTTTATATCGGCAACGTTCCCGGGCATCCCTTGGAAAACACCTACTGCCCGAACTGCGGCCACGAACTTGTCAAAAGGTTCGGTTTCCAGATAATGAGCTACAGGATCACAGAAGATGGCAGATGCCCGTTCTGCGGTGAGGACATGCACATAATAGTGAAGGGCAAGAGGGAACGGAACCCTATTACGGCTAGATGATGTCCTTTCTCTGTGAAGTGGTAAGGGGAAAGGAAAGAAACGGATAAATATACTCAAAGCCTGAAGAAACATGAAAATAGGCAATAACGTTTTCATTGCTCACAATGCCACTATCATAGGGGACGTTACTATCGACGATAATGTCGGCATATTCTTCGGCGCCGTACTGAGGGGTGACCAGAATTCCATCCACATAGGGAAAAGGTCAAACATCCAGGACAACGTCGTGGTCCATGTGGACAGGGAGAACAGGACTGAGCTTGGCGAAAACGTATCCGTTGGTCACGGTGCAATAGTTCATGGTGCCACTGTGATGGACAACGCGCTCATAGGCATGGGCAGCATCCTCCTTTCTGGTGCCGTTATAGAGGAGGGAGCGGTCATAGGTGCTGGGGCAATAGTGACATCAGGCAAGGTCATAGGAAAGAACTGCCTTGCTGTCGGCAGCCCGGCGAAGATCGTGAGGTGCGATGAATCCGTTGGAGAACAGGCAAGGAAAAATGGAGAAACGTATCAGGCGCTAATGAAGATGCACATTGATGGGAAGTTTGCTGAATACAGTCACTGACCGAGATTGCCCAAATCCTCCGGGAGATTTCCTCCCTTGAACTGCTTCTTCATCATGCTCAGTATCTTCCTGTTGCCCTTTATGTTCTTGACCATGTCTTTCACCCTCTTGTAGTCCTTAAGCAGCTCCTTCACGTCAGAAGTGTTGTAGCCTGAGCCCATCGCTATCCTCTCAACCCTTGATCCCTTAATCTCATCCGGGTTCTCCATCTCGTGATACGTCATTGAATCCATGATGACCTTGTATTTCTTCAGTTTCCCCTCGGATTCGTCGAAGAACTTGTCGTCCAGGTCCTTCTTCATTCCTCCTGGAGCCATTGGCAATGAGTCGAATAGCTTCTTGAATAGGCCCGGCTTGTTCATCTGCTCCCATACGTCGTACATCTCCTTGAGTGTGAACTTTCCCTGGACCATCTTCTCCATCGCATCCTCGTCCATCTCCTGCTGGAATTCTTTTGCAGCGGCCATCAGTGTCTCGAAATCGCCCATTCCCAGCAGCCTTGAAAGGAACCTTGCGGGGTTGAAGTACTCCATGTCCTCCATGTGCTCCCCGGTACCTATGAAAAGTATTGGTGCACCAGTAGACGCCACTGCGCTTAAAGCTCCGCCACCCTTCGCAGTTCCGTCCAGCTTTGAAATGAAAACACCTGTGATGTTAACTGACTCATTGAAGGCTTTTGCCTGTTTCCCAGCAGCCTGGCCTATGCTCGCATCTAGTATGAGGACAACTTCATCCGGCTTAACGAGGGCGTTGATGTCCGATATCTCCTTCGTAAGCGAAGAATCTATAGCGTTCCTCCCGCTCGTATCAATGATCTTCACGTCCCAGTCCCTGTACTTCTCGATCCCCTCCCTCACAACTTTCCTGCTGTCCTTTTCACCGTATATCCCGAAGAAGCTTGCTCCAACTGATGAAGAAACCTGTTCCAGCTGCTCGTATGCGCCCAGTCTCTGGGTATCTGCAGCTATGAGAACCACCTTGTACCCATGCTTGATATAGAATTTTGCAAGCTTTCCTGCGCTCGTTGTCTTTCCCTGTCCGTAGAGGCCGACAAGCATAATCGTTGCCGGCTTCACGTGGAACTCCCTCGGCTTCCCCAGTATCCTGAGGAGCTCCTCGTAAATGATCTTGATAAGGTGGTTCCTCGGGTTGGAATTCTTTGGTACCGGTTCCTCCTTCGCCCTCTTCTCCACCCTGTTCGTTATTTCCAGGGTGAGGGAGACGTCCACATCAGCCATCAGAAGCGCCCTCTGCATCTCCTTAACGATCTCTTCCACAAGCCTGTCGTCAACGAGGGAACTCTTGTTGATCCTCTTCAGCGCGTCACGCAGGCTCTTCGCTAGCGAATCCAGCACCATTGTTCTTCCCCTTCTTTATTACTCGCCCGGAACTTTCTCGACGATTCCCGAAAGCCTTTCCCTTATCCTGGAAAGTGCATAATCAAGAACCTCTCTTGGTTTCAGGCTACCGTCAGTTTCAAAATAGAATATAAACCTTTTATCGTCTTCCTTCTCTTCCAGTGAGTCCATCCTGTAGAGTTTGCTAACGTATTTTGAAGGGTAATCAGTTGTGAATACGACTTCCTTGTCGTTCTTCCTTAGCACGTTCTTTGGTGAGTGCTTTATTATGTCATCCAGTTCAGGCTCCCTCGCAGATACCTTCAGCTCCCTGCCGTACCTGTAGGAAACGCCGCTCGTTGCCTGGAATCTTGCATGCTCCCTTGCCCTGCCCATGTAGGCTTCCGCATCGAGCATGATTGCCTGCCTCTCGTTCAATTCCACAATAGGTATTTCCTTGTCCGTAGGTGCCATCTTCGAGTCGCCTATGGCTACCAGGTCACCGCTCATAACCTTCTTCGGTCCAACGACGAATAGGCTGTAGTTGACTGTGCAAAGAGAGCATCCCGCACCGCCGCAGGTGCAGCTGTCCCTTTCGTTCATCTTCAGGTCCGTGGGCAGAGGAACCATGCCCAGCCTTGACGCTATGACCTCGTCGAAAAGAGAAGTTAGGGATGAGTACACCTTGTCCTCCCCCTGCCTTATCTCACCATGATGGAAATTCACCTTTGATATCGCCAACTTCGGGATATCGTTTAAAAGCGTTCTCCTGAGCATGTTCGCGTATGCAGGCGTGACGTCGCTTAGCTCGAATCTTATGAACGATTCCCCTTCCTCTATTATCTTTATTGATTCGCTCATACTCTTCTTCCCCTCTTCCCCCCTTTCTTCTTCGTTCCATCGTGGGGAGTGGGGGTCGAGTCTTCTATCCTCGATATCTTTATCCCTGCCCTTGCAAGCGCCCTGACCGCCGCCTGGGCACCTGGTCCCGGATTGTGGCTTTTCGCCCCGCCCGGAGCCCTGATCTTGATCACAACATCCGTTATCTCCTTCTCCCTTAGCTTTTCCACTATGAGGTCTATCTCCTTCATGGCAGCATAGGGGGAACTTTCGTCCCTGTCAGCCTTCACGACCATTCCACCGGATGCCTTTGCAAGCGTCTCTGCACCCGTGACGTCCGTGACAGTTATGACCGTATTATTCTGTGAAGCGTATATATTGACTACTCCTAACTTACCCATTTATGCATCCTCCTTCTTCTCTGCGCCCTGCTGTCCCTTGTCCCCTTCCCTCTTCTCCCCAACAATCCTCATCGGGTGAAGTTCGTTCGTGAAAGGTGAATTTGGTGCGTAGCTCACGGAGTCTTCCTCAACCTTCAGGACCTTGTATCCTGGGATGGTGATCTTCCTGTCGGCCACTGATATGTGGCCATGGACTATCATCTGCCTTGCCATGCCAGGTGTCCTTGCCAGCCCCTTCCTCATTACGAACGTCTGGAGTCTCCTCTCAAGGAATGATTGAACGTTCAGCGCCAAAATATCGTCTGCAGTCGCCTTCTCGCTCAGTATACCGTACCTTGAGAGCCTGCCTATCATGCTCCTGACCTGCTCCATTGCCCTCGCATCCCCCAGCCTCAGGCTGGCCTGTATGTCCCTTGCATTCGTCCTGTACTTCCTGAGCTCAGATTCCGCTTTCCACAGTTCCCTCTTGTTCTTCAGTCCGTATGCACCGACCATCTGGCTCTCCGCCTTGATGCGCTCCCCCTCGAACGGGTGCCTGGGCGTTTCGTACTTCTTCCTAATCTTCTTTGGATCTCCCATAAATCATCACTTCTTCGTTTCAGCTGGCGCGGGTGCGGGTGCTGCAGGTGCTGCAGTTGCAGGTGCCGCTGCTCCTGCCTCAGCAGGTCCCTCCCTCCTCTTCACCACTCCAACGGCAAGTCCCTTCCTCCCGTTTGATCTTGTTCTCTGTCCCCTGACCTTCTTTCCCTTCTCATGCCTCATTCCCTTGTAGCTTCTTGTCCTCTTCATCCTGTTGATGTCATCCTGAAGTGCGACGCCGAGATCTGGTCCGACCTTCATGAGGTTCTCTCCCGTTTGGATGTCCTTCTGGTGGTTGAGTGTCCAGGTCGGATAGAATTCGTTGTACCTTCTCTCCATCGCTTCCTTTATCTCCTCTATCTTGCTGTCATCCAGCTCGCCGAGTTTCACGTTCCTCGGTATGTTCATCTTTTTCAGCAATATCTCTGCTGTCCTGTAACCAATTCCCTTTATATTTGAAAGAGCGTACACAGCACTCCTAGTACCATCCAGGTTTGTGTTAGCAAGCCTCACAATATATTTTATGTTCTCATTCTTCTCTTTCTGCTCAGCCATATCATCACTGCGAAGTAAAACCCTAAGATGTTTTCAATATAAAACCTTTTGATTTTGCAGGACAGCGAGGATTCGCCGATTATTTCTGTCTCCCCAGCAAAGACAGAAAACGGGAAATACGTTTACCAAATCATTTCAACTGGTTGGTTTTGTGGTATGGATAGGACAGCTTGGTGTTTTCGAAGGTCCGCAAATAACAACTACGGTCACTGAAGCGCGGAGCCCCCTGCGTTAGCTGGGGGTCATTCCGTTGATACTAGTTTGAGAACTGGGAAAATTCTTTACTTCGTGAAACATCTGGACCCAGCAATCCATTCCTACGATATTTACAATGTCAAAGGCCAATCCTGGAATCAGGACTGTTGCAGGACTTAAGGTACTTATCAGGCGAATTGCCCCTTCTGCATTCTTTGGATTCGAGTTCCTGAAATATTCAGGAATTTTCGTGCCAGTAGCAGTACCTGAAAAAATCTTTCTCGACCTTCTCTATTTCAGAATAAGAGTGGATGAAGAAACATTGTCCAATTTAATGGATCTAGTAGATGTTGAGACTCTTGGAAGTTATGCTGCCAGACTTGGGAGCTTTTATGTCAAGAGAATTGAAAATATCATCCGAGAAGAAAGGAAGTCTCCATAACTGCATTCATCTGAAATCATGATTGTATTTTGCAATGGATGAATATAGCAGATTTTTTAGGGAAGGATGCAAGGAAGCTGAAGGAACTGCTCCTGAAGGATGCGATTGTGGGGCTCGTTGAGGGGGAGATATTCAGGGCAGGAGAGAGCGGGTTTGAAAGGATAAACATAGCATGCCCCAGATCCACTCTGGAGAAGGCGCTGGAGCAGATGGCCAAGGTGCTGGGGAAGAGGAAGTGAAATGACAATTATCACATCACGTGCAACTTGCTACCCATGGGAACTGGCATGAGTAACGATTTATCTCTTTGTATCCATTACAGTCAGGATGATCAGGCTTCTCAAATGCATCCCGATGGATTATGGGAAATGCCTCGAGATGCAGAGGGGTATGAACGCCCTCAGGAATGAGGGGAAGATAGGCGATACGATAATTGCAACGGAGCATGACGACACCTATACGGGGGGCATCCATTACAATCCTGAAGTTGGTGGAACGTACTCCGTCCCCATACTGAGGGTGGAAAGGGGCGGCAACCTCACGTATCACGGCAAGGGGCAGGTCGTCCTCTATTTCATATTCAACCTGAAGGAGCGGGGAATAAACGTGAGGGAGCTCATAGAACAGGTCCAGGCAGCATTGATAAAGACGCTTTTTTCTTACGGCGTGAAAGGCGAAGGCAGGCTCTACAAGGAAACAGGAGTGTGGGTAGGAGACAGGAAGATATGCTCAATAGGCTTCGCAGTGAAGGGTTTCTCCACACTGCACGGAGTAGCCGTGAACATCAACACGGACCTATCGAAATTCTACAGCATAAGCCCGTGCGACATGGACCCAGGGGTGATGACTTCTCTGGAGAAGGAAACTGGGAGGAAGGT
Source organism: Thermoplasmata archaeon (assembly GCA_021816725.1). GTDB lineage: Archaea > Thermoplasmatota > Thermoplasmata > Thermoplasmatales. The sequence goes on from JAKAXD010000001.1 coordinate 93,890, forward strand.
GGATGAGATGGAATTCCTGGAAATGATGGTAGGGAATTTGTCAGAAACATTCAAAGAAAATATAGAGAAAGAACCATGCGAAATCATTAATAAATGATTTGTTTTATTTTTATAGCACAATAATTTTACAAGTAAGAAAAATATATATCTTCTCTTGTGATTTTGTTGTATGTTTAATCAAGAGATGCTGGACGCGGATGAAATTAAAAAAATGATATCATCTCACATGCTCGCCGACGGTATGCCACTCATTCTTGACCTCAAGAGGAGCAAGGGGATGAGGATGTATGACCTGGAAACTAAGAAGGAATTCCTCGACTTTTTCGGATTTTTCGCATCTAATGCAGTCGGGATGAACCATCCAGACATGTTCGACAAGGATTTCCTTGAGGACCTGAAATGGGCTGCGATCACTAAGGTCACGAATTCCGATATCTACACCCCGGAAATGGCAACGTTTGTCGACACGTTTGCAAAGGAGACCGGCCCTGAATACATGAAGCATTATTTCTTCATAGACGGTGGTGCACTTGCAGTTGAGAATGCTCTCAAGACTGCATTCGACTGGAAGGTGAGGAAGAATATCAAGGAAGGCGTGAAAGGTGAGAAGGGGACGAAGATCATGCACCTCAAGGAGGCGTTCCACGGAAGGAGCGGTTATACCATGAGCCTCACAAACACGTTTGACCCCAGGAAGACGATGTACTTCCCCAAGTTCGACTGGCCGAGGATAACGAACCCGAAGATCTCTTTCCCTATTACTAAGAGATCAATCGAGGACGTGGAGAAGCTGGAGGAAAAGAGCATTGAGGAGATGGAAGCTGCATTCAAGAAGTACAAGAACGACATAGCAGGATTCATAATGGAGCCCATACAGGGTGAGGGAGGGGACAATCACTTCAGGAGGGAATACTTCCAGAGCGCGATGGAAGTCGTGCATGAGAACGACGCACTGTTCATGGTTGATGAGGTGCAGTCCGGCATGGGAATAACTGGTAAATGGTGGGCGCATCAGCACTTCGGCATAGAGCCGGATGTTCTCGCATTCGGGAAGAAATCACAGATATGCGGCATAATGGCAGGGAAGAAGGTTGATGAGGTGGAAGACAACGTGTTCAAGGTATCCAGCAGGATCAATTCCACGTGGGGAGGGAACCTGGCTGACATGGTAAGGTCAACAAAGACAATCGAGATAATCAAGAAGTACAACCTGCTGAAGAATGCTGAGAATATGGGGAAGATATTAGTTGAATTCCTGGAGGAGATGAACCAGAAGTTCCCGAACGTTCTTCTCAACCCGAGGGGAAGGGGGCTGATGGATGCTTTCGATTTCAAGAGCGACAAGAAGAGGGACGAATTCTACGACAGGCTTTATTCTAAGGGAGTGGTGGTGCTGAAGGCGTCTGAGAGGACGATAAGACTGAGGCCACCGCTCATTGTGGACGAGGAGGACGTGAGCGAATTCTCGACAAAGGTAAAGCAGGTACTGGCCGAAATGTCCTGAAATTTTTGACAAATATTTTATTTCCTCCTTTATTTCCAAGTTGCAATGGACTTTAGAGTAACGAAGGAAAATAAGGAAGAGAACGAGAAGGTCGAGAGGGCAGTCAGTGCCGAGATTTACTTCGAGAGGGGATCAAGATACCTGTCGCTCAAGAAGTACAAGGAGGCAATTGACAACTTCCAGAAGGCTCTTGAACTGGACAAGGATGATTATGAGACAAGGTTCAATCTGGCAGTGACGTTCTTCCACTCCGGGAAATATGACAAGGCTCTTGAGATATTTGACGAGCTGATAAGGGAAGGGAAGGACGACCAGGAACTCTATTTCAACGTTGGCAGCGTTTACCTTGAGAGGGGTGACTACAGGAATGCTGTCGAGAATCTCAAGAAGTGCGTTGCTATGGACGAGCTGTACCTTGACGGTTTCGTGAACCTGGGGAATGCGTACTTCTACCTCAAGGAATATGATGAAGCGATAAAGAATTACGACCAGTCTATAAGGCTAAACCCGCAGAATGCCGATTATTACGTCAACAGGGGGCTTGCTTACATGTCCAAGGGGGACAATGCAACTGCAGTCGCTGATTTCGAGAAGGCGCTCTCCCTGGACCCATCGAACAACAAGGCGAAAATAAACCTGCAGAAGATAGAATCTGAATCCTAGCTCTTTATAGCGCTCACTATCTTTCCAAGTACGGCTGGATCGCTTTCCGCCACAGTTCCAGTGACAACGGCTGCTGCGCCAGAGTCAAGTATCTTCTTCGCAGTTGCAGGATCCCTTATCCCCCCACCCACTAACACCGGGATTGTCATGTCTTCGCACACCGCTTTAACGACTGCCGGGTCTATGCTCAACGGTGCTCCTGAACCGGCCTCCAGATATATTGCCTGGAAGCCCATGAGTTCAGCTGCTGTAGCATAATCAAGCGCAGTTGAAACGTCCTCCCGCCCTATAAGCTTCGCACTCCCAACCTTCCCCACGGTCATGCCCGGCTCAAATACGAGATACGCAACTGATATTACTTCCATCTTCGTGCGCTTGAGCAGCCTAGCCGACTGCACCTGGTAACCAACTACGTACTTCAGGGATGATGAATTCAGGAGGCTGAGATAGAATATGGCATCCGCGTGAGGAGAGAGCGCCTCTGGGCTCGAGGGGAAGAGGATGACTGGTTTTTTGGTGGACCTCTTTATGGCAACGACCAGTTCGTCAACTGACTCCTGGTCGGTGTTGGTGGACCCTCCGACCATTATGCCGTCGCTCCCGGAATCGTTTATGAATTCTATGACACCCTTTATGTTGCCCGGTCCGTTCTTCTCCGGGTCTAAAAGTGTAAGGTGCCTTATTCTTCCGTATTTTATGTTCTCGAGGATCATATTATACTACCAACCAGGAATGCTACGAGGCCCAGCATCATTCCTACCTTTATCAGATTTTGCCCCTTTGTCTGGTCGCTGAAGAAGTATGCAACTGATATGAGGAATGTGATATCTGAAAGCGCTACGGTGAATGCATAGAACCCGTTCCACTTGAAGAACACATACGGTATGGGCGTGAGGGAGACTGCAAGAATTATGAGGATGGCCGCGGCCACCAGGCTCAGTCCTTTCCCTATCTTCTTGGGTAGCGTCGTCCTGTTTATGTCACCAGAAACGTCCTCCACGTCCTTCACAATTTCCCTCGCAAGATTTGCAAGGAATGCCATGAGGGAGAGTATGATAACAACGTAAGTCAACTTTATAGACATGCTCCCGTAGACGAACACGAGGCCCACAAGGGAAGAGATGATGATGTTACCTGCAAGCCCCCATGCCTTCGTCTTCCATTCATATGTTGCAAGGAGGAAGATTGCAAGTGCAGCTACGATGAACTGGAGGATGTTTAGCGTGAATATGGAAATGACCAGTCCTGCTACGAACATTGCTATGGCTAGATATTTTGCTGAATTCCTTGATACCTGACCTGACGGTATCGGCCTGTTAGGGTGGTTGATCTTGTCTATGTCGGCATCAAAGTAATCGTTCAGTATGTTCCCGCCCAGGAGGATGAGGAAAACGACGGCCATTGCAAGGTAGAGGCGGGGGTACAGTAGTCCTCTGAAGCTCTCGACTGCAATTACGCCCCCTATAACGGTACCAAATGACGCCATCACAGCATTAACAGGTCTCATCAGGGCGAGATATCCTTTCATGCCTAGAACCGAAGAACCAACCATTAAATAAGTTCTTTTAAATATAGCTTTTTTATAGAGATTTCAGGATTTTTGTATACTCATCTCTATCACAGTTAGACTTGATGCCCTTTTCATTGAAATTTGTACTTCCCGCTTTATAACTCTTCTCCTTCAGTTTTTCTATTATGGTAGACTTCTTTATCTCCCTTCTATCATTGGAATTGGAAAAGAACAGGAACATCAGGTCCTCGTTCCTGAAGTTCGCGAACAGCCTCCTTGAATTCTCGGAAAATGGGAAATCTTCCATCTTGTTGATGACTTCAGTATCGTACAGTTTGCCCATGTAAAGGGGACCGACGGCCTTTCCTTCAACTTCCGCCGCCCTCAACTCCCCCAGGGAGTCATCTGCAATCTTGTTTCCCTTCCTGAATTTCACGAAAACTCTTATGAAGTGGCCGTCCCTTACCGCTAGCAGCGGTTTGCCTGCCCTTCCCAGTGATGCGCCCCTCTCCATCACATACTTCACGAATATCCTTGTTGAAATCTCCCTTGAGTAAATGCCATGGATGGACCTCGAACCGTAGATCCTGATGCCCTTGTCCAGCGACTTCCCCTCGAGGTTTGCAGTATCCGTCATGGTAACACCAATGATCCCGTTGTTCTTCAGGTTCATTATTGCAGCTTCCAGCAAGCCGGAAGGCGTCCCGAAGGGGTCGACGTCAATGTAATCCCACTTTCGCGATGAGACTGCACAGAAATAGTCCTCACCCATTATCTCGACTTCAAGGGAGTTCAGCGCAGAATTCCTCTTCTCTATATCCGTGTTCCTGGGGTCCCTGTCGTTCAGCACAACATTCCACCCCGTTTCCTTCGCAATTCTCAACCCCCTAATCCCCGTCCCTGCCATTGAATCGAGCGCTATCCCTGGCTTCATTGTTTTAAGCAATGCGACGGAGAAGTCCCGCGATGCCTCCATTAACCTGTTGTAGAAGCCAGGTGAAACACTCCCCGGCCCCTTTTCAAACGATGAAATTGTCTCTATCTCTACTGCTCCTTCCCGGACAATCAAGCTTCCTCTCCCTTAAGGAGCTGGGCTATCTTGTATGGTAGGAGCGTCCTGTTGATCTGCGTCACCTCTAGGCTCCTTACGTCATCCCTCTTCTTCACTTCCTGGAGCAGCGGGTTCCTGCCTTTCTTGTGTAGCGTGAGGATCATCATCTTGTCCAGTTCCAGCACTTCCTTCACTATTTCCGTATAAGCCTTGCTCTCCTGCTCAATCTTCCCAACCTCGTCTATGACTATCACGTCAGCATTCTCCCTCGCCCATTCTATTGCAGGTACCGCTACCTGGTCGAACGCCTTCAGGTCAACGCCAAACTTCCCTATCCTTATCCTTGAGTTGATGCTCTTGTGCGCAAAAATTATTGATGTCTTGCTGTGCCAGTCGAGAACCTTGAGGCCGACTGCCTCCTTCCCGTCCATTACCTTCTCGGTCAGTATTCCACCGACAACGTTCCCCTCCTTCTCCAGAATGTCAATCGTCTTCAGAAGGGTTTGTGTCTTGCCTACTCCCGGCATTCCTGCCAGCGATATCTTAACCTTCATTCCTTAAGCACCTTGAACCTCATTAGCGGGTATTTCATGGAAGACACCCATGCCATCCTGCCCTCTACCAGCGCCTTCCCATACCTTATGTTGATCTTGACGTCCATCATGTCCCCGAGGAGTGTCTTGTACTTGTATGCCGGTCTTGATCTGCCAACCTTCCTCCTGTCAATGCTCACCTTGACCTTTGTCACGAAGGGCTGTGCCGAAACTGCCTTCTCTATTGCCCTTTCCAGGAATTCGACGTTGCTGTCGTTGATCGGTATGCCTGTGTACTGGTGGTAAATGGAACCAAGCTTCACTCCAGCCTCGAAAATTGCCCTCTCCTTTTCGCTGCATGAAAAATAACTCGTCGCAGGATCAACCACACAGCATGATAGCGCTATCGATAATAAAACTTTATTTTAGTCAGGAATAAAGGGCCTCGATTGCCGATAGATGAAGCAGGAGCCCATATTTCAGTGCGTCCTCATTGACATCAAATATGCTGGAGTGCTTCGAAACCTCAATGCCCTTTATCTTACCCGTGCCAAGGAATGCGAAGGCGCTCGGTACCCTCGAGCAGTAGAACGCAAAATCTTCACCGCCCATCGTGGGCCTTGCCGAAACAGGCTTAAGGTATTTGGAGGCAACGGAATCTATCTTCCCTGCCGATCTCTCGTCATTTATGAGCGGAGGAAGCTCACGCATATAATTGACTTCCACGTGCTCACCCCTGAATTTCGTCACCTCCCGTTCAATAGTCTCGGAATCTTCGCGGGTATAAGTTCTCACAGTTCCGCCTATGTTCACCTCCGCAGGAATTATGTTCTTTGCCTTCCCTCCGTTCACGTATCCTATGCTCAGTACAGCTGAGTTAAGTGGATCTATCTTCCTGGCTGGGACTGTGAGGAGGTACTGGATGATCCTTGCGGATTCCAGCACTGAATCGTATGCGAGATGGGGATATGCTCCATGACCTCCCGACCCCTTCACCTTTATTTCAAAACTGTCAACTGCAGCCATTGCCTTCCCCCTGCATATAGCGTATTCCCCCACGTTCAGTGATGGCCATACATGAAGACCGAACGTATTTGCTATACCTTCCAACGCCCCTCCATCTATCATCATGGATGCCCCCTGTCCTATCTCCTCCCCAGGCTGGAATATGAACCTCACTGGTTTCAGGTTCGTGCGCTTTGAGTATACCATCGCACCCATGAGCACGGCGGTGTGGAGGTCGTGCCCGCAGGCGTGCATCCTTCCGCTCACCTTCGACGAGAACTTGAGGCCCGTTTCCTCCACTATGGGCAATGAATCCATGTCTGCCCTCAGCGCTATCTTTGGGCTGGTGCCGTAATCAACTATCAGGCCGTTGCCCACTTCCTTGATGCTGAAACCGAGGTCAGATGCGAGTTTCTTCACGTAATTTTTTGTCTCAACCGTATCCATCCCCAGTTCAGGGTTCTCATGGATGTGCCTCCTGTATTCTACCATGAGAGGATATATCTTGTCCACTTCAGCCAGTTCAATCAAGGAGCCTTCCCCCCTCTACCTGAACGCTGTTGAAGAATTCATAATCCAGCGATACCCCGATGCCCGGTCTACCGTAAGGTTCTATGAAGCCATCCTTCATTTCAAACGTCTCATTGGTTATGTCCTTCCTGAAATACTTGTCGTTTGGAGACGTATCCCCCGGGAGGTTCACGAGCACATTGGATGCAAGTGATATGTTGAACGATCTTCCAATCCCAGTTTCAAGCATACCGCCAATCCATATCTTCACTCCATTCTCCTTTGCCCTTTCCATGACTTCCAGTGAATTCTGCAGTCCGCCTATCCTTCCCGGCTTGATGTTGATGATGTCCACAGCCCCCATCTCCATTGCATTGACTGCAGATGCAACTGATTCGATGCTCTCGTCCAGGCATATGGGGGTCTTCAGCTCCTTCCTCAGGAGCGCATGGCCGTTTATGTCCTCAAGCGGGAGTGGCTGCTCGATGTACTTCAGATTGAACTCATCCAGCTTCTTCAAAATCTTGAAATCGTTCCTCGTGAATCCCTGGTTTGCGTCAACGCTGAGCGGGATGTCTCCGTATTTTTCCCTTATTGCCTTTATCAGCTGTACGTTGTACCCCCTTTCTATCTTCACCTTTATCCTCCTGTACCCCCTCTTCACCGCATCCCCTATTGTCTTCAGCTCATCGTCTATGGTTGACATGCCTATCGATATTCCAACCTCAGCCTTCCCCCTGCTCTTCCCGAGGAACTTGTGCAGAGGTTTTCCTTCCCTCTTTGCATTTATGTCCCAGAGCAGCATCTCCACCGCCCCCTTCGCCATGTTGTGACCCCTTATCGCCTTGGCCTTATCGTTGAATTCTTCAGGCTCCATATCTGGCGAAAACATTCCCTTCAGGTGATTGTTTATGACGTGGATTACGGTGAAGTTGTCCTCGTAACCGTAAAGGGGTGCTTCATCTGTTACAACCTCTGCAAACGCCTTCTCCCCCTTTCCCTGGTAGAGAAGGGTGATTGCATCCCTTGTCAGTTGCGTGCCAAAACTCGTCTTGAACGGTTTCAGAAGCGGGATGGATATCTTGCTGTAGGATAACATGAAAGTTGCATGAAGTTCACCAACTAATATTTTTGTCGTTTCCTTTTTTTTGGCAGCTATCTCAACGTTCCCCTCAATGCGCTCACGATTGAGCTTATGTCTTCCGTTGCAGTCAGCTCTATGAACAGGTCCTCAAGGTTCCTCTCCTTGAGCAGTTCAGATGTCTTACCCTCCGCAACTATTTTCCCCGTCTTCATGATTGCAATTTCATCGCACACGTTTGCCGCTATATCCAGGATGTGCGTTGAGAAAACGACGGTCATTCCGTCCTGTGCAAGGCTTCTCAGGAGATCCCTGAATATCTTTGCAGATTGTGGGTCAAGGCCGTTTATGCTTTCGTCAAGTATCAGTATCTTCGGTGCATGGATCAGGGATGCGATGATGGACACCTTCTGCCTCGTGCCGAATGAGAGGCTTCCTATGAACTGGTCGTTGTATTCCTCCATGCCAAAAGCCTTCGTGAGATCGTTCGCCCTGCGTTCCGCGATTTCCTTTGGTATCTCCCTTATGGACCCTACGAAGCTGAAGTATTCGTACGGTGTGAGGCTCTCGTAAAGATACGGCGTTTCTGGCACGTATCCAACGATCTTCCGCACTGCTATCTGGTCTGACCTTGCATCTATGCCTTCAACGGTGACGGTCCCCCTGTCGAAAGGTGAGATGCCTGCCATGATCTTCAGCAACGTCGTCTTTCCAGAGCCGTTTGGTCCGAGTATGCCGTAAATCTCGCCGCTTCTGATCTCTATGGAAAAATCAGAAAGAACCTCCTTCTCACCATAAAACTTGCTAAGGGACTGGACCCTAATGGACACGTAACGATTAGACAAACTCAATTAATTATCTTTTCTGAATTGCGGAATGAAATTATAATTGTATAGCCGTTATTGTTTTTCTGCAAAGTGGCACAATGACCATGCAACATATCAGAAAGGCGAGAAGTAGCAAGATAAATATTCAGAATCGATATCTGCAAAGATGGTCTCGTCGAGATTCAGGTCTATTCTCCCTTCCCCTACAGTTTCACTAAACAACAAGTTTGCCGAATTGAAGGAGAGAGGGGAGGATGCCATTTCCTTCGGTGTCGGTGAACCGGATGCAACCACCCCGGAGGATGTCATAGATTATGCTATGAGGAAGGCAAAGGAGGGGAAGACACACTACACCTCTTCACTGGGCATCAAGGAACTGAGGGAGAAAATTGCACTGAAATACAGTGCAATGACGGGAAAGGAGGTGAAGGCAGCAAACGTAATAGTCACGCCGGCGAAATTCGCAATAAACATGGCAGTGCAGGCGGTGATAGAGAATGGGGATAATGTGCTGATGCAGGACCCCAGTTTCGTTTCCTATCCAGAGATAGTGAAGATAGCAGGCGGCGTCCCCAGGTACTTCCCTTCCAAGGAGGACGGCAGCCCGGATATAGACGCAATGAACGAGATGATTGACAGCAGAACGAAGATGATACTGATAAACTCACCTTCCAATCCGCATGGATGGGTGGCATCCGATGCTGATATGAAGGGCATAACTGAAATAGCCTCAGACAGGAAGATATACGTGGCAACGGACGAGATATACGAGAAAATCATATATGAGGGAAGGCACATCTCTCCCCTTTCATATCCCGGCATGGAGGAAAGGACATTCGTCATTAACGGCTTCTCAAAGAGTCACGCCATGACAGGCTGGAGGATCGGGTATCTCATACCCCCTCCAGAATTCATGACCTACATAGACGCTTATCAGCAGCAGACTCTGACATGTGCGCCGTCCATATCTCAGTATGCAGCTCTTAGGGCGATGGAAGATACTTCATTCCCAGAAACAATGAGAAAGACATTCCAGAAGAGGAGGGACAGGCTGTATGACATATTGTCGAAGAGCAGCAAGATGGAATTCAGGAAGCCAGCGGGCACATTCTACGCCTTCCCAAGGCTGAAGAACGGAATGAGCGGCGAGGAATTCTCCAACAAGCTTCTTGAGAAGGAGAAGGTGCTGGTAACTCCGGGATCTGGCTTCGGCCCATCAGGAAAGGACAGGATAAGGCTGTCGTTCGCGCTCTCGGACAAGGAACTGGAAGAGGGTGCGAGAAGGATTGTGGAATTCCTGGGATAAACGGGAAATCGGTCGATCTATTTTCTCTTCTTCCTGTAGGCGGTATACTTCATCTGGTCGAATTCAAGGACGTGCCTTATCTTCTTAGATATGAGGTACTTGCTGATGTCCTCTGAAACGTCCCTCACGTAGGTTTCCGGGAGCGGGGCAAGTATTGTTATCTCCTTCTTGTCAAGTGGGAATATCATCCTCAGCTTCCCTTCCCTCGTATAACCCTCGGGCTTCCTGTTATTCTTTATGTCCTGCATGTTGAGCATGATTATCACGTCCCTGTGGTCTGGCTCGTCCTCCATCTCGTTTGTTTCCTTGAAGAATAGTTCCATCATGCCCCTGAAGCTCTTTTCCATCTGTTTCCATTCGAAGTTCTGGGGGAAAATTATGTGGCCACTCCAGTTCTTCATGTATAACCTACTTCGCCCTAGATCTCTTCTTGACCGTCATTGGGATCGCATCGTTTTCAAATTCGATAAGCGCTATCCTGAGGGGGTCAGTTATGTCCTTAGGTATTTCAATTATGATCGGTGCGCCCATAGAGATCTGGAGGGCCCTCGCACCAACTATCCTGGCCTTTTCATATTTTGTAAATCTCCTGCCTGACATTAAACCACCTGTAGAGTACCTTATAATACTTGAAACTGTCACAAATCTCCTTTTAAGTTATAGCCTTCTCCCTATTAAATTTGTTATCTTGTCCAGGAAGTGCCTGTCCTGGTTCGTGAAAGGATCAACAAAATCGCTGTCTATGTCTACTTCCCCAATCACCTTCCCGTCCCTGAATATGGGCGCAACTATCTCTGATTTAGTTTCCGGGAAGCAGGCAATGTACCTTGAGTCCTTTGAGACATCAGGCACAACAACAGTAAGCTCCTTTTTTGCGGCAAGACCGCATATACCATCCCCTACCTTTATTTTCGTATGCTCCGTCTCCTTTGGTCCGGAATAAGTGAGCAGTTCCAGGTTTTCACCACGAATCATGTAAATGCCGACCCAGTTGTAATGTCTCACCTTTTTGTTCAGGAATTCAACCGTTAAGGATGCGACGTCCCCTTTCCCAGACTTTAATCTGGCCTCAAACTCCTTGAAAAGCGCATTGAAGTCTGTGTTTTGCACCCACCATCATTTTCAACTGTTATTTAATATTAAGGCCAAGAAAGTTTTTATCCGTAACGTTCCTCAACGAATGATGCTCTACCTAGTTTCCGTTGACAAAATAAAGGGCGATGACAAAGAATTCCCGCTGACTAAGGAGGAATTCACGTCAATCTATCTCGACATCCTGCAGAACGGGAGGGGAACGTTCAACGGTGAAACGGTATTGCTTTCACCTTCCTTTAAGAAAAAAGGGGTGGATTACGGAATCCTGAGGGAGAGCCTTGAGATGCTGAACAGGAAATTGCTCTCATCAAGACTGACGGAGGACCAACTGATAGAGAAGATCATCTCAACCCTCGATGAGATGGAAAAATTCGAGAATTTCCTGGAACAGAAGGTGGATGAGACATCCATATTCATGAATTATGCAACGTCTGCGAAAGGTGACTTTTCAGAGCATATCGCGAAGATGCTGGCGGAGATAAGGGGGTTTGTCAAGGAGCTGGAGAAGACGCTGGATGAATACGTGGAGAGGAGTGCGCCGAACCTGAAGAAGATCGTCGGATACAAGGTGGCCGCGAGGCTGCTGAAGTCGTTCGGAGGCATCAGGAACCTGGCGCTCAGCTCATCTAGCACCGTCCAGATAATCGGTGCTGAAAAGGCGTTCTTCAGGTTCAGGAAGGGTAGGGGAACTCCACCCAAGCACGGTATCATATATGAGATACCAGACATATACAAGGCGTCCAGGAGCAATGCAGGCAAGATATCGAGGGCATATTCAAATGCAATAGTGAAAGCAGCAAGGGCAGACCTGGTTGGTATAGTTTCGGAATCAGATTCAAAGCTCAAGAAGAGGGTAGAGGAGATTAAGAGATCAAACAGGAAGTAGGGGCTATGCAGTCACTGCGCATAAACAGTGAAGTGCACAGTAAAATGAAGGAAAGCAATTGCACCCCATTCATCAGCGACTATCACCGTGTACTGGCCAGCGGGAAAATAGACGAAGTGGTACGAATCGTTGAATGGGTTTGAAGCGACCCAGTACCCTGAAAACGTTGCTGTGCTAGTTAGAGTTATCGGTATTGGCGTATTGCTGGACGAAAGGATGTATCCATTGCTGCTCAGGCCGATGATCTTGTAACTGCTCACCGGGTAGATGGCCGGGCACATATATACCCCTGGCTGCCACATGTTCAGGGGCTTTGCAGTTAAGATGGAACTGCCTGAAACATTTCCAGGGACTACTGCGAAACCGTAGGGTATATCTGCGCTGCAGGGAGAGATGCCAAGTCTATCTTTTTCCCCTCCTATCGTTGGCCACAGATCACTCACGTTGAAGATGGACGTTGGTCCGTTGTTGAATATTCCCAGTCGAAAAGTGATGTTCTCGCCAGATATTATGCTCTGGCTATCATCAGATGCAATCAGAGTCAACTGTTTCTCGCTGTTTGAATAAAGTAAGAAGGGACCCCAGTAGTAAAGGGAGACCACGGCTATGACTATAATCACCGCAACGGCAGCTGAAATTATTGCAACTTTCCTATTTTTATGTAGCGTCAAATGGTTCTTCCCCTTCAAGCAATGACTGATAACTCACTATATAGGATTTTCACAGAAGTTGATAAGGTCTTGATAGATGGAAGAAGCAGGCGTCAAGGCATTCATGCAAAGAAATAAAGGTCAATTCTAGGTGAGGAATAATAAAAATAAATGAAAAAAATCTAATTCTTCTTTCTCCTTCTACTTATGACGTAACCTGAAATTCCGCCAACCACCACGACCGCTATCACCACAATTGCAACTATGTAACTGGTGGATGCCCCCTGGGGTGAGTAGGAGACAACGGCAAGATCGTTGGCCGAGGTAGCAACTGCGTCACCGTTCGTAGTCAAGGCAGCATTAGGGTCGATCCTAAGCTTAAGGGTGTATATGCTCCCATTGTCGTTTATGGTAGAGTTTACGGTGTAGTTTGTCGTTGCGTTGTAGTAGAAAGTGGTAGTGTTTGCACTGCTGTCATAAACCCTTACCCATGTCGACAGTGGTCTGCTGAACACGTGGAAGTTTACAGTATTGTATGATGCTATGTCCCCATTGAATCCCGATTGCTCAAATAGCATGCTGAGATCAAGCGAACCGGAGTTACCATTTCCAAGCCCCAGGTTCATGTCTCCAAGCTCATTTACGTCAATATTGCTTGTTATGCCTGCATTCACCGTTATGTTCAGGAACGGGACCTTCATCGCCAGATTGCCATGGAACGTGCTTTCCAGCTTTCCCTGTACGCCAAATGCTCTCCATGACATGTCTATCACCGTGGAATTACTTCCTGTCTTCTTGGTAAAATTTGTGACAGTAAGGTGGAGCGTCATGTTCCTGTAGACGGTGAGGTTCGTCTGGTTCGCGAAGGCGTGCACCTGATAAGCGATGGTCGCATTTATCACATGAATAACCGTAGTATTTGTTCTAGATGTCCCAGTCGCATTTACACTCCCAGTTGAAGTATTGCCACTGACCTCAACCCGGTTCATGTCCTGCTGTATTTCCTGCCTTGTCGTTGCATTCACATACGAAGTCGCATTGAGCCACATTACTGTGCCGTTGAGCTGATGAGAAGCGTTGCTTCCTGAAGGGTAGGTGTAGTAGAGCACGTAGTTGCTGGTCGTGTTCACGTTTGCGACGTTTGTCTGTGTGTTTATGGTCGCGTGCATGGTTGTGGCAGATCCTAGAGGGATCGCCATCATGCCGATGACCAATGCCAACATCAGTACTACCGAATACCTCATGTTCTTTTGACTGGTGCATATTTTAACTAATTATTGGTACAACCTTCAAAAATTAATACAATATTCGAACGAGATGCTTATAAAGAGGCTCAACGCCCATTATTTAACCCATTAGTTCCAGGGCTGCACGGCATTGACACAGTTGATGGAACCAACGTTCCTTCATGATAAGTTAATGTAGTCATTTTCCATGTTCACTGGCGATAATATGGAACCAGTTTTACAGGTCGCCCTGGACTTTGAGAATCTACACAGAGCCCTTCAGGTGGCAAAGGAGGCAGTTGAGGGAGGCGCTGACTGGATTGAGGCGGGCACTCCCCTGATTAAGAGCGAAGGAATGAATGCCATCAGGGAAATAAAGAAGAACTTCCCGAACAAGATAGTTGTTGCTGACATGAAGACTGCGGATGTCGGAGGGTTCGAGACTGAACTAGCTGCTAAGAGCGGAGCTCAGATAGTCACGATACTGGGGATAAGCGACGACCCCACAATAACGGAAGCGGTGAAGGCTGGGAAGAAGTATGGTGCAGAGATTATGATAGACCTCCTCCAGGTTGAGAACGTGGAGGAGAGAGTAAAACAGCTGGAGAAGCTTGGAGTGAAATACTTCTGTGAACACGTAGGCATCGACATGCAGATGATAGGGAAGAATCCGCTGAAGTTGCTGGAGAGGGTCGTTGCTTCAACGAAGCTCCCTGTAGCTGTGGCAGGCGGGCTGAACAAGGAATCCATCCCCGATGTGGTAAAGAGAGGAGCATCAGTCATCATAGTTGGAGGTGCCATAACGAAGGCGCCCAACGTTTCAGAGGAAACTGCAGCTATCAAGAGGGTCATAGCGACTGGAATCGCCGAGCACGATGACATGTACAAGAAATACTCCAAGGATGAGATCGTGGAAGCGCTGTCAAAGGTATCGTCATCGAACGTTTCCGACGCCATGCACAGGGGCGGCGCAATCCATGGCATAGTGCCCAGGATACCTCCCGGTACCAGGATTGTTGGTAGGGCGCTAACGGTGAAGACAGTGAACGGAGACTGGGCCAAGCCCGTTGAGGCCATTGACCACGCGAAGCCAGGCGACATTCTTGTAATAGATGCAGACGGTGGGGAGGATGCCGTATGGGGGGAACTGGCATCGTGGAGCTGCGTGACGAAGAAAGTGAAGGGCGTTGTGATCTGGGGTGCGATAAGGGACCTGGATTCGATCATGAAGATCCCCTTCCCTGCATTCTCCAGGTACGTATCCTCAAACGCTGGCGACCCCAAGGGTTTCGGCGAAATAGGGAGCGAGATTGAGATCAATGGAAGGAAGATAAGAACTGGTGATTACATAATAGCTGATTATTCAGGCGTTGTCGTCATACCGGAAGAGGAAGCGCTTGAAGTTGCAAATAGGGCTGTGGACGTTGCTGAAAGGGAGAATAGGGTGAGGGAGGAGATAAGGAGGGGAAGTACCCTGTCATCTGTCCAGAAGCTTGAGAAATGGGAGAAAGTTGGATAGCAGAAGGACTGGAGGTCCTGTTGTTGTACAGCCCCTCATAGTAAGAAAGGCTGTACCCCTTCTCTCCTAGGTACGTCCAGTTGACCTCGAAGAGATAAGTGGTGCTATTGGTCGTGATGGACGAATTCTCAAATGCAAGGACGAAAGGTTCCTTGAAGAATTTCGTGAACGATGAACCGTTAACGGGTATGGACGGCTCGTTGGGGTTAAGAGAGCTGTTGTACCCCCATACCCCGTAGCGAAGCATGTAGCTGTTGAGGAACACGTATCCTATCGGGGCGTAGGAACCGTTATCCCCTGTTATCTCATTGATTGCAGAATGCCAGCTTGTTGAATTCCAGAGGACGGAAACATTGTTGAAAGGTGAGCTGAACCCGTAGGAGTAAAGGAGTATGCCTATCTGGTGGTCGGTAGCAACCGAAAGGCTCCTGTTGCCTTCTGCAACCAGGTACTGGATGGTCGCATTGTCCTCCAGGGTGATGGCTTCTGAGTGCGAAGGAACGAAGTCCGAGACCATAGGGTAGCTTGCCACGCCCATGAGCAGCACCAAGGAGACTGCCGCTATGAATACGACGTTTTCCACCGGTCTCCTTGCGGAATAGGAGACGTGCCTTACCGCATCGACGGCCCTTACCCTCGGCACGGAAATTATGTTCACTCCAGCTGCGCTATTGATGGCTATTGCAGATGTGACCTGCTGCCCTCCGGAGAATACCCGCTTCACCTTTGTTCCCTTCTCACCCTTCTGTGCCCTGAAGTGATGATACCACCTTATCAGAACATACCCGGCAATGATGCAGAAAGGTTCTGAAAGATATTCAATGTTCCTTGCAGGTAGCAGCACGGTGTTCTTTGAAGCGAAGCTATATAGCAGGGAGAGCATGATTGCCATGGACCATCCCAGTACCTCGTAGATGTTGTTCTCCACAAGGAAATACTTGACACCGATGACGGAGACGGAAATGAACACCAGGAATGGGAGGGATATGACGAGGGCGTAGTATGTAATATACGCAGGTATCACCCCTGTCATCTTCAGCGCTGCAAAGATCACTACCAGTGCGAAAGCAGCCACGAAAACTAGACCGACATCCCTCTTCGGCGCAATTTCAAGCTTCATCTTCTCTATTGCCTTCACAGCATACCCCTTTATCTTTTCAGAATCGACCCTCCTGAGGAGGATGAACATGCAGATGACCATTGCATAGAATATGGCTACCACAGCTCCATAGCCTAGACCGTGGATAGCCTTGGAAAAGAATGATACCATATCCGGTACCCTTAGGAGAAGGTATGTGATCATCAGCGTCCCAGAAAGTTCAATTATCATCATGTCGGAAAACAGCCTTGACTTCCATTTATTGCTGAAAAGGTTGACTGTGAATACCATTCCTATGATTGATATCAAGAAGAAGTACGTGGAGAGCTGGTGTGAAAGCACCAGCAACACTATGGAAACTGCCATGGGTAGGGCATACACCCTCTTCCTGTGGTATACGAGGAAGAAGTAAACGGATAGGAGGAGGAAGAAGTGGCCTGTTGTCAGGTAGTTTGGCTGTGATGTCTGGTAGAGCTGGATCGGACTAACTACGAGGAGGAAACCGATGAGGGCAGATGTCATCCTGTCAAAACCCACTTCCCTAGATATTGCATAGAGAAGGATTGGGGTGAGGCCACCGAGTATGGGTATTGAATAGTCAAGGGAAAGGTTAACGGGCAATCTAGTGACATAATGAACGATGTCAACGATTATGTATGTCAACGGAAAGTACTGGTATCCGTCCGTTCCCCATGGTGAGCTTGGGGGGTAGGCCAGGGCATTCCCGCTCAGGAACGCCTCGCTGAGGTAATAGTAGATGCCGTAATCGTTCCCCCAGGCGTAGTAGAGGATGTTGGGAAGGAGCCTAATGGCTACTCCTGCTAATATTATGGCAGATATGATGGCGATGTCCCTCCGTTCCATCCTCATTTGATACTTTAAATACTACGGAAATTTCTATTTTATCCTTTCCATCTTCTCCCGTCCCCTTCTGTATTTTTAAATATTTGTTGTTGATTCCATCCCAACGATGTATATCTTCTTTGCAAGTGCTTTTCTGCTCAATGGAGGGGCATGAGGCATGAAGATCGGGTTTGTCTCAAAGCCAGAGTGCCCCAGGTGCCATGAGCTCATTAAATTCCTGTCAGCATACCTCAAGGAAAACGGTCACGACTTCGTCATTGAATCAGGAACTGCTAAGGAAATGAAGATGGAAGGGGAGAGGATTGACAGGATCAGCGCTGATGCCATTGTAACTGTCGGCGGTGACGGAACGGCCCTGTGGACTCTCCAGAAGACTAAGCTGCCAGTTCTGCCTGTGAATGTAAGCAGTCTTGCATTCCTGTCAGAGGTTGACTCATCCGGCGCTCTAGGATGCATCAACAGGTTCCTTAAGGGTGATTACAGGCTTGAAAAGAGGGCAAGGATAAAGACGATGGTCAATTCAACTAGGCTTCCTGACTCGCTCAACGAGGCTGTCCTGAAGTCGATGATAATGTCAAAGATAAGGTGGTTCGGCGTCTACCTTGACAACGATTTCATCCACAATGTCAGGGCTGATGGCATAATCATAGCAACTCCCACTGGCTCGACGTCATATTCCCTGAGCGTTGGTGGCCCCATACTTGACCCTAAGGTCAAGGGGTTCATCATATCGTATATGGCACCGTTCACCTTAAGCGCAAGGAGCATGGTAGTTCCTTCCCAGTCCACGATCAGGGTGGTGACACTTGACAAGGGGAAGAGCATAATGCTCACCCTGGACGGGCAGAACGGGGTTGAGGTCGGTTTCCATGATGAGATATCATTCACTGAAAGTGAATATCCCGCAAAGTTCATCAGGTTCAACTCTGATTTCTACAAGAACACCAGGGAGAAAATGTCATGAAGATAAGGAAGGGGGTCATAGACCTCGTGATGGAGAGCAGCAAGGACTCCCTGCCGAACGAATTCGCTGCCCTCCTAAAGGCGAAGAGGGATGTGATCTACGAGATTGCCCTGCTGCCTGGTACCATATCAGGGGACAGGAGTGCCATCATGCAGCTGTGGGCCCGCCCCATGGACCTTGGCTACGTGGGAACCATCCACTCCCACCCTTCTGGGGTCATTCATCCGAGCGATGAGGACAGGAATCTATATTCGAAGTTCGGGAATATTCATATCATCGTTGGCTATCCGTTCAACTCATACTCCTGGAGAGCTTTCAACAATGAGGGTATTGAGATAAAACTGGAAATGATACCATGATAAGGATAACGGATGGGAGGTACATAAGGCACGTTTACGGAATCCCTGTTGTAGCAGACATCTTCAGGGCAACATCCAATATAGTCACGATGCTTATGAAGGGCGCGAAGGAGGTCGTGCCTGTTGACAATGTTAACTCAGCATATATCCTACAGAAGCAGGGGTACATCCTGTTCGGAGAAAACAACCTGCAGCCCATAGAGGGGTTTGAACACGGAAATTCACCTACAGAGACTTCAGGACTTGAGCTTGAGGGCGCGAAGATAGCATTGAAGACTACCAACGGGACGCAAGCAATTGTGAGTGCTGGGGAGGGAACCCTGATAGGCTCGTTCCTGAACATCAACTCCCTTGCAAGGCACCTGAGGAACAAGGAGGTTCACATATTCCCTGCTAACCTGAGGAATGGAGTGTCAACGGAGGACAATGAGTTCGCTTACGCCCTAACAAAGAAGATCCTAGAACCAGGGTCTAACATTGACGTGAATGTTCAAAGGGCGAGGAATGGGAAAGGCGCAGTTTTGCTGAAGCAACTCCATTTCGAGAGGGACATAGAATTCTGCCTCCAGCTGGACGTCACTGACATCATACCGATATACAAGGAAGGAAGGATAGTAAAGTTGGAATGATTATTTCGTCCTCTCACGAAGGAATATTGTCAAACCTGCTATCACCACTATTGAGGCTACGACATAATCAACGTAAAATCCGAACCTTAGGACAATCAACCCGGTGAGTGCTGATCCTATCACTGCACCGAAGCTCTGTACAGCGTTATAAGTCCCGCTCACCCTCCCCCTCTCTTCGGGCTTGGACAGGTTTGAAACGAGCGTTCCGGTACCCACGGAAATGAAAGCCCATAGCGCACCTAGGAAGGAATAGATGAGCAGAAGGCCGACAAAGAGCAAGGGTCTCGATGCAACTAGTGCAACTAGCGCAATTGTGGAAGGGAATATTATGATCCTCGCTATAACTGCCATCGTTGATACCTTCTTGTTCCCGTACTTCTGGGCTGTCTGCCCGGAGAAGCCGAACGTGATTGCTCCAAAGAGGTAGTTGCCAAGGTATATTATGAAATAGACGGAAGAAGATACACCGAGGTTGTGCGTGAGCATGATAGGGAATTCAACGAAGAAAAGCTGGAAACCTGTCATCATTACAAGGAATCCTAAAATGATAAATTTCAGGTCCTTGTCAAGCTCCCTGAAGTGGAAATTGAAATGAATCAGCTGGGAAGGGAGATACCTGACCCTCTCGAAGACCCTGAACGTCCTCAAAGGCACCTCATCCCTGTTTATCCTCTTCTTGCTTTCCGGGACGTACAGGTACCCAAGTAAGACGGAAACAAGGTAGAATGCAGCTGAAATGACGTAGAGGTACCTCAGCATCGATACTTTCGGGAATGCCCCTGTGAAGAGCACCGAGAAAAGGACGCCTGCTATGTTGCCGTAGCTGTTGTACTGTGAAAATTTAGATATCTTCACTGACCAGTCCTTCCTCTCTGCAAGCTCCATTATCAGGATGGATGAAACTGGAGTGGCGGCACTGCCGAAAAATCCTGACAGGAATGAGATGATCACGAAATACTCGATGTTGAAGGAGATGGAGAACAGGAGGGATGTGATGGCTAGGGAGATGAAGCCTATGTAGACGAACATCTTCCTCTTGCCAAGTCTATCCGACAGGCTCCCCCATACCACGAGGCCAAGTATGGTTGCAAGTGAAGCTACGATAACGTAAATGGAATATTCGAACGCCCCTCCTGCAAGTAGCTCCGTGATGAACAGCGGAGCAAGCGGGCTGGTAATGCCCGCGGAAGCATTCATTGGGAAATAGGACATGAACCATCTGTCCCTTCCCGGAGGTTCGCTCATTCTGAGGTTATTTCCTGCAAATATTTCTACTAAACGATGCTTCTATGGAAAGGGATGTGACAACGCAGTTTATTCTAGAGGGTCAAGCGAGATGCGCTAGCATTCCTCTTCCCAGTCGAATGGCTCCGATGCATTCATGCCATTCCTGAGGTAGAATCCTGTTACAGTATTTGCGCATGAAATTGCCTCCTTGATCTTCATGCCGCGGTAAATGGCGGAATAGAAGCCCGCCCTGAATACGTCGCCCGCGCCAAGTGAAGAGGTCCTTGCTATAATCTCAGTGGGTATCAGCTCATTCTGGAATATCGCACCCCTCCCTCCCAACGTGACTATTGTCTTCTCCGCATCCACCCTCGTGAATGACGAGAGGTAGTTGAATTCCGGCTCGTTCAATATCACAAGGTCTGCCATCCTCACTGCCTCCACGAGTTTTTCCCTCTTCCACCTGTACTTGATCTCCTGCCCGGGGTCGAGGACCTTGATGCTTGTGCTCTTCCTCATCAGGTTGAGTATCCATTCAGGGTTGGACGTAGCAAAATGGCAGTACTTGCTGTCAATGACGAAGTCGCCTCCAGCATTGCTCATCGGACCCTGATACATGTATGCTATCTGGTTATCCTTCGCGTCTGCAATGTAACAGACCGGTCCCTCCTCGTCTGAAGTTTCGAGCGAGAGGGTTATCAGTTCATTCCTGAGCGGTGCGAGAAGGTCTTGCGGGAAGTTCTTCGATATCCTTGATACAAGTGTGACAGGAGTCCCAAGAGAAGCAGAGAATCTTGCTATGTTGGCCCCTGTTCCCCCCAGTTTCCTATCTATCCCCCTTATCTCCTCGCTACCGAACGAAGGTATCTGCTTTATGTCGAATATTACATCAATGTTGATGTGGCCGACAACGGTCAGGAAAGACATTGAGTGTATTTACCATCCTCTGCCCTGAATCTTCTCAGATTCATCCATCTTCTCCACGTCCCTCCCCTTCATGCCTGATAGTCCCTTGCTCATTTCCACCATCACTGAAGGGTCGTCCCAGGCTGCTGTTGCCTGGACTATGGATGAAGCCATCCTTTCCGGGTTGGGGCTCTTGAAAATGCCGCTACCTACGAATATGCCGTCAACGCCGTGTTCCATCATCAGAACTGCATCTGCAGGTGTTGCGACCCCGCCTGCTGCAAAATTGACTACAGGGAGTCTTTTGGCCTTCTTGACCTCCTTTAGTACTTCATGTATCCCTGATTTTATCTCCCCGTAAGTATAATTCCCAAAGATGACATCCTTGTCTGATACCATCTCCCTCCCATATAGGCCGCTCCTTACCTCCCTTATGAGATTCTCGTAACTCTTTGAAATGTTTATTGCCATCTCCCACAGTTCATTCTCGTCCGCGAGCACGACCTCCTGGATTCCCTGGTTGACCATCCTCACGTGTCTCACAGCCTCTATTATATCCCCAGTTCCTGCCTCCCCCTTCGTTCTTATCATCGCTGCACCTTCCCATATCCTCCTGACTGCCTCACCAAGGTTCCTTGCGCCGCATACGAACGGGATGGATATCTCCTTCTTGTTCACGTGGAAGAACGGGTCTGCAGGAGTGAGAACTTCAGATTCATCGATCATGTCTATGCCAAGCTGTTCGAGTGCCTTTGCCTCTGCAAGATGTCCTATCCTGACCTTCGCCATGACGGGTATCGTGACTGCATCAACTATCTCCTTCACCTTCAGCGGATCGGCCATCCTGGCAACTCCGCCCTCTGCCCTGATGTCTGCCGGTACCCTCTCGAGCGCCATGACTGATATTGCACCAGCTGCCTCTGCTATCTTTGCTTGATCTGCATTAGTGACGTCCATGATGACTCCCCCCTTCGTCATCTTGGCAAATCCCTTCTTCAATAGGTCTGTACCGTACTTAACCTTAATTTCAGTTGCCATAGTATAGGCATTACAACCATCAAAATATATATTTCCAAGGTAGGAGACCATACCAACATCCACATTTCCAGATAACTCCGATGCGAATTTCAAACAAAAATTTACGAAAAGTTAAAGGTTCGCCTGAGATGAAGAAGCATGAAGCTTCTCAGAAAAGGCAAGGTGAAAGAGGTTTACGACCTGGGAGAGAATCTGCTTTTTGTATTCACCGATCAGATTTCAGTTTTCGACAAGATCATCCCTTCGCTAGTACCGGATAAGGGTGAATCACTGGCAAGGACTTCGAACTACTGGTTTGAGCAGGCCACCAGGCTCAATATACCCAATCACCTTCTTGAGTTCAGGAACAAGCGGGAGATGGTGGTTAAGAAGTTCGACATTTATGAAACAGGTGCAACTACGGACAAGAAGAACTATCTCGTTCCACTTGAATTCATAGTCAGGTATTACGTTGCCGGTTCCCTCCTGGACAGAATTGAGAAGGGAAAGACAAAGTACCAGGACCTGGGTTTTATGAATCCGCCAAAGCATGGGGACAAGATACCTGAACCCCTGTTTGAAACGACAACCAAATTCGAGAAAACGGACAGGTTGCTTGACTTGCAAGAAGCGAAGAAGATTGGCGGACTTACGGACGAGGACGTTGAGAACATAAGGGAAATGACACTAAAAATGGACAGGGAGATCAACAACAAGGCCCTGGACCGCGGGTTGATACACGCAGACGGAAAGAAGGAGTTCGCGCTGGATTACGAAAGACAGCCTGTTCTTGTCGACACATTTGGCACAGCAGATGAGGACAGATTCTGGGAGAAGGAAGAATTCGAGAAGAATGGGACGCTGGTTGAAAGGAGCAAAGAGTTTGTGAGACAGTATTACAGGAAGACAGGGTACTATCAGAAGCTAATGGATGCGAGGAGCAAGAAGGCCGAAGAGCCTGCAATACCACCACTGCCTGATGATGTTATAGCTGAAACATCCAAGCTGTACAGGGACCTCTTTGAGAGAATAACAGGACAGAAATGGTAGTTACAGTGGAGTATTGTTGTTGAAATTGCATCCCTGAAGGGACTCTCATTCAAGGGAGAAAGTACAAAACAGGCAGAAAAACGGGCCTTTTATCGAGAAAGGATAAATAAAATGAATACCTTTTGTCGTGGGCGGAGGTTGCCGAGCTAGGTCAAAGGTGCCAGATTGAGGGTCTGGCTCCGTAGGGATCCGAGGGTTCAAATCCCTCCCTCCGCATCTGGAAACAGATGGTTGCGTTATCGTAACTTAACTTCATCCAAACAAGTGGCTTATAAAGAAATGTTAAGGACACCCTTCTATGACTTTTGGGGTGCGATAAAAATCACTCAACGAACCATTTATGCTTACCATACGTATATACGTATGTATGACCAAGCGAAAGGTGACGCTATCTGTTGATGATGGCATTCTCAATGAGGCTAGATCAGCAATAAATGCATCAGGTTTAACCCTCAGCTCCGCGTTCGAAGGTCTACTGGCATCTTTCACGAGCAGGGGGCTGGAAATGTTGGCTAAAGGAGTAGGCGTTGAGATCAGATATGTAGGTTTTGAAGACGTTATAAGAATGAGAGGAGAAGGTGGGAAGTCAGGGGAGACCATAAGAGGGATGAGAGATGGGAGAACGCGACGTCTATCTTGATACCAGCGCATTGGCCAAGAGATATTTGAAAGAAAGGGACAGCGACAAAGTTGATGAGCTTTACAGGAACGCAGAAATGGGGAAGACAAAACTTCACTTCTCTCTCTGGAACATTGGGGAGGTATGTGGCGTGTTCGACAAACATAGAGAAAATACCAATCCCAAGTCTGACCTGGAACTTCTGCTCGGCGAGAGTACCAGATTAGTTGTTTCTGGGCGTTTGAATGTGATGGAAATCTCTAATGATGTCGTCATGGGAGCCTTAGAAATTGTGCTGAAATATCATATTTACGTTGCAGGTGCCCTCCAGCTAGCGACTGCTCACATTGCAGGAGCCAAGAGATTTGTGACGGCCGACAAGATGCTTATCCGGATAGCGAAGAAGGAGGGATTTGATGTCATCGAGCTTGCAGGTTAAAACAGATGCTTGATACGAGTTCTGATACATTCCCCTTAATGTTAAGTGAAATTGTACAGTTTTGAGTATGAGCGCTCCAATCCATCTACCTGCATTCATTGCATCCTTCCTCGTCGTTATCTTTTAACATCTATCCATTCTTTTTCAATTGAGAAGGCTATGCCTGCAAATATCTTTGGCGAAAAGAATGTTGATTTTGGGGGTAGAATCCTCCCGCTGGAAACAACACGGGCGAATATCTTTTTCTTCCACGGTGGCATCAGGAGAGCTGCCTTCGCGTTCCCCTTATCAACTTCCTCTACCGCCCTCATCTCATAGGGTGTATAGTCTATCATATTACCGTCATCACCGTTGCCTATCCCCATAGACTCACCGTGCATGGCGAAATGGGAGTAGTCTGCCGGTGTTTCAGGATTCGCTCCCCTGGCTCTTATCAATTTCACTGTATTTGGCAATGGATAAATCTCCCTGTAGTTTCCGTCGTACAGAACAACATTTCCTTCAAGTCTATATGTTTCCGATCTGTTTATCCTGAAACCAGAATGTATTCTTTTCATCACATTCTCACTTCCATTCTTAACGAGCCTGTGGATCCCAGATATGCTCATGGAAGGGCTATCAAGGCTTGTGATGTATGAAAACAGTGGTAAACTCATCTGGCCATTTTCTTCCCTTTCCCTGTTGATCTCAGTAAGTGCCTTGACTCTGTGATGTCCATCGGCAATTATTCCCCTGAAGCCTTCCAGGAATTTTGATATCTCCTGCATCCTTGATTCATCATTCAGGAGGTATACGGTGTTCTCTACTCCAGCAGAATCCAAAAATGCAAACAATTCATCTATACCGTCTGCAAATTTAATGAGATAGTTCTCAATTTCATCGCCAGGCACTACTATGAATACCGGCTCAGTTTGAGCACCTGTTTTCCTCAGAAATTCCTTCCTCCGTTCCACATATTCCCTAATGGTGGATTCATGAGGTACTAGTTGGTCATCTCCATTCCCGAGATTCAGGGAACATATCAATCCAATCCTTGTTGCATGTTTTCCATTCTGCATGAATCTCTGTTTGAGCATCAGCATCGAGTTACTGCTGATCTTTGTGATCTTTCCACCGTCTATCATTTCTTTCAGTATTCGAGCCGGATCACTGCCGAAAGTGACCCTTGTAACATTGTTCCTTCTGGAGGATAGGGTGACGATCTCATTTTTGGACATCATGTCTGTGGGTGGCGAAACGAATTCGCCAATATTCCCGTTAAAGACATAAGGGGAAAAACCACTTACTTTCAATAGTCCCCCACCTTCCCATCCCTTGTTCTGTATACTCCAATTTTCCCTGCAGGTTGTCTTTCATTTATTGATGAGCAGTCAACAATAAGCTGCATCATTCCTGATTCCATCAATCGTTCACAAGACTTGGATAGCTGAATTCCTGCGGTTCCCAGTCCTCAAGCTTCTTGTGGTTGTAAAGGTCGTACGCAGCAAGATCCAGAAGCCCGTGGCCTGAGTTGTTGAATATGATGACCTCCTCCTTGTTCTCTTTCTTGCATCTCAATGCCTCGTCAATGACGAATCTTATTTCATGTGCAGATTCTGGTGCGGGTATGATGCCTTCTGTCCTTGCGAATATCGTTCCTGCCTCAAACACTGCTGTCTGTGGATAGGCATAGGATTCCATATGACCTTTGTTTATGAGGTACGATATTATGGGAGACATGCCATGATACCTTAACCCTCCTGCATGAATTGGGGGATTCCTGTATTCGCTTCCAAGCGTGAGCATCTTGAGCAGTGGTGTCAAGTGGCCCGTGTCACCGAAGTCGTATGTGTACTTGCCCTTCGTGGTGTGGGGGACTGCCGCAGATTCGCATGCAACGAACCTTGCGTCAAGCTTGCCCTTTAGCTTCTTCCCCATGAACGGCAGGGAGAAACCACCGAAGTTTGACCCTCCACCTATATTACCAACTATCACGTCCGGAACTTCATCAACAATTTCCAGCTGCTTTTCCACTTCCTGCCCAATCACCGTCTGGTGCAGAAGCACATGGTTCAGAACGGAACCAAGGGAATATTTGGTATTCTCATGCGTTACTGCATCCTCAACGGCCTCAGAGATTGCGATGCCGAGGGAACCAGGGTTGTCTGGGTTCTCCTTGAGGAGCCTTCTACCGTATTCCGTGAATTCACTTGGAGAGGAATAGCATGTTGCACCCCAGGTTTCCATCATAATCTTGCGCCCAGGCTTCTGCCTAAAGCTTGCAGAGACCATGTACACCCTTGCCTTTATTCCAAAGTAAGCTGCTGCCATGGAAAGTGCGGAGCCCCACTGACCAGCACCAGTTTCTGTTGACAGGGTCTCCACCCCTTCCTTTGCATTGTAGTACGCCTGTGCCAGCGCTGTATTGGGCTTGTGGCTTCCGGCTGGATTTACCCCCTCCCACTTGTAATATATTCTTGCAGGTGTCTTGAGGAACTTTTCAAGCCCGTAAGCCCTGTAAAGAGGTGACGGCCTCGGTAGCCATCTATATGCCTCAAGAACTTCCTCAGGTATGTCTATATACCTTTCCCTGGATACTTCTTGGAGGACAAGTTCCTTGGCAAAAATCCTCGTAAGCTTTTCAGGATTCACTGGCTGGTGAGTCTCTGGATCCAAAGGAGGCGGCAGGGGTTCTGGAAGGTCTGCCTGGATGTTGTACCATCTTTTTGGGATATCATCCTGGTCTAGAAATATGGCTCTATCTTTTGTAGTCACAACGAAATAGTAAATTTATGTACATTAATGTTTCGAATTTTACATTATTGTTACAATCCTCTCATTAATGTCATGATTGAATGGGGAGATGAGCAACAGTTTGTCTATCCATTCTATTAGACCAATAGCTTTGGTGAAAGATCTGGGCTAGGTCTTACCAATAAGTCTTTAGTTAGAGGGAAGCACCACAATGAATACCACTAAATACCAGATGTGCGTATTAAATAACGAGGAGATAGCAATGGAAGAAGAAAAGAAAAAAGAAGGGGCGGTTGAGAAGTCAGGCGAGGTAGTGGGCAAGGCAGCCAAAAAAGGGGCCGAAGTAGTCAAAGGATTTGGCAAAGGGCTCTCTAAAGGTTTCAAGAAGGATGACAAGAAGGAAGAGGAAAAGAAATAGGGCTCCTCTCAAATTTTATTAATTTTCTTTATTCTACCTGGAAAACAAGCATAATTCTCTACTTTGGGTTATAATTAGGATTAGCGAATTACAACGTAAGCTCTTATTATTCTCTGTGATAAATTAGCTGAGACGAATTCAGTTGACTAAATCAGCTTCAATTTGATATAACAGATAAAGTTTTATAAGATATTATTTAAGGTATATCACATGAAAAGTTCTGCAATCTCAAATAGGAATCTATTCTCACCTTCAGAAGCAAAAAAGATTGAACTACTTGACAATAGGGAACTGCTGGAATTCATTTCCCATTACACAGACCTCATGGAACCTTCGTCCGTATTCATTGTCACCGATTCGGAAGATGATTATGAATTCATTAAAAAGAAATCGCTGGAATATGGGGAAGAAAGGCCTCTGTCAGCACCCAATCACACATACCACTTTGACAACTACTACGACCAGGCAAGGGACAAGGAGAACACAAAGGTGCTGACTCCGAACGGTGAGAAACTTCCTTTTATTAACACCATGGAACGCAATGCTGGCATAAGGGATATTGAAGGTCTGATGAAAGGAATAATGCGTGGCAGGACCATGATTATAGGTTTCTTTTCCCTTGGTCCAAGAGATTCAAAATTATCGCTAAAGGCAGTTCAGATTACGGATTCGTATTACGTGATGCACAGTGAAATGATGCTTTACAGAACTGATTACCAGTTCTTTGTAAATCACAAGGATGCTGAATTCCTTAAGTTTGTCCACAGCCAGGGGGAAGTGGATGATAGGAAGGTCAGCAAAAACCTGAAAGATAGAAGGATATATTTCGATCTCCAAGGGAATAGGGCTCTTTCAGTGAACACGCAGTACGCCGGCAACACTGTCGGGCTAAAGAAAATGGCTTTCAGAATCACCATAGGAAGGGCACTGAACGAGGGATGGTTATCAGAGCACATGTTCCTGATGGGCGTGAATGGAAAGGACGGCAGGGTCTCCTACATGACCGGGGCTTTCCCTTCGGCTTGCGGGAAGACATCAACCTGTACCGTGCCTTCTGAAAGACTTGTCGGAGATGACCTGGTTTTCATTAAGGAGTATAATGGGATTGCAAGGGCAATCAATGTGGAATACGGCGTGTTTGGGATCATAGACGGAGTGAACAGGGAGGACGACGGGAAAATCTGGGATGTGCTGAACAGCGACAATGAGATCATTTTCTCCAATGTCCTGGTATCTAACGGAAAGCCATACTGGAATGGCATGAACATCCCGATCCCTGACTTTGGAGAGAATCACAGCGGTGAATGGAAGAGGGGGAAGAGGGACGCGGAAGGGAAGGAGATACCACCTTCGCACAAGAATGCAAGATTTACCGTGAAGCTGAGTGCATTCTCTGGACTTGACGTGGAAGCCCTGAACAGCAAGGAAGGCGTCGAGGTTAAGGGAATGATATTTGGTGGAAGGGACAGCGACACGTGGCCTCCTGTGTGCGAATCCCTGAACTGGGATCATGGCGTGATTAACAAGGGTGGGAGCATCGAATCTGAAACAACAGCTGCTTCACTGGGGAAAACGGGGGTGAGAACTTTCAATGCAATGTCAATAATGGAATTCCTTTCTGTGGACCTGGGCAAGTACCTGAAGAACTATCTAGAATTCGGCGCAAAACTGAATAAGAAGCCGCACATTTTTGCAGTCAACTACTTCCTGACAGAGAATGGGAAGTACCTTAACGATAAGGTGGACAAGGCGGTATGGCTTAAATGGATGGAGAAGCGTGTTCACGGCGAGGTGGGTGCGATACTCACTCCAATAGGGTACATACCTAGATATGAGGATCTGGCGCCATTATTCAAGAACGTGCTGGGAAAGGAGTATTCAAAGGAGCAGTACGAAGACCAGTTCAAGATAAGGGTCTCAAAATTGATAGAGAAGGAGGAAAGGATCAAGGAAGTCTATGAAGGGATACCAACAACACCTTCAAAGGTGAAGGAAGAATTAAACGCTGAGATAGAACGGCTCAGGGCATTGCAGCCGTCGCACGGAGACGAAGTATCACCAACAGCACTCTAGTGAAATTCGTAACTTATTTCCCTGAACATTGCAAGACGGAGGAAGGAAGTGATCAAGCCTACCCTCCATGTTCACAATCTTATTCTTAATTTCATGAGTCAAAAATTTACCAGTATTCATTTCATTTGACCAATATTACAGCCTAATGAAACTTGTTCCTCTTTGCCAATTCCCCTCCCCTGGATGGCCTCAGCGGAGTTGAATCATGGATTTTCACCCTGAAGTAACCTGATAACAACAGTGCGGCACCCAGAGCAAATGCGATGGTGAATGGGGCCCAATACGTTGTAGCAAATGACATGAATACCAAGGCCAATACTATGGATACAAGTATCAGGGCAATGCCCCCGATTATATCTACCAGCCATATATTCATTGTACCTGCCCTTCTCGCCACAACTGTCATCTTAAACGAACTAATCTATTTTATGACAGTATTCTTCAATGATGTGAGCTGGCAAAGACGATTGCGGTTCAGACATTGAAAAACCACTATGAGGCTATAGATCGGTATATGTATATGTGCTCTCCAACAGATGAGTTGTCAGGACGATTCCACGGCATTTTCGGCTCTTTGAGTGCTGATTGAGAGATGGGGTTGAACTGATGAGAACAGGCTTTTCTGTGTTGATAGCCACATGAATGGAAGCATTACTATCCACAGAACTATTGATAGGTCTGCCTGCTGTGGAGCTGTCCAAAAGGTCCATATTGATCTTTGAAGTGAGAAAACTAGATAATAAATGACGATGGGAATGATGCCAATCGATACTGCAAATGCCTCAATGAATGCAATGCCGATAGATGGTTCGGAAGAGAAGTAGACTATGGATATCAGGAAACCTGCTAAGAAAGCAGCATAGGACATTGTGGAAAACCAGAGGGGGTTTGTTACAGCCTTCAGCGTGATATCAGGAATGAACCAGACAAGAACTGAAACTACAGATAAGATGAGGAAGAGGGTCGAATACAGCGGCCCAATAGTCCTGCGTGGAAAGAGGAAATATACAAGATAGTAAGCAAGGAAACCGTTGAGGATCATTTCCATGGAAGTTCCAAAGAGGAATATCGGGACGTCCTGCAGACGGAAAAATATGCCCGCTACAACAAGTATCTGTGACAGCACTATAAGGAGCTCTATTAGCATCACCTTGCTGCGTTTCTTCAGTGAAAATACATGAGGAAATTTTGGCAAACGTCTTGGCTCGTAGTATCTTACAATCATAACGTATGTCAGTACGAGTAGAACGACACTGAGCAGGAGGAATGGAACAAGCAAGAAATTGAATACGAGCATGGTGGCAGCGGGAAAGATGCCAATTGCGCTCTCGCACTGGCAGCCGAGGGCGCTCACTGCCCCGTATCCGGCAGTCACCAGTCCCCTTCTCTTCTTTGTCAGAAGGAGAATGATGCGGTGGTAGTTTTCCACCAAGAGTGAAGATATGAAGAAGAACAGGAGGAATTCAAACGGTCCTGTTATGAAGTCAAGGTACCTTGTACTTATGAACAATCCGAGGTATTCCGTTATCGGAACTGGAAGACCAACAGTGGTCAGCCTGTCAGCAAGCAGTTGAATGGTCAAGGGCCCCGGTACCTGCTGGGGTGATATAACCAGGACCTTTCCTATGATGTCCATAAACACAAGTACGGCAACCAAAGAAACTCCTTTCGTAACCTTGTAGCGGGTGCGGAGGGTAAAGAGTGCAAGGAAGGAAGCGCATATCGAGGGCACTATTAGAAGAGCCGTTGTCAAATTGCCAACAAAGATGACAAGTGCGATCAAGTATATGGTAACATAAAGTATGGAATAGAAAGACGCTCCATCTTTCTTCGTTACTAGGGGAAAGATGAGGAACAGGTTTACAACCAATGCAGAAACGAAGAAGAGGAGTGTGGAATCTGAGGATGTGAAAACGAGTCCTACAAAGTATCCAAATAATATATAGAAGTCCAGAAAAAAGAGGGAAAGAATCAAGAAAATTGCTTTCAGTGGAATGCTCCTTCTACTCATTGTAAGCATGAGACCTGTAAAGGGCTATGAATGCAGTCCCTAGAAGAAACAGCAGTCCCAGTCCGACTCCGTACAATGACTGGTTGAATGTTGTCGTAGGTGGAATTACCGAAATGATAGAAATAATTGCCAGTGCAAGGAATCCGTAGAGGCCACCAAACACAACATATCCCTTTCCAGAGAGCTTCTTTTGCTCACCGGTTCTCTTCACTCCGTATATGCTGGCGTAGAGGGCAGTTATCGATATCCCTAGAATTACAAGCAGGAATATCGTTGCGGTCGTGTAATATATCGTTCCCTGTTTAACTGCGGCATATATGGATATACCTGCCAGAATTGCAATGAATCCTGCAAACGGTAACAGCGCATACATTTTCCACGCATTTTGAATCTTAACCTTTCCAGATTCCAGTCTCCCTGATATCAAGTAGACTAGGGCAATCACGACCACAAGGGGTATGACGAAGAACAGGAGTCCGACTACATTATTCACTGGTATACCTGGCATGGTCGCACCCCATGTCGAAAGACCGATCAGATAGATGATCCCAATGATTCCCGTAGCAACAACGACAGGTCTCCTGGTAGTCTTCAGCGTGCTGGATCTATCGATATAGGGTAGTAGCAGAAGGTATATGAGTGGTAGTCCAGTGAATATGGTTGTTGCCCAGAACGGGCCCACGGTTGAAGAAATGCCGAAGTCAAGTTCTTTGTATACAAAAAGCAAGAACCAGGGTGGATACGGAGGTACCTGGGATGCGAGCGGGCTTGTTGCAGAAACCTGCGGGAAAGGTGAGAAAAGCGCTGGTACGTGAGGTATAAGGGCAAGGACGGAAGGGATGAGCAATATCAGAGCTATTGTGAAGAGTGCAATCTGTATCATGTAAAGGAGGTTGTATGGATACCATTGCTTGTACGAGCCGTCTTCCTTGTCTATTGCGGGGACTCTGTAATTTGCCTTCTTTGGATCAGGCATTATTGTGTTGTACTCAGCTATGAAGAAGTGTGCTGCAAATGTGATGCCAATGAGACCGGCAAGTATTATGTGCCACCCCTCGAATCTGGTGAATAAAGATATGGACTGGCCATTGCCCATGAATATTTCCATGAGGTATGTTCCAATCACAGGAAATCCACCTGCAATACCTCTTGCAACATCGGTGGCATCTGCTGATAGCACATCACCCGTAAGGGAATATCCAAAATAGGCCACTGCAACGGTGAGAATGAGAAGGATTACTCCACTGAGCCATTGAATTTCCCTCGGCTTCTTGTAGGCTCCAACGAACAGGTTCCTGAGTAGATGGATGTATACAAGGGCTATCATTATGTATGCTCCGTAAAGGTGAGTGGTCAGGATGACCGAGCCGTATGCAATATTAAGCACGCCCTCAGTGCTTACATAAGCGTTTGATGGCTGATAGTAGATGAAAAGGATCAATCCTGTGATTGCCTCGTAGAAGAAGGCGATCATTATCATTGCCCCTGTCCAGTACCACAACCCTCCCCTCTTTCTCATGTAATCTGGTACCTTCCTCGGAATTGGTTGTGGATCATTCATCACTTGTTCAATGATACTTTTATCAGGCATTATATCACACTCCAAGGGTGGTTACTGTTGTACCAGAAGAAGATACTGGATTCCCGCCAGAAAGATCGGTGGTATGGCCATATATTGTCGATCCTACAAGCATGGTTGCTGAATATGTATCGTCTTTTGAACTGTACGATAGCACTAGGCCTGGAAGGGGAGACTTGGTAGGTCCTGTCACCACGCTGAACCCTTTGTAAGGGTCGTAGGTGCTTCCGTGACAATCGCAGTGTATTTGCCCCGGGAAGTTGGTAGAGGAAGGAGGATGGAACCTGAGTTCAGGCGGTATGCAGCCAAGATGCTGGCATATTGCAGATGAGGAGACAACAGATCCATAGGGTCCTACTCCGGCAGGTGAATGATATTTCCCGCCAGTTGCAGGAACATCCACCGTCGTAGATTCTATCTTCACATCGTTATTAGCCGCATCCCCTAACCTCAGAAGGAAATTAGGTTCGTTCTGAAGAGGATAGTCGAACGTAACGACGGACGGGTTGTTCACAACAAGATCGGACGTGTGTACAGGGTTTCCATTTGGCAAAAGGAGAAGGAGTGTTGGAAATGACGATTCGGCATTTGAAACGGGGGGAATGGCGTATTGAACGACGCTCCTGAGGGTCCCGACGAGTCCCGCACCTACGATCATCACTCCAACCACTTTCAAGAAGTTCCTTCTTTGCTCATCTATGGGCTTTTCATCTTTAGGCAATTGGATCCCCTTATGAAACGACTTCGACTTCTCCAGTCATCCATCCTGCGGTTGCCATTGCTCCTCCCCATCCATTGAGTTCATTACCACAAGGAACGAAACACTGCCATGTGAAGGAGCCAGTGTTGTTGAGGTAGAATTGAGTGACCGTTATCGATCCTCCAGATGGATTTGTCCCAGCATAGGTTGGCACATTAAGCAAAACCTGACCGTTTTGAACTATGGTGAAGGTGTGTGTTACCTCCCAGCCGCCTGATGCCCCACCAACCCATGGGAGTGATGAGACTGCCCATCCACTCCCTTTCTGTATAGTTATGTTGTTGGACGCATTTCCGGAAAGAGTTGCATTTATGTAAGATGTGCTTCCATTGTAGACATATTCCACATTGCCGACTGTTCCTATCACCTTTGCGTATGTTGAATTGTTGGATGTGCCATTTTCCCCTATTATCGGGGTAACTCCAGAATCGTAATCTATTATCGTTAGTGTTATAAGCTTATGCGCAGGCAATTTTATCAGAGCGGATGATGACAGCTGTCCATTTGGCTCAACCACAAAGAATGCAGGCTGTCTGTGATGGATCGTCGAGTTATTGAACCAGTTGTTAGGTGATATGACCAGAGTCAGAGAAGTTGCTGCCTGTTCTGAAGTTGTACTATGAAGAGCAGAAACAGACTCGTAATACGCAACTCCTATTCCCAATCCACCTACAATGACAATTGCAGAAATTATTGCATATATCGTCTTTTCAGAGACCATTAAAACCAAAATTATACGTTGATTATAAAGGTTATTTGAGTTTAAGTATAACTAATAAACTTAGGTAAATTTATGAAATATTCATAAAATATCTTTGGTGCTAAATCATAACAATAAATGAAATCAGAGATATTGTAATAATTTAATTGTCCTTCTGTAGCGTGAAATATGCTCTCAATAACTCTCCTGCGCCTGACATAGTCAATTTGGCTAGTTCTAATTCATTTTTTCACCACGCGAAATCGCTCTTTCACGCGGATGGTAATGCATTATAACAAAATGTATAAATAACGTGGACATTTTTTTGGGGGTGATAGAGTCAGTCGCTTTCGTACCAAACTCCCCTACCCTCATAGGCAATCTTGGTATTAACCACTCTAAAACAGTGACTGCACTTCAATCCATTGGGGAGTCCTTGGCCGACAAGATTGATGCTGTCATTGTAATGACTCCACATTTCCAAACTTTTGGTTCATTTCACTTGGTCTCCTCGAAGAAGCTAAAGCAGATATACGATTTCTACGGATTCCCAAAAGAGCTATACACCGTGACGTATGAACCACCTGGAGATCCAGATCTAGCCGGTCAAATAGTTAGTCTAGGAAAGGCTGCTGGAATCCCTGTTTCTGAAACCAATGACTGGGGCCTAGATCACGGGGCATGGTCACCGCTTTTTCACGTATTCCGAGAGGCAAACGTTCCGGTAGTACCTGTTTCAATATCACCAGATTTAGGGAAGGGCGCTCACAAGTCACTGGGAGCAACGATGAAGTCTAACTCCATCACCAAGCGACTCTTTCTCATTTCCTCTGGTTCCTTAATACATCGTCTCGATCTTTTCCAGGCGGGTAACAAATCTCTCCCCCTGGAGGCTAGAGAATACCTAAACCTCTGTCTGACCTCATTCGAAAGGGGGAACTGGGATACGATTAGAAATGCACCAAGCGAACTCTTCAATGCAGCTGCTCCAGAGGGTTATAATCTTCCTCTTAACTTTATTGAGGGTGCTGTGGGAGAGAGGTTCAAGGCAAGGGTCATGAGTAATGAGATGGAATTCAATGCAGCCTCTCTTACCACCGTGGTCTTCGAGAGTCTGTAGTTTATTCATAACCAAGAAAGGTGAATTTTGGATTGGCTGCGCATATTATTGGGGAAATCATTTCCTTGAGGAGGAAAGATATAGGAAGGTGCTTCTCGCCATATTGAAGACACTATACCAATACTATCACGCATATAGATTTGACATTCATTTCCCCGATAATGAAAACTTCACTCCACTACCTTTTGTATATATTTCACTACTCCACTGACAACGGAGCGTGCTCATTTTTATTGTTTGTCCACAGTGATCCTCAGGGCCTTCTTGTCTATTTTTCCTGTGCTAGTCATCGGCATGTTTTCGGCCATGATAAATCGGTCTGGTATCCACCATTCCTTGATTATGCCCTTTGATGCAAGATCCGCAAGATAGGATTTTATTGTTTTATCTTGTGCAGGTTCTCCTGTTTTTGTACGGTATATCGCCACCGGCCTCTCAACCCATTTATCATCGTGCACACCTATGACGGCTACATCTAGTATCTCACCTATGCCTGAAATGTAATATTCCAGAAGCTCGCTAGGAATGAACTCTCCTCCGCTCTTGATTAGATCCTTTATTCTATCCCTTATTCTTATTTTTCCA
This sequence comes from Thermoplasmata archaeon, assembly GCA_021816725.1. Classification (GTDB taxonomy): domain Archaea; phylum Thermoplasmatota; class Thermoplasmata; order Thermoplasmatales. The sequence continues at coordinate 130,408 of JAKAXD010000001.1, forward strand.
TCCTCTGTAAATTCAGCGGAATCACCAGGGTAAAACCAGCCGTTCCTGTATGCATTTTCCTCTGGCAAATTGAAATACCCTTCAGGTATCCATGGTGCCGTGAACTTCAGCTCGCTATTCTCTCCTTCAATTCCAAAATCCGTAAATACAAGTGGTGTGATGGAATTGACTGCATCGGCGTTCCTACGAGAAAAATGATCAGTGGTGTTTGATGTACCAATACCTGCTGCAAGGCCGTCGGTGAAACCATAGATTCCAGTCAGTTCTATTGCGTGGTCAGAAGCGAAGTTGAGTATTCCCGAAGGAATGGCCGATCCCCCTATAAGTATCTTCATATGGTCCAGTGAATTTTGCTCAGTAGCAGTTAGCGCATTGAACATGGTCGGAACCATGCTCATCCACGTCACCTCGTTTTTCCTTATGGTTTCAGCGGTAGACTTTGGATCAAACCTTCCACCCAAAATATAGTTTGAGCCAATCAATGTAGAGATAAAGATAGTTCCCCAGGACCACAGGTGGAAGAAAGGAATAAGAGAGAATACGGTGTCAGTTGAGGTAAGTCTTGCTGGTCCTGGGAATGCAGAGAGATTTGTCTCCATGGCCCACGTGGTCAGCACGATGTCCCTGTGCCTGTATTTGACACCCTTAGGTTTTCCCGTTGTACCACTGGAAAAAAGTACTGATGCGATACGACCTTCTTCCAATACGGGTAGCTCGTTCCCTTCGTGGGAAGAGTGTTCATATTCACGAATCACCTTCCCAGATTCTCTAACATCCTCACCTTTCATAAGACCGGAACTTGATATGGCCAAAGCTAGCTTCTCGAAATCGCCTGAATATAAAAGATGAGTGCTCCTGGCCTCTTTCATGGAGGAGATAATCTGGGCTGGTGGCTGTCTTACGTCCACGGGATGGAGGATGTTTCCAGAAAGAGGTATTGCAAATATAAGCAAGGCAGAGTCTATGGTATTCCAGTCCATAACTGATATGGTCCTGTTTTCCCCAAGCTCTTTATGTAGGCTATCAGCTATTCTGACAGCCCCTTCGTAAAATTCTCTGTAACTTATGCTTTCGTTCTTCTCTATTAGCTTACCTGTTTTACTCGTCCGCATCGTTTTCAAGAATAGCTTATCTAGAGTTAAACCGTGATTGTTAAGTTTCGAATACGCCATGCCCACATATCCATCATTTCGTATATCACTTTTTGCTGAAGCGAGCATTAAGCCTATCATTTGAGGCAAGCCAATTCCGTATGGTTCTTGTCAGAAAGGAAGTAAATATCAGGATTGGTCCTTTACCGGTATTGCTCGAAACAGGGAACACCATTCTGCTTTTCTTCCTAAGGTAAATGCACCTCTACTACCCCCCGTCTCTTTACATTTGAAAAAGGGTTTACCCTAACTGGTTCTCAAGCACTTTCATTAATAAGATGTTTTTATAATTTCTTGGCTACGGGCTCGAGGGGAATCTACCCCTCTAGGAGTACGGGCTCACCACTTAAATTTTAGGCGATGGATATTAAACATTTTTCTGATCGTAATGTCTAATAACCTCTTGCTTAATTTACTCTCTCACTGTGCTTTCAACTGAAGCAACGTCACATGCATTGCTAAACGTTCAGTCTCTATGAGATGTTGTTACACCAGGTGCGATGGTATGCAGGGTACAACAGTCTTTTCCAATAGGCCGCGTCCACAGATATCTGGTTTCTACGATAGGGATAAGGAACTCAAGCAGATACAGGGCGTCATTGGAATAGATAGTTGGCTATTTATACCGGGGTCCAAGATGGTAGGAAGGACAAGCCACACCACGCAATCTTCGGCTTCTATGTGACAAAACGATGGAACGTTCTCTAGGAAGCACCGCAAAAATTCTTCGGCTACAAGGCTCATATTTTAACTGATGGCAATTTCGTCCTAGTTACTTGCATACCGATATATTCCACTTCAATTACTCACTATTACGAGGGTCGTCATCGAGGTCGCTGGATGTAGAAAACTCCCTGTACTTTACACATTCATAGCAAAAGGTTGCAATTCCATGATCAGGCACAATTCCCGTTCGCCTGTAGAATACTTCCTCTTGCTATCTAGAGAATCCGCATCCCATGATAATATCCGGGTTATCTTACCGTCCTTGATTAGGAACCGTGTATGTTCTTTTCTCAGTTTTTCAAGTCGTTCATTGTCCATGCTCTCACCTCGTGAACTGGAAGAGTTGGAATGCTTTTATAAAAAGCATAACAAATCCAAATATGATAAGCGTGTTTCTCTCTATATTAATCACCCATGCATCATGCCACGGGGCATGCTGTTTCGCTGGGTTATTACCAGCTCGTCAGTGGGTTTATAGATGGATGGTAACTGTGCCATCCGGTGCGCTTTGTTATTTCCTTTTCATCTGTTACATTTTCTCGCTTCTCTTAATCTTTTATTATAGGCCAACAAATAAGTCTTTACGTACAAATGAGTAGAATGAGCACTATTAGGAATATGGATTAAGTCGAACTAAAGTGTGTAATTAGGCCTCAAACCACCAGTAGGAATCTGAAGATTAAACCGCTTTGTGCAAAAGGAAAATACTATCTCGACAGAGCACTGACGGTATTGCTGTTCGTCATTGCTGCTATTGGAATTCCAACATTGATCTGGGCAAATATGACAACGCAGAGGTGGATACCTGTTGTATTCAGAAAGAACTCTGAATCCCACGGGGCTTATCGGTAAGTGGATGGTTCCAATCGGGTCTTGATCGACAGTATTGATAGGTAGACCTCTTCTATTGAAAGATGCGAAAAATCCATTCGTGTTATAGTGAAGGAAAACCTCAAACAGTCAGATTCGTCTATAGATGTCTAACTACCTAAGTTATTATGTCATCTCATCCCACTCTGACCTTTCAGAATTACAGTCTTGCAAAGATATCAAACCTATCACCACCCTTTCATATTGGTACAACCACCGGCGACCTAGTAATGTTCAGGACTGCTTGGGAGAAGATGTGTAGCAGTAACACTACTACAAAGTTAGCCAAATCGGTTCAGTTTCACTCAAGATTTGAGTAATTTCATTTATCCCGTCGTACCAAAATAGGGCAAACAAAGGATAGAAATGGAAGCTTATAAATGTCAGTAAAGAGTTTGATAGTCTTGAGGAGATTAAGTATCAGGACTGTCAGTGTACTTTCCTAGCTTCTTCTAAACTTCTGATCGATTCTAATGCACGCGCTTTCATGCGATAGTTGAGTAGTTTCTCAGGTTCAAGGGTAATGGACCTATCAAATTCTACAATAGATTCTTCATATCTTTTAAGCTCATAGAGGGAGAGACCTTTACGGTAAAAAAGGGTAGGGTTCTTGGGATCAAGAAATATTGCTTTATCATACTCTGAAATAGATTCTTCATATCTTTTCAATTCATATAACGCATTACCTTTAAAAAGATGGTACTCTGAATTGCTGGGATCAAGTGCTATCGCTTTATCATACTCAGCAATGGCTTCTTCATACTGATCTTCAGCATATAACAAAGAACCTTTGGTGTAATGGTAATCTGGGTTATTAGGATTAAGAAAAATGGCTTTATCACACTCATCAATGGCTTCCTCTCTACTTATATGTCCCCAGAATAATACCATACCTTTGTGGTGCAGACAATCAGAATTGTTAGGATCGATTGCAAGCGCTTTGTCATACTCCGCTACCGCTTCCTCGTATCTTTTCTGTACATAAAGTGAGTCCCCCAGAATGAAGTGATAAACCGAGTTGTTGGGATCGGTCGTCATGGCCTTTTTAGATTCTTCAGAGGCATTTCCTAACATCTTTAGTTTATCTAGTGCAAGCCTCTTATTATCACGAAGAAACATGTTTTCGTGATTAAGAGACATGGCTTTATCGTATTCGACAACAGACTCTTCATATCTTCCCTGTACATAGAGTAAGTTACCCTTATTGAAGTGATAAATCCAAGAGTTTGGATCGGTTGACATGGCTCTTTTAGTTTCAGGGAGAGGCATTCCATACTCATCGAGACCATACAGATGTTCTAATGCGTAGGCCTTTTCATTAATGTATAAAGGATTGCGTGGAGCAAGCGAAATCGCTTTATCGTTTTCAGTAATCGCTTCCTGATATCTCCCTAGCTCACTTAACATGACGGCCTTACCATAGTAATTATCTGGATTATGGGGATCAAGCAATATAGCTTTGTTATATTCAGCGATAGATTCTTCGTATCTAGCTGCTCCACCCAGCGCGTAGGCTTGATTGTTATGATAAAGTGGATTGTTTGGGTCGAGCAATATTGCCTTATCGTATTCACTGGTTGCTTCCTCGAACCTGTTCTGAGAGAAAAGCAAGTTTCCTCTCTGGTTATAGTAATTAGGGTCATTCCTATGAAATAGCATTATTCTACACTCCTCCCTTTTATACAAAAATAACTCCTTTTCCTATTTAATCTTGACTCTGCAATTTTGATAGTATATGTACGAGTTGTATTTTTGTTGTGTGATGGGAAACAGGCATTTTACCGGGTCTTTTACCAATGGTTGTAAAGGAAATGTCAATATGCATATTGCAAGTATATATACGTTATCGGGAGCCTCTAAAACCCCCTTTGTTTGATCGGGTCTTGTATAACATTATAAGACTCACAACATGAGTCTATGAATCAGGGAACGCGCACTCAGGTTTTGAGGATAAGGATGCCTCGATTATCAGCATGCGCCCCCCCTTTCATGCCCGTGTCACGTATGGTACGTTGTAATAAACGAATGTACAAGACTGCGAGGGCATGATTGCGGGGTTTAGTTCACCTGATTCTGGAGGGCCCATGATATACGTAGGCACGGATATCGGGAAAGAGAAGTTTGATGTGTGCAGCATGGACGGCAATGGAGACCTTATTTCAACTGAGCAGTACACAAATGGCTCTAGAGGATTTGGGAAGTTCATTGAGTATCTGAAAACTATGACAGGCCTGACAGATAATGGTACGAAAATTGGAGTGGAGAGCACTGGAGTATATCACATTCAGTCCTGCCAATATTTGAGTGACCACGGTTTTAGGGTGAAGGTGCTCAACGGAATAGAAACAAAGGGCCTCAAGGACTCCAGGGTAAGGAAGGGCAAATCAGATAGGAGGGATGCAGAAGCAATAACCAGATATCTCATCATTGCATCAAATGTTGACATGCCCTTTCCAAAGGAACTGGAGAATCCGAGAGAATATGCAGGAATATACGACAGGGTCAGGAAGAAGATCAGGATAACAAAGAACAACCTGACGAGGGATATAGATCTCGTATTTCCAGGTCTCACAACTTCAGTGAATATATTCTACGAAAAGATTCTGAATCTTCTTGAGAAGGACTGCACTCCTGAAGGCATTCTCAAAATGGAAGTATCTGAGCTGAAAGGATCATCAATCTGGCAAAAGAAAGCTCTTCCCCCAGGGAAGAAAGGAAGCAATAACATTAGAAGTCTGCTCTCTAATCAGAACGCTCAGATTCCTCGAATCTGAGAAGGATGCAGCACTCCATGCTCTTGTCACGGAATTCCAGAACATTAAAACACCCCTGAAGAGCATTCCTGGCATAGCAGATGTGACAGGCGCAATAATAGTTTCCAGGATCGGAGACATAAGAAGATTCAGCACCCCTGAGAAGCTCGTTGCATTTTCTGGATTGGACCCTGTGATATACCAGTCGGGTAGGAGCAGGAAGGAGTCGAGGATATCTAAGAGGGGAGATTATCTGCTGAGATATGCGATATATAAGAGTGCACTTGCAGCAACAAGATTGAATTCTGTAATTCAGGATTTCTATCAGAGAAAGGTCAGAAAGGGGATGCCAAACCAAAAGGCTATAGTAGCAGCGTCCAGGAAAATGTGTCACATAATATGGTTCGTCTGGCACAACAGTAAACCATTTGAGGTGCCTGAGAGACCCGAGCCTTAATAGCGGTGGGTAATGTGTGAAAATCCCACAACGCTTAACGATAGCCATCGCATACAAATGTTTGTGACTACCGATAGTAGCCTTATTATAGTATGCCATAGCAATTAAAAAAGGACGAAGTCAGGTAAGAAATGAGAGACAATGTAATTCAAACTGCTGTTTACTGTTTGAAAAAGTATTTTAAACGGTAAAGCTATTTTTTGAAATAGATTATGAATAGATCCTTATCTACTGCCGAAATTAATTTAGCTGCATTACTTCGAGGAACCGGATTGAGTAATGCAACTGCGATGATCGGAGAGACTGGTGTGCCGTAAGCAATTGATTAGATGACTATGTTGGTTGTCAATATAGAACTGGCGATCTTATTAGCTATTTTAAAGGAAAAGTCAACCGGCGTATACAAAACGGACAATCTCGATGAAACGCCCATGATAAGTGGATAGGAGGTGAATATTGGAAGAATGACTATAGAGGAGAAAAATGTGAAAGTGAGAAAAGGAAGTGTGATGGCAGGTCCCACAACTAAATTTAAGCCGTTATTTGACTGAGTAGTAAAATCTCCTGTCGGTCAGCCTTTCTATGCTGCTCTCAGTCAGTATTAAGAGCAGCAGGGAGGGAAAACGTGAATAAGAAAAGAAAGAATAATCAAAACATGAACAGCTTCGTGGTGGGAATTGACATAGGTGAAGAGAAGAGCGTTGCAACCTACCTCTCCCCTGATGGAGAAGTGAAGGACAACTTTGAATTCACAATGAACAACGATGGATACAATGAGTTTGCATCAAGGATACCAATGGAAACAAGGATTGCATTTGAGGCATCCGGATCTGCATACGTTGTCAACAGCACTCTCAGGAAACTTGGATACTGTGACATAACTGTAGCTCACCCCAAGGAACTTTCGTGGATCGTGAAATCCAAGAAGAAAAACGATAAGGTGGATAGCTTAAAATTGGCGAAACTTCATCTCGTTAACATGCTTCCTGAATCCCACCTGCTGTCAGAGGAGGACAGGATATTCAGGGATCTCCTCATACAGAGGGTGAGGCTATCTAATGATATCGCCTCCGTCAAGAACTCCATAATAGGCTATCTCAAGAGGGAGGGACTGTATTCCTCCCTGCCTGAATCAAACGACAGCTTCTCCGAGAAAAGAAGGGAAGCCATCAAGGAGATCAGGTTCGACAACCAGAAGGACCTTGTTCTCTAAACTATGATTGACAGGCTTGAATTCCTGGAGAGAAAGAGGGAGCCTTTGGACGTGGAGATAAAGAAGATAGCAAGGGATAGTGAGGACGTCCGTCTCTTAATGACCATCCCTGGCATTGACTACTATCTCGCTTCCCTCCTGTCATCTTACATAGGGGACGTGAACAGATTCCCAAATGCGGATAAGCTTGCTTCCTTCTTCGGCGTCATTCCTGAGACCAGGGACTCATCAACAATAAAGAAAAGAGGCCACATGTCAAAGGAGGGTGCAGCAACAGCAAGATGGGCGTTGTCAATAGCAGTTGACACAATAACACTGAGAAACAAGCCGCTGAAGGAATACTACGATTCAGTGAAAAGCAGGAAGGGATCCGGGAAGTATGCCCATGTATCAACGATGAGGAAGCTCATAAGGATGATATATACTATGCTCAAGGAGAGGAAAGAATGGAAGTACGAGAATACAGCGCTCACAGAAAGCAAACTCTCAAGACTTGATGATGACTGAATCCGGACACTCTGGCAAATGGGAACTGCTGAATGGCTATTTGAGACATGAATCCAGAATTCTTCCTTTTGAGTGCTCATTATCTGCCGCCGCTTTATGGTCAGATTGCATGAAAATGTTTATGCGTGTATGCGGAAAGGGCAGTGAAGGTGGTTTCCATCCAGGTCCAATGGATACGTTCATAAACGAGGTCTTCATCATGTAACGCAAGAAGGGCTGACCTGAGATTTTACATGCGTGTCTCATATTGGCATGAATGCCAGAGCCACTATTGCAGTGGTCTTTGATTTTTTGAATAAAGACTAAATATCCAAACATTATTTTAACGTGATTTATATCATGGAATCTCCAAACTACGAAGAGACTGGAGATAAACTATTGAAAGGCGGGAATTTCGAAGAAGCAATTAAAGTGTATGAGGCTGCAATTAAACTAGCTCCAAATAACCCAGAGTACCATTTTAAAATTGGAATGGCCCTAGAAAGCATTGGCAATTTTCAAGAGGCTCTCAAGGAGTTTAAGATTGCTATAAGCATGGATTCTAACATTTCTAGATACCACGATGCCGTGGGAAGACTTTTATTTGACTTAAAGGAATTTGGGGACAGTCAAGTAGAAATTGATAGGGCAATAGCATTGGAACCTAAAAAGGCTGACTACCATTTAGAAAAGGCTAAATTACTCTCTAAAAACGAAAAATACCAAGAAGCTATGGCTGAAATTGAAACGGCTGAAAAGCTCGAACCAAACTCAGTTTCTTTGCACCTTTCAAAGAGTTCAATCTTTTTTGCTTTAAGGAGATATGAAAACGCCGTTCAGGAATTGGATGTTGCTATTTCCTTTGAGCCAAGTAACCCTCAAGCTCACGCGGATAAGGGTCAAAGCCTTGAGCGTCTAGGAAGATATGAGGATGCGGTCAGGGAATACGATACAGCGATCAAATTAAGTCCCAATAATCCTGAATTGTATGTTTCTAAAGCTACAGTATTAAGGGGGATGAAAAAATATGACGAAGCTGATGCCGAAGTTGAAAAAGCTATCAATCTAAAACCGAACGATCCCAGGTACCGCAGATTTAAGTTCGACATCTTAGAAGATAAAAGGAAGTTCGAGGAATTAGAAAGGGTAAAGGAGAAGGGGGGAACAGGCGTTAATTACGAGAAAACCAATCAGTTATCTCCTCATGATAAAGGATACCAGTCGCTCCCTCACAATACAGCTCTCATCCCGAGCTTCAAAGATTTGAGCAATTTTGAGTACCTAATAACAAAGAGCGTTCCAGAGAGAATCTTACTTAATGGTGAACATTATGTGGGGGTTGCCTTCTACATAACAAATTTAAGAGTGGGTGTGATGAATCTCGATGGCTCCAATGGCTACTGGATCTGGTATCATATGCTCAAAAATGCGGAAGTGGGAAAATTCAAATTGCCAAAAGTACCAACCGGTGCAACAACTATTTCTGGATACGTAGGGGCCAAAATCGGCCAGTCAGTCACGAGATCAATTATGTTGGGGGTAAGCCGAGATGCAATCTTTCTTCGAGATTCAAATGGGAATTGGTTGAGTATAAAAGACAAATCTGCCAATGACCTAGTTGACGTCGTTAGGAAGACATATACCATAGGCAATGAGGTTTCCTCAATGCTGATCCAAGCTCAAGAGAGGGAAGCCAATGATGACATAGCTGGAGTTCTTTCATTGTTTAGGAAAGCTGTCGAACTGGACCCCAGGATACCAAATGCAGAATATGTAGAAGGGAGCCTCGAGTTCGCAGTCGGGGAGTACGGAAGAGCCCTTTCCAAATTTAGAGCTGCGGTAAATAAGACGCCGACGGACAGTTCGGTTATTTATTTATTAGCAGAGTGCTATTATGCACTGCACGAATTTGACCAAGCTAGTGCAACTATAGAAGAATATCTGTCCAAAGGGTTGACACCAACTGATGGAATTCTTTCAAGGAGGCCTCTATATGATTTATTTGCTGGCAAAATCAGTCACGCTCTTGAAGAGGCGAGAGAGCGCGTAAAGATGGAGCCCGCGGACTCTGAAACTGTAGCTATCTATGCAGCGTGTTGTGCCGCGGCAGGATATACCGAAGATGCACTGACCAACCTAAAACAGGCGATTAAATTTTCGCCAAGTAAGAGGACAAAATTTTCAATCAATGTAGCACGAGGGTTCATCATGGCAAACGATCACGACTCAGCTGAAAGAATTGTAAAGGAATCGCTTTCGTTCGACCCATACAATCAGGAACTGATTGATCTCAACAATCAGTTTGAGGGCAACAAACCCAACAAAATAAATGGAACGAAAACTTTAGCGAACTCTTATAGTATTCTTGGTTTGCAACCTGGAGTAAGTAAGGAGATAATCGAGGCAGTCTATCAAACCCTCGTAAAGCAGTATCATCCTGATTCAAACATAGGAGCAACTCCTGCGTTAAAAAAAATTGCAGAAGAAAAAATGAAGGAGATTACGGAAGCCTACAAGGAAATAATGAGTCATTCCAGTTAAGGTCACTAGCAATTTAGACAAATATATCCCCAACAAAGCAATACTAAAAGGTCCAGGAAACCATATTACAAAGGATGTTGACTCATGCACCTAATTCCACACTAATACTGTTTATTAGCATTCAGGAATGTTAAGTATTTTGATGACAAATAATGAATCTACCACTAACTCATTCATATTGCGATTAAATCTTGTAGTAAATAGTGTCATGAATTATGTATAGAACATGTAAACCCTTCCTGTTACAGGAGACATGAATCTCATGTAACCAGGAAGGTATACCTCTGCTGTACAACCAACGGAGGTACGAAGAAGTATGGAAGAGATTGATAAAAGAATAGTGGAAGTAGCACGAAGTGCTGTGAAGGAATACCTTGAGAGCCTCATGAACACGGAGAGGGATGTTTTCATAGAGGAGCATGGCGGATTGAGGAACGGGTTCTATGAGAGGAAGGTGAAGACGAAGTTCGGGGAGATAGAAGATCTCTCCGTTCCCAGGGACAGGGAAGGGAGATTCAGGTCTGCTGCTTTGGAGCCCTACAGCAGATCCATAGGGTTGGAGGAACTGAAGAGATTCCAGAGCAGGCCTCTTGAATCCCGCTACATCGCCATATTCCTGGATGCACTCTTCTTCTTCCTGAGGAAGGATACAGTGGAGAAGGAGCCAATACTGTTCGCAATGGGCATCAGGGAATCGGGTGAATATGAATACTGGGATTCTATCTTGCCTCCAAGGAATCCCATCTGTCATATACAGCAGTGATAAATGATCTCTACAGCAGGGGAGTGAGGGAGCCTCTCCTCTTCATAGCTGATGGATTGCCCAAGCTTGACGAGGAGATTAGAAAGGTGTTCCCCAGAGCAGATTTCCAGCTCTGCACTATCCATGCTTCAAGGAACTTTGAATCTGAGGTTAGGGAATCTGACAAGATTACAATAGACAGGGAGCTGAAGAGGGTGTTTACAGCTGACACGAAGGAAGATGCACTGGCCAGGCTCAGCATGTTCAAGGTTCAGTGGAACAAGAAGTATCCGAGGCAGATATACAATCTGGAGAAGAAGGTGAACTACCTGTTCACCTATTTCTCATATCCACAGGCAATAAGGAGATCAATACACAGCAACAACATCATAGAGAGGATGAACAAGGAGGTAAGAAGACGCATAAAGGTGATAGATTCCCTTCCAACAGAGGAATCAGCGCTTAAGATCGTATATCTTAGGGTTGCGGAACTGAATGAGAAGTGGTCTCACAGAGTGTTAAACGGATATTTTAAATGCAGGGACGAGTTGAAGGAAATGTTCAGCAAGCGGTATCCGTAATTTACACTTACTTTGTGACATAGTCATTTTGTCTACGCATTATAATATTATTCGTTCAATTCACTGCCCTCATGTTAAATAAATTCATTTAAAATGTGATTAGCCATTTACTTTCCAAGGTTTACTTTTAATTATGGACTTTTTGGTTTATATTCCTTCTCTTTTTCCTCTACATTTCCTTCTATATAATTCCCATTCTGATCATAAGATTCTGGGTATTCTTGAAGCTCCTTTATGTCTAGAAGATTGCAGACCTCCTCCTCTTTCATAAAGAACTCTGGAGTATGTCCCAGTTTTGGTTGGTTTAAACTTCCATCCCAGGAAAGTATATGGCAATACTCATGTAAGAGATAGAATGCGTTTGCTTTAGGATAGGGGGTCCTCTTAACTATAATTAATCGTAATACTGGTAAAGTCATACCAAAATACTTTTCCGCTTTGATTCCGTCGATTGTTTCCCTAACATCTTGATACCTTTCTGCTAATTGAGCCGCCTCTCTGCTAGGGAAATAAACCAAAGAGTAGCCCCTTAGTTTGATAAAATCCATTAGCTCACGAACAACTATTCCGTACTTGAAACCCTCACGGACAGATTTGAACATTCATGTAACCCCCTAAATTGATGCTGCGTAGTATCCTGTCCCTGCTTAAGACGTCAAATTTCCTGAACATTTTATTATCGAACGTAATGATGACCAAGATGTTCTTTAGTCTATTAAAATGTAACTCAGACTTCAATTAAAACTATTCGGCATAGTAATTTGCCCTATCTATACTATCTTCTAACAAACACGAAAATTTCGAGAGTGTAATGGAATTTAAATGATAATAACTGGTTATTTCTCAGCATCTTATGACAAGAAGTCCAGGAAGGTGCTTTAGAGTTTCAATTGTCACCGGCAATCCTGGTATTTTCACAGAACCTCACGCTGTATGATATTAGACGTCCTATGTGGGATTCGCTACCCATAAAACTTCATCCCTTCCCCTACACATTCTTGTTCAAGGAAACATTTTTGGAATTATTCACTCTACTCTTTCCTATAATAAGTGCTTTCAATCGTACACCTCAGGCGCATAAGTGCCCATTTATCAGTTGCCCTCTGACCCGTGACCTGTCCAGAAAGAACAAATGGGATACTGATCTCATCTGTTAATTTTACATTGACTACATCTGTCTGGCTTTCGCGTTCTGTCCGACCGTCATCCTTTAACTCTTCACCTTTCCTCTCTTGCTTATTTAGGTGATTTAATTTTTCTTCTATATAATGCGAAAGGTCTGAGCTATTGCATACAACCAGTGTCGGTCTTATAAGTTCAGAATCTCAGATAGATATGTCTTCCATCCTTGGTCTATGGCATCCTGCAGCTTATCATCCGCTTCCTCTTTTCCTGCTTTCTTGCCTTTTGATAATAATTCAATCAGTTTTTCCTTACTGCCACTTTTTATAAGTACGGCATCAGTAAACTTGATATTTGGGTCAATTTCTCTAAGATTCATACTGAATTTCATTTTGTCTATCTTGTTAACGGGACATTCATTGCATTCCTTATGAACGTCATTATTCCCTACTGTGAACAGTCTAAAGTAGGGATACTTGGTTAACAAGCAGTCGTAAGTGTGCCGCCATGTTGAAGGTGGTTAGCACGGTCGTCTGCCTTTATAACGAGGGAATTGCCATCAAGAGCTTCCCCCCTCTTCATTCTCCAGTTCAGGTAGTCGGCAATGTATCTGGCTCCCTCTGGAGGGACCATTGTGAGATACCTCCTCCTTGTATTGCTCAGCTCCTGTCTCACAGCAATCACTGCGGGCAGCTTCTCGAAAACAACTTCGTTATCCTTGATCTTCAGGTCCTTGATGTCCCTTATCCTCAGTCCGTCCGAACCGTCAACATTACCCATCACCTCCGGCCTTATGCCGCTGAATGCAGCCAGAGCAATCATTGCGCGTGTTCTCATTGGAGCTCTCCGGAGCATCATTGCCACCTCTTCCTGTGTGGGAGGTGATTCGTCTGCAACAGAATCAGCGAGGCTCGCATTCCTGATCTTTATACCCTGCATTACCCCCTTCGTCCCCTTCCACGCACATAGAGAGTTGAGAACCTTCTTGAACCTCGCTATGTAAGATCCCCGGTATCCCTTATTCTCCATCCTGGTCACGAAATCAACAAAGTCATCCCGAAGTTTCCTTGACTTCGCGTCCTCCAGTATCCTTTCAGGAGTGGTATGATTGAGCTCACAGTAGAGGCCCAGCCTTCTGACGTACACCTCCGCTGTGTTTTTGCTCCCCTGCAGCAGATTATGATACCAGCTCGCCGTTGGTTTTGCCGTTTTGATGTATGAATATTTGTCCGCGGATGCCATGAATTCAGGCAAAAATGGTATATTTAAGGATTGAGATTCGACCACCCTAGGGATACGGGCCCGAGGGTTTCCGACCGTAATATAGTGTAGATAACTATATATCTGTCTATGTATTTTGATAGTCGATAGAAATGGGGAAGGAGAAGTACCAGGGTTTACGAGACAATAAGGAAATTGCAAGGTGGTATGGCGATGTTGGAAGAGGATCAAAGATAACTGCTGACGTTTACATGAGAAGATTAGGTGCTTTCTGTGAGAACGTGGGAAAGGATCCAATTAAATTGCTGAAGCTTAAGGATAAAACTCTAGCAGACCTGATGACTGATTACGTTTCAGACCAGGAAAGAAAAGGTAGAGCAGGAAGTTATGTTAAGTCCACTCTAAAGGCCGTAAGGTCTTGGCTAGCTTTCAATGGGATAAAACTCCCAAGGAGAGTAAAGATAATGGGAGTTGAAGATACCCCGACACTCAGAAATGAGAGGGTGCCGACACCGGAGGAATTGAAGCAGATATTCCTAGCCGGAAATTCAAGGTCAAGGGTAGCCTGTGCTTTGATGGCATTTTCAGGATTGAGACCCCAGGTCCTTGGAAATTACCTAGGCACTGATGGACTGAAAGTTTCTGATATTCCCGATATGCGAATAGGGAGAGAGGAAATAAAGTTCGATAAAGTTCCGGCCAGGGTAATAGTCAGGAAAGAACTGAGCAAGGCCAGGATCGAGTATTTCTCCTTCATTGGTCCGGAGGGATGTTCATATCTGGAGGCGTACTTCAAGGAAAGGATAAGCCAGGGTGAGGACATAGGACCAGAAACCCCAATATTGACACCTTCAAAGTTTGCCCTGAGAAAGAGAAGGTTCATTCGCACTTCCAAGGTTGGGGAACTCATAAGAGAGACTATCAGAAAGGCTGGGCTGAATTCAAGGCCGTATGTACTGAGGGCATACTTTGACACCAGGTTGATGATGGCGCAGGATGAGAGACTGATAATCAGGGATTACAGAACGTTCTTCATGGGCCACAAGGGAGATATTGAGCATACTTACACAACTAATAAAGCCCTTTCAGGTGAAACAATAGAGAGCATGAGAGAAGCATACAAAAGGGCTATGAAGCTAGTGGAGACGGAGAAGAAAGGCATTCCTGAGGAAGATCTCGCCAGGAAGCTGAGAGAGTTCGCCATAATGATGTTTGAATCTCAGTTTGGGGTCAGGCTTGACGATAACGAGAAGGAAAGGCTTTACAGTTTGGGCATTGAGGAATTCCAGGACGAATTGAGGAAAATGACAAGCAGCAAGAAGGCGGAGATAATCAATAACGGACATAAGCAAAAGCCAATCGCTCTAAGCGAAGTTGAAAGCTATATAGAAAGGGGATGGGAGTTTGTAGCAGCTCTGCCAGGTGATAGGGCAATAGTTAAGCTGCCTGACCGTCTTTAGTCATAATTGAAAGAAAAGTGCCTTCAAAATTAGGCTTTTCAGGCATGATTAGCTTAAAAGATAGAATCTATCCAGGCATAGCAGCAAAACGTGAAAATCCCAATAATTCAAGAACACTTCATTAGATTACTTCTTATCCCACGGGTATCTTTGCATATACTCAGGGATGGCTAGCGATGTCTCCTTTCCAATTGTCCTAGTAGACCCTTTCGTATCAACTCGTATTTAGCCCATTCGGACCAGAGGTCTTTGTCTAGATTCATAGAAGTCTAGTGTTTCTCAGGAATCCTCTATCATGTTCAGGCACCTCATTATAACTTGCCTTACATCACCCAAGTGTGGCTTTATTCCATCAATTTCGAAGTGCCCTGGATACCGTGCCGTTTCATAAGGTCTCAGAAACTCATAAAGGATGATTGAAACAATCATGGACTGGATTATAGGCAGTAAGCTTTTACCCCACGAAAGCAGTGCATCACCATTTATATTTTTTCCTGAAGGCTTAGTTAATTGCCTGATTCTATGTTTTAAAATTTTAAGCCTCTGGTTTAATTCGTCTTTGAGTGGACCCTTTCTAGTAGCTTCAAGTAAGCTATTTGCAATATTGATTAACTCATTCACTTCTTTGTCTGTAGGATTTAATTTGACCTTTACTTTTTTTGCCCTTTCTATAGTTCTATCAAAATTTGTATATCCTAGGGCTTTAAAAAATATAGAAAATATAGGAGTATCTAAAATTGCTTTGAGCTGGTCTAAGAACTGGTCCTTGTATAAGTGGCCATAATCCTTTGGGGTTTTTATCGGAATATTAATTTCCTTGTAAAGTGTGCTTCTTTTTTCACTCGATGCAAAGCCTATCTTTAGTGAGGCAGCTTTAAAGGCTTTCTCTGAAGCTTGTTGGAGAAAATAAAGAGACCGTGCATATTCTTGATTTTCATGATTGCTCTCTGAATCTCGTAAATCTAATCTAGCGCTTTTTATCCACTCTTTGTAGCTATCAACAGTCATCTGGAGCAACCCCTCAGACCGAGATACAACAAACTCGATTTCCGTGCATTAAGCCCTAATCTCCATCTGATTTTCTCTCACATCCTTAAAACCGACTTGTCTTATAATTACCATATGGACAGTTGTTCGCAAGGACCTGCCACTTCTAGGGGCTCTGGTTATCGAAATTATTTCTCCCTTTGCCATTTCTAAATATTAAGAAAGGGAGTATAAATAATACGTTAGACTTGGCAGCTTTTTCACTTAAGCGCATATATGCATGTGGGTACCCCTTAGTGTCACGAATTTTGTGTAAACTTCTGGAACAAGAGAAGTAAATCTCTTTCCCAAGGAGACATACCTCGCCTTAACGCAAAAAGGGTCATAACTGCGAAATTTCTCACCTCAAATAAATTTTAAATTGCTTTGATTCTAAAGAAAAGTGCCTTTACAATCAGGCTTTTTCGCAACGATTAGCTCGAAAGGTAGAATCTATCTAGGCACTATCTTAAAACTTTGATATCCACCTGGAAGAAATGCTTACGACTATTCTACTCGGTTAAGTTAGGGTTCTGTTAAGATATCGGGACATAGTGGGAATCTGAAAATCCGTTAAGTGTCGGGACATGTAAGGAAAGAGGTAACGGGATAAGTATTTAAAATAGATAACCATTAATTTAAGGAGCCAATTTTTCATGCCAATAGATAATAGAGAGAGAATATGGTTTGAATCAATTAAATCAAGTGGGACTTTCCCCGATGGAAGGATAAAATTGGATGTGTTGTTCAGAGGTAGCAATAATAGAGAACTAGTTTGGACACCACCATGGAATGCAGTAATTGAACTTTCAGCCACAGCGAAGTTTTTAGAGGAGACAAATAAGCCTAAAAGCGAGTGGAATCAACCACTTACAAATGCTTACTCTAAACTAGAGCAGTCGACCAAGCTCTTAGAAAATATAGCGAATGCGGCAAATTTGATCGCAGCCAATTTAGGCAATCTTTTTGGAGATAAAGCTATAGACAAATTATTTCCAGCTATTCCGCCTGATTTAAGTCACAAACCTGAACAGATACGATATATACTGTCTGGTGCCGAGGACATCGACGATTTTATAGTGAGGCTTACTCCAATAATTTCAGTTCACGAGAAAAACTTCAATGATAAGGTTCTAAAACAAAATTTCAATAGAATACTGAAACCTCTTAATTTGAAGCTAGATGATAACATGAATATCGTAAAATTATAGCGTACTGAAATAGAATTAACCTGACCACAATTATAGGAGGGGATTGGGATATATTTTAATCCTCAATGAAATTATCATTAGTTATTATGGAGATTAATGCAATTTATGAAGGCGATAATTTAGGGATAATGAGTAAGTTTCCAGACAAGAGCGTTGATCTCATTTACGCTGACCCTCCCTTTTTCTCTAACAAACAGTACGAAGTGATATGGGATGACAAAGCAGAGATCAGAAGTTTCGAAGACAGGTGGGAAGGCGGCATCCTACACTATATCACCTGGATAGAACCTCGATTAAGGGAATGCCATAGATTACTGAAAGATGCGGGTGCTTTATATCTCCACTGTGACTGGCATGCAAGCCACTATCTGAAGGTTGAACTTGACAAGATATTCGGAAGAGAGAACTTCAGGAATGAGATCTCCGTGAAGAGAATCAGGAAGAACGTCCACGAACGTGAAAAGGTTAAGAGTCTAAACACTGCCTTCGATTCAATCCTATTTTACGCCAAGAGCGATAAGCATTTTATTACACCACCGATGAAAGAAGAATACAGGCCGGCTAGATGGCACGCTTTCGATGCCAATGGTATTAGGACTGGAATGGATTATGAGCTGTTTGGTCACAAACCAAAGAGGGGTAACCACTGGAGATGGACTAAGGAAAGGGCAGAGCAGGCAATCAAGGAGGGGATACTAAGGCCAAACCCATCAAGCGGTAAGCCCGAATATCTCATTCCGGAAAGTGACCACACGATTATAACGAGTGTTTGGGATGATATTCCGGCCTATTCATTTGAAAGCGGTTATCCTACGGAGAAGAGCCCGGAATTGCTGGAACGGATTATAAATATGTCAAGCAAGAATGGAGATATAGTGCTAGACCCTTTTTGCGGTTGTGGCACGGCTATCGTGGCTTCGCAGAAACTGAAGAGAAACTGGGTTGGGATTGATATTAGCCCAACGGCCTGCAACCTGATGAGAAAGAGGATGATCCATGAATTTAGAATCAGTCCACAAGTGATCAGGGGAACAGTTGATGTGAACTATGTTAAGAAATTGGAGCCTTTTGAATTCCAGAACTGGGTGGTCACGAACAAATTCTTTGGGACTGTGAGTAAGACGAAATCAGGTGACTTCGGCATAGACGGACTTACACCACAGGTTGCAGGCGGTTATCCAATTCAGGTCAAGCAGAGTGAAAATGTTGGTAGAAACGTCATAGACAACTTCGAAACGGCCATGAGAAGAATGAATAAGAAGAAGGGATATGTTGTAGCTTTCTCGTTCGGTAGAGGGGCAGTAGAAGAAGCAGCTAGGGCAAAGAATCAGGAAGGATTGGAGATCATCTTAAGAACTGTCAATGACCTGATTGACGGAAAAATAGAATGAGAGCATCTCTATCGTTAAAACATACCCGCCCCCCAAAAACTTAGGAGGGGCCTTTGAAGGGCAGGCATAACCTAGATTTGGGGCTTAAATAAATAGACTGCCTGTAAGTTAGAAAGTAACTTAAATGCCTTAGGAGTAAGAAAATGAAGGGCAGGCAGCATGTCAATATTCAGAGGAATAAATAGTCATTTTGGTCAATTACACGCTGATAAAACTTGGAGTTCCAAACATTGCAAATATTTATCTTTATATTCTGTTAAGCAGTGTTAAAAATTATGTGTAGAAGACAATCTGTAGAACACTGCTTCTCAAGTGATGCTCAAGTGATTCTCGGTGATGCTCTGATAACAGGGTCATGTTCTGAGAACTGATTACTATACGACTTAGTTAATAAAGTTAACAGGGCCGTCCTTAACCGATGCTCTGAGTGCTTCTCTAGCACCTCAGAGAAGCACCCTGTTATCACTGAAAGCAAAACTTCTCTTTCCTATAGGTTCAAGACAAAGGATAGGAGCCATTATTTAACAAACTTAACAAGGGGATATTTTCCATACATCACTGGGAACAGACTAGGACCGTGGTATGTGTCTAAGGACATAGAGCTGTCCTCAATATTTACTTACTTCACCTGAATAATCTTCTGCTGGATCCTTTGAGGCCTATAAGAACACGCCACGTTAACTGTTAAGAACACCGCACAATCCTTGTTGGCAATATAATTTATGTGCATGAAAGCTGATGTTTTTCCCCATGTATAGTTTTGCGGTGCCTGATGGAAGTGGTAAAAGCGACAGCGATAGCACAATGCGGACGGAGGGCGAATTTTGTCAGATGCCCCAATGATTAACCCACATCAATAGAAGTACCAATCCTCCTAGTGTCAAAGAGGTAGGAACGTAGGCGAGGATGTTCCTAGTTCGTTCTGCCCTGAGTCTCTCCCTTCTCCTAATCTCTAAAAGAAAAATTGAATAACTGGTAAATCAATTTCATTACATGGAGAAGAGCAATGAATTCAGTGAACCTCCTATTCTACAGATTAAAACGAATTTGGATATTCCTCTGACCGGCCGAGTAACAATTCAGATTTACAAGTTGATAGTTTCGGGAAGCGTCAGCCAAGCCAATATAAGAGCTCAGAAAGGGAGTTTGCAGGCCGTCTTCCTCGTTTACCTTCTTCTTCCAATGGAGGCTGCATTATTTGGTAATATTTTTGAGAAGTTATTCAGATACTTCTCAAGAATTCTACGGGATGAAACAAGGAAAGGGAGGGCACTTCCCCCAAGCATTGAAATAGAGTACGTAAGACCAGATGGAGAAAAAATGACAATAAAACTTACGGGGGAAATTGAAGACTTTGAAAATATTTTTTTATTCTTGACAAAATCTGGATTGAAATGAAAAATGAAGGAAAATTGAATAAGATATCCTCAATACTGATAGCCTGGTTTACCCTCAAGCGTGCCTGGCTGATATATGCTATTGCATTAGTTGCATACGTGGCATCAGTTCTGTTGAGTCATAATGCTCTTTTGGTTTCTTTGGGCACTACTGCAATGACAATTTTTGTTCTTTTCCTAATAATGATGCAAAGTAATAAAGAGGTGAGAATAGGACTGGAAAAGGAGGCCAAAACCTTCGAAGAGAGTCTGAAACTAGTAACGTCCGAACTGAAGAAAGTCTCAGAGGCTACCCTAAAGTCTGCTGAGAGCATTTCGAGGGTTGAGGTAGGTATCTCGTCGATGGCGGGCAAAACAACTGAATTAGTTAGCATTGAGCAGGATAAGGAAAATGAAAGAACTAGTCTATTGAAACCGAGAATTTTTGCATCTGTATTCATAGATAAATGGGGTTGGTTTGGACTTTACAAACATTATTACATCTCAATATCTAATATCGGTGGAGATGCAAGAGATTTAATCTTATATTTCCCCAGAGCGGGAATTAAGATGCAAAGTTCGAATCAGTCGCTAAAACGAGGGTCCCCGTGGAATATTGACTATGGCGATATTGCCGTTTTTAAGATTTCTAATCCTTTGGATGTTGAGATTTCACTGTATGATATGGAAGGTAGAAACTACTATGGAAATGGTGCGATATATTCCGACAAGGGACAGATCACAGAAATTATTACGAAACGTCAGAAGGTGTTATAAGTACCAAATGACGTATTCAAATTTTGCACTTGGTTATTGATTTAATGGACTTACTCGCCCTCCAAAGACCTTAGGAGTATGAAAATGAAGGGCAGGCAGCAGGTCAACCTTCAGAGGAATAAATAGTCATTCCAGTCAATTACACGCTGATAATACTTCCTCTTATTTTGTTATAGAATATTTAAAGCATTTTTATCAGTTACTTTCAAGAGCATAGACTAAAGCCAATCCGCAGAACACTGCTTCTCAAGTGATGCTCAAGTGATTCTCGGTGATGCTCTAAAATCAGGATTATGCTCTACAAACTACGGATAATTCATAGGCTTGACAGTACCTGATAGAATAGTCCCCTACTGATGCTCAGGTGATTCCCTGACGAGTCCGAGCATCACTCTATGATTATTGTCAATACCCAAAGTTGAACTCTGTGTATTGAAACACTGTACTGTCCATAGGCTTGACAGTACTTGATAGAACTACTTTTAAGTAGTATTTTGGCCGATTATCTGGGCCAACTAAAGGTCATGCCCTCGGCTCTGTCAAGACATCGCACAGTCCAAATTGACGAATCAATTCATGTGCGTAGAAGTTAACGATTTATCCCATGTATAGTTTTGCGGTGCCTTATGTGAGTGGTATAAGCGATAGCGATAGCACAGCGGGCATATGTGTATATGTCTTGTCCGCCTCAAGTTTACATAGTTCCCTTCTGTCAGATGTTCAAATGATTGGCCCACATCAGAAGAAAGATTAAACCTATTAACAATAATATGACTAAAATGCTTTCAAGAATGCTTCGGTCCCTTTCTTCCTTCCTGGTTCTTTCCATTTCCCTCTTGCTTCTCACATATAGATTGCGTGACTCTGCTTCATTTATCTTAATCACATCACGGCCTTCCGGCAATACCCGATCGGCCTTGCTCTGATTCGGAATGTTAGCATTAGGACTTGAAATGGGTTCTGTCCTTTCTATTATGCTGCTCTGTATGGTTTTGAATATTTGACGAACCTTTTCATGCGTCATGATAATGGAATATGACTCTCTCAAAACGTTGGAGATTTCCCGATAGCTCAATCCCCTTGAACGAAGATCCTCGATTATTTCCTTGACCTGGTCCTTGTCCACTCTCTCACCTCTTTGCTCCCAGGTCTCCTTGGACAGTGACGATTGCATGCTTCATCACCAGGATGCTCTGGCCTGTCCTTGAATCCATCAGGATAATGTCATACTGCCCGAAGCTGACAAGCTTTCCCGTTATCGTCTTGTTGTTCACCAGCTCCAAAGTTAGGATCCTTCCTATAAGCTGCTTGCCGAAGTTGTCGATCTGCCCTGGATAGATAGTCTGATACCTAAAGTTTGGTACTGATTTTTCCGAATCGGTGCCATTCGAATTTGCAAATTCCTTTCTGGTTGCGTCTAAACTCTCAGTCATTTTTCTCTCTCCATCTTTTAATCACTTTCCAAAATCGACTGAAATATTCCATCGAATCAAGGGCCATTACAAGCAGTACGAACTGGGGTAAAAAAGCGAGAGCAAGGAGCTTAACGTATATCATTCTTCATTGCCTCCGTTATCTATTGATTTTAAAGGAGATTGAGGGCTAAGACTACTTACTACACCTTTTGAGTCCATCATCTCTTTAAAGTGAATAGCTGAAGACGTTTTCCGAATGGACTTCATAGGAAGACGTCTCCTTTCTATCTCCTCACCGGAAAGTTGTTTTTTCTCCGGATGATTCAATATCCATTTCCTTTCCTTGTCTGAATACCACTTCTCAATATCCCTGATGGTGTCAGGCGGTTCCGGTATTCCCTCTATGTCTGATCTCATCACGATATTGCGATTCAACATATTGAAAGAAAAGATGTCGTCTCTCCCACGCCTCTTATTCCTGGTTGTCCTGGCTATCCTCTTCTGTGTCCTTTTGAATTGCAGGCCTGCAAATTCCCTATTC
Organism: Thermoplasmata archaeon; assembly: GCA_021816725.1. GTDB lineage: Archaea > Thermoplasmatota > Thermoplasmata > Thermoplasmatales. The sequence continues at coordinate 153,468 of JAKAXD010000001.1, forward strand.
TTGCAGACATCGTCAAGCTCGCTTTCTTCAGGGCACCACAGCAGTTCTTTCAATCTAGGGTCCAGAGGGCACAAGTTAGCTGAGCAGCTATCAAAGAACTTGCAGCTCTCAGGTCCTATCATTTCATTTTCATTCATGTTTATCGCTCTCCTTCTCGTTAGTCTGCAGAAAACTCACCTCAGGATAGAAGGCAAAACCTCCGAGCTGTGTGAGTGGGATCTTCCTCTTTTTGCCCGTGATATTCTCGGAATAGAGGGAATCGAAATCGTGGTAATCCCTAGGTTCCAGGATGGTGATCCCTGATGTGTCGTAACCTAGAAGGAATCCCTTGACTGCCCCTCCAATAGGTCTATAGACCTTGATTCGTGACCCATAGGCAACCGTGACGATGCCGTTCTTGTAGGGCAGAACTATCATTGGTCTATCATTCATTCTTAATCACTCCTCGTCAAAAAATAAGGCACCATGAAAGAGAAGAAACTCTCATGGGCCTCCAAATATCTCGAAGGAACTGGAACAGCATGACCGGAAGGAGATTTTGATTCTTGGTTCGGCTTACTGCTCCTTGCCCTTCCATTCAGATTGAAACACTGAGCTGGGCCTAATAGCTCGTAATGGTAGAATCTGATGCGGCTTGAAGTGTCCTCATAATCGATGACTTTGACAAATTCAAGTGGCATTATGATCCCTCCTGATTTGTTGGAATACACTCCTTTTCGTTAGGATCCCATGTTTGGCCATTAGGACATGGTAACTCAAGAAAACCTTTCTCAATGTACTTTTTAGCTTCTACTACTGGGAATTTTGATAAGTTGCCTTTTTGATAAGTGTATTTTCTGAAACTGAAACTCTCCTTCACCTTGAAATATTGCCAATCATCTCCTTGTCTATTTTTTTGATTAGGTGTATTTTCTGGTGGTACATCCGGTACATCTGGTACACTTTTCTTAGCCTTTGTACCACTTGTACCACTTGTACCGCTGTTATATACGTCTATGTCATTTTGTTTTTGATATATCTTCTCCAGCTGATAGGTTGCAGACACAACATACTTTTTAAATTCCCTGTCAAGTCTCTTAGGGTCGTGGATAAGGACCAGTCCCCTATACTTTTTCCCTTCAACTCTTTCTTGGTCCTTAACAGTTTGCCCCAACCCTCTCCAATATCGAGCTATTTCACTACTGGAATACGCATTTCCAAGGGCTTCCGATATAATCTTAAGAGTAAGTGGGTAGATAATTTCTTCTTTATCAACCTGCTTTTCAAGGTCAATGCGAAAATCTGTTCCATCCAGTATTAGTTCTTTGGCTTCAATTATTGCGCCGTAAATAACGCTAAGGATCAATCCTGTAGGCGATGATGATCTTTCTTCAACCAGTCTCTTATCAATTTCCTTGGCAATCTCTAATATATCATCCAGAAGGCTTGGTTCTTCCTCACTCAATGCGGATAGAATCAGAAATGCTTCCTTCACCCTGAAAGACTGAATGTCCTTCATTGTGATTTTGGAAGGTATCTTGATTGTCCCTCCATATATCTTTGCTAGATGCCTCAATCTCCAGAGAAGAAGCTTCCTTTGAATCTGCCTCCCTCTTTCAATCCATTCTGGTGGTGGTATGAGGTCAATGTCCTTCGTGGTCTGCTCAGCTCGCATGGCAATAGTCCTAGAATTTACTCCGTCATCGTTGTATGCCTTTCTTGTTGCAACGATAGTATTCCCGAAATCTACCCAAAGCTCAACTTTGTCCTTTTCCGAAGAATATCTGGGAATCACTGTTCCCGTAGCCCTCGCATTGAGGTATTCAATGAACTCGCTTGAATCGCTGTCATTTGCTAAATCAGCTTCGTCAAGTATGAGCGTTCCTTGCCATGGTTCTATTGCCCTGAATATAGTGGGAACTTTCGTTGTTTTAAGAAAGAACATCCCCCTATAGACGAGCATTCTCATCACAGTCAAATTTCGTCTCTTACCAGATTCGCTAGTGCCGGTGATACGCAATATAGATGCGTACTTCTCAATGTTCCCTTCAAAAATTTCTCTGTTTATATGAGTGGCAAGCGCAATACGTATCCATACTTTCATGATTGGTCCTTCGTTAACGTGGTCGTAAAGCTCTGAGAAACTTTCCATTTCTCTTATGAGGTCGGAAGTGCTGCCGTACTCTTCTACACCATCAGGTAACGTCAGTGTCTCAATGAGCTTACTATCAACTGCTCTGGGCTTTATTTTAAGCCCATTCTCATTGAGTTCCGCTTTAATTTCCCAAGCTTCCGGTTCGGGCGTGTATATCAAAAAGGCGGCTCCCTTATCAGAAATATAAATTTCCTCAGCAATCCTTCCATCTTCGAATCTATGTGTTGTTTTGAAAATTTCGCTTTCTGAGCCTTTCTTATTTTTATCTATAATGTCTTTCGTCAGTTTTGTATTCCGGATTTTGTCGTTATCCGATGGAGCAAAGAACTTGCCATGTTTTGTTAAAATTGACTTTGCTTTTCTAAGGTCTGCAGCTGTTTTAAATTCTTTTGTATTGATATAAGTTAACGTTTCTCGTTCCTCAGTTGGTAAGCCATTCCACTCAAGAAGATGCCGGATTGCTCCGATTACAATATCCCGATCAGATTTGATTCCAGGATCAGAGAGAAATCCTTTATCGGGCCCTCCTGTGTCGTTTGTCATTTAAAATTCCCCCTAAAAATTTTCCAATGCCTTGTCCAACAGAAAAATATTTTTAGTCTGAAACTGATTACTATTTGTATTATTTCCCACATTCCCTTCCTTTTTAGGCATTTACCGCATTACCTCCTTATTTATTTTTAACAACCTCTCAAAAGTTCCAAGGTCCGTTACTAGTCTTTCCGGATCCGCAAAGTCGGGCTCCTGCATAATTAAACTCCGGACGGGCTCTGGAAACTCACCAGCATGGCCCTTAAGAGTCCTAGTAGATATTTCAGGCAACGATCTCCATCTCCTTTCGTACATTGATCGAGCCATCAGACTCGATCCTGATTTCCATATATTGCCCCGGAGTGAGCCTTGAAGCTTCAGCGTAGATGGCTGGGATGCTCACATACAGTGAATCGCGGATCCTGAGTATTTTCCTCCTCCATTTCAGGTCTAAGTTGTTGCTCGTCTTCAATCACCTAATTAGTTGAATACATAGGAATTATTAGTTAAATTGTTGTCAAAAAGAGTTAGCCAAATACATTGATAGTGATAAATAATACTGTAGAAGACAGTAAAATTGCCAATAAATAGGAAAAGTTTATGTTTATGTTTAGGTTCTCCTATTACGTCAAAAGGAGATAGCAAATCAGAGAAAACATCAGAAGAGAATAAGCCAAAACGCCTTCCATTGGAGACGAGGGCAAAGGTCCTCCTTGAGATAATGAAAGGTCCAATCTCCAGGGTCAAACTAAAGGAAAGATTCACCGATGTCAGCACGAAAACGGTCGATTTTCACGTTCAACGAGCCGACAACTCATTGCTTAAACTAAAAATAATCAAAGAAAAAAACAATGTCCTGACAATGAACCTGAGAGACCCTAAAAGTTTGGTGGAGATTTGTAATATTTTACGAGCCGATGAAGAAAAGGGGCCAGTCATTTCAAAAGCAATAGATTCGGCTTTTGTCAAGTGTTTCATAAGTAGTTTTGGAGACCATGCAGGCTCTATAAGGGGAGAAAGAGGAGAGGATAGTGACGCCATCGGTTCATACATGGAGAGCAGAAGACTGACGGATGATGTTATAAACACAGTTTTGGGCCTTGCTGCCAAAACCTATCAAAAAATAGATTTAGGTTTCAAGGTACACTATATAATCAAGGTGATGGGAAACGTGAGAGAAGCCCAGGAGTGTTATCTTGTAAACAGTTCCAAAGGTTACGGATACCTTGATTCTTCCAGCGCAGAAGAAGGTTTAAAGAGAGTCTATAGAAAATCAGGAACACGGCGATGCCGATTATGGGACTTTACTAACTCGATTTTGAGTTCTGAATATGTCGAGCTTATGGCAAGCGCAGTCACAGATTTGTTTCCTGAACTTTTACAGAATTTTTACAATAAGATTATCCTAGAACCACTCTCGAAGGGGGAAACAAGTTTCAAGGTCATTGATGAGGAAATCGTGAAGGATACAGGCACTTGGTGGGCCCTAATTTATACGGGCATGTTGCTAACCATGGTTGGTGGTGATCATTATAGAGACAATGATTATGACCCGTTTGAATCCGGAATGATATTGCGGGGAGTTGAAAAGGTGAAAGCGTCAAAGATGGAGGGGGGAAACATTCAGGAAAGAGTTCTTAAATTAAAAAGTCCGTTAATGGAAGAATATGTTGAATGGAAGTTAGAAAGACTAGAAGCCAATTTAAATCAAATGAAAGCGGAGCTAGTTAATGTCTCCCAAGTACCTGAAAAGTCAAAAACTTTCATCTGATTTAATTTCCTATATTTTATATTATTAACTTAGTGCCTTGAGTATATAAATCCAATCGGTTTATCAACAAGATACATATACAATTATAATGATTAGCAAACCCATATTATCTGACATCTTGCATTCTATATATCCCTAATACAGAACGGGCCCGAGGGTATTGCCTTATGATGATAAGCGAATACCTTATATTCTAGTGTTTTATTATTATTTATGACTGTCAAGGAGAAATATAATTTCCTTCTAGATAACGAAGACGTTAGGAGATGGTCCGATAACGTGAAAGCAGGGTCTCCCATTACCGGAGAAGTCTATCTGAGAACACTAGGGCTATACTGTGAATTGCAGAATACCAGTCCGGAGAAGATAGTGCGTGATGCAAAAGAAGGAAAGCTGAAAAATGATTTCCTGGACTTCGTTAGGAAGATGGAGAAAGAAGGGAAAGCAGGTTCTTACATAGTGCGATTCAAGAAGGTATTGTCCTCGTGGATAAGATTCAATGACATTCCGTTAGACTTCAAGTCCGTTAAGATCAAGGATGCTTTCAGGAATCCAACTATCGAGAATGAGAGAGTTCCTAGCAAAGAGGAGCTGTCCAAGATAATAAGAGCATCCACATTGAGAGGGAGGTCCTCAATTTCACTGATAGCCTTCTCAGGATTGAGAATAGAGACGATAGGGAATTTCAAAGGTAATGATGGACTGGTGATTTCTGACTTGCCAGAAATGAGGGTATCTGACGGAAAGATCGAATTTGAGAAAGTTCCGACAATCGTTAAAGTCAGGTCCACACTGAGCAAGGCAAGGCATGAATACATCACGTTCTTGCCAAAAGAGGGCACAACATACCTCAAAGAGTATCTTGAATCCAGGATGGCTAACGGTGAGAAGTTAACGGACAGTTCCCCACTGATCACACTCGAAGGACCTGAGAATATAGTCCATGAAAGAATGAGAACTCAGCTAGTATCCAGGGAGATAAGAAAGGCGACCAGGAAATCGAATTTCCAATGGAGACCATACGTATTGAGGGCATACTTCTCAAGTGCCCTGGATGTATGCGAAAATAAGGGCCTGGTATCTCACAACTGGAGGGAATACTGGACAGGACACAAGGGAGACATTTCTGCTAGGTATTCAACAAACAAGAAACTAACGCCTGACAAGATTGAGGAAATGAGGTCAACTTACCTGAAGTGCGTTCCGTATATAGAGACGGAGAAGAAGGAGATAAGCGAAGAAGAAAAGGAGAAATGGAAAGTAGAGTTCAAGAGGGAATACCTGAAGCTATTCTTTGACGACAAGGAGATAGACGACAACAAGCTGCTTGAATTACCCACTGAGGAAATGCAAAAGAAGATCAAAGAGAAAATGGGTATGTCACTAAATAACGGCCATTCCCAGAAGGTGATTCCATTGAAAGAGGTCAGGGAATACATCGAGAAAGGATGGGAATTTGTCCAGGGGATAAGCTCTAAGGAAGCAATCGTAAGGATCCCAAAGTGAGGTTAAAAGGTGAATCGATCTAACTAGGCTGGTAGTATATAGCCATAACCTTAAAACTCGGAATCCATAGCAATCGAGGCCTGTTTCATCAGATTATTTCTTGTCCAATGGGTGCCTTTTCATATATTCACGAATGGCTAATGATGTTTCACTTCCAATTGTCCTGGTGGATCCCGTCTTATTGACAACATACCTGACCCATTCAGGCCACAGATCCTTATCGAGATTCATTGACGTTTTGTGCTTTTCTTCCATTCAGCTAGACATACCTGGAGTCTATTTAAGTATAGTGGTATGCTGATACTTACCGCAATGTTATTATATCTCGTAATATTGTAATATCGTGGTAATATGGACAGAGAAAGCATCGAGTTTTGGAATGGCGCATTGAAGTGTGCCATAAGGATGGAAAGGAATATTGGGGAGTGCAAGACGCTAGACCAGGCCAGAAAGGAGATCGCATATCTCAAGCAGAGAATAGAGAACGTCCACACCAACAATTTCGATAAGGCCCTTGAATGGCTAGGGCCTGAGAAGGTGATGGAATGAACGCTGAGGAACAGAGGTTTTGGGATGGGTTCCTGAAGGGAGTAATGGCAAGCGAGTTCGAGGCCTGGCATACGGAAGTTGAGGGGCCAGATCAATGGAAAATGAAAGAGAACATCATTAAGGCCCTGTCAATGTTGGAGAGGAGAGTCAAGCTCCTTCACACTGAAGACATCCTGGCATTTCTGAATACATACAGGCCAGACGAGGATGAGGGCTTGAGTTGGTCTGATCGCTCGGACCATAAGGACCCCAAGATGAAGGTCAGTATTAGCGAGGAGCACGAATTATAACACCATTCCGAATCTGACCTCTCTCTAACTTCTTTTTTCTATCTTTCTTTTGAGTCTCGCTTTGTTTGTGTCTGGTAATCCCTATTATTCCTTACTCTCCAGACATAACTTACTTTCAGGATATCTCTCCGGGTCCTTCTTTCCTGGAGGGCAGCTGCTCTCAGGTCCTGGAGGCCTGTGATTGGAGATAATTTTAGCAATAGGAACTAATCATCATGGGTTCTCGACTTCAACACTTCTAACTGCCACTTCTCAAGCCTGAAAGAAAAGAAGCGAAGAAAAATAAATCATTCTCTCCATGCGTGCGTACATACTAGTATATAGGGAAAGGAAAGGGTATGGATAACGGATAACAAGGCTTGGAGATAGCGTATTGTGCGATATCTCGAATGTTATTTAATCGTTATCCTTGTTATCGTCTCCATCCTGATATTCTCTTAGCGCTTTTTGAATGGTATTTGGGGATATGCCTAACCTGTCCTGGATTTCCCTGTGCGTCATTCTCTCAGCGATCATCATCCTGATTTTGCCATAAAGCTCTTGTTGCGCATTTCTTTCTTCGATCTCCCTGAACTTCTTTTCAACTTTCTCATCAGTGATTATTGCCTCCGGTAGCGCTTCCTCCATCCTGTCCAGGGCTTTCAGTGGGGAAACGCCTTCAAGTCTGCGATAGAGATACCGCATGTCAACGTTGGTCTCAAAGGGATAGGATCCATGAGAGGCATACGGAGGGATAAGCCCGTCTATGATGAGGTCCCAGGGCCTTGTGAACTCTGCGAGAAGGTATCTCTTGCCTTCATGGTATTCCAGGAATATGACTCTGGCCATGCCTCCATTCCTGAGATATGCCGGAATATGCTTTGCATAGTGGTAAACTAGGATAGGACCTTTCACGTAAAAATGCCTCTGGAATTGGGTGAATATCCTCCAGGATCTTGATTCCTCGCTCTGCCAGGAATATGAATCAATTTCTGCATCCATCTCGTCAAGTATTATTGCCGGATACCTGCCATTCCGTCTTGACCTTATGATTCCCCTGAGCATCTCTTCCATGCTCCGGACAAGATAGACGTTGGGGAGAATTGCATCCGGCAATTGCTCAGGATAGTCAAACCAGAAAAACGGAACGTTGGTATAGAAATCCCAGTCCGGATTGAGGACCACGGCCCTCAGTATGGACCATGCACAAGTGTATGTTTTTCCCTGGCCCTGGGCACCGTAGATGATCGTTGGCCTCATCGTGAAAAGGATTGAGTTCAGCCAGTATTTGGGATTTGTCTTGCCTGATTCAGATTCCAGATACGCTCTTCCCTGTTTTATTCCCTGCACGTAGTCTATGTGTGATTTCGCCCACTCTGCGGCTTTCTGAAGGGATACGTTCAGGTCCTCCCTTATCAGCTGTGCGAGGAACCGAATCTGTTGATCCACTGCCGGATTACCATCTTCAGTCATTTCAGCTCCTCCAGTCTCGCCTGGATCCTCTCATCCTGCCAGTTCTCCCCTCTTTCCCTCATCCTGGTCAGGCCCAAAGTATTGAGATAGGTCATGACGAGGAGATATCTGTCCGCATATTCACTAGTGAGTTTATCCCCTGCATTAGTGCCATGCCATCTCCTTTCTCCCCTCTCGAATTTCTCGCCATATTGATCGTTCAATGATTCCCACTTCTCTTTGAATTTTTTGACCTCCGGACCATTCGGATTGTTAGCATTGTGAGGGAATATGATTGAATTCAGTATTGCATTGAGGGAGGCTACGGCCCTTGGGTAAGTCTCGTACTCAAAGTGGAGCTGCTTCGATTGATAAAATGCTGTGTAGCTTTCTATTGCCGTTTCTATTACATCATGGGCCGTCTTGTAATATTCCGTCTCGCTCAGTCTAGGTTCTATTTCGTCACCGTCGTCATCGGTCATATCCTTTCTCCCTCAGCAATTTCAAAGCGAGAATGTCCGACTCATAACACATGTGGTTATAAGCTGAAAGCAGCTCTGCCCTTTTGATTCCTTCCATGTCTGCACCGTTTTTTATCAGATACTCAAGTTCTGCGTCCGATCCTTCCATGCTGATACGTGCTAGCTCTGTATCATCCTCAAGTTTCTTGAGGGGGAGCTTGTAGGCCTTCCAGATTTGCACTAAATCTTTCGCTAAGTGTTCAGCAGCTGTGCTAAGATTCCTCATTTCTTATTCTCTGTTTTGTCGTTTCTCTGAGATTCCTCTCCGTCTTCAGGGATTTCCCTGGTGAGCACGCCTTTGTTTTTCACTTCCTGATTCCTGGTGTGCCCTCTCACGTGCTCTGTCGTTCCCGTCTCTCCACGCCTCTCATGAGGTTTTACGTACACTTTTTTCTTAGTCATTTTCTATCACTTCTTCCAGGAACTATAGCATCCTGGTCTCTGTCCTTAAAAATGGTGGACCTTGAATTAAAAATCGGCCTTTTTAGCATTTCCAGATACCCTCCTTGATTGTTTACACCTTTCGAGGGTCTTCCATTGAAATTAGGCCATGTTTTCGATGGGCATCTAGGATACATCTTGGGTCTCTCCTTTTGGGCTAGGTCCGTTCTTGATGCTTTCAGGCCATAGCGATTGATCTAACATCGACCAATCCAATTTGTAAACGGCAACCTTCCAACTCTGCCTGATAGTCTCTTTGATGAACCCAACCTCTTCAAGAGTCTTCTTCCATCCCTTAAGCGTTCTTGGGTCATGACCTCTTACCGTTCTAATGGCTTCCTCTATATCCGCCTGCGTTATTTCATTGTCGAATCCTTTATTCTTGATTGTCTGTATGATCTCCTTAATGCCTGGAGTTAACCCTATGCCATTTAAATAGTCCGACTTGTGTGTGTGCGCTTTGGAAGAATGAAGGTCCAAGTACCTGGAGATTGCTTCATTGACAACATAACCTTTAGGCAAATGATATTCTGAAATGAACTTATCTAGCCTATTTCCCGTGTCTTTCTCGATCTTGATATGCAACTCTTTTTGAAGCGTTGATATCTTCTGATTCTTCTTCATTGGGGTAATCCTCCTAGCCTAAACCAGACATATTTATGTCTCAAACCATGCATATTCTTGTCTATTCTTGTCCATTTATGTCTCTGAATATGTATGTATATGGCAAAAAAACGACATATTCGTGTCCATAAATATGTCGTTCTTACTCTATCCTTTAATTTCGCTAAAATTCGAGAACTCGAAAAATGGCCCATTTCTGAATTTTTGAATCCGGTCTGATCCTCAGAGGATATTTCTCCCCTCTGCACACACATACAAAACTTGCATATTCTTGTCTCTAAATATGCACACTTGGAAATCCTTAAACTCTGTGAATTGTTGACATATTGCTGCTTGTTGCTCCAGGGATCTGTCGGGATCCCTTCTTTTTTAATATGCATCTCATTAATTCTCCTTCTTCGCATCAATAATTTTAAGGATAACGTCCATTTTGCTCACGAGGTCGGATTTTTCTATTTCGTCTGGCAGCGAGAGGATCAAGGTCCTTAAGGGCTCGTCTGCGTGTAATGCTTTTGCTTTTAGGTTTTTAATATCCGTCATTGCTCTTTCACTGGGACCCGAATAATCAGCTCGTTTCTGCTGAGAAATTCTACTTCCACAGCGTCATTTTTCTGGAGCCCGACTTCCTCGGCCCAATACTTTGGCAGGGCCACGTATAAGCTCGTGTCCATTCCCCTTACGTACCTCTTTACTTTCAGATGGTATGTGTCTTCCAGTTTTATCACCTTCTAATTCCCGTATCACGTAAGAGACTATCATCACTTCTTTCTGGAATTGATGCACATTCTATAATATATACAAAATATTTAAGTAAAACTTAGGGATAACGTAAATATGGATAAAGGGAAGACCGGAGAGACAGTCATGACAGTGTTATCGGAGCTGCTAGCTGATTCCTTGACTGAAGTTAGTCCTGGTCTTCCCCTTGGGATCCTGGAAGCCAGAGTGAAGAGGAGACTGGAATATCTTAAAGACGGAAGATCAAGGTCCACAAAGAAAGCACTGGAGACTCTATCCAGGGAGAACCTGATATCGATATCCAGAAATGGGTATGGAGAGAACGTTTATTCCCTGAATTTCGACAGTTATCGAGGTCTGTGGAGGCTGCTCTTATTCATTTATGATAATGCCCCCCCATTCAGTATGGAGGGCAATACAGTTAGGGTCATCTCACCCAAGGAGGATGACATGGCCTATCTACTGAAGGAAGACGGAACTTACTGGTTCGACATCGTTGTATCTCTCATAAATAACGGACTTTTGACGGATACCGTAGTCCAGGGCCTTCGAGGAAAAGGAGAGGACCCTATGAGGTATGAGCTTTTTTATTTAACCACTAGAGATAGACGCAATAAGCATGAACTTGTGGAAAGAGCGTTCATAAATCTGATTGTAGGGAATTTACTCACCAAAGGGAAAGGCCCCGATTATGAACTATTAACGAAATGGAGAGGTCAAGGGATCTCAGACTGGAAACCGGATAAATACTGGAATATTCGATTTGAAATTTGGATCGCTATCAATAAATGGCTTGGCCTAATTCAGGGTAGGGAAACGCCTTACAGCTTATTCACATACTTCGCAAGGAAATCATATAATTTTGCCAACTGGGATAAGGAGAACTGGCCTTCCGACAAGGAAGTGGAAGAGAATATCGCTTCTACTCTTAACCTAATGTCAAAAGCTATAGACCTGTGATAGATTTTTATTTTCCCGTATTCAGACAATTATATATTATTCAAACCGTATTTTCTTTATATACTCTTGATACACTGAAATAAGGACTCGCTTATGAGCAAAAACGGGCCCGAGGGGATTTGAACCCCTGACCTACTGGTTAAGAGCCGGTCGCTCTACCTGTCTAAGCTACGGGCCCAGCGAAGGTTATTCGTTCCAAAGCATAAATATTTCCGGCTTAAAAGACAAAAATCGTTAGTCTCCCTGAAGCTGAACTTTCACAGGGTTTGTTTCTGAAGGATGATTACTCGTTCAATACATCCCCATTTTCAAGTATTTTAGCCACTTCCGGTCTAATTATCTCCTGAGGGATTTCCTGTCCGCTTTTCAGCATCTCCCTTATCTTTGTTTGACTAATTATCATCCTATCTTCCATACCATGCGGGCATACGCTTTCGGACGTTATCCCCCTGCACTTCTTGCAGTAGAATGTTTCCTTGAACTTCAATGGGATGATGCCGATGTCCAATTCATCAAATATCCTCTGGGCTGCGTACGGGTCATAATAATTCCCAACGCCCGCTTGATCCCTTCCAATTATGTAGTGGGTTGCACCGTAGTTCCTCCTTACTATAGCAAGGAAGATTGATGCCCTGGGGCCTGCATATCTCATTGTTATTGAGAGGGAGCCCATTAGCGTCTTCTCTGGTCTGTGATAATTCTTGAGCAGCGCATCGTATGTATCCAATATAACATTCGCCTTGTAGTCACCCTTCTTCAGCCTCCCAATGACCAGGTGTATGAAGAGGCCGTCTATGCCAGGTAACTCGAGGGATACCTTCTGCAGGTATTCATGTGCTACATGCGGAGGGTTCCTTGCCTGATATGCAACTACATTCTTCCATCCTCTTCTCGCAAACTCTTCCCTTATTTCAGAGGGGTGCTTCTCGTAACCTCCTCCCGGAAGTTCCGGTACCCTGAAAATCCTCACCCTTCCTGAAATCGCATAATCCCCATACTTCTCGAAAATATCCTGAACGTTCGGGTGCCTGGGATCAAGTGTTCCGTAAACGTCCTGAGCCACCTGTTTCTTATTCAACACGAATTTCGTCTCAACGTCCATTATCCCGTAAGGTCTTTCATTCTGGTCGAGTAATGCGATCTGCTCTCCTGCCGTCACCTTATCATTAGCGGAAGCATCCAAAGTAAATATTATCGGTATTGTCCAAGGAAGGTCATTTGGCATGGCCTTCCTCTTTAGAACACCCTCCAATTCCTCCTCATTCATGAAGCCTTCCAGAGGACTGTATGATCCATCTGCAAGTTTTAGTGAGTCATAGTAGAAATCGATGAAGGGTTTCACTGGAGTCATGCCCTTGAGTGAAGCGATGTGCTTTTCCTCATTTCCCAAATCCATCGAAATCTTCAGACTTCCTCCGTACGGCGTGTTAACCATACACCAGTTAAACACTATTCTTACTTGTATGTTGCCGTAATGAAGTTTAATTACCCAATTCCAGAATGATACTCTACTTAATTTGTAATTTCAATGAAAGAAACTTTATGAGTGAGTTGAGGTTCCCAGCGAAAATGGATGCACTTTGGTGGGGCGTATTCTCACTGAACTTTCTCCTTGCCGCTGGCGTTATGCTCACATATCTAGGCAGGAGAAATAGGGAAGTTCCCGATGGGCTAAATGGAGGGACATCCGATCCTGGCAAGAGGGCTCTTGTGATCCTGCCAATCAAGGGTGTGGATTACGAGTTAGAGAAAAATCTTGCGTCTCTGAAAGACCAGGAATACGACCCGTACGACATAGTTGCTATAGTGGACAGCGAGAATGACGGATCAGTGCCGTATCTTAGGAATCAGAGGATCAGGTTCTCCATCGCAAGGGCGAACTGCATGAAATGCAGCGGAAAAGTAAGGGCTATTTACTCTGCGCTCCTGGAATTTCCGGATTACGATTATTACGTGGTTGCGGACTCAGACTTAAGGGCAAGCACAAGGTGGCTGAGCAACCTCCTGATCAACTTAAATGATCCTGATGTGGGGGCAGCGACCACATTTCCAGTATTCTTTCCAAATGGGGGGTATTGGAGCAAGTTGAAGATGTTCTGGGGGTTGGTTGGGCAGTCCATGATGGAGTCTAGCCTGACAAGGTTCGTGTGGGGTGGATCAATGGCCTTCAGGAAGGATCTCATGGACGAAGCTTCGCTGAAGTCTTTTTCAGAATCTCTTTCTGACGATATTGCTGTCCTGAGGATTGTAAAGGAGAAAGGGTTGAGGGTCTCGTATGTTCCTAGATCAAGGCCGGAAATTCATTCGGCTGACAACTTCGGAACATTCGTCGAATGGGCAAACAGGCAAACAGCTTTTTCAATATATTCAACGAACAAGACTTTCATTTTCGGGATGGTGTACTACGTGGCCACGATTTACCTCATTCTTTCATCCATAATCCTCTCCATTTTTGTAAGCATACTGTTCCTCGTATTCCTATTTCCATTCTTCTACAATTCCATCAACAGTCAAATGAAGGTACCTGTCAAAACTTGGTACTTTTTATCACTCACATTCATACTTCCGTTCGTCTACGTCTGGAATCTCATTTCCGGATTTACGAGGAGGAGTGTTACTTGGAGGGGTAACACATACTCGCTCTCAAAAATGAACGGAAAATAGATTCATAGCTATCTCCCGTCGGAACTTGTTAGTAGGGTCTCCAGGATATTTTAAGCGTGTGCGAGCGAGCTTACTGAGGAAAACTCCCTTCTCTGCTCCAGTCCATATCTCTTTACCTTTGATATGTCCACCCCTCTCTTCCTTGCTATGTCCTCGACAACCTTCATCATGAGGTAACCTCCGAAGGATATTATGGCCCCAGTTCCAGCCTTCACCAATAGGTTTCCACTGCCTTCAGATTTCCTCCTTGACGCCATCTTTGCAAGATGTCTGTACGATGCATAATACACTGCAAGCTCAGCCTCATTTAGAAGATCGGTGTCGAACTTCTTCGATGTCATTCTTCCCATGGGCACGTTCTGGAGGGGCGTGACTGTAAATTCAAACGGCCTTCCATCATCTATGTTGGAGTTGCTCAGCCTATTGACCATTGCAACAGTATCCCACAGGTCATCGTCCGTTTCACCTGGCTGGCCAACCTGGAGCGTGAATGCTGATCTCCAGTAGTACTTTGTCTCGTTGTAGACCCCTTGCCAGACAATCTCTTCCCAGCTACCGTCAACACCAATTTTCAGGGGCATCGTCTTGTTTGGCATGTGCTTCTTTGCCAGTGACTCGCTACCCGTCTCGAGTCCTGTCTGAATTCCAATCCAGTTGTCTGGTCCTGCCTTGAGTATTTTTGATAACTTGTCCATCAATTCGGGGAATCCAGAAGGTATCGATATCCTCCCGTGAGTGGGATTAGACCCTGAAACTCCCGGGGTATCCATCACAAGCTTGAACATGTCTGTTAGAGCATCTTCATTTGGTCTGAAGAAATTGTCGTGCTTATAACCCCATATATCGTCAGAATGGAGCCACACATGGCTGTTCCCTCCCTTCCTTAGATTTACATCTATTTCCGCACTTATCATTTCAGGTGTGTAGTATCTCAATGGCCTGAGCGTGACTTCACAGAAATCGCAGCCAACGCCGCACCCCCTCATGACCTCGATCATCCCCTTCATTGCAGGGTTGACTATAGTTGGTATCTCCTCTAACCTAGGATATAGCTTTCCGGTCAGCGTCCTTGACAGTATCTTGTTGTCCTGCCTGTAGCTTCTGCTGAATTTATCGTCATACTCCGTGTACCCCTTGTAGAAGAGTTTCGGGTCTATGTCGTCATGCGCGACCTGTTCGAAAAGGTCAGGAAGAATGTCGTCCGCCTCGCCGGAGAATGCATAATCTATCCCTTCATTGTCTAGCTCTGACCTCATCTGGAAGAATTCCAGGACGCCAGGTCCTCCAACAAGCAGTTTTGCCTTCTTTCCCTTTCTTGCTGCATTTATCTTTGCAATAAGGGCTTCCCATTCCTTCCTTACCCATGCGTATGGGTCTCCTCCGAAGAGAACTAAGTAGGACATTGTCGTTGGCCCCAAGCCAAGTGGGTCCATGGTACTTACGCCGATGACCTCAGTGTCATCCTTTATTGCATTTTCTATGCTTTCGTTCTGGGCAACGTAAATGTCTTCCCTCTTATTCTTCCTTAGCAGGGATGCTTCAATCTTTCTTACGGCGTAGGATGTATGGACCGGCTGTCCATCACTGAGCATTGGGTATGGAGGCCCCTTCAGAAAGTTGAATATCGGTGCAGGTACTTTTGAGACTGGCGCAGATGGTAAGAAATCAAGTAGAGGGAAGTCCCTATAACCGTACATCAAAGTGTTATCTGATATCAGTACATACTTAGCCAATCTAATTACCTCTTGTTGCTGAAGAGATTTCGGGACCGTTTATTAATTTTTCTTACTGGTATATATAAAATAGGGGCTTCGGAACGGAGTCACGCCTTATTCGGTTCTATCACTATAACTGCATCCCAGTTCATTATTGTGTCACCTTTTGGTCTGATCTTCAAATCATTTTCTGACTTGAATGCAAGGACTGCACTGCCTTCCCTCTCTAACTCATCATAGACTTCCTTGCACTTCTTCCCCCTGAACTTTGATTCAAGGGCATACTCCCTAATCCTGTTGCCTTTGTCCCCTCTGAGCAGTTCATACATGAGCTTGCTCACTCCTGGTGACGTAACGGCATTTGCAAGAAGGAGGGTAGACATGGATCCCCTGACTACTACCTCGTTCACCCCCACCAGGAGAGCATGATCCCTGTTTTCTTCCTTCAGCAGCTCAGCCACTATGTACGCATCGCCTCGAACTTTCCTTATGACCATGGATGTAAGGATTGACTTCGCATCTGCTGAAGAAGGGTCATTAATGCCCTTCTCCGGAAGGACGACTATCTTGGACGACTTTGATATGCCCGCCAGGTCCAGGTCTCTCTCAATTGAGCATTTACCTTTGAGGAAGCTGTAATTTACCTTATGAAGTTTTGGGTCTTCTGAATCAACAAGAACAACGTCCATCCCATTGTTGTTAATCTCCTCTATAAGTTCTGTCAGTCCTTCAACAGAGTTGCATATTATCACATGTTCTTTCATTCTAATCCTCCTTTCTCCGAGTTTAGCTGCCACGTTCATCTCCACAAGGTTAGCGCCGATAGAAGCAGTAAGTATTCCCAGGCTCCCGATACCTACCAGCATAATGAACATGCCGTTGACTTTGCCCCAGAAGCTGACTATCGGCACATCACCGTAACCAACCGTGGTTATAGTTTGCACAACCCACCATAAGCTTTCGAAAAGTGAGTGAATGCCGGAAGCATTGAACGGATTCTCTATGTAGAACTCTGATATCGTTCCATAAATCACCACAATGAACGTTGAAGCTATGGCACCATAGAAGGCACCCTCCAGCTTCTTCCTTAGTTTTCTGAAAAGTAAGACGAATGGAAACATGGCGTAGAAAATCTAACTGTTGCAGATATTTCTAAATTTCGGTGCGTTTTCAATCACATAGTAACATTTCATTCTCCCAAAAGTTCAGTGAATCGTGAAATATTGATGTACTTGCTATAAGAAATAATGGAAATATATTGGCAAAGACTAAAAAGTCTATTTTTATCTATTATCAAATGAAGGTCCTGATTTTCAGCGATATTCACTCAAACCTATATGCGCTGAACGAGATTGTGAGGAGGGAAAGGTTCGACGAAGCTGTATTCCTCGGGGATATTGTTGATTATGGGAGTATGCCGCTGGAAACTGTTGACGAGGTGAGGAGGTTATCCAAATATATCGTTTCGGGGAACCACGACTATGCTGCAGCATTCAACAAGGATTGCCTCTGCTCCCAGGAAAATCACGAACTTTCGGTTTACACAAGGGAGAATATCACCATGAAGGACCTTGGGAAGAAGGAGGTTGATTTCCTCCAGTCTCTGCCAACGTCACTTGACATCGAGTTGGATGGATCACCTTTCCATCTAGTCCATGGGGCACCTTCCGACCCCCTCTACGGCTACCTTTTCCCATGGAAGGTTTCAAACGATATGCTGAAGGGTCCTATGAGCTTCACGAATGAACCTGGAAATTTCCTCGTGGGGCATACTCACTACCAGTTTCTCTTGAATTTCGGAGGCAACCTAATAGTGAATCCAGGCTCCTCAGGACAACCGAGGGACGGGAACCCAAAACCGTCCTATGCGATATATGATACAGACAACAATTCATTCGAGATGAAACGCTTCAGCTATGACAGGTCTCGACTGAAGTCAGACCTCAAGAGGAGGGTGAATGACCAAAAGCAACTTGAAAAGCTTTACAAGCTATTCAAGCTCTAATTCTCAGTCGTCAGTGTCGAAATAGGAAACGTCGCTCACTCCTATACCCTTACTCTCAAATGCAAGGTCAAAACCGGATATCTGTGAAACGCCTCTACCCACCGGTGAACCATCCTTCACAAGGACAACTTCCATCCCAGGTTTCACGTCATCTGAGACCCCCTTTATCCCTGGTATGAAAAGGTTGTCCCCCTTGAATATCCCCTCAGTTTCCACCATCCTCTTCCCCTCCTTGAGAAGAATTTCAGCAAGGCCCCTCATCATCCTTATCCCAGAAACAGTCCTTATAAGAATGGGCGAATCGTTCATGAGGACGAACCTCCTGTTCCCCTCCTTCCTCTGGCCCAACGATTCAGGCTCAATGTCCAAACCATAAAGAAATTTAAGGACGTTCGAATATTCTGCAGCCTCTTTTCTTTTCCTGTTCCCGGACACTCTGTGAGAAAGCATGATCTTTGAAAGTTTCTCCGAATTCTCAAAATTTATGCTGCCAGTGATCCCTTCAGCGCCCTCGAACAGTTCAAGTATTTCTCCCTCCTCCTTCGGGAGGATGTAGAATATGGAAGAATATTTCTTGTCCCTGAAATAATCATTTGAAAGGTTGTACAGCACTCTCTTTTCCTCTTCAAACCAGTGTCCGGTGACGGGTATATCGTAGTACATAGCTGGGAAGAAAGATTCAATCTCTCGTGGAACCAGGCCTAGAGGGCTTGTAACTATGACCTCCTGAATCCCGCTGATGTACGGGCCGATGAAGGAGTGGAGGATCCTGTGCGTCTTCGACCTTGAATAGGGTTTTATCGCGGAACACGGTATCAGGAGCAGTTTGTCTGCGGTCTGCCTGAGTGCCTGGACCCTTGTCCTGTAATCTACAATCTCTGGCCTGTATATGCCCTCTACGCTCGTCGCCATGATCTTTTTCGGCCTGTAGTCCATATATCTGTCCATGAAGCCGTAGAATTCCATGTCAAAAATCCTGAGGACCTCCTTGGAGAAGTTGGAGAAGCTGTGATTTTCCACGAGTTCCCTGAACTTCCCATTCTCAAGGGAAAGATGAATGAGGTCCAGGACCCTCGTCCTTTCTGCGTTGTTCTTGTCATTACATCCTTCTCCTTCGTAAGTGCCGAATTCGCTAACGCACTTTCCATCACCGAGCAATCTGATGGGTGAATCGTCAAGTAAATCTATCCCTGCGTAAAATAGAACGGGATAGTCGTTCGGGAGACCAAAACCTGGAAGATATACCAGCTTGTCGGGGAAGCTAGCTTTTATTTCTGTTACAGTCTTCACGAGTTCCCGGGCGTTAAGCCTGTTGATGCGGTTGATTGTCACAACATTCCCGCTCACATAAACTCGATCCTTCCGCGTTACCAGGTCCTGTCTCTTGAACGGTAGTTTGTCTGCGCTTAGAACGTCAGGGATTTTGAAGCCAAAGAATTCACCGTATCTCCTAGCAAGATACCTCATACGCAGAACCTTAGTCCAAAAAACTTACCGGCTAATTAACCTTCACTGTGATTATTTTGTAACAGAGGGCTGTTCAGAATGAACCGAAATTCAGGATAATGAGGCCGAATTCCCCCTGGGAGTGGATGAACCCCTGCCTGAAGTCTATGTTCCCCAACCTGTTCTTCACCTTCTTGACGAACTGGATCACGTCGTTTGAATCCACGTCGCTCCCTATCTCAAGTACCATGTAAATCCTCTTTATCTTCTCCCTGGGAAGCTTGTTGACTTCTTCAAAAAGGTCCCTCTCTGCTATGCTGAAGTTGACGAACGGGTAAGTGAAACTGGATACCTTCACCGGTCCGTAAAGGTTGGTAAGCATCTTAATGTCGTGAAGTGATATCCCAAGAGCAGTTGAATTATCCACCACCTTGGCGATGCTGACAACTTTCTGCCAGATGTGTTTGTAATATCTGTTGTTTATGTCAAGTAGCCTCTGATTTTTGGAATCTGAAAGAAGGTACTCAGAATCCACGAATTCCAGCATGTCAAGGTCCCCCCTGAACCGCTGAACCTTTTCCAGCTCCCTCTTCCTGTCCGCGCCTATCGGAATGATCGGGAAGAATCCCATGAATGCGCCCGTTGACCTCAGTATCTTCAAGAGCGGCGGTATTACGGCTTCCTGAAATCGTCCCTCCGCCTGGGCGACAATGAATACAATGTTCGCTGAAAAATTGTCAAGAATAGTTTTCCTTTCCATTCCTAGAAGATCTGACACTGCAGGACCGAACCCGCCGTCAAACTCCTTCATCTGGAGGGCGTTATCTACCTTGCATTCCATCACGCTCTCCGGATTGTAGTCTAATCCTGATGTGAGCGTGTCCCCATTGAAATATGCAGCAATTGCAATTCCCAGGTGCCCAACCCCAAGAACCCTAACGTTGCCAAGCTTGACGTCAGCCATTATTCGCAGCTCTGGATAGCTGTTCCTTCTCGAGCTCTCTAATCTTGTCCCTAATGTAGTCCCTTACGGCTGTCCTTATCAGGTCTTCTCCGTCTACTGCCATTCCCTTGTTGACTATGACGTCTATGTTTTCCACTTCATTCCTTGGAAGTCTCAGTGTCATCTTCTTGGATGGACCAGTGCTTGTCAGCTCGTCAAGGTGGGACTCTATCGCTTCTCTTATGAACTCGGAAATATTCTTGAACTTACCTTCTTCTATCAGCTCGTTGATCTTGTTGACGGCACCGAGCGAGAGACGTACAGTAATTCGAGACTGGTCTGGTAGATCAGACATTTAACATCCTACTCCTGACTTTCTGTCAGACATATATCATTTTCTAAATATTTAACCTTTAAATTAATTCTCATTGTAATATTTATATTTATATATTTTTAAATGAGGCTAATGAGCAAAGGTATTATCGGAATAAGCAATTATAATTGCAATGATGGGCGGGCGGATGAATGATAGGCAGATCAGGCGGATGATGCAGCAGGCAGGCATTAAATCAAGTGAAATGGATGGAGTCATTCAGGTGGACTTCATATTTAGCGACAGGAAAATTTCTGTGAAAGGCCCTCAGGTGACAATCCTGGACATACAGGGTACAAGGACGTACCAGGTTGTAGGGGGTGAGGAGGTCACTGGTGATGTCGGAGTAGCAGCAAAATCAAAGGATACAGACATCAACGAGGATGACCTAAACCTGGTTATGCAGAAGACGGGCGTTGACAGGGAGAAGGGGATAGAGGCTCTTAGGAAGAATGGCTATAAGCCCGCCGAAGCCATTATCGCCCTGATGACTGGCAAATGACAGACATAAACTCCAGTAACCGCATGGCTGTTCTTGAAGCGATAATGGAGAAACCTAACGCAAGGAAGAAGGTACTCGCAAGGATAGAAGAGGTAGAGGCCCGCCTTCTGGACATAGGGAAGGAGGAGGGCTTGAAATTCGAAATTTTTCTTGGCGGATCATATGCGAAGGGTACCGATATCAAGGGTTCGGATGCAGACATATTCATGCTCTTTCCTGACGATTTCGATGCAATCAAGGTGCTGAAAGTACTCAAGAAGGAATTCCCCGAAGGTAGGGAGGAATATTCGGACCATCCGTACCTAATGCTGCCACAGAAATCATTCTCAATAGACATAGTTCCAGGCTATAAGGCAACTTCAGGAAGGGACCTGAAGACCGCGGTCGACAGGACACCGTTCCACGTTAAGTTCGTTCAGGAGAACTTCTCAAATGATATGAAGGACGAAGTGAGGATACTGAAGCAGTTCCTCAAGGGAATAGGATCCTATGGTGCCGAATCATCTGTCCAGGGTTTTTCAGGATACTTAGCGGAACTGCTGATATACCGCTTCAAGACATTTGATGATGTGATTTCAAATGCGAGGAAGTGGAAAATACCCTGCATACTGGATAAAGGGAAGAAGGATTTCAACGGCGCAAGCCTTGTTATCATAGACCCGGTGGATTCAGACAGGAACGTTGCTGCCAACGTTTCAATAGAAAATCTCTCTACGTTCATTCTTGCTTCTGGACTTTTTACTTGGGAGAAATGGAAGGATTTCTTTTTCCCTGAGAAGAAGGAATTTTCATTTCCAAAGGAAGCGGTTGTTGTATTCATCCCATGCAGGAAGTGCAACGAGGAGGTGCTCATCCCAAATCTAAGGAGGATCAGTTCAGTACTGAGGGGGGAACTGGAAAGCATTGGCTTCAGGGTGATCTTTTCGTCAGTGTTCGTAGAAAAGGGAGGCTACATAGTAGTTGTACCTGATGCGGTGAAGCTTGGGCAGGCATCTCTCCACATCGGACCGCCAGTTACAAGCCAAAATATCCGTTCTTTCCTCAAGAAGTGGAAGGATGGGACTCCCTTTGGAATGCCATTCATGGTCGGGGACAGGGTGTGTGTTCTCCGTGAGAGAGAGGTAGACGATATCTCACATGCAATTGCAGGGATTCTGCCCAAGATAAAGCTTTCCAGCGATTTCGACCAGAACAGGATGATCGTTATTTCTGGGAAGGATCTAGGAAAAGTTCCTGCATCTGTCAGGAACGGATTCCTTTTCCCGTCTCTAGGAAAATGGGTCGGCAATCTAGGGGATGTTTAAGGATATTATCCAGAATCCAATGAACGTTAGCAAAGTCACGAAGAATGCTATTGCATAATCACTTCTCTTCTTTGTCTCGTGCCTAGCCTTGCGCATGATATATATCGCGATGAACAGTACTACGATTAACAGCAGAAACCCTATGTACCCCTGAGATGACGGGAACAGTCCCGACAGGAATCCAAGGAATGCCGAAATGAAGAACGATGCTAGCATCGCCTTCCCCCTCGTGAAATCTGCAACAACGTATTTTCCCCTGTCAAATGTCTCCATTCAAACAACCTCTTCCATCATTTCTACTATCACCTTGATGGGCTCCGGGGATTTAACAACTCCTGAAGATACAAGTATACCCTCTGCGCCAAGCTTCCTGCTCATTCGCACATCAAGCTTATTCTTTATCCCCGCACCTACGATCAGCTTTGATTTCGTCCCCTTGAGCAACTTGACTGCCTCCTCTATAATTCCAGGTTTTGCAGTTGATACAGATATATTTCCGCCTATGAGTTCAGGTGGCTCGTAGGCTATGAAATCTGGCTTGAAAGGCATGACTTCCTTGATCTTTTCCAACCCATCAGCGCACACCAGAGACTTCAGCCCCAGATTTGAGGCCATGGCAACAGATTCTCCAATCTTGTCCGTGCTTATTCTGCATTCTGAGTGGTTGAGCATGACACCTGAGTAGTTGTACTTCCTGACGACACCAATTGGAACGTGGCCAGTGAACGGTCCAGCAGCCAACGGCTCTGCCGTCTGTATGTATTTCTGCAATGTCGTATCAATCATTGAATCCAGCGGATTCAGGACGACTATCATGGAAGAATTGCCGGAGAATTTCTTCTCTATGGTCCTGATAAGCTCTGCCGCATTCTTCCCTGTTGATTCATCGTAAGTCTTGAAATTAATAAAAAATAACAACTATTCACCTGAGTTTTGCTACCGCTTCCTGCACTTCCTTGTAGTCAGGCTCCTTTCCCGGGTTTTCGCTTACCCATCTGTATGCTACCTTTCCTTCCTTGTCGAGAACGAAGACTGCCCTCTTGGAAACGTTCAGTCCCTTCACGTTGAAGGCATTTTCATGCACTCCTCCGAATGCCCTGCTTACAGATTCCGTGAAGTCGCTTAGAAGCGGGAAATTCAAATTGTTCTCCTTCTTGAACTGTGCAAGTGAAAATGGCTGGTCTACGCTTACACCCAGGACTGCAGCATTTATCTTGTTGAAGTTTGCCATTGAGTCCCTGAATGTGCAGAGTTCCTTCGTGCACACAGACGTAAATGCCCCCGGGAAGAATACAAGGACTGACGGACGTCCTGTCAGGCTTGAAGACTTTACCGGTTTCAGATCAGTATCTACCAATTCAAATTCTGGTGCTTTGTCACCTATGTTCATGGTTGGTCTATCAGATTATGATATATAAAAAATTTAGTCAGTAGGTCCCACAGTGCATTCCTTTTACTTTCAGGGCATTTTATGCCTGCTTCTTCCTGAGTCTCTTGGTCACCTTCAGCCTCTTGACCCTCTCGTTGTACCTCTTCAAACCTGCATTGTAGAGCTGCTTGTCCTCATCGGTTACCAGCTTGAGTTTTGGAACCTCTATCGGCTTTCCATTCCCGTCAAGTGCAACCATCGTTACTGTCGCTCTTCCCGCAAAGTTTATGTCTCCAGTCTCGAGATTTTCTGCGAACACCTCAACGCCCACCTCCATGGACGACTTCCCGACAAAATTCAGCCTTCCCCTGAGCTCGAGAAGATCACCGATATGGACGGGATAGATGAAGTCTATATGCTCTATATTGGCTGTAACAGAATTCTTTCTGCAGTGCTTTATTGCTACAATCCCAGCAATCTCATCTATCATCTTCAGTATCGTTCCACCAAATACGTTCCCAGCAACGTTAGCATCCGGTGGAAGCATCACCCTAGAAATGATCGCCTCACTTTCCTTCGCAGTTTTTTCTTCCATCAAATCATTCCCCTTGCCTTCTTTATGTGCACTAACCGCACAATTGTAATATGAGTATTAAGCATATTTGTGTCTGGACAGCCTTCAAATTCTCGAAGAGCATCCGCATTTACCGTCGATATTCCCTGGGAGTCATTTCGGCAACATTAATTATGGAGTAACAAATCATAAACGAATTCAATGCCAAATGATCTGAATCTGGTGGCTAGTGAAAGGGGCAAGGAAGCTGTTTGCTGGAATGCTGGCAGTTTGATAATGTTGTATATGGTGATCTAATGAAATCTGATGACGAGAGGGTGGCAATAGTTGGGGTTGGGCACTCAAAATTCGGGAAAAGGCTTGACGTGAGCATGAATGAGCTCGGCTGGGAGGCAATCAAGCCTGCACTTCAGGATGCAGGCATTGTTCAGAAGGATATTGATTTCTATTCCGTCGGCAATTTCGGCTACTGGAGCGAGGAAATACTCCCTGCCGTCACCATTGGGGAATACGCAGGTCTAGCGTGCGGCAGCCTGAAGACAGAGGCAGCATGCGCATCTGGCAGCGCATCCCTGAAGATCGCAATGGATAGCATACTTTCAGGCACTGCCAAGATTGCTATGGCAATGGGAATAGAGAAGATGTACAATTCACCAAATGGTACTATTATAGAGCTGATAGGAAGGGCAGGCAATTATTTCTGGGAATTCGAGAACTTTGGGATGACGTTCCCTGGTTATTATGCCCTTTACGCAACGAAATATCTAGCCGCTTACAACGCGAGAGAAGAGGACCTGTGCGAGGCAGCAGTGAAGGCGCACCACTACGGCAGCCTGAACCCATATGCTCAGTTCCAGAAAGAGACGACTGTTGAAGAATGCATGAAGTCGAAATACGTTTCCCGTCCCCTGAAACTAATGGACTCGTCACCCATCACCGATGGTGCAGCTGCAGTAATACTCGCCAGGGGGGATATAGCGAAGAAGATGACCGATACTCCTATATATATCGAAAGCCAGGGGACAGCTACAGGCACTGCATACATAGGAAGGAGGGACGAATATACTGGCCTTGAGGCTAGCAGGAGGGCTGCGGATATTGCATTCAGAGGTGCAGGGTTGGAAGGGGTAGGAAGCAATTTCGATCTGTTCGAAGTGCACGACTGTTTCACTATAGCAGAGGTCATGGCGTATGAAGACATCGGTATTGCGAAGAAGGGGGAGGGAATTAAGCTGCTCAAGGAAAAGCAGACATACAGGGACGGAAAATACCCTGCGAATCTAGATGGTGGCCTCAAGTCAAAAGGGCATCCCATTGGTGCAACAGGCATAAGCCAGGCGGTTGAGATAACGAAGCAGCTGAGGGGGGATGCGGGGAAAGGCAGGCAGGCTGATATAAAGAGGGGAAGGGCACTACAGCACAATGTCGGGGGAACAGGACACTACGCTTATGTAACGATATACTCGAGAGGTGACTGAATGCCGGACGAACCGATTTTGGAGGACAGGAGAATCCTGGAACTGAGATACAGGATGCCAATACTGCAAATAAGGGAATTCTTCACCGGTCTTGAGGAAGGGAAGGTGAGGGGCACGAAGTGCAGGGATTGCGGAAAGATCTATTTCCCACCGCAGTCAGAGTGCAGTTCCTGCATGACGAAGAACATGGAATGGATTGATTTCGGCGGAGATGCAACACTGGAAACTTTTACCACCGTCGAGGTCGCTCCAACCTCTTTTGCCGCCGAAGGGAAGTACGTTGTTGCTGTTGGAAAACTTGATGAGGGAATAAACGTCCTTTCGTGGCTCAACTTAAATGGTACCAAGGACATTAAAATAGGGATGAAGATGAAGCTGAAGTCCTTAAGGAAGAAAGAGGGCTATTACAGCTACGAGTTTTTCCAGGAATAGAATTCGATCTACATTCGTGGAAATTTGCTGACTTAAAAGGCGGATGTCAGTTGAAGACCTTCTCCTCCTCCAACTTGAAATCGAGGGCATCCTTCTCCACGTCCCTCTTGGTATCGGAGTAGCCTCTGGATGTGAATTCCCTTACAAATTCGTGCTGTATTATCAGCTTCATGACCTCGCTGCTTCCTGTCCATATGAGTCCAAGCCTTGAATCCCTCAGCAGTCTCTCAACAGGGTAGACAGTTGTGTATCCAATGCCTCCAAGCATCTGCATTGAATCGTTGACGATCTTCCACATCGCCTCTGTGGAATGGAGTTTTGCAATCGAGACCAGCTTTCTCACGTATGGAAGGTCGGCCTTCCCCTGTTCAAGCTGATCCGCAGCCCTGCTTGCAACATAGACCATTGAGGATGCACTCTGGAGTAGTGCGATGCTCTCTGCAAGCTTGAAGTTGATGCCCTCATGGTCGATGAGTTTCTTGCCGAACGATTCCCTCCTCAATGCGTAAGAAGTAGCAACCTCAAGCGCTGCCGTGGCAACACCTATCGACCCTGAAGCCGTGGTGAGCCTCTCAGGTACCATCATCCTGTTGAATATCTCATAGCCCCCGTTCATCTCCCCTATGAGATTCTCCTCCGGCACCTCAGCATCCTTGAAGACTATCCTGGCCGTCCCTCCACCCTTGTTTCCCATTAAGCCGTACATGGTTTCAACCTTCAGACCCGGAGTGTCCCTGTCAACTACGAAAGCGCTTATTCCTCTTGTCCTGGATTTTGCATTCTTATCCGTTATTGCATATGTGACAAAGAAGTCTGCTCCCTTCCCTCCAACTATGAATCTCTTCTGCCCGTTCAGGACAAACTTTTCACCCTTCTTCTCGGCAGTTGAATGCATCATTCCGAACAAGTCAGATCCACCAGAAGGTTCAGTGATGGCTTCGGCTCCGTATTTGTTTCCATTTGTTATTCCTTTCAGATAAATTTCCTTCTGCTGGTCCGTGCCAAACCGCAGTATCGGCTCCCCTACTATTGTACCAAGAGAATACATGCAGCTCAGGGTGAATCCAAGATACCCCATTTCTTCTACTGCCGCGGCCTCGGCAGTCCAGGTACTTCCCCTTCCGCCGTACTTCTCTGGATATCTCAACCCAACCGTGTTGTTTTTCGTTATTATATCAATGAACTCCCTCGGGAAAATGACCGTTTCATTCTCTATGTCCCTGATCAGTTCGTGCGGAACGGATTTCACCACCCTTCTCACGTCATACTTTATTTTCTTTTCACTTTCACTCAAAAGGAAGTCTTCCATCAATTCCACCTTCCACAAACGTTAATGCACACAATATTGCTAATCAATACTTGGATAAAAAACGTGGCCATCTTTGCAAGGTCGATCTCAAAGGCAATCAATTGCAACTGCGGAATAAAGTGAATGTTGATTGAGGAAGGCGAAGAATATGGAGTTGAAGTTTAGTGCGAGTTTATGTTAGGCAGGCCTAAGAATATTTAGGATTTTATGTGCCTGATATCGATATGTTTAATTACGGGACTACTTTTAATATTGTGCAGCAGTCATCAGATAATGGCAGGATATGGTTGAAAGTTTATGATAAGGGCGTACCGGCGGATGTTGAATGCAACGAGGGCAAGCCGTACGACTTCCTGAAGAATACAGCGTCAAAGATACCGAGGAAGCTTGCGATCGTCTTCTTCAATTACAAGATTGATTATGGCAGGCTGATGGAGAAGGTTGACTCATTTGCCTCATACCTGAAATCACTGGGTGTGGCGAAGGGGGACAGGGTTGCTCTTGACCTTCCAAACTGCCCGCAGTACATCATAGCGTACTATGCAATCAACAAGATAGGCGCTGTCATAACGCAGATTTCACCGACTTACTTCAAGGTCGAAATAAATAGAATTATAGAAGATTCTGGTGCCAAGGTCCTGATAATATACGACGACCTTCTTCCAAGGATAGAGGAAACAGTCAGGGCATTCCCGAACATGACAGTTGTCGCTACGAGAATAGAGGACTACCTTGCCTTCCCGCTCAATTTCCTTTACGGACTGCAGAGGAGGGCAGGCAAGAAATTTGTGAAGATTCCTGACAAATACAGGAAGTTCAAGGAGTTCGAATCATTCAAATCAGATCAGGAAGAAAACAACGACAACCAATCACTTGCAGTCCTGCAGTATACCGGCGGGACAACTGGGGTACCAAAGGGGGCAATGCTCACAAACAGGAATCTTGTGTGCAACACGATCCAGTCAATTTCAACCATGCCTAATCCGAAATTTGGGGAAGACACGATGCTGAGCGTGATACCATTCTTCCACGTGTTTGGGATGACAGTTGCCATGAATTTCCCAGTGAAGATTGGTGCCACCATGGTGCTACAACCCAAGCCTGACGTTGAAGGCATCTTCAAACTTATCAAAAAATACCGCCCGTCCTTCTTCCCGGGGGTACCTACACTTTATTCAGGCCTTCTTTCAAACGAAAAGATAAAGGACGTTGACATGAAATCTGTGCAATACTGCCTCTCAGGTTCAGCTTCCCTTCCAGTAGAGATAATAGATCAGTGGGACAGGATAACTGGAGGGCATCTTGTTGAAGGCTACGGACTGACGGAAGCTTCGCCCGTCACTCATGTCAATCCTCTTTTTGGAAGGATAAAGCCCGGCTCCATAGGAATACCAATCCCTTCCACTTATGCGAAGGTCGTCGATCTTGAGACAGGGACGAAAGAAGTGCCAATAAATGCTGAGGGGGAATTGATAATAAAGGGGCCACAGGTGATGCAGGGCTATTACAAGAATCCTGAGGAGACCGCGGGCGTATTGAAGAATGGATGGCTCTACACCGGTGACATAGCCAAGATGGATGAGGAAGGATACTTCTACGTAGTTGACAGGAAGAAGGACGTTATCATCGTAGGTGGGTTCAACGTTTACCCCAGAGAAATAGAGGAGATACTCTACCAGAACCCGAAGGTGAAAGAGGCAGCTGCCGTTGGCGTCAAGGAAGCGGAACATGGGGAAGTGGTAAAGGCATTTGTCGTGCTCAAGGAAGGGCAGACCGCTACGGAAGAGGAGATTAAGCAATTCTTCCAGGGAAAGATTGCGAAGTTCAAGATTCCGAGATATGTCGAATTCAGGCAGGAACTGCCGAAGACGCTTGTGGGGAAGATACTGAGAAGGGAACTGAGGGAGAAATAGGGCAGCGCTTAAAACTGTTTAAGCCAGAGAAGAAAACGGTTGGAATAGGGCTTATGGTACAGGGTAAATTTTGGAATAAGTTGAGTTACATCGGTGCAAGTGGATGTTGAAATTCGACCTTGTAGTTCAGGCACTGGCTCTATGAACCCTATTAGAAATAAAGGAGAAAAAATAAGGGCAGGGCTCCATCCTTCCGCCCCCATTTCAATGGATCAGACGAATCCAGCCCTTGAATCAAACACAAGTCCTGCGAGTTTCTCCATGTCCTTCTCCTCGTTATGGAAGAGGACAGAAAGGGCCATTGCATCGCGATAGAATTTTTCAATCCCGAAGTCCTCCAGATAGCCGTATCCGCCGTGTATCTGAAGTGACGTCCTGCTGATGTCTTTTGCAAGGACTAGTGCCTTGTGCTTTAGGAACAGCGCCTCCTTATCGCTGGGTGTGCCCCCTAGCAAGTCATGGAAATACCTCTTCAGTATGTCCATCTCTGCAACCAGGGATGCAATATCAAATGCCAGTGGCTGGAAGTCCTTTAGGTAATGGCCGAATGCAGTCCTGACCTTGGCATAGTCGAGAGCCTTCTGCGAAACTCCCTCGCTCATTCCCAGTGCAATTGCTGCGACTGGTATGGACAGTTCCTCATACATCCTCTCGAGTACCTTTCTCCCTTCCTTGCTTAGAATCAAGAAGTCAGCCGAATCCACCGTGATGCTCGAGAAGCCGATGCTCCTGAAACCAAGTTTCTTGTGTTTCTTACCCGTCGTAAAGCCGGATTTAATTAGGGCAAGTTCCCCGGAATCAAGGAGAGTGATGACGAAATTTGAGTCACTGCCAAAGACAAACTCCTTTCCTCCCTTGACCTTCCCCCCCTCCATCCTGAGGCTACCGTTCTGATCCTTTCCTACAAGCAGGTCAGAAAAAGTGACAGTTCCCGATTTCGAGCCGTTGGATATGGAATCTATTATCTCCTTCTCTTTCACCGCTGCTGAAAATGAATTCATCATGAGCGTCTTAACCGCTACTGCGGGAGCTGATTTGGCAAGATTTTCAAGAACTACAGAGAGCGCCTTGACGTCCGTGCCCTTCCCATCTTCTCCCTGACCTGCCATGGAGAAGAAGCCCTGGTCTGCGAGAATCTTAACGAACTCCTTGCCCATAGCTTCATTCTCAAGTTTAAGAGAATTGTTATCCACGTACTTGGAGTTGAAATCCTTTACAGTGCTCTCTAAAATCTCATATTCCTCTTCCATCTCTTTCACGCTCCCTCTTCCTTCAGCATCATCCTCGTGATTATAAGTTTCTCCACTTCCGTCGTCCCTTCCCATATGTCCAGTATCTTTGCGTCCCTGAAGAACCTCTCAAGGTCTGTCGTCAGTCCGTGCAATGACATGAGCTCCATTGCTCTCCTTGTTGAAAAGACCGCCGTATCTGCGGCATAATATTTCGACATGCTTGTAATTATGGGGTTGGGGGTGAACTTGAATAGGTAGGAAGCCGCCTTGTAAGTTAGGTTCCTTGCCGCCTCAACCCTTGTTGCTATTTCCGCAATTGCAAGCTGCAGATTTTCATTCAGCTCCCCTGTCTCTGACATTTCGCCGTATTTCTTTGAGTATTCTACAAGTCTGTCGAGTGCCCCATGGGCAATACCCAGACCCTGGGCTGCAACATATATCCTGCTTATGTTGAAGAACGTCATGATGTAATAGAATCCCTTTCCCTCTTCTCCCACAATATTCTCCTTCGGTACGCGAACGTTGTTGAATATGAGTTCAGCAGTATTCGTTGCCCTCACCCCCAGTTTACCGTGAAGCTTGTTCACCGCAAATCCTGGGCTCTTTGCATCTACCACAAAGACGCTCAACCCCCTGTGTTTCTTCTCCGAGGATGGTGGAGGGCTAGTCCTTGCAAGGACAAGGAAGTAATCTGCGATCTGGCCGTTGCTGATGAACATCTTCCCTCCGTTCAGGATGTAGGTATCTCCATCCAGTCTAGCCTCAGTCTTGATGTTTGCAACGTCCGACCCTCCTCCAGGCTCAGTAACGCCCAGTCCTAGCGTCTTCTGGCCGGCGAACACGGGATTCATGTACTTCTCCTTCTGTTCATCATTTCCAAAGAGCATGAATATCTCTGACCCGAAGGCCGATATTGTCACGGAAATACCGAGACCCGGGTCCCTGCGCACAAGTTCCTCTATCGTAACAAGGACTTTCCACGGGTTGGAA
Source organism: Thermoplasmata archaeon (assembly GCA_021816725.1). Lineage (GTDB taxonomy): Archaea > Thermoplasmatota > Thermoplasmata > Thermoplasmatales. The sequence continues at coordinate 185,213 of JAKAXD010000001.1, forward strand.
AAGTCAAGTATTTTCTCCTTTTTCGATATTGCAACTATGTCAGTTGGAAACTGTTCTTCCCTGTCTGACCTTTCAGCTACTTCCTCCGTGAAATGTGTTCTTGCAAATTCCTTTGCCTTTCCTATTGCTTCCTTAGCCTCATCACTCAGTTCGAAATCCATTTTTTACACCTTCTCTATTAAGGCAGAATAACCCTGCCCTCCTCCCACGCAAAGTGTCGCCATTCCCTTCTCCTTCCCCTTTAAATTCAGCAGTCTTGAGAGCGTTCCTGCGAGCCTCGCCCCGGATGCTCCTAGAGGATGCCCGATAGCGATTGCGCCTCCATTGATATTTACCTTCTCTCTTGGTATATTCAGCTCCTTCATTGCGTTGAGCACTACGACTGCAAATGCCTCGTTTATCTCCCACAGGTCAATATCGTCAGCTGTGAGGCCAGCACTAGCCAGTGCTTTCTTTGATGCCGGAACTGGGCCTTCTCCCATAATTGACGGGTCCACAGCAGCCCATCCAAATGCGCTCACCTTCGAAATTGGCTTGAGTCCATACTCCTTCACCTTCTTCTCTGAGGCAAGCATGACGAGGGATGCTCCTGCATTTAGGGGTGAAGAGTTGCCCGCAGTAATAACGCCACCTTCCTTGAATGCTGGAGGAAGCTTCTTCATCTGCTCAACCGTGCCATCCTTCCTTATTGACTGATCCTTGTCCACAACCTTCACTTCACCTTCTATTTCCACCTCTATGGGGAGAATTTCTCCCTTGAAGTAGCCTTCATCCTGAGCCTTAGAAGCTCGCATCTGGCTCTCGTATGCAAACTGGTCCATCACGTCCCTCTTAATGCCCTTTAGGGCAGCAAGCTTTTCAGCCGTCAACCCCATGTAAAATCCTGTCTTCATGTCATATTTCATGTATTCAGGCCTGAGGAGCAGCTTGAGATTTGGGCTTACCATCGGGTTGTCGCCCAACGGCACATGTGTCATATGCTCCATTCCGCCAGCCAGGACAATTTCAGAATTTCCAGTCATTATTTCCATCGTTCCTATCGTCACTGCGTTAAGAGAAGATGAACATGCCCTGTCTATTGCCATTGCCGGCACCTCCACTGGGAATCCCGCAAGTAGAAGTGGCTGCCTGCCACCGTACATCCAGTTCTCCCCAACCTGCAGGGCGGAGCCAAGTATCACATCGTTTATCTCCTTGGGTTTCACGCCCGTCTCCTTCACAGAATCCTTCATTAATTCGGCAAGTGCTTCGTCCATCCTGATGTTGTTGAATACATCTTTTGACGGGTCGTTTGGCCTTGACCGAGAGAAAGCTGTTCTCTTGTAATATACAATATAAACTTCGTTTTCCTTTTCGCGCATCGGAACCAATCATTTATACAATTCTTCTATTTAATTCGTGGCGCTACTGTGGATAAAAAATTTTTACGAGGCTAAAATATTGATTACAACAGAACCAGCGTAACCATGATTTGGCGTCTTGATCGTGAGGGTGATAGTTTGCGTTGAGTGTGCCCCCATCTGGGCTGGAAGAGGGGCGCTTGTTCCCAAAAGGGTGAAGCCTCCTGTGGATATGGAAAATGATTCAATCATCCTGGTTGAGTTTGCAGAATTTGATATTGGGAGAGTGAAATGGAACGTCTCCCCTGCATTGAGCGTCTTTACGTTCCAAGTAAAATTCTGGTACATGTTTCCGAAGTATCCCTGCTGCGTTCCCGCATAGTCGATATGCACCTGAATTCCCATGACGTTCACGGTACCAACAGTGTTGAGCGAAAGACCCAAAAAGACTGATACAGTAATGATGGAGACAACCACGCTGACTATGACGACTCTCCTCCTGTTCTTGTGCAACTCCTCAGTGACCGGAATCCTAACAGGTTCCATCAAGATTCAGCAGTTCAGTCTTTCTTCATTTAAAAATTGAGTGGTAGTTTGACTCGCCTTAGGAAGAAAGAACAGTTAAGGTACCGGAAAAGAGTTATAATAATGAAGACATTTTTGAATTAGACCTATAATGGCTGCTGGAATAGTTAGTCCAACCCTTGTTTTTATACCAGAATTAGAACTCATAATCCTCTACGTGACCTCGTTCTCTGCAGCCATTTTCGTGCTCTACTGGTGGTACAGGTCATACAGATGTCTTGGCATTAGCATCACTGCAATACTTGACTACATAAGAAAGAACTGGAAGGCGATGATATCTCAGGCCCTCAGCTATGGTGCATTCCACAAGAAGACAGCCAAGAATGCTTATGCTGGGGTCATGCACCTGCTCATTTTCTACGGCATGCTCATCCTCTTCATCAGCACTTCCCTCATTGCACTTTCGCACGACATATTGAAGCCACTCTTCCATTTCGGGATACTGACAGGAACTTTCTACCTGAATTTTGAGGTATGGGCAAATACAGGCGGGCTCATGCTCATTGCCGGTCTCTGCATGGCGCTATATCGGAGGCTAGCTAAGAAGATAAAGCTGGAATCCGTGTTTGATGACTACATCCTGATCTCTGGGCTGATCATACTGTCCATAGAAGGTTTCTTCCTTGGGGCACTGAAGATAGCGCTCTTCAGGAACGGGTTCGACATATACAGGTACATAGAATGGTATCTTTCCTACATCTTTCCGGCAGGCATGAACGTCAATACTGCCATACAGGTCTACAGGGAGTTGTGGCTTGTGCACATCCTGACGGCATTCGCCCTTGTCATATACCTTCCATTCTCGAAATTCTCCCACATAGCACTTTCATGGACTAATGTGGCTATCAAGAAATTCCATCCAAGGGGGCAACTATCCACCCCTTTCCTCCTCTCTGAGGCCCTGGAAACAGGAAACATAGATTTCACTGTTGGGGCAAAGGAAGTTGCCAACCTTTCTACTCCAATGAAGATAGATTCGCTAGCATGCACAAACTGCGGTAGGTGCGAGAGGGCGTGCCCCGCGGTCCTTTCCGGTTCAGACCTGGACCCAAGGTTGGTCGTACAGAATGTAAAGGCAGTTGTATACAACGGGAAGGTGGAAATGGTTCCTGGCATACTGAGCGAGAATGCTGCATGGGCATGCACCACCTGCCAGGCTTGCGTAGAGGAATGCCCTGTCCTCATTGACCCTCATTCCTTCGTGATTGAGGCAAGGAGAAATCTTGTCATGGAGAACAAGATTTCAAAGGAGGCGGGGCAATACTTCAACAACCTGACAAACACGCAGAACCCATACGGAAATTCTCCATCAGACAGGGATGCCCTACTGAAATTCGGTCCGAAGTACGATTCCAGCAAGGAAGTACTCTACTGGGCAGGGTGCATGGGTGCCTTTGATCCCAGGGGGAAGAAGATAGCTGAAACGGTAATGGGACTGCTGACAAAAGCTGGCGTGAATTTTGGCATTCTAGGCTCTGAAGAGAAATGCAACGGAGAAACGGCAAGAAGGATGGGGGAAGAGGGGAGGTTCCAGGAACTCGTATTGCAGAACATCGATACTTTCAAGAAGTACAACGTGAAGAAGATCATCACCGCATGCCCTCACTGTTACAACACTTTCAAAAATGAGTACCCTAAGTTTGGCCTGCAGGTAGAGGTCGTTCACCATTCAGAATTTCTAGCTAAGCTAGTGGATGATGGCAAGCTGAAGGTGCGGAAGACGGACGAGACGGTCACACTCCACGACCCGTGCTATCTAGGAAGGGTTAACGGTGAATACGACAACACCAGATTCATTGTCAGTTCTTTCGGAAACCTCAAGGAGATGGAGAAATCAAGGCAGAACAGCATGTGCTGCGGTGCAGGTGGGGGGAATTACTGGTACAAGGTGAAGAGCCAGGACAGCATATCCCACCTCAGGATGCAGCAGGCGCTGGACACAAAGGCAACCAAGCTAGCAGTTGCATGTCCGTTCTGCAATGCAATGATGGACGACGCCTCCAGGAGCATGGACGCCCAGAACAAAATAGAGATAAAGGACATTTCTGAACTGATTTCAGACAATTTGGAGAACTGAGGCCCTAAAAGAAAAAATATAAGGTGAATGTGACATTAACTGACATCGGGTGATTTATCTGCCTTACAATATTATAGTTCTAATAAAACAGATTCTTGACATAGACCAGATGAAGACGAATCAGAGTACAGGCGAGCCAATTACTGAAGGCGTTCCAATGCGTATCGAGAATCTCAGCAAGAATGCAATAGAAGCAGCCGTCCGCATAAAGGAAAAATATGGGGGGAAATTGACGGGAATCATTTTTGGAGGAGAACAATCAAGCAGCGCGATGAAGGAAGCGTATGCAATTGGGGTGGACGAGGGGATTGTAATCAAGGGATACAAGGGGAAGAATCCGTCAGTTACGGCAAGGGTTCTTTCTGAAAAGATCAAGACCCTTCCCTACGACATGGTAATATTGGGTAACCAGTCTGCAGACACCTATACGGGGCTTCTGCCCGGTAAGCTGTCCAGTTTACTGAACGTACCTCTCCTCGGGAATGCAGTTTCAATAGAGCCAGGGGAGAAGGAAGTGAAGGTAACGAGGGTTCTGGAGGACCATAACGTGATTCTCAAGGGCAACTTCCCAGTCATCATATCCGTATCGCAGGAAATAAATGAGCCCAGGCTTCCCGCAGTCCTTCAGATAATCAAGGCAGGCAAGAGGGAGATAAAGATGGAGACGGCATCAGTCCAGGATTCATCATCAATAAAGATTCTTTCCGACAGGGCACCCAAGAGCGAAAGGAAGAAGGAGGTTTACGAGGAGCCTGAGAAGGCAATACCTGTTCTGACCAGGGTAATAAAGGAGGCGATGTTGTGAGGGGAATCGTATTTTCTGACAAGGAAGACATCCTGTCACAGGCACTGACATTCTTCAGGCAGAAGATGGAAATAGACGCCGCAATTTATTCGGAGAACCCACAATCATCTGCGGAGTTCGGCGCAAAGAAACTTTTCTTCCTCCAGGGAACAGGATTTTCCGACAACGTTTCTGATGCCCTGCTCAGCATCATTCAGAAGGAGAATTACGATTTTATCTTCATCACTTCCACTGCACTAGGAAGGGAGGTAGCAGGAATAGTCTCGGACAAACTCGGGAAGGAAATCATAGCCGAGATATTCGATTTCAACATAGACAACTCAAAGGTCAAGACGAAGAGATTTGCCTGGGGAGGGAAGACTGTTGCGGAGGAAGAGTCGGATTGCAGGATATTTACGGTGATGCCAGGCATAGTAGAAGCCTCAAAAGTCCCCGAAAAGTCAGAAGTATCACAGGTCAGGATGAACGATTCGAAGGTTTCCCTCGTACAGACAATACCGAAAAGTTCTTCCACCGTGGACCTCGAGCACGCTGGCATAATAGTCTCAATAGGGAGGGGAATAGGGAAGAAGGAGTCAATAGACCAGATAATGCCACTCGTTAAGGCTGTGAAGGGCGAACTTGCAGGATCAAGGCCTGTTTGCCTTGATTACCAATGGCTTAGCGAGGACAGGCAGGTAGGACTTTCAGGGAGGAAGGTGAAGCCAAAGCTCTACATCGCTCTCGGCGTTTCGGGCCAGATACAGCATATTGCAGGCATGAGGGGATCAAAGACAGTCATCGCGATAAACAAGGACAAGATGGCCCCGATATTTGAAGAGGCAGATTACGGCGTAGTAGGAGACCTATTCCAGATAGTGCCGATGATCGTGAAGGCACTCCAACAGTGAGGTCCTAGAAATTTAATTCTGCTGCATTACTTCCCCTGGAAGTTCGGTTTCCTCTTCTGCAGCAGTGCAGTTATGCCTTCCTTCATATCTTCCGTTCCATAGAGTATGCCTGCCGCCATAGATTCCATCTCAAGCCCGGAGTCGTACGCAACGTCAGCCCCCCTGTTAATCAGTCTCTTGACCAGGCTCGCAGCTATAGGGGATGACCCTATCGCTATGGATTCTGCCAGTTCCATAGCACCTGAATCCACTTTTTCCTTTGGGTAGAGTTCAGAAACAATACCCATATCAAAAGCCTGCTGCCCCGTTATCCTCTTCCCAGTGAGTATCAGGTACATTGCCCTTGAGTTTCCCACCACTCTTGCCAGTCTCTGGCTCCCAGACCATGCCGGTAGCAGCCCAAGCGTCACTTCAGGGAGTCCCATCTGGGCATCTGGGGTGGAGACCCTTATGTCGCACGATAGTGAAAGTTCAAATCCACCGCCAAGCGCCAGTCCCTTGATTTCAGCAATAACTACCTTAGGTATCTCCTGGAGTTTCTTGTAAATCCTTTCTCCCTTCCTTGCATACTCCACAAAATCAAACAGTCCTGGTATGAACTGCGAAAGTTCAGCTCCAGCGGTGAAAGTATCCCCTGAACCTGTTATCAGGAGGACCCGTGTTTCCTTGTCCTCCCACACCTCATCTATAGCACTTTCAAGATCCTTAAGAAGTTCAGCATTGATGAAATTGTGCTTCGGTCTATTGAGCAATATCCTGGAAACGTGTTTTTGTCCCTTCTCCAGTATAAGGGTTGAATACTTCTTCTCTTCCCTTGTGCCAGATTGCATTGCCTGCTCAGCCTGTTTCTTCTTCTCCGTAGTTGCAAATGATTTCACCTGTATAATCTCCTTCAACTTTCCCTGTTTTATCGATTCAGCCGGTTCAAATGTCTTGAATCCATAAAAACTGCTGAGTTTCTCAAGTCTCTTCTTCACCTCTGCATTCGTAAGGCTCTTAGCAACAGTTATAGGTCCGAACGGCCTGTTCATACCCAGTTTAACTGCAATGTCAATCTCATCTGGGAGTGCAACCTGTTCCTCTATCAGCTTCACCGCTTCATTGATCTCAATTGCAAAAATGTCCATTATGGTGACCTTCTCTGATGGTTCCCCCTTAGGTATGGCAGCCTTGCCTGATGACCAGTCATATATCCCCTTACCACTTTTCTTTCCCAACCTGCCCTCCTTCACCAGGTCCCTGAATGCCCGGCAGCTGTTATATTCCTCGGACAGAGTGGCTGCATAGTAGTCCAGCGAGTGTGCGACGGTATCTATCCCAACGAAGTCCATCAGCTCATATGGTCCCATGGGAAGGCCCTGTCCCCTCGCATATAGGTCCATCTCTTCTGGTTTCTCAACATTCTTATCCAGTACACTGCAGAAGAACAACATATCCGGTGCATTGATCCTGTTTACCACAAATCCTGGAGAGTCCTTCAGGACCTTTACGGGTGTTTTCCCTATCTCCTGCCCGATCTTGAACGCCTTCTCAAAGTACTCATCGCCGGTGAATTCTGATCTTATTATCTCCACAAGCTTCATCCTATTAGCCGGGTTGAAGAAGTGCATTCCTAGCACCCTGTCCTTTACTGTCACATTCTTTGAAATATCAGCTATCTTGATGTTAGATGTGTTTGTTGCAAGAATTGCATCCTTCCTGCAGATTTTGTCTAGTTTTGAGAATATTTCCTGCTTCAGTTCCACTATCTCCGGTACAGCTTCAACAACGAGATCTACATCGGTCACACTATCTTCCATCGTACCAGAATACCTGATCCTCGATTGAATGGACTTGTCCTCCCCCTGTTTTATAATACCCTTTTCAACCATCTTTGAGAGATTGTCGGCAATGTACTTCTTTGCCTTATCTAGTGCTTGAGGGAATGAGTCTTCAAGGACGACATCGTTGTCGTACTGCGCAAATACCAGTGCTATACCTCTGCCCATCTCACCCGACCCTATGACAGCAACCTTCACTCTCTCACTTCCTTGCCTTGAGAATGGTCGATGAAAGCTTCTGCACGGAAAAGATGTCTCCGCTGATCTTCAGCTTCCCCTGCATGAAGGCCTGAACTCCATCTAGCTTACCTGTGAACAAGTCTGTCAGTACCTGCTCTGAAGCTATGATAGTAGCAGCAGCTGGTTGTTTCGTTCCGTTTTCAACTGCTACCTGCCCGTCCCCGATGCTGACATAAAATGGTGTTCCGTCAGATACATTGAACTGGAACGTCTTATTTATTGCCATTACTTCCTTCTTCAGATCTGGTAGGCCATCAAGCGATTTCACAACATTTTTTAACAAATCAATAGAACTCATCAGGGAATTATAAGGCATTCCCTAAAATAGTTTTGGCTGTAAAATTTAGGCTTGCTTCAATTTTCTTCCGTCATTGCCCTTTGATCTTCCCTAATCTACAGCTTTGTCACTTTCTTGTGTGTTCGCTTCACCCTCTACCTTTCGTGTCTTATGTTAGATGGCCACCAGTTGTATTTCTTCAAAACAAGCATCAGGGCAGGTATCAAGAATAGCCACGACAGAAGTGTATCTACGAGCACTCCTGCAGTAACCGCGAAGCCTATTTCGCTTATGATTCCAATTGAGCTGAATATGAGCGATCCGAACACGCCAGCCAGTATGAATCCTAGAACGAGTATCACTCCTCCATTTTCCTCTATTGCCTCGGCTATTGCCTCTTCATCGCTCTCTCCCTTCATAACTGCTTCCCTTGCCTTTGTTACCAGGAATATGTCGTAGTCAAGTCCAACACCGAAGAGCGTGACTATGACGAACAGGGGCCCGAACACTATGAGCGGAAGCTTCATGAAGTAATGGAATACAAGGTAAAAGAGGGAAACCGCAAGAAGCGCTGACGTACCTACGTTGAATAGCAGTCTCAGGGGTGTGAGGATAGATGTGAGCTGGAAGGCTAGTACTGCGAATATCATGACAGACAGTATGGCTATGATGTCGTATGTGGAGGTATTGATGCTATCCGAGCTGTCGAGAAGAGACTGTGGTGTTCCTCCAACTGCGTACTTCACGGCGCTAGGAACAACATGTTTTAGGATGCTGTCAACTTTGGCCACTGCATCTATTCCCTGCTCGGTGTAGGAAACATACTTGGTCGTGAAATTAAGGAGGACTGTTGACCCGTCCTTGCCTATGAAAGTCAGGGACTGATTAAGGGTTGTGTTGGCAGCTGTTGAGCTCCCTGATATATTTTGGAGGTTGACGTACTTCCCGAATGGATACGTCAGAGTTGTCAGCCCTGAAATGCCCTCGTCCTTCACAAGGGCAGACGTTATGTTATTCATTATGCCGATATCAGTCACGTTGAAATGACCGCCCTGGTATACCTGGCCAGGGAAGGTAAGCACTATGTAGCTTGGTGAAAGCGTATCACCACCGAATGCAGATGTCATCTCGTAGTAGCCAATCTTGCCAGAGTTGTCCGGTATGAGCGAGAATAATGAGAATGAGGTGGGGGTAGCCTCATACACAACGAGGGTCGAAATGAATATTACTATTAGCACAGCCACCAGTGCCCTCTTGTGCTTCCTGCTTACCATTGCAACCTTCCTGAAATTGATCAGTGCCTTCTTCTGTCTGATCCTGTTCTTGAAAATGAGCATGAATGATGGCAGGAGGGTCAGTGCAACCCCCAGGGAAACTGCAATCCCAAGAGCATTAACGAAACCGCCTGAGCCTATTATGGGCACATTGAAAATCCCAAGTACTATGTAAGAGAGGATAACAGTCAGTCCTGAGGTGAAAACGGCGTGGCCAGCCCACTGCACAGTAGTTCCAAACTTATCTGCCGAGCCTTCCTTAGAATACCTGTTCAGCATGTAGACTGAGTAGTCGGTGCTGAGTCCGAGGATAAGCATCGCACTCAGTGTAGTGACTATGAAAGACAGCGTTGTCTTCATTATTATCCCAAATATCAACTCCGAAAGTCCGAGGATCACTATCATGCTCAATCCGAAGAACATCAGGGGTACGAACGCAAGGAATGCCGACCTGAAGTAAATTCCGACAATTATTACGGATAAAATCATCCCTGCTACCAGGGAATAGATCAGCCCTGAATAAGCAGTGCTTTCAATCCCGTTGGCAATCTGGCTGTCGCTCGTGGAATAGATCTTCACGGGATCAAACTGGTTCTGCACAGCAGACAAGTATGTGTTCAATACACTCAGCTGAGAGTTGCTCAGACTTGAAGCGGTAAAATCAATTATGACCATATACCCCGAAAAATCCGGTGGAACCAGTGAGTGAAATAATGAAGAAGACAGGCTTATTCCAGCCTCAGAATAATTGCCGTCTACAAGCGACGATACATTCCCATTTGCATCCACTGATGAAGATACGAATTGTGCTGGATTTGAAATTGAAAAATATGGATAGCCCTTGAAGTGAAAAGTGAGAAAGGATTCAGTCAGATTCATCGCAGATTTTGATGATCCCAAAGAAAGGAACATTGATACGACTGAAGACGAATTCTTGTCGAGGGTAGACGCAAGTTCATTCAAACCGGATGCGGCTGAATTTACAAAATATTGCTTGAATTGGGAAGTATCGTTAGATAAGATTCCAGAATAGAAAATACTCATTGGCATATTTACAGACCTGTAAAATTCGTTCATAGAGGTGCTAAGGAATGAACTGTTCATCTGTCCCTCGACAAATGAGTCGTTTACTTTGGGCGATGACTCGAATGACAATGCGAATGCTTCTGGCGTCTCCCCAAAGGTGCTGTTTGTGAATTCAGCAATAGCAGGGTTGCTTGAGGACAACAAAGTTCCTGTAATGTTTGCTGACAGGGAGATGAGGCTTCCATTTGAAATGAAATTTTCAAATGTGCTATTGAATATCTGCTTCTCCACAGCTGAGGAAGGCGACGATATGGACAGTGCAAGTTGATCTATTATGCCCAATCTTTCTGAATTATTCTGATATGTGGTTACATTGAAGCTTGAGAGGACGGAATAAAAGAACTGCTGCTGTTGCCCGTTCATTCCTGCGCTGAAATTTGTAAATGCATTATCGACCGCAGTTTCAAGGGTGTTACTATTAGGCAAAGAGGAGTTGTTCGTTATCAGTTTGCTCCATGAAGCGTAAAAATACATGAAGTACCCTAAGCTTGTCTGGTTGTTGCTAAAGTTGTTTGTATTTTTCAATAGGGTAGAATATGCGAAGTTATCTTTCTCTGAAATGTTGGTATAAGGTGAACTTAGGTATATTCCATAGAATTCCAAGGGTATGCCGTAAAGTAGACCGGAAGCTCCAGAAATGCTCTGAAAGAGGCCATTGTATCCTGCAACCGCTGTAGACACGTTATGATAAGTAGAATTGAAATAACCGTCTATCGTGACCAGGTTGGAGGCAAAGCTCTCAAACCCGTTTGTAGCGTTTTTGAATGTGCCGTATGCAGTTATCGTTCCATTTGAAGCTTTCATTATATTGCCATACAATGTGTATGTAGAGCTGCCAAGCGAATCTACCACGCTGTTTCCAATTTGATAGGGTGAAACTATCCCCGAAGCCCCTAAGCTTGATAGGTTCTTGGAATAAGTGGAGTTGAGTTTCTCCCAGACATTATATGAGGTGGATGAGTTGAAGGGGGAATCAACATAAAGTACTACGACGGTACCGTTAGAAGTGCCCTTTGATGTATTGAACTCAGTGTTCATAATGGATTGAGCCTTGGCGGAGAGGGTGTGATTGCTCCCTGCGAATTCCACATTCTCGATATTATAATTTATCAGGCTCGTTGACATCGCGGCAAAGGGCAGCAGAACAACGATGAGAACTACCCACACAATTATTATTGCCTTGTATCGTCTCTTAATGAAATTTCCAAGTGTTCTGAATCTGCCTTCGAGCATTCATCCGGTATGTCAAAATGTTATATCAATCTTGCAGATGCATTATCCACCCATCGATTGCTTTCCGGGTATGTCTGGGCATTGCATTTTTTCTCGGACGTCGAGCGGGGGATACATTTTTAAAACTATAACCAATAGATCCATATGGAAATATATGACAATCACGTCCATCTAACCTCATCATCCATAGATTTCTTCCTGAATGTCTTTACGAAAGCAGGAGGAACTTCACTGAATTTGGTAAACCTGACAGAGGATTGTTTCCTGCTTGAAGATTTCGAAAGGAAATATGATCAAACAATCTCAATATCAAAAATATTGGAAGAGAAAGGCCTGCATGTTGTTGTAAGTATAGGCCCATATCCCGTGAATTACGTAGAGATGAGGGAGAAGATAGGGAAGGATAAGGCTTTGGAAATATACAGAAAAGCAGTGGACAGTGCTGTTAGGAGGGTTGAGGAGGGAATGGCAAACGCAATAGGTGAGGTGGGAAGGCCACATTTCCCCACTTCCCCGGAAATAGTGGAGGAGAGCAACGGCATTATGGAATACATTTTCCAGTCAACATCAGACAACGACATACCTGTCATCCTGCACACCGAATCCCTTGATTCAACCGGGATGTGTGATGTGATGAAGATGGCGAGGAACAGCGGGAAGGAATCATTGGTCGTGAAACATTTCAGCTCACCAATATTCTCCGGCAACTGTAATATAATCCCTTCCGTTCCAGCCGGACGGAAGAATGCCAGGTCTGCACCGTGGGGGGAGAAGGGGTTCTTCCTCGAAACTGACTTTGCGGGGGACGAAGGAAATCCGAATTTTGTTCTTCCTGCAGATTCCGTTCCTAAGAGGGTCGCGATGCTCATTCAGGAGGGGGTAGATAGGGAAAGAATTGAGAAGTCAATGAACTTCTTCAAGGAATTTTATAAACTAGTTTGACTTCATCCACTCCCGCTGAAACCAGTTGTTGCCTTCGTTTGCTCCAGTGCCTCTTCCTTGTCAGTTCTGAGGATGTGTATTGCCTCTCCGACTAGCATTCCTGTTATGAATGAGAGCAGCGCGTTGAAAACAATGATTGCCAGCAGCGAAGTAAATGAGAACAACTCAATTGATGTTCTTGCTACTAATGCAACTGCCCATAGAAGGAGTATTGTCGGCGATCTCTTGTAGTACAACATTCCATCCTTTGAGAAGAATTTCACATCCTTTCCAAACCTGACCCCTACCGGTATGCCAATAGGGAGCAATAGGATCATGAGCTGAGCATATATGTTTGGATGAGACGTAAGGAATACAGCAATCAACGTCAGAACCAGATATAATACAGGCGTCCTGAGAGCCCTCAATCTTGTATATCTCCTTCCCGATATTCCCCTAAAAATTCCAAATATTATGATGACCGCAATTATTAGTTCGAACTGGTAACCGCTGCCAATTGCGAAGGAGGGCCCTGTTCCAAGCGCCTGAGTCATTTCCGCCAGAATTTGGGCAGATAGTTAACATTTTCGGGGAATCCTGTGCGACAGTTCATCGCAAAACCTATTTCCAGAGAACTGCAAGAGTTTTATATGATGTTCCATTGTCGATTTCGACATATGACATCGTCCAATCGTATAATGATACTCTTCACTCTTGCCAGAGGAAAGAAGAGCCTATATGAACTGTCGAAGCTGCTTTCAAGCGATGGACGAAAGAAGTCAAGTGGTACCCTTTTACCAATCATGCGTAAGTTAGAAGAGGAAGGCTACGTCTCAAAGGAAAGTTCAGGGAGGGTCAGATATTACTCCCTCACTTTGAAGGGAAGAAAGCACGTGGAGAAACTGAAGAGGCTTAGCGGAGAAATAAGGAGAGGATTCCTCAGAGCTTTCATGAGGCAGGAATTCCTTGTTTCTGAAACGAAGAAACGGGAGCTCCTATTATCGCCGGACTTTGTTAAGAGACTGGAAATCACCTACGAGAAGCTTGGGGACGAATTGATTGAACTGATAACAGAAATCTTCAACATGGCGCTGGAAGAGGACTATGGAAGAATAGATAAGACGAAGGAGAAACTTAAACTGCTAATAGGTGAGGTGAAGCATGGCGTTCAGTGAAAGGGCAAGGTCGACGATCATCATAATGGCGTTGATGGGTACACTAATCACATATGTTGAAACAATGGTCGTTCCGGCACTTCCAGTCCTCTCTAGGTATTTCGACGCTTCCTACAGTTCGCTATCATGGGTGCTAACATCCTACCTGATATCTGGGACTGTTTCTGCGGCCATATTCGGCAAAATGGCTGATATTATAGGAAAGAAGAAGATTTTCGTCTCCCTCGCAGTCGTTTACTCTGTGGCAATCTCATTCGGAGGATTTGCAACCACGCTATCAGAATTCATTCTCATCAGAACTATTCAGGGACTGGGAATGGGCATGTTTCCCGTTGCATTCGCGTTGCTGAATGACGAGCTTCCGCCTAAGGAGCTGCCCCTTGCACAGGGCATAATATCTGCTACGTTCACGGTTGGAGCTTCTATAGGGCTGGTTATAGGAGCCTGGATAACACAGAATTTTGACTGGGAATGGGCCTATCACTCCGCAATACCCGTAGCATTTGGGCTGCTGATCGCATCTGCACTGATCCTCAAGGAGAGTCCATTCAGGAAGAAGCAGAAGATTGATGCTGGAGGAATATTCCTGCTCGTCGTGGGTATAATCTCCCTGCTTCTCCTGCTGTCACAGGGGGAGTACTGGGGATGGACTTCCTCTTTGAGCATTTCAGTTGGGCTACTGTCACTTGTCTCATTCGTAATGTTCTATCTTTACGAAAGGGTGCTTGAAGACCCATTCATCAGTCTTAAACTACTGAGCGTGCGGAATATCTTCCTTGCCAATTTTGCTGGATTATTGGTTTCGGGAGGGATGTTCTATCTCTTCTATACCATCCCCACGATACTGGAAGATCCGATCCCGCTGGGTTTTGGTAAGGATGTATTCACCGCAGGCCTGACGGTAGTGCCCGGGGCAATTATGGGAGTTGCGCTTGCACCCCTTGGTGCGTTGGTGGTAAGGCGGAGGGGACCCAAACTGGCAATACTGATAGGCACCATCATAATGCTGATGGCCTTCCTGCTTCTCTACGTAAATAGGGGCACGCCCCTCGCAATAACCGAGGACGCGGCGTTCATTGGAGGAGGGACTTCATTTGTCTTTGTAGGCATGATCAACATGATCATCATATCAACTCCTAAGGATTCCGCAGGCATGGCTACTGGAATGAATACGGTGTTCAGGAACATAGGATCCAGTCTCTCGCCAGCAATATCCGGATCTATAGAAACCCAGTTCGTTGCACCAGCTCTTGTCTCGTATTTCCCTGTTTCGATGGGGGCTATCCCATTCACTCCGATTTTTTCCAATTTCCCCTCGCAGCAGGCATTCAACTGGATATACATTATAGGCTTCGTGACGCTTCTAATTTCACTAATCTTCACGCTGTCAATGAAGAAGGTGATAGTAAATGAATCAAATGAGGTGGTATAAATGAAGAAACTGTTGATATTTTTGGGAATTGCAGTTCTGCTGATGTCTAGCATGCCTATGAGCTTTGGAACTAGTGCTCCGATAGCTGTAACAAGCATGAATTGGTACTCAACTAACAGTACCGACCTTGCAGCGCCAGGGTACTCTTACATTCCGCTGGTCGCGACTTTCGTGACGGAATCAGCGCTTGTAGATCTTAACGTATCGTTCAACTTCACTGCTTCAGGAAGTTATTTCAGCTACAGCTACGTCCACGGTCCAAACAAGGATGTGAGGGATTACTTCACGTTCCCAATTACACAGGCTGGTAGCCAATACACAATTTACCAGCTTACGAACATAAGTGCATCTGCTCCGAGCGGAATCTACCAAATAACCATTGACTACAGTTACATTTCAGGAAACAGGACAATCAGCGGAAATGTCACAGGGCAGGTGGGACTGCTCGGTACCATAAATATAATACCGCTTCAGGCGTATTTCGGTCTCCCTGGAAGTCCCATATCTGCAACGTCCTATGAATCCAATATACCAGTAACAGTTTATCTTGAAAATGACGGTAATTCTCCTGCCACAAACGTAACTGTGACATACGAGCCCCAGTCACCCATGAGCGGATCGTTGCAGCGGCTGGTTATACCTGCATTTCCTGCTTATGCGTCAATTCCAGTCACTTTCACAGTAAATACTGGACCTGCAACCCTTGTCACCATCCAGGATTTTAATGTAACTGTATTTGGCGTGACGCATAACGAACAATTCTCAGTCAAGCTTGCATCATTCCCTTACGTTGTAGGTGCTGCAGCTGCCTTTGACACAGGAACAGTCATTGCTGCACAGGGGATGAAGAACATACCGCTCCAATTCTACCTGGAGGAAGACTCACCAGTTCCAGTTACGAATGTTTCAGTATCCTATACACCCGCGTCTCCTTTGAGTGGCGTTAATCAGGGAACAATAATATCGGCCATTCCTGCGTTCGGATCGGTACCAGTGACATTCCTTGTGAGCATAACTGGAAATGAGAGTAGTTTCTACCAGAACCTTACCGTTAACTACAATGGAACTTCCCATAACATTGAATTCAAGGTGATGGTGCCTGGATATTCCAACATATCACTCGTGAACTATTACACAACACCACCATTCATATACCAGGGTGAGCAGTTTGTCCTGTTGAAGGTTGCGTTGATAAACGGGGGGAATTCCATTTCGCCTCCACTGAACGTGAGCGCAACATCAAGTGCGTTCAGCGTGTCTACCACCCCTTATCATTTGCCGGGACTATATTCGGGGCAGCTTCTAAACCTTACATTCCTGCTCAATGCATCAATGGAAACTGGCCCCGCCGACATTTACATCCACATTAACAGCAGGACGCTTACATTGACAGAGACTATCCTCAATAAGGGGTCCGTAGAGCTCACGTCCGGTCCGATATCTGTTAACTCAGGCACAAATGCAAACTTATTCGAGTTCACTGCCAAGAACAACGGCAACGTGACCCTTATGGACCTTAACTTCCACATACTGACTCCGGACGTATTCTACATTGATGTCCCGTCTTCAAATCCGCTTGGGAGCCTTACAGCGAACAACATTACGTTTGCACAGCTCAAACCGGGGCAGGCAATAACGGTCACGTTCGTCATTGATGTTGAATCTGCAGCTACTCCAGGTAACTACCCGTCACAGCTGGTTGTGACTTACATGCTTAACAATTCTTCAAACCAGTTCCTTGTAACACATAACTTCAACGTTTCAGTGACTGAGACACCTATTCAGCATCTCTCCTCGACTACAGGGCTGACGTACATAGTTACTGCAGTGGTGATAGTGATAGTCGTTGTATTCGGTGTTTTGATAATGAGGAGGAAAAAGAAGAAAAATTGATCCTCCATTCACATTTTTTTCAGGGTGTAGTTCAATATATTTCCTTTCCTGCAGTATTCTACCTCTGCCTCAGTGTCAAGCCTTAACTTTCCTTCGAGTGTCTGCACGTTCTCTCCCTTGATTTGGATCGTTACCGTCTGCCCTTCCTTGACGTTGCTGAGGTCTATCGACACGACCTCATTCCCCTTCAGGTTCAGGCTGGATGTGTTTGCCTCTATCGGTATCACACCCATGTTTGTAAGGTTAGAGCGATGGATTCTCTCAAAGCTTTCCGCAATCACTGCCCTGACGTTAAGCAGGTAAGTTGCCTTTGCCGCCCAGTCCCTGCTGCTCCCGGCTCCGTACATCTTCCCTGCAAATATCACCAGCGGTATGTTCTCCTTCTTGTAGCTTTCAGCAGCATCGAAGAACGACACCTTCTCCCCTCCTGGGAAATGGATGGTGAATCCGCCGCTTATGTCCACCATCTTGTTCTTGATCTTCGGGTTGGAAAATCCTCCCCTCATCATCACTTCATGATTTCCCCTCCTTGCACCGAATGAATTGAACTCATCTGGCGATACTCCGTTCTCCATAAGGTATTTCGCAGCAGGTGAATCTATTCTGCTCAATACACTCCTGTCACCATTCCTGAGTCCTTCCCATATTTCCCTGTATTTCTCGAGATCGGTAACTATCGCTCCTGCCGGGGAAATGTGGTCGGTCGTGACCCTGTCCCCAAGTACGGCCAGAATTCTTGCATTCTCAATCGGTACCAGCGTGTTTGATACGTCGAACCATGGAGGTTCCCTAACGTAAGTGGACTTGGGATCGAATGTGTATTCATTACCAGACGGTATCTCCAAATTCTTCCATTCGTCCACACCCTCGAAAATCTTCTCCCTCCTCTCCCTGTAATGCTTCTTGCTCAGGAACTCTTCCTCATATCTTGCAATGAGTGCGTCCTCAGGCCAGATGTCCTTGAGGAATACAGGATTCCCATTAGGGTCCACGGCAAGCGGTTCCTTCTCAAAGTCTATGTCGATCCTGCCGGCAAGGGCATAAGCTACTACGAGCATCGGTGATGCGAGGAACGCTCCCATCACAGACGGGTTTATCCTCCCCTCGAAGTTCCTGTTTCCGCTGAGGACTGCAGTGGTATATATCTTGTCCTTCTTGATCGCCTCGTCCACCTCTGTTATCAGGGGACCAGAGTTACCTATGCATGTAGTGCATCCGAATCCTACGATGTGGAAGCCGAGCGCATCCAGATAGGGTTGCAGGTTCGCCTTCTCGAGGTATTCCTTCACTACAGGGCTCCCTGGTGCAAAGCTCGTTTTGACGTACGGTCTCCTCGTCAGTCCCCTCTCGACTGCATTCTTTGCTACAAGTCCCGCACCGATCAGAACGTCCGGGTTGGACGTGTTGGTACAACTGGTTATGGCAGCGATCACAACGCTCCCATCCTTTAGTTGTGCTTCCTTCCCCCCTATCTCAATTTCAAACGTCCTCTGCTGGCTCACGCCGAGGTTCTTCGTTAGACTATCCTCTATTATTTTCTTTATCCCGTGTGTGTTGGAAAGGGAAATCCTATCCTCTGGGTTAGCCGGGCCTGCGATGGACGGTACTACGCTTGCAAGGTCGAATTCCAAATACTGATCGTATGCCTTTTTCTTGCCATCGTAGTATAGTCCCTGTTCCTTCAGGTATTTCTCTACGACCTTGATGTGTTCCTCTGTCCTTCCTGTGAGGGAAAGGTACCTTGATGTGTTCCTGGAGTATGGGAAATACCCGACAGTCGCCCCGTACTCAGGCGACATATTGGATATGGTTGTCTTATCCTGCGTCGTGAGATGGCTGATACCATCGCCGTAAAATTCGACGAATTTTCCTACTACGTTTGATTTCCTGAGGAATTCAGTGATGGAGAGGACTATGTCCGTTGCAGTCACTCCTTCCTGCGGCTTCCCCTTCAGTTTGACACCAACAACTTCCGGAACTGTAATGTATGATGGTTCTCCCACCATGACAGCTTCGGCCTCTAGCCCCCCAACCCCCCATCCAAGGACTGATATTCCGTTTACCATTGTGGTATGGGAGTCAGTTCCGATCAAAGTATCAGGCAGGAGCATTCCATCCCTCTCAGTCACCACTTCAGAGAGGAATTCAATGTTCACCTGGTGAACTATACCGTTCCCAGGTGGAACAATCTTGAGGTTCTTGAAGTTGTTCTGTGCCCATTTCAGGGCTGCGTATCTCTCCTTGTTCCTCTTGTATTCCAGGGACAGGTTCTGCATAATTGCATAGCTCGTCCCGAACTTGTCCACCTGGACGGAATGATCGGCAACCAGCTGGACGGGTATCACCGGGTTAATCCTCTGAGGGTCCTTACCCATCTTCGACGCTGCATTTCTCATTGCTATAAGGTCAACGATGAGCGGGACTCCAGTGTAGTCCTGAAGTATGACCCTAGAAGGGAAAAAAGGTATCTCTTCCCTCTTTCTTTCAAGAATTTTGACGATGTGCTCCTCCTTGACGACCTTTCCGTCCATCTTTCTCAGCAGGTTCTCAAGGAGGATTTTAGTGGAATATGGCAGATTTGCAATGTTATATCCCTTCGACTCCAGCTCCCTCAGTGGGAAAAAATCGTATTCCTTTCCCTCTATATTGATCTTAGAACTCATATACTTCTGATTAAAGGAGAATAATTAACTGTTATGGAAGCCAAACAATGTGCTTAAAATGAATTCCTTTTATAGGAAAGAATTTTTTATTGAATACTGATGTAGTAGGAGATGCCGGATAATTACAGAGCAAAGAAGGCATACAAACAACAGATGGAAAGTGCTGGATCGGGGGAGAGAACAAACAGTTCTGGAATTAGATTGAAGGAATATTACACGCCACAGGACTTCAAGAAGAGTTATGAGGACGAGCTTGCTAATCCAGGTGAATACCCTTATACGAGGGGGATTCACAAGGATATGTACAGGGGGAAGCTCTGGACAATGAGAATGTTCTCAGGTTTCGGCACTCCTGAGGATACAAACGGCAGGCTGAAACTTCTGCTTTCCCACGGCGAGACCGGCCTGAGTGTTGCTTTCGACATGCCAACCCTCTACGGTCTGGACGCAACATCTGAAAGGGCACACGGTGAGGTCGGGAAATGCGGCGTTAACGTCTCCTCCCTAAAGGATATGGAGATAATATTCAAGGGCATACCTCTGGACAAGGTATCGACTTCAATGACAATCAACGCGCCCGCGAACATCCTGACTGCCATGTATGCAGTGGTGGGCGAAAAGGGCGGGGTAGCAAAGAGCAAGCTGGCGGGGACGGTACAGGCAGACATACTGAAGGAGTACATAGCGCAGAAGGAATGGATATACCCCCCGGAAGCGCACATGAGACTTATACGCGACATGATGGTCTACTGCACTAGGAACATGCCAAAATGGAACTACATCTCAATTTCAGGTTATCACATAAGGGAAGCAGGCGCGTCTGCAGTGCAGGAACTTGCATTCACGCTTGCCGACGGGTTTGAGTACGTCAAAATGGGGATAGACAACGGGCTTGATGTTGACTCGTTTGCCCCAAGACTCAGCTTCTTCTTCAACAGTTCTATAAACTTCTTTGAGGAGATTGCAAAGTTCAGGGCAGCTAGAAGGATTTGGGCAAGGGAGATGAAGGAGACATACGGTGCGAAGAACGATAGATCGATGAAGCTGAGGTTCCACAGCCAGACATCTGGATATTCGCTCACCTGGCAGCAGCCCCTTAACAACATAGTAAGGACGTCAATCGAGGCCCTGGCTGCCGTTCTGGGCGGGACTCAGAGTCTTCACACGAATTCGTACGACGAGGCGTGGGCACTCCCATCGGAACAGGCGGTGGAGGTGGCACTGAGGACGCAGCAGATACTTGCACATGAAACGGGTGTTGCAGACGTCATTGATCCCCTAGGTGGTTCATATTACATTGAAAGCCTCACGGACAAGATGGAGGAGGAAGCATACAAGTATTTCAAGACTATAGAGGGGATGGGAGGAGTTGTCAATTCCATAAAGAACGGTTACCTGCAGAGGGAGATAGCTGCAACCGCTTATGCCCACCAGAAGAAGGTAGAAAGTGGAGAAATGAAGATTATTGGCGTGAATGCGTTCGTGAAAGAGGACGAGCAACCGATAAATGTTCTCAAGATCGACCTCAAGGCAGAAAGGATTCAGAGAAAGCGGCTGCAGGATGTCAGGCTGAAGAGGAACAACAGCAGGGTTCAGAGGAGCCTTGAGAGGCTAAGGGATGTTTACAGCGGAGATGAAAACTCCATGGAAGCAGTAATAGAAGCCGTAAAGAACTATGCGACCCTGGAGGAGATTACAAATGTTGGGAGGGAGGTGTTCGGAGGATGGAAGGAACCAACGATAGTATGAGGAGGAGGATCAGGATACTAGTTGCAAAACCTGCCCTTGACGGTCATGACAGGGGCGTCCTGATACTGGCAAAGGCATTCAGGGACGCGGGGATGGAAGTCCTATATGCAGGACTACTGCCAACTCCTGAAACTGTTGCAAGGATTGCAGTGGATGAGGATGTTGACGTAGTAGCACTCAGCCTTCACAACAGTGCCCACCTAAGCGCATTTCCTGAAGTTAAGAGATGGCTCAAGAAACTTGGAGCCAACGATATACAGGTTGTCGGAGGAGGGATCATACCTCCAGCGGACAGGAAGAAACTCGAAAAAATGGGTATAACAGGTAACTTTGGGCCAGGTACGCCTCTTGAACAAGTGATAGATCACGTAAGAAAAGTGGCAAAGAAGAAGTGGAAGATGGATCAGTGAAGCGTTGAAGCTTTCTTCTGCAGTATCTCCAGTTTCCCCATTATAGTGTAGATTAGTGTTCTTGCATGTCCCGGCGTGTTCGGGTCATTCACTATCTCGTCTAATGTGGATATGGAAGTTGCAGCCCTCACGTCTAGGCTTCCCTTATTTTGGGAAAGTTTAAGTTTTGCAGCCTGGATATTCTTTCTTATGTTTCTGGGCACGGAATAGTCTGAAATCAGGTCGTCAAGCATCTTTGTTGTGTCAACCAAAATCTGTGTCATTTCGTCCATAATTATCACTCACTGGAACTTAACCCCCCTATCTTTGAATATGTTGATTACCATCGACGTGTAAGAATCTTTTATTCCATCAATCTTTCTCAGCTCCTTGACAAGGAAGTTTCTCATCTGATTCACGTCAGGGAATCTTACTTTCAGGATCATATCCCAGTTTCCTGTCACGAGGTATATGTCCTCTACAAAATTGAGTTCCGAAAGACTTGCGCTTATTGTTTCAATCTTCGCGGTATCCGCCTTAAGATGGACCATTGCAGTAACTACGGGGCCGGTCGCGTTTTCCACAATTCTCTCTTCGCTCACCATAACAATCAATCACCGTATAACCAGAGTCATGAAATACTTTTGCCTTCAAAATAACTTAAAACTGTCGTCACGCAAATAATAATTTATAGGGAAAGTCCGTAGCTTTTTTCCATCATCTTACTGAACTTTTTGTACTGTTCTAGGAACTCCTTCCCCTTGTCTGTTAGTTCCAGTACAGTTTTGCTGCCATCAGGGGTTACCGACAGCATTCCCCTGTCTTTCAACTGCTGTATCAGCTCCTGGTACTTGTTGAAGGGGATGTTGACCTTTCTCAGCAGGGATGAGGTTTGTGAGTTTCCGTCATTTATCTCTAACATAAACTCGAAAATGATCTGGACTTCGTTCCTGTTTTTCCTCATCCTCTGAGGTTCCCCCCTACGCATTCTTCGAAAACACCCCCATGAGGAAAGGAAGCAGGAAAAGGATTATCGACAGGACGAAGAGAGATACTCCAATCTCCATGAAGGAGCTGTTGAATTTCAGAATGTAGAATGCTTCCAGGATGAGAGATGCATCCATAAGGATGAAAGAGCCCATCACTACCGTGCTTCCCTTGCTTTCTTGAGATTTGGCCTGGAGTATGGAGCCAGTTATGTAAAGGGAGAAGTAGATCGCCAGTATGACTACTATGTCTTCAAAGTAAGGTATGATCTTAGTCATGAACCCAGAGCTAGTTGTCAACGAAAAGAGCATTGCAGAGAGAAAATAAACATTGGACTTGAGGTAGCTGTAGAATAGGGTTATCATGAGCAGGAATTCAGTTGTGACCAGGGGAAGGAAAAATATGCTTGAGTAACCAAGGAGAATCACAAATATCATCGAAATCAAGCTGAACACGAAAAAAAGAGCTGATGCTTTAAGAAACTGTCTCCTCATTATGTTTGAGAAGTTAAGGGTAGAGAGAACAAATACAGCGAGGACATATAACGTTCCGATGATTCCAAGAGCCACGAGCTCAATAATCACTGTTTATAATTCTATCGAATTATATAGATGTTTGTCATTTGCCTAATTGCATTTGTATAGCATCTCTCAATCTATAATTATAACCATGGAAGAGAGTGCGGGATATTGCAATGCAATGAACATAATTTCACCTGAGCAAATTCATTTCCTGGATCATGTAAGGATTATTACGGAATGGACTAGCATACCGTTCGAGTCTACGGTTACGTACGCAGTGGAATTGTCAGGCAGGACATGCGGAGAATTACCGTAGAAATAGAAAGTCGCAAAGTTCCCAGACGTGCTGTATAAGTTCATCGACACGCTTAAATTATATCCATAAAGCGTTGTAAGATTCAGGTTGGCAGAAGTGCCATTCGGGTCAAACGTTTCAACCTCCAGGACGATCTCAAATGATGCATCTGGTTTCAGAGGATCTGGGGTGGCATAGAATGATGAAATAGATAACTCGCCTGTGGTGATATATTTTGATTGCCAAAGAACCTGGCTGGACGGTTTATAGAAGAGGAAAGAGGTGACGCTGCTATTTTCAGGAATATTGATGCCGATAGAAGAACTGTTCCACATTAAAACATCTCCAGGTTCCAGGTAAATGGACGAATTGCTATATGGGCTTTGGACTTTTAAATTTGTTGCAGGGGTTGAAAATTCTCTGTTGTTTATGACAACAATGAGGTACGTATCGCTCCTTGGGAGAATGCTTCCCGCCTTCAGCGTGATATTCTCGTAGAGAATTCGTGAGTCCGGGTTGTAGGATATTTCAGGATAGACCGCTACCTGCTGTGTGGGGTTTGCCAGCGGGAATTGCTGAACATAGAAGAATATAGCGGCGAAAAGGACAACGGTAATTGCAAGTATGAGTATCGTCCCTACGACCTCTGATACCGCTTCCTCCCTTCTTATCTCTTTCAACAAAAATGAATATTTTTCTGCCTTAAGAATCTTTACGGAGGCAGTCTTCATTTAGTTGACATATTCGAGAGTTTTAGTACTTCAGAAAATTCGAAAAAGTCCCGCAACTTTGTCTTGGTTCGCGGTTAACCTTTCCAAAGACCTATTGCAAGTCCAACTAGGAATAGAACTACTGTAAGGGAAACAGTGAGTGCTCCAATCTGAAAATCCTTTAGGTAGGCTGAGGCTAGAGCAAAGAATTTATTTATTTCATATGTCAACGAAATCTTTGGAATGAATGTAATGCCAACGTACCCTGCTATAATAAATCCAATGATCGCAAGAAGGAAAGCCATTGCACCTTTCTTTACTGCTAGACCAAACAGCAGGCCCACAACGAAAGTGAGTACGAAGTCAAGTAGACTATTCCAGGCAATCATTCTGTCTTCACCTTATCATTGTTCACCATTGTAAATAGACTTCTAAAACATATACATTAACTATTTGGTACATTTTTGAAATGAATTTCAGGGCATTCTTATGTACTTGTTGGCTGGCGAATATGATGGGCTATCACCATGACACTACTATTGTTTCTCCTCTCACCAGTTTGTCGAACTCAACTTCAGTATATGATTCCCCTTCTTCCAGTGTTCCTCTCTTTACCACCTCGGGATTGCTCTCTTTTATTCCGTCAAGCAACCTTCTCCTTACGTAGAACTCCCTCGTTTGGTTGTCAATAAAACTCATCTTGAATGAATCTATGTTAATTGGAAGTGAAAATTTAAATGAGTCATCATTTATATCAAAGTCCCCTTTCAAGAACACGAAGTTCTTTTCTATAGGTTTTAGAACCTTATTAAAACTGACAGATATCAATATCTGACCAGGATAGGTGTAGGTGCTATTGATTCTACTTTTATCTATGCTTCCATACTGGTCGTATGCGCTTAAATTAAGGTCCTCTATTGAATCCAACTCCCAAGACGGCAGTGCAATAGGTATGGAAGTTAATGGTCTGTCAGTATCATTTCTTAGGTATAGAAAGAGGTTGATTGACGCCTTCCTTCCTGAAAGATGCCAATTGAAAGACGTTTCGCTAATCTTTATCTCCTTTGTAACTTTGGAAGGATCCACCTTCCTGTAAAAAGTAATGTTCTTCTCAATACTCTTTTCAAGTAGATTCGATCTAATCGCCCTTTCCAGGTTGCGCGAAATCATGGAATTATTTACGACCGACCCAAACGCTGTCTCAAACAAAGACTTGATTTCCTTAAACCTGTAATTTCTCCTAGACATTTTTGATTTTATCATCTGCTCGAATTTTTCCGATGTACTCGAATTCTGAACCTTGTTACCAGCCCTAAAGTAATGAACTACGCCATTCCTATGTGTGTATTTCTCATAGAAATATGCTTTACTCCTAGAACCCTTGGAAGAGTATTTCTTGACAGATGCACGCTCTCCGCAAACTTTGCATTTGACTTCAGTAATATTCCCGGGCATCGCTTCCAGTATTTAGCAAGAAATATTCAATTTTACTCACGGCTCTTTTAATAATCTTAAAGGGATTTCCACTTGAAGTGAATTACAGAAAATTCTTTTATGGACTTAATTCTGGCAGAATAAACGTACTTCCATTTTCTGCTGTCACTTAAGATAATTGAATCGGAGAGATCTTTTATCTCACCGATTGTTGGATGTGTCTGGGTTCCTTGTATCTTAAGCGGCATATTTCCCATAAGTTTTAGTTCGAAGCTGTTCATGAATGTTGCGGCAGTGAAGAAAAATGTCTGTTTTGGTTCCCGCCAATGATAATCAAAGCGAATCTTAATACTTTCATTTGGGAATAATGGCCTATTCAACTTGAGTAGTAGCCTCTTCTCTCTTGGCTTGTCCTCTAATATTAGTGTCTTTAATGTTTCGTTAGACCCTACCTCGGAGGCCCTGAATTTGAGGTCCGCGTATTCGACATCCGAGTCACCAAATATCTTGTATGGTAGATAGTACAGCGGCCAGCTTTTGTCGTTTCTTATTATGGAGGTAGAGATGTGCGCCTTAAACATCCCGTCATCATCCAGGTCTAACAGTGCAAAATTTATAGAGTCATCAATAAAGCTTAGTCTCTCCTTGTAAACGGAATTTAAAAAATATAGCATTCTTCCTTTCCTTACTGTCTCGAGCATCCCAGTTTCAACTAGTTTGTACAGACTGTCTCTAACTGAATCCAATGAAATGGAGGGGAACTTGTTTGACAGTGCCACTTTAGCCTCCTTTGTTTTGAACAGTCCATACTTGAAACTCTCAGAATTGATAGTTTCGATCAAGTGTCTTACCATTTCTCCTTTCTTGAAATTTCTTGAAATTGAACCCTTTTCATTTGAATAATGGACAAAACCATCATGATGGTAAATCAGATAGTTGTATCTTTTCCCGTACGAATTGAGTACCCACTTTTTACTAACTACGGCTTTGACGTTGCATACTGGGCATACCCTCACTTCCTTCACATATACCATTCGATTTCAACCCTAGGCGTTAGAAAATGCAGGTCAAAGTTGATAAACAGGCGATCCCCTTCCAACAATTTTGGCTCTTGCATAAAGTTCAATGGGAAATAATTCTGGAAAGAAAAGGATAGCCTTTTCATAGGTGCACTCAGGTCATTTATCATCTTTATGAGAATCAATTAATTGGTGTATATTTAAACTAACGGGTAGTTAGAAAACTTTTCTAATTCTCTGGAAGTATTAATCAATATTGGGCGTCTAATGAATTGGAAAATAGAAAATGTGAGCTGGCTGAATTGTGTGTGTAGTCCTCTGCTTTCTACACATTCACTTATCACGAGGAGGGGCCAAAAAGAGGGGAGCCATTATCTGGCTTCCCCCTCCTTTTGTTTAAAAGAACCGTTTGTAAAACTACTCCCCATTCTGCCATTTTACTAAAGGAATATGCCAATAACGTTACTGACATTTCTTCTCTATGTGAAGAAGGCCTCCCCTATACCTCCTAATATGGATTCGTAAGCAGCTAGGGGGAGGATAAATGTGCTCCTTTTGGATGAAATGGAGCAGAAGAAGAGGAGCTTGTAGTTTAAAAACGATGTGCCAGAATCTACCATTGTTGATACCTATGAAGCAATCAGTATAGAGAAGATAGTTAGACCGAGTTATCTCGTTTCTAGAGAAATTTTGGCTTCATGGTATTAAAGGCTGGACGCAAAATCCAGCCACTTCACTATATCTACTGACCTCAAAATATATATCCATTTTAGGCATTTCTTTTTACTCTTGGACAACTAAAGGAGAAGAAATGAAAGAAGTCATAAGGAGAACTCATAGAAAGATTTGGTCCCTTCACATTGAAAAGGACGAGGCGGTATCTCCTGTTATAGCTACGATTCTAATGGTTGCAGTAACTGTTGTACTTGCGGCAGCAGTATATCTGCTGGTGTCATACTATAGCCCTGGGCCAGGACCATTAGTAGGAAGCCTTACTGAGGAATCATCAAGCGCCAACTCTACTACGCTGTTATTAACGTTAGCTTCTCCGACCGTTCTTAAGAATCCCTCGAATTTTCATCTCCAAATACTGAATGACAGTTCAACAGGTATAGGCTGGACAATAGTGAATGCGACAATAACCAATCCAGACGGATCAGTTCTTTACATGAATACATTCACAAGCAGCGGGAATGTGTGGACTTCCAATGGAGCTATACCCGTCAATGGTGCCACATCAATTGAATCCGGGGCATTTATCTTTATAGTGTTCCACACGACTGGAAAACCAGTTAATCTCTCAGATTTCAAGGTAGTCATAAACTACAATGGCACGACAGGGTCAATCACTGCGGCACTTAGTTAACTGCGCGGATGGTCGAACTTAAGGGAAACATTGAAAAAGGTCTATAGCCATACCCATCTTTGAAAGGAGATGTACTATATTACGGAAAGGGAAGTTTCAGATAATTTGGATATGAAAGCTGCAGTTGGACTGATAAGGGAAGCTTTTGAGGAGTATTATAAAGGAAATGCTGGAGCGGATCCACGTCAAAGAACGTATTCAGGCCCTGCAGTTCTAAGCACCATGCCTGCTTTTATGAATAAATACCAAATATCAGGCCTTAAATCATACATTGGGACAAAGAATGGTGCAAAGTTCGTAGTTTTGCTGTTCGATACGGAGTCAACCGATCTCCTAGCGGTGGTAGAAGCGGAAAAACTTGGACAGATCAGGACAGGGGCGGTAACTGCATTAGCAACATCAATACTCCATGACAAATGTTCTGTATTCACTTTAATCGGCTCAGGATTTCAAGCGGAGACGCAGCTCGAAGGAATTCTGAGTGTTTCTGACCCCATTGAAATAAGGGTGTATTCAAGGACAGCATCTCATAGCAAGAGTTTCGCTCAAAGAATGAGCAAGAAATTTGGCCGGGAAATTAAGGACTATAGTGACTTAGGCAAGGCACTTTACAATGCAGATGTAATTACTTGCATTACTTCATCCTACGAGCCTATAATTAAGGACCTTTCATTCTCGGGAAGGTACCACCTTAACATTGCGGGTTCTAACATCCTCGCTAGAAGAGAGGTTTCTGAAGCAGTGATTAGGGATGCCAACCTTGTAGTAGTTGAGCACCTGGAACAGGCGCTTAGAGAGTCCTCAGAGATTTCAGACTTCGTCAATGGAGGTGGTAAGCCAGTTGAGTTTAAGGAGGTAGTGGGTGAAAGTCAAAAATTCAGCCATTTAAGAAAGACAATTTTCAAGACGATGGGAATAGGACTGGAGGACATTATCTGCGCTTGGTACGTGCTGGATAAAATGAATCTGGTATGACTTAAGGGCACCCTATTCACTCAACCCCCTTATTGATTCCTTAAATAACCGCAAGCAATCCGTGGTGCACATGCAAAAGTACGATCTGTTGATCGTTGGGGCTGGCGTGACTGGTCTATCGTCAGCTTATCACATAAAGAAGGACAATCCCGACTTGAACATCTGTATCGTTGACAAATGGAGCACCTATGCCCAGGGGAATACTGCAAAGAGCGATGCAGCATTCAGAGATGTTTTTACGTCTGATACTAACTACAAACTAGCCTCCTCGTCAATATCATTTTACAAATCTATCCAGGCAGGTGGATTCAACCTTGGGATGCATTTTAACGGTTACCTCTTTCTAATGAATCATAGGAATTTAAATTCTCCAGCAGTGCAGAGCCTCTTGAGGAAGGTGAAATCCAAGGTATTAAGCAGGGAAGAAATTTCTGAGTTAGGGATAAAAACTGACCCCGATCCAGAGGCAGCTAAAATAATGGGGTTAAGGAATATAGATGGTGGCTTTGTCGGGGAGAACTGTGGCATAATGGAGCCTGACTTGCTTGCTTCTTATTACGTTAAAGAGCTGGAGAGTATGGGAGTTGAATTCAGGTACAACACGCTTGCGACAAGATTAAACCTCTCCCCAAGTTCAAAGTTAAATTTCCCCGGTGAGCCATTCATTTGGCAGGACAAGATTATCGAGTCCGTTGAAACAAAATCCGGTGAATTATTTGCTGATCATTTCCTGCTTGCAACAGATGTATGGACCAGCGACCTTACCAGTCCTCTTGGAATAGATCCATTCATTCAGCCAAAGAAGGTCCAGGTATTCCAGGTGCAGGGTAATGGCATCGTAGAAATGATCAGGAGAAAGGTAACGGGTGAAGAAGACATATTCCCTTTCACTATCCTTCCAGGTCCATCCATTGATCTCAGGCCAGACCCTAAATCCAGGACTTTCTGGGTATCATATAGCGAGGGAATAGGAAGAGGATTCTCCCTCGAGGAAAATCCGATGGCTGAATCGGACTATTATTCAAACAATCTATACCCAGTGCTAAGGGAATACATTCCCGCAATTGAGGATTCGAGGATTATGTCTAGTTGGGCTGGGTACTACTCAATGAACAACATGGATGGCACATATGTTCTTGAGAGGAATATGAATCTCTCAGTTGTCACTGGCAGCAGCGGAAGTGGTATTATGAAGGCAGATGCGGCAGGCAGACTCGCATCTTCCCTGTACTCTGGAAAGGAAAAGGCAAAATTATACGGCGGTACTGAAATCAGAGTTTCAAACTTGGGTATCTCAACCAGAAGGGTGGATCAGGAGACCCTCATAATCTGAGAAAGAACCAGAAATTATACTTGAAAATCTACATACCACAAAGGATATTCACACTACTACCATTCTACCTTATGCCACTATTGAATAGGAAGTTGCCTTTTGAAGTGGAGAGATTTACAATTAATGGCAGAAGTTTGAGGGGAAACCCCCTCAATGATCCAGTGGAAAGAGATGTCATCGTGCTGGAAAGGAACGTTAATGACAAAACTCCAGCACTTATAGGATTAGCAGGATTCTTCGGAAGTTCAGTGAGTTTCCTTAATAGGTCCTATAGCAGTCATGATTTTTTTAGGGCACTTGAAAGGATTTCTGAAAGGAAGTCTAGCTCATTCCTTATATTTCTACCAGATACGATGACATCCTACTTCGGCAACCAGTATGTGAATTCAACTGCAGTAGGTAATTATGAGGACTTCATCGTTAAGGATGTACTAAATTTCATAAATAGTAAGTATGGTAGGAGAAAGGTGGGTCTCTTCGGGAAATCGTCAGGTGGCTTTGGCTCATACAACCTCGCCTCAAGACATCCCGATGTTTTTGACGGTTTCATAGATGTTTCTGGTGATTCAGGATTTGAGTATTGCTATCTTAAGGACTTTCCAGATACTATCTCTAAGCTGGAAGGTACGACAATCAAAAAGTTTATTAAACATTTCAATGAAAAACCACGCCCAGACAATTCTGAACTTGGTGCGATGAATACGATTGCTATGGCAGCCTTCTACTCTCCAAACGGAATGACAGGAATAGGGTTCGACCTTCCATTCAGCACTAAGTACCATACATTTAGAGAAGATGTCTGGGAGAGGTGGTTGGAATTCGACCCGTTAAGGAACATTGAAGAAAGGATTGATAACATTAGGGAGCAGAAAGTGATACTACAGGTGGGGAAGAGGGACGAATTTTCCATTAACATTGGCATGAAAGGGATGAGCAGTCTCTTGACAAAGAATAAGATTAAGCACGAATACAGGGAGTATGACGAAGGACATTTTGGAATAGAGTACCTATACGAGGATTCTATTCCATCCTTATTGGGTGCACTCCAGGCCTGATTCGGTGTGGGAAAGCATCCGGTCAGCAATCACATATATTTGTCCATCAACTCATTGAGTTTCTTCAGCGTTTCCTTCAGTTCAGTAAGGTCTTCCTTAGTCATATTCCTGAATAAAGATTCGATGCTCCTGTTCTTCAGTTTTTCCATTTCTCTGCACTTTTCCATTCCCTTTGCAGTAAGCTTGACTACGTAGCTCCTCCTGTCTGGCCCCCTCTTCCTTTTTACCAGTTTAAGGTTCTCAAGACTATCTACAGAAGCCGTTATCAGAGCATTTGATAAACCTGTGGAGTCAGAAAGATCACTCATTGTCTGTTCCCCTGACTTCTCACAGATCTTGTTCAACACGTAGAATTCACTCGAGTTTATGTCTTTCAGGTTAGTATTGATCTCGTCCAATATCTTTCTTCTAAGTTTTCTGAGTGATGTCAGTTGGTCAAGTAACATCGCATATTCGTTCTTCATC
This sequence comes from Thermoplasmata archaeon, assembly GCA_021816725.1. GTDB lineage: Archaea > Thermoplasmatota > Thermoplasmata > Thermoplasmatales. The sequence goes on from JAKAXD010000001.1 coordinate 217,222, forward strand.
ACTTACTCCCATGACCGGGTGACGGATCACTGGTTGGAGTCTCGATGTTTTGCTTAACCTCGGTCTTACTTGCTTCCTTTACTTTAGTATACCCTTCACCATGGACATATCTTCCACCGCTAAGGGCGGAAAGAATTGCTCCTGCAACTGACATCGCTATGGCGACGTAAAGCGAATCCCTTAGACCAATTATGAATGATGGGCCTATGGAACTGGGGAAGAATGTAAGTGACATCAGGGATTTTAGTGCAGCGGGAGGTATCAGGTTCAGCATGGATGCAGGGAAACTTGCAGCGGGATTAATTCCTAGAAATGCAGCAAACAAGGCTCCGGATGGTGGAATCTGGGATATTGCTGAAGCTAATGCTCGAGGGAGACCTATAGATAAAGAGGTTTGATAAAGCGATGCAGGGAGTTTGTCTGAGAAAATTGTTATGGCTATTGAGAAGAACACCGCCATACTGATTGTCTGTCCTATGTTATTGAATGTAGTCCTCATACCGCTCCCTGCTCCTCTGCTCTCTTCGGGAAGTGAATTCATTACAGCGGTAGTATTGGGTGCAGCAAACAAGCCGCTTCCTATTCCATTCAGTAGCAGTATTAATTCAAACTGCCACAAATTGAAATTGTATGGAAGCCTAGTCAGGAGATATAGAGAAATGGCAACGATGATCATACCTGCGGTTGCAAAAGTACGAGCTCCGTATTTATCTGTCAGTATTCCACCTATTGGTCCTAGTGCAATGAACCCGGCCATCATGGGAACCATATATACCCCAGCCCAGAAAGGGGTCGAAGAATATGATATTCCGTGCAGGGGCAGGTAGATTCCCTGCAGCCAGATAATTACCAGAAACATTATTGCCCCCCTCCCAAGGGAGGACATGAAGTTCGCCATGTTCCCATAATTGAATGCTCTGATTCTGAACAGGCTAAGATTGAAAAGTGGATATTTTACTCTCATCTCGATAAAGATGAAAGCAATGAGAAGAATTATTCCTGCAATGAAAGATGCTATGACCCAAGGGTTGTACCATCCCATTGCAGATGTTTTGTACGGCACAAGCGCATAAGTAAAGCCCAAACTGATAAGGACCAGTCCTCCGCCAAGTCCTATGTTTCCCGCTATGTCCATAGGAACCTTTTCCCTCTTCTTTATCTGCTTGAGCTTGAAGACAGACCATAAGGACCCAGCCACGGCAAACGGAATGTTTACTATGAATACAAGATGCCAGTTTGCAGAAGCAAGTAGTCCACCTGCAATAAGGCCTATCAGCGATCCAGTAATGAAAGAAATCTGATTGATTCCAAGTGCTCTTCCCCTCTCATTTGGTCCAAAGGAATCAGTTATTAGCGCAGTGCTGTTTACCATAAGCAGTCCTCCGCCCACCGCCTGAACCATCCTGAATCCAATGAGCAACAATGCGCCAGTATTGCCGGAATTATCCGGTATTATCGATAACAGGATAGAGCCAGCGGTAAATATGAGAAAACCAAGGGTGTAAAGTTTTGTTCTTCCATATATGTCTGAAAGACGCCCAAATGTCACAAGGAGTGTTGCCAAGACAATACTGTAACCCATCATGACCCAGAGGAGCATAATGAATTCCCCTGACGCCGTAGGATCAATGTTCAATCCACGAAAGATTGTTGGGAGTGAAATCAGAACAATTGTCATGTTAATTGAGGCCATCAGGCCACCAAGAGTAGTATTAACTAGGACTGTCCACTTGTATTCCATTTACACGAAAGTTATTTCAGTAATAAAAGTTTTAGTGTTGAAGTATTTAAGTGGCCTGAAAAAGCTATAGGTTAATATGAGGTGACTGGGAGTTACAGCTACAATTCAAAAAGATATTATTTCTTGGTGCGTAATATCTTGCCATGGAAGAAGTCCAGAAGATAGTCTCCCAGCTTAGGCGTGATTACGTTCACGGTTCTTCGTGGTACTTTGAAAAGATCGCCAATTTGATTGCTGGGATTACCAAAGGGGACCTAAAATTACTAGTAGGTTCAATAGGTTCCATTCGCCCGGGAATGGCCAGCATTTCAAACATTGAGTTCGTTTTGAGGACAACTAGGATTGACTCAGATGATGATTTGAGGGGGATTGGTAAATCAATGCTAGACTATAAAAACAGGGCAACGGAACGTTTGATTTCTGAGGTCAGGAAGGTCAAAATTAAGAGTGCGATGAGTATAAGCTACAGTAGTGCAGTAAGAGCTTTTATCGAGGGTACTGAATTGGAGGAATTAGTGCTGCTCGAATCCAGACCTGGAAATGAGTACAAAGTCGCCAAGAAAGATTATGGAGCAATATGCAATGTTACGGTGATACCGGACAGTGCCGCATATGCTTACGCGAATTCTGTTGACGCTGTTGTCATGGGATTTGATGGTTTGTATTCAAACGGTTATCTGGTTAACAAAATAGGTTCAGTTCCTCTATGTTTATCGGCCAGAGAAGCCGGCATAGGCGTTTATGCTGTTGGAGAATCGTTCAAAGCCTCAAGGGATCCAGTCGGGAGGTTGAAGGAAGGTAAAATTGGAAGGAAGGCTCCCTCTAAAATACCAATATTTGATCAAGTTCGACTCTCTTTGATCGACAGATTGATCACCGACACGGGTACATTTAGCAGGCCAAATAGAGAGGTGGTCAGATCAATTCACGAATTCTTTGTTGAAGGAGTTTCTATATAGGAGGCAGAGGAATGCAAGAAGGAAACGGATAAGACTCGGTCTGTACTGCCATATCCATGAAGGCATGCATCCTAACGATCGGAAATGAGATACTAAAAGGAAAGACAGTAAATACAAATGCGGCAGAGATAGGTAGAATGCTTTACTTTTCTGGATATGAGGTTTATCGGGGACTTGTCGTCCCGGACGTAAAAAAGGAGATTGGCCAAGCTTTCAGGTCCCTTATAGGTATTTGTGATGTGATTGTGTCAACGGGAGGACTTGGACCAACTTTCGACGATATGACTATGTCCTCATTTGCAGATGAGTTCAAAATCCCTTTGGAATTGAATGAGGATGTTTACAAGGAGATAAAGACCAGAACGGAAAGTAGGGGAATGGAAATGACAAAGGAGCGTGAGAAAATGGCTCTTGTACCAAGGGGTTCAATAATACTAAAAAACGACGTAGGAACTGCACCTGGTATTGAGTACAAAATGGGGCAAACACGAATTTTTCTTACGCCAGGAGTCCCATCTGAAATGCGGTCTATGCTGAGCTTGATTCAAAAAGAAATTAAGCTAAAGGACAGTTTCTATTTTGAAGGCTCAGTAGTTATATTGGGGATTTATGAGGCCTCGCTGGCTCCATATGTGACGAAGCTTATGGAGCAGTACGGTGGCAAAGTGTACATAAAGTCACACCCTAGTATTAAAAATGGAAAGGAATCATCCCTAGAGGTAGAGGTGTCTGCAAAGTCTGATACCTTGGAGAACTCAAGGAGGATTGTTGGAGAAGTGCTGGATAAGATAAGATCAATAGAACGAGAAATAAAGTCACATTGAGTATACCCTTTTCCCTCAGGTCCCTAGACATCAACTTTTCAAAAAGGCGATTAATTTATTGAAGTGTATATGTAATAATAGGCTTTGAAAGATAGCTCACCGATCTTCTGGGACATCGTAGTTGCAATATACGTCATTACCATTATTGTTTTCAAGAAGAGATATTGCCCTATCAATCAATATCAACTTTCTTCCTGTCACTACTGAATCCAGGGTCTCCTCACTTTCGGAAATTGCACTTGCAAGTATGGAATATCTTTTTTTCTCTAATTCACTTATTAGCACAGACTTGGCTCTGTCTTTTGCTGTTTCAAAGTCATTGCCTGCAGTTACCTTCTTTATATACAAGAGGTATAGAAGGTTAGAGAAGAAAATGTCACTGGCTACTTCGAAGTATCCATTAGTCTTCTTCGAGAACTCTATATTATGCAGCGATATTAGCAGCCTCGAATCTTCATCGCCCGGATAGGCGTCCTTTCTATATTCCTTCATTAATCTCTCTTTTGAAGCTAATTCCTGAGACGTTGTCATTTCAAATTGCCCCTCCTTTACATTTGCTTGCAAGAAACTCAACATAAGAATTATTACTTATACCAAATTCTGAAATGGAATTATGACCTGGTCCTTTATTATACGGTATTCTAAATTCCAGTTTAGATTTTAAATATAATTTATCGGCTAAACTGAGAAAATCATACCCTTCACTACTAACGTCGCAGTTCCAGGTCTTGTTTACTGACCCGCCGATATGGGGTATGCACTGAGAAGTGAGGCTATTGCAGAGGGTAGACCCATCATCTGAAGAGGGGGATATATTCTTCAGAGGGAATCCTTTCCTCCGCCATAGCTCATTTTCTCCCGTATCCAATACATTATTCTCATTCACCGATATCACGAAGTACTGTGGTGGGTTACTTCGCATCGCCCTCACAGGACTTGTATATTCAGTTTTCATTTCCTTTTCAACCAAGTAGTCAGTGGGAGGTATTCAATAGTATGATAAAGTTAGAAAGATTTTCTAACTTTACAGTAGTATCGAAATACCAGAAGTTTATAGAAGTTCGGGGGATTAGAATGTTTGACATAATCGCAATGATGCTTTCCCTAAGTGCATTCACTTTCTTCGCAATTGTGAAGTCACTTGGTGGAGCCTTTATGGGAAGTGGATAGGGGTATATTTGCCCTCTAAGGTCTTTTCTAACTTTTTTATACTTTATATTATTCCTAACTAATGGTTTTTGGTCAAAAAGAAGGCGTCTGCCCTGTTTGCGGAGAGAAGGCAAAAGTCACTAACAAATGGGTTTTAAACCAATATGGAAAGCGCTATGACTATTTTCTGTACCATCATGAAGGATTTGTTCATTACTCAAACCAAAACTTTAGAAATTCAAAAGATTTCCGTAAGGGCCAATTGGAAAAGATACTTATTGAAACTATAAACTCTCAAGATTTCAAATTGGGCTCCTTCAGAATAAATGATATCAAAAAAATACTCGTCAAAGATTACCCAGAAGTTGGGTTCAGCTCTATTAAGGTTAGTTTAAATAGACTTTCCCAGGTTGGCATTATAGAGAAGCAGAAGAAGGGAAGAAGTCTGTTCTACGTTAACACGGTTTCCAAAGAAAGACTTAGCTACATCATTGATAGCATCAATGTGTCACTAGAAGATGAAAATGATGATAATATGTTTACGAAGCATTTATTCTACTACAAAATTAGAAATGACCACTCTTGGCCATTATTCTATATCCCATTTAGGGCGGTAGGCGATGTAGAAGCCACATTTGAAAATTTGTCAATGAAAGCAAGAGACCCTAATATAACTAAGGACATAAGATTGATGACAATAGAAGATACTGCAACTGATAAGCGGGTTTTGTTAAGGTTACCCAATCCATTACTTCCAAATGAAAATAGGAATATCGTTATAGAATACCACTGGCCAGAGCCAAAACAGTTGTTTGTATATTCATCGGCGACTAAAATGAATAATTTCAATTTCTCAATCTCAGGTAATAGTCCAATAAAGCTTAGCGTTTCCTTAACTAGTGCATCTAGGAACGAGACCCTCGATCTAACAAAGGAAGTTAGAGAAAGTTCTTCAGAGAAATGGAAATATATTTGTAGTATTATACTAAGAGAAGTAGAGCCATTTTCAGTACTACAGTTAAGGTGGAAACAAAATTGAGATCGTGCTTTGCAGAACATACAGAAATTTGAATATCTAAGTATACAATTGCAGTTTTGATGGGAAGGAAATCGGTTTTAGAAGTTTGCAAAGTATGCGGGGGGCAGGCCAAGAAGATAAATTACGTGTCAAGAGCAAAGGGGAAGACCTATCGATATTACAAGTTCATTCACCAGAACGGAGTAACGCACTACTTTAGGATCGATGATAGTTTAATTTTGCAAAGTGGATACATTATAAAACCTAAGGCATCCTTCCTTGGCATACTTGAGGACATATTGGATAAGAATGTGCACGGAGAAGGACTAACGTTCTCAGAAATTAAATCATCGCTCGATAAGAGTTATGGGAGATTGGTTAGCACTGCCACGGTTTACAGGAATATTAACAAAATGCTGAAACTTGACTTGATAATAAAGCATGAGGAAGGAAATAAGGTATTTTATAGCAAGAATACCCAGACAAAATCTGCCGAAGGTTCTATAATTGCCAGTATGTCAATAGGCTTTGATTTTACAGAGAGAACAGTATTTGTGACTCAATTTATTCATATAAAAAATCTAGGACTTCAGTTAATTAATAATTTTCCTGTATCTCTACCAGTAGGGGTGATCGATTCTCCAGATCAAATCAGCTTGATTGCATTTGATGGAATTAGAAAAATCCCTCTGAAAAAGGAATGCATTACTTATTCCTATGCTGACCAAACGGGGATTTTAATTGGCCTAAATAAGGCTTTACGAAAATCTGAAGCAGAGACAATTTTTCTATATTATAGCCTAACATTAGATGAAAAGCCTATCAACATTTTCATGCCTTCTGATTTTAAATCTATAAAGGTAAACTGCGAATTGGAGAAAGGCAAGGATATTTTGATAAAGAAAAAATTGGCAGATGGACTTAAAGAAATAGAACCAGTACTTGCCAGAAGAACTGGAACAGACTTAGAGCACGCTATTGTGGAGGCAGAGTTTGAAAATACCTTTAGGGGAGACACCCTAGTCATATCACTTGGCAAATCTATGCAGTAACTAAAATCTATGACCATAATTATAAGCGCCCGAGCTGGGATTCGAACCCAGGTCTGAGGCTCCGCAGGCCTCTAGGATAATCCAAACTACCCCACTCGGGCTTAAAGGCTTTCAGAAACTCTCTCTAGAAAGACAATGGATTCAAGAAATTCATTTATAGTCTTTCTGACATCGTTTGCGTTGCCATTTACTGAACACACAAACCCATTACTCGTCTTTCTGCAACTTATGTACTTTCTGTGGTCCGCTTTTATGGCCCTTATTATATTGTCAGATCCTGCGCCACTAATCTTTAATTTTGCCTCAATTTCCAGGTTTCCCAGCTCCTATCACCCTCGGGCTTGAATTCAGCGAAGTTATGGAGAATATTTCATCAATGACGGGTACTTTCTTGTCCACGTCTATCAAGTATTTACCTTCCGAAATGTCTGATATTTCTGCATTTATATTATTGAAAAGGAAATTCAGTTGTATCTTTTCTCCTACAGCTGGTGTGACCTTTACAGTCTGGTTTGTTCGTACGTTTAGCTGAATGCTTTCAGCAAATTCTATCCCTTCCTGTGAATAGAGAATTGTTCCTTTGGGAACGTCATCAACTTCTGCACTCCTGTAAGCCAGTCCAACCCGGGAAAATGGGCTAGCAGAATCCATATCTACATCCATTATCTGGATGCTCTTTATATCGACGCTCTTTCCCGAAGGGTAAGCCTTCATTACCATGTGCTTCTTTATCTGGCCTCCAATAACAAATCCTAGACTTACAGTCCCAACTCCCTTTACCTGGAAACTCTGGTCCAGAACAATCATATTATCGTTTTTAGCAGCTCCAGCTGGGAGCCGTGCAAACTTTTCCAAATCCTCATACTTTGGATTTAGGGGATAGACTGAAATTCCCATCCCGCTCGTTATTTTCTTTATCTGTGCTACCACGGCCTGGTCAGCAACAACTCCTAGTGTTGTTATCCTGTGGTAATCAAGTGCTAGCAGAAATTCTCCTATGCTTTTGTCAAGTTCTCCTACAGTCAGAATAGCCTTATTTGCAACAGATGCAGCATTAAGCAAGGTTTGGATTCTTTCAGGAAATTTGAATGGGTAAAGAAAGGTTATTTCATCCCCAGAAATCTTCGTGTTGTAATACCTGATATCTGTCTCGGACCCCTTTTTTGCCAGGTCCTTCAGTATTTCTTCATCTCCGAAGAACAGAATTGTCTGGTTCACCATCAATGATTGACTGCTTTTATAAAAAGTGTTTTGATTCTGCGGGTGCACTGATTTGAATTTCATATGGACTTGTTCGTGACGTGCTCCTCCCTCTCTTTGTCTGATAGAGAGTGGACAAACCGTATTATTTCTCCTATGGAGTCCATGGCAGACTCCAGCGTTCTTGATTGGTTTACCAGGTATTTTCTTCCATCGTTGCTTATCTCGTAGTACTTTCTTTTGCCATCCTTCTCTTGGCCATTCTTTTTATGAACAAGTCCCCTAATCTCGAGGTTTCTCAGAATCGAATAAATTTCACCATTAGAGAGCTTTTGACCGAGGCATCTGTTCACTTCTTTCTCTAGGACATAGCCATAGTTAGGCTCATTCCAGAGGTTGCGCAATATCACAAGGGAAATTATTCCCTTGAATGTCCTGCCTCTCCTCTCCACTTTCGTATGCACTAAGAACTCAATTATCTGTTGTATATAAGCTTGAATTCTTCAAGTGCATAACTATATCTCCCGCCATCTTGACCTCTTCAGGGCCAGGTATGTCAGTACAGCTGTGATAGCTATGAGCACTAACCAGGCAGTTGCAAATCCCGAGGCACTCAAGGCGTAGTAACCTGTCTGGCTCTGAGCAATCTCCGATGCGTAAGTAGTTGGAGACAGGTATGCAAGATACCTGAAAGGATAGGGGATGTAATTGATTGGGTAATATACAGGCGGAATGGTTGTAAGCAATGGTGATAGTATGCCAGAAAACCCCCACGACTGGATTATATCTGACGTGAAAGTGGAAAGGAAGAAGCCGAGGGAAATAGAGAATGTGAAAATAGTTGCCATGTCGAGGAAAAGAATGAAAGCTCCCAGAAATGTGATCTTGACGAAAATGATGTTCAGTATTATGAGGAATGCCAATGTGGGTATTGAATAGACAATCTCGGAAATCGCCATTCCTATTATGTATATGAAGGAAGACGTTGGTGAGCTCACTATCATGTCCTGGAGCCTCATATCATTCTTGAGATGAGAGAGATCCTGCTGAAGTGATGTGCCGCTCGATACCATGTTCATTATGAGCGCTCCTACAGCAGCTACGGGAAGCAGCGTTCCCTTGCTTGCAAATGTCACTACTGCAAGGATTGCAAGAGGTGCCAGGAGGGTATTGATGAGTACCACAGGGTAGTTTATCATGGCATAAATGGAATTTACCAGGATGGAGGCCATTATCTGGCTACCGATCTTCCTCTTCATTTTCATCATCCTCCCCACTTCCTAGGTACTGCTCGAATATGTTGCTAAGGGATGCCTCCTCAACCGTAAATTTCATCTTGTTGGTGACCAAATAGGGGATCAGTCCATAGATCTTGGACGCAGACCCATAAACAAACGTCTCCTTTTCTGAAACAGGATGGATCTGGACTTCATCGTCTTCCAGTTTGAAATTTTCAGCATTGACCTTGAGCACGTATGGCAGTTTGACCTTGTTCCTCAGGTTGTCTATAGTCCCTAGGTCAACGAGCTTCCCGTGATCGAGAATCATTATCTGGTCCCCTAATATCTCTGCCTCTTCCAAATAATGAGTTGTGAGAATTATGAGGCGATCCTTCTTCATCCTAGATAGAAGCTGCCATAGCTCCTTCCTTGAAAGGTAATCCAACCCTGTCGTAGGCTCATCCAGGAAAACTATGTGGGCTTCACTAGATATGACGGTCGCGGCCATAAGTTTCCGTTTCTGCCCGCCCGAAAGTTTTCTGCTCTTTTCGTTTTCCTTGCCTTCCAGGCCAAGTTCCCTCAGAGCATCCTTTCCCTTCTCGTTTGCCTCCCTGTAGGAATATCCCCTCCACATCAGGTAAGAGCTTACGGTCTGTAAGGGCGTTAACCAGGGAAGGGGCCTTGCCTCCTGCGGTACAACTGCAATATCCTGCCTGACTGCATCCGCTTGGTCTACCACGTCCATCTCGTTTATGTATCCTCTCCCGGAAGTTGGCAGTAATTCTGTGGACATAATCCGGACGAATGTTGTCTTCCCGGCGCCATTCCTCCCTATAACCGAAAATATCCCGTTCATGTTTATGTCTATTGACAGACTGTCCAGCGCCCTATGCTTCCTATCGTATGTTTTCGAGAGTTCTTCAGCCCGAATTCTCATGCTCAATTTCTTTTGCCTTCTATGATCTACTACTAACCCTGCTTCTTTACGACCCCTGGGAATGCCAGTATCCCATCGACTATGCTTCTAAAATTCTTTGAACTGTTGCTCTCAGGATGGGATACAACCATAGGGGTCCCATCGTCCCCATCCTCAACTACTGTTGATTCCATTGGGATCGATCCCAGGAAATTAATCCCGAATTCCTTTGATATCTTTTCTCCTGTTCCGCTTTTGAAGATGTATGTCGTCTTACCGCAATAAGGGCAGACGAAGCCACTCATGTTTTCAATCAGCCCAATGATTGGAGCATTCAGTTGCTTCGCGAAATTTATAGCCTTCTTCACATCCAGCATTGCCACCTCCTGTGGTGTTCCAACCACAACAAATCCAGTTATCTTCGGAATGATCTGAATTATGGAAAGTGGCTCATCGCCAGTTCCTGGAGGTAGGTCGAAAATCAGAAAATCAAGTGCCCCCCAGGCTATATCCTTTATGAACTGCTCAATCATCTTGTGCTTGAGTGCGCCCCTCCAGATGACGGGGGTATCCCTTGATGGAAGGAAATACTCGATAGAGATTACCTTGAGGTTATTGCTGTATCTCACTGGGACTATCTTCTTGTTTTCGTCCATAACAGGCTTGTCGTCAACTAGCCCAAGCATTTGGGGTATGTCAGGGCCGTGCATGTCTGCATCAACCAGGCCAACTTGGAATCCTCTTTGAGAAAGTTCAACTGCCAGGTTAGCTGAAACCGTTGACTTTCCGACGCCTCCCTTGCCGCTCATCACAACTACGACATTGCTGATGTTCTTGATCGTCTCATTCTCAGGACTTAACTTGAAATCAACTGGAGGCTTTGGGGGAGGCTGGTTAACTTTTATGTTTCCAGGCATGATGTCACCTCCACCTTTATCCGTGCAATGAATAATAACCCTTCTTAGACTGATTCGAATTTTGTATCAAACACCTTTAATATGGAAGCTTAATCCAAAACATATGAAGTACCTGGCCATTGCCGTATTGTTAACGATAGCGGTAATGGTCTCTAGCATGCCCTTTGCTGGCGCTGCACAGGGGAACCAGGATTCAGGATATGGAGTCTACAACATCAATCAAAACGGCATTTCAAATTTCACGGTCCATGTGGGCAATCAATTTATCGAGGTATTCAGATTCTTCAACGTATCCGGTCCAACACAGTTCCTGAATATGCCGAATATCAACGAAAATACGATGGTGCCTATTTCCTGGCACGGATTCGGCAATGTTTCTATAGTTCCGGCAATTCCATTCTCGGGTGTCGGGTCATTTAATTATTCTGCATTTCAGGTGGAGTATGTCTATCTCCATTTCTCCAATTATCTTGGTATGATCCTAACTACGGGTACGATCTCAGAATCGGGAGGAGTTATTTTAATAAAGGCCATTAATCCCCTCGTAGAAAATTCCGTAGAGCTCGTTAATTCCCCTTTGTCAAATTATAACTATACACAGGAAAGTTACAAGCTAACTGGGCATTCTTATCTGGGAAACTATTCCAGTTTTTCATTCTTCGGAAGCTTAAATGACTACGCCCTTGTCAACAGGAATTCATCAGTCCAGGTGATGTCTAGCATATCCAGCTCTAATGGTCTTTACTTCACGATGAACTCTGCGGGTTTATCTACGCCACATGGAAACACTATTTTCGCATCCGATGGCCTGTTTCCAATGATTTACGCGAATGGATTTGATACGTCAATAAATGTGACTCTTGCGAACGGATTCCAATTCGGAACTTCTGGTGACAGAGCGCAGAACGGTGGCGATGGGAACGGCAACAGCGCACCTAGTGAAGATCATTCTGGCATCGGTTCAATACGAATGCCAGAGGAGCACATATTCAAGATAATGAACGGTCACAAGACTGTGGGTTACATCGATGTTTATGGCAGTACCACGATCAACAACATCACTCTTACAGTCAATTCCCCTCTGAGTTTTGTCATTGTAAGGTTCCTGCCGTCATTCCAGGCTGCTGGAGTCGCAAACCACAGCAACGATGACCTGGAGAACGCTACCACCGAGATATACGTCGACAATGAGGCATACTTTGTTCCCTTTTCCCCTAACGTGACTTCCCAGAACCTATCATTCAGCCAGAACACCCTGAGCTTTGATTTCATTCAGAATGGAACACAGAATTTCGTGATTGTGATTCAGGGCAACTTCAACGTTTCAACGTTCTCCTTCCATGGCCCTGGGCAGAACAATTCTCATTACTCAATTGCCAAAACATCAAATCAAACGATAATTTCATTCACTACAAATGGCAGCGGGCAGGGCTCGCTAGCTCTCTCAGTGACGCCCGTGCTCGTCCAGTCAAGTAATCTTCCCCTCATTGTGTTGGTAATATCTGCAACAATGATCGTCGTTGTTTCCAGTTCCCTTATTATTTACTCCAGGAAGAGATGGATAAAGGAGCTTGAAAAAGAATAATTAGGTATTATTCCTGAGGTATTATGGACGTTTACAAGATACCTGTAGCCAAGAAAGTTGATATGGAGAAGATACTGTCAATGGACCAGGTGTTTAGGCTATCCATAACAATCAAGGATTCTTCAATACTTGGCGAGGATGGATATCAGTACCTTATACTGGAAGGAACGGAAGATAGATTGAAGGTTGCAAGGTCGGAACTATCAAAAATTTCTGAAAAATTGGATCCAGATAAAGTGAAGAAGGTACAGGAAATAATTGAGAAGGAAAGACAGAACGTTAACGACAGCTTCGGTTCCATTTTTGGTTAGATGTTCATCATCCTTGCAGATGCGGAACTTGAACTTGTGCCTGAAGAGATGATAGAGGAAGAGGAGATAAGGTCAATCCTGAAGGCCAATGGGAAGGAAAACACGCTCCTAGATAATGGCAAGATGAAGCCATTAATTGCGAAACACTTTCCTAAGTGCGCCAACAGGATGGGCTTCCCTAACATAGCATACCTTTTCACGAGGCTAAATGACGAGTCAATCCTTAATGAGACAACCAAGTTGAATTACGCGATTCACACGAAACATGACGTGATCATAGAGAGAGATGACCTTGCCGGTATTGGCCCCGGTTACGCTGAATTCGCCGAAAGGGTGGAAGTGTTACTCCAGAAGAAAACAACGAAAAGGAAACTTGTGGAATACGTGGACGACATCGGTACTCCCGGGAACACGGTTGTGCTCCACCCAAATGGAAATTCCGGATTGGTTGCGAGTGATCAATTAAATTACATCATAGGTGGATTTCCAGAAGGGGACTTCAGGTCCGATCTTGGGTCACTGAGGAAATTTGCAATTCACGACAAGGAAGTTACCGTACCTGGTATACTGGAGCTGTTGCATTTTAAGCTTTTTGCGACATTATAAGCTTCATTGCCCTCTTTTTCCTTTCAATTGTTTTCGCTGTTCCAATATCGTTTCTCATTTCATATTCCCCCTTTATCATGGATGAAATGCCCGAGAATCTGCTGTTAATTTCTTCAATATCGGTGCCCTCAGACATCAATGCTACTGACCTTGAGCTTGTCTGTTTTATTCTATCTCCATCCAGATTAACAGATGCGTAGAAGATCCTCAATCCCTTTATCATTATCTTTTCCTCATCTATTTCTAGGGTCGATGGGGTGGGCTTCGTTCCATACCCCCTTGGAACAACATACTTTATGACATTTATCCTGTCCCTGAACTCCAGCCTTGTTTGCTGTCCATGAAGCATTCTTGCTGCAACGTCCATTATAGAAGTTTCCATTAACGATAGGACATTCATCGCCTCTGGATCCCCCAATCTCGCGTTTATCTCAAGCAGTTTTGGCCCATCATGAGTGGCTACAAATCCTCCATAAATTGGGCCAACATAGCTAGTGACTTTTCTATTAAACTTCCTTACAAGGTCCTCAAGTATCTCCTTAGCCTTATCTACTGTTCCATTGTCAATAAATGGTAGCCCCATTTCTGAGAAGCATATTGATCCCATGCCACCGGTGTTCGGGCCCCTGTCACCCTCGAATGCCCTCTTGTAATCCTGGACGATTGGCAGGAATGAAATCTTGGGCCCCTTAACAAAGCCCTGAAGGCTAAACTCCTCACCTATCACTTTCTTCTCTACCAGCAATTTGGCGGTCCCAGACACAAGGTATTCTCTTACAATCCTGATGCCGTCTTCCCTTGATTTGAAGTGTACACCCTGGACGACCACCCCTTTGCCCCCGGTCAGCCCGTCTGGCTTAATGACAAAGTCATAGTCTATATTTTTTATAAATCGCTCTGCCTTATCAGGTTCCGAGAAGGGGGTGCTTTCTATATTCCCCTTAACTTGATTTTCAGACATGAACTTCCTGCAGAATGCCTTTGAAGTCTCAAGTTTTGCTGCTTCCGAAGATGGGGCAAACACATTGAAGCCATTCTCGACCAGAATATCTGAAACGCCATGCGCAACAGGCGATTCAGGCCCTATGAACACATAATCCGGCTTCAGTTTATCTGCGTTGCGTAGTACAAATCTTCCATTGTTTTCGTCACCAATGATCACTTTTCTTGCAATCCTCATCAGTCCAGGGTTCTTGTTTGGTGAAATGACTGCAAGCTCAGTTCCTGATTTGACTATAGAGAGCCCTATCGCATGTTCCCTTCCCCCACCGCCTATGAGCAGTGCTCTCAATCGGTCACCTGCTCTTCCTGTTTTACCCTTTCCTTGAGTTCCTTTCCATACTTCGTGAAAAAATTTCTCGTGAGCTTCACGATTCTTCTCCTTCCTCTCGGTATTATCTCTACAAGATTTAGCTTGCTCAGATGTTCAAGTTCTTCCTCAGCTCTCTTTCCCCTGAGTCTCTCGATATGGGAAATGTAAGTCTTTCCCTTCCTGAAGAGAAGGCCGATGATTTCCAGTTCTCCCTTGTTCATCTCGCTTTCTGAATACTTGAACGCAACCTCACTGTATTTGTCTCTGACACCAATCTTATACTTTCTTCCTATCATCTTCAGTTCTAGGGCAGTATTTTCGTATCTTTTCTTAAGTAGTCGCAGTGATCTTGCGACATCCTTTTGGTCAATGGCAAGTGCAGCAGAAATTTCGTTCTTGGCCAACGGGTTAACTGTGGCGATCAGGAGTGCCTCAGTTCTATTAGGGACTTCGTCTTCCATTGCACAATTATGTTAAGAGAAATAATAAAACTATCGTAGATAACTCGGAATCCAGTCTGTTGTAATTAAAGTTGGGTTGTCCCGAGTAAGCCTCCTTCTGTTAGCCCTTTCGGGTTGATGGCATTTGACTAGTGCGCTCTACCCGTTCCTTTGATAGCTGTCATAGGAACCGCTTGAGTTTGCTCCTATCCCTCCTCCTCTGTCTCATCATATTTTCGGGAACGTCCCCTTCGGAAGGTTCACCCTTCACCGAAACTGTGTCATTTCTTTTGAGGAGAAGCAGGTCTCTCGACCAGGGTTTTATCCAGATTGCTACCCGGAGGGAGGACTTTCCTCACCATTTCTGGCGATGGCCATCCTGGGACTACCCTTTCTCAATCTGTTCTCAGTATTTATGATTCACTAACTTTTCTGCCCTCTAAGCACTAAATAATAACTATGTCCCTCACGACTTCAGGACCATCTTCTGAAAACTTCACTATGAAATTTGAACAGTTGGTGAACCTAATGCCGTCAGATTTTCCAACATACAACTCGTAGAAGGACCTGATGAATGCCCCGTGAGTTATCACGATTAATCTCTTGCCATTGAAAGCATCTGTTGCAGTGTTCACAAAATCTCTCACTCTCATCATCACGGAGCTTACCGTTTCAGTTGATCCAAGATCATCTATTTCCCGTGAAAGGGACTTCATCTCTACTCCATATTTCTCCCGTATCTGTTCGGTCGTGAGTCCCTCCAGTTCCCCGTACTCCCTATCTCTAAGAGTTGAATGATGCCCTAATACAGGTATGTTCAGGGTCTTAGAAACAGTCATTGCAGTCTCCATTGCTCGTCTCTTGTCGCTTGATAATATAAAATCAAATTTGAAATCTGAAAGAGACTGGGCCAACTCAACCGCCTGTTTTCTGCCTGTGTCGTTGAGAGGATCATCACCGCTTCCAACCCAGAGACCCCTGATATTTGAATCGGTCTGGCCATGACGTGCAACTGCTATCATCAGCTCGGGTGCCATCAGTCCGGTATGCGTCAAACTTTAAAAAGGAAGCTATCGAAAGATGAATGGTAAAGAACTCCTAAGGCCTAAGAAAATTGAGAAAAAATAATAACGGCCTAGTGATTGCCATTGGAATCTGTCTTGGGCCCGTGGCCTAGTCTGGATAAGGCATTGGCCTTCTAAGCCAATGATCCGGGGTTCAAATCCCCGCGGGCCCGTAGAAACATTCATTTCATTACGGAACTTTTGTTAAATTCCAAATTACCATGCATGATGACAAAAGTCGGAGAGTATGGATGTCTTATGAAGGACTGGAAATTTAAAGGGGCAGCCTGGATTGCGAAAGATACATCTTCCTCATTTCCTGGCTTCCCAAACAAAAGTGGTCCCGTCAATTCACCCCATTCCGCAAAACAATAGCTTCATTCTCTAAGCCTGATCCTTCTACCGATATAAGTTCCACGAGATAGACCTTCAATGATCATCGTGTTCCTTATGTGAAGCATCCCAAGGATTACGATCAATATGGCATCGATGATGTAGGAGTATGAGGCAAAGAACAATGTCACTCCGAAGTTGGCAGATGAAGATGCAACCAGCGCAAGAGCGTAATATATAAACGGGAGGGAGCAGCAGCCTCCCGTGGTAGTTATCAATGAAAGTATAGACCCGCCCAGTGTAAGGCCGTTGGCCCTCGCAATTTTCCCATTCCTCTTCATCTTTATGATGTCGCCAACAACCAGGGGGACCATGACGGCAAGAAAGACTGAAAGCATGGCCTGAAGAACTGGCAGCGTGATTCCAACGTGGTCGGTCGGGAACCAGTAGATTCCACTATATTGCAGGAAATAGTGAACGTTGCCATAAAGGAGGAAGGTGATCCTGTGTCCTACTCCTTTGCTGAGAACACCTGAGAGTGAGTGACCGTAGTATTCGATCATGCCTGAAGAAGTAGCAAATAGGAACCAGTACAGTGCACCCAGAGAAATAAGCCCAAGGCTCTCCTTACTCAGAATCCGCCGTCTACTGTTCAGCGAGATAGGCATTTTACCCTCTGATTCATTGCTGTTACCTCAAAATGGTTGAATAAAAAGGAGGACAGATGATCGCCTAGCGAGCAATCCTGTTAATCGCACAATCATCCTTCATGGCTTTAGAATGCATTGCTTTCTCGTGAGAGTGAAATTCCGATTCCGTTTCAAATGAGGCACCGCAGTCACATTTATGATTTCTCACATCCTTCACCTCCTCTATTGTGAATGATGGAACTTATAAATACCACTAAGTAAAGAAAATTTTACTTTAGCGCATTGATGTGGCTTTACAATTTAGTGCCTTGTGCGAGAAGGACTATGGGGCATAAGTGACTAATACCCATCTTTCTTTATGATTAGGAAGGCCATCGTCCCAAGAAACTATTTAGGAGAGCGAACTTTGGACCAGATCCGAATTTTGTGACTGCCATCTCCATGTATGCCTTAATGTTCCTCACTGTGATTTGGTTCCCTTCCTTTATCTGGACCTTGCGCACAAACGTATGTATTCACAGTATATATTATGCATTCGTGATGAAGATCACCAAGAAGATATAGGGGATTTAAGTGATTCAATTGAAGGCCTCAAATCCCACTACAGGGACGAATTCTCCTTACATGTGATAACCGACTGGACGAATTATGAATTCTTCTATAGTAAGAGCGTGAATGGAATGTCTCTGGAACTGAGGGCCATGATGGACGATTCTCATCCTTTAGTTGTAGGTGAGTTTTGAAGACCATTTCTTCTAAATGCAAAGGAGATCTCCCGCAATTGAGTGGTCTTCCGCGAGTGATTCGAGGCCCATATTGTCGCGATCTAATTATTTCCGAGACTCTCCATCGATGACTCGTCTCGAAGTTCAGTACCGCTATTTTTTGTAAAAATCCTTATCTTTTGTTTTCCTTCTCGATTATGAGAAGAGGGGCTCTAATCTTAGTGACAACTTCTCTTGCTGCTTTCCTCACCCCATTCATTTCAAGCTCTATTTCATTTGTCGTTCCTAAGATAGGGCAGGAATTAAACCTAACATTTTACCAAGCTGCACTACTCCCTTTGGTGATACTCATACCTTTAGCCTCCTTCATCTTGCTATTTGGTAGACTGTCAGATCAGCTTGGAAGAATATTGCTATTCAGGATAGGGCTGGTGATATTTTCATTAGGATCTATTATTGCACTATTTTCTCCGAATTTTCAGGTACTTGTCGGATCGTTATTCACCCTGGGTATTGGGGCATCTATTATGAGTGCCAATTCAACTGCAATTGTCAGCACTATTTTCAAGAAAGGGAGGGGTTTTGCTCTTGGAATTAATGCAATGTCAGTATATCTTGGCCTAACTACTGCGCCATTCATAAGTGGCTTAGTAGTAGAATTCTCCAGCTGGCGGTTACTTTTCCTTGTTATTCTTCCAATTGCACTAGCAGGTTTCTTGCTGTCGCTTTTTACGCTTAGAACTGAGTTGAAGGGAGGAACAGGAATGAAGTTATACGGGTCATTACTCTTCGGGATACTTCTAATTTCAATCTCCTTATACTTGTCTCTAGGTTACGTATATGGATTCGTGAATTTATTACCACTCCTGCTTCTCTTCTTTGTTTCAACTATTCTCTTCGTACGAGAAGAGAGGAGATCCACAAATCCACTTATCTCTATAAAAATGATGGAGATGAGAAGGACGTTCGTTGCCTCTAATGTGGCAGCCTTGCTCAATTATCTAGGAACGTTCTCAATTGTCTTCGTATTCTCCATATACCTTCAGGTCACACTTCACATATCTCCTTTTCTTTCAGGTCTCTACATACTCCCTGAGCCTGTTCTAATGGTTCTCATGTCCCCCATTGCAGGGAGACTCTCTGACAGGATAGGTTCGAGGAAGATAGCATCAGCGGGAATGGTCATAATCGGCCTATCGTTTCTCATATTCTTCGTACTGGGCCAACCATCCGTCAGAGATATCTTACTAATCCTTGCTTTTCTAGGGGCAGGGTTTGGCCTCTTCTCTGCTCCAAATACCAATTCAGTAATGGGCTCCATTAAAATGGAATATTCTGGATTTGCTTCTGGTTTTCTTGGGACTATGAGATTCATTGGGCAACTTGCCAGCATCATAGTTGCCACCTACCTCTTCTCTCTCGAAATTCCAAGGAACGTGATGGTGGGTATTTTTTCTGGATTGTACGTTTCAATAGGACAGCTTTATTTCTACGACTTTGTGACCGGGTTTAAGCAAGTGATGCTTCTCTCTTCGATCATTAGCTTTGCAGGAGCAGTTTCATCCATGATGAGAGATTGAGCAAGAAATGTTCTTATCCATTCTTTTCATAAAACTCCATGAAATACAAGAAACTCGGATGGTCGGGACTTCTAGTCAGTGAACTCTGTCTTGGGACTATGACATTCGGATGGCACGCGGATGAGGAGAGTAGCCATAAGATGATGAATAAATTCGAGGAATATGGAGGAAACTTTATTGACACTGCAAATGTCTATTCGGACGGAAAGTCAGAGGAGATTGTTGGGAAATGGATGAAGGGAAGAACTAGAGATGATTTTATTGTAGCAACTAAGGTCAGGTTCAGGACAGGAAAAGGCATCAATTCTGTCGGTCTCTCGAGAAAACATATTATTCATTCAGTCAAAGAGAGTTTGAGGAGACTTAACCTGGATTACCTAGATATCCTGCAGCTTCACGCATGGGATCCGCTGACCCAACTGGAAGAGACAATGGGCACAATGAATTACCTTGTTGAAGAGGGGCTGATACGATATGTAGGCATAAGTAATTTCAGGGGATGGCAAATTCAAAGGGGGATAGACATATGTGAGAAAAACGGTTGGGAAAAGCCAGTGACCATACAGTCACAGTACAACCTAATAGCAAGGGGAACAGAATTCGAAATCCTGCCCGTCGCTTTATACAATAATCTTGGCGTTCTGCCGTGGAGTCCGCTTGCTGGTGGATTCCTTACGGGTAAATATGAATCAGGTATTGCATCAGCACCAAAGGGAACCAGAATAGGCGAATCACAGAATAAAGAATACTATGAGAAACTGGAGAACGAAAGGGTAAGGCGCATCTCTGAAGCGCTTAAGGAAGTGGCAAAAGAAACAGGGAGACTAAATAGTGAGATAGCTCTTAATTGGCTTCTCAATAATAAGACGGTAACGTCACCAATAATAGGAGCAAGGAATGAGAAGCAGCTTGTAGAGAATATTGGGGCTACTGAGTGGAAGTTGACGAGTGAACAGATAGAGCTTCTAAACAATGCAAGCCAGCTGGAGGTAACTTATCCATACGACCAAAGAGCAGAAGATCAGCAGAAGAGGGATAGGGTACTTTAAGGCTCATTTTTCAGGACAGCTCAAATAAAGGTTTCAAAGAAGGGGAGGCAACATTTAAGAATTTTTTTAATTTAAATTTCAAATTGGAGGCTATATATAAAATATTTAGGTTACGACTCAAATAATTCAAGCTAGATTGTGTTGATTGGGGACATCGCAACCGTCCTCTTTGTCAGTAAGAATAAGGGGAAAGAAATAAGCTAAAGGGTTCACCAAATGGTGATAACTTCCTTACCCTTCCCATTCTTAGTAATTGGACTGCCGAAGTGTTCGTGGAATTTTAAGTGTACTACTGCGGGTATCTCCCCCCTGAAACAGTCTGGAGAATGTGGATCGTTAGAGACTTGCCATGTTATGGCTTCTTCCCTAACGTTTGCTCTCCAGCTTTGAGACCAACTGATATAGAATCTCTGTTCAGGAGTTAGGCCATCTAAATTCTTCCTTAAAGCAGGATTTCTTGTAAGTTTTTTCTGGAGCGCCTCATATGCAATGCTAACTCCCCCCATATCCGCTATGTTTTCTCCTAAAGTAAGCTCTCCATTTACGTGAAGTCCAGGAAGTGCTTCAAGCTGCTCGTACAGATTGACAACGCTTTTTGCCCTCTTCTCAAATTCATCAGCGTCAACCTTCGACCACCAATCTTTAAGATTGCCATCCTTATCGTATTTTCTGCCTTCGTCATCAAAGCCATGTGTCATTTCATGCGCGATTATCCCCCCAGTTGCACCATAATTGACTGCATCGTCCATTGCAGGATCAAAGAAGGGCGGTTGCAGTATCCCTGCTGGGAAAACTATTTCATTTTTTGTAGGGGAGAAATATGCGTTAACAGTAGGTGGAGACATTTCCCAGAGCTCCCTGTCCACTGGAGTATTGACCCTCTTAATCTTCCTCATAATTTCAAATTTGTTTGTTCTCAAAATATTACCAAAGAAGTCGCTTGGAGATATGTCTATTGAAGAATAGTCTATGAACTTCTTAGGAAAGCCTATTTTTGCATTGAACTTTAAGAATTTTTCAAGAGCTATCTTTTTAGTCTTCTCAGACATCCAATCCAATTTTTCGAGCTTCTCCTTGAACGCTTCTTTTAGATCAGACACCATTTCTCCCATCTTGCGCTTAGAATCATCTGTGAATTCTCTTTGTACGTACAGCTTGCCGAGCGCTTCCCCCATCTGTCCATCTATCAATTGCACTACTTGCTTCCATCTCTTTTCAGGCTTTTTCCGGCCAAGCAGTTTCCTTTCATAAAAATCAAAGTACTCCTTTCTTACTTCTTCATGGAGAAACGGGGAGGCGAAGTGAAGCAGCTTCCAAGTAAGATACGTTTTCCATTCTGATAGTGAAATCGAATCAAGCATGTTGCCGAGATTTTTGAAGAATTCTGGCTGTCTTATGACAATGTGCTTTACTTCGGGTAGGCCAATCTCCAAAAGGTATCTCGTGATGCCAATTGAAGGTACAATACTATCAAGCTCATCGTACAAGAACTTGTTATAATTTCTTTCTGGGTCCCTTAGTTCAACGGGCGTCCTGCTTGATTTTGCCAGTAGGGCCTCAATCTTGAAGACTGTTTCAGCAGATTGCTCGGCATCCCGGGCAGACTGGCCGTAGAGGGAAAATAAATTTGCAACGTGCTTTTTGTACTGCCCCCTTATACTTTCAAATGAATCAATTAAATAATAGTCCCTGTTCGGAAGTGAAAGCCCGCCCTGTTCCAGATAACATGCATAAATGGCGCTGTTCTTCTCGTCTGAGTCAGAGGAAAATGAGAACATTGCGTCCAGACCGTATCTATGGAATTCTGAGATCAAAGAAACCATTTCATCCTTTTCCTCTATATCCTCAATTCTTTTTGCCCATTCTTTAATTGGTTCAAATTTCAATTCATCTATCTTCTCCGTGTCCATGGCTGATAGATAGAAAGAACCTAGCTGTTGAATTGTCTTATCATCCCATCGTTCACTAAATGCACATTCTTCAAGGATTTTACCCAGGACGTACCTATTTCTTTCTGCAATTTCCATAAATGCCCCCCAACGTATCTTGTCTTCCGGTATAGGATGAGTCGCAATCCAGTTGCCGTTGCAGTATTGATAGAAATTTGACGTCGGGTCCTCATTTGGTGCCATGTAGCTTACTGAAAACTTAGGATTTTCAGGTTTTTCCATTTCACTTATTCTTTCGATTCTTTCCTTCATTTCATCTATCTGCATATTTTATCAATAATCTAACTAGATTAAGTCATTTTCCATATGGCAGCATGACTGCACCACTAAAGGAGAAATCTTAAGAAGGCCTCCAAGCTTTGATATAATAACATTGCGATAGGAGTAGTCGCTTGTTATTTTAAGCTCTCTACGATAGTCATTTGGATAATAATTAGAAAATAACAACTTGTTTCCATTTTTCAGATACTCACTTTAAATCAGACCTAATTTATCTCCTAACTTGTAGTACCAGTATATTGCAGCAATTGGAGGCCCTTGAGACCACGGGCTAAATGAATCGTTTTTGATGGACTTATAATAAGAATGGTCACCGGAAAGAGTGTCTTCGCTAACTCCCTTATAAAAGCCATCTTTTGAAAGTGATTTCAAAATTGCACTCATTGCCGCAGATATGTTTTCTGCAATATCACTCTTTAAAAGCCCTAGAGCAATAGCTTGGGTTCCTACTATGACAAAGAAGGGAGCTATTGACATTTCTATGGGAGAACTATCGTCATCAATTATAGTGTTCCAGTTTCCGTCTTTATTCTGAAATCTAGAAACTGCAATAACGCATTCGCTAAACCTAGACACTAAACCTTGCCTAAGGTGGTCATTCTGAGGTAATAGTTTAATAGTTTCCAAAAGACCAGCCAAAGCCCACCCTTGACCTCTGCCCCAGTGAATATTGTTTGATGCTTCTTCAGTGATGTCGTAAGTGTGTGAAAATAATCCGCTTTCGTCTTGAAGCAACTCAACATAGCTCATTGTGAGTCGTGAAGCAATTTCATAGTATTCTTGCTTGTAAACACCCAACCCGGCAATCATAGGAGGATGAATACTAATTGTATCCACCCAGATAAGATTAGGATAATCATCGTCCGTCAAGTAAACTCCTTTAAATTTATTGTGTCCAGTTATCCAGTTAACATGTTCCTCAAGCGAACCATGTAAGTCCTTATCTGCATGTCTGGTTGCAAGCCTAATTGCCTCAATTCCAGGCAATGTTTGGTCATATTTTACTCTAGGGTTCCTTCTTGCGCTCCACCCTTTCAGTAGTCCGTAGGCATAATTACCGTACTCCATCGTGTTTAGCAAATAATCTGCTGATTCTAGACCCATGAAACCAGCATTGTCGCCGAAGTACCAAACTCTCCAATTAATTCTGAGAAGGAGATTAGATGCTCGTAAAATCAATTCTTTTGATGGTCTTGTCATTGTCACAATTTTGTAATCTTAAAGGGCAATTTAACTGTTAATATCATGGAAGGTCGGCTTTATGAGTAGTGCACCCCGTTCAAAAACTAATAATTCTATAATTACATTATTACTTGATTATTATGGCTACTGAGATTCATGCACCTACCGGAAAAAAATTGAATACTAAAGGATGGCAACAAGAAGCGGCTTTAAGGTTGCTTATGAACAATCTTGACCCCATGGTTGCAAAGGACCCTGCAAATCTTATCGTTTATGGTGGGAAAGGGAAAGCCGCTAGAAACTGGGAAGCTTTTCATAAGATAGTGGATGCCCTGAAGAATTTGGAAAAAGACGAAACTCTTCTGATCCAGTCCGGTAAACCGGTTGGTATTTTCAAGACTTTTGAAAATTCTCCTAGGGTCCTTATAGTAAACGCACAGATCGTGCCTAGATGGGCAACTGATGACATATTCTGGGACCTAGAAGCTAGAGGACTGACTATGTTCGGCCAGATGACAGCAGGGTCCTGGATATATATAGGTACCCAGGGCGTTCTTCAGGGAACTTATGAAACACTTTCCGCCTTGTCTAGGAAGGAATACAACACAGATTCCCTAAAGGGAAAGTGGGTTCTTTCGTCGGGGCTTGGTGAAATGGGAGGTGCACAGCCTCTCGCAATAAAAATGAATGGAGGGGTTGCCATTGTTGTAGAGGTAGACAAGGATAAGATAAACAGGAGACTCAGGGACAAGTACCTAGATAGGTGGACCGATTCACTAGATGAAGCTTTGAAGTGGAAAGATGAATCAATTGCAGCAGGAACAAATGAATCTATAGGTGTCCTAGGAAATGCAGCGACCGTATATGGCGAACTTGTGGAAAGAAATATAGTTCCAGACATTGTGACAGATCAGACCGCAGCCCACGATCTCAATGTTGGATACATACCTGAAGGATATTCAGTAAGGTCTGCCGATGAGTTCAGGAAGAAAAACCCCGAAGAATATAAGGAGAAGGTTTATGAGAGCATAGTCAAGGAAGTCAGGGCGATAGTCTGGTTCAAGGACAATGGTGCAAAGACATTTGATTACGGAAATAACCTAAGAACCAGGGCGAAGGAACACGGCTACGATAGGGCATTCGAAATACCAGGTTACGTGCCGGCTTATCTCAGAGACCTATTCGCTATAGGCTCAGGTCCATTTCGGTGGGTTGCACTTTCTGGCGACCCTGAAGATATATTTGCAATAGACGATGCAATAATCTCTAAATTCAAGAACGATGAGCACCTCGTAAAGTGGATTAAACTCGCGAAGAACGAGGTTCATTTCCAGGGCCTTCCAGCAAGAATATGTTACGCAAAATACGGTCAGAGGGAAGAGATAGGGCTCCTAATAAACGACATGGTTAGGGAAGGCAGGCTGGGAGCCCCTGTAGCAATCGGGCGAGATCACCACGACACGGGTTCAGTTGCTTCCCCTTTCAGGGAAACTGAGAGGATGAAGGATGGTAGCGATGCAATAGCCGACTGGCCGATTCTTAACGCACTATTGAATGCAGTTTCTGGCGCATCTTGGGTGAGTGTCCATCATGGAGGCGGTGTTGGAATAGGTAATAGTATTCATTCAGGCTTGGTAATAGTAGCAGATGGGACAAACGATGCAGAGGAGAGAATTAAAAGGGTACTGAATGCTGACCCCGGTTCTGGCGTCATCAGACACGCAGATGCTGGATATGAAGATTCCATTAATCTTATAAAGAAAGGAGTCAAATTCAAGACTCCATATTTTTGAGATTTATCATGAGGGAATTTGCACATGTTGGAACATGAGGATGACTGGGAATTCGAGAGGTGTAAATACACAGATAAATTCCGGGACCCTAACTCCACGTATACATCCGAAATGGTCAACAGTAGGTTTAAAAGAACAGACGTATCAATGATTGGAGTTCCTTATGACGGGGGAATACTGTCCCACAGGAGAGGAGCAAAACTGGCCCCGGATTTTATTAGGAAATCGTTCTATAATTTTACCAATTATTGCTCCACTCACGAGACGGAATTATCAGGACTCAGTATCAGGGACTTTGGTGATCTTGCCTTAAGAAACAATGATACAAATGTTTACGACCAAATACAAAGAGGTGTAACAAAATTTTCCAGATCTAGCAAAACGACTATAATTTTGGGCGGAGATCACTCCATTACCCTCCCCTCATTTAATGGCATAAGAGCTCAGGAAAGAGATGCAAATGGTATCAATCTCTTGGTGATTGATCAGCACTATGACGTAAGGGATTACAATTTCGTAAATTCCGGATCCTGGTTAAGGCATTTACTATTGGACAAGAAGGCCAAACCAGATTCCACTGTGATTTTAGGATCACACGGATTCAGGTATCCAGAAAGTTACGCAAAATTTCTAAGAGACAACGGTGTCAAAACAATAAGTGGATATTACATTCACACTTATGGAATTAAAGAAGTCGTCAAGGAAGTAGTAAATACTATTGGAGGTAAAGGTCATGCATACCTTAGTGTTGATATCGATGCCGTAGATCAGGCATTTGCTCCTGCCTGCAGCGGAAGTTCACCAGGAGGGTTAATGTCATATGAGCTCCTTGAACTAGTAAGGGAATTGACCCAAAAGATAAGTTTGGATGGCATAGACATAACAGAATATTCTCCTCCATTTGACATAGGAGACATCACACAGAAGCTAGCAGCCTCGGTAATCATGGAGGTCTTATGCGGTGTCAGGTCCAAAACTAGAGTTTGAGAGAAGGTGCCGATTTCGTTACTTGCTTTCTTCTACTGATTCTACGAAGGTCAATTCTCTCCTTTGGCAGTCCAGTCTCAGTGAACCACCTTTCTTGGCCATAGACATAAATTCATCGTTTACGCCTGTCACTATAGGTACATCGCATATAATGGCAGCAGAAACGATGACAGGATCCGGATCCTTTACGACTATCATTGATGGTTGATTGTTACGTGTTAACAGTTGGTAAAGTCCATCTAGTTGTACGACTGAGCTACCTTTTCCTGAGGGAATCACAAGAGCCTTTCCCTTGACTTTAATGCCCTTCAGTGGATGGTCGTCCTCTAGAATTTCCGAAGTAACAGGGTCGACTAAATAAAAATTAACCGACCTGTTCGAGAAAAGAACTTCTCCCTCAGTGTTTCCATTGCAAGCAGATTTTACCTTCTGTACGTAAGATTTTGCACTCATATGTAACCCCTCACAGCAGCTTCTACAAGATTTTCAATAGTTGTAACCACAAATTCCTGATTTCTCCTCTTTCGATAATATGCAGCCTTGAGGGAATTCGTAGCTCCAAGGCCTCCTTCAGTAAACTTAAAGACCGGTTCATCAACACAGCTGTCCTGCATGACATAAACTCCTTTCGATGCAAGTTTCTTCACATTTTCTCCAAGAATCTTGAGGTTTGTTGCAGAAGTGAAGATAAGAAATTTAACATCGTCATTTACCTTCCTTCCATCAAGTAAGCGATTTACTTTCATTATTTCCGGTATTGTGGAATGTGGGCAGCCTATGTATACCGAATTTATCTTTCCTCCCCTCTCCGTAAATTTTTTTCTGACTCTTTCCACGTCTTCAGACGTTACAGTTATTTTTTCTCTGCTTGTTACCCATAGAGAGGTATCTGAAATTCTCTTTACTTCCGGAGTGACACCTTCCAGGTGAAACAGGGAAACCGCACCAGATGTATTAATCATTGCACCGAAATCTCTGAGTCCTTCTTCCGTCATTTCGCTGCTGAGTCCTCTTATCAAGGGAACATCATCAGGTTTCAGAATTTCCCCAAGATACCATCCCAGCAAACCCATATCAAAATCATCTTTTATTTGGGCAGAAACATCAACTGTTATGTTTGGAACTCTATTCTTGTCTAAATGAAGACCGTAGTTTGGAGTCTTACCGATAACGCCAGCAGCAAGTGCGCTCGATGAACTTTCCCTGTTGGTCCTAGCCCCATATACCGAATTAATGTAAGGCGTGGCACTAGACTCAGAAAAGGCAGTATGTTCGCCGAATGAAGGAACGTCCTTATAGAGATAAGGAGTACAGTTAAAGCTCTTTATGACTCCGAGTTTATCTGATACTTCAATAGTCCTGTCCAAAAGGGACCTTTCATAGTCATCTATATCCACGTGAAATAGGTCTGAGAGGGACGAGTCCCATGCAGGATTTGTCGTAGTAACCACAGATACCCTGGCACCCGAATTTGCCAACTTTTCAGCAAAAAACAGGTCCCCTTCCTGACCACTGACGGCCCAATGAGCCCTTTTAATCGGGATGAGCCTGTCGGCATCAAACATTTCCCCGAGCGAAACCAGCAATTTCATCGCATTAGATTTACCTATTCCAAAATTTCCGTTCAGAACATTCTCTTCCTCTGTGGTCAGCAACATAAACAACGATACAAACATGGTTCTTTATTTTTTAGTCACTGATTGCTTTGATCGTTTAGGTCTTTGTTTCACAGGATTAGGTGCAGAGGTAGCTCGGAATCTATATCTAATTTGAATTTGATTATATCAACAAAAATTCTCCTTCCCATACTTAACTCGGGAAATCAATCTTAATCTTATTAACAGTTCACACAACCTTCTGGTTTTCTATCAGTCAACATGCTGATTAGATTATTTGTTGCAAGATTCTTCAAATCTCTCATTGATTTATCTGAGATGTATATGGAATGTGGGGTAACGAATACTCTATCCATGTTAATTAAAGGGTTGTTAACGTCAAGGGGTTCTGATAAGAAAACATCTAAAGCTGCGCCCCTTAACTTCCCATCTTTCAAGGCGTCTATCAAAGCATTTTCATCAATGATTTTGCCCCGGGCGGCATTTATTATGTATGCAGTTTTCTTAACATAAGGGATATTTTTTGAATTTAATAGGGAAATTGATGAATCGTTTAATGAAGCTGTAATCGCTATAAAATCGGCACGTTTGAGGCCTTCTTCGAGGGTAACTCTCTCTTCGTTATTACTCGTAGCAGGAATGTTCGGGTCATAATATAAAACTCTCATGCCAAGGGCGGTACCCTTTTGTCCCACTAATTTTCCAATCTTTCCATATCCAATTATGAAAAGTGTCGACCCATGGACTCGCTGTGGCAGTATGTCCATCTCCTCTACAGACCATTCATCTACTGGAATACTTGATATCGCCTTTGCTCCCCAAAAACCCTGCTTAGCACGTTTATTCAAGTATGTGAGCTTCTTTGAGAAGTTCAATATCATAGCTATTACATATTCCGCTACTTCGTGGTTACAGTAGTTAGGTGATCTTGAAACTTTTATTCCTAGAGCAGTGGCTGCATTTACATCAATATTATTATAACCCCCACCATAGACAGATATAGCCCTCAGAGTTTGAAACTGCTCCATGAATTTTTTATCAACTTGGAAATCGATTTGAACCAAAATCCCGACAACTCCTTCCCGGTGCTTAATGATTTCTTCCATTGAATAATCTAGCTCGATTATCTTGATATCCTTCAGTTCACGCTCTAAAATTTCTTTCTCAATTTTGTGTTGATTAAATTCTTCATCGATTATTAGAATCTTCCTCATGAATTTATCACACCTTACACCGTCATTAGCGGGAAAATGTATAAGAAAGTTTACCTAAGAATGGAAAAGTCTTTTGATAGCCTGGCCAATGCCTAATGAATTAAAAGATGAAAATATATTAGAATCAAAAATAACAATAATAAAAATTAAAATAATTTAGAGAGTGAAGTCACCGATCTTCTTGAGTTTTTCTGGGTTTTTACTCTTGTAGTAGAAGTATGTGACTATCACAAATAATGCATATAATCCAGCAATCCATGCAGAATATTTAAGTGGGGCTGGAGGGGCTGGATAGACCACGTAGATTATTGCAATGAAAATCATAATGGCAGTGACCCATGGTATGACTACGTGCCTAAATACCTTAAGGGTCTTATTCCTGTGGTGATAGACAGACAGTTCTAATCCTGCAAGTGCATGGTTGAAAAAGCTAAAGACCGAGTTGCTCAAAATTAGGAATATGCTTGCAATGAAAGGTCCCATTAGTATTCCTGCCACGATGGCTATGATCAGAGAAAATACTCCCGTAAAAATAACAACATTCCCTGGAACCTTGTGCTTGTTTATTTTAGTGAACGACTTAGGGAAAAAGACTCCATCTCTTGCATATCCGTAAACAGTTCTAATAGTACTTGTTTCGAATGATACTCCTGAAGTGTTGAAGCTATTTATTACGAAAATTATAAGGAGTACACCACCAGCTAGCCCTAGATATTTAAGGTAAAGACTTACTCCCGGATCAGGCAAGGTAGCATAATTGAACATATTGTTGATTCCGAATAGAATAGTTTGGGAGTATGAATTCAAAAGTAAAGTAAATCCCACTATTGAAGCTAAAGTGACTAGGGCTATGGGTATATTCTTCTTGGGATTCTTAGTTTCCTCAGCAACAGGCACTATACTATTTATTCCTCCAAAAGTTGCAATACCTAGCATCATAGCAACGAATATTAATGTAAAGTTATTTCCGACCGGAAGTGCAGTGAATACAACTCCAGTGTTCTTCCCTCCTCCAAGTATTATCATTATGATCGACGTAATCACTAGAAATATTACTTCTGCCATCCCCGTATAGAGTATATACCTCATTGAGATTTTAATTCCAAAATAGGCAAGCGCAGTTGTCTCTGCAATGACTATAGTAATTATTGGAATCCATAGCCACGGATATTGAGAAGTTACAGAGGGAAAGAGAACATATAGGAATGAAGAAAGGCCTAGCATTGCAAATCCTGTGTATCCTAGCAGATAATAGTACCAGTAGGTCAATCCACCAAAGTAAGAGAAGAAACCTCCCAGTCGTTTGAATCCCCTTTTGTGAAAGGCTGCCCAGGAGTACGCTGATGCGACTTCTTTAGACCATTCATAGGTTATAAGGGTCATTCCTGCATAAATCAAGAAGGCTAAAATGAGAACGAATGGAAGACTTGCACCAACCAGTCCAGCGATGCTTACAAAAAATAGTGCGGTAACCGCAGCAGGACCATTAGTTCCAAGACCTTGTGCAAAAGCTTCCCACATGCTCAAGGTTCCAACAGCTAATCCAGATTTTTTAGGTTCGTCTACTTTTTCATTACCGTCAGCCATAAAAAAGATATGATGCTCAGCATATATAAGTATTACTTACTGAAATCACAGCAAAATCAATGCCCAGTAGGAGTTTAATCTGTCTCAAATATTTTTATTTTAATAATATGCAATAAGTTGCCTCGGATTTTTTTGAAACGCAATGGCTTATAACTTAAAGATGGCCTACGGAATAAAGTAAGAATTGACCTCTCTATCTCACTCAACATTTACACCTTAGTTTTGTTTTTGTTCTTAATTCCTTATTTTGTAAATATTAGAACATCAGGTTATTTGGTTGAGATCCACTTAGTAGCTCTTAGGAATTGCTCTACTTCAGCCAATGAATTATAATGTAGGAAAGTCACCCTAAGCATTGATGGGTTAGAATAATAGTCATGTGAGAGATTCCAGTGACTTCCACCTACGGTAGTAATTCCAAATTTTTTCCAATATATCTCTTCTGCTTTCTTATCTGTCACATTCTTGAAATTGAATGAGAAAGTTGTGCCCCTTTCACTTAGTCGTTTAGAATCTGAGATGCCGTAAAGGATGACATTCTTCATTGATGCCAGTCCTTCAGTCTCTTCTGTTCCATCCAGGATGAGTCGGCTCAGCTCTTTATGGTAGTTCTCAATTCTTTCCATCCCTTTCCTCACACCGTTTCTTCTATTCTTTGGTAATTTCCTTTTCTTGAATCGTGTAAGGTCCAAGGAAAGAGAGGAAATGTAATCTACAACTGAACTCATTGCTGAAAATATGCCCTGGTCTCTTGTTCCAATTTCGAAATATGAGCTGGCTCCTGGCATAGCCTCTCTATCCACATAGAATGGTCTCATACTGTCCAGAGCCCTATCGCTTATGTACGTGAAACTACCACGGGGGCCAAATATCTTGTAGGCTGAGAACACAAAGAAGTCACATCCCATGCTTTTAATGTCAGAGTACCCCTGTGGAGCAAAATGCACTCCATCAACTAGCAACAGGCTGTCATTTTCTACCGCGACCTTTGACAATTCGGGAATATTGACTTTGTTCCCCAGAAGATTACTCTCTGCTGTAATTGCGATTACCTTCGTTCTCCTGTTGACCAGGGATGCAAGATGATCCAAGTCCACAGTACCATCCTCTCTGTTCAGTTTAGCCAGCCTTAGCTCAGAAATCTTATTGCTCCTTTTCATTTCCAAATAAGGAGAAACGTTTGCGAAATGTTCTGCATACGATGAAACTACATTGCTATCCCGGTCGAAAATTCCTCTCAATGCATATGAAATTCTGAAGAAGAGATCTGATGCAGACTCTCCCTGATAGATGTTCAGCTCACTTGGAGCATCAAGGAGATCAGCTACTGCTCTTCTTCCCTTCAGCAAGATGTTTTCATTTGCCTTTGACTCGTTATAGAGCGCATCCGTGTTAGCACTGTAATCTATTCGGCTTTTGCTCTCCGTCTTTGCTGCATCACCAAGAACCAGGCTCCCTGCCCCATTGTCTACAAAAATTCTCTTTCTGCCTGTGAAGTCTTTCTCAATCCTGGGAAATCTCTTTCTAATCTCTTTAACAAAGTTTTCATCAAAAGACATTTGCATAACCACAAATGGATGATTGATATAAAACAACTTCACTAGGCTGGCAGGGAATAGACCTCCGCTTATCTCGCTTTAGTTGTCCATTCTTACACATGCCGGCTCTACCTAGAGAAAAGTGTTTCGGAAATTGGTTTATTCTTCCTTCAGAAATTCGTATAGGAGCCTGACGCCGAATCCCGTGGCTCCAGCAGGTAAATAAGCCTTATGAGAGTTGTTTTTTTGCGTCCAAGCTGTCCCAGCTATATCTAGATGGACCCAAGGAGTGTCTCCGACAAACTTGCTGAGGAATGCACCTGCTGTTTCTGCCCCGCCCTCTCTCCCCCCAGTATTTTTTATGTCAGCCACCTTGCTCTTTATCTGATCCTGGAAATCTTCGTCTAGAGGAAGTTCCCAAACATTTTCCCAGGTTTTCTCGGACGCAGATCTAATTTTCTTCTTTAATTTATCATCATTTCCCATCATTCCCGCATAATTGTTGCCAAGTGCTACAACACAAGCACCCGTAAGTGTTGCCATATCAATGACGACAGATGGCTTGAAATTCTTTGTTCCATAGCTAAGGGCGTCAGCAAGAACAAGTCGACCCTCAGCATCTGTTGAAAGTACTTCTGATGTAACTCCATTGTAATGGGTAAGAATATCACCCGGTTTGTATGCATTTCCACCAGGCAGGTTCTCTGTTAGAGGTGCCATTCCGATTACGTGCCTGTCAAGTTTTAGATCAGAAATTAACTTCATTATTCCTATTACTGCAGATGCACCGCATTTGTCGAACTTCATTTGGTCCATTCCTTCAGCAGGTTTAATTGATATCCCTCCGCTGTCGAATGTAATTCCCTTTCCAACAATAAGAACGGGTTTCTTGCTCTTTGGGCCATATTCTAGTATAAGCAGCTTAGCTGCTTCCCTGGCGGCTCTAGATACACCTTCAAGGCCTCCCATTCCCATCTTAATAAAATCTTCCCTGTCGAAAGCCCTAACCGTCGCACCCTTGATCTTTCTAGCGGTTTTCTCAAACAGGGATGGTGTTCCTATTGAAGGGGGGAGATTCGCTATATCCCTCGTGAAATTGACAGCTTCTGCAATGATCCTACCCTCATTTATAAGTTCCTCGCCTAATTTCGTAGTTATCAGCACCTTCTCCACTTTTGTCTTGCTCTTGTCGTTCCTGTATTTGTCAAAGTCGTATGCTGCAAGGTCGATTGCAAATGTAGCCTCTTTAGGTTCATTTGAGGATAATCCTGGAAGAATGACCTGTACTACCCCCCTTGGTATGGACCTGAGGGAGTTGAAAGCTGACGAATAAGACCTTCTGAGTTTTTCATCATCAAATTCCTTTTTTTGTCCAAGTCCTACTAGCAGTACCCTCTTTTCCAACTTTGCATCGAAAGTATCAAAAGTTTCTCCTCTCTTCCCGAGGAATCCAGACTTTCTTGCACTTTCAAGAACTTTAGAACCAGCCACAGTCTTTGTTGTATCGGCAGGTGTAAAATCTTCAAATGTAGGCACTATTATTGCGTTGACAATCTGGGAGTTACTGGTGGAATACTTTAAAAACTCCATTTTCACCTATGAAACGCTCAAAAATAAAAGTTGTGTATATTAACATTCAGTAAGACCAAATTTAATAGCGGTAAAGGAAATTATACAGTTTTCTCAATCATATGCCCCTTATCGAAGAGGTTCGACCTTTAGATGTATAACTCTGACGTTTGTATGACATTAAGCAGACAAATATTTATACTGGTATAATATGTAATTAATTGCTATGGGAACAATATTGTCTGACGGATTTAGTAATAGTGTTATAAAGCAGAAATTGTCTGTAAAGAATTCGCACGATGCAATTTCCATAATCACACTAGTGGACTTGGTTCTGATCGTACCGTCAATTGTTATTTTCTTGGCATTCAACTTCAGGGAGCTCAGCAGTTTTGGCTTAGTGTTTTCTATCGTGGTATTAGCTTTCCTGTCATATCTTCCCGTTTCTATCATATGGGCATCAATGGTCCTGTCGAGAAAAGTATTTAATGGCAGGCAGTCGGTGACAAATGACAAGGTACTACCAATTGTACTCTTTCTCCTCCTCACCTTTTCCATGCTTGGTATCTATATCCCATCTATTCAGAAACTGACATCAATTATGCCTTCCTTTGGAGCTCTTAACATTGTTGGTTTTGCAATCATAGTATTGAATTTGATGTTCGTAATGAAGAACTTCTCCCTAATAACAGAAAATTAGTGTCATTATATTGTCAGACAATATAAGAGGGCAAACATAAATCCGTAGGATTTGAGCACGAAGGGAGCCAATTCAAAGCCATCTGTAGCCAGAATTGACAAAAAGTGTTATAATAGAGATGAGTCTGTTGAAGAGTTGATAACTACTGATGAGCTCCTACTGCTCTTAGCAGGAATCATGCTTCTAGGTTTTGTAGGGGAGATAGCCTTCAGGAAAAAGCGAATCCCCGATATGTTACTGTTATTGCTGATAGGGATACTCATCCATTATTCTGGAATAATACCGGCTGTTTATATCTCTATATTGAAATCATTCCTGAGTTTTGTAGGCATAATTGCTCTCATACTTATTGTATTTGGAGGTCTCCTTAGACTTGATCTTCAAAAGTACGGTCATTCGGTTTCAAAAGGCATATGGATTGCAGTCGCTGATCTCGCGTTCGCTATTGGGCTGATGACACCCCTCTTGTACTATATCTTCCATATACCGCTTCTCATTTCACTATTGATATCAACTGTTCTCAGCGAAACCGCAGCACCGTTTATAATTCCCCTCCTGGGCAGAATTAAAATGAATGAGGGCATCGCCCATTCCATAGAAGTAGAAACCATTTTCAATTCGGTTCTCAACGTAATCGGCGCACTTCTCATCCTAAGCATCATTAATCAACAAGTTACTTTCGTGAGCCTAACCAGTTTTCTTTTTGGCAGCATTTCTGAAGCAATCGTACTTGGGGGTGTCATTGGAATCGTCTGGCTTATAGTGTTAAAGCAAGCATCTGCCCCTCACTATTATATTGCGACCATTGCAGTTCTCTTCGTTATCTGGGGCGTTTCTGACTATATAGGGGCATCGGCAATACTTGCGGTATTTATCTTCTCCATTATAATAGCAAACTCCCTCGCCATATCGAAAATAGTCAAAATATCTGGAACTATAGACACATCCCAACTGAATTTCTTCAATCAGGAAATTACATTCATAGTACTAACTATATTCTACGTATACATCGGTATCCTTGTCAACATATTCGACTTCAAAGCGCTTCTGCTAGCTTCCGTCCTTATTGCAGCACTGGTTGCCATAAGATTCCTGGAGATATTCACTCTAAACGGGGCAACCAAGTGGCTCGGAAAGGACACATTGCTTGTATCGTCTTTTGTTCATAGGGGTCCAACTGTCATAGTTCTCCTTGGTATAGTTCTCGCTTCTGACCCTTCAATTTTCAGCAATTATGGCAACACGATATTCTATGTGGTAATACTCAGCATTCTTGTAGGTTCAATTGGATTCGCTGCAATAACCAGAAGATACTCAACAAGCACAATGACAACACAAACTGTGCCTGCAGATCAAACAGCTACGGATGGTAAACCTCCTTAGTAAATCCAATGTGACTCGTTGGGTCCTGATATCAATGGGATTCAGGCTTCATAAGAGGTTCAACGTGCCATCTTCACAATGAAATGAACTTGCCTTAACTCTAAAGTATTAGCTAGCAGTACTTTGTCTGAGGATTGCACCGAACGGCCGGTCAGTAAATATGTAAGAAGATCAAAGAGGAAACGGGTAATGTCTTTGACTATTTAGCAATCAGTTCATTTTGAATATGGGTCAGTGCAATCTCATTTCTGCTTCCAGCTGAATAATTTCACTGCAATCGCGAACAGTATTGCCGATCCCAGTAATAGCCAGACAATCTGAATGGCTACGGTCGAGATGTTCCCATAGT
This sequence comes from Thermoplasmata archaeon, assembly GCA_021816725.1. Lineage (GTDB taxonomy): Archaea > Thermoplasmatota > Thermoplasmata > Thermoplasmatales. Next base: position 254,019 of record JAKAXD010000001.1, read on the forward strand.
CCAACACCGAGATGAGGGAATTTATGAAGTAAGTAAGGGGCAGGAACTTTGAGATGGTTACCAGGTATGCCGGGGCGAACGTTAACGGGAAGAATACTCCAGACAGGAACATCATGGGGAACATTACCAAGTTGCCAACAACAGAAACTGTTTCCTCATTATCTGATACCAGACCTGCTAGTATTCCCACACTTGTGAAGAAGAACAGCCCTCCAAAGATTATCAGTGCAGATGTAAGGATAGTTTCAGCGTTTAGTGTAAGGGAGGCGCCAAATGCGTATATTCCTATAGCAACGAGGATCACATCCGACAGTACGAGCATGAGGAAAGAGAACAGCATGTTTGCAGTTATCCACTCTGACTTTGTTAGACCGCTGAAGGAAAGCTGCCTAAATAATCTCTCCCTCCTGTAGTTTGGAACGGTATAGACCATGTTGAACATCGTGCTCAATACGGTGAAACCGATGAGACCTGGAACGTAGTAATCAATTGTCTTGCCCGTGTTGCCTATTGCGACTTGTGAAGAAAGTACAAGCTTCTGAGTCGTGTTGCTTGCCCTGAAGTTTATTTGAGTAAGTATGCCATTGAGCGTCTCGTAGTCAGCGGTTGCAACAGTGGGGTTTGTGTGTCCCTTGAGTACGACGAATCCCAATCCGCCAGAGTAAAGGTTGGAAGTGAAGTTGGACGGTATGAGCAGGGCAGCCTGGACTGAATTGGTAGTAATGTAATTTGACAGATTTTCATTCTGTGGAATCAGTTGTACCTTGAAAAGACCAGAGCTATTAATTGCATCCACAACACCCCAGGATACCGTGGAAGGACTTTCATTTTGGATGACCAAAGTGGACGGGGAGTAGGATGAACCTGAGAATATTGCACCAAAGAGAAGGATAAGTATTATCGGGAAGGCAATCTGGAAGAAAAGTGCAGACCTTGACCTCAGGTATGATCTAGCATGAAGGGAAAAATATGCGCTTACTCTACTCAGTTTCATCTTCCTCGATTTCCCCCACCATTCTTATGAAAACATCTTCCAGGCTTTCTCTCTTCAGCGTAAAATCTTCGAACTTTGTCTTATGTTCAGACAAGTAATTTATTATGCTGGTTGCGTCCCTTATGTTCTTCAAGCGAAGCTTGATGTATGAACCGTCCCTCTGGAACTGGAATCCTCCTGCTGCCAAATCCCTCTCCACCTGGCCATCTCCCCTGATGATTAGATTGTCGTCCTCGTGATGTCTTTCCACTATCTCCATTGGGGTGCCCGAATCTATTATCTTGCCCTTATTCATGATTGCAACCCTGTCCGCGAGGAGTTCCGCTTCTTCCAGATAATGGGTTGTCAGGAGTATGCTCTTTCCCCGTTCCTTCAGCGTCTTTATTACGTTCCAAATGTTCCTTCTTGCCCTTGGATCCAGTCCTGACGTGGGTTCATCAAGGAAGAGGACTTCAGGATCGTTCACCAGTGAGAGGGCAAGGCCAAGTTTCTGTTTTTGCCCTCCAGAAAGTTTCTGGAATGGGGTTGTCGCCTTATCACCCAGCTCTACCATCTCAAGTATCTCCTGAATATCGCCAGATGCCCGCAGCGTATGCTTGTAGAAAGTAAGTGCTTCTTTTGGCGTGCTGTTGTAAATGAAAGAGAAATCCTGGGGTAGAATTCCAAGCTTGAATGTCAGTGTTCTACTCTTTTCAGGGTCTTCGTTCAGAACCCTAACGTCACCCGACGTCCTGTTTCTTACGCCTTCAAGAATTTCCACCGTGGTTGTCTTTCCGGCACCGTTTGGGCCCAGCAGGCTGAATACCTCGCCCCTCTTTATGGAAAATGAGATTCCATCTACTGCGCGAAGATCAGAATAACTCTTGACCAGATTGGATACGTCTATAACAGTCTCAGGCATCTGCCACTTCAGTAGACTCAAATATTTAAGTACTCTTTATTCCATTCCCTCGGTCTTCCCGAAGGATTGGGAAATCTCATTAAATTTTAGAGATATCATGCCCTCACCGAAAGTCCTTCCCAGAACTCCTTCTCCGAGTCGAGCATTCCCGACGCACCCTTGGTGAATTTCTCCCTTGCAACTCTATCATTAATGTGCTCCCCGAGCACGTTTGCCATTTCTTCCTCGTGGTGTTCCTCCAGTTCCCTATGGAATGTGAAATATTCTATGTCCATTGACCTCAGGCTCGGGAATTTCAATCTTGCCTTCTCAAGGCCAGGAAGAAGTTTATCCCACATAGGAATTGCCATATTCTCAAGACCATATTCTGCCCCAAGGGCGGTGAAATGGTCGCTAGAGAAGTATTCCCTCATCTTGTCAAGCCACTGCTTTGTGCTAGGTAGTTGCTCCCTGAAAATTAGCTCCTCAGGAGAGATACCGATGCTTCTAAGATACTTCCTGTATAGCAGTTCGTGTCTTTTCTTTGGATCCATGTCGCCTAGTTCGGAAACTAGTATTCTTGTCAGGGACTCCGCGTCGTTCTCATTCGGGGTGTTCACCAGAAGGATAGATAGTATTGAAACCCACTCCCTGGTGAAATGATAGAATTCTACTGAGAAGTTCATGAACTCATCGTAGCTGATGTCCCCACTCGAGAACCTGTCGATGAATTCGTTGTTTGTCGCCGGGTGTCTTTTTACCATTGAGTATATTTCCTGGTAGAACGAGTTTTCGGCATTTTTAAGTGCCATATTGAAGTTAAAGGAAAACTAAATTTAAACTTTTTCAACGTATTCCAGAGCTATTAAAGAATTTCCACAGGGGTAGCATCCAGGTCCTAGTTAGAGGCCCATTCCTGAATCAACGTTTATTGATTGGCCGTTAATCCCCTGCGAGAGGTCACTGAGTAGGAATAAGGCAACGTAAGCTATTTCAAGTGTTGATACGTCTTTTTTGCCGTCAAGTCCCTTGAAATTGAAAGGGAGAAGCTCTTCTACTTCCTTTGTCGCATCAACGCTGCCAGGCATCAGAGCATTGACTCTTATATTCCTTTTCCTGAGCATGGATGCAAGCTTCCTTGTCATCTCTTCAACCCCTCTCTTCGAGACTGCATATTCAAGTGAGCTGAAGCGGAATATCGCGGGAGATGCACCCACGTTGACAATGCTACCGCCGCTTTCCATCAATGGAGAAATAGCCTCGACTGTGTTGATTGAAGATACAACATTCCTATTGAACGATTCCAACGCATCCTTTCCGTGGAATTCCCCACTGTTTGGTGAATAGAGGCCGTGATTATTGTAAAGAAAGTTGATCTTCCCGAATTTTACCTTCAGGAAATTAGCTATTGCTGCAATGGAAACTGGATCTGTTGAATCACCTTTCATGAGGATGAGATTTTCATTTTTAATGTCAGGCTTATTCCCGCTTCTTGAAAATGCAACAACAGTCGCCCCTTTCTCCAGGAGCAGCTTCACTACAGCTTTACCCTGTCCGTTTCCGGCACCGGAAATGAGTCCAACCTTGCCTTCAAAAGATTTTGCAAAATAATCCATGCTTTGCTATCGTAAAAGTGCCTTAAGACTTTTTCTCTAGACTCTAGATGAGGTCTAAGGGGTTAATTAAGCACTTCTTCTACTCCCCAAATATCACCCTTCTATAGATTGCAAGTGCTATTCCTGCAAATATCAGGACCGTTCCAAGTGCCATTCCCACTACCATTGCATCTGTCGTAGGATTCAGCCTCAGTGAAAGTCCAAGGAGTACCCAGGACATGAGGGTCAGGAGCCCTATTGAAACGTAGGCTCCAAGCGGTATCTTGTTCAGCTTCTTATCAGGTAGCTGTTCTGCCGTTCTTGCCGTACCAATTGCGAGGAATCCTAGTGCAGTTCCTGATATGGCGAGCTTACCAAGTGCGAGCATGGAGAAATGTGTTATGAAGTAAGTGAACGAATATCCCGTAAGGATCACAGTTATTACCAGTCCTATGATGAAAATGAAGAAGGATGTGGTTGTTGTCTTTCCACCTATCTTCAGCTTACCCTTCTTCCAGAGCTTTGAGATACCGAAAATTGCAATGAACGTTATGATGGCTGGAGGAAGGAGCACCAGTGCTACTGTGGGAGAAGGGATGATCACACCTGGCTCGAAAGCGCCCCACACGCTTAGAAGTATCAAGTAGACTATGCTAATCACTCCGAGGGAAGTGGTTATCGGCCTGTCCAGTGGATGAAGTGAGTTTCCCCTATCAAGGAACGGAATTAAGAGGAAATAGATTAGCGGAAGAAGACCGAACACTATTGATGCATTTAGAGGACCCATAGCATTTGTGAACATACCGAAATCAACAGCCTTGTAAAGAAACAGCAGGAACCAGGGAGGGTATGCAGGAATCAGTGCAGCTGCTGCACTGGTGGGAGAAGGACCTGGGAATGGAGATATCAGAATTGGAGTGTTCGGTATAAGACCAACGAAGCTCGGGATAAGAACTATGAATCCAATCGTCAGGAGGCCAAGTTCCACAAGATAGAGGAGGTTTGATGGATACCATGGCTTCATTTCATGAGTTTCGGGCGTGGTAGCAGGTGCCTTGTACTTGCTGATTTTAGAAGATGGAAGCATTGTATTCGCTTCAGCAAGATAGAAGTGGTACCCAAATAGAAGGGCAATTAATGCAGCCATTATTATATGATAGCCGAGGAACTTCGAAAAGAGGCTTGCGGCGGTACCATTCCCGAATCCTACCGCTGCTAGCCACTGTCCTATGCCTGGTATGAGGCTTGCAATACCTCTACCAACGTCCTGGGCATCGTATGAAAGTACGTCACCAGTCAGTGAATAACCAAAGTATCCAGCCCCGATTGTCAGTGCGAGAAGTATGACGCCTATGATCCATTGCAGTTCCCTAGGCTTCTTGTAGGCACCAACGAAGTAATTCCTGAACATATGCACATATACCAGGATTATCATAGCATAGGCGCCGTATAGGTGCGTTGAGAGAATGAGTTTCCCGAATGGGACTGAATTAAGTATGTAGATGGTGGAAGGATATGGGCTGGATGGATTATAATAGAGCAGGAGTATGAGGCCAGTCAGGACTTCGTACGTGAATGCAATAGTTATCAGCGCTCCTGTCCAGTACCATTTGCCACCCCATTTCCTCATGTAGTCGGGTGTTTTCCTGAGTGGTAATTTCTCCAATTGTGTTCTGTCAATCAGCCATTCGCTTGCACCACTTCCCTTCTGTTTTGCTTTCTCAATTCTCTCTTTAATTGACGACATTTATTAACCTCATACCGTAAAGGGGTTTCTCAGATTGGTAACTTCAGTTGTTGTACCTGATATCGGCGACTCACCAGTTAGGTCCGAAGCCCTTCCATATATTGTCGGGCCCACCATATTTGAAACATAAAGTTCATCCGTGGTGGAATCCCAGACAAGTTTAACCATTGGAAGAGGGTGCGTGGTTGGACCAGTCAACACTGCAGCTCCAGCCGTAGGATCATAAGTGCTTCCGTGGCATAGGCAGTGAAAGACTCCAGTGTACGTCTTTCCCTGTAGAGTTATTGATTCTACCCCATTCGGATAGAATCTCAGTTCTGGAAAGATGCAGCCAAGATGCTGGCAGATACCGCTGAATGCGACTATTGATCCATTCTTCCCTACCCCAGCATATGATTCGTACGTAGTACCGTCTGCTGGAATCGTCACCTGCGTTGCAGGAACATTTATTGGTTTCCCGCTTGCATCACCAAGATTGACTATGTTGTTGGGTGTATTTTGGAGGGGATAGTTGAACTGCATTGCAGAAGGGTTATTTACAGCCAGGTTCGATGCAAGAATTGGGTTCCCTGACGAATCTACAAGCTGAAGATTTGGGAAGCTAGAAACGCCAAGCGCAGGTGGAGCCAATGCACGTACAACAACCCCTAGGGAGAGCCCCGCACCGGCAACGATAGACGCGGTAACCATAAGCTTCAGGAAATTTCGCTTATTTTCATCTATCCCCTCATTCATTTGATTTCCAAATTAAGAATACTATTTTAACCTTTTTAGTAAAGTTATAAATTTTAGGTACGACTAAGGAAAGGTGTCCCGTCTTGGACTTGCTGTTCTTTCCATGATGTTTGTCATCTTTTTTGCGTTGAGCTACGGGTTCAGCCTGACGGGCAACAGCTCTTTTTATTGGACAAGCGTCTTGGTCGGCATTCTCACGATCCCAGCTGCAGCAGCATTTAATGGTAAGGAATTGATGCAAGACTTTTCTCTATCCATTTTTTACTTTATAACGCTCCTCTCGGCACTGGTGGTGCTGACTTTTTTCATCTCCATTATCGACTACAGATGGGGTTCCACAATACCCCTGATATTCATAACTCCAGTAATTGTCGAGGAATTCAACTTCAGGTACCTCCTACAGCGTGTCTTCCTCAAAAAGTTCTCACCGTATATTGCTATATTTCTTCAGGCAGTTCTATATTCCCTGTACTATGCAAGGTACGCAATAGCTGCAGGAGGGGTTGCCTACCCGGTGCCTTACAACATTGTCCTCGTCACATCTATGTTCGGAATGGGTCTTGTTTATGGTATTCTTGCAAAGTTCTCAAAGAATTTCTTCCTTCCTGCAACCGTTCATCTCATTCTCTGGTCGCTTTTTCCCTGGCTGCCAGCTGCAATAGCTTCAACAATTCTACCGGCCTGATAAATATCAGCAGAAACGGAATTTTATAATAGAATCTAACATTGCTAGTCAATGGACCTAGGGTCTGCCATTTCCATTGCTGTCATTGCATCGATGATAACCATCATCGTGTTCACGGAGTACGTAGTTTCCTCGGGAAAGGTTACAAGGGTCAGAAAATATGCGCTCTATTTCATCCTGTTCATGATGGCAACGATGTTCATTGGCGTAGGATGGTACCTTTCTGTCCCTCCTGGATTCCTGTCAGCAATAATTGCCATAAACATCGTCATGATCCCGATGATCGCTTTCCTTGTCCTTCTCTTTTTTTTCTACTCAATGGAAAGCCCACTCAAGGGAAATTTTGACAGGCTCATTTTCCCCACATTCTTTCTGATCAACGAGTTCTTCATGACATATTTTGTCTTCATAATTCTGGGTATGAAGTTCCCTTCCTCCTTTATGGAAGAGATACCACAGATGGTCAATTCGTTCGTATTTGTAGTTCCCATGGAAATTGAGATGGTATTTTCAATTGTTCTTTTCAAGATGAAAGGAACGACAAGATACCTTCTCATAGCACTGGCCATGATGGATTTCCTTTCTCCTGCACTATTTGGTCAGTATGACTTCCTTCTTACTGTTACTAACGCGCTGATAATGGTAGGCGGAATGATAATTCTCCTTGAAGAGGTATCATCTTCCAAGTCCAAGATAATAGTAGACAAAAGGAGGATAATAGATATCTCGGTCGTTATCTACCTCCTGAATTCCTTTGGATTCTTCATAGAATATTCAACTGGACATAATACAGAGGCTGACTGGTTCGTGTATTCTATTTCAGTCCTAGTAGGGATGTTCCTCTACTTCTTCTTCGTCTTCAGCGGAAGGAACAGCAGGACACTGGAAAGCTGGGTAAGCAGGCGGTGGTGGCTCTTCTTCATCCTGCTAAGCACGTTTGTCACCGAACTTTTGATGAGCATACCTCTTGATATACTCTCGGGAATATTCCCGATTCGCGGTTCTGGCATTAGTTCTATGGCGTACCTGGTAACGAATGCGGGTGGAAGTGGTGGAGTTATCCACTTCAGCGGAAACGTCATCCTCTCGATTGTTCCGTTCATAGCAATAGTTGCAAATGCGCCCATGTTCCTTCTTCTAATGGGACTTGAGATGGGCGCACTGGTGGTTTTCAGGATGAAGAAGATCAAGTGGCTGGAGAAAAGGGTCAATCTCTCATTCGCCCTAGTCGCTTATTTCACCTACACGCTATATGGTCCTAACTATATCCTAGGTTGGTCAAAATTACCCCTATGGGCGAATGTAGGTGCGTTGGGTCCTGTACGCACTGGTCTCATAATACCCTTGATAATGTCGTACGTGATATATGCTGTCCTAGCACTGTTCTTTGGGAGAAGGTCATATTGCGGTACCCTTTGCCCCTCCGCAGTGATGTACGGTGGAACGCTCGGTCAGGAAATGATTTCGTTGAACTACAAATCCAGGACTAGCAAGAAGAATATAGGGAGCAGATATTCCTCTTTCATCCAGAAGATCATCGGTGGAAGCTGGATATTCATGCTGGCGTCTGCAATAGCAAGTTTTGCCATATCCATCAAGGTCATTAATTTGCCATTCGATCCTGCAATCCTTTACTCCTACCTGATATGGAATTTGCTCTGGTATGTCTTCTTCATATCTATCCCGTTTGTGGGCATGAGCCCTTGCAGGAGATATGGATGGTGCACGACAGGAACATTCGTCGGATTTTTCAGCAAGCTTGGCTTCTTCAAGATCAAGGCTGTGGATCCAAATGTGTGCTTCAGGTGCCCTACAAAGGATTGCGTCACCGCATGTGAGGTAGGTCTCGGGGACCTTCCAGCGCAGTTCATAAAGAATGGATATTTCAAGAGCCAGAAGTGCGTCGGCTCTGGATCGTGCATAGAAGCCTGTCCTTATGACAACATCCACTTCTACGACATAAGGAATGTATTGAAAGAAAGGCTAGCTTCCAAAAGTCCTAACACTGAGTAGGTAGATGTTGGAGAACCACATTACCGGGAGGCTGAGTATGAGGATGAAGACTGAGAAATCTATTACGGCGATCTCTGAAAAGCCAGTGAAAATTGATATGGAGAACAGCGTTATATAAAGGAAGACCGCTGTTATCATCGTCTCCATCGAGAATATCAGTTCAATCAACCCGACCTTCGTTATTGTCCTCCTGTTCTTGAAAGATAGCGATAGGATGAGTCCGGCAAACAGGCCTGCGAAATTGTATGCCTCGAATATGTATGGAACGGCAAGGGCCTCATTTATGAGGTGTGGCCAGAACATTATTGCCTGAATTGCGAATGCCAGAATGATGGAGAACATTGGGAGACTCCTCTTTACCGGCACGGCAAATCCTAGCAGGAAGCCTGATATTATGGAAAGGAATGATACAAATCCAAAAAGTGCAAGGTCGTAAACTAGGCCAGTTGAAACGATATAGAATTCCAGTGTCAGTATTATTACAAAGAGGCTTACGACCATCCAGGGTCTGAACTTCGGGAACTTCATCCTGATGGGGTTGTGAAGGTAGATGTTCGTTATGATTAGAAGACCTGCGGACAGGAATATGAAAAATGGCAGAATAGAAAGAGCAAGTGATGATACCGTTCCCGATAGAACCCCTATTGTGTTTTCACATTGGCAGGCAAGTGCTGCTACCACTGCCCCGGTAGCAGAAGTAGTACTACCAGAATTGGACCCCTTGAGTATTAGCATAGTATTGTCTGCAGTGAGGTACGAAATGACAGGGAAGAAGACAGCCGTGAGAGGAGAGAAAGAAAGTGTTGCTCCTCTAAGGCCGATAACTATTCCGTATGCATAAGTGAATGGAATTCCAAGTGGGGAGGAGTTATCATAAATGGAGAATGCATAACCAGTGGAATTTAAAGAGTCTATGGATGTTGTTGCGAACCTCAAACTGGTGGAAAGTACTATTATGACCATGAACACTAGGAAAGCTATTGTTCCAGTAGAAAAATCCAGCCTATTCCTGTTTGAGATAAAAAACCTGATGGATAGTAAGAAAGCGATTGCATAAAATAATGCAAACCTCCACAGCCCAGTTGAAATCATGATGATTAAGGTTGCTACGGAAATGTATGTTGTGACAAGATAGAGTCTTCCCATCCTTCCTCTTAGCAGGGATGCAAGCAACACTCCTCCAAAAATGGCCACTTCCGTTACTATAAGCTCCATCAGCACATCCGTTTCCACAATGATGCCCTTCAGGATGAATGGTGCATTCCAAAGCAACAGAACAGCAACGAAAGGGAGCGCATTCAGGGCTTTACCGCTCTTTAGATTCATATTATCCTGAACAATGAACCAGCAAGCAGTATTGCCAGGAGTGCAGTGAGGTAGTAGTTTGTCGACAGGAATGTCTTGATTGCCCTTACCTCAATCCTGCCCGTTTTCCCGAATTTCAGGATGACAACCCTTGCAATGAGGTATGCGGAGAAGGGTATCAACAGATATTTGTAAAGTACAGGAAGGCCTAAGTTTATGAACAATGGAAGGAAGGAGAAGGCGATCAACAGGAAGGTGCTCACGACGATTGCATTAATCGATTTTGCTTCGTTTGTAACTGCTGGAAGCATAGGTATACCTGCGGCTTTGTAATCATCCTTGTATTTTAGCGCTAGGGACCAGAAATGTGGGGGGGTCCATAGGAACACTATGAGTGCAACGAACAACGATGCACCTGACCAGGCAGACCCAACAGCTGACCAACCGGCCAGCGCCGGGAAGCTTCCTGCTATTCCACCTATCACTATATTCCATGAAGTTCTTCTCTTTAGGACAACGGTGTAAAGTACCGAATAGCTAAGGAATCCTAGTGAGATCCAGACGGTAGTTGCGATATTTAGGAACAACAGGGAGACAGTTAGGGCAATTGCAAGTAGAGTGGGTATTGAAATAAGATACCCGATGCTTGTAGCTGACCCTAGTCTCCACTTTGTCCTCTTCATCTTCGAATCGAGATCTCTATCCAGGAAATTGTTCGCCAAGGACGATGAAAACGAAGCTAGCGTTCCTGCAGCAAGTAGCGGGACGAGCTTCCACATGAGGGAAAAATTCTTCAATGCCAGGAAGAAGGTTGTCACTGCGACGAGATCAAGGAGAACAGCTATACCCGGTTTAGTGAGCTTGAATGCGCTACCAAACCTGCTCATTGTTATCAGCCATCTCATAAGTCCCAGAACCCTGGTGTTGAATACCTGCGTTCAGGAAGCTGGTACTTGGGACCTGCACTGTTGATGCGTTCGGGGAAGAAGAAGTGGAATTGGAAGTTCCGTTCACATAAAGCTTTCCAACCATTGTGTATGGGTGAACGGTGCACCAATAGGTATATAGTCCAGGGTTGGCAAAAGACCAGTTTACCCATGTTATGCTTCCTACTGTTGTAGGTATTACTACATTGACAATCCAGTCATTTGAGTTCGTTGTCTCGTTAGGACCTGCTGCAATTGTTAGGGTATGGGGAAGCCCGTCCTGCTCAATTACCTTGAACTCTAAAAGGGTATGAAGTTTCTCATTTAAGGTTGGATTAGGGTTGGATGAATTATAGTTCCATCCCTGTTCATTAGCATAGAGAACTATTACCTCTGTTGAGTTGTAACTTCCCTGCTGGTAGCTGACTCCCCCTCCAGGCACATTTAGAAACCAAACAAAGGAGCTTCCTGCTGCGATCAGTACAACAACCAAAAGCACTATCGGTGTAGCTTTATTCATATTGCCTGCACCTCGTCTTCAAGTGGGTTTGTCACATCTACCTTCGCTGGAAGGTATGCTGAATAAGCGAAATTTATGAGGAAAATCAAGAATCCTATCCCGAGTATGACTCCTCCAATAGCTGCTACATCCTGATACGTTTGGAAAATACCGAAATATCCTGCCACTCTCCTCGGCATCCCGGCGAATCCTCCAACAAGCCAGAACCCTGACATCAGTATAGTTCCTAAGGAGTTAAGGTAGAAGTGAACCTTTGCGAGGGGAACGTTGTACGTCCTTCCCCCAGTCAGTGTTGGGAATAGGATGTAAATTGCCCCAAATCCAATTCCTGCAGTTAGCCCTATGAATATCCAGTGGAAGTGAGACGTAATTGCATACGTTCCGTGAATGAAGGCGTTCAATCCGACATCTGCAGAATATACACCCACTATCCCGCCAATAACAAAGTCTACTATCCCGTTAAGGACAAAGAGCATAGGGACCGTCAATTTGATGTTTTTCGCAGTCCAAAGCGTTGCTATCCAGTTGAAAACTGACATTGCAGACGGGATCACTACAAGGAATGAAGTGGTCGAGAAAAGAAGATCCCATATAGTACCAAGGCCACTGTTGAATAAGTGATGACCCCAGACCATCGCACTGAATATCATGAGCAGTAAAAGAGAGAACACCCCTGCTCTGTAACTAAAAATAGGAACCCCTGCGTACTTTGGCAACATTTCGTAAATTAGCCCAAATGCAGGCAATATGGCTATGTATACTAGTGGATGCCCCCAGAACCAGAACATTATTGCATATCCAAGGACAGCACCGTTTGAAGCCTGGAAAAACACTGGATTGATTAGGTCGTAAATGAGGAATCCGTTTGCTATCATTGAAACTGGTGCAGAAGTGATTACCAGGACAGCTGCAGAAACGATTGACCACGAGAACATGGATATCTTCGAGAGCGGTATTGACTTACTCCTGTCAAGAAATACCATCTTGAGGAATATCACAGAAGATACCGTCGTGGCAAGTAATATCAGCGTTACCCCTATCAGCGTGGCAAAGGAATACGTTCCCCCTCCAGCCTCAGTCAATTGATCAACAAGAGGGTAGTAAAAGTACCACGTGGCAGTGCTCTTCGAGAATATTATGAATACCGCTCCTATGACAAACAGCCAGTACATTATAGACTTGACGACTCCTAGGGTGTCCTTTTCGACCTTGTTTGCAGATGGGAGCAGGTAATAACCAAAGCCAAGAATTGTTCCAATTGCAAAGCCGTACAACATTATGTTCCCATGGGCGGTCAGGAGAATGTTATACTGAATAGGTGTTAGGAAGGATGGATTTGGGAACCAAAGTGATATTCTCATTCCCACTCCAGCCAGTCCACCTATGAAGAATAGAGCGATGCTTGTTATTAGGTATCTTACCCCTATTGATTTGCTGTCGTCCATGAAGAAAGCAGAGAAGCTTATCTCCCTTCTCATTTTCGAGAGTAGGAGGTTAGACTCTTCCTTTGAAAGGCTGGATGCGCTCTCCCCCAGAAGATTCCTTCTGTAATCCACTGTAAAGTAATACAGCAGGAAGACCATTACAATTAAGGCGGCTATCGTAGAGCCAAACACCATCAGTTCAAATGAAAATCCCATTAAGTTACCACCACCGTTCCCCTCATTTCGTAATGGTATTCTCCGCAGTATTCTACACATTCAAATAAGAAAGTCCCAGTTTTCTTTGGCTCAATCGTGACTTGGTTTGGGTGACCAGGGACTGCATAGGATTGTACCCCAAACTGAGGGATATACAGATCATGAATCACGTCCTTACTTGTTATGACCAGGGTGTAGGTCTGGTTCACTTCAAGCACAAGCTTATCCGTTGTTATAGTCCCATTTGGGTACTCAAACGCCCATGCCCACTGGTAACCTGTGACATTTATCACAATCCCTACCGGATCACTGTTAGCAGGATTTGCAATTGCATTCTGGTTTGTTTCTAGGTACGATGCGTTGGAAACAGCTGCCCATGACAGTATCGCTATTACTGCAACTATCCAGATTATTTCTACCAATAACTTATTCTTCAACTGGATCACCAACCTCTCTGTATTTTAAGACGGGATAGATCATCAGAGCAATGGTGGTAAAACCTACAGCAATTCCAATGGAAATATAGGATATTGCAAACGGAAGTTCACCAACCGCCGGTTCACCCACATAGAAGGAACGGAAGATCGGTCCTATGACAAGATAAACCATTATTAGGTAAACGATAACCCCCTCTATAAAAATCGAGATCACAGCCCTAAACCTCTTGTCGATGTTCACTAAGGACCGATAGAAGTTAAGTTTATTAAATCTTTCTTAGGATAGTAAAGTTTTGAACTGTAATTTTTTACCGTGCCAATCAAGAAAACTATAGCTTTATCAGAAGCAAGGAAATGTTATCCGTTCCGTCCCTTTCGTTTGCAAGATGCGCTAGATTTTCTACTATTTTTTGGACAGGAATATCTTTAGCAATATAGTTCCCAATCTCATGATCGCTCATTGAATCCCAGTAACCGTCGGAACAGAGCAGTATTGAATATCCTTTTTCTATCTTCATCGTGTAGAAATCCGGTAGGCATTCCTCTTCAATTCCAATTGATCTTGTAAGCTGGTTTCTCCTTGGGTCAGTCCGTCCTTCCATTTCGGATACTTGCCCTGCATCTATCAGCTCTTGGACATAAGAATGATCTCTTGTAACAAATTTCAGGGAACCCTTGGAATCGAATATGTACGTTCTTGAATCGCCGATGTTCCCGATAGTTGCGTTATAACCGCATATGAAAATTGAGGTAGCCGTCGTGCCCATAAGACGGATACTGTGTGTCATTGAGTAGCTTAGAATATCTGAATTTGCACTTTCATAGCTCTTCCTGAGGCGTCCGGTAATATCATTCAAATTGCATCCATCTTTCAGTAAAGGCTCCACTGCTATGCTCCTCAAACTTTCGATAGCAATCTTGCTGGCGATTTCTCCGTATTCTCCGCCCCCCATCCCATCAGCTACAGCTCCAAGAAATCTTTCCTCCATTTTTCCTTCCAATATCTCCACATATTGCAAGGCGAGTACAGAATCTTCATTCTTCTCCCGAACCTTTCCAGTGATGCTGGCATGGCCAAAGATCATGTAAACCTCAATTGAGATAGTGCAATAAAATGCTTGTCAAGAAAGAAATTGGAAAAAGGTGAAGGCCATTCCTTTAAGAAAGATGATTATAATTTCCAGACACCTTATTCGACCATACCTGCGCTGTGGGAGTGAGACGACAATTCTACAGACCGAATATGAGCAATGTACTAGTAGAGAACTCATTAAATAATTGGATAAATGAAAATAAAAAAATTGAAATTAATGTATCAGTCGCTTACCGTAACAGAAGTAGATGCACCGTTTACAGTGACTGTTTGGTGATAGTTGAAGTAGAACTGTCCGTTCGTCACCACTACTACGTAATAAGTACCGTTATAAACCTGAAGTGTCAGAGGTGAACTTCCAGACATCTCGAATAGATACTGATAGGAGCTATTCTGAACCAGATAGACGTTTGCAGCCTGTCCGGAAATTGAGGGACTTAATTTCACAGTTACGTTGTATAAGTTCGGTAAAACTGGTGAATAGTCGTATCCGCTGGCAACGAACCCTGAATCATTGTAAGGTACCCCAGGAGTTTCATCCCAGTACACATTTCCTGAAACATAACCGTTGTTTACCACACTACCCATTAACGGCTGATCGTTGAACATTACTGTTGTCGAGGACGGTTGCGATGTCACGTTCCAAGTGTTGTTGTAAAGCTCTGTTGCACCGTTGTAGATATTGTAAGCTGGTGAAAAGGTAGTGATGAGTACATTGAAGTTGTTGTTGTATATGGTGTTATTGGACGAATAGATAGACAGCCCAATCGGATCTAGTCCGAATGCAAATGCACTTGGAGGTGCGATGTTCACACTTTGCTCGAAGTAGTTACCAAAAATCATGTTTCCCGTTCCGCCGTATATAGTTACTGAAGCTCCCATTGACAGGAAGTCGTTATATGCTATGAGCACAGACGACGAATTCCATGTTAGTATGTTTCCGATCACTGGGTACCCGTAAGTAGACTGGAAGTTTGAGAAGAACCATCCCTGATAAACGCTATTGACTATGGATACGTGGGATGCGTTGTAAAGTTCGGTGGGCATAAAGTTGAATGTCGGTAGGCTGTAGAACTGAAGGACTCCGTAGGTGAATGATGGGTATTCTATAATGAAGGGAGCGGCGTGGGAGATGAGGACGTACGAATTCGTATTTGCCAGAAGTATTCCAGAAAACACTGGGAATAAGTAGTCATTGAATTCCCAGAATAGAGGATTGACATCATAATATTGGTTGTTTTCTATCACGTACGGGTTGCCCTGTGTTCCTGTCCCGCTGGAAGAAATAGACTGAAGTTGCTGATTGTTCATTGCAACAAGAGGAGTATAAATACCTCGAGCCACATTCTTCACTAAGGATATTTTTAGGGATTCAGTTGAATTGAACGTGAAGTTCATCGGATTGTAATCACTCATAAGTATCTCCCCTGAGTAGGACCCCTTAGGGAGCTCGTAATGGAAAGAACCGTCACTTGAGACTGGTGCCCATTCAGCATAGAAAGGGTTGAAAGTTCCGTTGCTTATGAATATGAAAGAGTTGGATGGCGTGACCGTGCCGGACAATGTCTGGTAACCGGAATCTGAAGTAAGGTTCCACATGCCGGATAGAATAGAAGGGCCGGTTCCCAGATGGACCGTATTTCCTGACCACCATTCTGCAATTCCTGATGATGTTTCCCCAGTATCAGAACCGAAATTGTATGCGGAGGGTACCGATAGATATTGCGTGGATGTAGTTCCCGATGGTAAATACCTAAGCGTCATGCTTCCGTTGATGGATAGAATATTAGTCTGGCTTCCTCCCCCTGGACCACCTATCATAAGCTCAGCGTCATAAGGAATAAAGCCTGTTGGTGTCAGGTTGAATCCATTTATCTGGTAGTATGCCGGTTTCGTTTTGAAGGTGGAAGGCATACCATAAGTGCTGTTGAATATCACCCTGTCGTAAGAACCGGAATATGTGTTCGAAGACGTGACGACTGAATAGTTGAAGAATATAGCATTTCTGTTGTCTATAATTGTGGAATTGAGGAAGAGGTGCACAGTAAATGGATAAGTGACATTGAGGGAGGGGCCGACCGCATAATAATAAGTGGGTGCCTCTATGTTACCATCGTAGCTGTAAAAGCTGTTGTTGGTCATCAGGAAAGACGGGCTTGAAAAGTTCCATATGTTGTCCTCGAATGCCAGAGTATGATTGTGCGCTGTATATAGAACAACATTCTGGTTCCAGAACACGAAACTGGAGTTGCCGAAAAGTGTGACATTCCTCAATATAGTGTTCAACTGCATTGTATACTGATCTGGACCTGCATTAGTTAAATCAAGCGTTGTGAGATTGTTCAGGACCGCTGTGCCCTCGAAACTGGATGCATTTAGGACATAGCCAGCCATTGTTCCGGACGTGTTCATAATTCCGTAAGAGCCTATACCCATAGGCGCAGGATTGTTTAAGTATGACGGTGATATTACGCCATTTATCTCAGTTGTTTTGGCGTGGAAATTTGGCGGGAAATAGTGCTTTGATACATTTGAACTACCAAGGTGGTTGATTCCGCTTGAAGCAATGGGCGAGGTACTAGCGATGGATGGAATAGCTACCGGGGGCTGTGCACTCTGATTCTGGGACATCATTATGCCCGGGATAAGCATTGCAAGGGAAATCACCAACACAAGAAAAATAAGCAATTTCCGTGTCATGAAAAGTCATGTTTGATACCATATTTAATTCTTGGCGTCAAGAATCATGATAATGAAGGTTTGCAAGATATGAAAATTCTAAGTATTCACATTGGCCCGAAGTCCTTTAGAGAATGAAGGATCTGAAAGCTAGTACAATGATACCAAAAAGTAATATTTATTGTGATAATCAAGAAGGCTATAAGATGGGGAGTATGGCTTCATAATGGCAGTTGAAACTTCTGGTAGCAAGAGGGGTAAAGTATCGTTATTGAAGGTGCTTGAACCAGTCTTGTTCGCTCGACCATACCTAAGGAACAGTGCGCTCTCTTTTTCAATTGTGATTGCGGCCGGAATAGTATCAAACTTCACTCTCTTGCTAGTACCAGTATTCATTGGAGATGCCGTATCGGCAGTAGAATATGGAATTTACTCATCCATTCCGCGCATAGCGTTATTGATCGTATTGGCCTATACAATATCTGCTGCAGCAACTTTTTCACTGAATTATGGAGGGCAATATATCAGCCAGACATATGCCTATAATCTGAGAAAGGATTTTGTTTCTCACCTAGTCAGGAAGAGATTCCTTTTCTTTGAGACGCAGACATCAGGCGATTTGCTTTCAAGAGGATCAATGGATATAGAGGCAACAAGGAATTTCAACCTTAACATGTTTACAAGCCTCTTCCCTACTGTTTTTCTCATCATAGAAGCATTCATTCTGCTGTTCATGATCTCGCCATTTTTCTCGCTTTTGCTCGCACTTGCAGTGCCAGTGTTAATCTTCCTTGGTATTGTTTCGTCACGAAGACAGAGGCCGATCTGGAGAAAGATCAGGGATACATACGGTAAACTTGGGGAAACACTGCAGGAGAACATTGTAGGTCAAAGGGTCGTCAGGGGACTGGCTTCGGAGCAGAAGGAGGTCGAAAAATACGCTGCAATGACCAAGCAGTATTACGACGAGAATTATGAAGTGGTCAGGGCAAGGGTCACATTCAACAACCTCATGCCTCTCACAGTAGCAGCAGTCACTAGCACGATCATAGGAATTGGCGGTTACCTGGACCTAATAAGCAAGGCTAGTGTAGGGGGACTGGTTGCCGCGGTGACAATATTTTCAATGCTAACAAATCCAGTATCATTCCTTGGTAGAATGATAGTGTTTTCCGAGAATTCTAGAGCGGCAATTGGCAGGATCCAGGAAATAACTGCGTCGGGAGGGGAGGAGGATGTTGAACGATCTGATCAATCCCTTCAACCTGGAACACTAACTTTCGACCACGTGAAATTTTCAAGGGGTGAGAATGTGATATTGAGGGATGTCACGTTCAGGGCTCGGCCAGGTGAATTTATCGGCATAACAGGCAAGACAGGTGCGGGTAAATCTTCACTGGTAAATCTCATAACTAGATATTATGACGCTGACTCCGGTACCATAACGCTGGGAAAAAAGAATACTAAGGATATCCCACTTAGCATACTAAGAAGCAGAATATCCATCGTTCCGCAGGAAATTACTCTTCTTTCAGGTACTATCAGGGAAAACATCCTCTTCGGAATGGACGTATCCGATGAAAGTATAAAGGAGGCGACAAGGATAGCATCCATCTCAGATTTCATAGATTCACTGCCCCAGAAATACGACACGTTGGTAGGGGAAAGAGGGATAACACTTTCAGGAGGTCAGAGACAGAGAATCGCGATAGCAAGGGCCGTACTTAGAAACCCCCTGATCCTCATCCTTGACGATGCGACCTCAAGCGTAGATCCAGATACAGAAATAAACATTTTCAACAACCTGAAAGAATACATGAAGAATACTATCATAATAATGATAAGTCTAAGGGATTCTGCCCTTTCATTTGCAGACAAAGTCCTGATACTCGAAGAAGGGGAACTCCGGGAGGATCTTCCAGGTGAGGAGGGGGGAAATGTCAACAGGATATGATGCAGTAGAAGATCAGTTCCTCAAGCCGGAGAAAGGGAGGAGGACAATGCTCAGGATGGTAAAGGACATATTTTACTGGAGAAGAGAATCAGCAGTCTTCACGACCGCAGTAGTTATCACCGCAATAGCTGGCGTCCTCTATCCTCTTGCACTGGGACTAGCCGTCAATTCAATACTCTCCAGGAACGTCGGTTCCCTCACATTCTACTCAGTACTCTTCTTCATCCTTTACTTCATTCAATTCTTCAGTAACAGGATGATGTCCCTCAGCTCAACGAAGGTGTCCCAGGGAGTCATCAAAAGAATGAGGGATACGGCATTCCAAAATCTTCAGAAGGTTCCATTGGAGTTCTTCAGCAAGGTAAAGGCAGGATACCTGATAAGCAGGATTGAGAACGACTCTGAGTCGATATCAGATTTCCTGACTTATCAGCTTCCCCAGGTGATTTCTGGGGTGACTACAATCGTCATTGCGGCAGGTATAATGTTCTACCTGGATACCCCGCTGGCTCTGTACAGTCTTCTTGTAATGCCCATTCTTGGTCTCTTCACCCTTGTCATCCAGACAAAGGTAAGAGCCAACTACCTGAGAACTAGGAGAGCTATAGCCGCTATAACTGGCAATCTTGCAGAAACTATAGCTGCAATAAGGACGGTAAAGGCATTCAACGCAGAGTCGCAAATTGAGGATAAGTTCAAATCGTTGAACTCAGAAAATTTTGATGCAAACATGAAGGCAACCAGGCTCTCATCCTCCTACAGCTCTGCCATCAGAGTAATAGAGGCACTAGGAATTGTCCTTGTCATTTACGAAGGGTCAATAGCTCTCCTGAATGGGCAAATAAGCCTAGGAATCCTCGTATCATTCATAGCCTACGTACAGCAATTCTTCAATCCCATTGTGCAGCTTTCCCAACTCTATAATACCTATCAGAACTCAATGGTTGGGGCTTCTCGAATTTACAGTATCATAGATAGCAGCCCCGAAAATGACAATGGAAATGTTGACATACAAAGGTTCACAAGTTCAATTGTTGGGAAGGGGATGAGGGTCACATACGATGGGAGTATGGCACTTGATAGGGTAACAGTGGAGATAGACAAGGGTGAGTGCGTTGCTATAGTTGGGAGGACGGGGGCAGGAAAAACAACACTTACGAACGTCATCTTAAAGTTCAAGTACCCGGACGAAGGAGATATTGCAATAGATCTAAGAACATTGAACACTCTTGACACCAGCGCCTACAGGAAATTGATAGTTCCGGTGCTTCAGGAACCTTTCTTATTCAACGGCTCAATATTTGATAACATTGAATACTCTAGGAAAGGCATAACAAAGGAAGAAGTTCAATCCCTCATAAACAATTATGGAATGAATGAGATTTTCCGAACTCTTCCAAAGGGTCTGGACTCGCCAGTCGGAGAAATGGGCAGAAATCTTTCAGAAGGTCAGAGGCAGGCTGTATCTATCCTGCGTGCATTCGTGAGGAACCCAGACATAATAATAATGGACGAGGCAACTGCCCAGATCGATTCAAAGTCTGAAAAAAATATTATAACGGCTATGAGGAATTATGCTAAGAACGGGACCCTGATTCTCATATCCCACAGGTTTTCCCTCATCACCCTGTCAGACAGGATCATAGTACTTGAGAAGGGGAACATTGTGCAGGAGGGAACACTTGACGTATTGGCAAATCAGGAGGGTGTTTTCAAAGACCTATACAAAAGAAGCGTTTCTGCCTACATCCACGCCGCAGGCGGAAGTTGAATAGGTATCATCATTTACCTTCAATTTGATGATATTCAATGGAATAGAAACAAAAAAGACATTCAGCAGGTAGTATTATACAATCAACGATGCTGGAAAGAGCAAATATAGTAATTGTAGGAGGCGGGGTTGTAGGACTTGCGATTGCAGCGGAACTGTCAAAGGACAACGATGGGGTATTCGTCTTTGAGAAGAACAAGAGATTAGGACAGGAAGCTAGCAGTCATAACAGCGGTGTCGTCCACTCTGGTATTCACTACCCGAAGAACTCATTGAAGGCAAAGATGTGCGTTGCCGGGAATAAAATGATCTATGACATATGCACTAAGGGAGGAATACCTTTCAAGAAGCTTGGGAAGCTGACGGTAGCCAATGAGGAGGGCGAATTTAGGGAAATTGAATTGCTCAGGAGACAGGGAGAGGAAAATGGTGTGGAAGGGCTGGAAGTGCTTGACGCAGAAGGGGTGAGGGAAATGGAGCCAGCTATCAGAGCCGAACAAGCCTTATATTCACCATCTTCCGGAATAATCGAACCTGACTATCTCCTGGAGTACTACGAATCAGTTACCAAGATCAATGAGGGGGTTATAGCGACGGACACAGAAGTGAAATCTATCAGGAAAAGGGATACGGGATACGAATTAGGGGTGCGGAATGGAGAAAGCAATTTCAGTTTGATGGTCAATACTGTCATCAATTCTGCGGGACTGAGCGCAGACAGGATCGCACAAATTGCGGGAATGGACACTGAAGCACTTGGATACCGTCTCCATCTATGTAAGGGTGACTATTTCAGGATAGCAGACAGGCCGCCGGTTAAACATCTTGTGTACCCCGTGCCAGAGGGGCCAGGATTGGGGATCCACCTCACTCCGGACCTATCCGGATCTGTGAAAATGGGGCCGAATGCATATTATGTTTCAAATATAGGTTATAGCGTTGAATCAAGCGTGGAAGATTTTCGCAAAGATGTCAGCAGATACCTTCCGTCTATAATCAACATGCGTATAAAAGAGGATTCGTCTGGGGTAAGACCAAAGCTGCAGGGACCAGGGGAGGGGTTCAGGGATTTCGTCATAAGGGAAGAGGGGGATAAGGGCTTTCCAGGATTCTACAATTTAATAGGCATCGAGTCGCCAGGTCTAACGGCATCCCCAGCAATTGCAAGCTACGTAAGTACACTCTATGCTGACTCGGCTTAATGACGTTTATATGCCCCCACTGTAATGCTAACGTTTCTCGTACTATACCCCGTATCAATAACAGTGACATCATCATATCATTGGGAGTTTATTGGTGGGAGTTGCCTTGCACTATTCTCCAGAGAATCGCGAATTTTCACATATGCAATTATGAGAAGTATCCCAGGGATAACACCTGCCAGGATCAGCTGAATAATCCCAAGAATCAGCGAAGGAACCTCCGATTCCTTGACTTTCTCAAGAGCGAGGTTCTTGTAGACTAGAAAGTAATCAAGCAGTATCCATAGGAGGCCAATAAGGAAGAATATTGAGAAAACAACAAGTGCTATAGTCGGGGCTGAAGAATTTACGGTTGTAGTCGTGACCACTCCCCCTGAACTTGTTACAACCCTCCCAACTGAAAAGTAAGCAGCAACAACAACCATTGCAACCGCCCCAATTGCAAAAAACACTAATTGGAGTATTATCGCAACAAGCGTTAATGTCTTGGCTGTGGAGGCGTCGTCGTCTAACATGATAGGAATATTAAAGGGTGCAATATTAAGTCGTTGGTATTATCATTTTGTTGATGGTCAGAAGGCTGTAAGCAAAGGTCATACGCTTTCTATATATAAGAGGTCAAACTCCCAATCAGTAACTTACGAAGGTCATTATTTTGAAGTGCGAATTACAATCCATCCTTCTTCTGGAATACCTATTATTGGGGGTTCACAGTATTCATTCACTTTGTATTGCCCGAAATTGGAATGCACCTCGATATTCATATCGATTATTCCAAAGCCTCTGTATAATACTCCACCCGCATAACCACAATTGGCGAGTACTATTGCCCCCGCTGAATTCCCTATTACAATGCCACCAAAATCAGATATCTTTTGCTGTAATGATCTTTTGCCAATTTCTTCCTTCAGAATCACAGGGTCTCCACCTGGTAGATAGAGTACGTCAGATTTCATGAACTTCTGCTCAATATCAGCATTATTATCATCCCTTTCAACGAATTCAATGGTCCGGAAACCTAATTCTTTGAAGTAGCTAAAATAGATGCCCCTGTAATTATTTTCCTTTTCAATGGAATCAGTAGTCCAGGGAATGATGAGAATACTGCTCACATTACGGTTCGAGATAAGTTGCATAAACAAGTTTCTCTGGTTTCCGATCTTTACGTTCTCTCCCCCTTGAAGAATAATTAAATTCGGGGTCATGTGACACTCATTCTTTTCGGGGAATTTAACGTTGCCTCATTGAAGAATAATGCATCTTAGAATTTGCCTCAAATAACATTTAGGGAATTGAGTTTATAAATCTACATAAGCACTATAGCCCCGAGCAGATTCGAACTGCTGTCAACGGGTCCAGAGCCCGCTATGCTTGGCCACTACACCACGGGGCTAATGCATGTGATTACGAAGTAGTAGATAAAAATAGGCCATATCAGGTATCACCTTTAAAATTGGACTGAAATTTGTGCCATTAAATGTCTAGAATCTGTGAATCCAGGTGCTCATAAGATATTCCTAGCCTTTTTATAGTTTTGATTGTTATGGAAGAAAGAGTGGAGTACATGGAAAAAGGAGACTTCATCAAACTGCAATTCGATACCTATACCGAGGATGGCAAGCTAGTTGAGACCACGGACGAGAAAAAGGCAAAGGATAATGGAATCTACGATGAGCATTCATCTTATAAACCTATTGTAACCATACTAGGTTCAGGAAGACTCCTAAAGGACCTCGAAGAAGATATCCAGAAGGCCAATGTCGGCGAGGATAAGGAAATCGTACTGCCCCCGGAAAAGGCGTTTGGCGTCAGAGATTCAAATTCAGTGAAGGTTAGTTCCTACAGGGAAGTGGAAAGGGCCCTGGTTGAGGAGGAAAAGAGGGCGGGAAGGAGCGGTAAGGACGTTTACCCAGAGCCAGGAAAGATGGTTAGGATTGGGGACAAGTACGGGAAGATAATGACAGTTACTGCAGGCAGGGTAGTTGTTGATTTCAATCACCCCCTAGCAGGAAAATCCATAAAGTACAGCTACAAAGTACTAGAGAAGATTGAAGGGGAGCAGAACAAGGTAGCTGCAATAATAGAAATCAATTTTTCAAGGGACTCCGACAAGTTCAAGATTGAAACAGGAGAAGAATTAACAATCACTATACCGGACTCTGCTAAGATAGACGATTCCTGGCCGCTAGCAAAGTTTGCTATTGTAGGGGCGATCAGGGAATACGTTGCAAACAAGACGGTAATCTTCAAAGAAATTTTCGAGAAGAGAGTTGAAGAAAAGAAGGAAGAAGAGAAAGCGGTCGAACCTAAGGAAGAAGCCAAATCAACCAGTTGACGGGGAGAGATGTCAGGACTAGAACAGAATAAGAAGGATATTGAAAAATCTTTAAGGGAATATCAGTTCAAAAAATACATAGACGAAATCAGAAAACTGGAGGGAAGAGGGACAGAGTTAATCTCAGTTTACGTACCCCCAGAAAGGCAGATAAGCGATGTGGTGAGTTACCTCAGGGACGAGTATTCAACCTCCAGCAACATAAAGAGCAAAACAACAAGGAAGAATGTTACAACTGCAATTGAGAGTATCATGAGCAAACTCAGGTACTACAAGAGCCCTCCTGAACACGGTCTAGCGATATTTGTAGGGTACGTACCGACGAGGGGGGATAAGAGTGACATGGTAAGCTATTTCATCGAGCCTCCTCAATCGGTAACGAGCTTCCTCTACAGGTGCGATTCAAAATTCTATCTTGAGCCAATCCTCCCGATGCTCGAGAAGAAGGAGGTTTATGGCCTAATCGTGATTGATCGAGCGGAAGCGACAATAGGACTACTTCGAGGTTCACGTATAGAAACTATAGAAAACAAGGACTCACAGGTACCCAGCAAGCACCACCAGGGGGGGCAGAGTTCAAGAAGGTACGAAAGGCTGATAGAAATAGCTGCGCACGAATTCTTCACGAAGATAGGAGAAATTGCATCCAATGCATTTTTAAGGGAACCAAGTCTGAAGGGGGTTTTGATTGGTGGACCGGGGTCAACGAAGGAGTTCTTCTACAAGCACGGGTACATGCATTACCAGATCCAGGAAAAGGTAATTGATCTCTATGACGTCGGATATACTAACGAGTACGGCCTCAAGGAGCTTGTTGACAAGGCTTCGCAGACCCTCGACCAGCTTGAGATAGCAAAAGAGAAGAAACTGGTTGAGCGATTGCTGGTAGAGATAAAGAAAGGCAGCGGACTGGCAGCTTATGGTGACAAGGAAGTCTCCAAGGTCCTGAAAGAGGGAAGAGTGGATACCCTCATAGTTTCTAAAGGTCTAAAGAAGATGAAATTTACTTACAGGTGCGAGGCGGACGGGACCGAAATTTCAGAAATATCACAGGAGGAAAATGAGCATAATTGTCCTAAGTGCGGGAACCCAATGGTCCTGGTCTCTAAGATGGACCTGATAGAGGAGTACATAGAGCAGGGGCAGAAAAGTGACTCGAAGATTGAGCTGGTGAGCGATGAGTCGGATGAAGGTGCGCTGTTTCTCAACTCTTTCGGCGGTATAGGTGCAATCCTGAGATATAGTTGACTCAGTCCCTTCTGACCGGATTGTAACTCAAAAGATACTTACTGATTTAAAGAATATTTGAAGAGCTTATGAATGCGTTTCCCCTAACAAAAGAAAACATTTATCCCTCGTTACGATACAGATGCAATGAACAGAACAGCGAAAATTGCAATCATCATTGCAATCGGGGTAGCACTTGTTGCTACTGCCTCTGCCTTTGCATACACTAATATGCTGAGCTCGCAGACATCAGATTCCCCACTCAGTTACATACCTTCAAACTCCACGTTCGTGATGTGGGTTGACTACAATGGCACAAGCCTATACCTGTTCCATTCAAACAATTCCACAGCAGTATTGCTCAACACAGTGGGAGTGAAATCTGGCAACATATCGTTCACTTCCGGAAACTCGTCGTACAGCCTTCCACTAAAATACAATTCCACTTATGGGGGGTTTGAGATTTACTCAATAAATGTTTCTTCTGCACTCTCTGAACTCCTTAAATTCAACTCCTCCATGTCGACGATGCTTAATCTTACAAACGTTCCCCTATATGTATTCGTTACCGGAAACGGGAAGGTGGTACTAGGGACTATGAGTGGGATTAAGAGTTCAATCAACTCATTCAACAAAGGTTCGAATTTTGTATCTAAGGGTTCTTACATAAACCAGAATGAAAATATTTCATTCTACTATTCACCTACGAACAGTACAGTTCCGTTCAAGTACGCCTGGGGTGGGATTAATGGAACATCATTCTATGCATATGCAGAACTTAAGAACAGTACAGCCTTCAATTTTACGGGTTCATTCACCTACCAGGGGTTTAACGTCAAATCCATTTCTCCCAATGAGATAGAGATCACTTACGAATTCGGCAGTTTGTCGCAGCTCTACACAAAGCTTGATTCAATGAGGTAAACCTGTGGAATCTACCCTATCCTCACTATCTACTGTTTACTCATATTACCTAAAGAATTACTACCGTTCGAAAAGCTTCTACCTCATCTTCATCCTCATCGCTGTTGCATCAGTCCTCATGGTCTACCTATCGTTCCACTACCTCCCAAAGATAGACGCCCTCCTCTCTTCACAGGGACCGGCGCCTGCCGAACTGAAGGAAAAGGTTGTTCTCTATCTGTGGTCATACGTGATGTCAGACCTTCCTGTCTTCGCGGCGGTTTTCTTCTCATCGCCAGCAATATCTAGCGAGATAGAGAACAGGACTGCCTTCCACATTTTTGCGCTGCCGGTGGATAGAAGCATCCTCCTGATTGGGAAATATCTAGCTGCGGCTTCTGCCGCGATGATTTCCATGGCCATTTTTGTTGCATCAGAGATCGGAACCGCAGAATTCCTCTTTCCGGGCACGATGCTATTTTCAATCCTGACATCAATAGGGATGCTTGTCCTGTTCATACTAGCAATAAGCGCATTCACGTTCCTCGTGAGCTCCCTTTTCAGCAAGAACCTCTATTCCTACATCACCACGTTTATCATCTACTTCATAGTCTTCGATGCGACCAATCTCATCCTCTCCCTCCTCTACAACTACAACGCATTCTTCCTCCTGGACAATTCAGCGTCAATCATACCCAGGATTTTCCTGAACGTCAGTCCCACTGTATTTGGCGGGCAGTTCAGTCTGAGTGGTGCTTCTATAAGCACGATAGCACTTTCCCTAGCAGTAATGGTCCTTTACACAGTAGTCTCACTAGTTGCCGCACTCGTTATTTTTGAGAGGAAGGAGGTTAAGTAAATGGAAATTGAGGTTACTTCCCTTTCTAAGAATTATGGAAAGATCCAGGCACTAAAGAACATCAATCTCAAGATCAGTGGAAATGGCCTTGTGACCTTCCTGGGTGCTAACGGCGCAGGGAAGACTACTTTATTCAAAATACTTACAAGCATCGTCCGTCCATCATCAGGGTATGTAAGGGTGAATGGAACGAATATAGATTCAGACCCAAGGAAGGTTCTTTCCAATCTAGGGTCCCTCGTGGAAGAACCAGAGTTCTACCCATATCTCACTGGAAGGGAGGTTCTTGAGTTTACGGCCAAGATCAGGGGTGTAGGAAAGAGGGATATGGAACGGGAGGTAGAGAGGGTATCCGGACTCATCGGCGTATCGGAATACCTCAACAGGAAGTGCGGCCAGTACTCTAGAGGCATGAAGCAGAGATTGGGGGTCGCTGTTGCCCTTGTGGGCAACCCGGCAATCCTCGTCCTGGACGAACCGACATTTGGGATGGACCCACTGGGAATGCTGGAGATGAGGAAAATCCTTAAGGAAATGAAGAAGGACAATGACAGACTAATAATCATGAGCACCCATCTGCTGGAGGAAGCAAGGGAAATCTCGGACAGAATCATAATAGTTAAGAGGGGCGAGATCAGGTATGATTCTCAAACTACGGAGAGGAAGTTATTGGTGAAAGTGACGGGCATAGTTAACACTGATCACGAATACAAGAATGGAAGGTTGATAGAATCAGGGGAGGGATATTGCGTCTTTGAAATATACGACAGGAACAAACTGCCAGAATTCAACAATGAACTTCTTTCATCTGGGTCAAGGATACTGTATATAAATCCTGCAGACGACCTTGAGAAGGAGTTCACGAAAGAATGACCACAGCAGTTGTGTGCCAGAGAATTAAACAGCTAGGCGTTTTAGCCGTAACTAATCCTAATTTTTCAAACTCCAGAATTGGTTGATAAAGAGTCATCCCTTTGAACAGTAAATGTTAAAACTCGTTAAAACATATTGGATTATGCCTACCGTACCTAAGTATATTTATAGTTTTGAAGAAGGGTCGAAGGAGATGAAGAACCTGCTGGGCGGAAAGGGAGCTGGGCTGGCAGAAATGACAAGAATTGGCCTTAATACTCCGCCAGGGTTCACGATCACGACTGAGGCTTGCAATTATTATTTCAAAAACAACAGGCTCCCAGATGGTTTATGGGACGGTATAGTTAGCGCGGTGAAGACGCTTGAAAAGAAGACGGGCAGGGTATTTGGAGGGGAACCCAAGATACTTCTTGTATCCGTTAGGTCAGGTGCGCCGGTGAGCATGCCAGGTATGCTTGATACGGTCCTGAACCTTGGAATGAATGATCAGAATGTTGAACAGTTTGCAAGGGAGACAAAGAACCCGAGGTTCGCCTGGGATTCCTACAGGAGATTCATACAGATGTTCAGCAGGATAGTGCTAGGGCTGAACGGCAAGAAATTTGATGATGTTATAGACAAGAAGAAGGAGACACTCGGCATCAAGAATGATTTTGAAATCGGAGAGAAGGACTGGAGGGATGTTGTCCAGGAGTTCAAGCAATTGATAATGTCTGCAGGGAAAGAACTTCCTAGTGATCCTTACAAGCAACTGGCGCTTGCAGTGAACGCCGTTTTCGATTCCTGGAAAAATGATAGGGCCATAGTCTACAGGAAGTTAAACAACATTCCGGACTCTTTGGGAACGGCTGTTTCAGTCGTTACAATGGTGTACGGAAATCTTGGACCTAATTCCGCAACGGGAGTGGCATTCACGCGGAATCCTAACACGGGAGAGAAGGTACTGTATGGTGAATACCTCATCAATGCCCAGGGGGAGGATGTGGTTGCAGGCATTAGGACTCCCTCGCCAGTTGAAAAGCTAAGGACAGAAATTCCCAAGGCATATGAAAAGCTAAAGAGATCGGCTGAAATCCTAGAAAGTCACTATAAGGACGTCCAGGACATAGAGTTCACGATCCAGGACGGAACGTTCTATCTACTTCAGACGAGATCTGCCAAGAGGAGTGCTGCCGCTGCGGTAAAGATAGCTCTTGACTTGAGGAAAGAGGGGAAATTGACGGATGCAGAGACAGTGAACATGGTGCAGCCTGAACAGCTTAACCAGCTTCTCCACCCGCAGGTTGACTCAAAGAAGGCAGGCTCCCCAATTGCGAGGGGCCTTCCAGCAAGTCCGGGCGCAGGTTCTGGCAAAATTGCCCTCGACCCTGAGGAAGCAGTAAAGATGAACGAGAAGGGGGAGAAGGTCATTCTGGTGAGAAATGAAACGCTAGCAGATGATGTTCACGGTATTGCTGTTTCTGAGGCAGTGCTGACTGCAAGGGGAGGAATGACCTCCCATGCAGCTGTTGTCGCAAGGGCGATGGGTAAGCCTGCCATAGTGGGCTCTGAAGACCTGAAGATAGATCTTGACAAGAGGTCAGTAAATTTCAAGCAGGAGATCATGTGGGAACACCAGGAGGTCACAGTCGACGGTACTTCTGGGCTCGTGTTCAAGGGAAACGTTCCACTCACCATTCCTGAACTGGGGGATGATTTCCAGGAGTTCATGAACATATGCCGCAAGGTAAAGAAACTTGGAGTTTTGGCAAACGCTAACACACCGGAAGAGGCTATACTTGCAAGGAAGAACGGAGCAGAAGGGATAGGGCTTGCAAGAACTGAGAGGATGTTCCTTGGTGCCGAGCGCATTCCTATCATGAGGGAAATGATCATGAGTGATACCATCGATGAGAGAAAGAAATTGCTTGAGAAGCTTCTACCGCTCCAGTACAATGACTTCGTGGAATTTTTCAGGACAATGGACGGGTTCCCAGTGATAATCAGACTCCTTGACCCGCCTCTGCACGAATTCCTTCCAAAGAAGGAGGAGCTCATGGTCGAACTTGCTGAACTGAGGCATGAAGGGAAAAGCAAGGAAGTAGAGAAGAAAATGAAGGAAGAGGAAGAGATATTGAGGAAGGTGAACTCACTCAGCGAATTCAACCCTATGATTGGCTTCAGGGGGATAAGGGTAGGCATCGTTTACCCGGAGATATATGAAATGCAGGTGAGGGCGATCATAAGGGCATCGGTAAAGGTGAAGGAGGAGGGGAAGACTGTGATACCTGAGATCATGATACCTCTCACAATAGATGTCAGGGAGCTAAAGCTCGTCCACGACAGGCTTAAGAGGGTTATCGACGAAGAGCTTAAAGGGAAGCAGCTTAAGTACAAGTTCGGTACGATGATCGAAACTCCTAGAGGAGCGCTTACTGCAGGTGAGATTGCTGAAGTGGCAGAATTCTTCAGTTTTGGAACGAACGACTTGACTCAGATGACCTTTGGCTTTTCAAGGGATGACGTGGAAGCCACATTCCTTCCGAGGTATCTGGAATACGGCATATTCAACGTGAATCCATTTGAATCACTAGACAAGAATGGAGTTGGCGAACTCATGAAGATATGTTTTGAGAGGGGTGTAAAGACGAGGCCGGATATTGAGGTAGGTATTTGTGGAGAGCATGGTGGCGATCCTGACTCAGTGAAATTCTGCCACAAGATTGGCTTGAAATATGTTTCAGCCTCACCATACAGGGTACCCATTGCGATACTTGCAGCTGCACAGGCAAACACTCAAGGGAAAGGTGAGAATTAAATGTCAGAGATAGTTGATTCCCGTATCAGAAAGATCCTTGACTCAAGGGGGAATGAAACGATAGAAGTAGAAATTTACACGAAGTACGGGCGCGGAGTTTCAGCTGCACCTAGCGGTGCATCAAAGGGTGCAACTGAAGTGAAGGATTACCCGGATGGTGGGATAGACCAGTCAGTCAAGGCATTCAAAAATGAAATCTCGAAGAAAATCGTTGGTATAGAATCTGAGGACCAGGAAGGTTTCGACAGGTTTCTCGAGGATATTGATGGTACTGAGAACTTCTCTTCAATAGGTGGCAATCTTGCTGTGGCCCTATCACTCGCAAACGCATGTGCAACCGCTGATGAACTAGGCATCCCGCTCTTCAGGTATCTGGGAGGGCTCAACGTAAAGATGACCACCCCACTGGGGAATGTGGTTGGAGGGGGGAAACATGCAGTGAACGGAACAACAATCCAGGAGTTCCTTATAGCTTCTCACGCTGATAACGTATTTGATGCCATCAAGACAAACTCACTTGTTCACAGGAGAATAAAGGAGAGGGCGTCTAAGGAACTTGACATTCCAATCGGAATGGGTGACGAAAAGGCGTGGGTTCTTCCATTTGAGGATGAGAAGGTCATATCCCTCGTCAAGGAGGTAGCAGATGAAGTTTCAGACAAGTCAGGCTTCACGATAGAGAACGGGATGGACCTAGCTGCAACAAATTATTTCGAAAAGGGGCATTATGTTTACAGGGACAGGAAGCTGACAAGGGAAGAGCAGGTGGATTTTGTTGAAAGCATCGTTAAGGACTGGGGTTACACTATAATAGAAGACCCGTTTGACGAGAACGATTTCGAGAGTTTTGCTGAGCTTACTAAGCGGGTTGGGGACAAGGCAATAGTGATCGGGGATGATATTTACACAACCAATTATCAGAGACTGAAGGAAGGAATAGATAAGATGGCAAGCAACGCAATCCTCCTGAAACCAAACCAGGTTGGCACGTTGACCAGGCTGTTGAGGACGTGGAGGCTTGCCAAGGATAACGGGATGAGCACTGTAGTTTCCCACAGGTCAGGGGAGACGACGGATTATTTCATTTCCCATCTTGCAGTTGCCATTGGAGCAGACTACATTAAAACGGGAACAGTCGGAGGGGAAAGGATAGCAAAATTAAATGAACTCGTAAGAATTCAGGAAGAAATGGGTGGACATGAATGAGTGATCTACTGGCATCTGAAGACACGTACAGGAATTCGGCTATACACATAGGAACGAAGATAAGAAGCGCTGACATGAAGAAGTTCACTGCTTACGTGAACAAGGAAGGACTGAATATACTGGATATAAAGAAGATAGACGAGAGGATCAAAATAGCAGCAAAATTTCTGTCTAGGTTCGACCCGAGCGGAATAGTGTTCGTCGCTTCAAGGGAGTATGCAAAGAAGCCTGTGAAAGCGGCTGCGGCAGCGCTTGGTGCAAAGTACATCACGGATAGATTCATACCTGGTTCATTCACCAATCCCTCCCTTTCGGGGTTTTTCGAACCTGACGTAATAGTATTAAATGACCCTGCTACCGATAACCAGGCTCAAAAGGAAGCAGTCATAAACGGAACGCCAGTGGTGGCACTGTGCCACACAAACAACAGCACATCATTCGTAGACCTTGTGGTTCCGGCAAACAACAAGGGAAGGGAAAGTCTTGCGCTAGTATATTTCCTGTTAACCAAAGAAATACTTTCTGCGAATGGGAAGGATGTGTCGCAGCTGAAGCAAGAAGACTTCCTGGCTGAACTGTAAATAATTTCAGCCTTTTCTATATAATTTTTATCTTTTCTTATTCGATAGATACAAATCGACCTTTGATTCGCTTCATTGCTGTTTCCTATTCATAGTCGGCAGGTCGAAGAAAGCACCTTTCTAAAGGAAGGGACGATCTATCTTTTCCCTCCAATGCACTGGATCATTAATTTCTATTTTCAGGTCAGTTAAATCTCATCCTAAGAGTGTTTTCATATTTTCAATTGAAGCATCTATGTTGTGAAAACGTATTAATCCGCCGTACATGTAGATTGGGCTGTAACAATGAGAGAACCATATGTCAGTGGCCACTTCTATCCGGCTGATCCCGATGGGTTGAGAGAAAAGATAACGTGGGCATTCACGCACTGGAATGGCCCCGGCTACATACCGGAGATAAAGAAGATAAGTCCGGAGCACGGCATAGTTGCACCTCATGCGGGTTACGATTACAGCGCACCTGTTGCTGCATATTCCTTCGGCTCCTTAGCCAACTCTGGAAAATACGATTATTTCGTTGTCATAGGACCGAACCATACCGGTTTGGGGTCGCCAATATCGATTGGCAACGAGGACTACCTAACTCCACTAGGAAGGGCAAGGATCAGGAAGGATGCGGTTGAAGACCTGCAAGATGACCTGATAGTCGTGGATAACCTCGCTCACGCCCAGGAGCATTCGGTTGAGGTGGAGATACCTTTCCTTCAGTACATTTACGGTGAAGTTGAGATAGTTCCAATCGTCATGCTTGACCAGAGTTTGGAGGCAGCAGAGCATCTTGCAGCAAGGTTGAAGAAGCTGAAGGGGAATTTTACCATCATAGCTAGTTCTGACCTTAACCACTATCTCCCCTTATCAAGACTGAGGCGTCTTGATGGATATTTTTCCAGTGCAGTTCTCAACAGGGATATCAAGGCAATTTACAGGTACGAGTACTCAGGCGAGATGAGCGCATGCGGATTCGGGCCGATAGTAACACTCCTTTCCACGTATAAGGGCAAAGTGGAATTACTGAAGCTTTCAAACTCAATTGAGATGACTGGCGGGGAAACGGGCGTAGGCTACGCAGCATTCACGGTAGAAAAGGCCTAGATTATGGACGCCCTGTAACTGCCAGCAATAGCGACAACCTTCCTTCTGAAACTGAATTCCAGGGTGGAAGACCACAAGTCAAATACGGCTACATCCCCCGTTTTCACAATTGCACCCTCCCCGGGAATGGGATAATAGCTGAATGGATACAGGGGGGTAGTAAGGTAGAGCTTGCTGTTCCTGTACCTCTCAAGTTCTGAAGAGATCAATGATATGGAATTTCCCTCAACAAATAGTCTCTTTACAGCTTCTACAGCCTCAATGCTCCTTTTGTACTTCTCCACGTAAACCTCTTCCCCGGTCGCAAGGAAGGAGTTTGAGTAGAGGACTGTCAATCCATTCTTCTTTGATGCTACCTCTACGTACATTATCTTTTTCAGATTTAATTCCCCAGGCTTGTTCCATATGTTTAGCGTGTTCTTGTCGAATGCAACCACAGGCTCGTAATATAGGGAATGGCCTAAAGAGCATAGGCTATGCCTTAAACGCTCAGAAACACTCCTTTCCGTATCATCAGTCTTCATATCCTGTGTTATTGCCTCTATAGCCTGACTGATCCCCTTCCTTTCTTCAATCAAGTACCTGCGTTCCTCAGCTAACGGGTACTGGAACCAGTCGTCTATTTCCTTGGTGCAGGCGTCTCCCATCCTGAACGAGAAGTAAGGCTGTGCTAAGCAGTATTCCTTGCCGTCAAGGTCAACGAAATTCTCATCTATTTCTTTGTCTCCTATCAGCTTTAGTCTGCCATCTCCTATGAGGACTGCGGACGCTCTTTCATCTTCAGAAAAATAATGGAACAGAGAATTCTCTTTGTAGAACACGACTTTCCTTTCTTCGCCACCGATAAGTTTTGCACGTGCATTTCTTGATGTTTTTAGTGTTCCACTCATACTAATCTCCATAAAGGTAAAATGAGAAATTCGAGGGATGTTCCTTTGTATGGATGATTTTAGTGTTTGCCAATTTCATGTTTATATCTGTTGCCAGGTCGCTGCCCGTATTAAGGTTTCTGGAATATTTTGGGAATGCTGCAGAGTATATACTGAATCTGATCCTATGCCCTTGAGGAAATCTGTGTCCCATGTTCCATAAGTCCACCTTGATCTCGTATATGTTTCCCTTTTCCAGCAACTCCACCTTATCCATCCCATTCCTGTAGCGGGCCCTCGTCATTCCATCGCACAATCTTTGAGATCTGCCGTTTGGCCAAACATCTAGAAGCATTGCCATAATGTCCGTGTCAGGAACATCAGTCTCCATGAAGATATCTGCCCTGACTGCACCCAGAAAAGTGATATTCTTTTCAAGAGGCTGTGACATATATACAAGAACGTCGTCCCTCCTATGTATAGAGGAATAATCATCTGGCCCGCCTATCTGTGCTGAAGTTGCCTCAGTGACAAATGGGGTGGGATCCGAAGGATCGTATCGATAACTGTCATATCCATTATTAATTTCATCCTTCGACCACACTAATGCTCCATCTCCAAATCTGCTGTTTGCGCGTCCTCTGCTGCTTATGAATAAGTTGGAGACCCTGGTTCTAGATGGGGGCCAATCATCAAAATTAACCCACTTATTTTCCCCCATAATGAATACCGTTGCCCTTTTGCCTGCATTGATATTTTCATCCATGAGCCACTTCTTGAACCAGTTTAGTTGAATTGTATCAAGGTCTATGATTGCATCTGGTCCAAAATCTACATCTCCCAATTTGGACGAGGAATTCACGTTATGGCCCCATGGTCCAATTATAATTGATTGATTTTCCCGTGATTTCGAAGTAGCAGAACTATTCCGCATACCGGCATAATTGATGAATGTTCCAATTTGTTCGTCATCATACCATCCCGAAATATGCATTACAGGGACGCCTATGCCACCGAATTTCTTCTGGTAGCTCATCGCATCCCAGTATGAGTCGAATGTTTGGTGTATCATTCCCTCTTCCCAATCATCAAAAACCAGTCCCAGTGCTTTGGGCGTGTCTTTCAAAGGAAGTGTTCTGTAAACACTCATCCAGTCAATGTCGTCCACACTTTTTACCGTTCTTCCGCTTACAAGATATCTCCACGAGACATGCATCGGGTCGCTCACTCCAGTTGGACTCTCCACAAACGGGTCTGATGGCGAAACCCTGGATATCATTGCCTTGAGGCTCATTGGATGTTCAAGTGCAGTCAACCATTGTATTCTTGCAGAATATGAACCGCCGAAAGTTCCAACCTTGCCATTCGACCACGACTGGCTAGCTACCCAATCGATAATCTCTTTTCCGTCTCTGCCTTCATTGAAATAGGGGATGAATTCGCCATCGGAGTCACCCCTTCCCCTGACATCGGAGTTCAGAAAGGCAAAGCCATTAGAAGCAAAAAATCGAGCATTTTTCCTAAATTGAGGGTCATCACGTCCGTATGGAGTCCTGAAGACAATTGTCGGGTAAGGAGGACTTGAGGCAGGATAATAAATATCTCCAGTTATTTTTACCCCATCCTTCATTACAACTTTTACGAATCGCTGAATCTTGAACTCCATATTGGAAGATGGATTAGTTGAATAAAAGGGATTTGAACGGTATTGATCTACCCAGGAGGTTTAGGGCCGTTAATCAGTATAAATAGGAATTTTATGCTGTAAAGAAGTCGCCTATCAGGATTAGGAAGTCTTAGGCATGAAAATAAAAATACAATCAAAAAAATTATGTTCCTTTGGCTTCATTAACTTTTTCTTTTGCTATCCTGTTTCTGCCTTCCTCGTAGAATTACAAACGAAGTTGCCCCTATAACTGCAACAATAACAACCACAATTATCATTACATATATCAGCGGGAATGGCGTAGGAGGAGTTATTTTCTCGAGGTTGATAGAAAGAGGTGAAACCTCTGTCTGGTTTGGCAACACAGTGATGTTCTTGTAATAAGGTTGGTATCCTGCGGATGTAACCTCTATTTCATACGTACCTGGATGAACTGTTACGTTGAATACACCGTCGACTGTCGATACTGCCTGCTGATTAATGTATAGTGTAGCGTTAATTGGGGAGATGGTTCCAGAAAGATACAGTATCTTTACTTGAGATACAAAATGTACTGTTTGGTTTATCCCAGCACCATCAACTGTTACAGTTCCAGACGCAGGCGAAATGGTGAGATTGGTAGGTGAACTAATGGAGAACGAATAAGTTCCATTTAGCTCTGCAAAAATTATGTTGGTTCCATCGGAAGATTTAACGGCTCCGTTGAGGTCCACAGACCAGTTTGTTCCTGGCGAGAGACCTGACTCAATAAAGTTGACAGAGTACAGTTCCGAGAAAGTGATAGTCTTTGTCACTGATGAACCACTGACGATTACAGTTCCAAAAGTAGGTGAAACCAAGTATCCTGACACGTTTGAGACCTCAAATGAATAAGACCCATTAGTTTCCGTGAAGATGATTGACGGGGAAGTGGAGGCTATTGTTCTACCTGCTAGGGTAACGGACCATGAAGAACCAGCTCGTAGACCTGTCTGAGAAAAAGTAACTTCATAGCCCGTGACCTGGGAAAATAGAATGTTTTCACTTAAAGATGAACCGTTTACAATAAAGGAGCCAGATTGGGGGTTGATCGTGTACCCGCTTATGCTTCCTATGCTGAAGGAATAGGATCCATTCGGTTCTGAGAACTGGATCGCATTGGAAGTCGATGACTTAATCGTATTCACGCCACCATAGGAAGTGATTACCTGAATACCTCCAAGCAGGTGATTTGAGAGATAAATGTCGTGGTTAACTGGGCTGTATACAGGGAAAAGGGGAGAGCCAGATACATCCAAGTTTGCAATTACAGTGTTTGTGACAGCACTTATCACTGCCAGGGAACTGAGATTTTGTTCTGCCACGTATACGTTTTTGTCATACGAATCGTACGCAATGCCCACAGGTGAAGAGCGTGACGGTAGTCCGATTGTCGTGACTACCTTATTTGTAGAACCGTCAACAACAAGTACAGAATTGAGTGCATTGTCAGTAAAGTAGAGATAGCCGTTAGATGGGTCGAAAATTCCAAAATAAGCTGCACCCGTTATCTGCGACACTACAACGTTTGTTGCGCTGTTGATAACGAAAACGGTATCAAGTTTCGAAACGCTGTTGAATCCGCCCACATAGACATTCCCGTTTGATGGATCAAAAACAACACCTGCAAGAGTCTCACCAGAAGAATTCAGGGAAATAGTAGATATAACTGTGTTAGTGGTGCTATTAATTACAGATACAGTGCCAGAAGCTCCATTTGCCACGTATATGTAGTTGTTTGTAGATGAATATGCAATTCCCACGGGCTCTGTTCCAACCGCAATGGTATCTATAACACTCTGGGTTGCAGTGTTAATTACCGAAACATTGTTTGAAAGCGAGTTAGCCACATATAAGTAACCATCATAGGGATCATAGACGCTTGTCTCAGGAAGGGACCCAACTGATATTGTGGTTATTATCGTGTTGGTAAGTGGGCTAATTACAAGGATTACGCCAGGGTATTTGGTGGAAGAGGTTGAATTATACAAAATCCCTGAAGCATAAATATATCTGTTAGAGCTGTCGTAAGTTATACCGTAGACATCAACACTTTGTTTGACGGTACTTATTATTCCCACGAGTTTACCAGAGTATGTTGAGTTGGTTAATGAAATGGACCAAGCGGTGCCTTGAGGAAGACCCGTTTCAGAGAACGTTATTCCATAGCTTTTGGCCGGTATAGCCACCGTAAAGGTTACTGTTATTGTTTCATTTGCACCTTTAATTGAAATGATACCTGCAGATGGAGAAGGTACATAACCGCTAGCATTAATCTGGTACGTGTACGTTCCATTCGGCTCTTGTATTATTAAGGAATTGTACTTGGAGTATACTGTGGAATTTGACATTGTGACTGACCATAATGTACCACTGGGAAGACCGCTTTCCAAAAAAAGGATTGAGTAGGTTACCTGAACTGGTTTGAATTTAATCGTTATGTTCTGGTCCTTGCCTGAAACGGATATAGTGCCGTTGTTAGGGACTGCGTTATAATTAGAACTTACTACAGAATATGAGTAAGTTCCATTTGGTTCGTTGAATTGAATAGTTGAATTCGAGGAGAAAGCATAGGTTCCATTCAGATCGACATACCATAATGTCCCAACCGGTAAGCCTGATTCAGTAAATTTAACTATGAAACTAGGGGTTATAGAAATTGTAACGGACAAGGGCTTCCCTTTCACTGAAAATGATGCACTGGTACTAAGATGGGAAGTGGTTGCAACTGTATAATTATAAGTCGCGTTTGGAAGGAATGCATTCATTGTTGAAAAGGAAGACGAATTCGTGTAAGTTAGAGAGTAATTGGCCTCATTAATTGTCAGAGACCAGATATTGGATGATCTGAGTCCAACGATTGACAACGTGACTTCATACAAAGAAGGGAAGTGGTAATCGATGGTTTTCGGAACCCCCGCAACATTTAAGGTGGAAGATGTGGAGTATAAGAATGAGTTTGCTTCCTCTAAACTGTAATAAAAAGTTCCGTTTATAAGGAACACCGTAACATTTGAGAAAACTGAGGAAATATTAAAGAATACTTCCGAGTAACCAGTTTGGGAAGACGATGAGTAGATTCCAACTCCCCAGGTGATTCCTGGATACAAGTTTGATTCTGAAAATGTGACAGGTGTTAATCCAGGGAATGTCGTTGTTAAGTTAAGTTGTGATGAAGAGACAGTGAAAGATGAAGACGAATATACTGACTGATCAGTCTGACTCAAGATAGAGTTTATGGCTTCCTCTGCTACTGTATAATTGTATTTGCCATTTGGGAGGTATGTAGAAAGTGAAGAAGAAAGAGTTGAATTTACAAATGATACAACATTTCCTTCAGCATAAATGGTCACTCCCCATTCCAGTCCACCTCCAAGACCAGTCTCGGAGAAATTGACTCTATAAGTCTGGGGGAAATCCAGTGTCAATGATGTGTTAGAACCCGAAACATTGAACTTCCCATTCAGCAGGTTTGACCCACTCTCACCTGCTAAGAAAGTGTAGGAACCTGTAGGGAGTTCCAGTTCTAAGGTTGACGATCTTGTATAATTTACGGACGAAACTGCGCCATTAGTTGAATAGGCTGATACTTCCCACTCCACACCCGGGTAGTATCCTGTTCCCTTTATAACGACTCTATAGAATGTTGAGAAGGCAAGGGGAATGGTTTCGGCGTTTCCATTCACATAGAGGTATGAAGATGTCACAAAGGATGTATTGTCTGCAATTGGCTCATAGTAGTATGCACCGTTTGGAACTTCTACACTCATCGTGCCTGTTCTGGAGGTTGCGACAAAGAAGTTCTTGAATGAGTAATGGTTTTGTGTTACACCCACTCCAACTATTTGCCACATTAGGCCTGCACTCAGTCCAGACTCTTGAAATGTGATTTCGTATACAGAAGGGATCGAGACCTGTCTTGAGACATTGTTATCTGACACCATAAATGGATACGATTCTATGACAAGAGAACCTGTTCCATAACCGAACTCATAATAGCCATTTGGTGCTGGTGTGGAAATTGTTGTAGATGTTGAAGTTTCAGATATGATAGTTACCTTCCCATCAGGTGAATTAGACGTTCCATAAACGCTCCATGATGACCCGGAAGCTAACCCAGTTTCTGAAAATGAAGCGGTATGTAATGTAGGGAAGGTGATAGAAACTGATTTCGCTTCATATACGGTGATAGCATAGGGGCCAACTAGTGTTGAAGAGGGTCCAGCATAATAATAATAAGTTCCAGACGGAATCGAAGCAGTTATAGCTGATGAAGTG
The DNA here is from genome assembly GCA_021816725.1 of Thermoplasmata archaeon. GTDB lineage: Archaea > Thermoplasmatota > Thermoplasmata > Thermoplasmatales. The sequence goes on from JAKAXD010000001.1 coordinate 294,899, forward strand.
GAAGAACTTGAGAACACTATGCCATAACTTTGGTGATATATCGAATTGTATAAAGGAATATCTGGAATAGCAAGCGACAGATTGGTAAATATGTCAAGTGTCCAGTTCGCGCCACTGGCTTTGTTGGAAACAGTAAATGTTACTGCATAAGTAGGCGATTCGACTGCATTAGAAGTATACTTCTTTTCATTCCTAATTGTTAAAAAAGACGTGATATTTTGGAGAGACCTTAAGGTCACTCCCGAAGGGAAATAATGCGAATTCAGCACGTTATTCATTCCTGCCAGGTGCTTATTAGAAATATTCGCTACTGATCTTGTTGCTTTACTCGCTATCAATTTGTTGTCAGCGATGCCTAGGACGCCAAAGGATGATGTTAGGAGTAATAGCACAACTATGATTGTCGCGAGTGCGACAATAGTTATTCGTTTACCTTTCACATTCATAGATAGCTTGTGATATATTTAAGCTTGGTCTATTTTGAAATGTCAAAAGTCCAAAATTAGAAATCACTGGTATTAACTCATCTTCAAGCTGCACCTGTGAAGGAATTTCATTTGTTTTGTACTATTTATTATAACGCCTTTACCAGCGAGAAAATTGTGCTCAAAGACTAGTTTTTACTTAGTTAAATAATAATCCTATCGTCTCCATTATATCCACTGGTTAAAGAGGGACTTATTGACTCTATAAAAAACAACTCCTTAAGTCTTGTCAAAACTGCTCTACATCAAATTGTTAAAGCTTCTTTTTCATTTATATGATATAAATGTTTTTATATCTACTTTCATTGGGTAAACCATTGATAAGTAGAACCTTAGCTAAGAAGTTGACAGTAGTGATAGCGGTGGCTGTAGTAGTACTTATGTTCTCTACGCCGTTTTATGGTGCATTTGGTGCTCAAAACAGTGGTATTTCTTCTCAATCTAACAAAAATCACGTGTATCTCGTTACTACAACTATAGGAAACAAGAATTATAGCTATTATGAAGATGTCCACGATGGAAAGGTAACTAAAACCTGGCCTGCAGCATCAGCCCCATCAGGGCTCGCCAGTAACATTACAAGTCAAGAAGCACAATCCTCAGGTAGTTTGTCTCTTCCCACTGGGAATTTTTCCACTCCTTCAAATCTGCAAGTTAAAAGTGGCTCAACTGCTCAAGTTAGCGCATATTCTCAAAACCAATCTTCGAAGTCCGATCCAGGTAACACAGGGGGCTCATTTGATTTGACACAGACCTATTCTGTCAATTCAGTAACGCTATCTCCTTCATCATCAAATATGTATATTGGGCAGACACTTAATTTGAAAGGCTCGTGGACAGGAGGACAATCACCATATAATTTTGTATGGAGAGTAGCACAATCACAGCCCCTTAACTGGATTGAAAGTTACTATACTAATGCATCTCAGTTAACCACGAACACATTTGCATTTACCCCGCCTCATCCAGGTAATTTTATTATCTTCCTTTTTGTGAGTGGTAGTGGAACTGGAGTAGGAATTAATGCCAGCGCAGTGATTTCTGTCCAAGGACAACCTTTCCAGAACGGGCAACCAAATCAGGCTACACAGAACTATTTGCAAAACATGACCCTAACGCCTACTACCACCGTAATGAGCACAGGACTCGAAATAAATTTTGCAGGAAACTGGACTGGAACATCCCCAACGTACGGCTACGCTTGGATGGTCGTTCCTAGTCAAGCAATTAATGCACCAGGTCCCGGACCTGGCCCAGGGCCAGTTCCAGGTAATTGGCAGTCATATTATCAAGGTGCAATTAACAAGATAAATACTTATAATTTTACGTCTCAACCCTCTACAAGTTTTACTTTTAATCCCGTTTACGGTTCATATGGGATATTCTATCTTTATCTTTTTGTTATCACTAACAACGCACAGGGTCCCGGAGGGGGGCCTGGCCCTGACCAAGATAACCAACAAAACTCTTTAGTATCTTTTGCAAAGATAATCTTACTTCCTGGAACGCCTGGTGTGTCGTCCGTTACAATGTCCCCCACATCTGTTAACTATATCACGAACAGTGGGCAGCATGGAGAATCGAATTCTGTCCCTATTGTATTCACCGCTAGCTGGACCGGAGGAACGCCCGCTTATTCATATGTGTGGATGGTAACTGCTGGACAGCCTATCAGTGCCCCTTACATAATCCAGTTCAGTTCCTATAACACAACAAGCGGGGATTCTGCCACCTACAGCTACACTCCCCCAGATAATGGCAGATACTATGTTTATCTGTTTGTAGGCAGCTCTTCTTCGTCGGCATATGTAATGGCTGTTTCTCAGATAGATGCACACGGAGATAGGCAGCCGACGGTTAGTCAGGCCACCATTTCACAAACAACAGTGGACGCCAACATAGGGCAATCTATAGGATTTTCAGCCAACTGGATCGGGGGGATATCCCCGTACACCTATGTGTGGTATGTGTCATCAAATTTTCCTCACTGGCAACAGGGATTCCAACCTTTTAACAAAGAAAATACCACCTCGCAGCCAAATGCACAATTCACTTTCATTCCTTCTAGTTATGGAGTCTATTACGCTTATTTGTTTATAAACAACTACGTCAATAATCCTCCTCCGGTAGATGATGAAGACCACGACGACGGCCTTGCCTTGGTTGCAACAGCTGAAGTAATAGTCTTGCATACCTCGCTCCCCCTGACATCATCAGCTATATCTCTGTCACCAACCACTACTCTCGTTGACAACCCGATAACTGCGACAGTAGCCCCTGGTTACGGGACAGGTCCATTCACTTATTCCTGGGTTGTCACCAGCCCAGGTGGTGCTACTACTTCTACATCGAGCTATAGCACTTCAGCGGACCAGATAACGTTCAGTTCTCCTGGCACTTATAGCGTCACGGTTACAATTACTGATGCAGCCGGAGTCTCAGCTTCACAGACGGCTACTGTCACTATAATGTCGCAACTCAGCGTATCTATCTCAGCCTCTGGTCTCACGAGCATTGATAAGGGCCAGTCCTCTACTCTCGTCGTAACTTCACTATCTGGTGGATTTCCTTCATACATGGGTCAGTGGATAGTAGAACAGCCAGGATTTCAATCTTATATTAATCTTGGCAGCTCCTTCCCAATAAATCCTAATGACCTTTTGACTGCATCTGTATCTACCGGAGTTCTATCAATAACTGGCACGTGGTTATTTGAACTAGAGATCACAGACAGTTCATCCGAGGTCACTTACTCCAACAGTGTGGCTATCACAGTAAATCAACCACTTTCCGTTATTCTCTATTCATCCAGCGGCCAAACTGATGTTGGAGGCTCATTAACTTTCACGAACACGACCCAGGGAGGAACCATGCCCTTCAGCTATTCATATTCCGTTACACCTAATTCTGGTTTTACTGAGTCAACCAATCCCGGAAATACTTTTACCTTCAATTCTCAAGGTAGTTACTCTGTTAAGCTGATAGTTACAGATGTGACAGGATCAACTGCTACCTCGACAATCGTTATAGATGTAAACCCCGCGCCAACTATAAATGGTCAGCCGCAGTCTTACTCCATTGATCCGGCCCAGCAGTTCGGTCCACTGATATCAACTGTTGAGGGTGGCAGTGGTACCTATTCCTGGCAATGGTTTTATGTTAGTTCTGGAGGTGCCTCCTTAATAACCGGGGCAAATGGAATTGGACCAACGGCAACATTTGACCCTACTCAAGCTGGCAGTTATTACGCAGTTTTCAAAGACTCGATAGGCATTACTGTCTCGTCTAATGTGGCTCAGGTAACTGTGAATTTACAGCCCACAGTCTCCATTTCTCCCCAGGCCATCACGGTTTATTCCAGTCAGTCAGATCAGCTGACTGCAACAACAGGCGGAGGATCAGGCTCATTTGGATATTCTTGGACAATAGGGGGAAGGGCTAATAATATGGGTACAAGTTCGCAGTTTACCTTTTCGGAGAAGAAGGAAGGAATTTATACCGTCTGGCTAAATGTGACTGATATAGGAACTACACCGAACTATGTCCTTTCACCAATTTCTATTACGATAACAGTTGTTAAAGCACCTACTGTACAAATCACACCACCTTCAGCAACAATCGACACATCTCAGTCGCTGGTTTTGAGTGCTGTTTTATCAATACGCACCGGGGATTTTTCATACTCTTGGACAATAGGAGGAAGCTCAACAGTGGTTGGCACTTCCTCAACCTACACATTTAGCGAATCAACGTCAAATGTCTATACTGTCTGGCTCAATATCACCATCGGCAACACACACCCAGCCGAGATAGTAACAGCAACTTCCGTTATCACGGTTGTCGCTTCCCCTTCAATATCTGAGCAGCCCCAATCCGCGACCATAGATTCTGGTCAGTCCATTGTTATCACATCAACTGTAGCCGGAGGTACAGGTTCATTTACCTGGCAATGGTACGATTCGTCTGGGCTTATATCTGGAGACTCTGGAACTACAGCAACTGCGTCTGCAATATTCTCGTCAGCCTTACAAGGAATCTACGTAACATTTACTGATACGGGCACCAGTGCAAGTCCTGAGCCCACGATAACGTCAAATACCGTTTCCGTTTCAATTAAACCGGCACTTTCCATTACAAGTGAGCCTACGGCAGGGACAATCGATCGTGGCGAGTCGACAACGCTAACAGCGGCTGTTAGCGGCGGAACAGGTTTGTACTCCTGGACACTCTTCACATCTTCCGATGTAAATGTGACCTATGGAACTTCTTCAACTGTAACGTATACATTCTCTCCTTCAGTCTCAGCTTCCTACTATTTCAAATTTAAGGACGTTGGAGTTACTCCTGGTGCGACCCCACCTGCAATTAAAACCACTAATACGGTCTTGATCACGGTGAATAATGCATTAGTCCCGTTGATCAATCCATCGTCTGCGAGCCTGACAGTTGGCGCTTCCCAGACATTTTCGTCCGCTACTCAAGGAGGGAGCGGTGACTATTCCTATTCCTGGACTATAGGAGGAAACTCACAGCCCGTTGGTACTGCGTCTACCTACGTATATACAGCACAGGCCCAGGGGACTCAAAAGCTCTGGCTGAACGTTACCGATTTAGGGACTACATCTCATTACACTCTTTCCGTAACTGCGACCATACAGGTCAGCTCTGGGAGTCTAAGCGTTACTTTCACAGCAAATAACCCAGTTTCAGGAACTGGGGCCATCGATCTCGGACAGAGCGTTTCTTTGAGTTACACGCCAACAATTGCAGGTGGGAAGAGCCCATACTCCTACCAGTGGTTCCTTAACGGAACTTCCATCAGCTATAAGGTAGGTCTGTCAGGTACCGCAGTTTCAGGAACTGCAATTACCTATTCATTTGACCCTACAGGTACAGGAACATATGTCTTCTATCTGCAAATATCGTCAAGTGATAATCAAGCTTCAATCTCCAGTGGCCTTTCAATTAAAGTATACTCGACTCCAGCCATTTCCAGTCAACCATCCTCATCAACAATCGACACTGGCCAGACGGTAGCGTTAACAGCGACTGTCAGCGGAGGAACTGGAACATTCTTGTGGTCACTTTTAACTTCAGGCGGGACTCTTGTAACGTCCAGTACCGGAGCGGCTGCTTCCTACTCATTCAAACCTAATTCTAACAGTTCCTATTATTTCACATTTACAGACAATGGAGTGATGCCTACTGCAACATCAGTGTCACTCGTTAGCACGAATACCGTTACGGTCACCGTTTATCCTGATCCGACAGTAACTGTTCTGCCTGTCACCATAAGCAGTGGGTTAACTGCAACCCTTACTGCAACTGCTAGCGGTGGGTCCAAAATAGGGTACTCATTCAAATGGTATTCTAATCAGGGGCTTACAACTCTGCTTTACAGCGGAAATCCGTTCAGTACGCCTGCTCTTACTGTTTCGACCACATACTACGTCACGGTATCTGACTCAACAGGTTTCGTTAGTGCCCCCGCATCCGCTATAGTGACGGTTGTAGGTTCACTTACGTCATCATCACTTACCATTTCCCCAACAAGTACAGATGTAGGAATTGCTAGCTCTGTGACAGTATCAACGGGAGCCGGTGTAGCTCCATACTCGTATACATGGACGGTTACGCTTTACCCCTCTGGATCTGCCTCAGGCGATTATACAACATCCCGTAATAAAGTCACATTCACTCAAGCAGGGGTGTACTCCGTATCCGTGACAGTCAGAGATTCCTCCGGACAATCCGCTAGCATTTCCAAGGTTATAACAGTGGACCCTGTCCCATCTATTACATTATCACCCACGTCTGCTACTATAGATGTGGGTGCATCAATAACGTTCAGCAACTCTAGTTCTGGTGGGACCTCTCCATTTACATATGGATGGGGCTACCCAACAGGAGCAGGTGTAACCCAAAACGGTAATCAGTTTACGTTTTCAAATACTGGAACTTTCACAATAAAACTTTACTTGAATGATACGGTAGGTGCAAGCGGCGTCTCGACTGCATCAATCACGGTTAACAACCAGCCTGTCATAGTTTATTCTTCCCTTACTGTAGTGATATCCGGCGCTTCGACAATGGATACTGGAACAGCTACGAACATAGCAATAACAAGTATCAGTGGTACCGGACCATATACTGCACAATTGGAGGCAGAGGGTCCTACTTCTACTTCGTACTCCGTCGTAGCTAGTACAAACCAATTTAGCACATTACCGGAGTATGTTAGTACGGGAACATTGACTACGCTTGGACAGTGGCACTTTGTTGTAGTTGCAACAGAGGTAAGCAATACGGGCATATTCGGTACGTCTTCGCCTGTGACGGTTAATGTTGTAAACGCCCCAGTTACATCAGCCTTGTCACTTTCGCCGACAACGACTGACATAGGCATTCCTGTTTCGCTTTCTATACAACAAGGGTATGGAACAGCTCCATTTGTCTATTCTTGGGCAGTGGCTCTCTCTGGTGGTGGATCAGCTACAGGAGATTTCACTTTCTCAGGCAACCAAATAACATTTAACACTCAGGGTAGTTATTCTGTTACAGCAACCGTACAGGATGCTGACAGTCTTACTGCCTCTATTACCGCAACTATTACGGTAAATGCACCCCTTTCCGTGACTATATCGGCCGTAACACCAACAACAATTGACAAGGGCCAGACAGTGACATTTTCAAATTCCGAATCTGGCGGGATAGGTCCCTACACAATCAGTTATTCTGTATCACCAGTTGGAGGAGGAATTAAATTCGGTTCCTACTCAATCAGTGGAAACGTCATATCGTTCTTGATTCCCGGGCAGTACAATGTAGGTTCAACAGTCACAGATTCTCTTTCTGATACTGTATCTTCGACAAACTCAATAACCGTCACAGTCAACGCGCTTCCCACGGTAACCCTTACTCCATCCTTAAATCCGATTGATGTGGGTAATTCTGTTACCTTCTCAAATACCACAGCTTACGGAACTGCTCCGTATACATACATATGGTCCTATCCTGCTTCAGAAGGTATAAAGCAACAAGTCAATACTTTCACATTCACTGCTCAGGGCAACTTCACAATAACACTAAGCATAGTTGATGCGGTCGGTGTCGTAGCCTCCTCATCAGTCCTGATTAGGGTCAATCCTTCGCCGATAATTGTGCTCCACCCAGAAAGCATGAACGTAACAGGCAATTCGTCAATTCTCTCTTCAGCCAGTCAGAAGTTTCAGCCTCAATTGACATGGCAAAAAAAAACATTTAGTGGAGGCGGCGGTACAACAATAACACTAGATGAGAGCACATCATGGTCAGTATATGTTCAGGCTGGGACTGGAACCCCCCCCTTTAGCTTTTCCTGGGCAATCGTTTATTCTAGCAACAGTACTACCGCAACAGATTATACCTTAGGAAGCACCAATTCAAGTTATGTGGATAACGTCATTACATTTACCGGAACTGGAACCTATTCCGTAACAATAACAGTAACAGACAAGTATGACGCCACATCCTCTGAATCATTAACTATAGATGTGAATAACCCTCTTCTTGTAGTCACTGCCACTATACAGGCAACTGCGACTTCTTTAGACGTTGGAACTTCTACGACTCTCACCTCGACGCCTACGATATCTGGGGGAACGTCACCGTACTCATTTCAATGGTACAGGAATGGCACTGTGAGCTCTGACCAAATAAGTGGACAATCTGGGCCTATTACGACTAATACGCCAATCTCTCTCCCTCAAACTCCAACTGTTCCAGGAAACTACACGTATTATCTGGTAATATCTGATAGCGCATATTCCCCAGCAAGCAATTCCACTAAAATCGTGATACAAGTAAACAGGATCCCAACGACAGCTTCACTTGAGATTTCCCCAACTTCTACAGTTATAGATGGCCTGATAACAGCCTCAGTCATTTCAGGGAACGGAACAGCTCCGTTCAATTACACGTGGACTGTCACTCCCGTAGGTTCAACCTCTTCTACCACTCACTACGGTGATCAACTTGCTCTTAGTCAGTCTGGTAACTATTCAGTATCTCTGAAGTTAACAGATGGTGACGGAAAGATTGCCTATAACAATACTACAATTAGAATTTATTCAAGCAATTTAGTTATTGTGAAAATTAGTTCTCCAACTTCTCCTCCGACCATAGACGTAGGCCAGAGTGAAACGATAACTGGTGGCTTCTCTAGTGGCAGTGGATCATATGAGTATGAGTGGGTCGTGCAGTCTACGGCATCTTCGTCGCCTCCTGCCTCAGGTTATGTTACGGGTTTATCCCCCCAATCATATACTTTTACCCCATCTTCTTCAGGAACATATTACGTATACCTCTATGTCAAGGACACTATAGTTGGCGATATCCAAGGTGGGTACATTGAAGTCAAGGTTAACAACGACCTTTCCCAGTCATCGATCTCTGTGAGCCCCACAGCCACCAGCATAGGCAGCCCCGTTACGGCTACGGTCACATCGGGATACGGGACACCTCCATTCACTTACACGTGGACGGTCACACTGGCCAATGGTGGATCTGCAGCCGGTGACTATACACCCTCTGGCAATCAAGTTACATTTAGCAGTGCGGGAAACTATACTGTTACTGTCAAGGCAAGCGATTCCTATTCATCTGCTACCTCTTCAAGTTTTAATATAGATGTTTCAGCAGTCGTGAGTCTTACTGCCTCAATATCGACTTATCCAAATGCTGGAATTACTGCTATAGACGTCAGGCATGCACAGGAGTTTCAGGCAAATGTTGCTGGAGGGACAGGAACTTACAGTTATTCGTGGGGGTTAAGTGGTGTTTCGGGGGCAGTAAGTACTTCTAGTAGCTACACTTTCAATGTAACTTCTCCCGGTCTTTACATAGTGTATCTCAATGTGTCTGAAGGTACATCGCGCACTTCTGCTTCCCCTATAACAGTAATAGTAAACCCGCTTCCAAATGCATCTTTTGGGGGAAGTAGCATAATGGAGTCAGATGTTGGGCAATCCATATCTGTGGTAGTCGTAGGAGGAACGCCACCATATGTATATTCGTGGACCGTCTCTCTATATCCCTCTGGAACACTGGCGGTTAACGATTATGTGGCTTCTGGAACATCAGTATATTTCACTCAAACTGGTAATTATTCTGTAAAGTTCAGCGCTACAGATGCAGACGGTGTCACTTCAACCGTAACTGCGACTTTCATTGTGAACAACCAAATATCCAGCTCTCTTTCCCTAGTAAATCCACTGTCCTCAGTCATTGACAGAGGAAATTCCACTGTGCTAAACGTTACGATCTCCGGTGGATCAGGACTCTTCTCATATCAGTGGTTTGAGCAACTGTCTGGTAGCAGTTCTTTCCAAATTGTCCCTGGTGCAATCAATTCTACTTATGATTTCATCACGTCGAACTTTACAGTTCCAGGCATTTACCTTTTTTATGTAAATGTAACAGACCTGAAAACTGATCCTGCGTATGTGCATTCTAATATTATTAGCGTGAAAGTTCTTTCCACCATTATCTATCCGGTTTCCTTTTCGGAAGCTGGGCTTCCCTCTGGAATGAAGTGGTTTGTTAATATCACTAACGGACAATCTTTCTCATCTTCTTCAAATAAAATTTCCTTCTTAGAGTCAAATGGAACCTATTCATTCACAGTGTCAACTGGTAATAAGACTTACAGACTATCTTCCCATTCCTCTTCCGTATTCTCATTCTCAGTTAGTGGAAGTGGAGTTAGACAATCATTGGTATTTTTGCCGGTCGTGTACTCTGTAACTTTTTCTGAATATGGTTTGACTAATGGAATGAAATGGTTTGTTAACCTTTCTAATGGGCAATCACTCTCGTCTACGCTTAACGTAATTTCATTCTCAGAAACAAATGGAACATATCAGTACGTGATTGATACATCAAATAAACACTATAAACCACAAACGTCATCATCATTTTTCGATATATCTGGTAGTTCCATATCAAGGTCTGTTTATTTTGAGCTTGTTACTTTCAATGTTACATTTGACGAATCAAATCTACCAAGTGGAATAAAATGGTTCGTCAACCTGTCGAATGGACAGTCTTTTAATGCTACGAAAGGCTCTATTAACTTCATTGACCCAAATGGAACATATTACTTCAGCATCGCAACAACTGACAAAATCTTCTATTCTATAGGCGGGTCTTTCACGGTAAGCGGGCAATCTAAATTTGTCTACATAACTTTTCTTCCTTATCTGAACAACATTTCATTTGTTGAATCTGGTCTTCCAACTGGAATTAAGTGGAACGTGAGCCTAGTAGGTCCAGGATCCAGCGTAAATCATTCATCTACCGGTGCGATATATTTCAATGAGGTAAATGGTACTTACAACTTCTCTATAGGGTCAATTCCTGGGTATAAAACCGACAATTATTTGATCACCATAGTCGTCAACGGGGGCCCCTTCCGGAGCATTATTGTGTGGACAGCAGTTACTTATCCCGTGACCATTGTCGAAACCGGTCTTGCACCTGGGGAGACCTGGTCAGTGACCCTGACAACAGTGCAGAATGGGGAGGAAAAAGTTATGACGCTCAATAGCACATCGAGTTCAATAACCTTTAATGCTACAAATGGCTCCTATTCTTACTCAGTATCGCTTCCCCAGGGATACAGGGGGTCTCCAATAAAATCTACCATTTCTGTTGTAGGAGGTGCTGTAACAACGAAACTAACAATAACCGCTCTCCCAAATTATCTCCTAATTTGGCTGGTAATAGGGGGTGCAGCAATAATCATTGCCGTTATAGCCCTTTATATTATGGCTAGCAGAAAGAGTCTCTTTAAGAGGGAAGGAAGATTCCTCAAGTTAGACCGAGGGAAGGTAAAGAAGTGATGAATGATATTTTACTGACATCTTATCGTTACTATGATAGTTCAAATGAAAATTCGAGATCTACGACCTCCCATAATGGAGGGTCAAGTTGGCAAAAACCAGAAGAGAATGCATATCCAAACAAGAAATATGAAATAATTATTAAATACTTAGATATAATTAATTGGCTAATGCTATCATGACAATAAAACACGGTCCTGTAACGAGTGACATCGCCTTTACGTTCATAGTTGTCATGTTAATTATCATCTCAGGATTCTCCAGCTCCTACATCTCTAATCATTCCTTTCAATCCGATCCACTAAAACAGTTTTCATCTACATACGTCTCAACAGAATTGAGGGAAACTCAGAATCCGGCTCAGGGACGCCTTACAACGGGTGCGTTAACTGTAACGATATCTCCTGCCACCTCTGTGCTTGATGTAGGTCAATATGTCACCATAAGCGTTGTGAACCCATACTCTAGCTTTACTTATGTTTGGTATGTTGCTAACAGCGTAGTTTCAGGGGCAAATCAAGCATCTTACAAGTTCTCACCTCAGACTTCTGGGACTTATCAGATATATGTCAACGTCACTAATGGCACCCAACAGGCTAATTCTAACATAGCAACTGTTTCGGTAGATTCTCCCATCGCTGTAACAATTTCTCCGATGTCTGAGAAAGTCTATGTTGGTCAAAGTGTAACCTTCCAGTCTACGGTAACAGGCGGTACCGGAAATTTTCAATACGTCTGGTACCTCAATGGTTCAAAGACTTCAACAACAACCTCCTCATACATTCTCACCCCAGCGGGCAATGCGACATATTACGTTTACGTAATAGTGAGCGATGGAGGCACATCTAATGGCGTTCCTTTCACTCCCACGATTCAATCAAGTACAGCTCAGATAATTGCTGCAATTAAGACATTTCAGGTGTCGTTTGAGGAGACGGGGCTTCCTACAGGAACAAGATGGTATGTCAATCTTACGAACGCTCAGAGTCATTCAGCAATTCTCTCAGTAGACCAATTCAACGAAACTAATGGAACGTACTACTTTTATATCGCTTCCGGCAACAAAGTATACGCTCCGAGCCCTTCTTCTGGTACGTTCATTATTGATGGAAGTCCAGTAACACTCCTTATTACATTCACACCGGTACTTTATCAAATTACATTCAATGAGACAGGGTTGCCGTTGGGCATTTTATGGTACGTGAATATTTCGGGTCATCAATCGCTTTCATCAAACTCCAGTTCTATTGAATCATCCGTTTCTAATGGGACATACAACTTCTTCGTTTCGACAGGAAACAAAGAGTATTTTCCCACTCCCTTTTCTGGCTCCTTTAAAGTCAATGGAAGACCTAACGCTATTGCCATACAATTCTCTCTATACACCTATGCAGTTGAATTCACGGAATCCGGTCTTCCACTAAATACTCAATGGTTTATCAGTGTTGTAGGCATCCCACCAACTCCAATCACAAATGAATCAGGGAGCTCTTTTTCTCAAATAATATCATTGGATCTCCCTAATGGTACGTATATTTACAAGCTCACCAGCGGAATACAGACGTATGGTCCTTTCCCAGCTTCTGGGAATTTGACCGTTTCAGGTAGTCCCGTCTCTATGGCAGTCGCGTTCTTGCGGCTTTACCAGATATCATTTGTCGAAGTCGGGTTACCGCTTCCGTCTCCAAATTTAAAGTGGTTCCTCAATATATCTGACCCCCAGAGTTACAATTCTTCAAGCAATACCATTTCTTTCTGGGAGCCTAATCAAACTTATTCTTACTCTGTTTCCACAAACGATAGATGGTATATCCCTTCAAACTCAACAGAATCTGGTTCTATGACAGTAAGTGGGTCGTCGGTCACGGGACCGCAAATTATTTTCAACGAGCTTTTAAACATAAGTTTTCAACAACAAAAGCTTCCAACTGGAAATATGTGGTATGTCAACATTACAGGCGGAGGAAATTTCCATTCGTCTAATGGAACTATATCATTTATGGAAATAAATGGGACATACTCATATAATGTTTATTCAGGGAACAAGCTGTATCGTCCTGTTCCATTTAGTGGGTCCTTCATTCCTAACAAGACAGCTTTTCCAATACGGATAACATTTATCCTTGTAACCTACCCGGTAACATTTTCAGAAACGGGTCTTACGAACGGTATTATCTGGTCTGTATCCATGAATAATAATACCAAAATATCGACGAACGGAACTATTGTATACAGACTCTATAACGGTAGCTTCGAATATTCTATTCAACCAATCTCCGGGTTTTCTACGGGCACTTACGCCGGCAATCTGACAGTAAATGGCAGCTCTCTCGTGGAATATATTTCCTGGACACTTGTAACTTATTATATCAATATAACCCAATCAGGATTGACTGCAGGTAAGAGGTGGTCTGCTACCCTTCAGGGGAAAACCTTCAATGGAATTCCAGTATCCGCGACTCTCAATACCACGAGTAACAACATAGTCTTCAAGGAACCAAATGGAACGTATAATTATACCATAAACGCTCCGTTTGGTTATACAGGTACCCATATGACGGGCAAGGTGACCGTAAATGGAAAATCGGCCGCTGCAGTAGCTACTCTAGTTCCTCCAAATTTCACATTAATTGGGATTGTAGGTGCTATTGCAGTGGCAATTCTTGCTATTGCCTTGATGCTCATGATAAGGCGGGAGAACAGAAGCTTCTTTGTTAGGGAAGGAAGGTACGTCAAGAAGGGAAAATACCTAAAATATAAAAGATAGAACCTGAAATTGAGAAAAATTTGCTTATTGGTACAATAGTTTTGATTGAAGCCTCTTATTCCTCAACTTTCTTGAAGAATGAACTGCCGCTTGACCTGGGTTCTGTATCAGCTTGGGATGATATGATTCCTTTAGTAGTAATCTTGAAGTAAAATGGATATGGATTGTATGACCCTCCCCTCATCTTGACAATCGTTGCCTTCCTTAGACCTGACGTGGGGTCATCCACTTCTAGCTTGATCACGCCAGAAACAAAATACTCTTCTATTCCGTACATGCTGAGGTCGCTCTTCATAACGGGGCTAGTTACGATAAGGTATGTATCTGGAATTGCAAGGTTCATTATAAACTGATTTACAAAGTCGTCATTTTCCACAATCATTGGCGTTATTGGGTCAATTGCGAGTCTCGATATTCTCGATTCCGCTATTATTCTCTTTATTTCTCCCGTTAGTTTGGAAATATATCTTTCCCTGCTTTTTAAGCTTTCTAGAACCCCTTCCTTCAGCTCTCTGATTCTATCCGAAAGTTCGATTACTTCTATCATTCCTTCTTTATAATATTCTTCAAATCCAAATGTAAAAGTTTTGGCATTAGCTATGTATTCAGATCCTCTTGTATCGGTAAGTATTATTGCGCCTCTCTCTCCTATTATTGCCCCTTCTACTAGAAATTGTGTGCAAGTGGTGGTCTTCCCTACTCCTGTTTTCCCTGCGATCATGTATACGTTTCCTCTTCGCATTGCTCCGCCCAGGGATTCATCCAACTCTTTCACACCAAAGACGACAGATTTTGACCTTGTTACATTACGCTGATCTATGGTGACTATATTGTACATATGCACCAAATTCGTTTCTGTCTGATCGAGGTCTTTTTCGATAACAAGAGCTTTAAGAGAAATCCCACAGTCCCCTGCAATAGCGTTGAACTTCATGATGTCACTTACAAGATCGTCGGAGATGCCCTTTAAAACAGCGACTTTAACGCTCTCGTCCTTTTTTGACGTTACTACAAGATCGAACTTATGTACCGCGCCAGATTTGCCAGTTATCTTAGCGTCCGCAGCCCAAGTAAACTCGCTATCGAGTTCAAATTCTTCTGCTACCCTTTGAACATTTATTGATTCAACTGGCATTACGGAGTAGGAAAGGTTTTAGCAGATTTAATTCTTTCTCTATCCAAGCACTGCGAATATGTAAAAATTGAGCTTCTTAGCTTAAAAAATTTAAGTTAAGGCTAATACTGCAGTGATATAGGCATACGACACTATCAGGTCATTCAAATTATATGAAATTCAGACAGTTTCGTCTGGCTCTCCCTGTAATCATCTATGCTGTCCAGTCTAAAATCATTCTGATTTTCTAAGGATTCATACATTCTGACAAGAAATGACTTAAGCAAGCAGCTTGGGATGTGTACAATGCCCCTAAGCCTATCATTTTCGTGAAGTTCTATATATGATGCGAGGGGTATATGGTCTTTGTATACGCTTTCGATCAGAGTTGAAGTCGGACCTTTCGAAAAATCATATTTTTTGATTTCACTCGTGTCTTGAAGACTGTACATAATTCCTTCTAGCGGGTCCTTTGACTTTGCCTTCCACTCTGCTATGAACTCTTGGGTGCCTGATTTTGTGAAGCTAAAAGTAACAGCAGAAAGGGGAATTCTCCTGCTAATTTGATTAAGAACTTCAACAATTCCCTTGGATTTGTTCATTTGGATTTCCTCCAGCTGATCGTTGAGCGAAACTATCTTCCTAATTAGTTTTCCCACGTTTAAAAGATCAGATGAGTGAAATCTAAAACTTAAGAAAATATTCTTCCCCTTGACATAGACTTCCCCATCAGCAAGAGTTGGGACGAGCTGAGAATTTTCGGCTATTGACCTTATGACCGCACTGTCAATTCTCTCCGTTATTTCCATCACATTTCCGACAATTATTGGATCAAAGCTAGCGAATAGGGCCCTTTCGTTTGCAGAAATATTGTCTAAGAAGAAGGTTACTTGAATTTCACCGTGGTTCATGAAAACATTTATGGGTACAGCGTTATCTTTCACAATTGTAGAAAGTATGTAACTGTTAATGGGCGTCGCAACAGTTAGAACCATGTCGAGTCTTTTGTCAATGGGTTGAACCATCTAGACCTCTGAACCTTTCTTAATAATTAACCATTTTCATTTGATGGATAAAAATCAATAAGTTTTAATTGGAGTGAGGAATTGACTCAAGATGCTCTTAAGGGATCTAGATAAAAGGCTAGATACCGAGTGTAAGATAATATTTGCCAAAAATGACCGGGTATTTGACCTTTCCAAGGCTACTGGCCAGGTCTTTCAGGCTTTCCTGGACGATAGAGGAAGCGAGAAGCTATGCCACGTCTATATCCCAAAGGATAAGCTATCTTTTGCCAGCAACTCTATGAGGTTCCTCACTCCAACTACCGAAAATGAAGGATTTATTGCAGCATCCGTTCCCATCGAGGACTCAATATTTGAGCTTTTCAGTCGACTGGAAGGGGTTTCTTCTACGTCATCTTTCGATATAACGGTGGAAAATGGTGACCTTACCGTAATTTTCAGATTTTATCACGATTCTATTTCAGAGATTTCGAACCAGCTTGTAAAGACTGAACTCCTAAAACACTTAATTAAAGAAATAAACATACAGCCAGCTGGCGGTCTTAAGGACAGATGCGACCATAAAAGTATGGAGTTTCCGGTTCGCGTACTTGTTTACTCAATACCATTTACAGAAATAAAGGGGAAAATTGCAAAATCGCTTTTCACTCAGGGTGCGATTGCTGAATCAGCTGCTGTTTTCACGCATGAAGTAGAGCCTAGGTTGATATTTTATGGTAAAAAGGATCTTAAGACTGATCTTAAACCAATATATAGGAATACGTCAATTTATGAACTTCCCTTTAAGTCGGTAGGGATGGAAACGTTTACCGTTCTGAATGAAATATTTAATTCGGAAGGGCTAAAAAGATTCCACGTTTTCTTCAAGAAAGAGGGGGGTAAGATGAGGATTATTGTGTTCGTAAATAAATACGATGCAATGAAGCACATCTCAGTTTCTTTCGCATATTACGGCAAAGCAGGCATTCCAGTTGACCTGAATCTTTCCGCGGATTATTATCAAAAAGTTTGGGACGACCTCTAATTTTCAAATTGCGCGGAAGGATTTCATTTATTTCGGAGCTCAAAAGGTTTACTAGAGTCATGTAAATAATGTAATTTTGCCAGGATTTGACTATTACTAGTTGTAATAATATATAATAATAGGCAAACTATTTACTTACTATTGTGAGTAACTTTACTTCAATTATTAAGGTATGTCATTCTCCTTATTACAATATTTTTGAAGATGGTTTAGGTTAGAAATAATTTAGGATCCGACAAAGATATGGTTATGAATGGTAGAATTCAATTTGACAACAGGCACAATCAGGGACCTTGATTTACTAGTTACCCATAGACTATTGATGTGGAGGGACATACATCCAGAGTTAGCAAAAGAGATAGAAGGGTCAAGGGAAGCTAATAAAAACTGGATTCAATCTAAAATTCTTGAAGGCTCCATGGTGCCATTTATTGTTAGAACTACTAATGGGGAAATAGCGGGATCGGGTTGCATTTTGGTAAAGGAAGATCAACCTAGACCTGGAAGTGACCGAATAAAATTTCCATATCTCATGTCCATGTATACTGTTCCAGAATTCAGAAGGAAGGGGGTTGCCTCCTTGATTGTGACAGAGGCGATAAAGTGGAGTCAGGAAAACAATTTTGACCGAATATCGCTGCACTCCTCAAAAAAGGGGATTGGATTATACAGGAAATTTGGATTTACTCAAACTAATGAGATGCGGCTCAAACTCGATGCTTGACTCTTAACTTAGAAAATTTGGTTTACTTTTAAACCTTATTGACAATAAATTTGAGATTAATGAATATTAATTGCTGAGTAAATAGAGTTACGACATATAGATGATTTATTAAAGAATTCGGCTTAATCTAAAGGAAAATGTGCCAATAGAGCCTTTTTATCCCTTGAGTGCCTGTCCATGCAATAATTTAGGTGAAGTAAATGTCTATAGATAAGGAATCTATAAAGAGAATAATCGAGGAAAATAAGAATCACTTATGCCCTGACCATCCCGAAACCTGCGTTAAAATTGTGGCTATTGCCGATCTTCCCTCAAGGTTTGGAGATTTTCAGGTTGTAGCGTTCCAGAACGACCTTGACAAGAAGGAACATGCTGCGTTTATCCGAGGGAACGTCTTTGGACAAGAGGATGTCCCCGTCAGAATTCACTCAGAGTGCCTTACAGGAGATGCAATAGGATCTCTCAGGTGTGACTGTAGGGAACAACTCGAGAAGTCACTAACCATACTTGGGAAGATGGATTTCGGTGTATTGCTTTACTTGCGACAGGAGGGAAGGGGGATAGGATTTGTAAATAAAATCAGGGCCTATCAACTTCAGGATGACGGCTATGATACCTTTGAAGCAAATAGGGCCTTGGGGTTCAAGGAAGACGAAAGGGACTATGCAATTGCAGCTCACATGCTCTGGTCATTAGGCGTAAAATCTATTAGGCTTATGACAAACAATCCAAAAAAAGTGGAAGACCTAAAATTTCATGGTGTCAAGATTACCGGAAGAATTCCCGTCATCATAAAACCCAACGAACATAACTCTTTCTACCTAGAGACCAAAAAAAACAAGGGTGGCCATTTGCTCGATAAGAATGAGGAAGAAAATTATATAGAGCAAGACGACGACCTAGTTGATTTCAGGTTGTGAGGATAATGGCCTTGAATAAAAGGAACTAGAGTTCAATTATCTGTTAGGTAGTATATCATTACTCGCATAACTAAGAAATGGATTTAGATTAACACTCAGCCCCAAATGCTGTTTTCTCCCTTTTAACGTATAACTACAGTTATACATCGTTTTTTAACCCTGCAAGAATAACAGAATTTGACTATTTTTATTGGCATACGCTTTAAAATTAATATTTGAGGTTAACTTTACTGTAGGCGAGTATTTGTACGTTTTATACTCCCAATTTCGTTAATTTGAATGTTGCCACAACTTGGTTCGTATGGGAGAGATGTATGTATCCAGACTGAACATTTGTTTGTAATTTGTCTTTGCTCGAATTTGAAATGAATTATCTATACTCTTACCTTACAGCCTTTTTCCTTCAAAGCTACCTGTTACAGCTAACGGCGTAAATAAGAAGGTCTGAATGAAATAAGCCACCAAGAGTTAATGACTAACGACTAACGTATTATTGGGTCCTTTAGTCATTCAGAACTTGTTTGAGAAGCACGATCCAATTTAACATCAAAGATTATGCTAACTTGATAGACCCTTAGTTCCAGTCCTTATATCCCAATTCATTTTCGTCTTTCTTTTTCTAAGTGGCCACAATTTTGAGATATATCTTATTTAGTTAATTTTGTCTATTGACTCCAGATATTATATCAATAGTATTCCTATTTATATTTAAATATTCAGATATAATATTAATCGAATCGAAATTGTTAAGTATTGGTTAAAGAATTAATTTCTATGGCTGAAAGTTTGCATCTGAAAAAGGCGCTTTTTTGGCGACCTTCTGATTTTGGGAATTGCTGGGGCTGTCGGCACTGGTATCTTGTTTTCGAGTGCTGCTATGACTGGAATTGCAGGTCCCGCAAGTATTTTGGCATGGTTGCTAGGGGGAATTTTCTATTTTTTCATCGGTTTAACTTATGTTGAACTATCTGCAACATACCCTGAGGCAGGAGGGCCATCAAGGTATGCCTTGTACACGCATGGGTGGTTTACAAATTTAATCAACTCCTTTGCAGATCTCATATGGTATCTTTTCATTGCACCGATTGAATCGTTTGCCATTGTTTATGGATTAACCCTATTCTATCCGAATTTAGTGACAGCCAAGGGATTCCCGACTATTGTTGGCGCTGCTTTAGCGGTCGTACTGCTGCTCATAATGATACCTTTCAACTACTTTGGTACAAGAGCGTTTGGGAAATCTACATTTTACTTCGGCTCAGTGAAACTAATCTTCTACCTAGCAATGGCGTTTGGACTTGCTGCAATATTCTTCCATGCTGCAAACTTCGCGATTTACGGCGGTGTTGCACCGTTTGGCTTTGCCGGTATTTTCGCTGCTACCCCTTTTGCAATGTTCGCCTTTGGCGGTATCAGGGTTCTTCCTGATTATGCGGAGGAGGCTCACAACTATCGCAGACTTCCTCTTATAATCATTTTAGTTGTCGTAGGGCAGCTCCTTATTTACCTGCTTATAGATGCGGTCTTTGTTGCAGGTATCAACTGGTCGAAGCTAGGAATTACTCCCGGCAACTGGGCAGGAGTGGCAGGAATTTCCGGGAATCCATTTATAACCATGTCAAACAGTTACAATGCTCCTTTTCTGCTGGTTATCACTCTGATCATAGGTATCATTGGTCCATTTGTTGTGGGGTACGTATACCTGGGCGGTGGTTCCAGAATTATTTATGCAATGAGCAGGACAAGAATAATGCCACAAATTACAAAGGTGCTTCACAAGAGGTTCGTGATACCCTACTGGGCGATAATCCTTATAGCTGCTGTAGGTGCCTTCCTTGCCTTCCTATCTGCTCCCTTACCAAACATATACAGCCTCATAGAGGATGCAGTCGTGGCGGGATACATTGGCTTCTCTGTTAACCCAGTGGCATTGATAGTGACCAGGAGACAGGGACAGGCCAAGTACAAACTCCCGGGTGGTAACATTATAGCACCCATTGCTTTCGCTGGTGCGGCGCTTATAATATTCTGGAGTGGATGGATCACTGTTTACTATGCCGTGCTTATACTGACCGGTGCAGTCATAGTATTTGGACTGATCTTGCCTGCAGCAAGACACACGGCACAGAGGGATCTTAAGAACGTGATGAATTCAGTCTGGTACATATTTTACATAATCTTCCTGCTTGTCATGACATACATCGGAAGCGACGGGGCTCTGAGCATACTGTCATTCTATGTCGCAACACTGGTAACTGTTGTAGTTTCACTTGTTGTGTTCTATCCACTAGGTATTCTCTCCGGCCTTAAGAACAAGCTTGATTTGCCCGAGTACAGAGGAGATGTGCAAGAGAGCGCTACCCCTGGGAAATAAGTGAACCTGACCATGAGGACAATCTCTGACGATGGCATCCCTGATAATGTGAATTATCAAGATGTGGTCAAGGAAATGAGAAGGGAATTCCTCATGGTTTCAGAAGGCAAGTCAAAAATACTTCACAGGAAAAGAATGTCTGCCGGGGATGGTACGCTTGATGTCATGGGGGCCATGAATGAAGTGGACAAGATAGGGGTGGTTAAACACTATTACTACGGGAAGAACATTGAATTCCTTATTTCCCTCTTCTCAATGGAAACCTCGGAAATTTTGCTTGCAGTCACTGGAAGAAAGCTTACTCGAATAAGAACTGCAGCTGCAACTGGCCTTGCAACAGATATCCTTTCCAGAAAGGATTCAAAAGTTCTCGGCTGCATAGGAAGTGGGTTCCAGGCCATAGAACAGATAAAGGCAATTTCACAGTTAAGGGGCATTGAACGTATCATGATTAACGATATCAATGGCTCAAGGATGGAACACACCAGGGATATTCTGAAGGGAGAAGTGGATGCAGAAGTGGCCTTACTCCCAAAGGTTGACGACAATTTTGCAAATGCAGACATTATAGTCACTGCAACTACCTCAAGAACTCCAGTCATTGAAGATAGATTTATAGGAAACAGGGTCCATATAAACTCAATTGGCAGCTATTTGCCAGAGATGATGGAAACTGAAACCGAGACCATATGCAGTTCCAGGATAGTCGCAGTCGACTCTATAGAAGAGACGGCAAACAGCTGCGGAGAACTTATTTCTTCCTTGTCGGCCGGATGCATTTCTAAAGGGGAAATAAATGAGTTCACTGATCTAGTGAAAGGTGATATCAAGATAAGGGAAGGTACGGCGAGGGGTAACACATATTTCAAATCTATCGGTGTTGGTGTGGAGGACCTAGTGATAGCGAGGATGCTGTTCGAGGGTAAGTTGTCTTAAATTTCTATCTTTATTTAGGATCAGTACATAGTTCCAATTTCTTCGAACTTGGATCTTATCGGTTTCCCCTCCGCAAACCTGTGAGGCCTGAAAGCCCTCCAGTCGAAAGATGCCTTATCTGGGTTGATCCCGGATACCATCTCAGAGGTAATCAAACCGTATGCGGGAGAAAGCTTAAAGCCGTGTCCACTCAATCCAGCACAAACGTAAACTCCTTCGAGACCCAGATAATCTAGGGGACTTATGATTGCCTGCCCATCGGGGGTCATATCATAAAGCCCATTTAAGGATGAAACGATTGTAGATTCACCCATCTTGGGGATTCTGCTGACAAGTCTGGACATGTAGTCCTCTATGTAATCATACCCAGCTTCCTCAGGTACGGGCTTGTCAATGTCAACCATTTTTTTATCTATTGCAGGATCGAGACTTCCCACTGCACAGAGCGAATCTCCTTCCATCTTGTAATATGCAAGATTTGGAGGGTCCCATAATACAGGCTTGACCCCCTTCAATGATGTCGGTCTTTTCAGGTAAATAACTGAATGGAGTGATGCACCGATGGGAAGTAGACGTTCCCCTGGAATCCCGGAATCAGAGAGCAGCTTATTTGTCCACACGTTTGTGGCCAATATTACCTTCTTGGCGGTGAACTTGTTCCCATTTCCTGAGGTTACTGTCACAATGTCGCTGTTTGACTCAACTGAAGAGACATTAGTTCCAGTCTTGACTGAAACGCCCCTCGATTGGGCTGACTGAATGAAGGAATTAGTGACGGCTACGGGGTCAGCATATCCACTCCAAGGCTCTGAAAGTACATAATCAAAATCATTCAGTGATACTCCAGGAAAGTACTTTTCAATCTCCTTAGGCGGCATTTCTTCCTCTTCAAGCCCAAGGTCTCTCAGCATTGCTGCGTTCTTGCGAGCCAGCTCCTCTTCACTCCTGCTGAAAGGGAATATCATTCCTGTCTTGTGAAACCCGGAAAAACCGACAGAATCAAAATTAGAGATCACCCCGTATGAATACTTTGCCATTGAGGCAATTAAATCGTTGCTGTAATGAGTCCTGATTAACGCACTTGACTTTCCCGTGTTCCCTCCGGCAATCCCCCCCTTTTCAAGCAGGAGAATTTTTCCCTTCAATCCTGATAGGTAATAGGAAATGCTAGCACCGGTGCTCCCTCCCCCAATTACGATGAAATCAAAATCAACTGCCACTATTTTGCATGTCTTCTGCTCTATTTAGTTGTTGTCTTCTTCTTAGATATTTCCTTTATCATATCCCATTGTTCGTCAGAAAGTACAGAAAGGCCACTAAACTCGCCAGCGCCCCTCAACCACTCCCCTCCATCTATTGTCACAACCTCTCCGTTTATGAATGACGCCTCTTCAGAAACCAAGTATGTAGCAAGGTTCGCTATTTCATCCAGCTTCCCCGTTCTTCCCAGGGGTATGCGTTCCAGCATAGCCTGTTCCATTCCTTCCAGTGGAAACAGATTCTTCCTAGTAGCGGGAGTTGGGAATGCTCCCGGTGCAATAGCGACGTGTCTGATTCCATATTTTGCCCACTCAACGGCAAGGGATCTGACGACAGCCAAAACACCTGCCTTTGCAGCTGCAGACGGTACAACGTATGCTGAGCCTGTCCAGGCATAAGGTGTAACTATGTCCAATACTACCCCACCCCTCCTGCTTTTGATCCAGCGTTTCCCCATTTCAAGTGTCATGTATATTGTTCCGTGGAGAACGATGTTAAGGATAGAATCTACGGCATGAGGGGACAATTTCTCAGTGGGCGAAACGAAATTCCCTGCAGCGTTGTTGACTAGTACGTCAATAGGACCTATTTCCTCCTGAAAGAAATCAAGTGTTTGGGATATCTGTTCCGGGTTCCTCACATCGCAGCTTCTGTAAGATGCGGTAATTCCATTTTTCCTGAAGTCATCAACTGCCTCCTTCAAGACATCCTCGCGCCTACCAAGGATTGCTATCTTTGCCCCCAGAGAGCCGTACTTTCTCGCAATACTGTTTCCTATTCCCGTTCCACCACCTGTAATCAAAATGGCTTTGTCCTTCAGCAGATCATTCCTGAACATGATTTCTGATATGCATTAACTACAATAAATAATGGCTGGAATCGATAGATGGAAATTAGTTGCCGTTCACTATTGTTTTATAAATATTGTCAGCTAAGAACCTGCCTATCTTCTGACGACCTCTTGATTATTGTTCTTCTTCCTTCCCAAGCTCTGCCTATTTTCCTCGTAAGGGTAAGTGAATTCAGGACTACAGAAGTTGAGCTCATCCCCATTGCAAGTGCTGCGAGCATAGGCAGGAAGGAGTATATTGAAAGCCCAAAAAAGGGAACAAGAATACCGCCAGCTACCGGTATGAGAACTGAGTTGTATCCTACTGCCCATCCTATATTCTGTTTGATTTTTGATATCGTTTTTTCGCCTATTATTTTCACTAGCACAAGCTGTCTAAGGTCGTTATTTAGCAGAATTATGTCACCGCTCTCCCTTGCAATATCCGTTCCTGAACCCATTGCTATCCCAACGTCTGCTGTTTCTAATGCTACGCTATCGTTTATTCCATCTCCTGTAAACATTACATAGTCCCCTTCGTTCTGGTAATTCAGGACTATGTTCGATTTGCCTTCAGGGAGAACCTCTGCATGAACGCTGTCTACCCCCAGCATTCTTGCTACCCTCATTGCCTCGGTTCTGGAGTCTCCGGTGATGATAGTGGTCTTGATCCCCATCTCCTTCATCTTGGATATAGTCCATGCGGCACCTTCCCTAATCTTGTAATCAAGGGAGATTGTGCCGATTTCCTTTCCTTCCATCCGTACAGAAACAACGGAACCAGCAGCACCGCTTGATCTGTTCACACTGATTTCGCTTCCATTCACTCTTCCTGAGATACCCAATCCCGGCGTTTCCTTGATGTCAGTAGCAGGTTCCATTTTAACACCTATCTTTTTTGCTTCTCTAACTATGGCCTTCGCTATCGGGTGATTTGATGATGCCTCTACTGAAGCAGCTAGAGATAGAATCTTGCTCTCGTCTAAATCTGAAGTTTGGGAAGTGCCCATTATTGTCGGATCAGACTCAGTCAAAGTTCCAGTCTTATCGAATATTGCCCTCGTCACCTTCGACAACCTATCTAGCGAACTAGTATTCTTGATTATTATACCGTTCCTGGAAGCGTAATTCGACGAAATCAAAAGCGTAATTGGCCCTGCCAACCCTATTGCACAAGGGCATGCTATCACAACAACCGATACAAAGACAAGTATTGCCGTTTCGAACGGCTGAGGGTATACTGTACTTGAAAGATAAAAATACCAAAACAAGCTGGAAAACAGCGCAGCTATTAACACAACTGGCACGAATATTGAGGAAAAGACATCCGCAATCCTTTGGACCTTTGCCCTCCCTGAAATGGCCCTCTGTATCAGTTCATAAATCTGTCGAATCGTGCTGTCTTTTCCTGTTCTTTCGATTACGATCTTTAAAACTCCGTTTAAATTGGAGGTACCGGAAGTAACCTTCTGACCGACTGTTCTCAACACCGGGTGTTGCTCGCCGGTCAGCATTGATTCGTCAACGTCGCTCTCTCCATCGTAAATGGTACCATCGGCCGGAATCGTTTCTCCTGGCTTGACCATTATCTTATCACCTTTCCTGAGTTCATCTGTCTTCTTGTCTATCATCTGTCCGTCTTCCAATATCTTGTGAGATACATTTGGAACAAGAGAGAGAAGCTTTGAAGCTGATCTGTTTGCCCTTGTCTTAGTAATATTCTCAATGAAATTTCCGGTAAGGATGAGAGTTATGATGAACGCAGATGCATCAAAAAATACGTCAGGATTCTGCGCTACCCCGTGAAAAAAAGTTACATACGAGGAGTAAACAAAGGCAGTGATGGTCCCTAATGAAATCAGTACGTCCATGTTTCCCATTCTGCTTCGGATTGCATGGTATGCCCCCTCATAAAATCCAAATCCTGAGTACAGTTGAACCGGGATAGCTAGAATGAAAAGGAGAATGTCCTTCGTGATATAGCCGTTTAAAATTGCAGGTGAAACTGAATAATTTATAACGATTATGGGGATAGCGAGAATCCATCCTACAAGCAGCCTCCTCTTAAGTCTTATGGCTTCTTTTTCAGGTGAGGTGTACTTCTCCTGGCAGCCTTTGGAGCAGAAATAAAATGTTTGTCCATCTATGGTTGATGTAATTGACCCTTCTTCAGGCACATACATTCCACAGACCGGGTCAGTTGGCATTCAGGTCAGCCCATCATCTGGTGTATTTCAAGGGGTTTTTGTCAAATTCCATTTTGCAGTGGTTGCTGCAGAAATAGTAGGTTTTTCCTTTGTATTCAGTCCTGATTTCTGTGTCTTCCTTCACTTTCATTCCGCAAATAACATCTATTGCCATAGAAGGGCAATATTTCCCTTTACTTAACGTTGTACTATACGAAATGTTAAAATAAGAATTTAGCTTGTTTCCATTGTGAGAAGAAATTTTACAGACTTAGAACAAAGATTGATTGTATTGTTAAAGAAAAACTCAAGAATTACAATAACAGAAATTTCAAGGGAATTAAGTGTGAGCAGAATAACGGCAAAGAAGGCACTTGACTCATTGACAAAGAATGGCAGGATTAAACATTTCACCGTAACACTTGAGGATGAAGACAGAGAAATGGTGCTCGTTAGAACGGATAACGCATCAATAATACCTTCAGAATATGTAATTGAAAGGTTCAGGCTTATTGACGGATCCTTTATCAGCGTACTTTTTTATGAAGATCTCCTCTCAATAAAAGATGCCCATATCAAGGGTGTGGACATTGCCGTTTCAAGGGAGCAGAATGAGAATGTGTTCAGGATGGAGGGGATCCATTGCGACTATTGCGGCAATGAAATAAAGGGGAAGCCCATAATAGTTGATATCGGTGGAAAGACATATTATGCCTGCTGTCCCAATTGTGAACGGGATCTCAAGAAGAGAAGGGAACTAATGCCAAATGTGGAAGGATGAACCTCCCGTTTCCATAGAGTATTCTGATAAGGAAGAGAAGATGAGCAATATTCAGATTTTTCTAGTTTACAAAATGTTAACGAACTGCAGAACTGAATAGTCTCTTTGTAAAGACACAGATTATGTATTACTCTTGCATCATTATAATTAAGCAATGAAAGTCAACGATCGACAGGATACCCATCTCCGGAAGTGATTAATCAATGGTAGGTGTTGATGGAAAGAAAACGAGGACGATCAAAGTGGGCAAAGGGGTAGTTCTAGTTGATGAAGATGTATTAGTGTATGCAATAGGTAAAACACTCATGATGGACTTGGCGGCTGAGAAAGGACCTTGCACGGATGATTACTGTAAGCTGATAATGAGCTTAAGTCTTGAAGTTCTGACCGACCTGCCTAACAAGAATTTGAAATTGTTTGATATGGGGAAGTGCGTCATAGCAATGACGGAGGCAGTGTACAGGTCTATCGACAGGGGGAGGGAGCAGGTTAAAATAAGTAAGACCTTCTCAGGAAATCTCTTGGCCAAAGGTTTCTCCCTGACAAAATGAGCAAACTTTTGTCAAAGTGGAAGTTCTATTTGTCCCCCATTAGGAAGAGAAAGTAGATAATCTAGTTCATCTTCGTGATTTATGGCGCTCGGAAAGAGGGACCTAGACCGAAAGAAAAAGAACTTGGAGAACAAGCTCAAAGAATTAGAGGAAAAAGCTAGGAAAAACCCATTAAACAAAGCACTGCAAGAAGAGGTCGCAGAATTTAGAAAGAAATTAAAAGAATAAAAAAAGAATTTAGGGCTTATTCACCTGATGATGGCTCTAGATATAGTCATCTGAAGATTCTGTTGCATCTTTTTCTCTTATTATCTTCTTGAGTAGGGGGTGCGGGTCCACTGGCGGTGTATAATCTACTTCTTTTGGCGTCAAAGCCTTTGAATCATTATGTATCGGATGCTTTGCAGAAAGTACGCTTTTCTTTTCAGTATCCCTTACCAACAGCTCTGACATCGCTCCTCCCACGAATCCAAATGCAACAAGCACCGCCCAATTAGATGGGAAAAATGCAAGGTAATATGGGAAGCTCGAAAACATTTGCCCGATTGCGGAAACGAACCATGCTCCATATGGGGATACAGTTCCAAGATGATAGACTATTGTTGAAGACAGGAAGTAGGTTACGGAAGTTGGAACTTGGACTATGTAAGTGAATATGAAGGAAACTACTCCGATCATACCTGCGACTATGGCCGTTATCAAAAGACCCTTGTATTTTGAGCCAGAAGTTCTGCCTGATACGTATCCTGAAACCATTGGGCCGAATATCGGCAACCACCATAGCAGTAGCGTGGCAACTAGTGCAATGACAAGAGAGGACCTCCAGGAATATTTCCCCTTTTCCTTATATCTATGCCACCCTTTCAGCAGTATGTGTGACATTAGTCAGACAATATATAATAAGGATAAAAGCTTTTCCTACTATTCGGCATTATCTTCTTGGTCGGACGATTGTTATTTTGAATGCAATATTATCCAATACAGGGCGCGTTATAAGCACTCTTATGAAATCCCTCTACTTTTCTAATTCTAATTCATGGTAAATAGAAATTAGATCGTCAATCTCCTTTTCTCTGGAGAATTGAATTGCTCTTTTACGCAGCGTTTCCGGGTCCTTCCTGTACTTCAAAGCGATTGCGATAGATTCGTCGAAATTCTCCGGCTTGGAAAAAAATCCAAAATCGCCTACAGTCTCCCTGAATATTGGAAGTTCATTAAGGAGAACATTTGTACCGCAAGCCATGGCCTCTAACGGTGGTAGACCAAATCCCTCTGCTTCTGAAATGTAAACAAATAGGTCTGAATTGGAAAGGTACTTCCTGAGGGTTTCGTCATCTACCTCACCGAGAGGGAAGATGTTTCCTGCTTTCTTTGCAAAATCAATTAATCTGTTCGCTCGATCCTTCCATGAGTTGATCGGACCTATGTGGTATAGTTCATATTCCTTGTTCCTGGACACAACGTCGTAAAGTATGTCGAACCTCTTTCTAGGATTGTAATCTCCAATCGTAACCAGATGAACCTTCCCGTTGTCTGGAAATAAGTTAACCTCGTCTCGATAGAGCTTAGAACTGTCTACTCCCCGGTATACAACCCTCACTCTGGCATCATCGAGGCCAAGAGCGTTTAATAATTCTTGCTTTACTACTTTAGTTGATACTAGTAGTATCTTCGAATTGAGTGCCCTCCCGAACATCATATTGTAGGCGGACCTGTCATACCCCGTTTTGATGAACTCTTCGCGCTTAAGAAAAGGTATGATATCATGGACAGTGACCACATCAACCTTGTTGGGGCTAACTTCTGGAGCCAGAGCGTGAATTGGGTGAACTAGTCTCCTGTGAAGCATGGTTCCAAATCTTTGGGAAGCAATTCCTCCAACTGGTTCACCAAATGGGGAAAATTCCACTTTCCTTATGCCTATAGGCTTAAAGGGATAGTTGATTTTCGCTAGCCCCTGTAGGACCGTATCGACATATGTCTTAATACCGCTATGAACCTTTATAATTGGGTATACTACAGTGATCACTTCGTGTCTATTATTACATCTTATTAATTCTTAGCTTCCAGAGCTGAAGTGGCAGGGAAACAGAGAATTCTTTCCTCTTTTGTCTTTGATACTTGCAACCAGTTAGCAGATCGTCAGTGAGTATAATCTCCATTCGCGCTTAAATGGTATATAGTTACATCGGAACCCCTTATTTTTGGAGATGGAGCTGACATTTGGTTGGACTGCAAATCTCGTTAATTTACTCAAAAGAAAAAGGAATAGCATAAGCCCAGGAATGCAAGGCTCTGTCACGCCTATTCACCATACTTCAATTTAACTTTCTTGAGGGCAATAGCAATTGAATATGTGTAAAAAAGAGGTCTGTTGTTTTTCAACTTTATAAGTAGATTCGATTTCATAAAGTAGCTTTCTACGCAAGGCATGTCGTACAAGAGACTGCTGTAAACTCTCTAGGCTAGGAATAGTATTTGTATAAAGAGATATAGGAAGTTAATGGATGTTTTTTCGGCCCTGAATGTTTACGGTTCCATCGCGCTCGTAATAATGATGGTATTTTACATGTTCGAGAATCGGTCGCCAATTTACACTTTGCTTTTTGGCCTGATGTGCATTACAACTTCTGTATATGGGTTCCTAGCGGGCACTTGGCCGTTTGGAGTTATTGAGCTTGCCTGGTTCGTAGTAGCGGTTAGAAAATACCTGAGGATTAGGAATGGAGATAGAGTCGCAGTTAATGCCGGATAAACCAGCAAGTGGAAAATCCATGTGAGAAATCGAATAGATCAAAGACATTGATGTTGTTGCGGACCTTTAAAAGGTTTTATAAGAGCTTTCGTTTACAACCCGTGCAATCTGATTCTTTGGGGCGAATTTCTGTCATAATTGCCTCACTCAACGACCCTAGAATCTCAAAGACACTTGAATCTCTCTCTTTTCAGACAGTAAAACCCTATGAGATAATCGTTGCCGACGGTGGCACAACCTGGAACATAGAGGATGTATGCAGGAAATACGGTGCCAGACTTGAGCATCTTCCAGGAAACATAATCGAATCCAGAAACCAAGCATTATCCCTGGTAAGCGGTGATTTGATAGCCTTCATCGACACTGATGAAACAGCAATTCCAGAATGGCTAGAAAGACTTTCAATGCCCATACTAGAAGGTAGAGCTGATTTCACGGGCGGTCCGATGAAACACTTTGAGCCGAAGTATGGCCCGGAGAGATACGTGAACATGATAGAAGATTATATCTATGAATACCAGGTTCCCGCAAACATTGCGTTCCTGCCCCTCGGGAATACCATGTGGAAGAAGACAGTATTTGAGAAACTCGGAGGATTTGACGAATCCATCCCGTATGGAGAAGACTACGATATCAACATCAGAGCGATCAACGGAGGATTTAGGGGGACTTACATACCAGATGCAGTGATTTACCACGACCATTCAGAATTTGACTCATACTATAAACTGCTGAGGAAGCGATACGCATACTTAAGGGCGGCTGCAAAGGTATTCATCAAGAATAGGTCATTAAGGATGAGAATGAACTCAAAGACAGGGGGGAAGGTCAATCACCCTTTCCACATCATAGAAACTTTATTGAAGCCGGTTGCCCTGATTGACGCGTTTATCAGAAGTTGATATGTATTTATACGATACGTTAATGCGCTTGGGATGAAGGTTGTTGTTATTGGGCTAGACGGAGCCTGCTGGGATCCGATATTACCCTATATCAACAAAGGCGAGCTCCCCGGCTATGCGCAATTCTGGAAAAATGGGCTTCACGGCTCTCTCCTTTCCACAATTCCTTATCTTACACAACCTGCATGGAAGTCATATTCATTGGGTAAAAATCCTGGAAAGACGGGCGTATATCATTGGACAAGGATTGACTGGAAGGAATTCAAGTTTAGGAGCCTGAACTCACTCAGTTTTCACGGGGATGACTATTGGGATATACTATCAGAGAAGGGTCACAGGGTTTCCATAATTGATATGCCTTCGACGTTTCCTCCGGACAAGGTGAACGGTGTAATGATATCAGGTATGAACCATGGTGATGGACCGTGGACTTACCCCGAAGATTTTGAAAAGCAGATTCCATCTTCATTTGTTAAGGACGGGATACATCTCTTCAGAAGGAACCAGGACCCAGAAGTGACAATGGATGGAATTGAGTCAGAGATAAAGTCGAGATTCGAAATGGCTATGCAGCTATGGGATGCAGACCTCATCCATCTTTCGGTTGAGATGAATGATCATGTTGCTCATTTCATGTGGAATAATGACCACATAATGTATCGAAATTTTAGGGCCAACGATGAGGGAATTCAGAAGATACTCAAAGAAAACAAGGAGGGGTATACTATTCTAATGAGCGACCATGGAAACGGGCCGATTGAAGATGAATTCTATACAAACGAATTTTTGGCCAAGGAGGGTTTTCTATCTCTGAAGGAGAGTGATTCCAAGGGCGTTTCAAGAGAATCTATTGTGAATTTTGGTACGAAATTGAGACTGGACAGGGTAGTGAACAAGCTGCCTAACAGTATTCAGAACAGGATAGTGAAGAGGATCAGGTTGATAGATAGTGTGATGGAATCAGACCCAGAGAAGAGGATAAACTGGAAGGAATCGAGAGTAATAGCACTAGACGAGGGATTGCTCTATATCAATCCTATGTATCAGGAGGAAAAAGAACAGATCATAGATGAACTTACAAAGAAACTTTCATCTTTAAAATCAAAGTCTGGGAAGAGCGTTATCAAGAATATTCTCAGGGGAAATGAAGTCTACTGGGGTCCCTACGTATCCGATGGCCCAGACCTAGTTGCCATTTCAAACGAGATATACCACCAAAGACTCCCGCTATCCGGCTACTTGTGGGCTTCAGACATTCCGGAGGAAAGTTGGGGGTATCGATTCCCTCAAGTAGGGCACCACAGGATTAAGGGCATATTAGGAATGGTCGGGCCTGGAATTGGCCCAAGGGAAGTCAATGCAAGCATCTATGATCTTGCGCCAACAATTCTCAAACTATTCGGGTGCGAGATCCCTGACGACATGGACGGCAAACCTATCATCTAGAAAAGGAGTTAAATAGTACGGACAAGAGGAATGTTTTTATCATCTCCATCGGGTCTTCCATAAGGACATTTGGAACAGGTGGAGTCTGGAGCTTCACGCCGCTATTCATGAAGAACGAACTCCAGATATCGCTGTTACTGATCGGATTGATTTTTGCTATTAACGCAATCTTTGGGGGGTTCGTCCAGATATATGCGGGCCACCTTGGTGACAAATATGGTTTCAAGAGAATTATACTTATTTTCGCATTTACGTATATCCTTACGCTGCTCCTTCTCTTCTCAAGCGCCTTGTTCTTCCCAATCCCAATGGTATTTGTCTTATTGTTCATCATCAATCAGGCGGTGGGAAGCCTTATAATGCCTTCGCTGAGTGCATTGTTATCCATTAGCAGCGACGTGCCGCTCGCGGGCTTCTCCTACATGAGGGTCGCCTCGAACCTTGGCTGGGCATTTGGCCCTGCATTGGCGGGTGTGATAGCCGGTACCCTTGGCTATCCGTACATATACTTCGTTGCAGCACTCACTGCAATAGGCACATTCCCGTTGTACTTCTTCCTAAGGGAGATGAAGGTCGAAGGGAAGGAAGTTGAGAGATTTTCGTTTCACAAGGTAAACAAGGAACTGTACCTATTCGGAATAGGAGTGGTTTTCCTGTTCGTCGTTGTTTCCCAGTTTTCTGTTACCCTATCAATCTACGCAAACAATTTTGTAGGTCTCAGCACAAGTGCTATAGGCCTTATTTATTTTGTAAACGGTATTTCCGTTGCAGCATTCCAGCTGCCGATATACCGGCTAGTCAGGAGAATCGGCTTATGGAACGGCATGATCATTGGTTCCGTGCTTTATATCATTGGCTATTTCTCAATGGCCTTAGACCACAGTCTCTGGCAGTTCATGGTATCCATGCTCATTGTGACGATGGGGGAAAACTCTGTTACCCCCACGGGAAGCGCAATGGTTTCGAAGATAGCAAATGGAAAGTCCCTTGGAGCCCACATGGGCGTTTACAACTTTTTCATGTCCCTAGGGAGAGGCATGGGACCAAGCTACGGTTCTTTCCTACTTTCATACCTCGTCAGTCCGTTTGATATCTGGGGGCTGGCAGTAGTCCCTGCAATGGTCGGGATAATCATATTTGTGACAAGGCGATCTGAAGAGAATAAAAGGAATCCTTCTATGCCGTTTGCCTAAAATTTTGCGTCTAAAGTCAATCTTTCATTAAGTTTAGCATAAATGCTGATATCAACCATATAATCCCGATCAGATCAAAAAGTATCTGATTGGAATAAATGCCGTACCCGAATATACCCAAGGGTAAGATATAAAATAGAAGAAATAGAATAAACGATCTCGGGTTCATTCAGCTATCTACCCGAACAAAGCACCGAGTCCAGCGACTGCTTCTTCTTCGCTCTTTTCGTCCTTCTTTTCCTCTTTCTTCTCTTCCTTCTTTTCTTCCTTCTTCTGAGGCTCTGCCTGCGCTACCGGCTGGGCGGCCACCATGGATGATTTTATTGCCTCTTCTATGTTGACTCCCTCCAGGGAAGCAACAAGACTCTTCACTCTAGCAGGGTCTGGTGTGACTCCTGCTGCCTTGAGTATCTGCGTAATACCATCTTCGGTGATCGGTTTTCCGACAGAGTTCAGTATCAGTGCGCTGTATATGTATTCCATACTTTTCACCCCTAATTACTCCAAGATAATAAACTAAGCGTCTTAAACATTTTCTATGCACCCCTTGGAACCTTGCCTTCCAGAGACTTTGCAATAGAGTTGCCTTTTGCAAGTAGCATTTTGATATTCTCCTTTGTAGGATATGAAGCAGCCAAGCTGACCGCAATTGCATTTTTGTAGGCATTGGAAATGAAAATCGGTGCTGTTTCCCTGTTGTAGTAGTTGATGTGCAACGACAGGCCTATGGCCATGGAATGGCCGGAAACAAGTCTGTTTACGAAGTCCTGCGTTGATGTCCCAAGTACGCTCTTGTCGAAGACTATGCCTTCTTCATATGCAGCCCTGAAATCCAGGCCTATCTCAAGGGGCATGATTTCTAGTTTTGCCATTGCAATGGCTTTCTCCCTTGAAATTTTCTCTCCCTTCTTAACAAGAACTGTCTCCTTCCTGATGACTACCTTCCCCTGGTCTATAGACGCGGGTATCCCTGCCTTCTGCAGCTCCCCGACGACTGGTCCAGGTTTGAGACTGGTTGGTTTAGCTTCCAAGACAATGTCCTCTGGTGCAGTCTCTCCGCCCTTCGCAGGAGCCTTAGTCCTGCTGCTCTCAATCTCCCTGAAAAGTTTGAATGGATTCTCCTTTGAGAATATTGCAGCAACAGGTCCGTCCATGTAGTTTTCCATTCCCCTTATTGCTTCAATGTTCATCTCTTCAAATGCCCTCTTGAGGAATGTTTTCTTTACAACCTTTATCTTCGCTTTTCCCCTCAGTGCTCTTCGTATTTCCTGGAACTGCCTACCTGGTACTCTCTCGATACCAACAAGTGCTATTGACTTTGAGTTTCGAATTTCCTCTGAAAGTGACTTTATCGCATGGTCCTTGTATTCAGAGAACCTGTTTTCCTTCATTTACTTCACCTCAACCTTTACTGCAGGACCCATCGTCGTCTTCACATATACTGTCCTGATGTTGTCCCCACCCTTCTCTAGCTTTGACTCTATCCTCTTTATTACTTCCAGCCCGTTCTCGACTATTTTGTCAACTTCCATGTCTTTAGTGCCTATAGGTACATGAACTACTGGTCTCTCTTTGCTCCTCGCTTTCACTGTTCTCCTCAGATTGTTTATTATGGGAACTGGATCTACAGTAGCTGGAATCGGTCTAGGCATCTTTCCTCTTGGACCCATTATACCACCCAGTATCTTACCAACCCTGGGCATCAGTGCTATTTCAGCAAGGAAAAAATCAGTCTCGTTGACCATTTTCTTGGTCGCTCTCTTGTTATCGCTCATCTTGTCGAGTTCTTCGGCGGAAATGAATTTATCAACTGAACCCTTTGCCTTAGATGCCATTTCATTCCCAGAAATCAGTCCGATCTTTACCTTCCTCCCTCTTCCATTGGGGAGTACAATCTCCTCGTTGATTCTGTTCTTTGGATTTGACAAATCAACATCCTTGAGGTTTATCGCAATATCTATTGTCTCCCCAAAATTCCTCTTGGGAGACTTATTTATTGCCTCCTCTAGACTCTTCTTTAAAGTTTCACTTTCCATTAGTATACACCAGAGTAGTCTCGCGAGCGAAGGGCTCTTCTACTCTAGATGGCGATTGACCCGTCTTTAATAAGTTTTTGTATCTCCCTAGGATCCTTGCCATCAACTGTAATACCCATCGATACGCATGTTCCTAGCACTTCCATCACCGCTGATTTTATGGAACTCGCAGTCATGTTGTCTATCTTCATTTCTGCAACCTTCTTTATCTGGCTTACCTTGAGGTCCCCCGATATTTTTGTCTTGGAGGCACCGGTAGCAGTCTCAATTCCAAGCTCCTTCTTCAGGAGTGCTGAGACTGGGGGTTTTCCAACAGATATTTCAAATTTCTTTGTCTCCGGATCTACTATCACCTTTACGGGTACCTGCATACCAGAGAACAGTTTCGTCTTGTCGTTTATTTCCTTCAGCACGAGGCCAATGTTCACACCCATTGGTCCAAGTGCTGGTCCTAGTGGCGGTCCAGCAGTTGCCTTTCCACCTTCAACCATTACAGATATTTCTTGCGGCATTCTTTACACCTCTTTCTCCAACAATTTGACAGAATCAGCTTTCACAGTGAGCGGAATTGGCACAATGGCATTCTGAAGTTCAAGCGTTATTTCATCCTTCTGACTGTCTACATGGGTAATCCTTGCCTTCTCCCCCTTGAATGGTCCTTCAGTCACCTCGACGAAATTGCCTACTCCAAGGGACTCCACTGCTGGCTTGGATACCAGATAATTCTCAATCTCAGATAGCTGAACCTCTCCCGCTATCATGTTCCTTGCCCCTCTCACCGTCCGGAGCAATCCCATGGTCCTATCAGGGTAGAGCGTTTCAATAAAAATATAACCTTTTACGTCCGGCGGAACGAGTATCGAGAATATGTACTCCTGTTTCTCTATTTTTGCCTTCAGTCCAATATCTCTTGCAATCTTGATCTCCTGGCCAATTGTCGTCTTGACGACGATAATTGTCTGTTTCACCTTAATGGAGAAGAGATTGCTGGAATTTCCATCGGATTTCAGTACAACTGTTGCGTAATCCCCTATTTCCCCTCCCTTTGGCGTCTCAACGGAGAGCGAATGGACCTCAATTGCCTTGGGCTTCAGCTTGTATTGTATCTTCAGCAAGTCCTGGTTCTTAGGTGATATAGCTACCTGCTTACCCCTCTTCTGTTCCTCAATCAAGAACCATTCTATTTCTTCCTTCTGTTCGTGGACATCTAACGAAAGTTCTAAGGATCCTTCTTTCTCCGCTGCTTCTTCATTTTCTATGACCAGGTTGAATGGCACCTTCTTATTGGTGCCAACTTCAGAATCCTTGCCGTCACAGCTCCATTTGACCATCTACGGCACCTTGAAAAGGACGTTCATAAGGAGGTAGATGATGAACCCAACCCCCCCTATAATTATAATTCCAATTCCTGTAATCAGTGAAGACTTTCCGAATTCATCCCTGGTTGGCTTTTTTGCCATTTTGAGAATTCTGGAATACTTTCCTCTACCTATCCTCTTTACTCGTTCTGTAATAGAATCTTCTAGATCCTCTATCCTATCATCCATATCAACCATATATGGCTACCTCTAAACGTACTTGTTTTTGGCTCCCACCAATATGGCTAATACCTTTATATCATTTTTCATAGTCTCATCGATCCTTGCGCCCCAGATAATTCTCGCATTTGGGTTTATCCTCTTCTTTATTTCGTCAAGAACTGTATGCGCCTCTTCTACTGACATGTTTGAACTGCCGGTAACAGAAACTATTGCTGAGGTGGCAGTTGATATTTCGAGGTCCAGCAGTGGAGAACTTAGCGCCTTCTTTGCAGCCTCCAGAGCTCTCTCCTGTGAACCCGATTGCCCCATACCGATCATGGCTGTTCCCCCATCCTTCATAACAGTCTTCAAATCGTTGAAATCAAGATTTACCAGTCCCGGCTTGGTGACGAGTTCAGTCAATCCCTTTATGGATTTCATGAGGGTCTCGTCTGCGAACCTGAAGGCCTCATTTAGGGGCAATCTTGGTACTATCTCCAGAAGTTTATCGTTGGGTATGATAACAATCGTATCTGATTTCTCCTTCAGTTTTTCAAGTCCCCACAGGGCATTCTCCTTCCTCATAGTACCCTCTGACGAGAATGGAGTGGTTACGACTGAAATTACCAGGGCCCCTGCATTCTTCGCCACTTCCGCTACAACTGGTGCTGAGCCTGTGCCTGTTCCCCCTCCCATGCCTGCAGTTATGAACACGATATCTGCCCCTTCAACTGCCTCGTTGATGTCTATTTCTGCCTCCCTTGCAGACATTTCACCTATCTGTGGTATTGCCCCGGCTCCGAGCCCCCTAGTTGTCCTCTTCCCCAGTAAGATCTTCTTGGAGGCCTGAGTGAGCAGCAGATGCTGCGCATCCGTATTTGCTGCTATTATGTCTGCGCCCTGTATTCCCTCCTCCATTATCCTGCTGATGGTGTTTGATCCTGATCCTCCGCAGCCGAAAATTTTGATGCTTGTTTTCAAGCTTTTCAAAACTTCTATTAACTCCGCGTCGGTGTCTTGAAATGTTTCGTTGTCAGGCATACTAACTACCACTTTGACAAATTATTTCGATATTTATATGTGATGCTGCAAGACCAAGTTATAATCCCAATATCATGAAACTCATCTTCGATAGGAAAAGATGTCAGTCGTCCTTCCTCGCATATCCATGCGCCATGGACTTATTCGCTAGGACAAACGATTTCTCCCCGTAGAATCCAACGGCACCTAGGGAATATTTCGAATTGCCTGCGATCGATTCCCATTCTTTCTCAAGAGTGTCCCTGTTACAGTAGAGATCATAGGATAACTGTCTCCTGATTATCTCCTCTCCGATCCCAGTTGCGGCTATGCCAAAGCCATTCTTCACCAGAATCCCAGAGCCGGGAATGGGAGTGTCTCCAACCCTTCCCCTCATCATCGGGCTGGAACCCCCAGTGGACAGTGCTGCCGCAATCTTTCCGTTGAAGTTTGCAACAGCGCCAACTGTGTCCACAGACATTGCCTCTTTGTAGAGGAACCTGGGATCCTTTTTTGCTTCTGCCTTCGCCTCTTCCAATCTCTTCCTTGCTTTATCTGTCGTAGGATCATACATGGGATGGCCTTTCTCCCTGGCAAACTTGGTTGCTCCGTCTGCGCATAAAATAACGTGGGGGCTACCCTCCATAACCTCCCTCGCGACCTGGACTGGATTCTTAACGAATTCTATGTTTATAACAGCTCCGAAATTACCATCTATCATCACAGCGGCATCCATCTGGATGCTTCCATCCAGC
Source organism: Thermoplasmata archaeon (assembly GCA_021816725.1). Taxonomy (GTDB): domain Archaea; phylum Thermoplasmatota; class Thermoplasmata; order Thermoplasmatales. The sequence goes on from JAKAXD010000001.1 coordinate 334,382, forward strand.
CTCATTACAGAACCTGTGCCGGCGTTGAAGTTAAGGTCGTCTTCCATGTATTTTACTGCGGCTACTACGGCATCAATGGGATCTTGGTAGTTGATTGCATACGACGCGTATTTGTTAAGCAAACCGCTCAGCTCATTACTACTTCCGACACCGCCATGAAGAATGATCTGTCTCATGGGACTGAATGCGTCAAGGATAAATATTTATTACGCGCGTTGTTCAATAAATGATGTGGTTAAATCGTGACATCGTTTCTATTGGCGACTTCAGCGTTGACGAGATAATGGAGATAATTGACAAAGCGAACAAGATGGTCCAATATGCAAGTTCAGGCCATCCTGAAAGACCACTTTCTGGCAAAATAGTTGCTACGTTGTTCTACGAACCTAGTACGAGAACGAGGCTGAGCTTTGAGTCTGCAGCAATGAGGATGGGTGCAAGGGTGCTCGGGTTCGGATCGCTTGAGGGGAGTTCTGTCGCTAAGGGGGAAACGCTCTCAGACACTATAAGGATAGTCAACAGTTATTCAGACGCAATTGTGCTAAGGCACCCTGCCGAAGGGGCTGCCAGGCTTGCCTCAGAATTCGCAGACGTTCCAGTTATAAATGCAGGAGACGGTGCTGGGCAACATCCAACCCAGGCACTCCTGGACATTTTTACCGTATGGAAGGAATCCGGTCCTGTGAACGGAAAAAGCATTGGCTTCGTAGGAGATTTGAAGTACGGACGGACAGTGCATTCACTCAGCAAGGCCCTCTCGATGTTCGACGTCTCCCTTTACTTCATTTCACCTGATGAACTGAAGATTCCAAAACACATAAAGAAAGACATTGAAAAGAGGGTTCCTGTAAGGGAGACTAGGAATTTAGAGGATGTGATCGAGGAGCTGGACGTTCTGTACGTCACAAGGATCCAGAAGGAGAGGTTCCCTGACATTGAGGAATACAAGAAAGTTGCGGGAATATACGTAATAAGGCCATCTCTCATATCGAGGGGTAAAAAGAACCTGATCATAATGCATCCGTTGCCAAGAGTAGATGAGATACCTCCTGAGATAGACCATCTCCCTCAGGCCAGATACTTCAAACAGGCATCCTACGGTGTGCCAGTCAGGATGGCAATTCTTGATCTTATACTGAGGGGTGAGTAGATGACAGAAGAGAAGATGCTGAAGGTCGAGAAAATAAGACGTGGGACTGTGATCGACCACATCCCAGTTGGAAGGGCATTCAAGGTGCTCAAGATATTGAAGATCTCAAGCGATCCAGGGGTGACTGTTAGCATTGCTATCCACGTGAAGAGCAAGAAGATGGGATTGAAGGACGTTGTAAAGATAGAAGACAGGATACTGGATTCATCGGAGCTCAACAAGATTGCGCTCATAGCAGATGGCGCAACAATCACAATAGTTGAGGATTACGGCGTTATCAAGAAGTTCGTCGTTAAGCTTCCAGACATAATTACAGGAATACTCAAATGCAGCAACCTAAAGTGTGTATCCAACATGGAAGGGAGCATAATCCCGTCTTTTACACTTATTTCAAAAGAACCGCTTACGATAAAGTGCCACTACTGTGAAAGGGAGATGGAAACGGAAGAGATTGTTGAGAATATCCTTTAGATAGACTGCCTCATCCCTCCTTGTGGATGGTGATCTCTATCTTGTCTCCATCCTTCAGTCCATACTTCGACCTGAGATTGCTTGGTGAAATTACCTCAAGCACCCTGTCATAATGTGTCCTTTCCGGGAGTACTACCCCGACTGGAGCGTCGAACATCTGAGCCTTTAGGAGTTTTATTGCACCGAACTTCCTCCCATCCTGCTCAAATGGTTCCACCTCGAACCCGGGTATGTTGTTGATAATTGTGCTGAAAGTCGAATATTCCTCTGTGAATCTCAGATTAAGCGTCCCAGGGAATGGCTCAAAATTAAGGTATTCCTTGATCTTGCTGACGTAACCGCCTCTAGAGATGTAGTACGATCCTTCCCCCAGTCCCGTGAAAAGTGTTCCTTCTACTATTATGTCATTAGATTCGCTCAAAATATATCGTATGGTGTTAAGCTGATCCTTTAGTTCATCAAACGTCTTCTCGGTAAGCGTGATCTCTTCACCACGAGCTACCCTTCTTCTGACGATGTAACCCTCTCTTTCAAGTGTAATCAGGTATCTGGAAACAGATTGCTGGGAAATACCCAGTTCCCTCGCAATATCAGAAGTGTTGAGAATTTTCTTTCCCCCTCTGTGATTGAGAGCGATAGTCTTAAGGAAATCAAGTATCACAGGTTTCATATCTTTCTCACTACACCCTTCGAGACTGATGTGACTCTGCAATTCAAGTTCCTTAAGGTGGTCGTAAGCGCCCTGTCATTAGTTATAACCGTTCCGCCATATTTCATTGCGGCTTCTATGATCCCCCTATCGCCACTTGATTCCACATTAAGTATTTTGTACCTGCCTGTGGTCTCCAGCGCTAGTCTTGCATTTGAATCCTTCACTGACAATTTCTTCAGTTCCCTTATCGCTGAAGTTGGGATCCCTATCTCCTCACTGATGAATTTCTCCAGAGGAATCTTTTCCTTTATCGAGTAAATAAGGGCGTTTGTGTCCAGTATTATCAATTCTTTTTCACCAATATGCCAAGGGCGTAGTTCTTCCTGATTCTGTCTATCCTGACCGTCACCTTCTGTCCTTTCTTAGCTCCAGGAATTATCACCGTTATGTCTCCCTTTATCGAAATTCCATCCCCGTCCCTGTTTAGGTCCGTGACCTCAAGTTCGTACGTCTTCCTTTCTTCAATCTTCTCCTCTGAATATTTTATCTCTTTATGGGCATGAAGTGGCCTCTCTGCCCCACACGCCTTACACCGTATAACTTCATTCCTGAACTCCCTTATCATCTCAGTGTCGTAGTTACCGCATTCATAGCACTGCACGTAGGTCCTCAGATATTCCTGGAAAGCTTTCTCTATACTCCCTTCTGGAGGTTTTCCCTTGAATATGAGCCTACCATCTGATATGTCCCCGGACAGACCAAACTGTTTGATAAGGAACTTGTAAACATGAGACTCATCCCTGTTGATCACATCGACAATTTCCTTGAAATTTTTAATTATCGTCAGTTTTCCTTCCGTTATAATTTCTGGTTTGGGAATTTGGAATCTCTTCTTTTCCTCCCTTTTCTGTACAGAGGATTTGACCTTCTTAAGCATCTCAGAATAATCTCTTTCTTCCACTCAAAGAGATTGGAACCTGCTTAAAGAATTTTTACAAGTGTCAGAAATTTAGCATCATGAATGACAACATTTGACACTTGGCAAACATAGTCACGTCAGATGACATCTCCTGTATGACATTAGGAAAAGAACGTGTCGAACAATTTCACTCGGCTATTGATTAGAGTTGATATAAATATTACATATTAGAGCTAAAATTTATTTTATTATAGTTAGATTTATTTTAGGTAACTACTAAATTGGTTGTACGCCATGATTAGAAATATTTAAATACAGTTATGTTTATGTCATACTCAAGAGGATTGATTCAAAGTGGATTCTAGTAGTACCAGGAGAATTGCCCTTCGTCTGACACCACAGGAGGATGATGAAATCAATGACTTTCTCAGCACATCACTGCGATTCAAGACAAAGTCTGAATTGATACGAGCTGCAGTCTATTCGTATATTCAGCATCCCCAGACACAACAAGCACCTGTCGAGACTTCTGAGATGAAACTTTCAAAAGCAACTCTAATCACTTTGGATCAGATGGTCATGAAGGGCCTCTTTAAAGATAGGTATGATGCAATAGAATTCATCATAAGGAAGGTCAATGAAGAGCACTTCCTGCCCATGTGGCTTAACAAACTTGTCAGGGGATACCTTGACGACAGGAACCTTTTGAATTTCGAAGATCTTCAATTCGAAGAAAAAGGTGGGGAACGACAGAAGGGTGAAAAAAGTGATAGATGAAAATAGATCCGGTCTATTATACAAAGTGAAAAGCGGCCTTAAGAGTGATAGAAAATTTCTAGAACCTTCCATAGTGTGCGTAGGCATTGGTGGAGGGGGTTGCAATATCGTGTCTGAATTGAGCAACAAGAGAAGGGAGGTTAACTTGTACTGCCTTAACACCGATGCTCTTTCCAATGCAAAGCGTAGCGACGTTACATCAGTAAATGTTGGTGCAGATTACATTCTGGACAACAGGGATTCTGGGGGGTATGTAGAAGTTGCAAAAAAGGCATTCAAGGAAGATTCTGCGATGATAGACGTCCAGGTACTTAGAAGAGCGGACCTGGTACTTGTTGTTACAACTCTTGGCGGTGGAACTGGATCAGGCGGTGTGATTGAAATTGTGAGGCTTCTTAAGATGGAGAACACGCCCTTCAAGATATTTGCGGTGAGACCATTCGAATTTGAGGATAAGAGGAAAGAAGTAGCAGATCTGGCAATTGCCCAGCTCAGGAAAGAGACAGATCACATCGATATATACGATAACAATGAGTTTGAGTCAATAGCAGAAATAAACAAGAGGATCAAGGAGGATATGGATTCAACAATTGACAGTCAGTTAAAGCTTTACGACACAATCTATGGGAAGTACAGCGATTCATTTGATCGTATCATAGAAGAAACATTGGATGAAGTGCTAAACGAGGAAGTCGTTACGATAGATATAGAGGTTGATCCAATAGAAACACAGGTCTCCAAACCTCATTAATCTTTTTTATATATTTCCCCTTTATACCAGACATTTTCTAGGCCCCCCGCATTAAGGAAAATACATATTGGCTGTTTTCATTACAATTCAAATGGCATTCCTAGAAGTTTTATTAAAACAGATTAACCCTGTTAACGGAGTTGAGGCAAATGAAAGGATAATAAATAATACGTTGCATGAGAAATTTGACATAGCCATATTCCCTGAAATGTTCTACTCTGGATATCTCTTAAGGGATGAAATAAACTTCTTTTATGTTAACCAGGATTTTGTTCGTACCATACAGAAGAGGATTGGGGGGAGGATGCTTATCTTCGGTGCCCCGCTAAAGGAAGGGTATCTCTATAACACAGCCTTTGTCGTAACAGCTGATTCAGTGAAGATATACAGGAAAAGGCACCTACCGAACTTTGGGCCCTTTGAGGAGATGAGATACTTCCAGCGCGGTAGGCAACCTTTAACTGTTGATTTCAAGGGTCTTAGGGTTGGAATAGAGATATGCTATGATCTCTTCTTTTCAGATTCGGTGGAGAAGGGAATAGATATTCTTGTCAATATTTCTGCATCCCCTTTCACCTCTTACCCATTTTTCGAAAAGATGCTTCCTGCGAGGGCAATTGAATCCCAGTCTTATGTCGCATATGTGAACACTGCTGGCCTCCAGAGAAATCAGGTTTTCTGGGGAGGAAGTCGGGTGCTTGACCCGGATGGAAAGGAGGTGCTGTTACTGAAGAAATTCAGGGAAGATTCTGGAACAGCAGTTATTGATACGTCGGTAATTGAACTAGGCAGGAGGAAGAGGAGGGTGTTGAGCGAGGTACTTGATGAGCTTTCGGAATGATCTGTTCCTTGCAAAAGTTTTGAACACTGAGCTCAAGTACCAGTACTTGAAAAATACGCCCAGGTTCCAGAAAAACGATAAGCAGTCTATAGCAAGTTCAAAGAAGTACCTGACAAATACAGTCAGGTCGTCAATATATGTAAACACAATTATCTATGCAATAATATCCATCTCATTCGGAGCAATTTCGACTGAATCAAATGCATCCAATAACAGCTTCATCCTGTTTCTCCTCCTTCTTATACTTGCAATAATGAGCGATACCCAGTTTTACAGGGGGGTCTGGGACATGAAACTTCTTACCCCTCTTTCTCAGCTTCCATTGAAAGTAGAGAAAAGGGTTGTCCCATTCTCCCTATTTCTATATAACGAGCTATACCTCCCCTTTGTAACTATACCAGCTGGCGTTGTGATATCGATTGGAATGAGAAGCCCTCTTCCAATAGTTGTTTTTTCCCTCTTTACGGTACTTTTCATTTACGTCGCGAGACTCGTCTCTCTCCTATTGGGTGTCACATTCATCAAAACAAATACAAACAGGAGAACAAAGAGACTATACCTGGGTCAGGTTTTCCAGGTGGTAATTTTTGTTATCTTTATCCTGGCAATTGAGATTGCTGCTAACCCGTCTTTTCAGGGTTACGTTAAAATACCACCATTCCTCTATTATTTTGTCCCTGTTGCTTCGCAGTACATTTCTACCCTTTCTGTGTATCCATTCGCATCGTTTGGCATGGTGTTTGCGATTGTTTACCCTTCATATCTTTACGTTCAGAAAAGAAGTTTCACCGAAAGGATGGAAACATTTGCAGATGTATCAGGGGGTGCGAAAAAGAACTTAGCGCTCAAGATAAGTAAACCTGTGAGATCCCTCATGGACAAGGATTTTAAGGTGATACTCAGGAGGAGGGGCGCAATCATGATAATGGTCGTACCTGTCACATTCATAATTCCAATCATTCCAACCCTGCTTACTGTCTCTTCTGGGACGCTGGAATCAGTATTCTACATACCCTACATTTCTCTTGTCTTCCTCATTGATTTCGTGCTCATGATCGGCCTTGAGGGAAAGGCTGCCTGGCATCTCTCAGCACTACCGATCACAAGGAGGCAGTTCTTTTTCTCAAAGCTCTTAAGCATATTCATCATCGGCCTGGTATATTACGGCGCTATAGTTGCAATAGTCGGCGTAGTAAACAAGGGAATGGTTTCGTACATGTTGTTCAATTACCCTTTCTTCGCCATCATACTGACTGCCGTGCTTTTCGCAGGTGGTACATATCTTGTAAATGCCATACCTAATGAGGTCTATACGCTCTCCCAGGAAGGAATAGGGGGGAGATGGGTATTCATGAAGACATTCATCATCGGCCTGCCGATCATTGTACTAAATGCGCTCGCGTTTGAATTTGCAAAATACATTATAGCATTCAGCATCTCCTATTACATCAAGGGGTATGCACTGACTATAGCCATAGATGCACTGGTCTCGTATCTATTTCTCAGGTTTTTCATAAGGAAGGGGGCTCACTTTTAGCCTTATTTTTATAACATCGCTTCACATGAAGGTCCAGTGGAAAATGTTCGAAAGGTCGATCCAGTCAACCCAGACATAAGGGTGATGGATGAAGCAGGTGCCATAATTGCAGGCGGAGGGACGGTAGCATTCCCAACAGAAACCGTGTATGGACTTGGAGCTAATGCACTGGATGATGATGCGTGCAAGAAAATATTCGAGATCAAGGGAAGGCAGCAGGATAATCCCATAATTGTTCACATAAGCGACTTTGACCAGCTCGACTACGTATCCCAGGGTCTGTCGGGGAAGATTAGGGAGGCCTTTGAGATGATCTGGCCAGGACCGCTCACAGTAGTGTTGGATAAGAAGAATGTTGGCTCAGTTCCGACTGCCGGCCTAGGTAGTGTTGCTGTCCGGATGCCCGCACACAGGGTTCCTCAGGAGTTGATTAGAAGGAGTGGATACCCCATTGCTGCTCCCAGTGCAAATAAGTCAGGTCGTCCAAGTCCTGTTTATGCATCAGAGGTAGTGGAGGACCTTGGGAAAAAGGTTGATATGATTCTGGATGGTGGCCCGGCGTCATTCGGAGTAGAGTCTACTGTAATAATTTTCAGGAAAGACGAAGTTGTTATCCTAAGGCCTGGTGCGTTCTCGGCTGAGGATATCAAGAAATTTTTCAATATTAAAGTCTCAATCTCTGGAGAAGTGCCTGACGCCCCTGTTTCGCCGGGCATGAAGTACAGGCATTATGCCCCCGAGAAGGAGCTTGTCTTGGGTACGGATGAAGACAGGATTATAGAGGAGTGCAAGTCTGGAAATGTCTTATTCATCGGTAGCTCTGAACTCGCAAAGAAGGTGAATTCAGAATCCGTTATATTGGGATCCAGGGAAAACCTTTATGAGATTGCTAGAAATTTATTCCCTTCTTTCAGGGAACTTGACAGAAGCGAATATCCGAGGGGGATAATTGAAGGGTTCGAGGAAAGGGGTATAGGTCTAGCTATAATGAACAGGATAAGGAAGGCCACTGGGGGGAAGGTAATATAGACAGTTTCATCGGCCATGGGGTGGGTTAACGGGTCCCCCTCAATTTCTGAAATGCGCAGCTAAAGGTAGACGACCTTTGCTAACCTTTGTAGTAACCCCTGAATTTGAGATATTCCAGGATCGTGTTCACGCTTTCATCAACTGTCTGTTTGTTGGTATCTAAAATAATTTCTGGGGATAGAGGCTCTTCGTATGGGTCCTGAAGGCCTGTCAGGTTCGTGATCTCGCCTGCAAGTGCCTTCTTGTAAAGGCCCTTCGGGTCCCTCTTGATGAGTACTTCTAGGGGGCAGCGAACAAAAATTTCAATGAAGTTTGGAATTTCGCTTCTTGCCTTTGCTCTAACCTCCCTGTACGGGGAGATAAGTGGGACTAATGTTACCACCCCGTTCCTTGATAGGAGTTTAGCTACGAAAATGACCCTCTCGTTATGTTTCTCCCTATCTTCCTTCGAGAAGCCAAGGTCTTTTGAAAGTCCTTTTCTTATCTCGTCGCCATCAAGTATTTCCACCCTTGATCCTTTTTCATTTAGAATTACCTTAAGTCGTTCAGCAAGAGTTGTTTTACCTGCCCCGGGAGGGCCTGTAAACCAAAGCACGTATCCCGGCTCACTCGACATACTCGGTCCCCTCCAATGGCTCCCCTTTGATGCCATACTTCTTCCTTACCCTATAAAGTTCGAGAATGGTAGGTGCTATTCGGTATATGCTAGAGTCAATAATTTTGCCAATTTTCTTGTTTTTTCTGTACATGATGTAAATCCCGTCATAGTCATGAACCGCATCGTCCGGACCTGTATCATTCTCGAGGAGGTAGTCTGTGTCATACCCGAGCGTTCCAGCTGTTCTCCAGCTCAGATCATCTAGGTAGACAAATAGATCTGACCTGTCTCCGTTAACAACGGGATATACTTCCTCCGGTTCAAACACCTTAGTGTTCCACTGCTCCCCGTTCGGACCTTTTATTGATCTAAGTTTCTCCTTTAGAGTTTCAAGTTCCGACCTAACATTTCCTTTTTCTATGAGTCCTTCTGGTTCCCTGCCCTTGATATTAAGGAAGACCCTTGCATAATATCCTCCCCATGCCCAGGCCTTTGAGTGAGCCCAATCGACGTCAAGGTCCTCCAGGGAAACGCCAGCCTTCTCTACAGGGGATTTCAGTTTGAGATACCCCTCCTTGATGAGCCATTGATTAATTGCAAATGCGCCTTTCATATGTTTTGCGCCATGATCCGAAACAACAAGTACAACAGTGTCATCGTCAAATTCATCCAACATTTTTCCAATATGCGAGTCTACCATCTTGAAGTAAGAAATGAACTTCCCTCTCATTTCCTTGTCATCCTCGTATAAATGGCTCTCTTGGTCTATGTATCTCCAGAATGCGTGATGAATCCTGTCAATTCCTATCTCGACCATGAAGAAGAAATCCCATTCCTTTTCCATCAGCATCTTCTCAGCCATCCTGAACCTGGTATCTGTCATCTTGTAAATTTCGTCAATTATCTGCTTCTTTTCTGGTTTCCTAAACTTCACGTCAAACTGGTAGTCCGGGAAGTCCCTAAGTATTTCATTCTTCAAGCCCGGAGGGTAAGTGAATTCCTTGTCTTTTCCTGGGGTCAAAAAGTCCGAGACCATCAATCCAGGTATTGGCTTAGGAGGATAGGATGGAGGTACTGCTATAATTATGCTTTTCTTGTTCCTCTTGCCTAATATGTCCCAGACTGTATCGAATTTAATGTCCGATGAAGTTGGAATCTTAATCCCGTTGTAAGAATTTGGGATTCTAGACCTAAATCCGTAGAGACCCAGCTCTCCCGGTGATCTACCGGTAGACATTACCATCCATGCCGGAACGGTTATAGGAGGATCTGAGCTTCTTAGTTTTCCTGATATACCCTCTGAAGCCATTTTAGATAAGACTGGAAGATCTTCCTTCAACTTTTTAAATATCAAGTCAGGTGCGGCACAGTCCAGACCAATGACAGCTACTCTCATGATTACACCTCAATCCAGATAGCCAAGGGACCTGAGTCTGTCCTTCACTTTCTTCTCATCTTCTGCATTAAAAGCTTCTTGTTCACTTCCATGTGTCAGGATCTCCCTAAGTACAAAAGTAACGTAATCGCTTACAGAGGTAAATCCTGTCCCTTTGATTTTCTCCTGAATCTTTTCAAAAAGTGGGGTAGGCAGTGAGACGGTCGTATACTTCTTATCCGTTGCCATAGGGTAAAAGAACAATATGATATTTATAATTTACTTTAATTACATACCTTATATACCTTCAATTGAATCCTCCAATATCCTAATTATTTTGGTGTCCTTTTCTCACCATTCAACTAATGGCCTCATTCTTAATTCAGTTTTGATGCAAAATCATTCTTTAAACAATTAAGGATACCAACCAGTTATTGAGATAAAGGATTTGCTATGGGCTTATGACCAGTTTCTTAAAGTAGACAAGGAAAGAATTATATATGATTTGATACTTGGACAATCCTGGTGATGAACGTGGCAGATAACAACACAATATTCATCGGGAAAAAGCCGACGGAAAACTACGTTTTTAGTACAATAATGCTCTTTACAAATGGAGCAAGCGAAGTATCAATAAAAGCAAGAGGTATGGCAATAAAAAGAGCGGTAGACGTTGCTGAAATCGTTAGGAACCGAATGGAATCGATGATGAAGACTCAGGTGAAGTACCAGGACATAAAGATTGCTACAGAAAAAGTACAGAGGGAAGATGGAGAGAGCAACGTTTCCTCGATAGAGATTGTCCTAAAGAAGTAGGTGATTTTCCACCTACAATTAATTTTTTAATTTTAACGCTTAAATGTTCCAGATTCTCCACAGGGATGGACTTGCAAGGATTGGAGAGCTGGAAGTCAAAAATAGAAAAATATTGACCCCCGTCCTGTTGCCGGTTCTTCATCCATTCAAGATAGATCCTTGGATCTCTGTTGTTAAACAACTGAAACTAAATGGAGTGATCACAAATTCCTACATTCTTAAGAAGGGAGGTTTCCAGGAAGGGAAGGATGTTCATGATCTTCTAGGCTTCAGCGGGATCGTCATGACAGATTCTGGAACTTTCCAGGAGCACATGTATGGCGAATTGAATGTGACTAACCTTGAGATGGTGAGGTATCAGGAGAGCATCAATTCAGATATCATAACCATAAGGGACATTTTTTCAGAGATGGATCACTCTGAAGAGAAGATAAGGGAAGACATCAGAGAGAACTATAGGAGAGGAAAAGAAGCTATATCAGAGACGGGGAAATACGTAGCCCTACCAATACAAGGGGGGGTATATCCGGACCTAAGGAAGGAAAGCGCAAGGATGATGGGCTCACTTGAAAGTGAATATTTTCCGATTGGCGGGATAGTACCGTTCATGGAGAGATACATGTATTCCCTTGTCATCGAATCCATCTTGAATTCAAAGAGTAACCTAAAGTCTTCTGCTGTTATTCATGCCTTTGGGGCGGGTCATCCCATGTTCTTTCCGCTCCTCTTCCTTGCTGGAGTAGACGTGATAGATTCTTCTGCCTACATTAAATACGCTAGGGACAATCGGATTCTAACTGAAACTGGCACAGCGGACCTAAGTGGTTTTGCAGAAGAGCTGCCACCTTCACCATACCTGGACAGATTTAATGCGAAGGAACTGCTGTCCCTGTCTCAGGATGAGAGAACTAACGTCCTTGGAATGCACAACCTCTATGTCTCAGTGAAGGAATTAGAAAATATTAAACAGCAGATCAGGTCAGAAAACATGTGGAATTATGCAGAATATAGGGCACATTCCCATCCACTCCTGCTCGAGGCACTTAGAAAATTTGATGATTTTTATGGGTATATCGAGCGTTTTGAGCCTATGTCCAGGAAAAATCCTGTTTTCTATACGGGGGAGGAAACACTGAAGAGGCCAGATGTAAGAAGATTTATTTCCAAGGCCATCGAGAGTAGACAAGGAGTCAAGATTGACAAGAAACCTTACTCATATTACTCTGATTCGCCTAACGTCCTAGTCCAAAGCCAATTCGGTGCAGTACCTCTGTTCCTAGATGAAACATATCCTGTTGCACAGTCACTTTTCCCTGGGGAGTATTACGAGAGTTCAAAGGACATTACGAAGTTTGAGAAGCCAGAATGGAAGGAGTTCCTCATCAACAAGGTTGACAGAATATTTGAATACCAATTCGGAAGAAAACTCTATTCAATCCTGGACAGGGATAAAATAACCCTGCAGAGAAGCAAGAATACAGGAAAGATCAGGAATGTATTTTACGGCGGAGAACAGATACTTGCACTCCGGGCGTCAGACGGATTGTTCAGTCTGACTTATAATGGATCGGTTTTGATTCGTTCCAACTTCCATTTCCCTCAACACAGGGTAATAGTGGACAAGGAAGTCAGTGAGTTCATAAGGCAGGGAAAGAATGTTTTTGCAAAATTTGTCGAGGATGCTGATATATCGATCCGTCCACACGACGATGTGATTATTGTTGACAGGGAGGATAACCTTCTGTCATACGGCAGGGCTACATTGAACAGGGAGGAGATGATTGAATTCAAAAGGGGAATAGCCGTAAAGAATAGACTGAAATCTGATGATGCCAGTTAAGAATTTATGGAAGGTTGCATTTTCAAGAAAGTGGAAATAAGGCGAGCAGAATCGGTAGAGGAATACAAGGTCGTAGAGAACATTCAAAGGGATATATGGGGAATGGTTGAAGAACCACCTGTACCCCTTCCAATCCTGGTGGCCATAAATTCTAACGGAGGCCTTGTTGAAATAGCAAAGGACGAGAATAAGATAGTGGGTTTCAGCTTGGCCTTTCCTGGAACAAACGGAAAATACAGATATCTCTATTCCCACATGGCTGGTGTGCTGCATGAGTACAGGAACAAGAATGTGGGTTATGACATTAAGATGCACCAGTTTGAGCAGGCTAAGAAAATGGGGTATACCGAGGTCAGGTGGACATTTGACCCAATGAAGGCGAGGAATACTTTCTTCAACGTGAGCAAGCTGGGTGCATACGCTTATGATTACAAGATAAACTATTACGGAATCATGGGTTCCAAGGAGAACCAGGGGGTAGAATCTGACAGAATCGAGGCCCACAAGTTCCTCGACAGGGAGAAAATTTCTGCCTCAAATTTCGAAATCGTTGCTCATATAACTGATTTCCCTAGACCATGGCAGGACTTCAGGATAAATGGAGAATCTTTAGCTGTAGAGGTACCTAGCGACCTAGGAAGCAATGACATAGAACTTGCCAGGAATTGGAGGATTGCACTCAGAAGAGCTATAACACTCCTTGAGGAAAATGAATTCGTGATGAACGATGTCATCAAGGAAGAGAGATCAGTGTTGCTGATATTTACACTTCGGAAGAAACTAGGAATTTGATTAAATCGAGAAATCTTCTACTTCAGTCTCCTTCCTCTTTTTGGGTATCTTCTTTGTCTTCCAATAGGTAGTAACATAGCCTGCCACGAGATTCCTAAGCTTTTTTGAGGCGTCAGGTATTACTTTGTCCACTATTTCCTTATTGCGTTCAAAGTCTTTCCCCAGGTGCTGTTCATATTCGTCGTATATCTGTCTCGCAACTGTTTTAACAAGTGTTGGCCTAATGGCTCCCATTGCTCTCGATATATTCACAAACTAATTAAATATTTCATTTGGCCAGTCCAACGAATTCGGCAGACCCCTTCAAAACGGCAAATAGTGAAGAATAGGCAGGGAGTACGTACTTCCCCTCCTGAAGTTCTCTCTTCTCGCCATCAAACTCAATGGAAATCCTCTTGGTTATAGCAATTTCATAATCGTCATGAAAAGTCTGTGGTATCGCATCATTCAAAGGGTCGAACTCGTCCAGCTTCTCGAATTGCACCACCTTGACCGTCAGGCCAGATTTCCCGTGGAGGCTCCCAGGCGTTCTTATCAACCTATGGATGTCTATCGTAACTGGCTCGTCTATTCTGGAGGAGAATTTCTTTACTGCTAGCTGCCTTGCATTCCTCTCGACATACTCGCTCTTTTTAATTTCCCTCTTCCCAAGGTTGTCTGTCATCTCCCCAGTTGCCTCCTCAATTTTCTGCCGCCATTTCCTGTCCTGGGAATCGAGGATTTGCATCAGGGAATCCTTCACCTTGTTTATCCTCTCGTCCCATCTTGTCTTCGCTATAGGTCTATAACCAGAGGAAATGCACCTTCCTGAGATATAATCAACAATCTCCCTCCTCTCCTGTGATTCAAGACCTTCAAATATGGAATAAACGTGGACATGGTAACCTCTGCTTCCAGAGAAAACAATCTCCAGGTTTTTCCTGTCAATGCTCAAATCGTCAGTAAGCAGAGAAAGGAGCTTATTCAACTCACCTTTTACTGCTATTAGCATCTCAGAGTAACCCATTGCCTCAGCTCCTTCAATGTGATCTCCGTCAATGTCAAAGATCAGGTCCGCTCCTGTCCATTTCTTGTTGTCCATTGATGCCTCTGGATTCTGATAATATGCACTCGAATAATAGAAGTGCAATGGGGTGTTATTTCTCACGTAGTCGACGAGTGAAACCATGTCAGGGAATGATGTATGCCTCACCATACCCTGCTTGCCAAATGCAGTGAAGGCAAGTTCCCTGTTGCTTATCCTTCTTATGTCAAATGAATCAACGGTAGAATAGTACTTCTTGAAAAGGTCTTGGACGATCTTCCCAGACAGTTCATTCATCTTTCTTCCTATTGAAGATGAAGTACAGGGCAACAATGGATACTACAACCCCTCCAGCAAATATCCAGCCATAGAGGGACCTAACGCTTGGGTTATTAAAACTGGTGGGTGTAGAATTTGAGAAACCCGGAAGAGCACCTGCGTTGAGCTTCTCCTGATTCGTGTAGCCTGAGTTCGTAGCATCCAGGGGGGCAATCTTTTCGAATGCAATGGTTACGTTCTCTTCAGTCAGGTTGCCCGTTGCTTCCATTGCAGCTATGAATTCCGCGCCGTAAGGGTTGAGGCCGGTCATTCCATAATCGAATAGTATGTAGTTCTTCAGAGGGCTATCCCTCCAGTTGTACGTAGAGAAGTTCTTGCTGAATATCACCGGATATACAGTGCTGTTCCAGGTGCTTGCTATTATAGTTACTGTGTAACCGTTAAAGGTATGGTAGGTCACTGTTGGATAATTGGCACTGGACTGCGCATAGCTCTGACCATTAACTACTATTACTGCAGCTAGAAGAATGATGACAATTACTGCGAATAACCTTCTGTTCACTGGAAAGGGTATGGCTAGCTCAATTAAAATTTTTCTCTTACGAAACTCACGGCGCTTGAGAAAAAGCGACTTCCCATTCCTTCCCTCTTCTCCGTTCTCGTCCAGTCTGATTCGGTGACGTAGTGGAAAACTCTTTCCGGATGGGGCATTATTCCAAGGACGTTCCCCTGCTTATTGCAGAGCCCCGCAATGTTCTGCTCAGAACCGTTTGGATTCCAGGGATATCCTTGCGGTCTCCCCAACTCGTCAGAGTATGAAACGACATTCATCCCGTTCTTTATTATTCCTTTGAGTATGTCTGGGTCCCTTGTCACAAATCTACCTTCAGAATGCGCTATCGGCAATTTCACGACTTCCTCATCAATGAAATCCTTCAGGAACAGGCAATTACCCTTATTGATCTTTAAATAGACCGTTCTCGCCTCAAACCTGTTAGAAATATTCGGAGCGAGGGCTGCCTCTATGCCGTATTCTCCTTCCACGTTTGGTATCAGGCCCAGTTCCACCAGCACTTGGAAGCCATTGCAAGAACCCAATACCGGTTTGCCGCTTTCAACAAGCTGCTCAAGGTCCTTCAGCAGGGTTGACCTTAATCTGGATGCCATTATTGCACCAGCTCTCACGTAGTCGCCTCCGGAGAAACCCCCAGGAAAAAACAGGATGTCGTAGTCTTCGAACCTCTTAATCTTGTTCTCAAGCTTCTTAAGGTGCACGATCTCAGGTGATGTGCTGGAATGCTTAAACGACAGGAATGCCTCCTCCTCGTTGTTTGTCCCCTCCATTGTAAGCACAGCTACCTTGATTTGCCTGTTCATTGGTATCCCTTCTTCCATTTGCTGAGTATCTTATCAATACCGACGTCCATAACCTTCCCTTCCCCTGACGTGACTGAAAACGAACTTCCATGAGTGTAGCCGATGAGGATAGCATCCTCTCCCAGTATCTCCAAGAACTTCTCTTCACCCCCCTTCCTCACTTCGACAATCCAGCTCGATTGCGGTTCAGAAAAGAGAGCAAAATCAGTCCTCAGTCCAAGCGGGGATAGGTCGATAGACGCTCCAATTGATGAACCTACAGTCATCTCCGAGATTGAAATTGCAATCCCGCCATCTGAAACGTCATGCATTGCACTGACGGTATTTTCATTAATCGCCTCAAGAAGATTCCATCCCCTTTTCTTGAGCACCCTGGGATCCGAGTATGGGACCCTCCCACCATCCCTCTCCAAGCGCCTGAAGTAAAGTGATCCTCCTAGGTCAGTTGTGGGGATTCCGACAACATATATTGAGCTTCCAACTTTCTTGAAATCGGGCGTAATGGATTTTTCAATGTCTCGTACCTTACCTACCCCGAGAATTGTCGGGAATGTAGGGATTCGTTTCCTCCCAGTTTCATTGTAGAAAGAAACGTTCCCCGAAACAAAGGGGATATTCAATGAGAATGCAGAATCGTGAAGCCCCTGGAGCATTGAAATGAACTCCCCCATTATTTCAGGTTTTTCAGGGTTTCCTGCATTTAGGCAGTCCGAGAATCCAAGCGGCTCAGCACCAACCGAGATTAGGTTCCTCACAGTTTCGTCCACTGCCGCCATGCCACCACGATATGGATCCGTATGAGAATAGAATGGGTTAGACCCGTGCGTAATTGCGACACCGACTTTTTTGTTCCAGTCAGGTCTTATCACTGATGCATCTGTTGGGCCTTCTCTCCCAACTATGCCGCTGAAAGGTCCAATTACTGTGCTTCCCCTGACAGTATGGTCGTACTGTCTTACGGCATATTCCCTTGTTCTGATGTTCTTATCTGAAAGCATGCTTAGCAGCAGCCTGCTAAAATCTGAGGGCTGCTTTGGCAAAAATTGCACCACGTTTCTCTCTAACCTTGAATATGGCCTTTCATACAATATGGGGGATGTCATGAACTCGGTCCCGAGATCAAGTACCTTCTTCCCCCTGAAGAAAATTTGCAATCTTTTCCCCTTTTGGCTTTCACCTATCAGTGCAGCAGTGATATCCCAGTCATCCATTATCCCAAGAATCTTATCCACATTTTCCCTCCTGACCGCAAGGAGCATTCTCTCCTGGCTTTCAGAGATCCATATTTCCCACGGTTTCATGCTAGATTCCTTCAGGGGAACTCTATCAAGATGTATAATTCCCCCCATTCCTCCCGATTCAAGCATCTCTCCAACTACACTGCTAAGCCCTCCTCCTCCCAGATCCTTTAGGCCGTATATCAGTCCCTTCTCGTTAGCCTCAAGAACAGCGTGAATAAGCGGTTCCTTAATGATAGGGCTTCCTAGCTGCACTGTCGTTATATCTTCTTTCCCCTTTTTCATCTCTGCTGATGCCATATTGACGCCGTGTATTCCATCCCTACCTGTTTTACCTCCTGCTAGAATGAGCTGAATTCCTGGTTCTGAAATTGCTGAGGACCTGATTCTATCCTTCCTGACAACACCAACGCAACCCACATTGACAAGGACGTTTGGTGAAAAGAAGTCAGAATAAACGATGCCTCCTGCCACAGTTGGGATTCCAACGCGATTCCCATAATCCCTTATCCCTGAAATTACCCCAGTTTCGATGAATCTTGGTGATGGAAAACCTTCCATCTTCTTTGTTCCGAAATATAGGGCATCGGTCACTGCTATAGGTTGAGCTCCCATGCTTAATATATCCCGTAGAATCCCGCCCACTCCAGTCGCAGCCCCCCCATAGGGCTCTATCGCGGACGGATGGTTATGGCTTTCAATTTTGAATGAGATCGCAGTTTCGTCATCTAAAGCAACCAGGCCTGCATCTCCCTCCGCAACGATCTTCTCTTTCCCGATCCCAAATATGTATTTCTTTAGATGAATTTTTGAACTCTTATAACTGCAGTGTTCACTCCATGCCTGTGCAATGGCCTGGATTTCCACATCAGTTGGATTTCTTCCTTCATTTTCAAAGTATGACTTGATCCTGGACATTTCATCTGTAGATAGCCCCAGGTTCATCTCCGTTGAAATGGCTCTTAGCTGAGCTGATGACATTTTAACTATCGGTATTTCAATCGAGAAGTCAGGATCACTCATCAACCGCACACTCGTTGATTACAGGGTTAGCCAGCAACTTTTCGCAGAACTCCTTTGCAGTTTTCCTATTCCCCTTTGATAGGGTGATGAAGTAGACCTTTCCAGTTCTCACATCAGTGACGTTCTCATAACCAAGAAGCCTCAGTGCCTTCAGAACAGAACTTCCTTCAGAATCCTCGACAGTTTTCTTGAAGGTTACGGTGATCCTAAGTTCCACCATACATACAGATATTTTTTTGATAGATAAACTTGACAATCAACTGTACTTAATCACGAGGTCCATGAATATGTCAGAAACGTCCTCGCATTTGTCAGTTACTGTTTCCAGGTACTCATATATCTCCTTCAGTTTCAGCAATTTGATCGCATCATTCATGGCAAATATTTCCTTGTAGGATTCCTCAAGGACGTCATCTGCCTTGTTTTCAAGTTCATTAATCTTCACGGTCTCAGCCAATATGTCTGCCATGTCGTTATTGCTGAAATTACCAAGCAGATTAAGTGCCTTGTTAACTTCAGTGACTGATTCCAGTATTATTCCGCTGAACACATCCATGTACCGTGTTTTCTCCACCTTGAACAGAGATATCCTCTTGGCGACTGCATTGATGAAGTCAAGAATGTCATCATACTTGGTTGCGAGGTTTCCGACATCGACTGATTCAAGCGGTTTCTTCATGTGATTAACCTTTGTGTAAATTTCATGGACAATGCCATCTGCTTCATGCTCTATCCTCCTTATGCGCTCTGCTCTTTCGTGGAGATTGTCATACTTGGAGGTCATCTCAGCCAACTCGATAGCACCCTCTTTTACCTTTTCTCCTATTTTCTGGAGATATTTGGAAAATTCAAGGAATACTATTGACGAATCTTCGAGCGATAACCCTTTCGCTTCTGTCCCAAGCAACCAAGTAAACAAAGCACCTAGAAGCATGAAAACAAAAACAAGGAGAAAGAGATTGTTCCATCCATAATAGAGTTCAAATATTGGGAACATCAACGTTCCAAAGACAGCTCCCAATCTGCTGAACCCGGAAGCCGTACCCTGGGCGGTAGCCCTTAGACGTGTTGGGAATATTTCAGTAGGCACAATCCAAGTCGTCAAGTTCGGGCCTACATTTTCGAAGAATTGATATGCCGCAAGGACAAGAACCATTATATAAATGCCGTGGCCAAAAGTTAGGGTAAAGGTAAGTGCAGCCGCAGCCATGCCTAAGAACCCAATTTCCTGAAGCTTCAACCTACCTAGTCTCTCAATAATGAAGAGTGCAACAATGAAGCCTGCAAGCACTACCACATCCAGTACCATAGTACCGATGATTGCGTGAACCTTGTCCTGAATTGTAGTCCCACCGAATCCGACCTTTTCCAGTATAAGTGGGATTGAGATACCAACGCCATAGACGCCTATGTCCATGAAGAACCAGGGGATCCACGTAAACATTGTCCTTTTTCTGTATGTGCTGCCGAATAGTTCAGAGACTCTTCCTTTACGTTCCGGTTCCACGCTGGAGAGGTCCTTGGTATAGTCTATCTGATATTTCTCCTTTATATGCTCTATCACCTCTTTGGCCTCGTCACCTCTGTTATTTGTAAGCAACCATCTAGGAGACTCCGGCATAGTTCTCCTAAGGATGAGGACGACAACGGCAGGTATAACACCAGATGCCAGCATTATCCTCCAGGTTGCAACTTGCATTCCAAATATATTAAGGAATTCGAATCTTCCAACGCTAAACCCAACAACTGCTGCAACCAAGGACCCAATGCCCCAAAACATGAACGTTCTTGTTACTAGCTTCCCCCTCATCTGTTTCGGAGAAAACTCAGCCACGTATGTGGAAGAGATGGGGTAGTCAGCTCCTATTCCTATCCCAAGAAAGAGCCTGAAAATGATCAATTCATTTATATTGGTTGCTAGAGAGGTAAGAAAACCAAAGAAAATGAAGAAGATCAGGTCGATTATGTAGAGCGTCCTCCGTCCAACCCTGTCTGCATACCGGCCAAGGAAAAGCGCTCCGAAAAACATCCCTATAAGTGCTGAGGATTGCAGAAGGCCAAGTTGCACCGCACCCAGCGTTTTTGGTGCCAGCCAATTCTGGGATTCAACGTAAATAAGTGCTACAGAAATAATGAAAAGGTCGTAACCATCAAGGAAAACACCAGCCGAAGATAACGAAACGACCTTTCTCAGGAATCGATTTTGTTTCTTGGTGACCTCTTCCATTTATTAACGAATTACCACATATCATAATTAAATTATCCATTGTTTGAAGTGTTATAGAAGGTTGAAATTGTTTGACTTAAGGAAATAGACATGAACTATGTCATCCGTCAGGCCCAATAACGTTTCCAATTTTTCAAGAAGAAAGTGACATTTCACGTCCCTTCCAATTAAGATGTCAACTTTGAGCTGAATTCTTGATGCGCCTTGAATATGGCGTTCCATGTAACCAAACCAATCACCTTATTATCTTCCTTAGTTACAATGGGAATATGAGAAATATTGTTTACAGAAAGTTTTTTCATGACGTCCAGAAGAGTTTCGTCTTCATGAGCATATACCACATTCCTCGTCATTATGTGTGAGACAGACTCCATGTCCTGGTGAATCAATTTCACCTGGACCAGATCGGATTTTGTCACAATTCCCACAAGCTTTGAATTCTCAGTAACAGGTATACCCGTTACTCCTCTATCTTCCATAAGTCGCAGTGCATTCGAAACAGGTGTTGCAGGATCTATTGTTGGAATGTCGGTCGCCATTGCGTCCCTTGCTTTAAGGTATGACAGAACAGGTATGTTATACTCCCCTCTGTGTGCCTGGGATTCCGACCTGTTTCTAACCTGACTTCTGTAGATTGAGTATTTATATCCCACCATATAGTAAGATATTACAACTGCAACCATCGAGGGTATCATTACCTCCAGGCTACCGGTCATCTCGCTCACCATAAGAACTACTGCAATTGGAGTCCTTCCAACACCTGCGAACAACGCCATCATACCAACCAGCACGAATGGTGCAGGCGAAAGAACTAAGGTGGGGTTGATCATATGAACTCCAGTCCACGTCGCTGCCCCTACAAATCCGCCAATTACCAGAGATGGAGCAAATACACCAGCACTACCGCCGGAAGAAATTGTAAATGATGTGGCTACTATCTTTGCGAAAGCGACTATAATTAGGGCTGCCAGTATCGGGACAACAAAGTAGACCGGTTCAGCCGATTTTAAATTACCATCCATCAGGTATTGGAGATATCCGTAGCTCATTCCGACAGTCTGTGGAAAGAACATTGCAATAATTCCAGCGACAGCACCGCCAATCATGGGCTTCAGGAACTTCTTCACCTTCAATTTAGCGAAGAGTCCCTTTACCCAGTAGAAGAACGAAGAGTAGAATTTTCCAACCAGTCCGCATATAATTCCAAGAACTGCGTAAAGTATGAGGTTCAAGGGATGATCGAAAGTATATGGGGAGGAAAGGCTGAACATGGGTGAAAAGTTGGTTAGGGAGGCAAATATAACGTAGCCAACTGGTGACGCAATGAACGCTGGAGTAAGTGCCTCAACTTCCATATCCCCCCCACTGTATAGTATCTCGGCACTCAGTATGGCACCAGCGAATGGAGAACGGAAAATTGCTCCAATCCCAGCCCCAATTCCAGCTGCAACCGCTATCCTCCTGTCCCTGTTTGACATTCCGAATGCAGTTGCAACGTAAGAACCGAATCCAGCAGATATCTGAGCCGTTGGTCCCTCCCTGCCTCCGCTGCCACCAGATCCGATTGTGATGGCAGAGGCTATCATCTTCACTATTGGAACCCTCTTCCTTATGACGCCATTCCTATTGTGGAATGCGTCTATCGCTGCATCAGTGCCATGACCTTCAGCCTCTGGAGCGAAGTAAAAAATGATAAGACCAACAATAAGCCCGCCCAATGCAAGGGAAACTGGTATTAGGAAGTAATGCGGGGAAATCGAGGGAGGGGCAGCGAGCTCTCCCGCCGGGTTGGGAGGGTAAAAGCCCGTTATCCTTCCAAGGAAATTATTGGTGGAGAATTGGATTAGATAATAAAAGATGGTGGCACCAATGCCTGCAACAATCCCGATTAGTAGGCCGACGATAACCCATTTACCGAGGTAGCTTGAATTTATAAAGTTCTTGAAATCCAGCCGTTTGTGCCATCCTCCTTCAGTCATTTAGACACATTTTTGGATAATGTAATCTTACTTATTATTTTCCAGAGGCTTTTACCATTATTTTAGAATTAACTCCACTTGTAGGACAAACATCCTTGGAAGTACTCCCTAAGTTGTTATTCTGAAAAATACCGTATTCCTCCGATCGCTCAGTAAGATGTTGTTCTTTCAGCCCAATAAGACATCAAAGGAACGCTAAAACAAATAAATAAAAAAATAATAAAAAATCTGGGATACCTTTCGTGAGGATACTTTACCCTCATTCCTCCTGTGTTACATACTGTGTTCCCAAGGTTGCGATCTCTTCAATGTCTTCAGTTCTGTAACCGCTATAGAGTGACCAGAAGTAGAACACAAGAGCTACTACAGCAACTACAATGAGATCGATCGGGAACTTTAGAATGCCGATTCCACCAAAAGTTTTCCCTCCGATGTAGGACAGTATTACTAGTGCTATGATGTAAACAGGTACCCATGCCCCGGCTTTCAGGTCCTTTGCAGAGAACGAACCAGGAGCCTTAAATCCATAGACCATTACTGCCCACACAATAAGGCCTATGCCAATCGCTATAGCAAGGTAACCCACTAGTGGCCATCCGCTCCAGTATACTATCTCTGATGCGCCTATGAATGCAATCGGGGAAAGAATCGATGCAGCTCCTAGTCTGAATGGTCTCTTGAAGTCTGCAGCATGTTTTCTGAAAGTCATCAAGGCGCTTCCACCTACAATGTATGTGAATACTGTTGCACTAGTTATGAAGCCTACCATTTTGTACCAGCTGGGGAATGGGGCAAAGAAGACAAAGCCGATTATGAGGGAGATGAGCAGTGGAAGGAATGGTATCCTGTGTTTTTCGTTGATTTTGATCATTCTCTTAGGGAAGAATCCTAACGTTCCCAGTCCATACAGGGTTCTCTGTGAAGTACCAAGATAAACGTTAAGGGTTCCAGATGGAGAAACGTACGCATCTGCGAACAGAAGGTATGTTAGCCAGACCAGTCCTGCCGAAGAGGCAAGCGTAGCGAATGGGGCAGTTACCACCCCCCCTGATAGTAAGTTCCATGAGCCTGGGCTTATTCCAATTGAAGCCCAGTTGACCTGCCCTATGAAAACAACCTGCAATAGTGTGTAAAGAACAATTCCTATGAGAACGGAACCAACTGTTGCTATTGGAATTGATCTCTGTGGCGTCTTGGCCTCCCCTCCATAGTCAAGTGCCTGCCTGAATCCCAAGAATGAGAAGACTATTCCTGAAAGGGATACAGCCGCGAATACGTTTGCCCATCCGTATGGGACTAATCCAGTATGAAGGACAAAGTTTCCAATGTTGAAATGAACGGCAAACAACAACAGCACTGTACCTAGCGGTATTATAAGTTTCCACCATGTCATTCCCGTATTCGTCTTTCCCATTATTTTAACGCCCAGATAGTTCAGGAAGAAGAAGAATATCATCAGCAGGGCTGCTAGTATTATTCCGACTCCCGACAGTACGGCAGATGGAGTAACCAGCCCGGGTATGTAAGTACCCGCATAGGTTATAACAGCTTCTGCTTCTATAGCAGGCACTGAAACGGCAGACAGGAAGTAAGCCCACCCAAACAAGTATCCTGCAAAAGAGCCGTGTGAGTACTGCCCGTATCTCACGATTGCACCTGATCTTGGTAGCATTCCGCCTAGCTCAGCGTAAACGACCGCTATCGATAGGACAATCAGTCCCCCAATTATCCACGCGAATATAGCTCCTGGACCTGCGAGTATTGCTGCACCGGAAGCCGCAAACAGCCAGCCTGACCCTATTATTCCACCTAGACTGAGGAACAATAAATCCCAGGTCGTGAGTGCACGCCTCAGTTTTTTGTCAGATTTCACCGCAGTCTCTTCAACTGCTGCCTTGGTGACATTTCCTGACGTTTTTTCTATTGTCAAAGGAACACCTCAACGTTGATTATGAAACTACTATTATTTAATCATTGCCAGAATCCTGAGGTTTAGTTTAAATACTAAAGGCTTGACAGCCTTCTATAGACCAGCTAAATTGCCCTTGCCACAGGCGTCTTTATTTGAAATACCAGTTTGCAAAATGAACACTTTGATTTAGCAAAAAGAAGTAACAACCCCGCTTCTAAATTCACGAAAATTAAAGCAGTCTAGTCTGCTGAAGTATTCCTGATGGACATTTGAAAATACTAGAGTGTAATTCATGGGTATAGTGATATTTGCATTCGTTGGTAAAGGGGGCGTTGGGAAGACGACTATTGCATCAGCGGCTGCTTTGGGTCTTTCTGCAAGTGGAAGAACAGCATTGGTGTCCAGTGACTTCATGCCTTCGCTTAGATACCTGTTTCCAACAAATCCGAAAAACCTTGAAGTTATTGAGTTAGGCCAGGAAGAAGTGTCAGAAAGATGGAAGAAGACATACGGCGACGAGGTTGTTACCGTCCTTAAAAATCTTTTTGAGGTTGAGGACTGGGTTCTTGACCATATCGCAGAAAGTCCAGGTGTCGCAGAAGAATTTATGATCTCTAATATAATGGAACTTGACGTTTCTAAAGGATATGATTATGTAGTGTGGGATACAGCTGCGTCGTCATCAACTATGCACCTTATTTTCCTTCAGAAGGAATTTTATGACCATCTGAGCAGGGATGTAAAAATCTACTTGAAACTAAGGGATACGGTCAGGTCTGACAAAATCCTTTCCCTTCTAGAAGGCTGGAGAACACTTGCCACGAATGTCTGGAAACAGCTACTTTCTACTAGGTTCTTTCTCATAACAACCGGCGATGAGCTAAGCATGGTTCAGGCAGACCAAATTCGTGACGATCTAAAGAAGATGGGGATTGAAGTGGTCTCCACAATATGCAACCGTGTTTCTACAGGATGTAAGGGGAATATGAAAATCAATGTTCCGGAGACCAAGGGTTCTGCAAGAGATATAGTTTATTCGCTATCTAGATATCTCGAGGATAATGGAATAATCGGGTATCTTCAAGATATTGCAAATGACCAAAAAGCTTAGTAAGTAGCACTATTCCTAAATGATAACTCAATATGATAGACATCAGTGAAAAGGAAGTTGTCAAAAGGGAGGCAGTAGCAGAGGGATTTATATCCCTGAAGAAGGCAACCATCAACGCAATCCTAAACGGCAAGGTGAAAAAGGGGAATGTTGTAGAGGCTTCAAAAATTGCCGGTGTTCTCGGAGCAAAGATGACGCCTCAAATAATCCCTCATTGCCATCCTATTCCACTGGAATCAGTAGATACCCAGGTAGAAATTAATGAGGATAGGGTGACTGTAATCTGCACTGTCAAGGCAAGGTACAAGACGGGGGTTGAAATGGAGGCTTTGACTTGTGTCAACTCTATGCTTCTGACTATATGGGATATGGTAAAATACCTG
Organism: Thermoplasmata archaeon; assembly: GCA_021816725.1. GTDB lineage: Archaea > Thermoplasmatota > Thermoplasmata > Thermoplasmatales. The sequence goes on from JAKAXD010000001.1 coordinate 360,483, forward strand.
GAAAAAGATAAAATGGGACAATACCCAAACACTCAAATTTCAGGAATAAAAGTTCAAATGAAAAAGAAATCTAAGAACTGGTGAGTATGGTACACAAAGAAGAGCAGGATAGGAAGTTCAACATCCTAATAGTCGTTGTATCAACATCCAGAACAGCGGAATCCGACACTTCTGGCGACGCTCTATTGAAAGTATTCCGTGGAAGAGGCCATTCAGTCAGGAAAGTGATTTGCAGCGATGATGAGGCACAGATTAGGGAAGCATTCGAATCTAATCCTGGTAACGAAATTTTTATTTTCGTTGGTGGAACAGGCCCAAGCAGAAAGGACGTTACTGTCCAGAGCCTGAGGAAGATTGCAAACAAAGAGATGATCGGGTTCGGGGAAATGTTCAGGAAGGAATCAGGTCAAGTATTTGCTTATCTTTCTAACTCAACACTATTGATAAAGGATAGAATGCAGATTTACTGCATTCCAGGGTCTCCAGATGCAACCTCTACCTCATTTACATTGATCAATTCTATCATGGGACACGTATATCACGAGCTGAACAAGGAATAGGCAAAATTATGGCTCATTCATCCCTCAATGATTTCACCGATGTTTCCGGGGAATTTGTAGCCCGGGAAATCTTTACGGAAACGTGTTGACTTCCTCAAAACTTCCAAAAATCTTTTGCCAGCATAAGAATCATAGAATTCAGTCCTCATAAGTATGTCATAGTTTTCATCCCTTATCTTGTTGAAGGCTAGGTTCAATTTTTTTGCATAGAATTCTATGGAGATGCCGGCATCTGCCCTTCCCTGTTGCACCGCCTTCGCTACTGCAGCATGGCTCTTAGCTTCCCAGAAGTATCCCCTGACATTCTCTCTCTGAAATTTCTGACCTAATTCCTTATCTATCTCAGAGTCGATTAAGTCCCTCGTTCCAGATCCCTTGTTCCTGTTGACAAATATTAGGTCCTTTGCTATTATCTCCAGGAAGCTAGATGTCCCATCTCTGGATACAAATCCTTGCGTCCTTGAGAACCCTCTTACCATTATGTAATTCCTCTTCTTGTCTTCCCTGAGGAGGAAAGAATTGTATTCCCCTTTCTTTAGAAGGTGTATGCCGCTAACATCTGCTTCCCCCATCCTTATTGCTTCTACTCCACCCCACGAACCAGCATTAATCAGCACGGGGGAATTTGACGAATCAGATATTACCCTCTCTATCAGGGGGTCGTTTGAGCCAATAAATAGCAAGTCCCTTTTATTGTTGTGAAGGGGGAAGTAAAGGACTTCGTCATTCTCATCATAAAAATTCCTTTCTGACTTCAAAACTACAAACCCGTCAGCATACGCAAGCCTACTGATTGAGCCAGACTCCCCGAAAATAGGGTATGCCCGACCACTCCTCCCTTTGATTGCAGGCAACACCAGGTCCTTGCCCCTTTCAGAATTTATCCTGAATGGTACCTTAACTGAAGACATCTCCTCATCGAGCTGCCCAAATGCAGACTGGATGGAAGGAACTACAATGTATTTCAAGACTGAGGCTGCAGAGAGAGGAAATCCTGGCATCCCTAATATGATGCCCTTCCCAAGCGATGCAAGGAAAGTTGGCTTCCCTGGCTTTATTGAAATACCATGAAACTCCATCCTTCCTCCTAGATTCCCAATAGCACGATATAACAAATCATGAAAGCCTGCAGAAGTGGAACCTGAAGAAATCAGGATGTTAAATTTGCCCAAGTTTTTCTTAATGAACATTTCCATTGATTTCTCGTCGTCTTTTAACGTTCCAAGAATTGAGCAGACTGCGAGGCCTGTTCTTTCAACGGCCGCCTTGAAGTAATAGGAGTTGCTGTCAAAAATCTGACCAACTCTGATAGGATTTCCTGGACTTATGAGCTCGTTTCCTGTGGAAATGATCCCAACGCTCAATCTTTCCATGACTTTGATTTTCCCGATTCCAGAAGAAGCCAGGAGTGCAACCATTTCTGGCGTTATGATCCTTCCCTTTCTGACTAAGACTTCTCCGACAAAGAAGTCAGATCCAGCATGGGCAATGTTCTCTCCTGCATTAACAGATCTGTAGATCGCTGCTGTTCCATCATCAGTGGATGTGTGTTCTACCATGACCACAGAATCCGCGCCTCTTGGGATAACTGAACCAGTGGGAATATATGCAGCTTCCCCAATCCCAATTTCAAGATTCGATTGCTTTCCTATCTCAATTTCACCCACTATTCGAAGCTTCTTAGGGGAATCCTCATCCGCTCCGACGACGGACTGGTGATTCACTGCATAACCATCCACCTCCGACCTGTCGAAAGGTGGTATGTCCTCTGTGGAAAATACGTCTTCAGCTGCTATCATCCCACTGGCATTTTGGATTTCCTCAGTTTTCTGCTTGATCACATCTCCAAATCTCTCTCTCAGTAACTGTTTGGCTTCGTCAGGGCTCACAAGTAAATGAAAAATCTTGGCTCCCATTTCTACCATCTCAGCATTTCAACTTTTACAATCTGCCCCCGCTCCATCCCCTCGAGATTCTCATCAATGACCATGATACCATCAGCATCTATGACAGAATAAATTACCCCGGAGCCTGTCACCCTCGAAGGTATCACTTTCATCCCCCCCTTTCCCTCCTCGATCTTGACCCTTACGAAACTCTTAAAACCAAGTGCATTTACTACGCTCCTCTGCAACACCCCTTCCCTGACATCCCCTGCTCCAGTGAGAAGGCCGAACCAATTTTCAATGACCCTCAGAATGAGGTTCTCTGATGCTACTAGTGCTGCAACAGGCAGTCCAGAGAGCATGAAAACTGGTTTTCCTTTCATGATGGCCAATGATGTCGTTCTTCCAGGCCTAATTCTCAACCCCCTGAAGACGTACTTCCCCTGTTTCTCTACAACATATGGAAGATAATCCCTTTCTCCGGGTCCGGTTCCACCTGTTACAATTAGAATGTCTTCGGTCATCGAATCTAACCTTTTTTCTATTTCTCCTATGTTGTCCTCGACTGCCCCATACCCCCTGGCCTGCAGTCCTTTGCTCAGGAAATAGGAAACAAGCATAGGTTGGGTAGAGTTCACTACCTCCCCCGTGACTAACTCGTCTCCTGTTGAAACGATACCTATAGACATGGAGCATACCTCAATCTCATTGATCCCACATTCATAGAGTGCGGCAACGTGAGGTGGCGTGATTCTTTCCCCACTTCTAATTATCGTGATGTTTTTCATCATGTCCTCCCCCTTCCGGCTGACGTTCTGGAAGGGCCTGACTGGGGAGAATACTTCAAGTAGATTCCCAGACTCCTTTGTGTCTTCCATCATTACCACAGCATTTGTACCTGCAGGTAGTGGAGCACCAGTCATGACCTTGACCGCTTCCCCCTTTCCCACAGAGTATGTAACCCTTGAAGATGGGTAGAGTCCACCTTTGACCGTGAATACGGCTGGATTTGTCTTGCTCGCAGAAATTGTTTCATTGGAATTTAAAGCAAATCCGTCCATTGCGCTCCTGTCCATCTTTGGAAAATCTTGCGGTGACTTTACTTCTCGCATTGAGTACTTCCCAACAGCTTCCATCACAGGGACTGTTTTGTGTTCCACCTTCGGAAGGTATTTCGTACCTCTTGAAATTGCATCATCGAGGGAAATAAAAGTCTTAAATTCCATATGTAAAAAATTACTACTTACCTAAAACGTTTGCTGCATGGAGGAAGCTGATTTAATTCGATGAAGCTCACATTTAATTGTAATTCTTTAGTAGTATGGACGCAATGATTTGAGAAAGCCCTAATAAATAAGCTCCCTTGCGAGGTCTGGCAATAATCTCAGGTATCTTCCGGTAGGGATTGCTTTTATGGACGCGAAATAATAATTGCCGTCTATGCTGAACCTTACATATCTATTTTCGTCAGTTCCAACAATCTCGTAATCATTGCCGGATATGTCATTGAACTCAATTGACTTCTCAGTAAGAAGGTAATACCGTCCGTTCAATGATGCAAGATTCTTGTAGTCTAGCAGTGAAAGGGTTCTGTAATGTGTGATCTTCGAAACGGAATCTACTACTTCCACGACTTTCCCTTCATCAATTGAAATGAGTGACGAAAAGCCCACTTCAAGATCCTTTGCATTGTGCGTGGCGTAGACGAAGTCAAAGTCGTATTTCCTTGAAAATTCATCAATAAGACTGATCAGTCCTAGCCTGGATATCTCATCCTGAAACGAGAAAGGCTCGTCCATCAGCAATACTGAAGGCCTTGAAATTATCGCCCGAGCGATAGCCACCTTCTGGGCTTGTCCCAGCGAAATCTCATTTGTCCTCTTCGGTAGCAAGGGATCAAGACTCATTCTGTCAGTCACTTCCCTATATACTTCAATGTCCCCATTCCCATACCTTATCGATGAGAGGAGGTTCCCTTCCACTGTCATATTACCAAAAAGGAGCAGGTCCTGGGGGATATACCCAATTTTCCTTTTCTGGGGCTCCAATGAGCTTATACTTCTCCCATTTACTTCAAATTCCCCCTTGCTCTCGATCAATCCTGCCATGGACTGAAGGAGGGTCGTCTTTCCAGCTCCGTTCTTCCCTATGATAAAATTCCTCTTCCCGTCCAATGTTATGTCTGGGATGAGTAAGGTGAAACTCCCTCTTTTAACTGAATAATCTTTCAACTTAATCATTTTTCTCTCTCCAGAATCTTTACAAGCAAGAGGGCTACCAGTCCTGTAAGGATTAGAATGGAAGATGAGGCAACAGCAGTCGGTAGGCCAACAGATAGAAATTGGTAATAAATTAAAACTCCAGCTAAATGGATGCCGCTCGGAAGGATGGAGAATGCCACAATCAAAAGACTGCCAACTTCCGAAACAGACCTGGCCCATGAAAGAATAAGCCCGCGAAGGAGCGCCTTTGCCATGGAAGGTATACCGATCACGAAATAGCTTTTCAGTGGGGTCATTCCTAGGGTCCTTCCGATGTCTTCATATTTCATTACATCCCTTGAGTATGAAATCTGTACAGCCCTTATTGCATAGGCTGAGGATAGAAAGAAAAGTGACACTATCACAGCAAGGAACGTATCTAGGAATTGATACCCTGGGTATATTCTCGATATCAGCTTTCCTATGGGCATGTCAGGTTCAAACGTTATTAACATCATGATCCCGACGACTGTGTGTGGGATCATTATTGGCAGCTCTACGAGGCTGTCTAGGGATTTCGTGACTACATGCTTACTCCTGGAAACAAAATATACATAAGGGATTGAGAATCCTACTGATATGACCGCGACTAGAAGTGCAAGCAGGTATGTGTATTCCAGGCTCTCAAAAATCCCATTTGAACTCGCTCTCACAATACTTTCGAAGCTTTGGAAGGTAAGAGTCCTGATTACTGGTGTAAGAATAAACAGGATGTAAACTGCGAAGAATGGGATGAAAAGATAGTAGAGAGAATTTACTCTCTTCATATCTCTTCGTAGGATGAGGTAGGAATGTAACTGGGAACAGGTTGAGTGATTTCATCCATGAGGGATGGAACGGATTGGTTTATTGAATAGAGGAGTGGGGATGGAATTGGATTGAAGTCAGAAGAGACTAGCAGAGTTGAGCCAAGACCACTTACAAGATAGTAAATCAGCTGTTGTGCTTGGGCAGAATTTTTAGAAGAACTGAGGATGGTTGCTGAGTAGAGTATTGGTCCTCCTGGGAAATTCCCTATATTGCTGTATCCTGGTCCCTGCGATGTTACGGCCCCGTAGAATGTTACTACATTGCTGCTCAGGTTCCCAAGGTTTATCCAGAGTGAGAGGCCATTGGATCCCTTATCATTCTGGTAGTAGTAGAGGTGCTGATTTATGGCCTGAGACCTATAGGTGAGCGCATAGTCCACAGACTTCGAAGTGAGGTAAGCATCAAGCCCGTATTCTTCAGTAGTCGTTATTAGGTTTCCGTGTTTATAGGAATAACTGAAAAGTTGGTCATAAAGAGCCATAGGGTCGTTTTCAGGATATCCTCCCCCATACTTTTCCCTGGACAATGTTCCATTCAGCCCGAACCAGCTGTTCCACGCAGAATTGTACATTCCATACAAAGCTGAATTGTTGCCCCACGCTTGGTGTACAAAATAGCCAACGGTATGCCCGCTGTTACCCAGAATGGTGCTGTTATTGTACTGAGTGTAAAGTATCCCGGCAAGCTTTAGCATCTCGATAGCCTGGAAACCGCTTGGATCGAGGCTTGCATTCGAAACGCCAACCTTGATGCCGGGTGCCGTGAGATTATCGAACCAGTAAGGTGATGAGATAGCGTAGCTACTGTTCAACCAGGCAATTGCCATTTCGTTGGATGCAAAAATTACCATCCAGGAGGCTGTCTTGTTGGGGAAAAGGTACTGAGGTATCACTCCTGCTGCAGCAGAAATGAAAACATCAAAAGGTGTTCCTGCATCGATCTCGCTAGCGCCAGAAACCGAGCCTCCGAAACTAGGTACTACTTTAATTCCAGTTGCGTTCTCGAACTTTGGAAAGAACTGATCTCCGAGGACGTAGGTCAAAGACCCTGCTGCAAATACAGTAACAGGCTGTGTCTTTTCTTTTGAAGTGGAATAGAGAGAATGGCCAATTGTGATACCAGCCCCCATCCCTATCAAAAGAAATACAACGACGATTACAGCAGTCGATTTATTTGACATCCAGTCAGGATTTTCTGGTGTTATTTAACATTTATAGAGTTTCTGAGGGGAAATCCATTTAACTCCGCGGGAATCCGCCGGCACAGACAAATAAATATATTCAATTATCAATCACAAAGTTGTGTATGGAGTTAATGGAAAAATATTGTGGGTAAATTTGGAAGATGCGAGTTTTCGGGAGGAAGTGATCCCAGAGGAGATCTACAGGAAATATTTGGGAGGATATGGTCTTGGAGCTTATATATTAAACAGGGAGATGTCCGGGAGTGAAGACCCCTTAGGCCCAAAGAACATTCTTGGCGTTATGAGCGGTATATTCAATAGCCACGGCGTTCCCCTTGGAGGGAGGCTAGAGATTGTAGCGAAATCACCTGCTACTGGCACATGGGGAGATGCAAACTGCGGGGGGAAATTCGGACCAGAATTGAAGAACAGCGGTTTTGATGCAATATTCTTCAGAGGGATTTCAAAGGACCCGGTTTACCTTAAGATAGTGGATGGCAGATACTCACTTGAGAGTGCAGCCGAAATATGGGGAAAGAACGCATACGTTACTGAAGACTATCTCAGGAAGGTAGAACCAAGGGGGCAGGCATTGGTAATAGGAGTTCCAGGAGAGAAAAAGTTGCTGATCTCTTCTATAATGAACGACTATGGAAGGGCTGCAGGCAGGTCAGGGCTGGGAGCCGTAATGGGTTCAAAGAAGGTGAAAGGAATAGTTGTAAGGGGAAGTGGAAAGATCGCTCCGTTTGACAGGGAAATGCTTGTTCAGACAAATAAGGAGATACAGGTGATGTTCAACAAGAACATTGATTTAGCAAGACCATGGCAACTGTATGGCACTACCTCAATAACGGAATCTGCCCATCTGAACGGCGACACCCCAATAAAGAACTGGTCAGGTTACGGTCTCAGGGATTATGGGGAGGAAAATGCAAAGAAGATCAGCGACAAGGAGATTGCCAAGGACAAGCTGAGGTCATACGGCTGTGCGCAATGTACCCTTGCCTGCGGAGGTCATGTCAGGAGGAATACCAGGTACGGACCTATAGAAGGGCATAGGCTGGAATACGAAGGAACTGGTTCTTTTGGAGGCCTGAACCTGAATTCCGATCTCGATGCCATGGCCATGGCTTTTGAAATATGCAACAGGGAGGGGATAGACATCATTTCAGCTGGAGCTGTCATCGCATTTGCGAATGAGTGTTATGAAAAGGGGATACTCAAGGAGGAGGACATAGGGTTCAAGATAGGATTCGGGGACCCGGATGCAATTGTAAGGATGGTAAAACTGATTGCCGCTGGTGAAGGAATAGGAGGCATTCTTGGAATGGGGGCTGAGGTGGCATCCAAGGTGATTGGAAAATCCAGCGACAAGTTTGCAATGCACATTCACGGCCAGGACCTCCCGATGCACGACCCTAAACTCATGCCTAGTCTTGCAACTACATATATCGCTGACCCTACACCCGGAAGGCACACAGCAGGCGGAATAGGCTTTGACGAAGGGGGAACTTTGACATTACCGTTTGAATATGAAGGTTCCGGGACAAAAATAGATCGGTACGACTACGACACGAAAGGAAAAATGCAGTCCCTCTCAACATATGGGATGCAGGTGATGAATGCTACTGGAATGTGCCAGTTCTCAACTGCCGTCTGGCCGAACAGCTACCCATACCTAAAGCTAATGAAGGCAATTATGGGATGGGATATGACCGCTGATGAACTAATGGAGATAGGAAAGAGGATACAGGTTGCGAGGCATCTATTCAACTACAAGGCAGGGGTAAACCCCTGGAATGTAACACCGCCAGGTAGGGTTGTAGGCAACCCGCCCCTTGTAGGGGGGCCTACTGGTGGAGTTTCTGTTGATTACCGTAGACTCGTCAAGGACTATCTTGAGGAGGTCGGAATCGATCAAGATGGAAAGCCAAATGAAGAAGTTCTCAGACGGCTAGGAATAGAGGCCTAGAGAAAGAGCTCTGGTTCTGTCATCACTTCCGAGTAATTGAAAATTGGGCCATCCTCACACGCATATCTATGCCCCACGTTGCAGTGACCACAGACACCGATACCACACTCCATGCGTCTCTCCAGAGAAATGAAAATTCTGTCCTCCCTGTATCCAAGACTGACTGCTTCCTTGACTGTGTTCTTCATCATCAAGGGAGGACCTATGACGAACATCGCAGCCTTCCTGCTGAAATGGCTGTCTTTCAATAGGGTAGGTACAAATCCTACCTTCCCGTTCCACCTATCATCACCCCTGTCTACTGTTAGATGGACGTCCACAGATTTCATCCATTCATTTATCTCCTTCTTGTAAACGATATCGGAGGGGGATCTGGCGCCATACATTAGCTCAATGTCCCCTTCCCTCTTCGCATCAATCATTTCCTCTATGAGACTTCTTATCGGGGGAATTCCAATTCCTCCCGCAACTGCTACAATTTCGTTGTATTCTTTCCAGGGCCATTTGGAACCGTAGGGTCCCCTTACACCTATTCTCCCTTCCCCCATTGCTCTTGAAGTCACTGACCCTATGCTCCTAATGGTAAAAATTAAATTCCTTCCAAAACCGGAAGCAACTGAAATCGGTGCCTCACCTACACCTTGGACGGATAGCATGTAAAACTGACCCGACTTCCCCTCATTTTTTGCTCCAAGTTCCAGAGTGTATATTTCCGGTGCCTCGTCAATCCTTCTGGATACTGTGACCATTCTTGGAATGTATTCATTCGTTTGAGTAGTCGTGAGTTATCACCTCCTTTATGTCTATTCCAACTGGGCAGTCTTCAACACACCTGTTGCAGCCTGTGCACAAGAATTCATCCTTTGACTTTTTGAAGTAAACAAACTTATGGTAAAACCTCTGACGTAGCCTCTCGTCTAAACCATTCCTGATGTTTCCTGCAGACGAAGACGTGAATCCGGAAAGGACGCAAGAATCCCATTCCCTTTTTCTTTCGTCGCCGTCATCATAGAGGTCGAAACAGTAACAAGTGGGGCAGGAGTAATTGCAGGCACCACAGGAGATGCATCGGGATGCGAACTCTTTCCATATAGGGGAATTCCACTTTATCCTGCTTTCCAGGCCATCGACTTTTAGAGGTGGCATCTCTGTGTTGAATTTACGCTTGAAGTCAGTGAAGTATGAACCATCATCATTCCTGCAGCCGTTGAAGTATTTGTCATACTTGTCAGATGCCATTATGTGGTAATCATTCCCCTCTCTCAATACCTGAATATCAAATTCATCAAGAACTGGTCCGCCGAACGAGGAACAGAATCCGCCCTCACAAGGGGTGTTGCATACATAGTTCACAAAGAGGGTCTTGTTCCGCCTCTCCGTATAAAAAGGATCTCTGTTAAGTATCTGCCTGTCCATAAGATAGAATCCCTTTAGGTCGCAGCTCTTTATGCCAAATACAGCCTTCCTCTGCTGCTCCTCAAGGTACAAAACGTTCTCATTCCTTCTAATCAAGAATTCTTTCGGTGCGTATCTAGACCGATTTTCAGAGACCTCAGCAAGGCTGTGGACCCTATCGAATAGGACTTCCCCCTCTTTCTCCACTGCTCCATATGTCTCAAAGTCCCCTGAAATTGCAGCAAAAACTCTTTCCATCTCCTCTTTGCTCAATATATAGTTCAAGCAAACACCCTCACTGCTACTACCTTGAACTCTGGTATCTTCGAGAGCTTGTCAACTTGCTTTCCTACCAGCCTGTTTACTCTCGATTCATCGTAATGAAACGGTACAAACACGATGCCAGGGGGAACCTTCTCTGTTATCCTCGCCTTTGTCCTGATTGTTCCGTGTCTGGACTCAACGGTTACAGTCTGAGAATTCCTGATACCCAGTCTCCTTGCGTCAACGGCATTTATCTCGACGTACGGCTCGGGAGACTCCCTTTCCAGTATGTCCGTCCTCCTGCTCATTGTTCCAGAATGGTAGTGGAAGTAATTCCTTCCTGTGGTCATTATCATATCGTATTTCTCATCGACGGATTCTGCAGGTGGTGCATAGACTACCGGGACGAACTTTGCCCTTCCGAGGGGGAAGGTCTTGGTGTGCAGGATTTCCGTCCCTTCCGGATTTTCTGCGTTTATAGGCCACTGCTTCCCTGTCGGGTAAATGTTCTCGTACGTTGCACCTGCATATCCAGGGATAGCCTGTCTTATTTCCTCGAAAATCTCTCTCGGTGATTCATACCCCTGGATGCCCGAAATCCTCTTTCCAATCTCATTGAGTATCCACCAGTCTGGTTTGGCCTCGCCTGGGCTTGGGTAAACTGCATTTACCTTCTGGATCCGCCTCTCAGTATTTGTAAAAGTTCCCTCCTTTTCCAGAGATGTTGAAGCGGGCAATACTATGTCAGCCTCTCCTGCAGTGAGAGTCATGAATATATCCTGTACCACAAACAATTCTAGGTTGTGTATGGCGGTTTCAACGTCACTAACTGAAGCCTCTGTAACTAGAGGATTTTCCCCCATAACATATATCGCCTTTACCCGTCCTTCAGCCGCTGCATCGAACATTTCTGAAAGGGCCAGCCCCTTGTTTCTTGGGAGCCTTTTATTCCACAGTTTTTCGAACCTTTCGACCCTTGGGGAGTCAACAGGCACGTACCCTGGGTACCACTCTGAAAGTACACCCATGTCTGATGATCCCTGGACGTTGTTCTGCCCCCTTAACGGGAATATGCCGGATCCCCTAACCCCAATGTTGCCTGTAAGCAATGCAAGATTTGAAACGGACATAACATTTTCCGTACCGTGAATATGCTGAGTTATTCCCATTGCATATAATATCGACGTTGGCCTATCCCTTGCAATCAGCCTGGCAGCTCTTCTTAACTCCTCTGGCTTAATTCCTGTAATGCCTTCAGTTATCTCGGGGGAATGCTTATCTATAGCCTTCCTGAACTCCGGGAATCCCTCGGTTCTATCCGAAATGAACTTCTCATCCTCAAGGTGCTCTTCCAATATCACATACATTATTGAATCCAGGAGAGCTACGTCAGTGCCCGGGTTGAATTGGAGATGTATGGTAGCGAGCTCTGCGAGCTGGGTTCTTCTTGGGTCTGCGACAACAAGATTTTTCCCCTTCTTCCTCTCAGTTACCAACTTTGTCCCAATGATTGGATGTTGTTCTGTAGTGTTAGAGCCAATGACAAAGTAGGTTCTCGATGCACTCAGGCTCTCTATCGAGCCGGTCGCTGCCCCTGCGCCAAGCGTTGTTATAAGTCCGAGGGCAGTTGGACTGTGGCAACTCCTAGCACAGTGGTCTACATTATTCGTTCCTACCACTCTAGCTATCTTTTGCATCAGGTAGTTCTCTTCATTTGTGCACTTAGCTGATGCCTGGAACGCTATAGAATCCGGTCCATATTGCTTAATTATTTCAAGCAGCCTATCAGCTGTCTCATCCAGTGCTTCCTTCCAGGATGCCCTAACAAATTCTCCATCCCTCTTTATCATCGGATGTTTCAACCTGTCGCGAGAGAAATTGTATGAGAGACCTGAATAGCCCTTGATGCAAAGCTTTCCTGCATTCACAGGTGATCTAGAATAACCAGTGACACGCTCCTCAGTACCCTGTTCATTGACGACGATCTGACATCCCGTTCCGCAATATGGGCAAACGGTAAGAACAGACACTATACTAAATCGCTTTACGCTATAAACACTTAACTAAGGTGTCCGTGGCCAGATGACAGGTCTAGGAACATCCTTGCTGTTTATTGACTGCTAATTGAACGGTTTCAAATATTGGATAACTTTCATAGTGAAAACACTTGAATCTGGAAATGAGCACTCTTTTCCATTATTTCACTGTCCTTTATAATAACAAAGATGCCATCACACTTCCCTGCAACCGGCCAGTTTCCTTGCCATTTTTAGGTCTTCCACAGTGTTTACATTCAACAATTTTGAGCTGAACTCACTGTCCAGCACAATGTGTCTAAACCGTTTGCCTACAAATTCGTATATTCTCTTACTGCTGCGGGAGTAGCTTAGAAGATCATCGTATATCGAATCATTATATATTGCCAACAAGGGTTCCACCGTTCCATCAGGATTGATAGCGACAATTGGATCATTGTGGTAACTCCGGACAATTATCGATATTGTCTTTCTGTCAAGGAGAGGCAAATCTCCTCCTACCGCGAGAAATTCATCATATTCAGCAATAGCACTCAATAACGAATCTATGAGGGTCCCTTGAGTTCTGTCTCTTTCAATTTTGCAACCGCTTACGTCCAAATCAGAATACTTTGAATATATCAGCGTATCGTTAAAAAATCCAGTACAAAGTAACGTGTCGTAGATTCTCTTTATCATTGGTTGACCACATATGTCCATCATGTGTTTTCCTGGAAGTCTTTCGCTCTGCTTGGCAAATATTACTGCCCTCACATTACCACTCTTAGGCTTTTTGAAGCAAGTCGGCCAATCACCGACTGATCCAAATCCAAGTCCCCAAGACAGAAACTTTACTTTCATAATAAATTATTCGAGAACTGAGAAATGAATTCCTAGATGAAATGCTTCATTCAACCAGTGGATATTATAATAGTAAGTTCACATTTAACGTCAGATGACAACTGCCTTGAACAAGATAGATGACTGCAAATACGAAATACCAATGGATAGGGGAAAGGGAATGAATGTCCGGGGCATTGTCTACAGCAACGATGAATTGCTCAAGGGCATCAGAGATGATGAATCCCTGAACCAGGTTGTCAATGTTGCAAAATTACCAGGAATTGTCGGAGCCTCAATGGCTATGCCCGATATTCATCTGGGGTACGGCTTCCCAATTGGGGGTGTGGCAGCTTTCGACCTAGAAAATGGTATTATCAGTCCGGGAGGGGTTGGGTACGATATCAACTGCGGGGTTCGACTGATAAGAACATCCCTTAATTATGAGCAGACTAGAAATCAAATCAAGGATATTGTGAACGAGATATTCCAGAATGTCCCATCTGGGGTTGGAAGGGAGGGGAAAATTAGCCTAAGTCAAAATAGCATGGAGGAATTCCTGAGCGACGGCGTGAAGCACGCGATCAGGGAAGGGTTCGGGTGGTCCAAAGACCCAGAAAGGATAGAGGAAGGGGGTTCGATCTCGTTCGCAGACAGGACCAAGGCATCGCAGAAAGCGAGAAATAGGGGCTTCCCGCAACTTGGTTCACTTGGTGCAGGCAATCACTTTCTTGAAATCCAGGCGGTTGAGATGATATATGATATAGATGTTGCAAGGAAATTCGGGTTGACTTCTGAAGGTCAAATCACCATAATGGTCCATACTGGGTCGAGAGGGTTTGGCCATCAGGTCGCAACAGATTACCTTGAGGAGATGGAGGAGGCAATGAAAAAATATAACATAACGGTACCAGACAGGCAGCTTGCTTCTGCCCCTTTTTATTCCAAGGAAGCGCAAGATTACATAGGAGCTATGGGTGCTGCAGCAAATTTCAGTTATTCCAACAGGCAGATGATTACCCACTGGATCAGGGAAAGTTTTAAGAAAGTTCTAAGGAGAGACCCGGAAGAGATGGGAATGGACATCGTCTACGACGTGTCCCACAACATGGCAAAGATGGAAGAACATCTGGTAGACGGGAGGATGAAGAAGGTGTTGGTCCACAGGAAGGGTGCAACAAGAGCATTCCCTGCCGGTAGGAGGGAGCTTTCCAATCCTTTCCTCGAGACGGGACACCCTGTGTTGATACCGGGGACTATGGGAACAGCCTCATATGTTCTAGTTGGGACGGAAAGAGCGCTCAAGGAAACTTATGGTTCAACCTGCCATGGCTCTGGAAGGGTAATGAGTAGAAGCAGGGCGGTGAGGCAATATACGAATCAGGCCGTAAGTGAAAGCCTTGCAGGAAAGGGAATATACGTCAGGGCTGCTACGAAGTATGTCCTCCAGGAAGAAGCACCGCTCGCTTACAAGGATGTTAACGAGGTAGTGAAATCGGTAGAGTGTGCAGGAATTTCAAGGATAGTCGCAAAACTTAGACCAATCGGAGTGATGAAAGGATAAGGATCAGGGCGTATGCAGCGCATATGAACGACACCAGTGGGATCTTGTAGACCACCTTAGAACCCTTAACCCAATATTTGCTTGTATTCAATTGGGTTGAAGCGGAAGATCCTGGAGATCCCAGTGTTTTATTCCCTACATATTTGCTTTTGGCAAAGATGAATGATGAAGCCGTTCCCATAAGGCTCGCCATTAACACAACTGCCATTACCGGAGGAAAGAGGGAATCGAGCAAAGGAAGATGAGGATAGAATGGAAGCGTCACTGCCAATGTCTGCAGCACCTTCACATCCCCTCTTCCAAAGTTCTTTATGATTACACCAAATGTTTTCACCAACAGTATGGAATAGGCTATGGATACTGTCAGTATCGACATTTCAAAGTAAAGCGGAACTATAAGTAAGGCATATGAAACAAATGAAAACCTTTCCAAAAAGTATTCTGAAACAATCGGTATGATGAAAAACGCAAGCCAGAAGTTAAAGAAAACAAAATAAAAGAACAACAGCACATCAAGTGCAAGGAAGGTTATAGTTGTTATTTTCCTCTTTCTAAGGTCCTCCAATGCTGCATAAATCAGTACCATCAGTAGGATAACTGCAATGTAAGGATAGTTCCAAGGAAGCATCCCGAGCTACCTCTTTGCATTTGCGAAGAACTCTATCTTTCCCGACTCCGTTCTCCTTGATACGCCAAATTCTGTCATCTTAAGTACTTCTTGCAGCTCGAAAATTGTTCCATCCTTGCATACCCTGATGCCGTTTATGCTGCAACTGTCACATATGCCAACACCGCACTTCATCAATCGCTCAAGTGAGAAGAATATCTTTGCCTTCGCCTTCTTGTCTATCCTGTCTATAAGTGACTTCACCATGGGTTCTGGTCCACAGACGAATACATAATTGTATTCACTTAAGTGAGGAACGAATAGATCGACCACCGTTCCCTTGAAACCCAGAGAGCCATCATCTGTAGCGACCTTGTACTCATCCCTTATCAAGAACAGGTCGTCCTTTGTCCTCGCTCCGGCAAATACGTCTCCGTCGTACTTCAATATCATCGAATTTAGCGATGCCAGACCCGTTCCGCCCCCAACATATGCAACCTTCCCAGTTGGTTTTGGGTAGCTGTTGCCGTAAGGTCCCCTGAAAAATATTCTGTCCCCGGGCTTTAAGGTTGCAAGTGTTCTGGTAGTTTCTCCAAAGGTTCTGAACGTTATTGCTAGGGGGTTTGAAGTACTTGACAGGGACATGGGTATTTCCTTCCCACCGGGAACCCAGATCATGATGAACTGGCCAGGTTCTGCGGAAATTTTCGAATCAAATACCAACGTAAATACGTCTTTATTATCTCTCTTAATACTAATCACCTTTGCGTGCAGCATTGTTCACCATCACCCCCACTATGTCCTCGAGTTTTGAGAACCCCTCCGAATCAAGGTATTTATTGATTCCATCCTTAATGTCTGAGTATATGCGATAGTCATCGTAAAGGAAGGCCGTTCCTACCTGTATGGCTCTTGCTCCGAGGAGGAAGAATTCAATTGCATCCTCCCACGTTGTAATCCCCCCAACCCCAACTATATCCTTTCCTGTCTCCTTGTAAACGTCGTATACAGCCCGTAGCGCAACAGGTTTTATCCCTGGTCCGGAATACCCTCCCACAACGTTTGAGAGGGCAAATTTCCTGGAATATATCTCCACCCCAATAGCCCTTATCGTGTTTATCAGGACGAGTGCATCAGCCTTTTCAGATGCCTTGGCAAGTGAAACGATGTCTGTTACGTTCGGCGTCAATTTAGACCATATTTGGAGATTTGTCCTCCTCTTGATCTCATTTATTATCTCTTCGACCAGGTCCACATCCTGTCCTACCTCGGATCCAACCCCCTGAACGTGTGGGCAGGACAAATTGAGCTCGACTTTGTCAAATCCCGCTGCCTCCACTCTCCTCGATAGGGTGACGAACTCTTCAACGCTTCCACCAAAAATTGATACTACGGTCCTTTTCTTTTCTGGGAAATCTTTGTACTCTTCAACAAAGTTGTCGATACCGGGGTTTGGAAGACCAACGGCATTGAGGAGCCCTGTCTTGACCTCTGATATGACTGGAGTAGGGTATCCAGCCCTTTCACTGATTCCTATGGATTTAGTCACTACGGCTCCTGCACCAGACCTTAGAGAACGAAGAATTGATCCAGAGGTCTCGTCCAGTATGCCGCTGGCGAGAATGACAGGATTTTCTATTGAAAAATTACCGACCTTCGTGGAAATCGAAGCCATCGAAGCAGATTTCCATGTGACATAAAAATTTAGGCATTGTCAGCAAGAACCTTTTTTCTCTGGGAATGGTACATCTCTATTATTTCCTGCTCGTTGGTTGCCTCGTCCGCTTTCTTGTCTGTTCTCCACTTGCCCGTGAATCTTGGGAACCTGATTGCTAGTCCAGCCCCTTTCTTCACGACGTCTCGGCAGCAGGTATGAGTTGGGGAAAGTGTGATCTCAGCGCCTTTAACTTCCAGCACTAAGGACGGTGTGAACCAAAAATCAGCATCTATGGTGCTCTCTACCCTATGATCCCTAGATTTCAACGAATAAGGCTTCAGCATCCTGGGAAGATTGTCCAGCTGCTCGTCTGAAAATCCTGATCCGAGTTTGCATACTGTCCTGAACTTGTCCTCCTCTCTCGAGTAGACTGCCATCAGCAGTGCCCCGTATCCTCCACTTCTCTTCCCCTGTCCTCCAAAAGCCCCAACTACCACAAGGTCTACGGTATCCTCCATTTCAAGCTGGTATTCCCTCTTATACTTTATCCAGAGAAACTCCCTAGCTCCTGGTTTATAGACAGATTTGTCCTCAATGCTCTTCGCCATTATGCCCTCGCACCCAGCTTCAAGCGCTTCGTTGAAGAACCTGTCTGCAGATTCAATATCTGAAACGACCCTGCTCTTCGCAATTTTTATGTTTTGGCTCTCCTCAATCGTGTTTGTTAATTTTAATCTCCTCTGTGCATATGGAACATCCATGAGATTAGTGCCGTTGATCATCATAGCATCAAAGAGGAACAGCACGACAGGGATCTTCTGTATGGTCTCCTTAAGGTCGTACTTCCTTCCTCTCCTCCTGGATATTTCCTGAAATGGGAGCATTTCATTTGTATCCAAGTTGAAAGGTACAGCTTCCCCATCGAGAATTGCAATTTGGGCCTTCACACTCTTTCCGATTTCTTCAACGATATCTGGAAACTGGGATGTTACATTTTCCAGTCTTCTTGAAAATAGTTCAACTTTGTCTCCTATCTTGTGTACCTGGGTCCTGAGTCCATCATATTTGTATTCGATTGCGAACCTTCCATCCATCTTTTCAAGGATTTCACTTAGGGAAGGCAACCTTTCTGCTAGCATCGATCTTATAGGAATTCCAGGTGTGACCTTTAAGCTCGCGAGGGAATCTATTCCCCCTGACATTGCCCTGTAAGCAAGCTCCGGCAGGTTCGGCATGATGTTGTATGCCCCCTCAACCAGGTCACTCTTATCCTTTGTCCCGAAAGCAACTGCTATAGAATCAACTATAGTCATATCAGCAACGCCAATTCTCATCTTTCCGGTAACGATTCTGAGCAGGTACCTGACCTCTACCGGGTCCGCATTTTGGAGCAGGTCCAGCAGTATCTGAAGCTTTCTTGTCTGGGACCCTCCTCCGCTTGCCTTCGAAATTTTAAGAAGGGATCCGTAAACCTTCTTTACCGTGAGCTCTTCAGAAAGAAGCGATACCTGTTTCTTGTTCCGCAGAAGTTCTTCTCCAATCTTACCCAAATCACCTTTTTTGACTAGTTCCGTCTCTATAGTAGCTTCCTTAAGCCCACTCAACGATGCTAATGCCCTTATGGCGATCTTCTCAGCAATTCCCAATTCGATTCCCTCGTAATCGGGTGCAACTTTCCCCTGCAGAAGAAAGACTGTTTCCCTTATATCATCTTCTGCCCTTCTTAGAAGACTTGATATCAGTTCAACCATCTCAAGTCTTTTAGTTGTACTTTCAATTTTGTCAAGTATCTCTGCAAGCTCCAGAAACCTCACACATACAAATAAGATATCTACTAATAAACATCACCAATCTTCTTTCCTTTTCAATGTCCGAGGGGGTATTTAGACGGGGGGGAATAAAAGCGAGTTTCAACGTCAGTCGTCTAGCTTGTCTTAATTTCAGTTAAAATGCTCTATGCCCACCAAACACCTGTCGCAACGGCTTATGAATGAGAACCGGGTTCTACCTGTTTATTCCCTTGATTGGTAAATTATCCGCAAACTTCCCTCTAAATGCTTTTATTTGAGTAGAAAATCTGGAACTGATCCAGTTGAGAAACAAAATTGAGATATCAGAGAATATTGGAAATTTCTTGGTTGTCGTATTCACTGGTTCGAATAGAGGGACTTAAAATGGTGGACGTTTTTATAATCGGTGCAATGAGAACACCACTCGGGAAATATGGTAAGTCACTTTCACCCTATAGCGCAATAGAGCTTGGAACTGTTGCAATCAAGGCAGCTGTACAGAATGCTGGAATCCAGCCATCCCAGGTACAGGAAGTTGTCATGGGCAATGTGATAGAGGCGGGACTTGGACAGGATCCAGCCCGCCAGGCAGCAATAGCTGCAGGCATTCCCGTTGAAGTATCGGGCTCTACTGTCAACATGGTTTGTGCATCTGGCATGCTGGCTATTGCAAATGCATTCTACCAAATAAAGGCGGGACAGAGGGATGTTATGGTCGTTGGAGGTATGGAAAGCATGAGTAATGCTCCTTTCATACTCGATTCAAGCTTTAGGAGAGAAAATAAGGGGTTAAGCGCATCAAGACCCGTAATGGATGCAATGATAAAGGACGGCCTATGGGACTTCAAGTATAACAAGCACATGGGTGCTATTTCGGATGAATGGGCCAAGGATCACAGCATAACGAGAGAGATGGCTGACGAGTATGCACTTGAAAGTTTCAAAAGAGCGTCAGATGCAACCAGGAACGGTTACTTCAAGGGGGAAATTGCACCTATCAAGGGGTTTGACCTAGATGAAGGAATAAGGGAAACGAACAAGGAGATGCTCGCTGGATTGAAACCGGTATTCACTCCGGATGGCGTCCTGACAGCTGGCAACTCTTCCCAGATAACTGACGGAGCTGCCGCCTTGGTGCTGGCTAATGAGGATTTCATAAACCAGAATTCACTGGAGAAGAGAGCCAAAATCATCGGGTTTGACACGACATCCATGGACCCTTACGACTTCCCATTTTCGCCGGTTCCATCTGTAAAGAATCTCCTTAAGAGAATAGGGATGAAGATAGGTGACTTTGACCTGGTGGAACATAACGAAGCTTTTTCCGTTGCATCTATAGCTGTACGGGATGGTCTAGGTATAGATTGGAAAAAGTTCAATATCAGGGGAGGAGCGATAGCGCTTGGTCATCCTCTTGGTGCATCGGGGGCAAGGATCGTAGTAACTCTTCTAAGGGAACTCGAGGACCTGAGGCTTGGAAGGGGAATAGCCACCATCTGCCATGGTGGTGGAGGAGCTTATTCCATGGCGATTGAGGCGATATAGATGAAAATAGGTGTGATTGGTGTAGGAATTATGGGTTCAGGCATTGCTCAGCTTTCAGCTACTGCTGGGCATAATGTAGTAGTGACTGATGTTAGCAGGGAATTCTATGAAAAGGCAGTTATATCGATGAACAAAAGTCTAGACAAGCTTATAGAAAAAAAGGTAGTGAACCAGAGCAAGGACAAGATACTGTCAAGGATCAGCTATTCTGAAGACCTTAAGGCATTCTCTGACTGCAACATTGTGATAGAAGCTGTAGTGGAAAATTTGAAGGAGAAGGTTGCATTCTTCAGGAAACTGGAACCCATAGTCTCAAAGGATGCAATTCTTGCGTCAAATACCTCTTCAATAAGCATAACATCCCTTGCTTCCAGCCTCAAGGACCCAACAAGGTTCCTTGGAATCCACTTCTTCAATCCGGTTGCATTGATGAACCTTATAGAACTGATTAAAGGTGTCAAGACGTCGAAGGAAGCACTTGAAAAGGCAATAGAATTCTCTAAGAGTGTTGGAAAGGAGTATGTTGTCGTCAACGACTCCCCAGGGTTTGTCACTACAAGGGTGATTGCGCTGCTAGTAAATGAGGGAGCGTTCGAATATGCTGAGGGCCTTGCCTCCAAGGAGGACATTGACAAGGCACTCAAGCTCGGTGGCAATTTCCCGATGGGACCGCTAACGTTGGGAGACCTCATAGGCCTTGATACTGTAGTCAACATTATGGACGTGATGTACGACTCCTTCAAGGACCCTAAATTCAGGGCAGCACCAATTTTGAGGAAGATGGTAGAGGCAGGAAAGCTAGGAAGAAAGACGGGCGAGGGTTTCTACAAGTATTGAAAGGATGTGACGGTAAAACCAATTAAAGAGCCTGAATCAAGGTAGCTTCATGGCAATTCTAAAGACTTGAACCCTCTATATGAAAGAAAAAATAAGAAAAGAAAGTGTTTCGGCTATTCGTCAGGTTCTGCCCATATGTCTGAAGATCTCCATTCCGGGTCCCTTGAGATTTTCATTTTTATTTTCATTCCAACCTTGACCTTCTTCATATCCTTCGTCTTCAGCCTTGTCAGGAAAAGGGTATCAACACCCTCCAGCTCGACGTACACAAGCTGAAACGGAAGGTCCTTTAGGAATTTCTCCCCAGAGAAATAAAGCGTTGTAAATGTGTGTATTCTGCCCTTGCCGGATATCTGCACCCACTTTGTTTCCCTCAGGCAGTACGGGCAGTCAGATCTCGGAGGAAGGAACGTCTGCTTGCAGTGGTCACATCTGGTGGCCATAAGTTTCCCGTCAGATAGTGACGTGAAAAATTTGGTTGTCTTTCCGTAGGAATGCTTGTAAGTAATTTCGTAAGGCGTCTTTATTATCAACGGGTCAAATGAATAAACTTCTGTCATCTCTTTCACCTCTCCATTATTGTAGCTGTTACATAGGTCCCGGTTCCTGCATGGGAATGTATAAGTCCTCTTTCCGCATTTTTTATCTGCGTCTTGTCAGATCCATGGAACTTCCCAGCAACGCCCTGAAGCTGCCAGAACATTTCGACTCCCTGCATCACACCTGTGGCCCCAACTGCATGCATGGCCCCAATCAGGCCTCCAGACGGATTGACTGGGAGATCACCGTCCAGAGCAGTAACTCCCTCCTCTATCAACTTGCCTCCCTGCCCGTATTTTGTAAGGCCAAGGTCTTCATAAGTCTGGATCTCACTGCTCGTATATGCATCATGGAGTTCTATCAGGTCCAGCTGCTTGAGCGGATTTGTTATTCCTGCCATCTTGTAGGCCTGCCTGGCCGATTCCCTTCCTGCCCTGAACGAGTGGACGCCGGGATACTCCAGTTCCTTGTACCACTCCTTTTTCTCGTGAGGAAGCATGGGTACTCCTGAAAGTGTTCTTGGCCTGTCTCCCGCCCTCATGGCATCCGTTCCGGCTCCGGTACCGGTTATCCAGATAGGTGTATCAGTTATTTTCTTTGCCTTTTCCTCTGAGGCGAGTATCATTACTGCTGCGCCGTCGCTCATGAGGCATATGTCAAGTCTCTTCAGAGGGAAAGCAACGTAAGGCGACTTAAGGACGTCGTCAACTGTTATCTTCCCCCCGTCCTTCATTGCATAGGGGTTCATCTTGGGGTTCGTCTGTGCGAACTTGTTGTGCTGTGCGTTGTTCCTGTTCTTTACTGCTACCATTGCCATCTGTTCCTCTGTCGTCCCGAATTCCTCCATATGCCTCTTAGCCATCAGAGCGTAATAACCACTATAGAAACCACCTATAGGGAAGTCCCAGTCGGTATCTGATGCAAGGGCTATGAATTCGTTCCCCTTTGCCGTGTTCACTTCAGACATCTTTTCAAATCCTATGACCATCGCAACGTCGAGGAGACCGCTAGCTACGTGCGCATATGCATCGCGAACAGCAAGACCTCCAGTTGCACCGCCCCCCTCGATCCTTACCGAGGGTTTTGGGTTGAATCCGAGGTAGTCCTGGATGATCGAACCGAAGAGAAGCTGATTCTCAAAGTGGTCCGAGAAGTAAGAAACTATAGTACCGTCAATGTCATCTTTTGACAGATTTATGTCGTTATCAAACAGGGCCATCCTTGCAGCCTCTGCAGCCAGTTCCTCCTGTGTCTTGTCCCGCCGGGCCTTTGAGAAATAACTCAGGCCTCCAGCAACTACTGCTACTTTTCTTGGCAATTAATCACCTATTGGGCTAAACTTTAATCGTTAATAAGCGTTATTTTCTGGTAACAACTATTTTCTTCTTATCTGAATAAGTGAAACGAAGTTGTCAATAGTAGTAATATTCACCAATTTTCCTCTGCTCGGTATCAAGCCTTGATTCTGGCTTGTTTATTCTTGGTCTCTGGGTATTTTCGTCCCTCCTGAAAGTGATGTTGAGGTTCTTGAGGAATAGATTCATTCCATCCTTCAGGCTCAACGGCCCGTACGACCTACCCTGCCTCCCCCCTTCCCCAGCGAATACTATCAGGGATGTGGAAATAAGGTCTATGAAATAGATGTCATGGTCAACCACCATTACTGCATTCTTGTTGTTTTCTGCGAACCTTTTTATCATTTTCGCTACGATCATTCTCTGATCTGCATCGAGATATGCAGACGGCTCATCCAGTATGTAGACGTCCGCCTGCTTTCCAAGTGTCTTTGCTATGTATACTTTCTGCAGGTCGCCGCCTGAGAGCTCCGAAACCTGCGTGTCTCCTATGCTTTCCAAATTCAGTGGCCTCATTATATCATTCTTGAACTGACTTTCTGATACCCGATCCCCAAGACTCATTTCCAGGAATTCAAGTACTGGAATCTGGAATTCTGATTCCGGGCTCTGCGGCTTGAAAGATGTCTTTACGGGGTTATTAACAATTCCGCTGTCGGGTGAAATCTCTCCCGCAATCATCTTGACAAATGTCGACTTGCCTGTTGAGTTAGGTCCTATAACGCCGACGACCTGGCCGTGCCTGAGCTCTCCCTGCTCAGCGCTCAGCTGGAAGTTTTCAAATTGCTTAGTTAGCTGTGCCCATGACACGAACGGAACAAGGCTCCTGTCAAGCTCTGGTGGTTTCCTCGAAAACTTTATTTCATAGTCCCTGAACTTCATGTTCTCCTGCTTGATGTATCCGTCTAGGTACGTATTTATGGCCACCCTAGTGGCGTACGAACTGCTAACTATTCCGTATCCCCTTGCTTCTCCATATGTAAGGT
The DNA here is from genome assembly GCA_021816725.1 of Thermoplasmata archaeon. GTDB lineage: Archaea > Thermoplasmatota > Thermoplasmata > Thermoplasmatales. The sequence continues at coordinate 384,550 of JAKAXD010000001.1, forward strand.
AGATGTAGTCAGTCATGAAATCCAGGATCGCCAGGTCATGCTCAACGACCACTACCTTCTTTGTCTCCGAAAGCTTCCTCAGCATTCCTGCGATCTTCAGCCTTTGAGATATATCGAGGTATGATGAAGGTTCATCGAAGAAGTACAGATCTGCCTGCTTTAGTAAAGCAGCTGATATAGCAAGAAGCTGTAGCTCACCCCCAGATAAGTACTTCACGTCTTTATCAAATATCCCCCCAATTCCCATCTCCTCTAGCTTTTGCCTCCCATTTTCACCGTATTGTTTCAGGAGCTCACTTACCCTTCCAGAGAAATGCTTGGATATTGAGTCAACATACTGCGGCTTCAGTGATATTTTCAACTTCCCTGAATAGACGCCACTCAGGAATTCTCCTAGGTAGGTACCTTTGTACTTTTCAAGAACGATCTCCTTCTTGCTTTCTGCCTTCCCAAAATTGGGAATTAGCGAACCGTTTAGGATGTTCAATATGGTTGTTTTCCCCGTCCCATTCTGTCCTAGCAACCCGATTACGCCTTTAATTTCCAAGGAGGGCAGTCCATAGAGGACAAAACCATTTGCGCCGTACCTATGGACTTCCTTTCCGTTCTGTCTTTCAGGAACTCCTATGATTTTTATTGCTTCGTACGGGCACCTATGTGCGCAAATTCCACACCCAATGCACAATTCCTCATGAATCTGTGGATAACCATCCTCCATAAAGTCCACTGCCATAATCTCATTCCTTACAGGAGGGCAGTAGAACTGGCATTCCTGCCGACAGTTTTTAAAGTGACACTTATCCAGGTCTATGACGGCTACGTGCATCTGTATCTAAATCTTCATCTTCCAGACATCGTCAGGAAGCCCATCGTAGACCATAGATTCTGTGGAGACAACTTCGTCTATCTTTTGACCGCTACTGTACGCAAGCTTCTTAACGTTTTCTGGTCTGATCAGCCAGTAGTGGATCCTCCATTCCCTCCCGTCAAAGAGGGTTGTCTCTTCCCTTTCAGTATCCAGGATGCCAAGGTCTTCGAGCATGTAAAATGCATCTCTGTCCTCTGGCTCGAGCATGTTATCTATAACGTATCTGCTATAGCCGAAGAAATTGAGCACATGGAAAGCGATATCGTACGCTTCCTGCTCGCTCATCCTCTTGCTCTGCCTGCTCATGCCATTTGATATTGCTCTGGCCATTAGGTCAACCGTAATAGGTCCATCAGCAAACGATTGTTCTACCAGCGTCATATGAAGTCACTTGACTTTCATGTAAGTACAAAAAAGCTTATAAACTTAGTCATCAGAAAGTTAACTCCAACATTACAAAATGGGTTTGTAAGGAAATTGTGTTAAACACAGTCATCTGAAAGGGGTGGATATCAATCCCAAAAATATTAAATCAACGAAACCTTGACGATTCATATGATAGAATTCGACAGTGAGATGGTCGTAAGGTTCCAAGACATGCGATCACCTATCAGCTACTTCTCAAAGGTTTATGGCTTCAACGGCTACCTCAATTTTTACAAAAGGGGGGACAAGACTGAAGCTGTTGTCACATATCTGAGGGAGGGGAAGACCATGGACGATCTCAGAAAGGCAATCAGGTCCCGTGGTTTTGAATTTGTTGACAGGAAGGCAGGAGTCTCAGTGAAGGTCGGGGAGGAGTGCTATGTGTGCGAAGTGATAGATTCTCTGCTCAACGTGGACAACGCCCTCATAGAAGTGCCTATCTTCGTACAAGATGGGGACGTAATAATAAGGATAAAGTTCTTCAAGTCGTCTGCACAGATTCAGAGAATCATCTTCAAAGATTCCGAAAACAGGGACTTTTTCAGCATAGACTACCTTGGCCCGACGAGGAGCGACAAGGACTGGCTCCTGGAGAATGAGAGAGGGTGGGAGATGAAGAAGCTTATCTTCTATGTTGTCCCGACGAATTCTTTCACGCTAAAATATTCCAAATCTAACAAGAATTTTGTTGCGGGAATATCTGTTAGGGGTGTTGACAGAACAGGGTTCCTTAATGTGTTCTACGAAGTAAACGGTGAGTATCCTGAGTGGGAGAACAATCTGCAGAAGCAGGCAAAGAAGTTCAAGTTGATACAAAAACTTGAAAGCGGGTACAAGGTATTCCATGCTATAGTTCCTGAACAGGGCATCCTCATAGATCCCTACAAGCTTTCTGATGTAGACCTTCCATTCAACTATTCCCTGGAAATTTCTGGTGATAAGTCCAAGGTCACGATGATATTTGAAAAGAGCAGCCTGGATTCGTTCTTTAGATCTATTGGCCAGATCAAGGAAGAGGAACTCCTTGATTCCCAGCTTGACATAAAGTCAGTGGAAAAGTACCCTTAGGCCTTAGAGGATTGTACTAAAATTAGAAAGTTGTACCAATAATTAGTTAATATAAGCATCAGTCTTTCCAACATGAGGAAGGCACTAATACTGACAATGGTGGTAGTGTTCGCACTGATGGCAGTTCCACTTAGTTCTGCCACCGTAATCCACGCCACCATAAACACGAAGACAAATGAGGGCTTCGTCAACGCAACCAGCAACTACGTTCTCTACTACACATACCCCAGCAACAGTTCGACGGCACAATCTCTGAACGGAACGGTAATATGGATGAACGCTACCTCTTATCTTAACAGCTCGGGAAAACAGTTCCTTGAGCAGAATATGAACGAGTACCAGGTCCAGAACCAGGACAGGAATCATAATGGGAACGACCCAAGTGAAGCGAATGATTCCAACAATTCTAATGGAAATACCACAGTGGACTCAAATTCCACAGTCAATGCAACCGCCAATGCAACTCTTCCAACAATCCACGTTGTCAATGCAACACTGAACTACCAGCTTCACGCCTTCGCCAACATGACGAACTTGACAATTTTCAGGAACCTTACAATATCCCTGAAGATCTCTAACATCACAAAGAAGGTTGGTAACAACACGACGGTGATTGACATGTCCTGGAGGGCATTCAGGGTGCAGGGCCAGCTGATGGGGAATTTCAGAGGCTACATGGACCTACAGGTTCCACACGACAGTCTGAAGGTGCAATCAAATGTAAACACCAATATGGACGTCAATATGCTTGGAAACATGGGTGACTTCGGAGAGGATGGGCAGGGAGGCATGTTCCAGTTAGGGTCGTTTTTCAAGAATGACGGATTCGGGTCCCACGTCTTGAATTTCGGGACTATAAACTTCAATGTGTTTTCAGTACCATTACAGCAATGGGCGAGGGTATACAATCCTTCTACCAACAGCACAACGTTCTTCTACAACGCAACTTCCAATTATTCGCTTAACGAAACAGTCAGCGTGAACGGCTCTAACTATTCCCTAAAGCTCATGACCGACCCAAGTGCTGCCATCACAACTAACGGCAAAGCCATACCCACATCTTCAAATGAACTCGTAGTTTCAACTGCCTCAGCGCCCACAACCTCGCTATCTTCAACTGGGACCCTGGTCGTAGTTGGAATAATTGCTATAGTGGCAATTGGACTGTCAGTTCTACTAATGCGCAGGAAAGTGAAGAAGTAGAGCAGCTATTTTCGTCCTTTTTTTTCTTTTATTTTGTAGCTTCATCGAGGATTATTATCGAGGAAAAGCAGATATATCAAACTTGATAACCTAGTATTGATGTATAGTCTCGAATCTTATGCCCTTAAATTTGATTTCAAATTTAGGGACTTGAAATATGAATGTGTTGAGGTCATCAAAGGAAAATTTTCAGGTGAACTGTCGCTTGACAATGAAAACTTGTCCGTTAATTCCATCAGGATCGATGGAAATGAAGCCAAGTTCAGCATTGCTGACAAAAGATTGATCGTGGGTCCAGTTGAGGGGAAGGAGATAACAATAGATTTCTCAGGAAATATTTCAGAAACCTCCCTGATGGGAATTCATGATGTGAAGTACGAGAACGGACATATTATAACTACCCAAATGGAGCCTACGGGAGCTAGATCGGTTTTCCCCTGCATAGACGAACCAGCAGCCAAGGCGAGATTCAGGGTGGAGATAAGCGTGGATGATGAAGTTGAAGTTGTATTCAATACTCGCCACGTATTGAGGGAGGTAGGGAATGGCAGGGCTCATTTTGTGTTTGACGAAACACCTCCGATGTCCACATATCTCATATACATAGGAATCGGGCGTTTTCAAACGATATCAAAGAGGAACAAGGAGAGAATGCTATATCTCGCCACCTCCCCAGGAAAGGCCAAGGAAGGTAAGTTCTCACTCAATCTTCTTAGCAAGCTCTTCACAAAATACGAGTCGTATTACAAGATAAGATTCCCTCTACCAAAGATGCATCTTATCGCTCTCCCTCAATTCGGAGCAGGCGCAATGGAAAATTGGGGAGCCATAACATTCAGGGAAACTGCCCTGCTGATAAACCAGTCGACAAGTTTTGCCTCCAAGAAGCAGATTGCATACGTCGTATCCCACGAGTTTGCCCACCAGTGGTTTGGCGACCTTGTAACAATGAAGTGGTGGGACGACCTCTGGCTTAATGAATCATTTGCCACCTTTGTAGGCTTCAAGATTCTTGCCAAGATCTACAAGGACTGGAATCTGTGGGAGGATTTCCAGCTTCAGGAGACATTGTCCTCCATGCAGAAGGATGGCCTGCTTTCCACCCATCCGATCAGGGTGGAAGTGAAGAATCCTGACGAGATCTCAGAGATATTTGATGACATCAGCTACGGGAAGGGCGCTTCGATACTTCGCATGACGGAGGAATTCATTGGGGAATCGAGATTCAGAGAAGGAATATACCAGTACCTGAAAGGCCACCAGTATTCCAATGCATCAGGAGAGGACTTATGGACGTCTCTTTCAGCTGCAAGCAAGATAGACGTCAGCAGTCTAATGAAATCATGGCTGGAAAAGGGTGGTTTCCCACTGGTGAAGGTCAGGGAGGAAGGCAGATGGTTAAGGATATCCCAGCAGAAGTTTTCGTATCTTGATAACGATGACCAGTATCTATGGCAAATTCCACTGTTCATTGAGCAAGCTGGAAAGAAGCGGAAGTTGTTGATTAAGGAGAAGGAGAGAAGGATAAGATACCAAGAGGGTATGAAGATAAACGGGAATGGGGAGGGGTATTACAGGCTCCTGTTTGAAGGAACATTGATAGACAGGATGCTTGGCAGTGGTTCTTCCCCTGAATTTGTCATGAAGCTGATAGATGACTATTACGCTTTCCTCATGTCTGGAGCAATTGACTTGCAGCAATTTGTCTCCTTAGTTGAGAAGCTCAGGGATAGAAATGAGTACAGCATAGTCCTGCGCCTTGAGTCAATCCTTGCAGAACTGAACACAATAATCGACTCTGATGCTCTCAACAACCTATTCGTGAATTACCTCAGAGAGAAGCTCCAGAACTTCAGCGTTACCGACGACGAGAATTCGAAGGTAGTGCTTGAAAGGATACTTACTGCACTGGCGTTACATGACAAGGACTTCAGAAGTGCGGAGAAATTGAAGATAAAAGATTATTCCGGCGTAGTGGCAGAGGAAAGAAATGCAGTCCTGATATCTTCCGCAATTGAGGAATTCAACATGGACGGATTGTGGGCAATGCTGAAATCGCCTGAGAATGATATGGAACTTATCCGTGTCATGCTTGCAATGGCTCACCTGCCAAAGAATGATGAAATATCCAACTTCCTCGATTTTGTAAAGTCCAAGCCCGAGTACAGGGCCAACTTCATTTACCCCATTTTTGAGGCTATAACGTCCAGGAACTACAGGAAGGATGTCTGGGGGTGGATGTCATCAAATTTAGGCACTATCAGGGAGGTTTTTGCGGGGAGCAGTACGGTCTCCAGACTCATAGAGGAACTCATAGCTATTGCAGGAATAGGAAACAGACCACTTGTTGACCAGTTCATATCCAGGGAGAAAGTTCCAGAGGCAGCCCGGGCGATAAAAAATGGACTTGAAAAACTGGAGATAAATGAGAGGCTGATACAGAGAACGGTCAAATCATAACGGATTTATAATATTCGTCAATCTGGTAGAGATAAAGGATGAACTTATACGAATATCAAGCAAAGGAACTTTTCAAAAAGTACGGTATATCAATCCCTTCAGGGAAACACGTTGCCTCAGAAAAAGACCTTCAGTGGGAAAAATTTCCGGTTGTAGTCAAGGCCCAGGTCCTGACGGGCGGAAGGGGAAAAGCTGGAGGCATAAAATTTGCAAATGATTCCAAGGATTTGATGGAGAAAGGGAAGGATGTCCTTGCAATGAGCATTAAAGGTCTTAAGGTCAGGAGCCTGCTGTTGGAGGAGAAATTAGACATAGCAAAGGAGTACTATGTATCAGTTACTCTCGACAGAAGCACAAAGAGACCGATAATCATCGCATCAACGTCAGGTGGAGTTGAGATTGAGGATGTACCAGATTCAAAGATCGTCAAATACTGGATCGACCCTACCATAGGATATTCGCCCTTTGTGGGGAGGGAAGTTGCATTCAAACTGAATCTCCCGCCAGACGAATCAAAGCAGTTCCAGGCCATACTTGCCAGAATGTTCTCTCTTTATGAGGGGTATGATTGCGAGCTGGTGGAGATCAATCCGCTCGTAGTACTGAAGAATGGTAAGGTACTTGCTGGCGATGCAAAGGTAGTCGTGGATTCTGACTCATTGTTCAGGCACACGGACCTTTCGGAGAATCCCGCTGAGAGAACGGATCTAGAGGAACTTGCATACAAGAGAGGATATGCACTCGTGGAACTCGGGGGTGACATTGGCGTAATAGCGAATGGAGCAGGTCTCACGATGGCAACCCTGGATGGACTGACATTAAAAGGGCTGAAGCCGAAGAATTTCCTTGATCTTGGCGGAAGCGATGACGTAGAGAAGGTTGTTGGCGCATTCCAGATCCTGAAAGAGGCCAAAATAAGGGCAATCCTGATCAACATATTTGGCGGCGTCACCCACTGCGATACGGTGGCAAACGGCATAGCAGAAGCAAAGAAGAGAGTGGGTATCGGTGTACCGATAGTTGTCAGGCTTTCGGGAGTTAACGAGGACATAGGACGGGGAATATTGAAAGAGCACGGGATAGAGGCTTATTCAGATATGATGGATGCAATAAATGAAGTTGTGGAAGTGGTGAAGTAATATGAGCATTCTTGTGAATGAAGATACTAGAATTCTCGTCCAGGGGATTACGGGGCACCAGGGTTCGTTCAATGCAATACAGATGCAGAAATTCGGATCGAAAGTTGTAGCTGGAACATCGCCCGGCAAAGGAGGGACTGAGGTCAGCGGAATACCCGTATATAACACGGTGCGTGATGCACTCGTCGAGAAACCGAATGCAACATTCATTTCAGTCGCTGCTCCTTATGTACTGGACGCTGCAAAGGAAGCAATGTACAACGGCATAGACTTAATTTACATATTGACAGAGAAAGTGCCATACCAAGACACGATGAAGATAGTTAGCCTTGCAAACAAGCTTGGCAAAAGAGTCCTAGGTCCAAATGGACCGGGGGCCACTTCTCCGTTCTCTTGCAAGCTTGGGATCATGCCTAACCAGATTTTCAGGAAAGGGAACGTGGGTGTTATCTCCAGAAGCGGTACACTTACTTATGAGATTGTGAACCAGATAACTATCAACGGTCTCGGGGAGAGTACTGTTATTGGGCTGGGTGGGGACCCTGTAACAGGTATGAATTATATAGATGCACTCGAGGAGTTTAAAAAAGATGAGCAGACAGCAGCCGTGGCAATGGTCGGCGAAATTGGAGGTACCGCGGAGGAGGAAGCCGCGGAATACATAAAGAACAACTTCAACAAACCTGTTGTGAGCTACATAACTGGGAGGAGTGCACCACCTGGCAAGAGGATGGGGCACGCAGGTGCAATAATATCAAGGGGCAAGGGAACTGCAGAGTCGAAGGTCAAAGCCCTTGAGGAGGCTGGCGTCAGGGTAGCATCATATCCGTACGAAATACCTTCTCTTCTAAAGGAGGTCTTGAAATGAAGAGGGATATTATCTCCGTGCTCGACATGAAGGAAGATTTCGAGAAATTTGTTGATGAAGGCCTGAAACTAAAGAAAAGCTTCAAATCGGGCAAAAAAGACTCGTCGCTGGACAGAAAGACGCTTGCCATGATTTTTGAGAAGGCTTCAACCAGGACAAGGGTTAGCTTTGAAACCGCTATGACACAGCTTGGAGGACATGCAATTTATCTCTCCCCAAGGGACATGCAGATGGGCAGGGGGGAGACGATAGCTGATACAGGAAGAGTATTGTCAGGAATGGTCGATGGAATTCTCTATAGAGCATTCGAACACGAAAATGTCGTAGAACTCGCAAAGAGCTCGTCAATTTCCGTCATAAATGGACTGGACAATTTAGAGCACCCGACGCAGATAGTTGCAGACTTCATGACCATAAAGGAAGCAAAGGGTAAGTTCAAGGGATTGAAAATTGCGTACGTTGGAGATGGCAATAACACTGCAAATTCCCTTATGCTAGCGGCAGGGCTCGTTGGTTCTGATTTCTGGATAGCGACGCCTGAAGGTTTTGAACCCAAGGAAAAGTTCATAAGAGATGCAAAAAACCTTGCAAAGAAACACAAATCGGAGATAGAGGTCACCAATAACTTCAAGGAAGCAGTGGCAGGTGCTGACGTTGTATATACTGACGTCTGGGTTTCCATGGGAGAGGAAGGAGAGAAGGGGAAGAAGGAGAAGAAATTCAGAAGCTTCCAGGTAAATGAAAAGATGGTCTCCCTCGCAAAGGATGATTACATTTTCATGCACTGCCTTCCCGCACACAGGGGCTTGGAAGTGACAAATGGAGTTGCTGATTCCAAGAATAGTGTTATATTCCAAGAAGCAGAAAACAGGTTGCATGCTGAAAAAATCATACTGAAAAAGGTGATAAAGTAGAAAATTGATCGCAAAAGGGATTAGAAAATTGTTCCATAACCTATTTAAGGTACGACAAGATTGAAATCCAATGAATAGTGGAATCTACCAGAAATTGAAAAGAGAGGGTGACTACGTTCCGAGATTCCTGATAAAACTTTGGCAGATAAGGATAAAGGAGAAGTTTGGGCTTGAAGTAGACAGCGATATTGCTGAGGTCATCGTCAAGATTGTCCACGAGAGAAGCACGTGGAAGCTATCGCGCGCTGAGAAATACATCACCGCCCTCCTGAAGCTTAAGGGGGAGTCCAAGGAAGCAGCAGAGAAAGAAGCGAAAGAACTTGTGAAGACTGTACTTGAATGATCTTTGCTAACTGGTATATTGACTGAAAGGAAGTTTCTTTTTTGCAGCTTCTGGATATTATGGGCATAGCACCACTAATAATATTAGCGAATTCCGAATATCAATCGCAGATGCGCCAGTTCTGCAACTGGCCCGATTATGTGAGAATCACATGAAGCAGATATCCCTGGAAATGGAATTGTCACGACTGACGAAGTTGAATAACAGGAGCCCGCTCATGGAACAATATCCTACCCCTCCGGACATTGCAGCTAAAATGCTATATCGGGCATTGGGAGACGGCTGCCTCAAGGGAATGACTGTGGCAGACCTAGGTTGCGGAAATGGGACATTTGCAGTCGGGGCGCTAATGCTTGGGGCCGAGAAGGCGTATGCCATCGACATAGATCAGAACGCCATATCTGTTGCAGATGAAAATTCACGACAGTTCGGAGACAGAATAATTCTATTGAAAGAAGATATTGAAGAATTCGACGTTCCAGTCGATACGATACTGATGAACCCCCCATTTGGGAGCCAGAGAAGGAACGCCGACTTACCTTTCATAGAAAAAGCTCTAGAATATTCTAAAGATTTTTATATCGTGCTTAATTACAAAGCTGGCGATTTCTTGGAAAAAGTCATAAAAGGAAAAGGGGAAATTATCTGGGAGGAGAACATAGAGATTCCCCTTGCCCATACATATGAATTTCACAGGAAGGAGATAAAGATGATTCAAGCTAAAATGTCGAGGGTGAAGGTATGGTAGGTCGATTAGTGCTACCGGGACAATATATTGGAACAGAGGAAGAATTTATTGCGGGGAGCGGCACTTACGAGGACGAGGGGAGGGTTTATTCTGCCAATATTGGAAATGTCGAGGTCAGTTCTGATTTTAAGGTGAGAGTGAAGGGGAGAAAGGAAGATATCATAATACAGCCCGGGGACGAAATCATAGGAGTGGTATCTGAAATCAATGAGCCTTTGGTAGTTGTAGCAGGCGAATATCTCATAAGGGCTGGGAAGGCGTATGAAATCAAGACAAGAGCACTTGTACACGCGAGCAGGATCACAGGGCATTATCTGGACCAGTGCTCCAAGGTTGTTAAGGCAAGGGATGTCATTAGGGGCAAGGTAGTTTCCACAAGGGGGAAGATAGACCTTACGATGGAACCCCCAGATGAGGGTGTCATCTTTGCATACTGCTCTAAATGCAGGAAACCTCTGCAAAGGATTAATAGTGGTCTCTATTGTACTTACTGTCAGAGAAACGAAGTCCGGAAAGTATCTAGGAAATATGGAGAAATCTCCGAAGGGGTGAAGAAAAAATGAAGCCTGAAGCTGGTGAAAATAAGATCAATGTTGAAAAGCTGGATGTTGAAGTAAAACATCTTAGGAAGGAAGTCGAGAACATGAAAGTAATTCTAAGGGGGCTTCTCCAAGTAGTGATGGAGAATGAGGAAGAAGACGATTACTACGAATATACTTAGGTGATATAGATGGCAGTTCCTATGGCAGTTATGCAGAGTTTGATGCAGAAACCGATTTCCCTTCTTCTGAAGGATAACACAGTGCTGGAGGGAGTCCTTGAAAGCTATGACGATTACATGAATATTGTGATAACCAATACTGAAGAAATAACGGATACGAACAAGAGAAAACTAGGCACAGTGATTCTTAGGGGAAGCAACGTGGTCAGGATATCACAGAAGTGATTTCCAACTCATCCTGAACAGTTCTTTCAACTGAAATGCGCTTGGGCAGCATCTAATTATTTAAAATGGGAATGAATTACACATTCAAGAAATAGGATGCTCGTTCTTGGAATAGAAAGTACTGCTCACACGGCCTCAGTTGGGCTCGTGGAAGACGGCGAGATAAGGGGGGTCAAATCAGATTCATACCGGCCTCTAACTGGAGGGATTAACCCAAGGGATGCAGCTGAACACCATAGAAAGGTGTTTCCCGATCTACTTTTGTCACTGCTCGATGAGAAAGAAGTTGGGATTTCAGATCTGGACAAGATTGCATTCAGCATTGGACCTGGGCTTGGACCATCTCTAAAGGTAGGAGTTGAGCTGGCAAAGTATCTTTCTATAAGATATTCAAAGGTTCTAGTTCCTGTGAATCATGGCGTAGGGCACCTAGAAATAGCAAGGAAGATGTCTAAGTTCGAAAACCCTCTCTTCCTTTATGTTTCTGGCGGTAACACCCAGCTTGTCACAATTGGCGAATATAGATATTCTGTACTAGGGGAGACACTTGACATCGGGGTAGGTAATTTCCTTGACAAGATAGCAAGAGACCTTGAGATCCCTTTCCCTGGAGCTCCAGTTCTTGAGAAGCTTGCAAAGGGGGGTGAGAAAGTTCTTGACTGCCCCTACACGGTGAGGGGAATGGATGTTTCTTATTCGGGCCTTTATACTTCCCTAAAGAGAAGAATTGGGAAAGAACGCAGAGAGGACATTGCCTTCAATGCTCAGGAATATGCCTTCACTGCCCTCGCTGAGATAGTTGAGAGGGGAATGGCACATTTCGGCCTTACAGAATTCAGCATAACTGGTGGGGTCGCGAGGAACAGAAGACTAAGGGAGCTGCTCTCAGGGATGGCAAAAATGCGTGGATATAGATATTACTTTCCGGACGACACATATCTTTCTGACAATGGAGCAATGATAGCTCTTGCGGGGTACATGAGCGACCTGAAGGCAGACGAAAACATTATGCTTCAGCAGATGGACAGGGTCGATTCCAGGGAGAGCAGGTGGATAGGGAGGAGGAAACTCCATCCACGTGCAATGGTCGGTGGGGAGAGTGTTATCGAAAGGTCATCATTTGAAGGCATTGAATGTGTTATAAAGAGAAGAAGAGGAGGGGAATACAGGAACCCGGAAATTAATATGAACATCAACAACTCGAGGATAAAGCGAGAAATCAGGGTACTGCATGCAATGGATTCGATATCAGTTGGCAGATCGGTGGTACTGTACGTGGACATGCTTTCCTCCTCGATCTATCTGAAGATGCTCCCGGGAAGGGTGATGAGCCAGATGATATCAGAACCCAATTTTGATGAAGTTCTCAGGCTGGTTGGAGACAGAGTAGCACAGCTGCACGACAGGGGGATAAGCCATGGTGACCTTAGTCTGGGGAACGTTATGTTCGATGGGGGGATATCTTTCATAGACCCGTCAATGGGAGACCAGAACGCTGAAATAGAACAGTTAGGTGTGGATGTACATCTGATGAAAGAGTCGCTGACCTCTCTAGGCAAGAGCAAGTCATTCAATTCCTTCCTTGAGGGATACAGTAAATGTACTAGATTTGATGAGGTGATGGAGAAGGTGAAGGAGATTGAGGATAGGAGGAGGTACACTTGATAATCGTCACTTCAAATAAAGGGAAATACAGGGAATACAAGGAAATTCTAGGTGGGCACTTTAATTTAAAGCTCATGCTAATGAGATACCCTGAGGAGCAACTCGACACCATAGAGAAGGTAGCAGAAAGGTCAGTTTACTACCTGTCAGGCATAGTAAACGACGATTTCTTTATAGATGACTCGGGTTTATTCATAGAAGCATTCAAGGGTTTCCCGGGTGTTTATTCGTCTTACGTGAATAAGACGCTTGGAAATGAGGGAATCCTTAGATTGATGGAAGGAGTATCCAATAGAACCGCAGAATTCAGGACGTGTATCGCCTATTACGATGGCAAACTCAACATATTCACTGGCAAGGTACAAGGAACGATCTCTGAGACTGCGAGGGGAAAAAACGGGTTCGGATTTGACCCGATATTCATACCGTCAGGGCACAAACTTACTTATGCAGAAATGGCCCTTGAGAAGAAAAATTCTCTATCGCACAGGTATAGAGCAGGGAAGGCATTTTTGAAATTTCTTACGAAAAAGGCAATATAGGCCTTTAAAATTCCATGCGGATGGAACGTGGAACTTACAAGGAATTCAAGATCCCGATATCACTCGTCATGTTGGCTATAACACTTTTCCTCTTTATCTTAGATGTAATCTACTTCTTCAGCCTGGGAATCCTGCCACTAAATTTTCAGTCATTCCTGACGACCATCGGTGGATGGACTTATTACATTTTCCTCCTTTCACTCGTTGGAATAATTTATTTTGCATACCTTCTTGCCTCCACGGTCTCACAGAGAAGAAAGTTCGAAGAACTGATCTTCACGGACAGCAAGGCCACGTTTGTGAAGAATGAAAAAGACCTGGACGTTATTTCAAGGAAGCTCGGCCCATCATTCAGGAAGAGATATGAGGAAAAGAAGGGCCAGCTTAGGGTCAGATAGTCTCACGAACTGAGTTTTCAGAGAGTAATTCACTGACTCTCAAGAACCTTCTTCACGAACTCCGGCAGATTGAAGCAGGATAGGTAGATGCCTTCGTTCACATACCTACCTGTGAAATCCCTGCGCTTCTCTATGCTTCCATCTGAAGCCATTATGTAGGACCACATTCCAGACGGATAAGAGGGCACAAAAGACAGATATGGTTTTACTGTCATGAAGTGACTATTGAGACCACGATAAGCCTTCTTAATGAACTCAGGATTCATAAAAGGGGACCCGCTCTGAGTTGCAATAATTCCCCCCTTCTTCAGTATTTTCTTGGATTTCATGTAAAATACATCAGAGAACAGGGAAGCTGCAAATCCAATGGGGTCCGTTGAATCTACTAGGATAACATCATAACTCCTCTCTGAATCAACGAATTCGAAAGCGTCCATATTGTAAACCTTAAGCCTGCTGTCAGCAAATGATGCTGCTATGCTTGGTAAATAGGTTTTGGCTGCACTTATAACCTCTTCATCTATTTCAACAAGATCGACCGCCCTCACTGGATACCGGAGTACTTCTCTTGCGACACCTCCATCCCCGCCCCCAATGATCAGGATGTCCTTTGGATCATGATGTGATACCATCGCCGGGTGGGAAAGCATTTCCTGATACATGAATTCGTCTTTCTCGGTTATCATGAAGCATCCGTCTAGAATCATAACCCTACCGAAGAATTCAGTATCGAATATGTCGATCTTCTGATACTTGGATTCCTTAGAAAATAGGTGAGATTTTACCCTGACACCGAATTTCACGTCCTCATTTTGATTCTCTGAGAACCAGAAGTCCACTTTCATGCTTCGCAATAATGAAGCATAAAATAACCTTTGTGAATGAGCCTAGTATTTAAGGCAAATAAGATTAATTGCGATTAACTGACAACCTTTATGAATTAAAATGCGATACCGGAGTGCATTACAGGTGAAACGATGATGCAACAACCTAAAAGTGATAAAAAACAAGAAGAACTCGACCCATTTAAAATTGCACAAAAGCAACTAGACGAAGCTGCAGCAATAATGAAGCTGGACCCACAGGCTCACGCTATTTTGAAGGAGCCAATGAGCATGGTCCAGGTTCAAATACCGGTGAAGATGGACAATGGATCTACTAAAGTTTTCACTGGATTCAGGGTTCACTACAATTTTGCGAGGGGACCTACGAAGGGAGGAATCAGATTCCACCCACAGGAGAGCCTTTCAACTGTCAAAGCTCTAGCGGCGTGGATGACCTGGAAGACTTCTCTGGCAGACATCCCTTATGGAGGAGCAAAAGGTGGAATTATTTGCGATCCAAAGTCCCTGAGCCAAGCTGAACTTGAGAGACTTTCAAGGGGATACGTCAGAGCAATAGGAGAATACATAGGACCAGATATTGATATCCCGGCCCCAGATGTTTACACAACGCCACAGATAATGGCGTGGATGATGGACGAGTACTCTGCAATGGAAGGATACAACGTACCGGGCGTCATAACTGGAAAGCCACTGGAGATAGGCGGATCCCTCGGGAGAGGGGACGCAACAGCCAGGGGAGGAATGTTCATACTCAGAGAGGCAGCGAAACATCTACACATCGATCTAGCGAAGGCAACGGTAGCTATTCAAGGCTTTGGAAATGCCGGCGAATTTGCACACAAGCTAGTTACAGAAATGTTCCATTCAAAGGTAGTTGCTGTTTCCGACAGCAAGGGTGGAATATACAATGCAGATGGATTGGACTTTGAAGCAGTAAAGGCCCACAAATTGAAGACTGGAAGCGTTGTTGGATTCAAGGGAGCAAAAGAAATCTCGAATGCGGACCTTCTGGAACTCAAGGTAGACGTGCTAATCCCATCCGCTCTGGAGAACCAGATAACTGGGAAGAATGCCGCAAACGTGAAGGCAAAGATTCTGCTAGAACTGGCAAACGGGCCAACCACCCCGGACGCAGACGAGATACTTGCAAAGAACAAGGTATTCGACATTCCAGACTTCCTTGCGAACTCGGGTGGAGTCATAGTATCCTACTTCGAGTGGGTTCAGAACATAAATGGATTCTACTGGGACATCGACGAGGTCTATGGAAAGCTCGACAGGAAGGTATCAAAGAGTTTCTGGGACACGACTGAGACAATGGCCAAGTACAATACGACACCCAGAATGGCAGCTTATATCCTGGCGGTTGATAGAATAGCAAAAGCAATGAAAGTACGCGGCTGGTACTGAAATTAAAGGAAATTCATTTCTTTTATTTTTATCCATCTTTTATTCTTTATTTTCCTTCATTTGCGTGTTTTGTTGATTTGGGTGATGTGCATTGCAGATTTCTGATTAAATTTTATTGAGCATGGTTAATTAATTACTTTAGACCCGATTTTTCTAATTATGCTGAAATCGAACGCAACTTTCATGCTCGCCTAGAAATCAATTTTTCAATTTTTTCAATTTTCAATTCGCTATATAAGATTAAAATAGAGTTAAGATGATCTTTACTTATGTTCAGGGCTAACACAAGACATTCATATCTCATGGAAATGGAAGAATTCAATTCCATTCTCTTAGAGGATTTTGTTAGCAGTTATGGGAAGACATTGTTGCTCCTTGGAGATGGGGTGTTTGTCGATGCCCATTATTTGAAGAGGAAGATGGGTGATCGCCTCTACATCCAGAGAATCCTCAACATGTATCAGTTTCAAAAAACAATAGTGGAGGATTTTTACTATGATGACTTCGCAATTTTCATAGTAATCAAGCTCTCTGAGCTTAAGGAGTGGAAAGAGGATGTTTTACTCAACATATCAAACGCCTTGGAAGGTATCTCACGTAGGACTGGAACGCCAAACATAGTCTATTTGGTGGAAGATGAAGAGTTTAGACCACTGTGGTTGGGCAATGTATTCCATAGGAAGATACTAGAGGTGGTCAAGAAATGGGAAGAAACACCCCTAGCCTTAGAATGGAAATAGAAAGCATAATTGAAGAGATAAGAAAAGCAGAGAAATTGATGAGCAGTGGAAATAAAGAAATTCTCGAAGATTTCATCAGAAAAGTAAAACTTCACATCCCAGAAGGCTCCATAACAAGTCTAGACCCATATTTTGTTTTTCTTCTCTTCGTGCTATTGGAAATGAGAAAAGAAATCAAATGATCATCGATGCATGGGGCGGCAGGACCCTGTACACCATTGATGAAAACAGGAAGATAAAGAGATGGAACTATGAGCATACCATATACGTTACTGGAGATCGCCTTGAGAGAGTCACTGACGAGATAGACCTTGTACCTTGGATCAAGTGGAAACTGGAAGAGCAGAGGGACATATTTTCCTATAAAAAGGTCGTGACCATAAGCCTGCCTCCAAACAGGTTAAGCGAGGTGATAATGGCAATAGAACGAATAGGAAACTTCAGAGATTATAAGATTTACAACGCAGACATAAATATTGTACAATCATTCATGGTCAAGAACAACCTTCATTTTTTCAATGATGAAAATGAAATGAATTTTGACACATCTAAGATTAATGTCCTTGAAATAAAATTCATTGATTCGCTGGAAGAGATTGAGATAAACGGGCAGATGTTCACGAACATCCCTTCGTCTATCGATTACTTCTTCTCCAACATGAAAGATGCCAACATGATAGTATCTGAGGGTGGCGACAGATATTTCCCTAGATTCTTCGAGCTTGCCTGGAAGGAAGGATACACTGCCAGAACATCTAGGAGCAAGGAGAGGACATTCACTTCATATGGAAGAGTTAGTCATAGATCGAGTGGCTTCATAATTTATGGGATACCCCACATAGACAGAGAAACGTCATTCATTTTCAGCGAGGGTGGTCTTGAGGGGCTGATTACTATTTCCAAGATCACATCCCTTCCCATCTTCCATTCTGCGCGCATAACCCCCGGAACAGCCGTTTCCTCATACGAGGTGAAGAAATCTCTGGAGAAGGGCATAATGATTCCTCTTTACAAGGACGACCATGAGATGATCAAGAATATTGACACGTTCATAAGCGCTGACAAGGGCGGGCTCTATCTCCAGCCAGTACCTGGCGTATACGAAAATGTCTTTGAGATAGATTTCAGCTCAATGTACCCATCAATAATAGTTAATTACAACCTTTCTCCGGAGACCATTAACGTAAAGTGCAAAAATTACAGGAGAATAGATGACCTAGGATATGACATATGCATGGATAGAAGGGGGATGCTACCTGAATTCCTATCGGATCTTCTTGACCTCCGCTTGTATTATAAGAACAAAAAAAAATCTGACGAGAGATATAGGGGCAGGGATGCTGTCCTGAAATGGCTTCTGTTGACTTCATTTGGTTACACCGGCTATAAGAATGCAAAATTCGGCAGGATAGAAGTTCACGAATCCATAACCAGCCTGGGACGTAAGATATTGACTGACAGCATAAAGATAGCTGAAGACGAAGGGTTCACTGCAATACACGGAATAGTTGATTCTCTATGGTTGCAGGGAAGTGGAAATATCCATGAAGTGATGAGAAAGATAGAAGAAATGAGCAAGCTCAAGATTTCTCTTGAGGGTTTCTACAAGTGGATAGCGTTCCTTCCTGCAAGGGATGGAACTGGTGCACTTAACAGGTATTTCGGACTCATGGAAAATGGAAGATTCAAGGTCAGAGGGATAGAACTGCGCAGGACAGACTTTCCTAATGTATGCAAGGAGATGCAGGAGGAGATACTCAACGTTTATTCAATGGTCCCAAACTTGGCAGGTTTTCATAAACACTATGATGAGGTTGAGAAAATATACAACTCCTACAAGTTCAAGATAGCAAATGGAAAGGTGGATGACTCAGAACTAAGAATGTCAATAGTTGCCACCCGCAGACCTGAAGCTTACAAAGTTAATGGTATAAGGAAAATGGCTATAGAAAAAGCAAGGAATGTGGGACCAGGTGACAAGGTATCGATGTTTGTCCTGAACGAAAGGAGAGGCGAAGTGGACATAGAGAATCTAGAGAACAGGTACGACAAGAACTATTACCTTAGAAAGCTGGAAATGGCGTGGGAGAGCATATCCTATCCATATAGGCATCTACCTATAATATACCAGAAGAGCATCGAGGATTATGATACAAATTGAAAATCTATCAGTTGAAGGAGAAACATATACAGGAATAAAGATTGACACCAAACCGGCGCCGATAGTCTTGATAACTGGCCAGAAAGGATTCCTCATGTGTGGATATCTCAACATGGAAGCTGTAGACAAAACAGGTGCTTCAGCCGTGTCCATTTCAGGCGTCAATACGTTCGATGACCTTCTCAACAAAGATGTCGTTAAGATAAGTACGAAGGCGAGAGAATCGGGAATAAAAGAGGGGATGAAAGGAAGAGAAGCACTGAGATTCCTTTGAAGTATCACCTAAGGCAGGAAGCGAGAAATCACATCTCCCTGATACAAGCGGCACGCATCTTGGCCATTACTCAGTGAGAAATAACACTGTTAATCACTCTCAGGGGGTTATCCCAAAGGACTTGCTGGGAATGGGAGCCCAATAGATTCGAGAGTTGGACGATCTTGGTTACGTCTTCAAATCCTGTAGGGGTATCATCTATCCCTAGGAAATCAGTACCAAGTGCAACGTGGTCCCATCCAAAATTTTCACCGACATATTCCATGTGTTTGGCAATGTCAGTTATCGAAGGTTCGTTGCTAAGTGTCGTCCTTATGGCTGTTATTCCAACAACCCCACCGGTTCCAGCTATTGCTTCAATGCTATCATTGTCAAGATTTCTCACATGACCATAAACTCCCTTTGCATTCCCATGTGATGAAATCACAGGCTTCTTAGACACAGAGCAGGTTTCAATAATCGTGTTCCTGCTCGCATGGGCCAAGTCAACTATTACACTCTGCTCATTGGCAATTTTGACAATTTCTTCCCCGTACCCTGTCAGCCCATAGTCTTTCTTTGACATTGCAGAAGCAGCAAATTTCGTGTCATAATTCCAGGTCAGGCCAATGCACCTCAGGCCCATGTCCTTCAGGAGGTAGAGATCATAAGGGTCTCGAAGACAGTCAGTCCCTTCAAGGCTGAGCAGTATCTTCGTGCCCTTCTTCAATTCATCTGATTGCCCTAGAACGATCTTTATTATTCCCCTTCTCTCCATGTGCTTGTAAAACTTCATCTGCTCCATCAGGTCTTCCCAGAGCGCAACAGTTGCCCTTCGAGGTCCGGAACCATACTGCCTGCTCAGCTCCTCAGCTCTGTCATTGACAACAGATATGTGTGGGAAGTTTACGCCAAATATGATAGCATCCTCGAATTTCCCAATTGCATCCAGATTTGATTGTTTCGTGGCTGAAACAATATCTTCTCGCTGCGAAGTTATCCCCATGTCCTGATGCAAATCGATGAATTTCATAAATCTAAAGGCGTGATAAATTATTTAACTCTTCCATGGTCTTGAGGTCTCATCAATGTTTACGTAAAAGCAAATTATCTGTACAGTTCGTAAACCCTAAGGAATGCGCCTTTCTTCTTCTCCCTTATATCTGATTCATCAGACTCCACTGTTGCTGAGCCCACTTTCTTGCCACCCAAGGTCTCTATGATGCATGTAGAGCCCTTCTTAATATCACCGACAATGCCCTTAATTCCTGCTGCATACAGGTTTGCGCCATTCTTTATCCCGGCATAAGCACCGTCGTCAATTACTACCCTCGGGAATTCCTTGGACACCATAATCCTTAGGGTAGGAAGCCATTTTTCTTCATATTTGACTAGTATTGGAACTGGGCCATCATAGATAACATAGTGATCATTTTCCTCTATTTCCAAGCTTTTAGACTCCACTGAGATTCCAAAACTATCCAGAAGTTCCTTGTACTCTCTGCTTTCTCTTTTGGAAAGGAAGTGTCGTTTCACCTTGTTATGATTCTTGCTTAATCTATAAACATTACGTAATTCCTGATGTTATTAGAGGGGAAGATATGACATAATCAATTTGTGCACTAGACGGAGACTCTCTGATATACCTCTATTGCATCCCTCTTTTCGCCGATACCAACCATCACGACTGGAACTTTCAATTCGTCTTCTATTAACCCAATATAATCACGCAAATTTGATTTCCCCGTCCCCCATTTATTAAAATTCTCATAGTTCACCTTGTCAGGTTTCCTTGATGGATTGAATTCTTTAACTTCCTTCCCATCATATTCGTATGAAACTGCAACTTTTATAGAGCTCATCTTTCCCAGTATGTCTACCTTCGTGAGTGCCAGATAGTCAAGTGAATTCAACCTGACAGCCCTTCGCAACATCGGTAAGTCCAGATGCCCGACACGTCTAGGGCGACCAGTAGTTGTTCCAAATTCGTTCCCTAGGGTTCTAAGTTTATCTGCATCTTCCCCAAACATCTCAGTAGGAAATATCCCCTCCCCAACTCTTGTCGTATATGCCTTCGCTACGCCTATAAACTTATTGAAATACCTGGGAGATAGACCAGTCCCAACTGTCACTCCAGCTGATGTAGTGTAAGAAGATGTAACATACGGATATGTTCCTGAATCTATATCAATGAATGTACCGTTTGCAGTTTCAAATAACGCGCTTTTTCCGTCATTTATGGAATCCTCCAGATATTCACGTGTGTCGCAGACGTATTTCTTGATAGATTCATAATCTGCCATCAGGCCATCTACATAACCATCGTCGAAAGGAATACGATATATTTGGCTCATAAGCGTTAAATGATCCTTCAGATCTGTCCTATTAGTAAAATCTACCAACCTGATGCCATATCTTCCGAATTTTGATTCATATGCTGGACCAATACCCTTTAGTGTCGTCCCAATCTTTCCTGCGCCCCTCATTTGCTCAATTTCGCTGTCGCGCTTGAAATGCAGTTCTGTCACGACATGCGACAGGTCGGAAACTTTTAAATCAAAATTCTTGCGAAATTTGCTAAGAAATTCTATCTCCTCTCTCATCCGTTTAATGTTTATTACTACCCCTTTAGCAACTACTACTGTTTTTGAGCCAAGAAACCCAGCGGGGATGAGGTGATACTTGATAGTCTGATCGTCGACGACTACTGTATGTCCTGCATTCTCCCCTCCGTTAAATCTGACTGTTATATCGAAGTCCTTTGATAGATAATCAATAATTTTCCCTTTACCTTCATCACCAAACTGGCAGCCAACCAAAGTCAAGGTTTCCATTTGAACCTTTTACCCATATATTGAGGGAGATAATAACTTTTCATCCTTGTTTCCAGTAGGAAAAGAAACAAATGTCTATTTGATAATTGCAAATTAATTCTTATAATTGATTTCAATGAATTGTGGTCACTGCATCAGACAAGGAATCTTCAGGAAGTTTTACTCGCCTGAACCATACATAAAATGAGACTATGGAAACTACGTACAAAAGAGCTGCAATTTCAAACGGGAGCCTGTATCTACCTTCCTTCAGCATTATTGAGCCTGGATAGGTTGAAAATGAGTTCGGCATTCTGAAAAAAATGCTAGTGATTCCAGATGCTACGCCTCTCTGATTACTAGGTATGATCCCCATTATAAGCGAGGTTGACAAGGGGCCCGATACATTCATCAACAGTGATCTGACTATGAAGAATGTAGCTGAAAGCCCGAAACTTCCTGCAAATGGAATTAAAACCATGAATGCGGTTGAAGCTAGCATTGTTACCACCATTGCATTTATCAAGCCCATTCTTCTCCCAAGCGCAGGCGCGATCAAAGCTGATAATGCGAGCAAGGCGCTCGCAACACCAAGAACAGGTCCGCTGATTGTATCTGGAACCTGAAATTTATAATTGAACCACTGGCTCATGAGGGGAATGAACAATCCTGCACCGACAGCTATGCCTACGTTGGAAAGTATGTATTTTGTCAAAACATCCTTTGTCTTTGATGTCATAGGTTCTCTCTTCTCTATGTTACCCCCGCTCTTTCTCTCAGAAATGCCCAGGAAGAAGACGGTAGAGGCGACCGTGGCAATTCCTAGGGCAACATAAAGGAATAAATGAGCATCGAGTGTGCTTACCCCAAATCGAGTAAGGGGTGAAACAAGATATATCATGAACCCTCCACCTGCCCACGCTCCATTTAACATTAGGGAATTTAGCGAGAACGCCGCTGTCCTCTTTTCAACAGAGGACAATTCGGAAAGCATTGCTCCCTGCGAACTGCTGAATGCTGCATCTCCAGCTCCAACGATGACAGCCACAATTATCAGCAGATATAATGAAGTTGCCAAAGCAAGGACAATGATCCCGATTCCAAGTGCTACGTTCCCGTATATTATGACGCCTTTCCTTCCTTTTTTGTCGGAAAGGAGCCCCAGAGGTATAGAGAGGATAGATGCTACAACTCCCTCCATAGTAAAGAGTAGGCCTGCATATATGATCGACAAACCCCTAACAGTGTGGAGAAAATATGACAAGTCAGTAAATACCAGCCCAAGAGCCAAGTTTCCCAGGAAACTTCCGACTATAAGTAATTTTGAATTCCTGGAGATTCCAGAGAAGTCAGAGAAGATACCTTTCCTATCTACCAAGAGGTAACACCGTAAATGCACTATTGCGCGACAGGCATTCATTTAATGCATTGGTAAAACGGGCAGGAAATCCCTCCGCTATTAGCATATACCTCCATATTCCTAATAATTTAAATTTTCCACCTTATGCGATAAAAATTTCACATATTGGAAATGACAATGGTGAATGAATGTACTGAATATCGTCAATCATATATTCTTATAATTAGGAACAGCCTAAGGTGTCAATGACTTTGCTGGGTCGAATCCAGGGGATAGGAATTGCAATCAAATACTATCCAAGAGCAAGATACCTCAGGTACTATCAGCGAGTCCTTGAAAGGACCGGGAAGCCACCAGAAAGGCAGCGTAGCGTTAGAGAAGCGATAAAACTTCGGGATGCTATGATTAAGTCCGGTCCCTTGTTCATAAAACTGGGTCAAGTCCTTTCGTCAAGGAGGGATGTTGTTCCTGAAGAGTATGTACAAGTTCTCACTGAGCTTCAGGATTCAGTGCCAATGCCATCTTTTGAGCCTGTCAGGACGCTGATAGAAGAAGAGATCGGGAAGATTACGGAAGTATTTGAAGAGTTTGATGAAACGGGAATATCTGGAGCTAGCTTGGGTCTTGTTTACAAGGCAAAGTATAAAGGAAATGATGTTGCTGTTAAAGTGAACAGACCAAATATTAGGGAAACAATAAAAAAAGACAAGGAGAAGGTCACTGCATTCGTTGCTCTCCTGGAACGTTTTACCGGAAAGACGTTCTCGCTATCTGCCTTTGCAGAACAATTCCTTTCGAGTTTGGAACTCGAGCTTGACTACAAAAGGGAAGCTGAGTCGATTGGAATCATAGCGGATAAGATAACCGAATTGGACCTGGAATTGGAAGTAATGGTGCCAAAAGTCTACAATGATATTTCTACCTCAAAAGTTCTGGTAATGGAATATATGGATTTCATTAAAATTACAGATGTAGATGAATTGAAATCTAACGGTGCAGATCTCCCCAAAATAGCAAAGATAATCGATGAAATGTTCTTGAGGCTCGCCCTTAGGGAGGGGCGGTTCCACGCAGATCCTCATCCCGGAAATTTAGGATGGAACAAGAGGAATAAGATCGTTCTCCTTGACTACGGTATGACCTCTGAACTCCCAGAGAATATGAGGGATAAACTTCTCACAGGATATTATTACCTTTCAACTCTCGATGCAAGACATCTCTTGAGCGTACTGGTGGATATTGACCTTGTTGATCCCCTTGCTGACAAAGTCTTCATGGAGCAAGTGCTTACCACGATATTCCGGGACCTTGAAGGTAAGGAAATCAGCAAGATGGAATATCAGGAACTTGTACACAAGGCAAACACGGTTCTATTCAGGTTCCCTTTCAGACTTCCATACAATCTTGCGCTATTTGCGAGAATGTCTGTCATCCTGGATGGAGTATGCAAGACCCTTGATAAGGACTTCAACTTCATAAGCGTAGTCGCGGAAATAATGAAGGAAGAGAAGGCAGCCTTCAAGATTCTTAAGAGAAGGCTCCTAGACATCCCACAGAGAATTCAAAAGATAGTCTCGGACTACATCAGCATACCTGACCTTATAAGGAATGCAAACAGACCAATAGAAGGGAAGAGGAAGGCAAATTACTCGAGTGCTATAATAGCAAGCGGTTTTCTTATATCTGGTGCTATTCTGATATCCAGTACGATCTACGGCATAATATTATTTGCAGGTGGAGCCATCTTTGCAGCTCTTTCTCTTTGGACTAACTTATAGGAACTGTTTTTACTTCCTTTCTCCTTACCACTATGTCTAGAACTCCATCGTCCATGGAAGCCTTTATGGAGTCAGAATCAAATTCACTGCTTATCCTAATGAACTTAGAAAACTCTTCAACCCTTTCTTCATAAACCAGCTTTCCTTTTATATTCTTCTTCCTGCTACCCGAAACCTTTAGCCCTGTTTTTGTACTTAGTATTTTTACATCTTCCTTTTTGAACCCTGGGAGATCGAGGTAGATGTGTATTTCTTCCCCTTCTTCTGAAATGTCTATTGGAGGATAGAAGACTTCTGAAATTGTTTTGATCCTTTGACCAGCCTTCTTAACTACACCTTCTATTCCTATTTGCATAAATACAAAGTTATCGTGAAAATATAAGGATTTTGTATCGTCCCACCTAAATTAAGATGTGATCAGGCCCTTAATCTCCCTTTCTCTGCGGTCAATCCATTCAGAATCCATTGAGCTAATGTAAATTCTGATAGCTGGTTCAGTGCCGGAAGGCCTAATCAGAATGAAGCTATCCTTTTCCAGCAACCGAAGGCCATCTATTTCGTCGTAACTCATTTTAGAGTAGTATTCCTTAAATTTTGCCTTGATTTCCTTGAAGTCATCCCTATTTGCAATTTTTATTCTCCTTAACTTGTAATCGGGAAGCTCCTTTATTAAATCAGAAATTTCAGCACCCCTAGATGAGATTATGTCCAGTGCGAGGGCAAGCGATAGCCCCCCATCCCCCCCGTTTAGGTATCTGGGAAAGATTACCTTCCCGTTCTCTTCTCCGCCAAGCAGTCCATTTGTTCTGGTAAGAACTTCTGAAATTACAGGAGCTCCAACTGGTGTCCTTATCAATTTTACCCCATGCTTTTGAGCTACCCAGTCAATCAGGAAGCTTGAAGCTACTGGAAATACCAAGTCTCCTTTATATTTGTCAAGCAGATGGTCCGCGGCAAGCGCAACGAACTTGTCACCATCTATCATCTTTCCCTTCTCGTCAAGAAATACCGCTCTGTCGCCATCGCCATCATGAGCTACCGACAAATCAAATTCAGTACTTTTTGCAAATGAAATGAGGTCCTTTATGTTTTCCTCAGTTGGTTCTGGTTCTCTTCCTGGGAAATAGGAGTCCGTATTTGCGTTTATACTTACATAATTTGCTTCCAGCAATCTAAGCAATCTGGGGGTAGTAACTACAGTAGTGGAATTTGCGCAGTCTATCAATAACCTGAAACGCTTCTTTCTAATTTGGTCCCGGTTGACATTTTTCAAAATTTCCCTGAGGTAGGGTTCTACTGCCTCCTCCTTATGGGAAGCGCCAACTGTGTCCCATCTCGATTTGTTAAAGTTCCCATTTTCAATTAGCCCCTCAATCTTAACTTCTTCGCCTTTCCCGGGGTTGGAACCGTCTTTTGAGATAACCTTGAAACCATTGAAGTTTGGTGGATTGTGGGATGCCGTTATCATTACTCCCGGTATATTGTTCAATTTGCAGTATATCTGGGCAGCCGGAGTAGGTATCATACCTAGATCGACTACATCTTTTCCTGAATTCAGCAAGCCTGCGACGACAACATCCCTGAAAAGGTCTGAAGTCGTTCGATTGTCGTATGCTACCGCTATTTTCTTATCAACATAATATGTTCCAACAGCCATTCCAAATCTATAACCAAGTTCAGGACTAATGGTTTCATTTAGAACCCCCCTTATTCCGTTGGTGCCGAAAAGAGGCATAATGGGTCATTGGAAGGTTCATACTAATATTTTGCTGATTTTCTGAGATCTCTCGAGTAAATAGTACTAAACTCTAATCTGTTCTTTAGATGACCCTTTTGCTACCGTCAATTCATCGATCCTGATTGTCCTGTTAGTTATATTATAATAGTCCCTTATCACATTATCCCTGACCTTTCCAATACTTAGAGAATCGAGGAAGACAAGTACGGATCCCGAATACTCACCAATGTTAAAGATGAATGTATTTACGTCATATTTTTCTAGGAGCTTTGCTATAATCTTTTGAAACTCAGATAGTATTCCCAGGTTATAACCTATAGAACGTGAGTATTCTGAAATAGCAGATATGAAAGAGCCTATATCATTCCCTTCTAAAAATTCGATTGCACTTTCAAAAATCTTCTGCTCTGCAATCATATGATTCCGTATCCCCACGTAAGGGAAGACTAACGAGCTGGGCTCCTTGCTCATCATATTTCCGTCTTTGAATCTTTTAAAGCTATTCTGGAATTTAACGAAATTTGAATTTGCATCCAAAGACTTCTCTGAAATGAGAAACATTGAGTATGGCTCTAAACTAGTCACCTCATTGCGATATGAATTTGACATTGAGTCGTAAAAGAGTAGGCTCCCTTCCTTCCCCTGCTTTCTTGCAAGCGTTTCATATGCGTTGTGTCTTCCCCTGATCTTGTCCTGTATTTCTCCACTGATCTGCACCATTTCTGATATGCTGAGATTCACTTCATTTACCAGTGAGAAAGATTCAACAATGATGTCCACAAATGCAGAATAATACCCAAGTGACTGATTGAATGTCAACGTTTCCTTTGCTATAATATATGGAGCGTTTGTCCATCCTCGCTGAAGGGCTATGTTTGTCATCATCTTGAGCGGGTCATACCAGTCATTTGAAAGTTTTGAAGCTTCAAAAGGAATTTCAATAGAATTGACTCCCTTCCATACTACGCTTTTGTTCTTCCTTACCAAGGAAGAAATTTGGAGTGACACCGGAAAGGAAATGACTTTTTTAAGATTGGAAACCGTTGGATGTCCTAAAATTGTGGCCACACCTGATTCGGAGATCTTGAATCCTCCTGAAAAGGCGTTTTCTGTTTCTTCGTCAAACATCGGTTGACAAATGTTTTAAACATAAAAGTTTTCTTTGTACATGATATTGTCAGACGGCACTATACTTGACCTTATCCAGAACGGCACAATGTCGATAGAACCTTTTGACCATTCAAAGTTGACACCGAACGGTTATGATTTCAGTCTTAGTGAAAAGGTCGTTATTGAACCTAACCAAGGTGTTCAGGTTGAGACCCTTGAGTCTGTTTTTATCCCAGGTTTTATAGGATCAATGATGTTCCTACGATCTTCGTATGCTAGAAGAGGCCTCGTTGCCAGCTTTGGTTTTGTCGATGCGGGATTCAGGGGGAAAATTAGGTTCTATATCAAGAATCTGGGGAACGAGACGGTTGAAATTGTGAAGGAAAAGGGCGTATTTCAGATGATTTTCCTCAACATGGATAAGGAAGCCCTTAAGACCTATGAAATGAGGTCTGGCCATTACCAGAATCAGGGATTGAAGTAAGACGGGTTGAACGGGATTGGAATATATTAAACTGATAAAGTACCCTGGTTCCAAAAGGTCTCTTATTCCGGTTATTAGAAGGAATTTTATAGAATCGGGAGCAACAGTGTTCATTGATGTCTTCGGTGGCTCCGGAATAGTTTCCCTGAACATTGATGCGCCAAAAATTGTATACAACGACATTAACAGGGATCTCTACAACCTGTTTAAAATAATCAAATCTTATCCCGATCTGCTTCTTGAAGTCATGAATAGGTGGACGGTCGACAAAAACAAGTTTACCCAGTATGAAGATATATTCGACGAAAAAGGAATAGTCAACCTAACTGATCTGGATAGAGCCTTCAGAACCTTTTACGGGTTCAGCATAGGATTTGGAGGGATGGGGTCTACCTACAGGACAAAAGATGAAAAGTCAACTTATACTCAAACATTGAAAGTAATATCCAATTATAAGACTATAAGCTCCAGGGTTTCTAAGTGGGTAATTGAAAATCTGGATTTTAGGGATGTATTTACTAAATATGATAGTATTAATGCTTTTTTCTACTGCGACCCCCCTTATTCTGGGAAGGATTGGTACGAGCATCCGTTTGAGCCCGGGAATCTAGTAGAGTTGAAATCAATATTGTTGAATCTAAAGGGAAAATACCTTCTAAGTTTCAATGAAACAGACCAGATAGCCAAAGATACTTTCGGTACTCCAAAATTTATAATTGAACTAGAAAACCAAAACAGGAAGCGAGTGCCTAACGAGCCGGTGCCACTTCGAAGATTCTCAATTTATACCAACATTCCCTGAACGATGCAAGATTCAGCATTGATAATCAAATAGAATGTTGTGAACAACGCAAGAAGCTGAACTGCCGTCTAACGTCTGTCAGAGTATATTCTCGTTCGGTGAGTTTAACATTGAGCCTGTCTTTTTCAATTCCGTATCATTTTCCTCCGTTAATCACTTCATCCCGTGGTTCAGGGAAGTCGTAGGTGCTGGAGAGATTGCAGAAGATTCAGTCATAGGGCTGTTGACATTTTCGCTTGTGTAATCTGTTGTTATTCCCTTAGTAAATCTCCCTATTATGACCAAAGCGACGTAACTAAGCACAAAAACAAATGCAAAGACGGCAATAACTGCAAGTAACTCTACACCCAACTGTCTTAGAGCCATCATCCCGCCTCCAAATAGTATTCCGTTAGGGAGATTTGAAGCGCCCGAATATGAAGCATATCCTTTCTGGGCTACAAATGCTATCAAAATGAAACCAGTGGTCCCTAAGAGGAGATGAGTTGGGAAGAGACCGATTGGATCTGAAAACCATTTCCTGGTCATCAACTTCTCTCCAAGGAGGTACAAAGGCCCTCCAACGAAACCAATGACTACAGCTACGAGAGGACTAACATAGCCAGAGAGTGGAGACATCAAAATCAGACCCACCAATATGCCATTTACTGCATATATATATCCTGGGTCTTTTTTAGTAATCAGATACTTGAAGAACACGGTTGAAACAAGTGCAGAACCAGCAGCCAAAAATGTGTTGAGGCCAACCACTACTGTTTCGGCCGTAAATGCGAGAACACTTCCAGCATTGAATCCGAACCATCCCACCCAAAGAAGCAGTATTGATAAGGTCAGCCATCCAGAACTTACAGAGATTGGGGTTTGAGGACTGGCCTTTAAACCTTTCTTCTTTTCTTCCTGCCATATCTTAACTACAAATGCCAGGCCCGCTATTCCCGCAGCAGCATGTACTACCAACCCTCCACCAAAATCCCTCACGCCCAGCTGATAAAGCCAGCCAGTTGGGTTCCAGATCCAGGCCGCAGGTAGTGTCCAGATTAATATGAAGTAAATCACTGAATAGATTAAAAACGCAGATAGTTTGACTTTACGCAATGCAACTACCCCAACGATTGCAAGAGTTACCGCTGCAAAAGCCGTTTCAAAGAGAAAATAAGTTCCAGTTGTCAATCCAGTGCCAAAGTATTGATCTGTCATTGACCACCAGGTTCCAGTAATTGCATTTATGGAGTTTGAAGAAAAGCTTCCGAAAAAGAATCCAGTGTAATCAGGTTTTCCAATGATGCCAAACAAAGTCGGCCCAAATGCAATATTAAACCCGATAAAGGCCATTAAAAACAGCGCAAGACCGGATATTAATATGGTTTTAAGTAGACTCCTTGAAAAGTGCTTTCCTAGCTCGCCAACCTCGAGCATTCCGACTGCTATCGTCATTAAGAATACCAGAAGTGCTGCAATGATTATCCATAGGTTATTTATCAGGATTAGATCGGACAATATAGATCACCATTACTTCTAGACGAGATTTCCATCGAATTATTAATACCTACGAATTTTATCTTAACTGTTCATAAAATAATTTAGTAAGTCTAAATTTCTTTAAAAACAATTGATGCCATAATCATCAAAGTTGTAGCTCTATTGTGGCACCTTCCTAAGGAATGCCTAGCGATAACTATCTTCTGATTTCTATCATAAAGTGAAGTAATGATTTCAACAACTCCCAAATATTACTATTCATTGACATTGAGAAATTGACCATTTTCAAGGGGAAGCATAATTAGTGAGGCACGGATCAGAAAAGACAATGATTGACCTTGTGCCCATGAATGATGATGAATTCGAGGAATATCTTAAGGCAGCAGTGCAGAAATACGCTAAAGAGAAGGTTGAATCGGAAAGCTGGAAAGAAGAAGAATCGTTGGAGTTATCAAACAGAGAATTCAAGCGACATCTTCCGAATGGAATCGCGACTAAAGGCCATTATCTCTTTAATCTAAAAGACAAAAATACTAATCGGAATGTTGGAATGATTTGGGTGGGACTGAAAAATCCTGATAATAGGGAAGATGGCGCATGGATTTGGGACTTTATTGTTAATGAAAGTGAGCGTGGAAGAGGATTCGGAAAAGACGCACTCATTGCCTTGGATAGGTTTCTAGGAAATATAGGACAGAATAAAGTGTCGCTGCATGTTTTCGGCCACAACGAGATCGCAATTAACCTGTACAAGAAATCTGGGTACCGTATCACAGACCTAGTGATGTCGAAGAACATAAAACCCAAGTGATATGCTCATAGTTTAGCACATTACTTATACTGATTGCGCAACACTCTTCGCAATTTAATGAATCTACCCGGCTGAGGGAAAAAGATTCCTAGCTACTATACTACTACCCTGTATAATTCCCTGAAAATAGGCCAAAGTACGATTGAACCAATGACAAATAGACCTATTATAATGAAGGAATCTGTCACTGATGTAAGCTGAATTATTGCGCCCCCGAGCATACCAGAAGAGAAGGTTGCTGCAACACTGAACGTGCTAAAAGCACCTGATATTCTTGCCATGAATTCCTGACTGATCAACTGGAGCATTGCCGAGTTGTAAAGAACATTTGCGATACCTATCAGAACACCAATGATTATGGAAGGTACGAATATTAAAAAGATAGAGTTTATAAAAGAAATTGAAGCTATGGAAATTCCAGTAATAAGAAAAATCGTCATAGAGATACTCCCAAGCTTCCCCTTCACTTTTGTGCCGAATCCCGACCCTAATATGAGCCCAAGTATAAACATTGAGAAGACAATACTTGCATAGAGGGATGGCAGATGGAATTTTATCTGCACAAGTGAAATGAGTATTATACCCATCATGCCGAATGTTATATTAAGTACCAGCACTATGATCATCAACTGCACCATTTCCTTGTGTTTCCTTATGAATGCAATACCGTCCTTCATGGATTGCAAAGCACTTGTCTCTTCTGGCTTGAAGTCAGTTGAAATAAACAGCAAAGGGATCAAAGCTATTGCGAAGACTGCAATTAGAACCTCGAATGAATGATAAAAGCCAAGAATGAGAATGATGCCAGAAAGGAGGTAACCAGCCCCTTCCGCAATATAAGTCGCCATAGATGAGACAGATGATCCGGACTTGTATTGCTCCTTGGTGAGCAATTCTTTAGTCCAAGTGGCCCTTACTGAATTTATAATGTCTGATGTTAGTCCTAGCATGAAGCCGCTTGCATAGATCGAGATTAAAATTACTGAGAGGGATTGAGTGTAGAAGCCGTAAAGAACAGAAACAAGGAACACTGCCCTGAGGACACTTACGAGGATCGATATCAATCTTTTATTAGTAGCTCTATCTATTAGAGCTCCTACTATGAAACTAAAGAATAGGGGTAGAGAAAGAATGCCATCACCTAGCCCTGCCAAGAATGCGTTCTTTGTTTCGAACAGGATGATCCAGATGACTATCAGATTGAATGAAGCGAGGCCAAATCTTGAAATGCCGGCATTTACGACAAGGTACTTGAATCTGATGTCGAAGCCGGTATTGCTATCCACCACTTCGTGAGATGTGGTTGACACAGATAAATTTTGCCAGGATGGAAAGATAGTATTAGTTTCTCGTCAAATACAAACGTGAGAAAGGAACCTCAAGGATACCATTATTTAAGATGGTCTGACAAGAAGTACAAATCAATTTTTATGGAGGACAACCACATTACAAACTTTAAAAGTGATTGAAAGTAACTCTAAACCATATTTATTCTCTAGAGGGATGCAGGTGCCGTGACTTTATAGGAATGGGTTTAAAACAGTAATACCATAATCCTCATTAGTATTTAAAGAAAATACGGTTTCAATAATATATAATTGCCAGAATATTGGAAAATAAAAGTCAATCCTCTTTCCAGGTCCAGATATCTGAGTTAACAGCAACTGTTTCCCGCTTTAGATTAACTCCGGCCTTTTCTTTCTGTGAGATTTCCCCTATGGTATAATAGCTTCCATCGGGATGGAATCGAACATACAATGGCAGCAGAAAAAAACTTCCATTCAATGATGATGGGATCAAATGAGATGGTATCCAAAATCTCCTAGAAACATATATCAACGCATTATCTACTTTAAATTCCTCTTCTTCAATTTCTTCTGGTTTAATATTGTATTTGTTAGTAGTTCTCCTTAGAAATTCTAACCCTTCTTCGATAGATTTAAAAGGATATAACATCGTGATCCCTTTCTCATAAGTGTCATAAAGTGTTTTTTTAGTTGCTTTAATCTTATTGATGTAATTAACCTGGACCTGTTCTTCCCATAGTTCCTTCCATACACTCCAGAACCAATATGAATCGCTTTTTAAAGTTTGATCCTTAAAACTTTCTGTCGAGATTACAACATTTGCTGTGTCGCCTTCAGATACCATTTCTGTCCTGACATCATCAACCAATCTTTCAAAATTTTCTATTAGCCTGCAAAATTTTTTTAAATTATAGTCGTCTGTTAGTTTCCATTTCAGCCTTCTAAAAATCCCAAAATCTTCGGCTATTTCCTTCATTTTCTCTGGTCCAGTCTCTTTGAATTGCCTTGGATAAAAGTCTATAGTTCCTTCCTTTGAAAGTCTATCAAGCATGTCGGATGGTATCGTATACGGATAGTCTTTTGGATCCCATAAATGAAGGAAATCTATGACCTCTTTGATATAACTATCTATAAATGGGGAAATAAAATTTTTAACTTCTTTCAAGTCTATCAGATTAACTTCTTCTTCAAAGAAATTATATAAAATGCACGCTTCCTTCAAGTTTTTAGGATTGAGTTTATGATAGATTTTGGAATTTATATTCTCAATTTTAATTATGTCCCTAATAGGACTTCGATCGCCCAACATCATGGCCACTCTTTTCCTTACTCCGTCTCTATCTTTTCCCGTAGCGGCTTCGACAATTTCAGCGATCTGTTTTTTAGTCAAACCTCTTGAATCCTTTATTTGATTATGTAATATGGCAAACACTATCTGTCTATCTGTCTCCCCGTGTTTGCCCTTTTCTCCTCTCTCTCTTACCATTGTTTGATTATAGTTTAATCGATTATAAACATTTCTCAATTTCATTGGTATTTTCTAATTTTGAAAAATACCGGTATTATTGTAAAAAACAATTATTAAAGTAAGGGATATAAATGATGATATAGATTAAAATGGAATCAAAGAAACTGATCTGGAAAAGATACATCGTTAGAGTTCACAATACGTTCTATCTGAGTCTGCCTCCGGCTTATGTGCAAAGCATGCAACTGGATAAGGACGATGAAATTGATGTTCAATTAAATCAGGATGGATCACTGACGCTAGTTCCGAAGGAGGCAGCTTGATGACTGAACAAGAGAAGATGCCGAAGTGGCTCGAATTATGGCAAGAGCTAACGCATGACGCAAAACGAGAAAAGAAGGAGGAGCGTTAAAATGAAGTTACTGGCTAGAAAATTTATTGGCATTTTTTTCGCATTTTTAATGATCGCCTCAACAATAGCAATCACTAGTATGACAACTGAACCTTCCTATGCCACAACTTCGACTGGCTACACTTACTTTAACGAGACAGGGCTGCCGTCTGGTGTTAGCTGGTCTGTGACTTATAATAGCTTGAATCAATCTTCCACCTCAACCTCCATTAGTTTCGAGGAAACTGCTGGCGTTTTCTATTCCTATGATGTTCATAATTCAGTCTCCGGAATTTACATCTATGCGCCTTCTCCTTCGAGTGGCTCAGCTAAAGCTCCCTCATCAGTGAGCATCACGTTTGCAGAACAGCCATTTACGGCTAATATTTCTACGAGCCATAATCCAACAGATGTCGGTGTATCAACTTATTACTACTCCCACGCAAACAATACACGACCAGGCAATACTTATGAGGCTTATGAATACATTAACGGGGTAAATAAGACTGACGTTGGACCTTACAACTCGAACATAAATTTTGAGTACACTTATGGCACTGCAGGTACGTATACCTATTACTTCCAATGGCATGTTTATCAAACGAACATCACATTTGATACCCCTACGCTGGACGTCACAGTTAATCCTCCAGTCACAGTTTCTATCTCATCATCTAAGAACCCCATAGATTATGGGATGAGCGTAACGTTCAACAGTAATGTAACTGGAGGCACTGCGCCTTACAGCTACCAATGGTGGCTTAACGGAGCCAATGTTTCAGGCGCTACATCATCCACATGGACAACATCGACCTTGCCAGTGGGCAATGATTCCATCAGATTGTGGGTTTCGGACTCAGTGGGAGATCCTGCTCCAGGCCATCCAAACTCGCATATTCCTGCAATTATTTTGAATATGAATCCTCTTGAAAAAGAAATATA
Organism: Thermoplasmata archaeon; assembly: GCA_021816725.1. GTDB lineage: Archaea > Thermoplasmatota > Thermoplasmata > Thermoplasmatales. The sequence continues at coordinate 420,030 of JAKAXD010000001.1, forward strand.
CAGCGGGGATTCATTCGGGATCAGTGTCAATTTCGTTGGCAGTCAAGCAGTCTTTAACGGAAATTTCTCAGCTTATAAGTACACATGGTATGTTAACGGGCAATTAATTTCAGGCGCTGTAAATTCCAGCATCGTAGCCTCTCAGAGTACCCCTGGAACTTATGTTTACGTTGTGCAAATAACAGGCACAGGTCACAATACCGAATATAAGGGAAAATGGATCGGCCGGTACATTGTTCATGTGACCGGCGAATTGGCTCCAAATTCCGTGAAGTTCGTGGAATCGGGTCTGCCCGTTGGTTCTTATTGGTCGGCTGCTTTCATTGTTCTAACTAGCAATACATCTTATCCTTACGGTTCTATGTTTTGGGATCCTGATGGTTTGATAACGAAAGTCAGTTCAAACGGTCTGCCTGCAGTCGTGATAAATCCACCGAATGGAACGTGGACCTGGTTCGTAAGGACTTACGTATGGGACAACGCAACTAACAGTTTTGCATTGAATAATTCAACCCTGCAATACGTTTCGAGTCCATATGTGGCAAATATTACGCATGGAATCGTGACAATGCCAAGCGGTGCAGCAAATGGCTCAGTAATCATTCACATTGGATTTAGCTTGGCTGGAGACCCGCCGTCTAACTCAAGTCCTGCAATGAATATAACTCCTTTGAACGCTATTCGGGAGTTTTCTACAACGAAGGAACTCGCAATACACTATAAGACTCTTCCGATTAGTGCGAAAGACCCAACGGTGGCACCGTTAGTCACAAAAACAATCTCTAGTCCAGTTAGCAGGCCCGCATTTAGCATCATTTCGTTTATTTTTGTGAGTCTAGTGGCCATTGTCGCAATCATTTCGGCGCTGATGGTCCAACGAACTAGCCGCAAAAAACAACGAGAAAAGGAGGTCCTTGATTAATGTTTGAAAAGATGGGAAATTGGAAAAAATACGCAAGAATATATCTCAAATTGATTAAAATATCTTTCGGTCTATACTTAACTTTACTAAAGTTCGCTAAAGGGGAAATTTTAAATGAATAATCGAGAAAAGAAAGAAAAAAATGAACTAATCAATGTAATCCCCGAAGGCGACGTATACAGAATCATAACAACAAGAGGAGCCTTAAAACTTAGCAAGGAAGATTCTGAACTAGTACGAACAGGTGATTTCCCATCAGGAATTAAAAGTTCGCCTTACCTTGAAGGAATTTCACGTAAAAGTATTCGCTTAGCGATCGATAGAGCAATTGCGCCAAAACGAAATGGTGACGATAAAAATCAAGCAACTTTACTTTGGGAACTTGTGAAGAATTCATATTTCTTTTCTGACAAGACTGGATATTCATATATCGTCATAAACAATATCCCAATGCCTATAGACAATGTCATTTTTGAAGACTACCTAGCAAGCCTATACTACGATGCAAAAAATACCGTGCCTTCTGCTGATTCTATTAACCTGACAAAAAAGATGTGTAGAGCTAAATCGAAAAGCAACGTCTTAAGTGTAGGCGTAAGAGTAATAAGGGTAAAAGACCAGATAGTTTACGATCCTCTTAGTGACGACGGTAGCCTTATAGTCATATCCAAAGACGGCTTAACTACTGTTATCCCCAAAGATCCACTCACAATACGATTTAACGGAATGTTAAAAAGTGAGATTGAAGACGGCAAGATATCAGATCTCAAAGACTTACTTTCTTTATGGAATCTTGGGGAAGCTCAGGAAATTGTATTAGTTGGGTGCATTGGAACTGCCTTCATTCCTGACATCCCTCATGTTATAACCATAATTACGGGTCCACATGGTGCAGGTAAATCCTCTTTATCGGATGCCGTCAAGGTGATAGTAGATCCTAACGTTGTTGTTAGAAATTCTTTGCGATTTGATGAAAGGGAAATTGCCGTGAGTTCTATGCATGAGTGGGTCAATAATTTCGACAATGTGAATTCCATAATTCCTGATCCAATATCAGACCTTCTCTGTAGAATTTCTACTGGGCAAGGATTCCGTAAACGTAAGCTCTATACTGACCAAGATGACCTTATTCTTCAATATCGCAGACCAATAGTTATGTCCGCAATAAATGAGCCTGGGTATAATCCAGACTTCTTGGACAGGGCATTGATTATCAGGCTAGACCTCATTCTAGAATCAAAACGGAAAACCGATGCAGAGATTCAGGAATTAATATCAGAACTAGCCCCTAAAATCAGAGGTCTATATCTTGGAAGTTTAAGCAAAGCTATAGAAATTTATCCTCAAATAAAGGAGGAATTCAAAGGAAAATTGCTAAGGATGGCAGATTTTATTATCTGGGGAGAGGCTGTCACTAGGGTACTCGGATATGAACCTGGGAAATTCTATACGTCATTTTCAAATTTGCAACTTCAAGAAACAGAATCAACGGCCAGCGAAAATTTATTGATAATGGTTCTGGACCAGCTTTTAAAGAATCGGAAAGAATGGAAAGGAACAACGAAGGAACTTTATGACGAGATTAAAGGCATTATTGCCGAAATGGGAATTTCAGAGAAGGATTCTCTCTACAGGCAACTACCAAAGAACTATCGTGATCTGGGAAGGAGGTTAACTGATCTTCTTCCTTCTTTGTTAAATCTTGGAATTGGGATCAAAGAGACAAGAGGAAACGAACGAATCAAAACGATAAGCCGGATAGAAAAGAACAAAAAGGAAGATGAGAAGAAAGACAAGGAAGAAGAAGGAAAACAGAAAAAATTGGATGACCATCCAGTGAAGGGTAATGTCGGTAACGTCGGTAATGTCGAAGAACACGAAAAATCCAATGAAAATAAAGTGACAAACGCACCGACATCTGAGTCCGGCAATGTCGATACTAGTAAAGCAAATAACTTAACAGACCAAGACGAATTGGAAAAATCATCCAGAGCTACCGACATAACAAAAAACAATGACGGTCATAATGTCAATAGTCAAGAACCTGAAAAATCCAATGCCTCCGACATTACCGACATTAATGACATAACTTCCTCTGTTAAGGGAAATCAAAAAAATAATTCTCCTAAAGATGGTGATATACCAGATTCGGGCTATAGAACTGACTTTTACCGAATCAAAATAGGTTTTCAGTATGAATTTGAGAAAGATGGAAGAACCATCAAGGTGAACTGCAAAGAAGGGGAAGTCAGAAAGTTATCAGAAAAAACGGCAATTCTTCATAGAGCATATCTTGAAAAGGCATGTCCTGAAGGTCACTGGGATTCGATAGAAAAACAATGCATAACTGATGGAAATGGAGGAGAAACGCATGAATAATACAGTTCAAGAACAGACATATTTTCTCCATCTCCTATCCAGATATGACAGTGATATTGCAATTTCGTTAACAGGCAGAGGGAAGTGGATTTCCTTCTTTGACATTATCCAGAATCCTCCAAAATTCCCAATAGGGCATAGATCAATCCTGAGAAATGAACTCGTCATAGAGATTGACAGCCCAGATTGGGGAATTGTCAGGGATGGAACTAGAAAGATCATAAACTTGTTGGATAAGTGGCAAGCCCAAGGTTGTTATTACCTTTCATTTTCAGGAAACAATAGTATCCACGTTCACGTGTTCTTCTCTGTCAAGAGTGTGGACTTAGATGATAATACCATCAAAACGTTGGAAGGAATAGATAGAGACGAAATCAGAAAGGAGATCAAAAGATACCTGATGCGTCAGATTCAGTATGCTACTGACGTTATCATCGATACCAATCTTTCAAGTAAACATCTTATCCGGTTGGAAGGATCCGTGAACGAGAAGTCTAACAGCTATTGCACTAAAATAGATTCAATCTCAGACAGTAAGCCATCCGGCTACAATGTGAAAATACCCGATTCTTTGCCATCAGGTCTTTGGGATATTTCATTCATGAAAGACGAATTGAACTTATTTCTGAGGGCCCATTTCACAAAGAAAGCTAGACCCATTCGCTTCAAGGATGGAAGGCCCTTGGACAGTCCGGAAAGATTGATAGAAATCTTGAGACCCATCTATATCAAGGGATATAGGCATAATATAATCTCAGCTGCATCCGGCTACCTGAGAAGGCATGCCGTTTCGTTGGAATTATCTCAAAAAATCATCAATGAACTCGTTAAGAATGATGAGGAGAAATCCTCCAGATTGTATTCGTTAAAAGAGATATACAAACTGGGCCAGGATAAGAAGATTCCTGGATTACCGAAGCTAAAAGAGGTCATAGAGAGAGAAAACAAATCAGGAATCATAAGCAGGGAAATCGCAGACTCGGCAATGACCCAATTAGACAGTTTCCACAGAGTAAAAGAGGCAGAACATGAACGATGATTCGCTGATAACTCTGCCATACAAGGATGGTAAGGTCACGGTGTTGAAAGGTTCGAGAATCAAAGTCTATACGCAGAGAGGATCAATCAAGGGATTCCTTCTAGGGTTTGACGAATCAGGAATCACCGTATTGGAACCCAGGAATTACCTGGGTTTTGATTTCCACTATTCGGAGGACATTAAGGGCAAAAAGAGGAAGATTCCACTCAAACAGCTCGGAGGTTTTGCCTTCTACCCTGAGGTGAGCTTTCTGCAGACTAACGAGAAGGAGAATGATAAACATGAGTGAAAACGGAATGGAAAAGATAAACGGACCGGAGAGCTGCAAGTTCTTTGATAGTTGCTCAACTAGCTTGTGCCCTCTGGATCCCAGAGTGAAAGAAATGCAGTGGTGCCCTGAGGAAAACGATACTGACGGTATCTGCAAGAACAGGGAATTCGCAGGCCTGCAATTTATCAGGACACAAAAGAGGATAGCCAGAGCTACCAGGAATAAGAGACGTGAGAGAGACGACTACTTTTCTTTCGAGATGCTGAATCGCAACATAGTGGTAAAATCGGGAATCTGGGGAATACCTGACCCTCCAGACACTATCAAGAACCCTATGAGATGGTATTCAGACAAAGAAAGAAAGTGGATATTGAGTCATCCTGAGAAGAAACAACTTTCCAGTGAGGAGATAGAAAGGAGACGGCTTCGTATGAAGTCCATTCGGAAAACGTCTTCAGCCATTCATTTTCCAGAGATGGTGGACTCAAAAGGTGTAGTAAGTAGTCTTAGCCCTCAATCTCCTTTAAAATCAATAGATAACGGAGGTATCGGGAAATGATCTACCTTAAGTTCCTTGCTCTCGCTTTTCTATCCCTGTTCGTATTGCTTGTAATGGTCCTAGACTCGATGGAATACTTCGATAGATTTTGGAAAGTGATTAAAAGATGGAGAGAGAAAAATGACTGAGAGTTTAGACGCAACCAGGAAGGAATTTGCAAATTCGCATGGCACCGATTCGGAAAGATCAGTACCAAATTTCAGATACCAGACTATCTATCCAGGGCAGATAGATAACTTCGGCAAACAGCTTATCGGTAGGATCCTGACGCTGGAACTGGTGAACAACAAAACCATGACGGGAAAGCTAACAAGTCTCGGGCAGTATGACATAATAATGATGGATTCAAGGACAGGCCAGAGTGTTCTGGTGATGAAGCATGCAATCGTCACTGTCCAAGGAGACCTAGCAGCAAAGAGGTAAGATAATGGACAATGACCAGGTCAAGGAGATAATAAAGGAACTCCATTCAAGAGGATTGAGTCTCAGAAGAATATCGGACATTCTCAGAGAGACCTATTCGGTGGATATCTCCTACGTGACTGTAGGGGAAATCCTCAAGGATACTCCAGAGAGACCCATGGAAGAAACCCACGTCAAGGATGAGGAGACCGTTGTGGAAGTTAAACCCCCTGAGCAAGTTCCGGTTGCAACTGAAAATGTGGTGGTCGAAGCTCGGCACATAATTGAACCAAAGCAGGAGCGAATCAACAAGGTTGCACCGAGAGACCTAAACGAAGAATATAAGAAATACTGGCAAGAAGCCAGGAGAAGGGAGAACCTCAGGAGAGAACGAAACACGGACATCATAGCTTTCGTCTTCGTTCCTCTGGCGCTCGGAGGTTTGATACTCCTCTTGCTATGGTTTAATCATTGGGTCATTTAACCCGCTCACGGGCGTGTATCATATCAATATATATTGTTAGGAAAAACATTGAAAGGTCGATTTCCGGACAACCTTTACAGTGCCCTTGAGGAGCAGTATTTTATCGCATTAGACGGAGGATTTAACACTTTACAGACTATGACTTAACAGTTTTGGAATTTAGTTCCGTCTTGTATCGAAATAGTAGAATATCCTCTATAGGACTGAGCGGACAAACACAGAGATGTTCAAGATACCGGAAGAGGAATCGTCAGTTACGCTGTATTAGACTCATTCTCCATCAAAGGACATACTTTCAAGACAGTACAACCTGACAGGTTGAAAGGTATCAAATTGTTTCAGGAACTATGTAAACTCAAGGCGGACAAGATATGCGCATATATACCCGCTGTGCTATCACTAGCGCTATAATACTTCCATCAGGCACCGCAAAACTATACATGGGGGAAAGTATCAACTTTCATGCACATAAATTTCACTGCCAACAAGGATTGTGCGGTGTTCTTAACAGTTAACACGGCGTGTTCTTCAAGGCCTCAAAGGACCCAGCAGAAGATTGTTCAGGTGAAGTAAGCAAATATTGAGGACAACTCTATGTCCTTAGATACATACCACTGCCCTGGTCTATTCCGAGTGACGTGCGGAGAATATCCCACTGTTAAGTTTGTTAAATAATGGCTCCTATCCTTTGTCTTGAATCTATAGAAAAAAGACGTTTTGCTTTCAGTGATAACAGGGTGCTTCTCATGCACCTTAGAGAAGCAGTCAGAGAAGCAGTTAAGGCAATGCCTGTAAAGTTTGTTAAATATGCCATACAGTACTGCTTCCACAGAACAAACACTTGATCTTGGAGAAGCACTCGCAATATGTTGAGAAGCACTTGAGAAGCAGTGTTCTACAGATTGGGTTCTACACATAGTTTTTAACAACTGAAAAATAGTTTATAAATATTAAGAAATGAAATAAAAATTCCTTATACTCCGAATTTCTACGCATAGACCGTTAGAAATGCCGATAGACCGTTGATCACTCACACACACAAAAAAGGTGCCGGACCAATTGATATATTCACATACGCACGAGCTTTATTCATTCCCGTAGGTCCTGATAGCCAGAGGTCCTGGAATGAGGTATAAGTTGAATCTTGATGATGATGACGGGTCTTAATAAATACACATGACTTGATTTTCTTTCACTTCTATTTTTGAACTACCTGGTAATCAGTACCGTCTATTATGAAATAGCTGTAAAGCCAGAAGGAATAGCCAGCATTCATATTTATAGCACCTATTTCAAACTCTGTACCTATGCCTAATCTCAAAATTGATTGTGACTTAAAAACTAAATTATTTTCATTCAAAAATTCTAAGAACGATGAGATTGAAATTATTGCCTTTCCAGAATCGTTAATGAATAAATTGTTAGACGGAATAAAGATGTAATTGATTATCAAATGTTCTTGGGATGAGCTGCTATCGCTTGTTTTTTCATATAGATTCCATGATATTGTAGTGGGTATGCCATTAATCAAACTATGCGTAATTAAACTGAGTCCAGTAGGCAGTAAGTATGACCCTGCATTGACCGTATCTATGTTATCGAAAAGCATGATCTCTATTTCGTTTTGTAACGTTCCATTGCTCCCTAAAAACATGTCATAAGCGAGGTCATTAAGCACATTTGAACTCATGTTTATAACTTTGAACGAAACGAAAGAAGATAGGTTGGACCTATAAACATCTTGAATAGGCATTGGAATGTTTTGCGTAAGATGTTCTGAGGAATACGCAAAGACATTGAGATACTCATTCCCCTTTAGGCTAACTGACTCCAATATTGAGGAGTTCCTATAAAGAAACATACTGGCATTACCTTCTCCAGATTGGAATCCCCACAACCCAGGACTTACATAACCATACGTGAAATTTGCCTGCGGGCTCTTATCCGTAATGTTTGCCGTCAATGTCAGAAATGGATTCCTGTTGTTATCTGCTTGTCTCGTTATCTCGCCTGCAACTGCAAACGAAGCTATTGCAACAATGGCAATTACGGCAATGACCAGGATGGCCTTGGGCATTTTAAAACCTCAAAAAAGAGTAATAGAAAATCATTTCTGGATCTTTTCCCTGATATTCCGGATGCAGCTCTGCAATAGGCCTGAGATGTTTATCTCCGGATGCTGCTTTAGCCATGCATAGTCTTCTTCGGTGATAGTTGCGCTGATCCGTTTGAATTTCGTTGCTGTCATTGAGGAGTTTCTCCGTTATCACCAGATACCCTAGGGTCGAGGCTAAGTTCGGCATCATCGACGTAAAAATTGCTTATGCTGCCTTGTAAACTGAGTTTTACGGCATCCCTTATGAATTTCTCAACTTCATAATCGGAATCTCCTCGGCTCAGTACATACAGAGCATCTATGCGCTCGATGTAATTCTTTGGTATCTTCAGGCATATCCTTACTTCCTCTTCAGGCCCGACAAGCTTCGGAGGAGTATGTTCCTCAATCACTGTATCATCTTTCACCATTTTTATTACCTCTACATAGCGATACATATTGATGTATATTAACATTTCTCTATATGTAAGAATACAGTAAAAGACAGTACCTCACTCCCATGCACAATAAATCAACAATGCCTTTATTCATTCTATTCTGGAGTTTTGAAGTAGTGCCTAGATAGATTCTACCTTTTGAGCTAATCATTCCTGAAAAGCCTGAATGTGAAGGCACTTTTCTTTCAGTTATCGCTAAAGACGATCTGGCAGCTTGACTATTGCTTTCCTTCTACTTCCTTGGTGAATTTGACCCTGCGCTGTGGGTCATTGATTATTTGAGACAGGACAGCTTCAAGCAGCTTGTCCTTGAACTCAGGGTCAAACGTCTTCAGCAGTTCCTTGGTGCCGTTATCTATTACTGAAGACCCTATGAGTTTGGATTCCACTTCTTTTCTCTTTTCGTCTAGTTCTATTGTAGTCTTAGCATCGAGTGGCATACCGCAGGTATTACAAAACAATGAAGTGCTAGGGTTTGACCTATGGCACCTAGGACATTCCTTAGGCATGTCCTCTTTTATAGCTTCCTCCTCTTTTACCTTTATTCCATAGGCCTTGAGAATTGCGTTATCCTGGTCTCTCAGGCTTAGGTGAACATATGTCTTTGTCTGCTTGGACCCATGAACCCAACCCATCTGAGATTCTAACGGAGCTTCCATTACTTGACTGGCTAGGATTGTTGCCCTTGAGTGCCTGAATAGGTGAGGATGTATTCTTCTTTTGATTCCTGCACGTCTTGAAACCTTCTTAATCATTGAATAGACATCATGCTCCGTCAGCTCATTTCCTTTCAGTCTGTCAATATTGCAAAATACCAAAGCATCCGGTTTTGATCTGACCGGATGGACATTTAGCCATTGTCTCAGGTATGGAACTGAATTACCAACTACCCTGACCTGTCTTGGCCCTGTCTTTCCGGTGACGCTTAGCAAAGCTCCGTAATCGTCAAATTTAATGTCCTTAATTCTCAGGGATAGCATCTCTCCCAATCTGATACCTGAATCGTATAACGTGCTGAAAATAGCCTTATCTCTTGAATTCCTCGATGCTTCGATAAGTTGATTCACTTCTTCCTGCGTTATCAGGGATTCTGGCCTTACCTGCCTGGAAGGATGAGCATTACCTATCTTGATCCATTCCACACACTCAGGATAGCTCTTGTTCTTTCCTAGGTGCCATTTATAGAATCTTTTGAGAGCAACTAGGTAAGCCTGCAATCCGTTTTCAGTCGGTAGATGCTCCTCACTGTGACCCCATCTGACCTTGGTGTTCTTTATCTCGCTTACTACCTTCTTAATGTCTCTCTCCGATGGATCCAGGAATTTATCCGGTATTATTGATGCTATCCTTCTTAACCTTATCAGATAAGCGTATTGTCTCCCCTTCGAGATTCCTTCAAGGTTGAGATCTTCAATGAAATTTTCTATTGTCTCGGCAGCGTTGATCGGTAATCCTCTTTCCGTGAGGTTCTTAAGTTCTGTCTTGAGCTTATTCTCATACGACATGGTTTAGACATAATTTACCAGTTAAAATAGGTTATGCATTAAACCCATTTCTATTGATGCAGGTGCCGGGATTTGGACCCGGGCTAAAGGCTTGGAAGGCCTTTGTGCTACCAGGCTACACAACACCTGCTTGACCACACCGTGAATTATCGTCATTTAATTAAATCTTTGCAAGATATCCAGTCCTATCCTCAAAATGCAGTTACAACTCACCCACCGGTAATGTTCTGACTGCATTTATATTGCACAATTTAAGAAAAATAATTATATGTTCCTAAACTAAGGAGCTTATGAGGAAGAATATCCTGATCATAGGCCTCATATTGCTTGTCGTAGGAATTGTAATGGCAGGTGCATCTGCAGTTGAGGCGGAACATTCTGCGTCCAGTTCAATAACAGGGGCAAGCACTACAATGTTCCCAGACTCAAATGGAGGCTATCATTCTCAGCTCCTGAATGTATCATCAGGAGAAGAGGTAATTGTCGTCGCAAATCAGCAAGCATATCTGATTCCATCGGAGGACCTTGGAACAGCAACCCAAGGAACTGTTGCTAGTTATGCCGTCGCGCCTTCCTCTTCTGCTGGGAACACATCCACATACTCGAACATCCCTGGTAGTTACTACATTGTGACATTCGGTTCGTCCTCCCCCTCCGTTGATTATGCGGTAGTTTCCGGGGGTCTCGGTCACCTTATCGTAACAGGTCTCCTCGTTTTGGTCGGTGTCTTCCTAGCAATAGCAGGTATAATAGTAGCGATAATTGGAGCGGTACTCAAGCCAAAAAATAAGCCAGTGCAGCAATTCTAACCGAAACAAGATCCGCAAAAGACTCAACTGCGGCTATAGACCAAATAAGAGGACTACATGAATAAGCACGCATTACTTTACCACAGAATCTTTATATTTCCAAGGAGGATAGATAGAGGATGAGAGAATATTTTAGGGATGATGAGGTCAGAAGCTTCTGGAACAAACTATTAGAATCAAAAAGCGAGGATATATCAAGAATAAATTCAAGCGATTCCAAGGATAAAACGTTGACAATAAGCTACGAAGAGATGGATAAAATCGACATGAATTTTGCTCTATTATTTCTAAGATATCCTGAAGAGTATCTGAATCTTCTGAAAGATGTGTTATATGGACGTGGAGAAGAAGGCAAGAGAGGGGGTCTTCTCTCAGAGGACTTCATGTCGAGGAAGGATGCAAGGGTGAGAATCTCAATCTCCTCAAAACTTCCGGATATCAAGAGGAATATAAGGGAATTAAGAAGCGATGATTTGAACACCTTTTTGCAGGTTGATGGTGTCGTCAAGAGGGTTTCAGAGGTTGTCCCAACTATCGTAAGCGCTGCATTTCAGTGCAGTTATTGCAGAGAGATTAACCTGTATCCACAAACGGGAAACAGGATAATGGAGCCTCTCAACTGCAGCAAGTGCGGAAAGCCGAAAGATGAGACCAAATTTAAGTTTATACCTGAAAGGTCAACATACTACGATACGCAAATTATCACAATAGAAGAGAAACCAGAATTTCTTAGAGGTGCAGCTCAGCCTGCACGACTTCTTGTCCATCTAGAAGACGAATTGTGCGGCAAGAACAACCCGGGGGACAGGGTATCGATAAATGGGATATTAAAGGGAAAACAAAAGTCACAGATGAATCAGAGTATGTCGAGACAGTTCGATATTTATCTAGATGCTATGTACATAGAGAGGGAGTCATCTGAGTACGACGAAGTTATGCTGGACGACGAAGACATAAAAACGATAAAAAAGGCCGCGAAGGACCCTGAAATATACAATAAACTCGTGGGCAGCATAGCACCCGCTGTTTTCGGAAACGAGATGGTGAAGGAGGCTGTAATACTCCAATTATTTGGAGGGGAAAGGAAAGCATTTGAAGATGGAACGTACATTAGAGGGGACATTCACGTCCTTCTCTTTGGTGACCCTGGAGTTGCAAAAAGCCAGATCCTAACCTACGCTGCAAACATTGCGCCGAAGTCCGTTTATACCTCCGGAAAGGGAAGTTCGGCTGCCGGCCTAACTGCGGCTGCAGTAAAAGACGAGATGTCAGAAGGTAGATGGACTTTGGAAGCGGGCACGCTTGTACTAGCAGATGGTGGACTTGCAGCTGTGGATGAACTCGACAAGATGGACAAGGAGGATAGCGGTGCAATGCATCAGGCGATGGAACAGCAGACCGTCTCAATATCCAAGGCTGGGATCAATGCTACCCTAATGTCCAGGTGCGCTGTCCTCGGCGCTGCAAATCCAAAATTTGGAAGGTACGACGAAAATGAGCCTTTCCCTGCACAGACAGAGTTTCCTGCTACATTGCTATCAAGATTTGACCTGATATTCGTCATTGTTGATAGGCCAGGAAAGGTGGACAACGATATGGCAGATTACATACTCAAAGTTCACAAAGCAGGAGAAAGTATAGCGAGCGGGCGTGGCGGGGAAAAGGCGCAGGTATATCCAGTTTTTGAGCACGATTTCTTAAAAAAATACATAATCTATGCAAGGAAAACGTGCTTCCCCCTTATGTCTCCTAAGGCCAGTGACATGATAAAGAAGTTCTATGTCGACAGGAGGGCATCAACATCGAAGCAGGGTACAGTCTCAATTACCCCGCGTCAATTGGAGGCATTAGTGAGATTATCTGAAGCTTCTGCAAGAGTAAGGCTCTCAGAAAGGGTCGATGAACAGGATGTTGAAAGGGCAGAAAGGCTCATGGAATCCTTCCTGAACCAGACCACGGTCGTGAACGGAATTCCTGACGTGGATATTATCCTTACAGGATTTGCCCAAAAGGACCGGAAGGCAGCATTCTCTTTAACCGACATCATAAGGAGGCTAATGGAGGCGAGTCCCAACAGGTGGGCTTCACTCAAGGATATCATAGAGGAAGCTAGGGGTGCTGGTGTGGACCAAAACCAGGTTGAACGGACACTTGAAATGATGAATAAGAAAGGAACCATAATAAAAGGAAATAATGACCAGTCTTTCCGCATTGTCGGTTAAATGGGGATCAATGAGGTAAGATACACTTGATATGGACAAGAGTCTTCAGGACACCAACTGACATCCTTCTTGCGGCAGCAGACGAAGAATTGATTGGCAGAGAATTAAAAGAAGGAAAGTTTAGACTCAACGTCTCTGTCAACTTCTACAAGGAAATTCTTGTTGAGGATTCTGCCCTGAGAGACTTGTTGTCAATGTGTTCTGTAGCAAATTTAGTCGGGAATAGGACCGTAGATATAGCCATAGAGGCAGGATACATTTCAAAGGAGAATGTAATATATATCCAAGGGGTAGCACATGCACAGTTCACGACAATGGAATGACAATATCTTCAGGTTCGATGCTATCTCAATATCGCGGGAGTACAACATTCCCGTTTCTGAATTGGTCGATTTCCAGGCCTTCCTTGTCACCACAAATACGCTTGATCTCAAGTACAGGAAGTGGAATGTAGGCCATCACAAAATTTACGCGCTTAGGTACAGTGACATTAATGGAATTTTGAGAGGACTGGAATCCCCCTTGAGAGAAGATTTCTGGAAGTCTCTGCCTTCTGTAAGGATTCGAGGAAAACTAAATGCCATAGAATTCCCGTGCGTAATGACAGTACTTAACATGACACCTGATTCCTTCTATCCAGGTAGCAGATTGACGGAAGACAAGGTGAATGAAAGACTGGATGAAATTGAGAAGGCAGGTGGCAACATTGTTGACATCGGGGGGCAGAGCACTAGACCAGGCAGTGAACGGATCTCGAAACGGGAGGAAATGAAGAGAATCTCTAAAGCAGTTGAAATCTCTCTCAACAGAGGATTCACCGTTTCGGTAGATTCATATCAGCCTGAAGTTCAGGAGGAATGCCTAGAAATGGGGACGCACATAGTAAACGATGTGAGCGGTTCTCAAAACCAAGAAATCTGGAAGCTCGTGAAGCGCTACGACGTCCCCTTGGTAGTAATGCACAAAAAGGGCGATTTTAAGACAATGCAGGATTCACCATCATATGAAAATGTGATAAATGAAATATCGTCGTTCTTTCTCAGGAAGATTCAGGAGGCACAGAAAGCTGGAGTAGGGGATAACATTATCCTCGATCCTGGCATCGGATTTGGGAAAAGGGTGGAGGATAATCTATCGATCATAAAAAATCTTCGTGATTTGAAGATCGGTCCACCGTTACTGATTGGACTTTCAAGGAAGAATTTCATAGGAAAGCTTCTAGACGAAAGCGTTGATGAACGCGACACCTCTTCCCTCATCTTCAATTCAATAGCAATAATGAATGGAGCTGACATTATAAGAGTGCATGATACTGAGGAAAATGTCAAATTAATTAAAATAATAAAAAAATTGAAAGATTTCTAGATATGGATGAGGTAGTGATACATTATTATGCCGACGAAAAGGATCGATATTGTGTTAACTACCTTTACCAGCGGGTTGATCGCCGGGCCAGCGGTATCCTTTGTAGCATCACCGACTGTATCGCCTACAACAGCAGACTTGTGAGCATCCGATCCTTTACCCCCGTAGTTCCCCTGCTCGATGTACTTCTTCGCATTATCCCATGCGCCGCCCCCAACCGTCATCATGATTGCAAGCGGGAATCCAGATATTATAACACCCATGAGCAGGCCTCCCACAGCAAGCGGTCCAAGCACAAATCCTACAACTATGGGTGTCAATACAGCTATCAATGCAGGAACCATTAGCTGCCTCAGTGCTTCCTTCGTAACGATATCTACCGCCTTACCGTAATCAGGTTCATCCTCTCCAGTAAGAATCTTTGGTTTAAGTTTGAACTGTGACCTGACTTCCTCAACAATGGCAGACGCAGCCTTTCCTACTGCATTCATCAGGTATGAAGTGAAGAAGAAGGGCAGCGACCCACCTATCAGCAAGCCTGCAACAACTATCGGGTCATCCAGTTGTATTACCTGGAATTGTGGAACAGTTGAGATCAAGGTCTTGAAGGCAGCGAATAACGTTAGGGCTGCAAGGGCTGCACTACCTATGGCATATCCCTTGGTAACCGCCTTTGTTGTATTTCCGACTGCATCCAAAGGATCAGTGACTTCCCTCCTTGTCTTCTCGTCAAATCCTGACATTTCTGCAATTCCCCCTGCATTGTCCGTTATGGGACCGTATGAATCGATGGAAATGATCATTCCAGTCGCAGATAGCATGCTTGCTGCTGCGATAGCTATCCCGTAAAGTCCCATCTGGGAATATCCACCATAAGATGAATAGGTTATAAAGAACGATATGACAATGCCTGCCACTATTACTATGGCAGGAATGAATACTGCTTGAAGTCCGTATGCCAATCCCGTAATGATGTTTGTACCGGTTCCAGTAACAGATGATTTGGCTATCTTTGCAACGGGCGAAAATCTTTCAGACGTGTAGTATTCTGTAACGTAAACTATCACTCCCATGATGATGATACCTATGATAGCATCAAAATAGATTGCCAAGTTTCCTTTCATCAGGTAGTAGTCAACAAAATAGAAACCTATTGCTGACAGAATTACTGTTACAATTAGTCCTTTGTAAAGAGCGGTCATTATTCTCTGTTTCTCACCCTTCTTCACGAAGAATGATCCAACGATTGTAGCAAGTATTGCAACTCCGCCTATCGCTAAGGGAAGGATAATTCCACTCTGTGAAAGGTACTTTGACCCTAGAGGGGATGTGTAAATCAAATATGCAAGGAGCATGGCTGATAACGCAGTAACAACGTACGTCTCAAACAAATCAGCTCCCATCCCAGCGCAATCCCCGACATTGTCGCCAACATTGTCGGCTATGACTGCCGGGTTTCTTGGGTCATCCTCGGGTATTCCCGCCTCCACTTTACCGACAAGATCAGCCCCAACATCTGCCCCCTTTGTAAAAATTCCGCCACCTACCCTTGCGAACAAGCTAACGAGGGACGCTCCAAAAATGTAGCCTACCATCGGAGTCGGATTTCCAAACCACATATAGAACACGACAAGTCCCAGAAGGGCTAAGGAAGCGACCATTAGTCCAGTGACTGTCCCTCCCCTGAATGCAAGTTTCAAAGCCGGATTAAGCCCCTTCTTAGCCTCAATTGCAGTTCTCACATTTGCTCTGACAGAAATGCTCATCCCAATGAGTCCCGCAACTGCAGACCCAGTGGCTCCGACAAGGAAACCAACAGTCAGTTTCCACGCCTCGGAAATCCCCGAAGACGCGTAGAAAGCAAAGAAGATTATGACTGCAAGTATCGCAGCGAATATGAATACATTGGTGTATTGCCTCCTCATGAATGCGTTTGCACCTTTGCGTATAGATAACGAAATCTTTTCTGGTTTTTCCTCACTGACGGGTATCCTCAGAAGTAAGAAACTCTGAATCCCTGCATATGCAAGACCTACCAGTGCCGTTGCTAGTATGAATAGCTCCCAGTTTAGCAGATATGATGCCATCGACCCAGAATTTTCATGTCGTTAATAACGTTTGCTTGATTGTTCTTTATTTAAGGCCATATTCTATTGATAAAACTACCTTTATACTTATGATAAACAGAAATAATACGGGAAATGTAAATTAATTAGACTAGAGAGATGAGGGCGTTCTTATCTTGTTCCTATCTATTTTCATTCCTCTTGGAGTAACTATAAGGTACCTATTGCCAAGTGCAACAACGTCCCCTCCATTGTCTCCAGCAGACCTTTTAAGCTCACTCACGATCCTTCTTAACTGCAACTCATCAGATTGTATTGCTGCATAATCAAGTATCAGAAGGTCCCCGTTCAGGACAATTTCAGAAAATTGTGGTACCTCCTCAAACTTTATCAATTCACCAATTTTAACAGACGTCCCGGCTCCGGGCTCATCTGCAAATTGATATTCATTGAGATCAATGTATTTTCTCGGTTCCTTGGGGGGTCTATCTGTTCTGATAACCGTCTTTTTCCTGAAAGTCATTGGCATCGTTGTTCACCTGCAAATAAATATAATCCTCGTTAATTAATATTTTCCTTACATCATGAAGCCAGCTGGAACAAAGCACATGAACGACTTTTGAGTCCAAATTTGAACCTAAATAAGTTACTACCCTTGGTAAAGAGAAGGAGGTAATTTGACCATTTTTAACGGAAAAATATTTTTGTCTGCACGGATAACCCAATACCCGGCTTAGCTCAGTTGGTAGAGCGGTGGACTGTAGAGGGACAGCGCTGTGGCGCAACCGCCGCCATCCACAGGTCGCTGGTTCAAATCCGGCAGCCGGGATCCATTAATCGGTTTGATTACACGCTCCACATTAATTATGATCGGACCGAATCGTTTAATAGGCCCTTCTGGAACATGGGTTAACCTTATAATAACACTTCAATTGATTTTCTTGTCATGAACCCCGATCAGGGGCATCGCCCTGGGCAAGTAGGATTAATTAGTCCAGTAGAATGTTTAAAACCATAACTGTAGTAGTTTTAGTGGCAGTCGCAGCCATCACAGGAGCAGCTATTATCTATCATTCTTTGACAAATCCGGTAGATACTCCCCCAAGGGAATCTACAACTATATGGTCCTCCGGACTTTTTCAAATGTGCCCAGGAGAAGGTAATGGATCAAACGGCACGTGGCCTACTCTAACAAGTGTCGGGCAAAGTTTCGTGGTCTTGAATAATATGACCGATGTTCATGTCTATGGGTCTTTCACTTCTAACGAGAGCATTTCCCTAGTGATGGAAGATGTCGGCCCTTACGAAAATTCCTCGCAATTTTCGCTCCCAGTCGGTGCCAAAGACGCATGGTCTAGTGGCATTACTGAAGGAGGAAGCATCTCTGTTTCTTTACCAACGTCTCCCAGCTCACAAATTGGAGAAATTTATATGATAACTTTTACGATGGAAGAACCGATAATAACCGAAGTGAATGTTACATCCACTATAATATTGGCCTACAATTATTCGTAGATGTTTTTAATTTCACGCAGACTGCACGTACGTAAGGGATGATTATCAGCCACGGGATAGGCGATCTTGAACCTTTTGGCCCCTGATATTGCACTATAGGATCTACAACCTACTGAAGGCAAAGGGCCTTCTAAAGCGGTATTCGCCAGAGGACTTGATAAAGCACCTTGACCGTATTAGCAAGCTGAAGATAAGAAATGAATAGAAGATCTCAGAAATCCCAAGCACACGAGGGAGTTGATAGAGAAACTTGAGATACCTATTATGCAAAAGAACGGGAATTAGAGATTAAATGGGTAGAAGTTTCCATTATTATATGTCTCCGTTGCATTTAATCGTTTAATATCGAAGTCGTGAGTCTCTCCAACTCTTTAACCAAGTATGGCTTGCAGCCAAATTTATGACACAAATCGTGGAATTGCATATCATTTTATCCTAACTTCAGTTATTGACCCATGCGAAAAGTAATCCTAGACACAATAATATCACTAGATGGGTATTACACGAGCCTAAAGAATGAGATCGACTGGTTCGAATTTGAAAAGGAAGAGATTGATTGGTCCAAGGAAATTCTACGGAGAGTCGATACTATGCTTTATGGTCGGGTGACATACCTAGAGTTTAGTGAGTTCTGGCCAAAAGCATCTCCCAGCCCTGATGGCTTCGATTCCGAGATCATTGGGCAACTTAACGGTCTTCAGAAGCTCGTATTTTCTCGAACCCTTCAGGAAGCAAAGTGGAGTCCCGCAGAGTTGATACGAGATGACCCTGTTGAAGTCATTGAAAGGATTAAAAAAGAACCTGGAAAGGACATGGTTGTAGTGGGCAGTGGGACTCTCGTATCTGCTCTTGTGAGGAACGATCTTGTAGACGAGTACCGCATAAGAATTCGCCCTATAATTCTGGGTTCTGGCAAGCCAATATTTGAAGATAGCAAAAAGAGACACAAACTCAAGTTGATTTCTTCTAGAGCGTTTAGTAACGGAGTAGTTGCACTACATTACGAGCCTGTTCTTTAGAAGTCTGACAGATATTTAAACACATTTCTCACGCACTTTAAATTATCACTAAACAGAACCACCAACCAACCGTCCGTGCAAGCAGAATTGGATCTTGGTCTATTCGAGTTTATCACCTAGCCGATAATGATTTAACTTGAGTTTCCTTTGCTCATCTAGTTACATGGACCTACGACACCACTTGAACTTTAAATTTCCCATTTTGAGAGATCAACGCCTCCTTCTGGAGCGCAGGAAACTGTAGATTCCACCCACAATAACGAGTAAGAATACAATGATTTCAAAAAGGGCTAGATCGCTAGACCGCTTAAGGAGGCCGCTTATCTGTAGTTTCGTAACATGTGAGGGAAATATAGTAACATTTGTCACAAACGGGACGTATCCCGGGGAAGAAACGTTCACCACATATTTTCCAGGTTTGAGGGAAATATTGAAGTTTCCATCGGAAGATTTGTATATTGTCCCATTGACGGAGATTGTAGCAGTCGGTGGAGTGATCTTACCTACTAGATACCCATTCATTATGGTGAATGGAATCGGGAGTGTTACGTTGCTTCCATTCACTGTGACC
This sequence comes from Thermoplasmata archaeon, assembly GCA_021816725.1. Taxonomy (GTDB): domain Archaea; phylum Thermoplasmatota; class Thermoplasmata; order Thermoplasmatales. Next base: position 439,711 of record JAKAXD010000001.1, read on the forward strand.
GATCCGGTGTGATTGGACGGGGAGTAATTGAAGGCAGAAGGTATCAGGTAGTCGTAGGTTCCATTGGTAACGTTGAAGATTAAAGTATCATTTGAAGTGCTCAAAGTCCCTTTGCCGTTTAGAGTAACTGACCAATTTGTGCCCTCTGGTAAACCAGTCTCCGTAAAGCGGATGCCAAACAGGACTGGAAGGAAACGGACCTCAACATTTTGAGAAGACCCATTGACTATCACGGTCCCAGTTTCGTTTAGAGTTCTGTAGTCTCTGTATGGGGTGGAAACGTAAAAGTTGTAACTTCCGTTCTGGAGGTAAAATACGTACCTGCTTCCGTTGATGGCACCTGAATTGATTCCTGAGATGCTCACGTTCCAGCTGATACCGGATGGCAGCCCATTTTCAATGAAGCTTACCGCATATGAGTCGTTCGGAAGTACCGTCAGCTTGCCTGCTGTCAGTGTTACATTCCCGTAATTCTGGAACGTCCCGGTTATGTACGAATAAACTTCTATCGAGTACTTTCCAGGGTAAAGGGTCACGTTTACCAGTCCGCCAACGAAATTGGTCACGTTCAATGCATTACCGGTGTAACTGAGGTTCCTGACATACAGTGCACCCCTAGGTGTGTCAGTAGTGATCTTCAAGAACGATAGACTATTGGAGTAGTACATAGCACCGAGGGATCCTGTCCCATTGGTTACGTAGGCCGCCAGCCGTCCCGTTATGCTACCGTATGTACCGGTGACAACTGCGTTATATACAGTCTCACCAGTATCACTCCCGAAGTTGAACGCATTCCGAATAGACTGATAGTTGTTGCCATTGTAATACTCCAGCATCAGAATTATGGACGAGTTAATGTCCTCGGTTTGAGTGGAGTTTCCTGGACCTCCTATCACAAGTTCGGCATCATAGTACGTATTGGCCGGATTGTAGCTATATCCATTTACGTAAAAGTAAGGTGGAGTTTGAAGCCCATTTGCAAAGTGAAAGACTGCGTTGTCGTAAACTATCCAACCATACCCGTCATTATACAGGAAAGCTACTTCTGGGGAATTGTTCCTGCCTAGATACGTATTCATCTTCAGCAGGAAGGACGAATTGTCCTTGATGGTAACATTGTTTCCTGGAAGTGAGGAATTGGCGAGGTCATAATAAAATTTGGAAGGGCCTGAATTTGTACCGCTACTGGCGACTGTACCATTGCCAATTACAGTCGAGTTGTAAATCGCGGCGCTCGGGGCTGAAAGATTCCATATGTTGTCTATGAAAGTAATCTCCTTTGAAGATGAGTTAAGGAAAGCTACGTCTTGCACCCAAAAGTCGTAATAAGTGGATTTGTAGAAAAATACCATATTCAAGTTAAGCTGGAAAGTAACATTTGTGGAATTTGCGGACGGGCTGTATGTGGAAATTGAGTTGATCGTGACATTTCCCAGGAATGAAGATGTGGTGTAATTGTAAGGAACACCGTTATAGCCTATACCATAATCAGCTATGCCCATGGGCGCGGGTTCATTAAAATATTCCCTGTATGGGGTGACCTGTATAGCAGGTGGATCATTATGCACTCCAACGCCCTCCAGGGATGAAGTGGACTTATTCTTCTCAATTGGTAATACTCCCGAAGTGGCTTCTGGATGAGCAGACGTAACGAAGGATGAAGATAGTATGACTAAAAGCAGTACGGTTACAGCAAGTATCATCCTCATTGTCTTGGTCAGGTTCATACACCCCGTTGTCCTCGATCATAAAATCAGATATATTTCTTGTCTTGATTAAGTTGCGACATGGACATTCCTCTCTAATGCGGCTCAAGTTCCTTATTTGCAAAAGATGTACAGAGCGTTCTGCCCCATTGACAACCTAGATTTTTGATGTCTGCATTAGAAGTTCCTGTTAGTGTAATTTGGAGGCTCACTCAGCAACATCACGTTATGTGGATGGCTTTCAGTAATTCCTGCCTGGGTTACAAGCACAAATTTGGCGTTCTGCCTGAGCTTCGCAATTGTAGGTGAGCCAGTATACCCCATCCCTGACTTTAGGCCGCCTATCAATTGAAAGACTGCATCTGCAACTTTACCTTTGTACGGAACTGCTCCTTCAACCCCCTCTGGCACAAATTTCCCTGAACCTATCTTGCCGTACCTGTCATTCTCTCCACTCATAACCGCTCCAAGTGAACCCATCCCTCTGTATGTTTTATATCTTCTTCCAGATATGTTTATTTCAGTCCCTGGAGCCTCATCTGTTCCTGCCAGCAGAGATCCAAGCATTACTGTGCTCGCACCTGCGGCAATAGCCTTCACTATATCTCCGGAGTACCTTATCCCCCCGTCAGCAACTACGGGAATTCCATGCCTTTCTGCTACCTCTGCTGCTTGTGCAACGGCAGTCAACTGGGGTACGCCTATTCCGGCCACTATCCTCGTCGTACAAATTGAGCCTGGTCCCACACCCGTCCTCAAACCATCCACTTCAGCTGATATCAGGTCCTCTGCCGCTTCAGATGTTGCGATATTCCCGGCGATAATGTCTATGTCAACTTCCCTCCTCATCTTCTTCACTGAGTCTATAAGATTGAGGTTGTGACCATGGGCACTATCTACAACTATAACATCAGCCCCAGCCTCCTCGAGAACCTTGGCCCGCTCAATGTCGAAGGCCCCGACTGCGCCTCCCACCAGTAATTTCCCCTCTTCGTCCCTCACTGCAAGTGGGTCCTGTTCCCTCTTCATTATGTCCTTAGCGGTAATCAATCCTACCAAATTTCCAGTACCATCTACAAGAGGCAGCTTCTCTATCTTCTTATTATTCATTATCTCCAAAGCCTGTTCAATTGAGAGGTTGACGTCCCCGGTCACTACGTCCTTAGTCATCACGTCCCTGACCTTCTTGCTGCTTCCCTTCAGGAAACGTATGTCCCTGTTCGTAAGTATTCCGACAAGTTTGCCGTTCAATATTACTGGAAGCCCCGCGATTCGCTTCTCCCTCATAGTACGGATTGCATCGTCAACAGGTGTTTCCGGGTTAACTGTGTAAAGGTCTCGGATAATAAGCGATTCCTCCCTCTTCACCTTCTTTATCATTTCAGCCTGGGCTTCCCTGCTATTGTTCCTGTGAATGATTCCGATACCACCAAGTCTTGCTAGCGCTATTGCCATATCTGCCTCAGAGACTGTATCCATAGGAGAAGACACAATTGGAATGTTCAGTTTTATGTGGCGGGTCAGTGAGGATTCCACATTTACCCCAACCGGCTCAATCCTGCTTGGGCCTGGAATCAAAAGAACATCATCGTAGGTGTACCCCATCTTGGCCTCTTCAAGCTTAGATATAAACATATAACCCAAATGTAAGTGATAATAAAACATTATCCAAAGAGTACTTCAAGCTCAGAAGAAAGCAGAGTTGGAGGAAGCCCTGCTAAGCTCAAGGAGAAGAAGTTCATTAAGTTGAAAGTGCCCAATATTCGGTCTCGTAGAATTACCCCATGATGAAAACTGCATGATCAACCTTGCTGGATGAAAAATTTGGCAGCAGCTTTTTCCGGAGATTCGTATCTATTGCAAAGAATCGTTTTTATAGATAGTTTAAATGGTGTACTGCAGGGGAGCTCGCTGAAGCGGGCTGAGAGGATCGATAAGATCGACCCGTCGAACCTGACCCAGATAATACTGGCGGAGGGATAAGATGAATAATGAAGTAATTAAGAAAAGAACAAACTATGCAGTATATGTAGTAATTGGAATTGTATTAGTGGCAGCTGCTACAGTCTACGTGGTTCATCCCAGCATTTTGCCTTCCAATGAACCGACAATAAATGTGTTAACATACGGCTCCTTCTTTCAATACGGAGCTAATCCCAACAAAACTCTTGAATACGTGATAAATAATTTTGAGGATTGGTATCACGTGAAGGTGAACCTCATATATGCAGCTGGAGACCTCTACAATCAGATCAACCAAACCAAGGGGGCTGGATATGATGTGGTTGTAGGCCTGAATAACATAGATTCCTACCTGGCAGCAAACAGCGGCCTTCTGTATCGAGCCGATGTGAGCAATGAGTCGTACATTAACCGCACTCTTTCCACATTCCTGCAATCGTCAGGCTATGTCATACCTTATGAATATTCTCCACTGACAACAGATTATAACCTATCCGGCCCAATAAACCGGTCCGTCATAGAAAACTTCTCTTATTACGACTTGTATAACTCTAGCATTGCAAATCAGTACATCGTGGAAAACCCTACAACAAGCATAAACGGCGAAGATTTCCTCCTGGGACAGATCGCCTTCTATCAAGGGATATTGAACGAGAGCTGGACATCTTTCTGGAACAAATCGAAAGGTATACTTGTGACTGAGGATTGGAGCTCAGGTTTCACTATGTTTGAGGAAGGACAGAGGCAGATGTTTTTTTCATACGCCACTGATCCATCTTACAACAAGTATTTCAATTACACCCCAATTGGAACTGTTGCATTCCACCACAATGGGAAGAGCTACGCCTGGATGCAGGTACTTGGATTGGGGATACTGAATTCATCCAAACACAAGAGCATAGATGAAGAGTTTGTAAACTGGATCCTTGGGAAGGACGTTCAAAGCCTGATCCCCCTGAACGAATGGACGTACCCAGCTAACATAAACGTAGACCTTCCTTCAGTGTACTCTGCCAACCCCCCGATTTCTTCCATAATTCCTCTCAATGAGTATCTAAACATGACAGCTGCTGCAAGGAACATAGGGTCTTGGTCGTTAGAGTGGAGTTCAATTGCGACGTGAATCTGGAGCTCCGTTTCTGTACGCTGGAATATATGCAGTGGTACTTGTACTGGTACCTCTGGCATTCCTTCTCTTCTATGCACTCCATCTGTCCGCTTCAAGATTGTTCTATCACGTACTGACATCTGCAGTTGAACAATCGTTCCTACAGGGAACACTCTCAACTGCAATTTCCCTGGCAGTTGGTCTCATTTTCGGGGTACTTTTGGTCTTGTACACTGGCAGATTCAAGAATGTCATAATTTCCTTGCTCCTGATAACCTATGTGATGCCAGGACTGATAATGGCCCTGGGAATTATTTCCATATTTGGGTTTTCGTCAAGGTTTTGGGAGATAATTTATGGAAATGTAATCTACAATGCACCCATGATAGCTGTACTTGCATTTTCCACCGGAAGCACAACCAGTAAAATGGAAGTATACTCAGCCAAGACAATTGGAGCTAGAGACTCAGATATCATAAGGAGATTTTACCTTCCGAACTCCCTCAGGGGAGGAATGCTTGGAGGGATACTCACCTTTGTACTCACATTCGAGGGGTTCAGCCTTCCGCTAATCATAGGAGGGCCCCGATTTTCGACGATGGAAGTAATGATCTACCAGTTCAAGAGCATATTCCCAACATTCTCTAATTTCCCATTCTCTACAGCTTCCTTCTTGGGTGTCCTCCAACTTATCATCCTTATGGGACCACTATATGTTTACATTTCAATAAGGACGCACTCAAGAAGGAATGATTCAGGGCTCCCTATCCCGCTGAAGAAGTACAACAAGATTGCATTAACAGGACTCGTAATTTTCCTGGTCTTTATTATGATTCCACTCTTCGGAATGTTCGTCAAGTACCCCATCTGGCAGATCAATCTGACTGCAATATCGACAAAACTTCAGATATCTATGACAGCACTCATAAGCAACACCCTTCTGTTCTCCTTCGTCAGTACATTTGCTGCCTTCATGATATCCATAATAATAACGGTATACCGTCTTTCCATGCGCAACCAGTTCATCGTACTTTTGCCCCTGATACTTTCTCCAGTCACTCTTGCACTGTCATATTTCCTGGTATATGGTGAATTAATACCAACCACCATGCTAATCATATTGATATTTACGGTCGTTGCTGTGCCACTGAACATAAGGATGTTGACTCAGGCAACAGATACTTTGCCTCCATCGGAGAAATATTCTTCCAGGGTCCTTGGAGATTCTTCCATTTCCTCATTTTTCAAGGTTCAGCTTCCCAGAATCAAGTGGGAGATTTCTACAATTGTGTCACTCACATTTATTACGGTGATGGGGGAATTTTCGTCTATCGTCACCGTATATACAGCATCTACTGAAACGATCACAATAGGAATTTACAGGCTACTCCTGCTCAGGTACACTGATGGGGTCTACTACCTGACTGAGATTTTCCTGATTGCAATATTTATTTCCTCTTTCCTCATAAACCATATAGGAAAAAGTGGTCCACTTGGACAAACTTAAGGTAGATAGCATATCAAAGATGATTGGGCGCGAGAACATCTTGACTGACGTAAGCTTCTCGCTTAAGGATGGGGAGGTGAAGGTAATCGTGGGTGCCTCCGGAAGCGGGAAGACAAGCATCCTGAACTCAATTGCAGGAATTATCAGGCCTGATAAGGGAACCATCATAAAGGATGGAGAAGACATTACAGATCTCGAAATTGAGAAAAGGAATATCGGATTCGTGTTCCAGGACCTTGGGCTGTTCTATTCGATGAATGTTGCGGAGAACATTGCTTACGGCCTGCGGATAAGGGAGAAGGATATTTCTGAAATCAATAGAAGGACATTGGAAATAAGCAAGGCACTATCTATCGAGGATCAGCTATTGAAGTATCCTGCCCAGCTCAGTGGAGGGGAGAAACAGCTAGTATCCCTTGCAAGAACGCTGATAACAAATCCCGACCTGATACTCATGGACGAACCACTATCATCCCTTGACTCCTTTCTAAGGAACTCCATGCGATGGTACATAAAGGACATTCAGAAGAAATTTGGCGTTTCCATAATTTATGTGACTCATGATCTTGCAGATGCCGAAATACTTGCCGATTCTATCGCGATATTGGACCAGGGTTCGATCCTTGACGACGGTGAAAAGGAGCTCATACTCAATCATCCCAAGAATGCTGCAGTGGCGAGGATACTTGGATACAACATATTCAGGATGGATGGTTTGGAATACGCAATCCACCCTACAAGAGTGAGGGCAGGGGGACAGACAAGGATTAAGATCCTCTACCACGAAAAGGGGATGAAGGACAACTACCTGCTAGAAACTGAATTTGGAAGGATCAGTTTTGTTTCTGATAATCAGATTAAAGAGGAGGATGGGGTGTCTCTAGAAGACTCACTTCCATTGCGGGAATAGGATAGAGATACCACTAAACGCGAATACTTATGATTAAGATAATACGGAAGTAAATGATACAACCACAGATGCTCTGCGGATGTGACGAGGCTGGAAGAGGACCAGTAATCGGACCAATGGTCATTGCAGTTGTCTGTGGGGATTCTGATAAAATGAAGAGGATAGGCGTCAAGGATTCCAAGTTACTATCTGAGATGATAAGGGAGTCGATGCTGAAGGAGATATATGAAGCAGCAGAGTCTGTTGAGTACGTCATAGTGAACGAGGGCCAGATCGACGAAGCCACGTTCAAGAAAGGTCTAAATTTACTTGAGGCAAGAACAATAGCTAAATTGATCAGGCCCGAGAATGAATATATCATAGACTGTCCAGACGTCAATGAAGAAAGGTTCTCCAGGCTCCTTACGGAACTCAGCGGAAACAGGAACATAATATCAAGGCACAAGGCTGATGTGTACTTCCCGCTAGTATCTGCTGCCTCAATCGTTGCAAAGGTGACTAGGGAAAAGGAAATCCTGTCTATAAAGAGTGAGATAGGCGATTTCGGGTCAGGATATCCATCCGATGAGAGGACAATAAGATTCCTTAAGGATTATTACAGGAGATACAAGTCACTTCCACCGCACGTGAGAAAGTCATGGAAGACTGTTAACGCAATTACATCTACGCTTGAGGATTATTGAAATTATTTATTCTACAACAAAATGAGTGTATCAATGTTAGATCAGCTCGAAAATTATTTTCAGAATTTGAAGAACCTTTCGAGCTTTCAATATGATATAGCAAGAAGGGCAAGATCACAGGGCAAGGACTGTGAGACCTCTGTTGAGATACCCCAGGCTGAAGATTTGGCTGGAAGGGTCCAGGCACTGACCGGCATAGAGGCATCGGATATCATAAAGGAACTTTCCAAGAAGTATGACAGAGAAAGGGTGGCTATCGAGGCTGCTTTATCCGTGTCCCAAAGTTATGACGGACCCGAAGAAGTCAGGATTGAGAAGGGTATAAGGGTAGCTCTTGCCATACTTACTGAGGGAATCTTGGTTGCACCGCTAGAGGGTATAACGGGTGTGAAGATAAAGCAGAGAAACGGTGGAAATTACCTAGCCATATACTATTCAGGACCTATAAGAAGCGCAGGCGGTACAGCGCAAGCACTGAGCGTATTCGTAGGGGACCTCCTTCGGAGAAAATTTGGAATTGGAAAATATGTGGCAAGCCAGGAAGAGATAGAAAGATCGAAAGAGGAGATACCGTTATATGCAAGAGTGCAGCATCTGCAGTACTTGCCTACAGTGGAGGAGATAGAGACAGCAGTCAAGGGATCTCCAGTATGCATTACGGGCGAAGGGACGGAAGAGGCAGAAATAACGGGACACAGAAATCTGCCTGATATAGAAACTAACAGGTTGAGAGGGGGAATGGCGCTAGTAATTGCGGAGGGCCTTATTTTAAAGGGGCCGAAGCTAAAGAAGTACGTTAAGACATTCGGCCTAGAAGGCTGGTCTTTCTCATCCGAGAAGAAAACTGAGAAGAATGTCTTCCCGAATTCCAACTACCTGAAGGAAATGCTCGCAGGAAGACCTGCTCTCGCATATCCCTCAAAGAAGGGGGGTTTCAGGCTTCGTTATGGAAGGTCAAGAAATACCGGCCTTGCAGCTGTTGCAATCAATCCAGTGACCATGAAAGTACTCGATGATTTCATAGCAATAGGTACCCAGATCAAGATGGAACGGCCTGGAAAGGCTGGAGCAGTTGTAGCCAATTCCAACCTTGAAGGACCTACGGTCATTCTTGAAAATGGGAGCCTAGTAACCCTAAGGACGGAGCAGATGTTCAGGGAGCATCAGGGGGCGATAAGAGAGATAGTTGACCTCGGAGAGATAATGATATCATTCGGCGAGTTCATAGAAAACAACAAGGTGCTATTTCCGGGCGCTTTCACGGAATCATGGTGGGGAAAGTTGTGCCTGCAGAAGATAGGCAGGATTCCAGCTGTGAATGATGACAAGAGCGCTATAGATGCATCCGTAAGGCTTGGGGTTCCGCTCCATCCACGCTACACCTACCTGTGGCATGACGTGAACATTGAAGATATCCAGCTTTTCAGGGAGATACTGGAAAATGACTCCTTGATTAAGGACGACCACCTTGAACTCCCAGATACTGAATTCAGCAGGAGATTCCTTGCAGATCTGTTATGCGAGTACGATGTAACTGACAAAATAACAGTGAGGAATTACCTGAGCCTTGTCGTACCTCTGGGAATGAGGATCGAAAACTCAAGGCCATTCTCTAGTAAGAAGGTATCTGGAAATGATATAATGAAAACGATCAATGACCTGGCAGGATTTCCTGTCTACCCAAAGGGATTGTCCAGGATCGGGGCAAGGATGGGGAGACCGGAAAAAGCGGAAGAGAGAAAAATGAACCCGCCTGTACACGTACTCTTCCCTGTCGGCAACATCCAGAAGAACAGGAGAGACCTAAACCAGTATGAGGAACTGTCGGGGACTGAGATGCAGATCAGGCAGTGTCCTGGATGTGGGAACACGACATACTTGAATACCTGTGAGAAATGCGGGGCACATACAACCCCTACTGACAGGACCAGGGAGTTTGAAATAAACATATCTGAAGTCTTGAAAAACAAAGGGGAGGAACTGGGCATAGCCCTTCCAAAGAAGGTAAATGGAGTAAGGGGACTTACCTCCACTCACAAGACACCAGAACCTTTGGAGAAAGGTGTTCTTAGGGCATCTAAATCTGTATATCCTTTCAAGGATGGTACCTGCAGATTTGATATGTCCGACGTTCCATTAACGCATGCAAGGCTGGACGAGATAGGTCTCACAACTGATATTGCAAGGAAGTTGGGATATACCAAGGATTACAAGGGGAATGAACTCGTTGAGGTATCTCAGATAATTGAGATTTTTCCACAGGACATTGTCCCCAGCAAAAAAGCTGGAGATTACCTTCTAAGGGTGTCTAACTTCGTGGATGATCTTCTCCAGAAATTCTACGATCTTGAACCATTCTATCACGCCAAGACAAAGGAGGACCTCATCGGTACCCTAATAATAGGTTTGGCTCCTCATACCTCCGGAGGCATATTAGGCAGAATTATTGGTTATACTGAGGGGGATGTCTGTTATGCCCATCCCTTTTTTCACGCTGCAAAGAGGAGGAATTGTGACGGGGACGAAGACTCAGTCATGCTTCTTCTTGACGGATTGCTGAATTTCTCCCTTGATTACCTGCCCAATTCAAGGGGCAGTCTTATGGATGCACCGCTTGTACTTTCCCTAAGGATAAATCCGACGGAGATAGATAAGGAAGCACTTAACCTTGACATCACAGGAGAATATCCTGCTGAACTACTTGAGATGACACTGAAGTTCCCGGACCCGTCGGAAGTGATGAAATATGTGGTAACTGCAGGAATGAAAATTGCTAAGGGAGATTTATTTCCCAAGTGCGAATTCAGTGATGACACATCATCAGTAAATCTTGGAACAATCAGTTCAAGTTACAAGAGTATCCCGAGTATGGAACAGAAACTTGAGATGACCCTGGACCTAGCACGCAAGTTGAGGGCAGTCGATGCGTCTGATATGGCAGAGAGAATTCTAAAGTCCCACTTCATCCCAGATATAATGGGAAACCTCAATAAGTTTGGATCACAGACCTTCAGGTGCACTTCCTGCAACCGCATTTATCGACGGCCGCCCATAACAGGAAAATGCAGAAAGTGCGGGACTCAACTTATCGGAACGGTCCACAGGGGGAACATCACCAAATACCTAGAAACGAGCTACAACATCACGAACCAATATGATGTAAGTAATTATGTCCGCCAGAGAATCAAGATAATGAGGGAATCCGTGAATTCGATCTTCGAGGCAAGAGATAATACTGGAAATTTCAAAACGCTGGAGGATTTCGATGATACCTAGGGTATACTTTGTGGGCACTGCCGGTTCTGGAAAGTCAACGCTGGTAAGTTCGTTCAAGGAATGGCTTGAAAACATGAGCTACGATGCCATTACTGTGAATTTAGATCCAGGTGCAGAGTTCCTTCCTTACACTCCGGACATAGACATAAGGGAGAACATATCGTTAGAAAGCGTGATGCAGAACTATAACTTGGGCCCTAACGGCGCACAGATCGTTGCAGCGGACCTCATGGTTCAGGAGGTGGAACGGATTAAGGAACTGATAGATTCGTACGACTCTGACTACACCCTAATAGACACTCCCGGCCAGCTGGAGCTTTTTGCTTTCAGAGGATCGTCAACACAACTCGTAACTGCGCTTGGAGAAGAGAGCAACGCACTCATATACCTGTTTGACTCTGTCCTGATGAAGAATCCTGAATCATACGTGTCGTCAAAATTTCTTGCAATGAGCGTGATGACAAGATTCTACATCCCATTCCTTGGCATAGTTTCCAAATCTGACCTCCTCGAACCTGTTGAAAGACAGAATATTGAAAGGTGGGACAGGAATAAGAACGAGATCCTTGAAGATTTAAGGGCAAAATCCGCCAAGCTAAACCTGCAACTATCTGAGGCCATACTCGGTGGAAGCGAAAGTCTCAACATACTTGGTGAAAGCGTCTTCACTTCATCAGAATCAGATGATGGCATGGAAAATATTTATTCGTTCCTGCAAAGTTTGTTCTATGGGTCAGACGACCTAGAAAAGCGATAAATCCAGGGTTTGTTAAGAAAACTATAAATATGCCGTCTGACATACGTATGATTATGCCAAACGATAATTTCATTCAAAATCAGAGGAACTTTGCCTCTCCTGATGATGAAGAACTTGCAAAACTAGTGGAATCGATGAAGGTGAACATCAAAATTGTGGGTTGTGGCGGAGCTGGAACAAACACAATTAACAGATGTGCAAAATCGGGCATCTTTGGGGCGGAATTGATAGCAATGAATACTGACGCACCACACCTGCTCACTGTTCAAGCTAACAGGAAAATTCTTGTCGGGAAGAGAACAACAAGAGGTCTTGGAGCGGGAGCAATCCCACAAGTTGGGGAAGAAGCTGCCCGTGAAGATTATGGAGACATTCAATCCTCCCTTGGTAACTCGGAAATAGTCTTCATTACGTCAGGAATGGGTGGAGGAACAGGGACAGGGGTGGCACACGTTGTAGCTGAGGCTGCAAAGCAGCAAAAATCACTTGTCATAAGCATAGTAACCCTTCCGTTCTCTGCAGAGGGAAGAGTCAGAATGGACAATGCAATTTATGGCATAGAAAAATTAAGAAAGACTTCCGATACCACAATAGTGATCCCTAATGACAAACTCCTGGAAATTGTACCGAGGCTGCCTCTTGACCAAGCGTTTAAGGTAGCTGATGAAATACTTATGGAATCCCTTAAGGGACTCACTGAAATAATAACGAAACCTGGCCTGGTAAATCTGGATTATTCTGATATTCAAACAGTCATGAAGGAAGGCGGCGTTGCTATGATAGGCATAGGAGAAAGCACTGGCGGCAAGGCAACGGTAGAAGAAGCAGTCACTGAAGCTATAACATCTCCATTGATTGAGGCCGATATATCAACGACAAGAGGCGCATTGGTCAGGATAGTGGGTGGAGAGGACATGACAGTTTCCCAAGCAGAGACGGCAGTTAGAATGGTTCAAGAGAAAGTTAACCCCATGGCAAGGATAGTCTGGGGTGCGTCTGTAGATCCAACTCTGGTAGGGGAATTCAAGGTTCTCGTAGTTCTCACAGGCGTTAACTCTCCTTATTTCCTTAGCTCCAGTAAAGGAGTTTCCATGAGTGGAGCAAAGGGATTGGATGCAGAAATAGACTCGGTGATGTAGAAATGGAGAAGAAAGTATTCAGACTGGTTTCCGGTCTTTTCGGATTTCTTGCTTCGATTCTCTTGGTGGTCTACGTCTTCCAGGTAACTCATGCCATACTTCAAGCAGTGCTCTATACATCGTTTGCATTCCTTGCATACTCTCTAGCTTCCTACCTGCTTCTGTCCAACTCACCTAACAAGGTTGTCAGGTTGATACCATTCGTCTATCTTGGGGCTGGACTGGCAATGGTGTATGCAGTAGTCGTTCTTGCAGGCGGACACAACATGTTCCTGTATCTTGCAGTTACAACAGCAGTGATAGCGGCAATAAGTTACATATATGCATCATATGCGGCAGGCTACCATAGGAACGTAAGCAAGCTGGGCCTAAAGGCCCATTAATTTTTTCATTTTTTTATTATAGATTCTTCTTTCTTGTTCTGAAGCGTTAATATAGTATCTATTTATCATCGGAGGTGAAGGAAAAGGTATTCGTATTTGCGGCCCTACCATATGTCAACAGCAGTCTTCACCTAGGCCACATTGCCGGAGCATATCTTCCATACGACGTATTCAGGAGATTCCTGAAACTCAGGGGGTACGACGTCATTTCCACCTCTGGAAGCGACGAGCACGGTACTCCAATCACTGTAAAATCTATCAGGGAAGGTATCCCGCCAGAGGAAATAGTGGAGAAATACCATAAACTGAATCTTGAAATATTCAGAAAGATGAACATTGAGTTTGATGCATATATTGAAACGTCTTCAGAACTTCACAAGGAAATAACGTCAAAGTTCCTCGTAACTTTGAAGAATAAAGATTACATTTACGAGGCGGAGATGACGCAGCCATTCTGCGTTAAGGAAAACATTTTCCTAGCAGACAGGTACGTCAAGGGCAAATGCCCATACTGTGGATACGAGGAAGCAACTGGCGACCAGTGTGAGAATTGCGGAAGGACCCTGGAACCAGGAGAACTCATAGATCCTTTATGCATCTTTGACCTGACCACACCTGAGTTCAGGCAGACCAAGCACCTTTTTTTCAGGCTGTCTAAACTGCAGGAAGACCTTGAGAAATATATAGATTCGAGGGCAAATTGGAGGCAGAATGTGCTCAATTTCACTAGGAACTTCATTTCAGGAGGACTAAAGGATAGGCCCATAACAAGGGACCTCAACTGGGGAGTTGACGTTCCATTCCCGGGATATGAGAACAAGAAGATATATGTCTGGTTCGAGGCGCTTATCGGATACATTACGGGCGTATCAACCGTCCTCGATAGTCAGGAAGATGCATTGGCGATGTGGAAGAACCCGAATTTAAGGTATTACCATTTCGTAGGGAAGGACAACATAGTATTCCATTCTATTATATGGCCAGGGATGTTGCTTGCTCACGGAAACATGATCCTTCCCTACTTTGTGGCTGCAAACGAATTCCTAAATTTCAGGGGGGAGAAGTTTTCTAAAAGCAAGGGAACTGGATTTTCAATGATCCAGTTGCTTGAACGCTATGATCCAGAATTCATCAGGTTTGGCGTACTCTACAACCTCCCTGAAGAACACGATGCCGACTTTACGATTGAAGAGTTTGAAAACAGGGTTAACACTGAATTGATAGATAAGTTCGGGAATTTTGTGAATCGCGCATTGATATTAGCATTCAAAAAAGGACCAATAAGCATCGACCAGATTGCGCAGAACGACCTGGATACGGAGGCTGAGAACAGAATAAGGAATTCCATTGCAACAATAATTAAGGAGATGGATGGGGTCCATATAAGGAATGCATTCCGGGCCTGGTTGGAACTTGCATACTATGGTAACAGCTATATTACCAACAGGAAGCCATGGGAACAGTGTAAGAGAGATGACGCGAACTGTAATGCTGCAATATATACGGGAGTAAAAATAGTGTTCGCTCTCGCGGTTTCAGGACAGATGTTCCTGCCTGCAACATCAAAGAAGATACTCTCCTGGCTTGGATATGAAGAACAGGTGGAGCTTAAAGACGATTTGGGATTCCCCGTATCGAGGATTACGTCGAAACCTGACAAGCTGTTTGAGAAAATTGTCAGCAACACCATCAACCTGAGATTGCAGATCGCACAAGTGAAGGAGGTGGACGACCATCCAAACGCGGAGAAGCTGTACCTCCTTGACCTGGACCTTGGAGACAGCAACAGGAGGATAGTAAGTGGAATAAAGGGGAGCTATAGCAAGGAAGCGCTAAAGGGAAAGAAGATTGTTGTGGTTACAAACTTGAAGCCTGCCTCAATAAGGGGAGAAACATCAAACGGAATGTTGCTTGCTGCAGAAGATGAACAGGGCATTCATCTTGTACTTGCACCAGAATCGGCAAAAAATGGGGAAGATGTCAAGATTGGCGAATTGCAGACAGACCCATCAGAAATATCAATTGAAAAATTCAGAAAGTTGGTCATCAAGACGGCAAGGAGGGGTTCTGATATTGTACCAGCACTATTTATAAATGAAAAGCAACTGTTTTTAGAGATAAGCAATGGCAGCCTGATTCTGGATGGTTCTCCTGGCGAAGGTCTGGTAATAAAATGAAAGGGGATATTCACATCCATTCAAAATATTCTCCAGACTCAATGCTAGAACCGGAAGAGATTGTCAGGGTGGCTCAGAGAAGTGGCCTCGATTTTATAGCGATATCTGACCATAACAGGTTCAAGGAACACAATTTGGGTTTTCACACGATCAAGGCTGAAGAAGTATCTTCAATAGATGGGCACATACTTGCTATATTCATAGATGGAGAGATAACACCAAGGCTTTCGCAGGCAGAAACTGTAGAAATGATCCACGATAGAAACGGGATCGCGATTTGCGCTCATCCTTTTAGGCGAGTGAATGGAGTCCGGTCCAAATTTATTGACATTTACGATGCCATTGAAGATAAGAATGGAAGATGTAGCGCTGCCTGTAATAAGAAAGCGAGTGAACTTGCTGCAAAATTAAAAAGACCAGTGACTGCTGGAAGTGATTCCCATTTCTATGAAGAAATAGGGAGAACGTATATTGAACTGGATGCAACAGACGACGAATCCATAAGGAAGGCCATATTAAATAATAAGGTTAAGACAAATGGTAAGGACCTATCGCCATCGGACCAGGTAAAATTATACTTCAAACTTGGAAAGGACTATGTTAAGAGAGGATTCAAGAGAATATAGGGAGGCATCAATTTCCACACTTTAGACCCAAAGATCTAATGCAATTCGAATTAAAAAAAAAGGAAGAAGGACTAGATCTTATCGAGTCTCTCCACTACTGCCTTGAGCCTGCTTCTAAGTCCTGCATTCTCAGCTATCCTCTCCTTGTTATCCATTATATAGTCAGAAAGTACCTCGATGTTTCCGACCGCATCTTCAATCCCATTAAAGCCGTTTATGCCTCCCATCGTTCTCCACGGAAACCAATTGCCTTCTATTACCTCCCTTCCCTTTTCAGTCACCGTGTAGTACTTCTTTCCATCCCTGTTGTCTACGGAGAGATAGCCGTCAGACAAGAGTCTTTCAAGAAGTGGATAAATGTGCCCAGGGGATGGTCTCCAGTTCCCCATAGATACCCCTTCTATCTTGTCCATTATCATTGCCCCCGTAGAAGGCTCCTTGGAAACAATACTTAGGATCCAGTACCTAAGACCGAATCCGCGAGAATGACCCCTATCGTGACCCATCCTTCCATACCCGCTATTTCTATAATCTCCCTGATGTTCTTCAAATCTCATTTTTATCACCCATATCTTTTTCAGATATCTAATTCAGATATGACAAATTACTATTTATATATTACTAATATGGTTTTAGAGTGAAACCCGAAGGGAATCTTTGTAATTTGAGTTGCAGATTTACAAGCTAAGACTCAGGAACAGTTTATATGCATTCCAGTACCCTTTTGCTCAGACCTTCAATTTCATACTGTATCTGGTCGTCATACTTTTGCAATTGTATTGCAAGTAGGAACATCTCCTTTAATTTCTTGATCACAATCCTGTTTCCGTTTCCAAGTTCCACATCTAGCTGAGTGAAATTCTGCCCTGCCGTCGCAGCAAGTTCGTGGGCTCCTTCACAGGTGATGCTAACGAGTGGCGCCATTAGGCTTAATAGATCACCATTTTGTTCGTTGCTAGCAATTGGAACTCCCACCTTTGATGTGAGTATTGATCCTTTGACGTATGGTCTCGCAGAGAACTCCTCTAGAAGGTCTCGAATTTTCTCAGCAGACATTACTAACATGGATTCTTTCCCAAGATATAAATTTTCCAACCCTCGTCTATTCTATCAAAAATTTCCATTATTCTATTTGAGTATCAAAAAGTTCTATTTCAACGCCTTTTAGCAATCCAAAATATAATGAAGACAGTTCCCCTATCAGTTCGTTCTTGACGTATCCTTCCAGGGTTGTGGAATCATATGGAAAGCCTCCTATTCTGATCGCATCTGTCATTGCAAAATCATTTACAAATGAAATTAACTGCACCTCGCTTGATATTTTTTGGGTCTTGCTGACGTCCTCATTGCTCACCAGGTCTACTTTTGTTCCAGAATTTGAAAGGAACAAACTCTTGAACCTTCTAGCAAGTCCATATGAATGTCTATCGTATATGATTGCTATGCTCTGTTTGGAAATTGAGAGAGCTATTAGTTTTGATTCGTTGTTTTCAGAAATTTCGGACGGCAAATTCCTCTCTAAGAAAGACTCAAGGTCTGGAATGACAATGGACTTTCCCATAAGTGTTAGAAAGCAGCCGAATAGTTCTGGAAACAGGAATCTGCTGGAATATCCCTTGGGAAGCGAAATATAATCCCACCCTCTAGTTCTAGCCACGTTCTTGATCATGCCCCCTGATGAAATGACTATTCCTTCTTTTTCGTAATATTCGACTGCCTTGATTGCTTCCTTCATCTGGCCGGAGTAGGATACAATGCATGGTACGCATTCAGGACCACCTGATTTTGGATAAAAAGTATCTGATGTCTCTGCGCTCTCTATTCCCAGCACGTCTCTGGCCGTTTCTCCTATCTCAAATGCATTTCCAACAGCATTTACGCATAACTTACCTATCTTCCTCGCAACACTGCAGTTCATGAACCTGTTAGGTGCTTGCTTGATCCAGCTGAATGGAGGGGAATCGTCCATCTGAATTACAAATTCGTCATCCAGGATATTTTCCACTCTGGGTCATTGTAAACGGGTAAATAAGCTGAACTTTAAAGCAAACTTTTATTCTTTATCACATTTATGAATATATGGAGATATCGATCCTCACAACGGTTAAGAACGACATCAAGAACATTGGATTGTTAATCTCCTCTCTGAAGGCCCTAGATAATGAGTTTGAGATAGTTGTGGTTGACGCTTATTCAACTGATGGGACGTACGAATACCTGCAAAGCGTGAGTAGTGGAATGAATTTAGTTCTTTCAAGAAAGAATGGTAACCGGGCCGTCGGTAGGAACGAATGCATACGGCTCTCCAGTGGCAGGAAACTGGTATTCCTGGACTCAGACTCAGAAATTTCTGACAACTGGGGGCAAGTCCTGAAATCATTTATGGATCGGAGTGTCATGGCGGGAAAGATAGTTCAAGATTCTGGTTCGACATGGTCTGACCTTGAACGTGTACCTATGTTGTTTAAAGGGAAGGACGTTACTTACCCATCAAACAATCTTGTCTATGACAGGAAGGTCATTGATGATATTGGCACGTTTGATGAACGATTCAATACCGCGGAAGACATCGACCTGAATATAAGGGCTGTAAATGGGGGTTATGAGATATTCTATAATGAGGATTTAGTAGTGCGCCACCACCCACGGCAGACCTATGCATCTCTCCTGAAACAGAGTTACAGCGATGGAATCGGTAGAAGACTGATCAAGAAGAAATATGGATTGAAAAGTTCATTCAACAGAGTAAATTTGAAGAAGCACCCTCTTATAGAATCCTCAAGACTCGCTTTTGGGATGCTGGGGTATGTTCTCGGAGGCTCAAATTGATTTCATACGTGATCCCTGCTCTCAACGAGGAGAAGACCATAGGGAATGTGATAAGGAAGATTCGAGAGATCGACAAAGATGGGGAAATCATTGTAGTAGATTCAAGCTCGAAGGACAGGACTGCTGAGATCGTTCTCTCACTTGGCGCCAAACTGGTAAATGAAGATAGGCTGGGGTACGGAAACGCATACAAGAAGGGATTCTCGATCGCAAGTGGGAATATTATTGCAACCTTGGATGCAGATGGTACATATTCTCCAGACGAGATCCCAAAAATGCTTGAACTGTTGAACAAGGGATATGATTTCATTTCGGGTGAAAGACTTTCCAAGGCATCGAATGAGGCAATGTCACTTCAGCATCTTATAGGCAACAGGATTTTGAACCTGGTAACGAAGATACTCTTCATGGTGGATATAAAGGATAGTCAATCTGGAATGTGGCTGTTCAGGAGGGAACTGATGCAATCCATTCTACCAAGGGGGGAAGGAATGGAATTTTCAGAGGAGATCAAGATAAGAGCTGCTACTGGATATTGCTACAAGGAAATTTCAATCAACTATGATAGGAGGATGGGAGAGAAGAAACTTAGGCCTTGGAAAGATGGAACCTCCAACCTGCTCTTCCTCCTTAAGCTGCGCCTAAAATCTGGTATAAGAACGAAAAGGTTCAGATGTTCTCGATCCTAGGTGCGATTAGGAAGATTACCTTACCCTTACCGTTCATGATTGGTGCTTCCATTCTCAACGGATAATCGTTTCCAATCGCTATGGATACCTCATCAGTACTTTCAAGAGACCTCAGAAACTTTGTGAGGTACTCAAGGGCAAAGGAACTCTTTGCGTCAGAGCTGAAAATGAACTCCTTGGCAAGTCCCTTTGGTATCGTCATCTCAGTTGTTTCTGAGTCCGTCTCACCTTTCGCATACACCCTAAGCTCATCGCTCTTCACGCTGAACGTCACAACCTCAGATATTCCTTCCGCAGCCTTGATTCCCTGGGCAAGAAGGTCAAGACTTGCGACAATCTTGTCCTGGGGTTCTATCGTTGGTATCTTGGGGGTTGTCAGGGCGGAGGGGTCTATAATGGGAATTCCTGCCGAGAGATTCCCAAGTTTCATGGATATCTTCTTCCCATCGTACTTGAAATCAATTATCTCTGTGGACGCAGTCAGCTTCAGGAAATTCCTCATCTTCTCGATGTCGAGCCCAAGACTGTCCTCCCCATTTACGTCATATTCCTGGAATGCCTCCCTCTTGATCTCTACTGATATCATTGCG
Source organism: Thermoplasmata archaeon (assembly GCA_021816725.1). GTDB lineage: Archaea > Thermoplasmatota > Thermoplasmata > Thermoplasmatales. The sequence goes on from JAKAXD010000001.1 coordinate 460,053, forward strand.
ACCCTTGCAGGGTCCATTACTTTTGCAGATATACCGTCAGGCCTAAAATCGACCCTGGCCTCTTGAACCAGAGTCAAAATGATATTGGAAAACTCCCTTATAGTCTTGGCATCGACCTTAATCTGAAGCATAATTACCGAGAGTTAAAAAATTACGTCCTTTTAAGCTTTTCCTTGAGATTCCGGCATTACAGCAAATGCAGAATCATAATGCTAACTAATCTCAATTGCAATTTATTCAAAAAATGAAAGTGTCAATTTAATTTAAAATGTTGTCAATCCTTTGTGGTCTGCTCAGAATATCCGCATCTTCCGCAAGTGAGTCTGTCTTCGTGTTTCGCGAGGAAAACACCTGGTCCACACTTTGGGCAGAACTTGCCAATTCTCACCAACTTTCCATCTTCTACCTTGTACATCTCACGCTTTTGCATTCTGATCCCCTTCCTTGGATTTCAATCCATTCCTTATGAGAAGGAAATCGGGCTCAAGGGCCATGGCTTCCTCCTTCGTCTTGTAGATTTTTGCATAACCCTCTGTATAATTTTTTCCGAACTTAGACTTCTGATAGTCAATTATTACAAGCTCCTTGGGAACTTGAAGATTAGCCGCTATCTGATTTCTTGCCTCTTCTCTGCTTGGTGTCTTCTCTTTTGCATGTATTGCCCTGTATCTAACCTCCATCCTGTTCAGTAGCTTGTTTTCTTCCCTGCTCTCAATTTCAATCTTCATTTATTCTCCCCTTATTTTCTCCATGTCACTTATTACCATTTGCCTGAGGTGTTCTCCCACCTCATATACGGCTATCCCCTTATCGGGAACGCCATAAATAACTATCGCACCATCAGGAGCCATCAGTATTGCCGGTATGGAAGCTAAGTCCTCCTCCCCGTCCACCTCTATTAGTGTATTTCCCTTGGATTTGAAAGCGGTTTCTATCGAATTCCAAAGGTCAACAGATATTGACCCTGGCTCATTTTTTACGGAGATTCGCCTGTCCCACTTATTTGGCATTGATGGCAAAATCTCGTCCCTCTTCGTCTTGAAATCCACGATGGAAAGTTTAGGGATTATCTTGTATCTTATTGCAGTCGCTGTAACTACATCCCCGACAGTTACCAGCATCTTTGATGAAAGGAACTCTATCTGTGACTCCTTTGTAATCAGAACATCAGGCGTCTGCGAGAAAATCTGCCTGAATTTCTGTGGTATCACTATATCCTTATCTAACTTTAATTGCATACTCACCGGAAGTTGAAATACCTGCCTTCTTCCCTATCATCGAGCGGGTTGGATCAAGGACGAATAGGTACCCCTTCCATTCTAGGACGGTATCTCCACCGCACTTCTCGCACTTCATTTCTTCAGTAACGTTCTTGCAATTCCTGCAGCTCCTTAGTTTTATCACTTTGCCTCACCTTTGAGCCAGGAGAACTTGCCTAGAAAATTCTGCCTCATAGTCAGACCGATCTTGCTCTCTTCTAGCTTTGAATCAGAAAGAGAAAGGGCGACGATCCTCGAACGAACAAGGTCCCCTGTCTTCAGGTCCCTCTTTGTATCTTTTCCGGTCATCCTCTTGTTCTCCTCATCAACCTCAATCCTGTCATCCATAACCTGGCTTACGTGTAGAAGCCCCTCCAGGGGACCTATACTCACAAAAGCCCCAAATTTCTTAACGTCTGCAACATCTCCCTCGACTACTTCCTGCATCATCGGCTGGAAGGCTAGGATCTTCATCTTGACCTCCTGATATACTCCCCCGTCACCGTGTACAATTCTTCCTTCCCCATCAAGATCTGATTCCATAACAAGGAGATTTATGTACTTTCTATCGTTTGCGTCCCTCACAATATCGCGGTCCAGAACTCCTATCTTCCCTTCGACGTTCTTCACTGCTATGGATTTGGCTGTAGCTTCATACTCCTCCCCAAGGTGCTCAGGGGGTACTCTGACCGTCTCATTAGTCTCAATTATGAAATACATGTAATCCTCTTATATACCACCGGATTTATCCTGAGTATTTATTTTTTTCAAGTATTTTCCTTAATCTCAGCTCATGGAGCAAAACACACTCGTAATCGGGTAACCAGGTCATTTATTCAACATGTTTTCTGGGCTGAATATCTTGTTTATCTGCTCCTCTGTCAATATTTTCCTCTCCCTCAAAAGCTTGAGGAACGGGACGTTCTTCTCCTTTGCCTCCTTGACTATTTCAGCTGTTCTTTCGTAGCCTATCACTGGATTCAGTAGGAGAGCAGTTCCTGGTGAGTTAAGGAGCATCTGAAATGCATATTCTGAATTTATCTTGATCCCCTTGAGGGTTTTATCTTCAAGGATGCTAAATGTAACAGTAAGTATGTCAAATGCTTCCATAAGGGCTGTGTATATAATTGGTGTGAACACGTTTATCTCCATTTCTCCCTGGGATGATGCATCATTTACAGTCTGTGCAAGCCCCCTAGTCATCAGTGCGCTCATCGTGACGGCCTCCAGAATGCTTGGATTGACTTTCCCTGGCATGATTGATGATCCGGGTTGTACAGCTGGAAGTACTATTTCGTTGAAGCCTGCTACAGGTCCAGAGTTCATCAGCCTCAGGTCCCTGGAAATCTTTATCAACGCAGCAGAAAGGTTGCTCATCCACGATGCAAGAAGGTTGAAATCAGAAGTGAATTGCATAACCATCATCAGGTTATTCGCAGGCACGAATTCCTCCCCATAATAATCATTCAGGTTTTTGTATACCAGGTCCCTTACATCCCTAGGCAGATTTGCGCCAGTACCAACTGCCGTTCCACCAAGGTTCAGCCTCCTCAGTCTAGTGAGAATATAATCCTTCTCTTCTAGGAATGATCTCAGTTGGTCAGCATACGCCTTGAGTTCTCCACCGAACGTCACAGCAGATGCATCCTGTATGTGCGTCCTTCCAGTCTTTATTTTGTTTGCGTTCTCTTCAGCGAGCGAATCGAGTCTATCAACGGTCTTCTCAATGTATTTTGAGAGCGACTTTAGTGCAAAATAGGCCGTAATTCTAATTGCGGCAGGTATTGTGTCGTTTGTAGATTGCCCGATGTTTACCTGGTTGTGAGGACTAATGACATCGTGGCTACCCAGTGGTTTCCCCAAGATTTCCAGTGCCTTGTTAGCTATTACCTCATTTACGTTCATGTTTGTCGATGTCCCAGCACCTGCCTGAATGTATTTCAGGGGAAAGTCCAGTTCGTTCTTGTTTTTCAGAAGTTCGTCGGCCGCTTTCGTTATGACGTCCCCGATTTCCTTTGGTATCTTCCCCTTAGAAGTGAATGCCTTGACGTACGATCTCTTTATCACTATAAGCGTGTCTATTATTTTTCTATCCATAAATCTGTAATATGGGAAGTTGGAGAGTGCCCTGACTGTCTCCGGACCATACAATCTCCCATCAGGAATCTCAACTTCACCCAGTGAATCCCGCTCCTTCCTGACCATGCTTCCATATCAAATATGAATATTTATAAGGTACCCAGAGTATAAGTTGCCAGTTTTGCTACCAAGAGCTAGAAACTTCTGCTAGTGACTCAATATTTTTGCAGAAGCCAGTTCTCATTTTGAACAGCCTTGAGGGCTCCGGAATGATTCTAGATGCACCCCGACAATAATGTCCTTACTCGTTTTATTCACACAGCTGCGTTGCATAAAGCATCTAATTTCGATGTTTTATGAAATTCCCTGGTTATAAGGGGTCATCTTTGCGTGAGCCTGTTCGCGACCTCTTGTAGTTCATCGCGAGATGCCTTGTGAGATCGGGAGAACCACCAACGCTCAAAGCCTGTATCATCCCCTATCCTTCTTGGAAGGACGTGGACGTGAAAATGATATATCGTTTGACCTGCGGACCTCCCCGTAGAGTGCATGATATTTATGCCGTCTGCGCCCAGGTTATCAATCATCAATTTGCTCACAATCTGTGCAACCTTCATTACTTCTGCCATTATCTCCGGCTTTACGTCAGAAATGTCCTTAAAATGTTCATTTGGAATAACGAGTGTATGCCCTTCGAACAAGGGATGGATATCCATAAATGCAGAAACATTGTCATCCCTATAAATAAAGGTCCCCTCCTCCAGACCGTCAAGTATCCGGCAAAATATGCAGTCGGAGTTGTGTCTCCCCTGATTTTTCAAATAATTGATAATTTTTTTCCGTTTAAAGTCTTTTTGATTTATTTGTGACTGATCATTGGTGAGTGGAACATCAGACCAACAGTTAGCATTATTTACAGTGCACATGACAATATGTTTTTATCTCGACTTTCGATAATTCCGCAATGAAAAAGCAGGCAACATACAACGCTCTCACGAAGGTAGAGGAAAGGGTCATATTGCTCGGTGGAACTGAATTCCCCTTTACAGGCGAGTATTATGATAATTTCAGGAAGGGAACATACGTCTGCAGGAGATGTGGAGCGGCCTTGTACCGATCAGGTGACAAATTTGAATCAGACTGTGGCTGGCCCAGCTTTGACGACGAGATAGAAGGTGCAGTGATAAAACTACCAGATAAAGATGGAATGAGGACTGAGATAAGGTGTGCTAACTGTGACGGCCATCTTGGCCACATATTCTATGGTGAAAGATTTACTCCGAAGAATGTCAGGCACTGCGTCAACTCTATATCGATGAGATTTATTCCTGAGGAGTAATTAAAATGACTAAATCCATAGTATTTGGAAGCGGTTGCTTCTGGTGCAGTGAAGCCGTCTTTTCCATTGTCAAGGGTGTTAAATCTACTCAGCCTGGGTATTCTGGTGGCACCGTTAATAACCCATCTTATGAGATGGTATGTGAGGGAAATACCGGTCATGCAGAAGTGACCAAGGTCGAGTATGCACCTGAAGAGGTATCCCTAAATGAGCTCCTAGATATTTTCTTCTTCATGCACGACCCAACCTCCATAAACAAGCAAGGAGGGGACGTTGGCTATCAGTACAGGTCAGTAATTTTCTATAGTGACGAGCAGGATGTGCCGTTGATCAGAAAGGCGATGGATGAAGCACAAAAAAATTACTCGAAGAAAATAGTTACTGCAGTAGAACCATTGAGGAATTTCTTTCCGGCTGAGGAATATCATAAGGATTATTTCGGGAAAAATCCCAATGCCGGCTATTGCAGGGCCGTGATTAGACCGAAGGTAGACAAAATTAAGCACACCTACGAACAGATCTTGGTTAGATAGGGGGATTGTCCAGCGGTAGCAAAACGGCTTTACGGATCCCGTTGCTACTGTGCAAGCGGTTTCACAGTTTTCCCTATTTTCTTTAGTATGCTCCTTTCGAAAATAACCTTCATGTAAAGTGCGTCGTGTTCTAGCAATGGAGAAAAAGAGATGAGAGTAATTTCATCGTCGAAGTCAGCTAGTGCGTCCGCAAACGGTTCAAATTTCAGGTTCCCCTTTTTGATGGGAGTAATCCTGTATTCTGACTGATCCAGAAATTCTACTCCAGAGAATTCAAAATAGAGGGGCCTCTTCTTTTTCTTAGTCTCCTCCACTATTTCAGAAAACTCTTCCTGTTCAGTCGGTGAGTTCTTTCTTGATGAGTAGATGTGAGATATATTTGTTACAGACGTGATGCTCTTGACACTGTTCAGAAGATGGTCTATCTCCTCAGGACTACCAATTACTTCTTCCTTTCCTGAGTTCTCTATGCACAATTTTGGCTTAATCTTCAGGGACGACATCTTTTCAGATATCTGCTTGAGGGACGTTACCGTCTTTGCAAGACTCTTCTTCCTATCCTTTGAAGCCAGTCCTAGATGCGTTATGAGATACTCTGAGTCCAGCGCATCTGCAATTACTCCGCCCCATATGGTATGCTGAATGGAATCTAGAATCATCCTTTCTTCATTGCAGAAATCAACGTAGTATGGAGTATGAAGAGAGATCTTCACGTCAAGTTCCTTCGCAACGTCCCTCGCCAGGCTAAGTTCCTTGTAGTCCCTGGCCATGCTCCAGAAAAGTTCTGTCCCGATGTCATCTTCTTCAATTACAGTGTTCAACCCCACTGACTTGTATTTCCCATCATCGTCGCTCCTGAGCAGGTCGACGAGAAGCATCTCGTCCAGGTCCTTTGGCTTCAAACCTACAAAGTCCCTCATCTCACGCTCTTGCGTGCTTATCCTGAAGAGCTGAATCTCAAGATAATTCAACCCCAGCTGAAAAGTGTTTTCAACCGCATCTTTTACGGTCCTGCCCTTTGAACCAAGAGGGATACCTGCGATACCGAACCTATACATTCGCTTATCCTTATAAAAGGCTGGTAATAAAACCTTGTGAGTAAATCGTCGTCCTCTCTGTATTAACGGTCATATCCCTCATAATCAGGGGCAACCTCCTGTTCCTAAAGTGGATATTTCACGATTCCTAGAAATTGTCAACCTTTCATTGCCGACCTGATTTTTCTTGCATCGGCTTCCAAGAATGAGTCATTCGTGACAAACCTTTTCATCGCAGCCTCTTCTAGGACCTTTACATATTCCGAATCATATCTAGGTATTATGTGCACGTGAAAGTGAAAGACTGTCTGGCCTGCATGCATCCCGTTGTTTTGCATCAGGTTTATGCCGTATGGGTTGAAGACCTTGTTAAGCGCGACCGAAACAATCTTTGCCACTCTGAACACTTCAAGCAGGGGTTTAAATTCGATATCATAAAGATTATCGAAGTGAGCCTTAGAAATTACAAGTGAGTGCCCCTTTGATACTGGGCGGTGATCAAGGAATGCTAGTGCAAGATCAGATTCATAAATGATCTGGGCCTTTGTTCTGCGATTTGCTATATCACAAAATTGGCAGTCAGTCATCGCTCTTTAACAATTGTTGAGATATAATGGTTTTACTTTTAACCTGAAACTTCCATTATCTCCTGCGATTCTGGAACCGGTTTTGCAAGAAGTAGTACAGGTACCAGCACTATTCCTAGAACTCCTAATATCAGCCAACCGTAGTCGGGGCCAATCTTATCAGTAATTAACGTAAAGATGAATGGCGAAACTGACCCTACCGCGATTCCTATGAAGTTCACGAATGAAAGAGCGAATGGAACCATTGATCTCTCTTTCACATAATGCATGGAAAGAACGTAAAGGGCTGAAAACCCTGATTGGACTGTGAAACCTCCCACCCCTGCTGCTAAAACAAGCTCAGCTATGTTTAGAGTGTGAGGTATGAGTATAAACGCTATGCTGCTTATTATAAGAGTAGTATAGGTAAACGGCCTCCTTACCTTAGGATTGGAAAGCAAATGTCCCCCGATAAATCCACCGAGGAAACCGATCATCAGGAAGACACCGTCCACTAGTCCAGAATAAAATGACCCAACCCCAAGGTAATTCTCTCCGAAGTACACCAGAAACTGCCCCCCGATGGTTTCAACAAATGTAGCTGCTAGCGTACCGATTGCAAGAAACCAGAGGAACTTGTTTCTGACTATTGTGAACATCTTCCTACTGAAGCCTGTCGATTCAGCCTTGTGCTCTTTCATACCCCTAAGGACAATGAAATTCTCTATAGCAATGGCAAGCATCAATATGCCTCCTACCGCAAGTCCGAGACGCCATCCTATTGCCTTGTCCACAAATACCCATCCAAAGGCACCAGCTCCTGCTCCCAGACCGAATACCCCATTATATATTCCAACCTGCACTGGATATGCCTCAGGAGGGGAGAGGTCACGCAAGATAGATAGGCCCGGTGGGAAGAAGAACGCGGAACCCCATCCTGCAACAAATCTTGAGAGTGAAAGTTCTACTAAATTATTGGAAGCGCCAGAAAGTATAGCCCCAATTCCAAGCAGGATCAGACCTATGAATGCAACCTTCCTTGATCCAATCCTTGATGCGATCGCACCCCCTATCAGCTGGAATGGTGCAAGTCCTACGTAGAAGAAGGTGGTCGCTATGCCAAGCTGGACTATCCTTAGATTCAGGTCTCCTGCGATATATGTAAGTCCTGGTGCAATGTCAAACCAGTTTAGTGCGTAAATTGCCCTTGCAACATTGATAGATGTAGCCTTGAAAAGGAAACCCACACTTTTACCTCCCCTTGATGACAACGTGGCAGGGTTTAAATGATAACGAACTCGACCCGTTAAACCACGAAAGAGCAGCGTGTTCCAAATTTATGTTGGGGCGCACATACTTTAATTCTTTTTGGAATATGAGGATTGTTAATCGAGCTTATCAATCTATGTTCCATGCTTCTAAATAACTTAAATGCTATTATCCATTGATCTAAATGAGAGTTTCTACTAAAAGAAATCTAGAAGAAGCTTTTGCAGGTGAAAGTAAGGCTGCGATGAAATACTCTATCTACTCCGAAGTCGCAGAAAAAGAGGGTTTCCCAAACACTTCAAAACTATTCAAGGCAATATCATACGCAGAGACCGTCCATGCAACAAACCACTACAGAAACATAGGAATGATCAAGAGTACCTCTGAAAACTTAGTTGATTCGATAGAAGGGGAACATTATGAAGTAACGGAAATGTACCCTGTATTCAACGCAGTTGCAAAATTCCAGAATGAAAAGGGGGCAGAGACATCTACTCATTATGCCCTCGAGGCAGAAAAAATCCATGAAGCACTATATACCAGCGCCCTAGAAGCAATAAAGAAAGGAAAGGACCTTGAAAATAAGGATATCTACATCTGCCCCGTATGCGGCTATACAGTCATGGGCAAACCTCCTGAGAAATGCCCTGTATGCGGAACTTCAGGGGCAAAATTCAGGAAATTCTGATTATCCCTGTCTCTCCTTCTTCAGGCTTTCGTCCTCAGAGAATAGCTCACCAATAAGGTCCGAAACCTTCCATTCTAGTGTTACTGGAGTGGTAACTGCAACTATTGTGTTCTCTGATAGTCCCAAGCTGTTAAGGGCAGAAACCAACTTTGTGTAGCCTAATCTGTCAAAATTATGCAGCAATATGACTTTCTTAGGAGATGACATCAGCCCGTGAATTATAAATCAAGATATTAGGAAATTGGTTTTGTGCGAAATCTAATATTTATGGTGGAACTACATTTTATCATATGGAAAGGATAAGCAAGAGGGTCTCCGAGTACCTGTCATCAAACCCCTGTGCGATGGAATCCCTCCAGTCAGGAATCGTCAATTACTCCTCACTTGCAAGATACCTGATGAAACAGCTGAAGACGCAGAACTTTAATGCAGTGCTCGCTGCCATCAAGAGGTATCCGGAAAGGAACCCATCCCTTGAATCTGCTTACAGGTCGGCACTCATCGAATCTAGGATCGAAGCGTTCTATTCGATGACAAACCTTACGGTAAGAAATTCGGTGGACAATTTTGTCAAGGTCTCGAGAATATATGCCGACATCTTCGGTTCCGGAGGGAAGATAAGGGTGGTTCAGGGTAGCCAGGGGATTGTCATGGTCATAGACAAGAAGAATACTCCTGAAGTCAGGAAAAAATTCTCTTCGGATGAGATTCTTTCATTCAGGGACAATCTTGCTGAGCTCGTAGTGATCTCCCCCCTGATCATAGAGAAACTGAGAGGGTACGTAGCCTATATATCTACAATACTTGCAATCAACGGAATAAACGTATATCAAGTTGCGTCCTTCTACAACGACGTCACCTACATAATGGACGAGGAGTACATGGATTCAGCTGTAAGGGTCATGACAAAGCTCACTTCTGGCTAGGCAGAGGGTTAGTAACCCTGAATACCAGCCTATGCCTACGTGAATGGGCCACGATCTCAAAGTTTGGTTTTTCCGAGATTGAAACCACCTGAAATTTCCTATTTAATATCTTTCCAACTATGCACAGCCTGGTACCCCCGTTATCAATGACGTCTATCGTTGAGAACCCAGTGACAGGTGCAAAAGGAGGATAGAGGAAGGCAAAGAAGATTGCCGCAATTATATTCATAGCTACATAGGTCACTGTATTAATTGGATAGAATTTGTAAGAAAATGGTCCAATGAATACAGTCAGTATAGATATGAGGTACATCATGATTCCAGGGGTGCTGCCTTCAGATGTTAGCACCCTGAGGTTGCTGTATATGAATTTTGCATTGCTTCTCCTCGACCTCAGCAGCATCCCTCGTCCGTAGAGAGCAACTGCCATGACGACGAATAGCGTTCCAAGCCCAAGAATCAAGTCCACGTCTTCAGCTCCTGTTCGAATGAGCAGCTCTTGCAGATATCTCCCGGGGTGGGCGATCCGCAGATCTTGCATTTCCCCATCTTTTCTTCTTGTTCTGATGGCATAAGTGCTTTAATCTTGTCAAATGAGTTGAGGATTGAATATTTTGTACCGGGCGACCTCTCCTCCCACTTGTCAATTGATTCCCTGAATTCGTTCCTGATTGCCCTATCTGCATAGGGGCAGACGGCGTGCGAGAATTCTATACCCTGCAGTATGGCGTATAGCATAACTTCCTTCTCGGATATCTTCCTTAACGGTTGCAATCTGGGAACAAGTCCTTCCTTGGTTGTGTTGTGGGGCCCCATTCTTCCCATCCTGGTTATGTCCCCCCTGGCAATGTTCATCATCATCGACTGCACTGTATCATCCAGGTTGAGGCCCGTAACCATATAGTCCAGGTCATCATCTATACCTGCGCTATTGATCAATTTCCTTCTGAATACGCCGCAGTAGCTGCAGGGTGCCAGTTTACCCCCTTCAGAAACAATGTCCATTGTAGTGTGGAAATTGTCCTCAATTTTAAGTATCCGGTGCTCAACCCCGAGCTTCCTAGTCAGGGACTGTGCTGCCTTTATAGTCTCGGGCCTGTACGATTTTATGCTTTCATCTATTGTCACTGCAACGATGTCCACGTCCGGCCTCTTACCGAATATCCGATGCGTTTCAAAGAGTGCTACCGAACTATCTTTCCCACCAGATAGAGCAACGCCTATCCTAATGGGATTTCTAATTTTCAGTTCATTCCTGAATTCAAGATTTACCCTCTTCTGGAAGAATTTTGTGAAATGCTTTTCGCAGAGATGGCTACCATTGTACTTAAGAAAAGCAACAGACTCACTGTTACACAAAGAACATTGCATTAACATTGTAGTAAAAAAAGTTATAAAAGCCTTTATTATTATTACCCATGGAAGATTTTGAAAAGGAACTTGAAGAAGTATCGAAATACTTCGAAAGTTTCGCAATGACAGATTACGAGCTAAGGGGATTCTTAGCCTTGATATTATTGGGTGCTAGTACACCAGATACAATAGCAATGACTGCTAAAATCCCGAGAACATCTACATACAAAGTTCTCGAAAAGCTCGAGGAGAGAGGCTTCATCACTTCGCTCGAAGGGAGACCGAAGGTCTTCAAGGCGAAGAACGTTTATGAGATAAGGAAGAATTTTTCAAAGAACCTTGACGTTCTTTTTGATAAGCTTACAGAAATGAGCGAGCTCCTCACACAACAGGGTCTGCCACAACTGATCTACACAATCTACGGAAGGGAGAGGGTTCTCGAAAAGATGAAAGAAGTTCTCAACTCCGCTGAGAGGTCTGCATCGATATCTACTCCCAAACTCAGAGAACTTAGACAGGAACTTGGGAAGGAAATAGAGTCTGCCATAACGAGGAATGTTACGGTTTCGATCGTGGCACCAGACAATCAAAGAGTACCGCAGGGTACGAGGGTATTCAGAAACAATTCTCTAATTGCGACTGACATGGTTTCTGATGGCACAAAGGCGCTGATCGCAGCACCGGACTTATCGGCCTGCGGGTTCACTGATAACCCCCTGCTTGCTGATCACATTAACAGCTACATAGAGATGTTAATGAGCAAGAAGATATGAAGCGTGAATTAAAGTGAGAATCTACGTCATAGATAACGGGGGGCAATGGACACACAGAGAATGGAGGGTTCTAAGGGACTTGGATGTTGAATGCGAGATTAAGAGCAACGAATCCGCGCTGGGAGAACTTCGTGATGCGGATGGAATCGTTCTTTCTGGTGGAGCTCCATCAATAGCCTATGAGAGCTTCAAACTTGGAAACACTGCAGAATTCCTTGACAAGATGGATGTCCCCATACTTGGAATCTGCGTCGGGGCCCAATTCATGGCCATGCATTATGGATCCAGAGTTTCTCCTGCAATTCATCCGGAATTTGGCAAGGTTGAAATTTCTATGGTGAAAGAAGATTCCTTGCTGAGGGGACTCCCTAAAAAGTTTGTGGCATGGGAAAGCCATAATGATGAAATAAAGGATATCCCCAAAGGATTCTCGCTTCTTGCTTCTTCAGCAACATGCAAGGTACAGGCGATGGGCAACACAGATTTACAGAGATACGGACTTCAATTCCATCCTGAAGTGGAGCACACGGAATTCGGTCGGGACATCTTCAAGAACTTTCTTGAACTATGTGCTCGTTGAGAAATTCCCTTACATTTTCCCTGAATTCCATTATTGTCCCGTCGTTGCATATGTAACGATCTGCGGTTGCTAGAACCTCTCCGATTCCCCAGGAAAGTTCCCTGTTCTCCCTGACCGTAAACTCCTCTATATTCCTCGGGTCGTCTTCCCTTCCCCTCTTAAGGAGACGGCTGAATCTCTTTTCCCTGCCTGAGGATATGCCTACAACGAGCCCGACTTTCATGTCCTTCCTGAACCTCACTACCTCCTCCACGTTCCTGACTCCCTCTACCACGACGAAAGCGCTCTTAATCTGCTCTATCGTTCTCTTCGCCCATATGTCCATTCCATGGTCCTTTCTTTCCTTGGAGGCAATCTCTCCGCTCATAGAAATGCTAACACCAATGCTGCTGGTGTACTTCCTCACAATGTCTCCCATATTTACTACCTCTATCCCCATCTCCCTGGCAACCATCGCAAATTCGTCCTTGCCAGAACCGGGCATTCCTATAATGAGTATTGCCTTCGCCTTCACAATACCCGATAATCATGGAGATATATATGTTTACGAAACAGGTAGCGATTTTTGCGCTGGCTTGACATCCTTGAGCTGACCTAGAATTTCATCCGCAAGTAATATCTCCTTTATCTTCGTTGAACTGTAATTTAGTGAAACAGTTGTTGTCCTTCCATACCTTCCGAAGCTCTGTACCTTTGAATCTATAAGCCCGAGATTTGTCATTTCCCCTATGATGTCTGCGACCCTTCTCTGGGTTAAGCTCCCTACGCCCATCCTGTCTGAAACCTTCTCATATAGTTCGTAGAATTCTCCCATTGTTGAGCTTCCCCCGTTTTTGATTTCGTCTATCAGCGAAATCGCAAAAAGGACTAGCTTGCTGTGGAGAGGCAGTGATGAAACCGTCTCAACTACCACGTCCCTTTCAAGTTTCTTCTTTGCTTCATATACAGTGTCATCAATAATCCTGTTCTGGTTACCTTTCTCAGTGAGTTCAACTGCTATCCTGAGCATGTCTATTGCTCTTCTTGCATCCCCGTGTTCCTGGGCAGCAAGTGCAGCGCATGTTCTCATTGCAGACTCGTCTATCGAGTCGCCTATTCCGGCATAGAGGGACCGATCACGCAAGATGTCGTAAATCTGAGAAGCGTTGTATGGATTGTATACCATCGTCTCCTCGACCAGACGGCTCTTGACCCTGGGATCGAGATACTCTGTAAACCTGAGATCATTGCTGATGCCGAGTATGCAGACCCTTCCTTCATTTGTGATTTCATTTATTCTCAGAAGCTGGTAGAGTACCGAATCACCATTCTTCTTTACCAGTTTATCAATCTCGTCGAGAACTACTATAGCTATTCCACCGAAGTTTTTGATCTTGTCGAGAACGGTAGAATATAGCTTGTCCAACGGCCATCCAGTAAATGGCAGCTTCTCTTCCCATGATTCGAGCAGCCCATCCCCTACTGCAAGAAGTATGCCGTAAGGATTGTCAACAACTCCGCAGTTAATGTCAATGAGCTTTATCTTGGCGTCAAGTCTTGACTGGATAATTTTTGTAATTTCACTCTCAACGAATTTTACAACGCTTGTCTTCCCCACGCCTGGCTTGCCGAAGATTATAACGTTCGAAGGTTTGAAATTCTTCAGGGAAGGAGAAAGGATTTCAGCAAGTTGCTCCGCTTCCTTTTCCCTGTGAGGAAGCCTGTCAGGAACGAACCCTGGCTCAAGAGCCTGCCTCTGCCCCTTTACTATCAGTGAAGAGTGAGAGAATTTTTCAAATAAATTTTTAGATGAATTTTCCATGTTATGGTAAGAGAGAAGGTACCTTATTAAAACGGTTTCTTATCAAGTCTTTTACCAAAATCGATAAATACGTCACGTCACATGCGCTCCCCTACATTTCGACTGGAGAATTAGAGATACATTTTCTATTCGATTAACTCTGTGGGTTTTTGCAATCCCTCTATTTCCACTGGAACCCTTTCCGATTTTTCCCTCTCATCCAACAACATTTCCGCTTCACCAACCAGGTACAATGAGCCGGTTATGACAACGTTTCTACCAGACGTGATTGCTGAATCTAGCGCTTTTTTCGGTACGTTTTCAATTTCTACCTCCTTGAAGAAAAGACGTGCTTCCCTTTTCAGGTCTTCCACTCTCTTCTTCCTCTCTGGTTCGTTTGGCTCAGTCAGTAACACGCTATCTGAGACCTCAGCCAAATTCTGGAGGATGTTGTAACTGTTCTTGTCTCTAAGCACCCCCATGACAATCAACGGGTCTTTTATTGCGTATTTCTTTATGTTCGAGCTTAAGACTCTCGTGGCCTCTGAATTGTGGGCACCATCTAGAATCATGAGTGGATTTCTCCTTCTTATCTCAAATCGACCTGGTATCTGCCTCTCCTGAAGCCCATCCAGAATATCCTGGCTATTCATGGGAGCCTCCAGCGATTCTGAAGCGAGTATGGCAGCAATCGAATTATTCACCTGATAGTCTCCGAGGGCCTTCAGTTTCACATTGTAGCTGTCCAAATCAGTTTTAATGCTGAAGCTGGTTCCATCTAAAGAAAGGTCAATGTTCCTTGCGTTATAGTCCACGATCTCCTTTACGGGGGACCTAGAATGCTTTGCAATGTCCAGGATGACCTGCCTTGCAGTCTCAGGAACCTTACCTAGAATTACAGGTTTACTCCTCTTTATGATGCCCCCCTTCTCCTTCGCAATATACTCAATACTCCCACCAAGCTTGTCGGCGTGCTCGAGAGAGAGACTGGTAATAACAGAAACTTCAGGATCTATTATGTTGGTTGAATCGAGTCTTCCTCCAAGCCCTACTTCCACTGATGCAAATTGTACCCCCTTGCTCCTGAAGAAGTCAAAAGCCATGTTGGTCGTATATTCGAAGAACGTGAGCTGTGTCTCCATCCCATGGTATTCAATTTTTGAGTTGTGCTTTCCAACAAACTCGTTCACAAACTTTGTCGGAATTTCCTCGTCGTTCACTAAGATTCTTTCCGAAAATCTTCTGAGATGAGGAGATGTGTAGAGGCCTGCCTGATATTTCCTTCTCAGTATCCTGTATATGAACGTGGCCGTAGATCCCTTCCCGTTCGACCCTGCAACGTGGATGCTTTTGAAACTCTTGTGCGGGTCCCCCAATTGCTTTGCAAAATCTAGCGTTGGGCCTAGCCCAAGCTTTATTCCAAATCTTGAGAGGGAAAATAGGTATTTCTCCCCGTCCATTGCCAGTGAAGATATTCGTTAGTAAAAAGGTTTATTTACGTTCAAAATTAAGATTGTGCAGTCAGTTAGAATCATAGTTGTTGAGCCTAAGAACCCGGGAAACCTCGGAGCAATTGCGAGGCTGATGAAGAATTTTGGACTGAGGGACCTGACTGTTGTCAACACCACCAGGGTTCCCAGTGAGGACTTCTTTCGCTCAATGAAGGGAAGTGAAATACTTTCGAAATGTAAAATGGTAGAAAAACTGGAGGATGCCATCGAAGGGCTTGAATTTATTGTCGGTACCTCTGGAGTAAAGAGCGATTCGCCGAGGGAGGTGCTAAGGAACTACATGGACCCTGAAGAGTTTGTGAACCAGTCCAGAAAGATTGGTGGAAAGGTAGGGATCATACTTGGAAGGGAGGATATTGGATTGACGAACAGTGAACTTGCAATGTGCGACTTCTTTGTCCATATTCCGGCTGATGAAGAGTATCCGATACTCAACGTGTCAAGCGCCGCTGCGATTCTATTCTATGAATTATTTGGTGGGAAAAAATCTAAGAAAGTTGAAACTGTAACAAGAAGGGATAACGACAGGCTGATTGAGAAGTTCAGGGAATCTCTCATCGAAAATAACTATCCCAGTCACAGGATTAACAAGACAACTCTTCTCTTCAGGCGTGTCATTTCAAGGGCCATCCTGACACCTTATGAATACAGGATCCTTATGGGTGCCATCGGCTGCAGGCACAAAGACCCTCGGAAGACATGAATGCCACTTTCAGCAACTCAACCGGTCAGCACAGCTACGTGGATGCCCTTATCGTTCTTCCTACCCACCACGTGGTACGTGCCAACCACAGAGGCAACCGCTGCTGGAATAGCATCAATATTTTCCCTATCCTTCACAAGCTTCTTGAAAGCTAGCAACTCTTCGTCAGTTACATATTCTGCGTATCCTCCTGATTTGAGGACAGCTTCATATGCAAGGTCACCGTCGTATGAATGGTAGTTGACAAGTGGCTCGTTGAGTTCAGTTTCCCTAATTTTATCTCTCGGGAAGTCAACTATTTTTGCGAGTCGTCCCTTGAAGCTTGAAATTACCGGGTTACCTCCATCTGTGCTGGCCGCTATGATCTTAGGTACTTTCTTCAAGAAGCCAGATATCTTCATTTTTTCGAATCCATGGTATATGCCGGCAAGTGTAGTTCCATTGCCAACTGGCACAGATACGGTATCTGGCACTTCCCCTATAACCTGGAACAATTCCTGTGCAATCGGGGCGTAAGCCTCCAGACCTAGCTCAGGATGGGCGCCTGCATTTGCATCAAACCAGTTGTTCTCGCTTGCGTCCCTCTTGCTTGCCTCTACTGAGTCTTCGTACATCCCATCAACAAGCATCAGTCTCGCTCCATACTTGTACTGTATCTCCTCGAGCCTAGGCGAATGAAACTGTCTGGGAATGTAAATTAGGGATTTCAGATGATGCAGCGAAGCGTAGTACGCAATCGCTGCTCCGTAATTTCCGCAGCTTCCGACCACAACGGTGTTGTAACCATACTCAAGCGCTTTTTGAACGTGCACTGAGGCAACCCTGTCCTTCTGCGTGCCTGTGGGATTAGAACCTTCATATTTCAGGTATAACCTGTCGATCCCTAACGCCTTCCCTAGATTCTTTGCAATTATCAGGGGAGTGTTGCCCAATACTTCATGACTTTTCTCCATTTGTGAAGGTGAATTCAGATTTTGACTTAAACATGTCTCCCAATTCCTAATCCTTATTCATTAGTTGATTTTATTCGGAAGTCATTGGATCATCAATTCAGTGAAATGCTGACACTACTCTGAAACCCGGACTGTTCGACCTGCTTTGAAATGCTGGAATTCTCACCCGCTAGTGACTTTACATTTTCCGAGACTATGCTTTTAACAAGACTATCTATGTGCTCATTTATCTTTGCTAGAACGTTGGTCCATGGGTATTCCTTCATGGAAGATGCAAAATTCTCGTTTTCGACAACTGAAGTTATTTCGACTGACCTCTTCAGTTCCCTCATGAGCATATCCCCCCTAACCTTTCTCTCGGGGGATTCACTATGAAATGGCATGATACCGATGAAAAAAACCTTGTTTCCATTCGAATTCAACGCGCTGCAGACCGGCTTAAGAACCGAAGATGAGAACTGACCTGCAGGTGAAGAAACAACAACTACCTTTGTTCCCTTTACCTGGGAATTGACAAAATCAACTACCCTTTCCATACTACCGAAACTATTAGAGTCTATGTACAGTGAATTCTCATAGCCGAGAGCCCTAACAACATTGACGCCTGCGCCTCCTACACCAAGAACCTTAAAATTGTCTGACATATTAATGACATTAATATGACACTATATAAGCTTTTTTACATTTTAACGTATAACCAGGCCCATTTTCAATGTCAGCTTTCCGGCAACTTCCTAGCCTTTTCCATTAAACTAAGTTTACTTAGAAGAACCTTTGGTGGAACCCTCAGAACGTATTCGTTCTCGACCCCCCCAGAATAACCTTTTCCGATTCTGCTCTTCTTCACCAATCCAGAAACCTCTATTGTTTTCAGAAACTTGTACATCTTGGAGTCAGAGATATTCCTGTCCAGATCCTTGATGCTGGATGTCTTGAATCTGTTCTCAGTACTTACGGATTCTAGTAGGGACCTCAATAGCAGAATTTCATCCTCCTCCAGATTTATTAGGGAACTATCTTCAAGAGGTGGTGAAAAGTCCCTGTATGCCTGGAGAACCGCTTCCTCATCCAGAAATACATTCCTCGTTTCAGCATACAAAGCGGAATTTCTCAGAAGTTCTATCGCGACCCTTGCACTTCCGCTTTCCTCTGCAAGCTCTGATATCCTTGAAATAGCCCCATTCGTATATGCACCTTCGTATAGTCCAAGAGCTGCCCTAGATGATATTATTTTGAAAAGGTCATTGGCATCATATTCCTTGAGAGATATCCTGTTGTATTTCCCTATACCTGAAAGGGTACTTCTATCCAGGTACATTTCTGGTTCCTCCATAGATAGGAGAACAAGCTTTATTTCTGGACCTCCAAGTTCCCTGCTCCTGGACAAAAGATAAACTATCTGGCCGTGAGCTTTCTTTAAAGACTGTGATTCGTCAAGTACCACAAGATTGTTTCGTCCTTTTAGTTCCTTGAAAAGAATGCTGGCAAGTGATTCCGCCCTGGTATTTCCTATTTCTGGAAGCCTTATGTTAGGATTATCCAAGATTGTGGATATGATAGACCTGTCGGTCTGGTTGATGTAGCAGTTCACGTAAGCTCCCCTGAAGCCTTTCAGCCGCTTGAGCAATGTTTTCCCAATAAGAGTCTTTCCCGTCCCGGGGTTCCCACGGACTACAAATGTAGACGATACATCACTTCCGCTTATTAGTTCCCCAAGTTCATTCAGCTTCTCTTCCCTGCCTATTACAGATTCGGGGATGTAATCCTGCGATAGGATCACGGAGTTTTTAATGACCTTCATTTACGATTTAACACCGTAAACGAAAATTAATTATAAACCCTATTATGTCGAAGCATGGAGTATAGGAATCTAGGGAAATCTGACCTAAAGGTATCTGTAATCGGCCTCGGGGCCTGGCAAGCCGGAGCCAAGGGATGGGGCAAAATCGTAGATTCTGATGTAAAAAGCGCAATTTTGACCTCTATTGAGATGGGTCTGAATTTCATCGATACAGCTGAAGTTTATGGAGATGGCCATTCTGAATCAGTCATAGGAGAAGTCATTAAAGATAACAGGGACGACATAGTTATCGCGACGAAGGCTTCGGGCAATCATCTGAAGCCAGAATACCTTGAGAGAGCACTCGAGGGAAGCCTTAAGAGGCTCAACACGAATTACATTGATCTCTATCAACTGCACTGGCCAGACATCTACACTTCCCTAAAGGAAACTATGAAAACTCTTGAAAGAATGGCAAACAATGGGAAGATTAGGTACATAGGACTTTCCAACTTCAGTGTTTGCCAGATAGAGGAGGCCAGGTCATACCTTTCAAACATGGACATAGTGTCAAACCAGGTAAGGTATAACATCCTGCAGAGAGAGATTGAGGAGGAAATGCTCCCCTACCTAACAAAGGAGAAGATAAGCGTAATTGCCTATTCACCGCTAGCCCAAGGACTCTTAACCTTCAAGTATGACCACGCAAACCTCGAGGCGAGCGACGTTAGAAAGAACAATAAACTCTTCACTGAACCGAACATCAGAATGATAGCCTCATTCCTCTCGGTGCTAAAGGACATATCACTGGAGACAGGACATTCTGTGGTGCAGCTCGCGCTTAACTGGCTAATATCAAGGGATAATGTTATACCGATCCCGGGTGCCAAAAATAGGGATCAGGCAACAATCAACCTCCAGTCAAACGGATGGAGACTAAGTCAGGAACAGATTAAGAGGATCGAGGACAAGTATCAGGAAATTAAGGATAAGCTGGACACTTTCTAGATTCAATCTTCTAGGACTTTGCATTCCCGTCGTTTGAAGATATGTATGGCAGTCTATCTAATCCTCAATTTTGTGGATGAGTTCAACGCTTGACCCGAATAGTAGATTCTTGAAATCTTGAGATACATCGTATTGGCGTGTCTCTATACTACTCTCTATGAGCATGAGCTCAGATAGCTCATCTGGATACCCTTCAGAGAATATTATCTCCTTAATCCCAGAATTGATGATCATCTTGGTACAATCAGAACAAGGGTGGGTGGTCACGTATATTATGCTTCCATTGATTGCCGTTCCATTGTATGCGGCCTGGATGATTGCATTCTGCTCAGCGTGCAACCCTCTGCAAAGTTCCCTCCTTTCTCCCGATGGGACGTTGAGCTTATCCCTTAGGCACCCCACCTCATCGCAGTGGAGTGCACCCCTGGGTGGACCGTTGTATCCAGTTGCCATTATCCTTTTCTCCTTAACGATGACAGCTCCCACTTTCCTCCTAACACAATTAGACCTAGTGGCTGCCATGAATGCCATTCTCATGAAGTATTCATCCCAAGAGGGTCTTTCCATCAGATTGATATGGGCAACTCATTAAAAAGTATTTAGAAGCATTCCCTGAAAATAGTTACCATTTCCCCAATCGGAATGTATTTATTAGAAATTAAGTTGTATTTATATGGCAAAGTACAGTTTTAAGTGTGCAGACATTGGCATGGATTGTGGCTTCGAGACTAAAGCATCAACTAAAGAAGAGTTGATGCCACTGATAGTCAATCACGCCAAGACTGCTCACAATATGAACGAGATACCACCTGACGTCGCAAAAAAGGTTGAAAGCGCTATAAAGAAGAGTTTCTTCTAAACCGAACGGAAGGTATCGATTCAGTTGGAGAATAATGATTCTCCAAATATTGATACCGTCAGGTCTGTAGATTTATTCATTTCCTATCGACATTGGATGAGTCCTTATGCACTGATCTCTTTTGTCTAGTAATCTAGAACACCCGTTACATGTTCAGTTACTTAAGATGTGTGAATATGGCACAGAGAGGTTGGCGCCGCAAAAAATCAATCTTTATTAAGCAACCAATTGGCTAATATATCGGAGATAGAAGCTGAAATTACTGGCGTGCAATATGGGCATATCAATCAAATTCCAATTGTGCACACTTGATTGTTGGAAAGAGGAATTATTTCGGTTTGCTTGGAAAGTCTTTTAAATTCATTTCTTATAAAAATCCGTGCCCTCCTCCCATTCACGTTATCAAATAGACCCGCAGCTGCCATCCCAGCCACCCAAAGGCTATCGCCTTAAGTTAGCGACGGTTATTGCAATCTTAGTCGTCTTGACTTCGGTAGGTGTAATTGTCGTTGTCCATTATTATTACACATTTTCCCCCTATCAAGGAGGATTGCAGCCTTCCTTCGCATTCCTACCAACTTCCGACTTTACAAGGACTTACGGGATGCAGTTCTTAGGAACCAATTACACATCAAATCTATCATTTTCGCTGCCTCCAAAATTCTCTTCAAGAGGATTGCTCTATGCAGAAGCCTGGATCTATTTTCCTCTACAGACCAACAAATCCATCAACGCCTCATCCATCATTGCAGTCTCCACACTGATAATGGAGATGAATAGTACGTCCCAGGCAAGTTCGTCATACTCGACGCTTGAAACTTCCCTATACGTAGGTACAACAGAGGTTTCGACTGGTTACTTTTATGGTTTCCATTATGCACTCTGGAAAGGGAATATCTCATCCACGCCAATTAACGTCTATTTTGCACAAGACAAGAATTACTTACTCATAATGCAATTCTATGGACCAGCTATAACCTACGAAACAACGATATTCGAGGAGCAAGTAGTATTGATGCTTTCAACGGCTGGAGCTTGACGATGGAAATTGATATTGAATGATAATTGTCTATTTCCAATATGCTCCGGCCGGGATTTGGACCCGGGTCGTGGGATTGAGAGCCCCATATGCTTGGCCGGTCTACACCACCGGAGCTAAGCCTAATCCTATAAAAATATAAAATATCTCTCAAAGAAGTGTCGGCTTCTTCCTAATTTACAGAACAATGAATATATCCATGGTACGTAAGCAAACTCGATGTGAACTCCGGGCCACTTAAGGCAATCTAAAGGACGTAGCTAATCTTTCCATCACTTACGAAATAGTTATTGGGTACGGGTCTGTCCTCGTAGATCTTTATGCCCTGATCTGAAATAGTGATCCTAGAACCCATTGAATATATCCTGAATTCCTTGATCCTGTCTCCCTTTTCCTTCAGGAATTGCTTGATTGCCTTTTCATTGTCATCGTCTCGCTGAAGATTGATCACCCTCCCTTCCAGCCTCCTTATACCCGCAGGATTCTGTTCGAGCCTCTTTCGCTCTATAGGGTCTGTTACAGCTACCTTGGAAGGGTTTATCGACATTCGTTCTATGGCTTCGTTTCGCTCCTTTGTTCCGCTTTCCCTCCACAGCCCCAGAGTCCTCTGAAAGAGGCTCACCAAATCGTCTGCTTTCCTTGCAGCCTTTTCATCTTTCAGTTCCTTCTCAGAGAGTATAACGTGCAGTTCACTCTTGGCCCTCGTAAACGCAACATACAATATCCTTGATTCCTCATTTAAGGAGAAATTGTGTTTCTCGCTCTTCCCAATGATCTTCCTGCTTGGTGAATTTATGAAATCCTTGTCCCTTTTAGCCACTATTCCCGAGTACTCGTCCGAATAGTATTTCTCCCTGTCCAGCCCAGGCCTCAAGTCATAAATTATCACCGTATTGAACTCCAGTCCTTTCGACTGATGAATAGTCATTATTTTTACGCGCGACAGGTCCTCAAGCAGATCTTCAACTGGCCCGCTTTCCTTACTTTCACCAGCGTTCTGCAGCCACTCTGAGACTAGGTAGGGATCGCCCCCGTACTCCGTGATGTGGGAGGATACCAATTCCATGATCCTGCTAAGCCTGCTCGTTCGTTCCACACCTTCTGGTGAACCGAGTAATGCGGATATGTACCCCTCATTTAGCAATATCTTGTTCAGGATGAAATCTAGCCTTTCGTGCTTCAGTTCCTCTCTGTACTTTCCAAGTTTACCTTCCAGAATCTCCCCAAGGCTATCCTTGGAAATGGCGACTTCAGAAGCATTCATTTGAAACAAAGGGGAGAACAGGAGGGATACCTGAGCAACCTGATCACCTGGATCAGCAAGGTAACGAATGAGCGACCTGATATCTAGTCCCTCCTGCGACTTCAGGATTGATTCGCCTGATACCAGGACACAATCTATGCCTTGCTTATTCAGGTACCTTTTCAGGTTGAAGAAATCTGTTGAAGTCCTGCTAAGGACCGCAATCCTTCCAGGCAACTCCCCTTCCCTGACTTTTTTCTTTATTATTTCGGCAACTGCTTGAATCTTATCTTCTTCAATATAACAGAATGCGCCTCCATCGTGATCGGAGACGCCATCCATCTCCTCATACTCCATTATGTGCGGAAAGAAACGGTTGAAAAATGCGATCAGGTTCCTTCCGCTCCTCCTATTGACCTTCAAATATATCTGGTTGGAAATCCGATCAGAGAATCTTCTTTGTGCACCGGGATGAGCCCCCCTGAACGAGTAGATGCTTTGGTTGAGGTCACCTACTACGAAAAATGAAGCCCCGTGCTCCAGGAATTTCTCAAAGATTGCAATCTGTAGCTCGTCAGTGTCCTGGAATTCGTCCACAAGAATGTACCTGAACTTTCCTGCTATCTCCTCACCCTTTGAATCCATTATCCTAAGGGTGTACAGGAGTAGGTCGTCGAAATCCATCAGCCTTGACCTCTGTTTGACATTCTGGTATTCAATTACAAAGAAGGACAGCAGGGACAGTAGGTCCGGAAGCATTGATATCCGCAATCTCGATGATACCTCCTTCATCACCTGATCGTCATAAGCTTCTTTTGAATAATTTGTGAAGAAAGAGTTGTTGGTAAATATCATGTAATCCAGATATCCTTTTGAAGTCTCCATTATTCCAGAGCTGTCCTTTATGACCTGCTCTATGTCTGTCCCGAACTCCTCAAGGATCCTGTTCAAGATCAACCCTTCTTCTGTTATTTTCCTCTCATTTCTTGTCCTTATGATAAAATTCCTTACACTCTTCTCCAATAGATTGTATGATTCTAAGTCATCCATGACACGGAAATACCAGGGTATCCCTATTTCCATCCCATATTTCCTTACTATCTTTGAACAGAAACTGTGTATTGTTCCTACGTTCGAAGTGGGCAGTTGCCTTATCAGGTCAATTTGCCCGTCCTTGAGGGCCTTCTTCTTCAACCTCTCTATGAGCTCTTCTGATGCTCTCTCCGTGAACGTGATAGCTACGACGTTTTCTGGGCCTTGTTCCTGCATTAGCTCATAACATTTGTTTATTAGTGTTTCAGTCTTGCCGGATCCAGGAACTGCAGTTACGAAATCTCCGCTCACCTTACCACCTCCTTTCCTGGACTCTGCAGACGCTCAGAAGAGGGCAGAAAAGTTCATTTTCACATTTCCAGAGACTATCCCCCTCCTTCACAACTGGATCAACATCCCCGCTCAGGAAACTCTCCAACACGGGGTCCACAATCTCCCTGCACTTCCTGAGCTGGGCTTCCTCGTTTGGTATCGCATTGAAGAAGCCTGCGGTATTGAACCCTTCATTTATGTCCCTGAACGAAACGTATGCTGCAGCCCTGACCTTCTTTCTCAATATACTCTCAACGCCGAGTTTATAGAAGAAGAGCTGAACCTTCCCGTGCCTTTCATCACATAGATCATTCTTTGGATATCCGTAGAGCGAACTCTTGTAGTCTATTATGCAAAGTGCGTCCCCCTCTTCGTCAACCCTGTCAACATACCCCCCTATCCTTATCTTGTTCCCCCCTACTTCATAGAAGACCTGCTGGTCACTGGTTGGAAAATGGAACTCCTTCTGTATAGTCTTCCTTCCGAGTTCAAGTGCATGATTTACATCCATGATGAAAAATTTAGCCAGTTTGCCATTAGCTATGTATTTGTCCCTGTAAAACTTCAGTGCCTCGATCCTTGACTCAAATTTCTCCCTGCTGATTTCTCCCTTCACGTACGAATCTGCAAGTTTCCCGAAATCCGCAGGCGAAATATCGGTTGAATAAAACCTTTCAAGTATCCTGTGGGTCATTGACCCTGTTGTTCTAGGGTCCAGGAATTCCCTAGGTGGGTCAACCTCGTCCACTCCCAGAAGTCCATTCACGAATCCCTTGAAATGGCAGCCTGCATAATTTTCGACGAATGTGGGATAAATTGGTTTCTGGAGTCTGGCATCTATGATAGATTTCTCAAGGGCATACTTGTTCTTCAGCATAACCCCTGAACCAAACTCCCAATCAGTGACAGGATCCTCAGGTATGAATACCGAGTCCCTCTGCACGTATTCCTCCTGAACCTGGATTTCGTCATAGAAAGGTATGGACTCTGTATATGACAGCTTTTCATCTGTTGACGAATAGGTCATAGTGACTGACTCCGATTGATCCAATAATGCCCTATATGCGCTCTCGACCATCTTTTCATATGCATCCTCCAGTCCCAGTTTCGAGATGAAGTCGCGAGATTCCTCTGAAAAGGAACGGAGTGATGAAGCAGCGTCAAGGCCGGCAAGGTAGAGATTGTCTATCTCTAATCCAAGAAAATCCAAGGGCCTCCCTATCAGAACTTCTGTTCCTCCAACTATGCTCACCCGTGGGAGATATTTCATAGATTCGAGATCATTAATTATCCCCCTGGTATCATTCGCATAGTCATCAAAAGAGGAGGCAAGAACATTAAGAATCTTGTTCGGATAATTTCTTTCCCCTAGGTATTTGTCGCATAACACGATCAATGCCCTAATGCCGCCCTCTTGGTCAATTTCCCTTGATAGAGCGTCCAGGTCCCCAAGGATTCCGCTACTTATCCTGAGTTCTTCGAATAGCGTCTTCCAGTCGTTGATTCCCTTCGTAATGTTCTTCTCATAACACTGTTTCTTGATGCTATACATCTTGCCTTTGTCTATGCCGGAGAAGGGGTTCAGGAAGAGTGGGATCATTGTTTCAAAGGAGAAGTCATCGTCGATAGCCCTAAGCAGGGAAATGACAAAATTATACGGAGAATCGTTGAGGATGATTTCTGGAACTGGGGAGGCCACAGTTGGACTTACACCGTACATTTCAAGCTCCTTAGCCACATTAACGGCGAACAGATCATCCGGAACAATTATGACTTTCAGGCCCTCCCTTCTTAGTATGTCCCTGACAACCCATCTTGTCTCTGAATAGTAATCTGGAAATCTCTTCTTGGATATTTTCGGTTTTTTCTTCTTCACCTCGTAGCGATTAGTGAATATCTTGTGGTATGGTGCAAGGAATGGAGGTATGTGACTCACATAATTGGCAGAAAGGTTATGATTAAGAGGGAATAGAGTGATGAACTCACAGAAATCCTCTGCCTCGCTCTTCCCCATTTCCGAAATGAGTTTATAATAACTAAGGGTAATCTCGCTGTACCTCTCGATCTTCTTCTCCGAGCTGTCCCCGGCAACAAGTTTGTGTACCTTAGAAGTCTCCCCCAGAATCTTCAGGAAATTCTGGATTGACTTCATAGTAAGAAGGTCATCTACAGAGGCACCAGACTTGAGGAGTGCGACCAGGCTCTCTTCCTCAGTGATTACGTTTACCTTTACTGATGAAGATATCTCCTTTATCAGCTCTTTGACCCCTTGGGCTTCTAGGCCGGTAATTGCAGAAAAAGCACTTGCAGCTCCGCTGGAATAGAAGATATGCCTCTTGCTTGCTCCATCAGCCACGAATGCCTAAGGTAACTTACAATAAATTATTTGCCGGTATATATGCACAAAATTAACTTCGACACCCCCTGCTATTTTTCATGAAGTAGTTGGAATAAGGCTTTTCAGCATTCGTAGGAGAATCAAATTCGTTGCGTACATAGAAATATTTAAATGTTACGTATTGATTCAAAGTTACAGATGGAGGTAAATCGAACCCCTACGACAGCAAATGGAATTGAGACGAAGAGGAAGTTGAGAAAACTCAACATGAGGAAAAACGAGGAGTTCAGGTTTCTTTTGGGAAAGTGTTTGAAGGATCTCCCTGAGAGTGTCAGGGGGGGCGTAATAGGCTCTGTTTATGCAAAGGCAGCCAAGAACGGAGTCCTAGAAGCTCGAGATTATGTTTTGGTAAAGAAGAATGAAGGGATAATCGATGAGAGCACAAGCAAGCGACTCATAGACCTGATCTACGATTACAGCACGTACCGTTAAGAATACTGCGTAAATCTCTTGTAATCGCCGGTTGCATTCAGTATTCCGAGCCTTACACCGGCATCAAGCCAGGCGTATGCATAAGAGCTGGCAGCAAGCGAGTTCTCAAAATCTCCCTTTTCGTAGAAGTAGCTTGCGTCGTTCAGGTAGTTGTTGCACATATCAATGAAGTCGCTGGCAGCCTTGCTCAGGAAGCTCTCCTTTGAAGGGGATATTTTCACGAATTCTAGGGCCTCCTTTGTCATTTCCATATATCTCTTGCACCGCTCCTGTATGGTCATCTTACAACCCTCACGTTCTTCCCGCCATCATCAGTTTCCCTAGGCCTTACTTCTATGAAAAGAGGAATTGGAAGCTCTGGCGAAGCAACCAAGGAAGTTCCAACTGGAAGCCGCTGGATTTCATCAAGTGAAGAGTTCGTAAGACCTTCTACTGAGTTTCCTATTGCCTTAAGGTCGTTAGGATTGGTAACCTTCAGTATCAGTTGCGTGCCGCATTGGGACAGTACGTTCTTATCCACTTTCGCAGGCCTCTGTGATACCACCAGCAACCCAAAACCGAACTTCCTGCCTTCGGAAGCAACTGTTCTCATGATCTTTGACGAGAATGCCTTTCCCTGCTGGGGTGCAAAATTGTGTGCCTCTTCCACAACAACTAGGAGCGGAGGTATTCGTTCCTTCTTCCTCGCCTCGAATAAAGCGTAAAGGAGCCTCTGCACTATCAGTTCCTGCATGTCAGGCGGAAGACCTTTCATTTCAATTATCGATACCTTCCCCTTTGACACGAGTTCGTCCACCCTGAGCCCCCTCTTTCCAAGGACGTTCAACGATTTGAGGTACATCAGCTCCTTCTCGAGAGTCTGGGATAGGGACGAATCGTCCTGCCTCTTAAGTTCCTTTATGACATCATCGAAATCATAATCCCTGCTTGACAACCTTATTGCATCAATCGCCTTCCTCAGTGGCAGGACATATGATTTGGGATCAGAAAGATTCATTATGCTGACGAGCTCCTTGACGTTTATCTGAGACAGGGTGAACGTGAGTTTTTCGTCGCCATGGTCTGGAGAATAAGTTACTATCCTGCTACCGTACGAAGCAGGATGGATCGAGAATCTTTTCATTTCCTCTGAATCCGACGCCTTGTTCTTCATAGACCCGTATTCCCCATGAGGGTCTATGACAACTACGGTAACGTCATTCTTAATGAGCTCCTCTATTATGACGCCTGTAAGATAACTCTTACCCCCTCCAGTCTTGGCCATTACAGAGATGTGCTTCTGTACCATGGAATTTATGTCTATGGAGAATGGAATGCTGTGGCCGTAAATCAGTCCGATGTAAGCACGGCCCTTCTTCCCTACTCCAACGTTAAGAGTCGATGATATGAAATCATCGTCAGCTAAGTATACTGGAGTTCCTGCCAGAAAAGGCGTCCTGGGATACTGGAGAATTCCTTTGTGATCCAGATAACCTATCACAACTATCTGTGCAGATATGGTCTGCTGTATCTCCACATTGTTTCCCTCCATTATCTGGTATGACTTCTCTATGGACAAATTCGTCTTTGCCTCAATTGCGTCCACCTTACCGAGCACCCATCCATCCTCGTGATGCTTGAGTTTTACGTAGTCCCCCTGACGGAGCTTTCCTGAGACGGAACAGTTGACGAGTGTAGGATGAATGTCCCCATAGAGAATTCCAACTGCATCCATTCTTATCTCTTCCATTCTGAGATCATCTTAGCTATTACCTTCGCTCCTTTTTCAGTCCTCTCAGCGTCTTCCGCCCCAATGCCGACCCTGACAAGCGAATCACTCCCGAAGTAATAACCAGGGACTGTTGACACTCCTTCAGACATAAGCGATAAGGAGAATTTCGTGGACCCTCTCTCAACAGATATTGCGTTCACGATGCTCCCCTTGAATCCGATGATATATTCGTCAAGATTCTCGAATAATATCCTTGAGTTATCTTCAAGTTTCTTCCTGTTGTATTCCTTGTACACGTTTATGTTGCTAAGAAGGTAACTGCCTCTTCGCTTTACTGCGTTGGAGATTACCGGGACCATGAGGCCCATGAGCTCCCTCATATCATCTATGATCTGTCTTCCAGCTACTATCCATCCCATCTTTATCCCGGATTCCCCAAAGAATTTTGAAACAGACCCCAGGATTATCGTATTCCCCGTTTCCATCTTCCTCGGGAATGATCCGTTGAAGAACGAGAACGTATCGTCTATTACGAGGTAAGACTCGTTTCCCTCTGTTTCACGTGCAATTGATTTTATGCTCTCCTCACTCCATGCCAGTCCAGTTGGATTATTTGGGTTGCTGATGAAATATGCTGTCTTCTCTTCCACGTCCCACGGTGATAGGTCCAGCCCGTCTGCAGATATCCTGTTGTCCATAGACGATTTGATTCCAATCTCGTTTGCCTGATAATGAAAGGCTGGATATTCTGGGGTGATTGTTACCATAGACGAAATCTTATTCCTCAGGTGATATAGCGTGAAGAACGAGCCGAATGTGTTGGAAGGTGTGACGATCACCTGTTCCTTCTGCACACCATAAAGCTTCGCAATCTGTTCCTCAATGTCTGCCCCGCCGAGACCATCCGGGTTCATGCCCCTCATCGCACTTGATGCAAAGTTGATATTGTTTTCAGGGATCGAATCGACGTATCTGAAGATTGAAACGTCCATAGGCATGGACGTACAATTATTTCACAAATAAACAATCTTCCATGATTTTATTAATTCAGACAGGATTGCAAATGGTGATTGTTTTAAAACTCGGTGGAAGCATCATAACTGAAAAAGACAGCTACAGGAAGATCAACGAAGAGACTATAGTGAAATTGTGTGATATTCTCTCTAAAAGCAAGGAGAAAATGGTGCTGATCCACGGTGCGGGATCGTTTGGCCACATACTCGCACTCAGACATGGCCTTGAAAAGCCTGGGTCCTCTAGGGGGAGGGAGGGACCGATCTCAAGGGTTATGAGTGATGTTCTCACCCTCGATTCCGCAATCATAGATAAGCTCAACGAGAAGGGTGTTAGGGCAGTGGCAGTACCACCGCACGCAGTCTACCACGGGAGTAGGCCTGATTTCAAGATAGTTGAGACACTCGTAGACTACGGGTTCATCCCTGTGCTTTACGGAGACATAATCATCCATAAGGGAAAATACAGGATAATATCAGGGGACGAGATAGCTCTGGATTTATCAAGGAGGTTAAGGCCAAGGTCAGTTGTCTTTGTTACTGACGTCGACGGACTTTACGATTCCGACCCAAAGATCAACAAGAGGGCTAAATTTATCCCAAAGATCATGGCAAGCGAGATTGAGGTGATAGACACTAAAAGAGATGCTACCGGTTCCATGGCAGGGAAGATGGAAAGAATTAAGAAAATAGTACTCTATACAGGCAGAGTGATAATAATAAACGGAAAGAGACCTAACAGGATTAGGGATTTCCTGGAGGGAAGGGAGACGAGGTCCACGGTGATCATATGACTGTCGAGAAGAGAAAGCTGGAACACATTGAGATAATTAGCACCCAGGATGTCGCACACGATTACAATTACTGGGACGATATCGACATAATACAGAAATCCATGCCTGAGGTAGATTACGACGAGATTGATACCTCGACAACCTTCCTCGGCAGGAAGCTGAAGCTTCCCATCTTGATATCTTCAATGACCGGTGGACACCCTGACACTAAGAAGATAAATGAGAACCTCGCAAGGGGGGCTGCAGAATCAGGGATAGCTATGGGGGTCGGTTCTGAGAGAGCGGCAATCCAAAACAGGGCGGTAGGAGACTCTTACTCCATCGTGGCTGAATATGACGTTCCATTCAGGATTGCAAATGTCGGTGCCCCTCAGCTCATAAGGCAGAAACGTGATGCGTTGACAGATTCAGACATTGATTATGCAGTTGGTCTGGTTAAAGCAAATGCTCTGGCTGTTCATTTCAACTTTGTTCAGGAACTTTCTCAGCCAGAAGGCGACAGGAACTCCAAGGGAATAAAGAGGAGGGTGGGAGAGATATCGAAGAAATACAAGGTGATACCGAAGGAGACGGGGGCAGGCTTCTCCATGCAGGATGCTCTGGAATTCAAGCAGCTTGGTGTCGCTGCAATAGACGTGGGTGGTAGGTCCGGAACATCATTTGCAGCAGTTGAATCGGTAAGGAGCAGGAACAGGGAGGATTCAGTGAAGGAGCGAATTGGCAGAACTTTCTGGAACTGGGGGATTCCATCACCTATCAGCCTTGTACTTGCAAATGTTGAACTGCCGCTCATAGCATCAGGAGGAGTAAGAACGGGCCTGGACGTTTTCAGGGGTATCGCAATGGGAGCAACGCTGGGGGGATTGGCTTCAACATTCCTCAAGGCAGCCCTCCAGTCCGACAAGGAAGTATCAAAACTGATTTCACAGCTGGAAACTGAGCTGAAGAGCGCGATGCTTTTGACCGGTTGCTCGAAACTCAGCGATGTGAAGAAGGTCCAGAGAATTTACAGGGGTCGACTGATTGAATGGATGAATCAGATCTGACCTGTCCCGCTTGCTCCTCAAAGGACTTGGAGCGGGGGACAACCGAGATAGAGGTTCCACACTTCGGAAGTGTTGTAGTATATTACTTGAGATGCAAGAGCTGCGGATACAGGATCAACGACTTTGGATTCCAGGGCAATTTCCCTAAAGAGGACAAGGTCGAGATAAAGGGGAAGAAGGACCTGGAGATAAAGATAGTGAGAGGGAGCGGAGGGACTGTCATCATTCCTGAATTGGGACTGGAACTGTTCCCTGGACCGCTAGCCGAGTCGTTCATAACTAATGTTGAAGGCCTCCTGAACAGGTTCCTCCAGCTGATGCCCCTCTTTGAGGATAAGACAAAGGTAGATGAGATTGAATCAAGAATAAACGAGGCAATTGAAGGCAGGTTGAAATTTTCCATTTCAATCAGCGATCCGTCCGGTGTATCCCATTTCGTGAGTGACTGACAATCCTGTAACTGGTAATCTTAAGATTTTTCTGGATACCTCTATCTATAATTTCCGATCCAATGATCTCAATGCTCTCTGATGCGAATGGCGAGCCGGTAACCAGGGTTTCGTATTCCCCTCCCTCCCCTACGATTGAAATTCCAAACTTCCTATTGACGGCCTTCAGCTTCTCCAGGGATTCCTCGGTTATTGACGTGCCAAGGAAATCCTCCCCCAGGCCTTCAGCTGCCACTGAAACGAAAATGGCCCTTGAGCCGGAGGAAATGAAGTCACGGATTATTGATTCCTGTTCTTTCCTCCACAGGGGAAAGAATGTCTTTAGTCCATATTCCTGGCAAATCCCCTCAAGCCTTGTCTTTTGAAACTCAGATTCCACTGCACCTGCTACCAGGAAGTAACCTTGGAATTTTGATAATGTTTCCTCAAAACTGGATTCGTCTATAAGGGAGTTGCTTATCCCCATGATATCAGATAGCTTACTCCCGAGTTCCACATTCGGGAAATGGAACATGAACGAGTCTTGTTCGGCCTTGACAGTAATGGTCCTTTCAACATCCATGCCTATCGATAAAGCTATGAGGAGGCTAAGGAAGGAATCCTTCCCTCCTGACAGCAGGGAGACGGCTTTCATATCCTGTTCTTGTTGCTTGAAACTGTTACACCCATTTTCTCCAAGAATCTGATTATTTCGTTGAAGTTGTTCTCGTTGATACCTACAATTTCAGGCGGGATTATTCCCTTTTCCTTGATTGCACCCTTGAGCATCAGCCTGGTTATAGCTGCATTTGTGAAGCCGGTGGTCCTTGTCATTGCCGTGAAACCAGTCTTCTCGTCCTCCTTGTCAGAGACCGTATAAACAATCTCCTCTTTCCCCCTTGCTGGCGTGACACGGATCTCCATGTAAAGGATGTCCCTTACATCTGGGAAGCTAAGATTTTTCAGGAAGAGGGAGGCAAGCAGCTCCTTTGGAACAACTTTCACCCCGTTAACGTCGGTCGTTGTTTCATCCAGCAGCCCAAGATCCTTGAGGAAATTCATCTTCTCAATGTGACCTCTGTATCTGACGGTCTTTTCCACCATGTTGCTAGCCTTGATGTTCCTGAGCAGAGACCTGAGACCGTTCGTATAGAATGCCTCAAGTGAACCGAGTCCATTGACGAAGAAATACTCCAGCCCTTCACCAGGTTCTGTCTCGGTGATCTTCCCATTCTTTAGTATCTTCACCTTCCTTGTGAATTCATCCAGGGTATCTATCGGAGAAAAGAGAACCTTGTACCCTATTGGTGGAATGTCCTTCTCGGGCAGGCCACCGACCTTGATATCAACGTTTTCGAGTTGGGGGTAATCGGCTGCTATTCTTCCAACAATCACGTTTGATAATCCCGGCGCTATGCCAGCATCAGGTACCACTGTTATGCCAGATTGCAGAGCATCCTTTTCTAGAGCATAGAAATCTTCCTCCATGAAGCTATTATCCACAAGATCAACTCCTGCCTTGCAGGCTTCCCGTATGACCTTCATTCCCAGCCTTCCAGGCAGTGCTCCAGAAACGACATCAAAATCTTTCATGACTGGCGCAAGCTGGTCTTTGACTGCATCTACCTTCAGTACGTCCACTCCAAGATCTTTCTTAAGTCGTTGAAGTTTCTCAGAGCTATAATCGGCTATAGTAATATCACTTTCACTCTTCAGTGCATAGGCTATTCCCTGACCGACCATGCCCCCTCCGAGAACAAGAACTCTCACTTTATCACCTCCTGATGATAAGATATACAGATTAATTTTTTTCCAGGCCCCGGAACAATGAAAAGCTTTGCCAGTTACGAAAAATTTCTGGAAAAATCAGCTCAAACGCCCCCAGATTGGAAATATATCGAGCCTCATGCACGCAAATCAGTTAAATTCAAGAAAGCCATTAGGGATTGTTGAGATTCGATCTTGTCCTCATGCATCCCCCCTCCATATATGACTTCAGGAAGAGGGATATCGTCGCTGGACCAATATCCGAGCTTGTACCCAGCACAGGGGTGTTTGAGATGTACCCAATCGGTTTTCTTGCCATGCTGTCCTACCTAAACACCAGAGGGTACAGGGCGAGGATAGATAACATAGCGCTGAAGATGCTCAGCTCTAAGAGATACAGCTTCAATGAGGAAATACTGAAGCTCGACACTGAGTACATCGGCATCGACCTTCACTGGCTGCCTCACGTCCACGGTGCCCTGAGCCTTGCCCGCATAATAAAGGAGGAGAGGCCAGATATAAAGGTCATGCTCGGCGGATTCTCTGCTACCTACTACGCAACTGAAATTATGTCCAAAATCAAGGATGTGGACCTTGTTATCAGGGGGGACACAACCGAAAAACCGATGGAAATGGTGATCTCTGGAAAGAATATGGAAGACATACCAAACACGATTTACAGATCGGAAGGGAAGGTGAAGGATAACGGATTTACTTTCACACCAGACATGGACTACCAGGAATTTGATTATTCACAGATAATCAAGAGCTCCATCAAGACCATGGACATATCGGGACATCTACCTTACTGCGACTGGATGAAGGAACCAGTCGCAATGGTACTGTCAACTCATGGATGCGCGTTCTCCTGTGGCATCTGCGGGGGGTCCTACTTTGCATTCAAGAACTTCTACCACAGGAACGGACCTATCTACAGATCCTCCAAGAGAATCGTTGATGACATCATGAGGATAAACGACGACCTTAAGATCCCCGTTTTTGTCGCTGGGGATCTTCTCATGAGGTCGGAGAAGGAGATAGATTACATCTTTGACAACCTAAAGAAAGAGGGGATGGACGTCCCCCTCCTGATGGAAGTATTTGTACCGCATCCTAGGGAGAGAATTAACAAGCTGATGCGGGCAACATCCGATGTTTCCATGGAAATATCGCCGGACTCGTCGAACGATAATATAAGATTCCGCAACGGTAGGCCCTACAAGAACAGGGAGCTTGAAAAATTCGTCTCTGATTTCATGGACCTTGGAGGAAAGAAAATAGACGTGTACTTCATGGTTGGCCTAAGTGGCCAGAAAAGGGAAGACGTGCTGGATGACGTGAAATACTCAAAGCATTTGATGGAGTCAAACAAGAATGACGAAAGATTGTTCATATTTACATCTCCGCTCTCACCGTTCCTGGACCCAGGATCAATGTCATTTGAAACACCTTCTAAAGGCTACAAACTGAGGTTCAGGACATTGCTTGAACATTACGACGCACTTGACAAGGGTCGGACTTGGGAAGACTACCTGAACTATGAAACTAACTGGATGGATAGGCAGACGATAGTCGAGACTACCTATGATGCAATAGATATGCTGCTGAAGGAAAAAGAGGAACTTGGGTACATAGATAAGGAAGAATACGAGAGGTCTCACCACGTCCTGGAGACAAGCAGACTTGCAGTGAAACTTTCCAGGGCCGGAGATTATGGGATGATGTCAAAGGGAGAGGCACTCATAAGGAACTGCTCCGGGAAATATACAGTTCTAAAGAAGCAGATTATGTGGGGCTCGCCTTCAATGGGAGAAAAGAAACTTATCTTCATGATCTATAGGTATCTCCATTCGTCCAGGAAATAATGGATGAAAATTTGCGTTAAGGAATAAATCAGAAAATATAATTATGGGTCTAACTGATTAACCTTGGAAAATGAAGGTATGGGATTTTATAAAGGGACTAAAGGCACCGATATACTTCACCAGCATAAGCCCAGTTCTTATAGGATGGGCATTTTCCAATTTTAAATCATCCTACCTCGTCCCCCTTCTCCTTGTGGTCACAATGTCCATGCAGGCGGGTATGAATCTCGCAATGGATTACTTCGACCACTCAAACTCAAGACCTTTGAGGAACGATGATACTGTATACCCGCTTGGTTCGTATTTCATAGAGAAACTTGGAGTCAGACCAAAGACCATAAGATACGGCTTTCTTGCAATGATGACAACAGCAGTGGTCGTAGGACTGCTGGTTGTGTACCTGACCAGGAGCATCCTGCTGTTATCCCTTGGGCTAACAGCCGTATTTCTTTCGCTGCTTTACGTCATACCACCAATAAAACTTGGGGCCAGAGGTATAGGAGAGATTGCGACATTTTTCTCCTTCGGACCATTTCCCGTCCTCGGCACAATTATCGCCTTGGGTTACAGCGTTGGACCTGATGCAATACTTGTTTCCCTAAGCCTGGGTCTCCTGGCTTCGTCCATCAGGTACCTCCATCATCTTCCGGAGGACAAAGAAGGGGGAAGGAGGGTAAGGATGTTCAAGATAGTTTACCCCATAATGATAATAACCGCTGCAATCATGATTTCAGTAGAGAGGAGCTTTGAGATCGCCTCCATCGTAGTATTTGTAGCTTCCTTGATCCACGTAGCCTTCCTTCCAAGGTCAGCAATTAGGATTGCGAGACAGACCAACTATTCCGTCGCACTGCACTTTCTCTTCACTGTAGCTGTGGTTGTCACCTTGCTTTTATTGGGCAGATAGGCAATCAGGAAACTGTGGTTCCCCTGAATTTCCTTCCCTCTATAGCATTAAAAGCATTGGATGTATCCCTGAAAGATACCATCTTTATCTTGATATTGCTTCTCCTGGCTATGTTTATTGAAAGGATGTCAAGAGGGAAATTTTCTCCGGCTCCTCTCTTTTCGGATGCTATCATCTTTATTGCAGAAGAGTAGGATATCCTCTCAATCTTCTTTGCCCCTTTGACCTTGGGGTCTCTATCGTATAGATAGTCAACATTCGTTACGTTGACAACCGTGTCCCTGTTCAGGGCTTCTGCAAGGAGGAGCGTTACTGCGTCAGTCGTATGACCAGGTTCCGTCCCGCCCATTATAACTCGTTTATTAAGGTTCATCTGCCTGACCGCTTCATCTATGGACTTCGGAACTTCCATGAGGTTTCCAAGTGCAAGTGAAACCATTGTTGCGTTCAATCGCGTTGCCTGTATTCCCATCATGTCCAAGTAATACTCCTTCGCCCCCATCTTCCTGAGGATAGATATTTCGTCCCTTGCGATGGGCCCTCCACCTACGACAAGCGCGTATCCTTCTTCCTTTCTCATTCTTCCTATGAAATCCAGGAGATGCTTTTCATCAGTCTTTGAGAAGATAGAACCGCCCAAACTGATAACCGGCCCGCTCACAACTCAATAAGATATAATAGAATAAAAACTTTCATGAATGAATGCCAGAAGTTGAAAAAGTAAAGGCGGTATTCAAGGAAATACCTTCCATTTACGACAAGATGAATACCTACATGTCACTAGGCATGGATGTCTTCTGGCGGCTGACCCTTCTGAGGATGATTCCACGTGGAGCGAAGATACTTGATGTGGGAACTGGGACGGGAAAGCTTGAAAGCCTTGCAGAATTCAAGAGGGATTTCGTAGGACTCGACGTAACGAGGGAGATGATGGCCCTGAACAGGAACAAGGGAAAATTGCTCCTCGCATCTGCCACGCAGATGCCGATAAAGGATAGAACTTTCGATGCCATCGTTTCTTCTTTCGTGTTAAGGAACCTTCCTTCCACACAGAGCTATTTTAGTGAGGGATTCAGGACACTAAAAGAGGGCGGGATAATGGCAAACCTGGACGCTTTCCCAGAAAGGAGGAAAATCGTTTCAAGCTTCTTTTCACTGTACTTTTATAGAATACTTCCAGCGGTGGCGAGGTTTGTTTCATCGTCTGATTCCTATATATACTTATCCAGTACCGTCAAGAATTTCAAGACGCCGGAGATTGTTGCCGACGAGATGAAGACTGCAGGGTTCAGGGACGTAAATATTAGGAGATTTGCCTCTCCTTCTGCTGCTATTGTATATGGAAGGAAGTGACAATTTCCCATCAAAGCACGCCGCAACGTATTAATTGATAGAACTGTTCTGAAATCATGAAAAAGGATCTTCTTGACATCATCTGCTGTCCGGTATGCAAGGAAGACCTTACCTTGAAGATTGAAAGGGTTGAAGGGGATGAGATAGTAACCGGCGTTTTGGAATGTGTGAAATGCCACAACAAGTACCCGATCGAAGAAGGGATACCTAACCTCCTTCCTCCAGAATGATAAACATTGATGAAGAGTTAAGGGGCATTCCTGTCAGCTTGTGCAT
This sequence comes from Thermoplasmata archaeon, assembly GCA_021816725.1. Classification (GTDB taxonomy): domain Archaea; phylum Thermoplasmatota; class Thermoplasmata; order Thermoplasmatales. The sequence continues at coordinate 498,686 of JAKAXD010000001.1, forward strand.
CAGGTGCAAGGGTGCAAAGCTGTTATGTGGCAAGACCACGTGCCCTATAGTATCGAAGGTTTACATTGCCCAGGGGATAAAGGTAGACGTAAACAGCGTGTCTGGCGAGAGCCCGCCGTCAATATTCGTAGGCCATCATGGATACCCGAAGGTGCGCATCGGACCTGCACTTCCCCCAAGAAGGGGGGATACTGAAATATACGAAAGACCGGATCTCTGGGGAAAGATGACAGTCGATGATATAGCAAGGATGCGTTTTTCCCTTTATAGGGGTTACAAGGTCCTTCCCATTTCTTCCCCGACGGATCCGAACAATTACCTTCTCGAACTCCATGACTTGATACTCTCTGCAAAGCCGGTGTTCAGCGAGATAGAATATTCCTCTACTGAAAGGAAGATAGATTTTTCGGCTGAATCACAACCGTTCGGACCTGGTGGATACGCAAAGAGCTTTTATCATGAGAGCTCCCCATCTCATCCGTCTGTTGAGAAAATATACTATGATACAGACCTGAAAACGGTCGATGCCCTTGAATTGCTATACCCAGAAACTTCCATTTACACTATAGAAAAATTATTTTCAGCTGGAATGTTGGGAAAGACCAGGGGCAGGAAAATAGTACCTACAAGGTGGTCTATAACTGCAGTGGATAAGATACTGTCGGATCAGATGATACAACTTGTCAGGAACTTTAGCGAAGTTGAAGGGTACATGTATTTCCATTTCAGGCGGATTGGGAATGAATATTACGTTCTCATTAGCCCGGGTGACTATTCGTTCGAGATGATAGAGAACTGGAACAATGGTTCAATCTGGACAGGCCCAAGGGAGGCAGGCGCAGAGGGAGATTACGAGAAGCCAGGCAGAATGGTTACTAATCCAAGGATTGGAGGTGCATTCTTTGCTGCAAAATTGCCAATCCTCGAATTTCTTAAGGGGAAGGAAAGGAAGGGGAATATTCTGGTCATAAGGTTTATAGATGGTGATTATACGATGCCGTTAGGAGTATGGCAGGTCAGGGAAAATGTAAAGTCTGCAATGCAGACAGAAAACTACCTGGATGATATCGACCAATTCTTTGAGATTATAAAGATCAGGAGGAATAAGGACTTGAGGCATTATAGCAGAACATACCAAATGATTAAGCTTCAAAGGAAGATAAGTGATTACGTGATGTAGATGGTGTTACAAAGAACGTATCTGATTCCTCACGGGGATGAGATCCTTTCATTCCCTAATCCGGAAAGCAGGATAATGAACAAGGCCATCACTAATGCTACAAAAGATGATTCATCACAAACTATCCTGATAATAAGCCCGCACTTTCTCAGAATCCCGAATGGCATTCCGGTAATAAACACACAGTATCTTGCTGGCAAATATACGATTGGCAAGAATATTCTAAAGGGAGGATTTGAGACGGACAGGGAACTGAATTCTCACTTGTTCAAGGCATCAAGGTATTTCATGGAGACGGGTTTTGTTACCACAGAGGGCGAACTTTCAACATTTCCAATTGATTTCGGAAGTCTCATCCCACTTACATTCTTCTGCAAGAAGAATGTGTCTATACTGGGTCAATGGAGAACCACAAGAAGGGAATTACTCATAGAGCTTGGTGCGAAGATGTACGATGTTGTATCAAAGGTTGATAAGGAGGTATCCGTGGTGTTCAGTGCAGATCAAGCACATACGCATTCAAAGGTTGGTCCGTACGGTTTCAGCTTGAAAGCAAAGAAGTACGATAACATAGTCATCAATGCCATTAAGAAGAACAGATTTAACGAACTCATAGAGTTGGATGAGGATTACATAAAGGAAGCGAAACCTGACAGCTACTGGAACTTGCTGATGTTCCATGGATTTATCAAGCGTGGAAATTTGCGTCCCGAGTTTCACTATTACTATCTCCAGGAATATTTCGGTATGTTGTTTGCAACTGCCAAGTAGAAAAGAAAAAATTATTATTTACGCAATACTGACGATTAAGGGCTCGTGGTCTAGCGGCTATGACGTCTCCCTGACACGGAGGAGACCACCGGTTCGAATCCGGTCGGGCCCATAACCCTAGGGGGGTAGAATCCTCTCTAACCCATGAGGAGAGTTCATAGATTAGTTAAAATGAGATGAATTCGATTTCTGACCTTTCGAAATCTCGCATCTTGTTTGCAATGTGCTGAAGTGCACATTAGACTGACCTATTCCAAGATATGGAAAGATTTAAGTCAGCTCAATAACTGTATTTCTTGTAAAATGGATGAAAAAACCAAAATATTATCAGAGCAAATGGAAGAAGAACTTCTAAACGCTTCTAAGGACGCGATTGAATGTATAATGATGTCGGCCTATCTTAACGATTTCGAAACCAGCATTGGATTGGGGGGTGTAGGAACTGGTGTTCTAACAGGTATCTTCGTTGGCCTGGCTATCCCAACCGTAGGAGCCAGCATAATTGTTGGAGCTATACTTGACGCTATCATAGGGGTATCTGCATATGTTATGGGGAGTGCCATGCAGACAGTCTACGAATCTACTTATGCAAATGGGCCCAACCCTAACGCTCCTGCAATATTGCAGGGTGACAAATATGTCTGGGTATACCTAAAAAATGAATACATATATCCTTGGACTGTTGTTTTGGATCTTGCCTCGTCAATTGGATTTTACGGGATACTTGCTTCGGGAAGCGCTGAAACGATATGGCCAAACGTTCCGTTGGCAGTATTCGGTGGTTATGCAGGGGTTGCACTAAGCGGTTACTTCTCTGCCGGAGTTCAGAATTTCATCAATTCCTACGGACAGAACGACTGGGTCTGGTTTTCGTGAGGTGAACAGGTACGACTCCCGCATTGCCACTTGAAAATGTTTTGTTCCCATTAATACCAATCGCTAGTATAACTGCCTTATGGGTAACTTTATTTCTTTATTCTGGACGTAAAAGAAAAATCATACAGACACCAATTATAGTTACGATCGCTCTCATAAGTGCAATGTGGGTTTCATGGTTCGGATTGTTTCTCTACCTTAGGCCTGACGTTTATACCCAGTTCACTGACATATGGTACTCCTTTCTCCTTTCTGTAATTTTTCTTTTTTCTGCTACAGGCATTGAATACCTAGTATACAAAAGAGGAAGGAAGTCAAATCAACGGTAGGGTAATCTTGTGTACTGTTTATCGCAGTTTGAGACAGGTATGTGAATGTTCAGTCCGGCTTTTCCTCACAAAGAGTATGTGGAGAGATTCAATTACTGAAATTGTGAATTCGGCAACTATGAACCTCTTATTTTTGGGTCTTTGTCTCTTCTGATGTAGTCGTTCCAATAACAGTGGTTGGAGAAATGTACTTTCGTGAAATAGCAGAAAATAACAGGGATCTAGGCAATATCGTAAATATTGCCACTTAGAATAAGATGTTACCAAGCAGTCCGAAAACCGATGGATCAGTTGAAAGCAGTATTCCTGCGAGAACGATCACGGTAGAACCTCTCTGTACGAAAGAAGAAACCAAAAGGGAGTCCTTTCCGAACCACTTGGTAGCTCCCTGTACAGAGAATACCTCAATGAATCTGATTGCGACCAGAATCGATAACCAATCGCCCCTGCCATCACTGGTGGGCAGTTAAAAAGACAAAGGAGAATAATGATCGAAAGAAAATTCAGAATGCATGCTTTATTTATCTATATCTAGCGGAAGCGGGAGGATAGTAAGGAGCAAGGAGGGCTTGGAGGAGCCCTACATCCTCTACAGGAGTGCTCGGAAACTCATCTAGGGTTACAGGAACTAACGCACCCAATTAGTTTTTATGCGGATTTATGTTGTCTAGGATTTGATGTATCCTACTCTAAAAACTTGCAAAAATGCATGTCATAACACCCTGCCGGGCAATGAATGGTTTGGATGTGTCTATTGTTTCTGTTATGAAAGAAGGTATGGCTTTCATTGAAAGTACTTTCACCAATTAGGTTGCTAAATCCGCTTGATTTCTTAAATCCTTTATTATTTCAATATTTTCCCAATAATGGTCTTCTTCATCATCAATGATGCTGGAGAGCTTCGACAGTAGCTCACCTTTTATAACTGGCTCCAGCACCTCCACAGAAAACTCTGCCATTGAGCGCATGATAAGTTCTTCATCCAGCCCAATACAGTCAGCAAGATTCCTCTTGTGTTCTGATTGGGCTTCGATGCAATTCTTACGCATGGCGCGTACTTTTTCCTCAATAACAAAAGCAAAATGCTCAGTTGCCGTAGAGTTGTTTGAGCCGACGCTTAGACCAGCATTAGCCAAGCATTCCTCGTATATACTGGCGTGTCTCATTGATTCATTCGCTTCATCTAACATGGTGTTCTTCATTTTTCCATCATTGATTTCCTGTGATAATTTGGAATAGTAATCCGCAATGATTCTTTCCAGGATGACAGCATTGTGAATTACTTCGTAGAGGGAGACTAATTCCTTATCGTAAATCTGTCTGGCACCATTGACTATCTTGCTCGGCATTTTTGTTTGAACTAAGATGAAGATGCCTGCTGAAAAGCCCATGATCATCCAGGAAACCCAAAACAGGTTGATGCCTATCGCAGAAATATAGGCGATGCTTGATGAATGGGCCATCCTGAAAATACCAGATGCCAATGCAATCAGTAGTAATCCCAAGAAAGTATAAGTTGGCAGAACGATGCTTATAGGGTCCTTTCTGTCCTTGCCTTTTGGAGTAACGTTAAAAGGCCTCCTCATTCCGGAGAGCGCCATGAAAAAAGAAGACAGTACGGGAAATGAATCCATAAACTGCACCCCATTGTGAAGCATGAACTCCCTGAACCTGTACCCATATTTCCTCAGTGAAATCAGATAATATAGCAACGAGGATGCAAATATGAGAAGATAAAGCACAAAAAAGACCGCCGCTTGAGCCTTGAAAAGTGAAATTCCAAATACAAGAAACACAAATGGAGCTGCCACTTCGAATAACACAAACAAACTAATTTTAAACCAGTATAAACCTCCAATGAAAAAATCCCAGAATTGTTTGAACTTCAACTTCAGGAAAAACAACCTTCGAAATATCTGAAAACCTCCAAAGGACCACCTACTCTGTTGTATCCAATATCCCTGATATGAGTCCGGAGCTTCTCCTTTCCAGACTGCCGGAAAGTCTACATATCTTCCATAATAACCCTTTCCTTGGAGCAAAACTGAAGTATATATGTCCTCGGTAACTGTTTCTTCATAGAAACCCCCAACTTCAAGCAATGGCTTGACACTTAATATAACACCCGATCCGAGGATAAACGGAGTGCCGCGGGTATCTCTTCCTTTCATAATTAGTCTTAGAAACGGAACCTGCTGCAACCATGCGGCTAGTGCAATATACGTCTTAGGGTTTGAGTAGTATTGTGGAAACTGGACGTACGCTATATTCTTGTCACTGAAGAAGCCCATGACTCTGTCAAGGGCACCCGGGATCGGTCTCTGGTCAGCATCCAGAACAAATATGTAGTCATATTTGTCCTTCCATTCCTTAAGCCAGTCATTTATGGCTCCTGCCTTGTACCCTCTTCTTCCACTTCTTCTGACAAGATTGAAACCTACATTTCCTGAAATTTCCTTTAGACCATCAACAATTTTGGGATCCGTTGAGTCGTCAAGTACAAAAACATTCTTGAGCCCCCACACACTGTAACCAGCCGTCACAGCGTTTTGGGCAACCATAAAGGGGGCCTCATTGAATGATACTATTAAGGCTGCTATCCTATATTTTGATATATCTTCCGGTTTATTGGCAAAAAAATTTTCCATTTTGTTTTGATATTTCCTGCTTTCCATATCAAGATAGATATAATTCAAAGTAAGGGTTATTGAGATTGTTGCGTCAAGAATTACGAGATATGAAAGTATAGCCCGTGGCCCTTTGACAGAGACTTCAAGTGTTATCGTTAGTGGGATTATTATGAAAAGTATCGTGAGCAGTGCAAAATTACGTGTGGGTATTGACAAAATATTAGATTCTTTCGTGTTCTCACGAGCTAATTCCTTAATCTATTTCTGATATTTACTCTTTGGTCAGAAATCTAAAAGGATTAACAATAACCAAATAAATCTTCTACAAGATGTATCCATGTCTTATTGAGGTTACAAGAAATACTGTTATTGCACTGTATTTACATCAATCTCTTGCGTATTTCCCTCTAGTTTTCAGCTGATTGCAGTGGCTGCAGCTATCTTTCCCCTCCTTGTCAGTGACAATAAGTTGAAAAGATTGTGTCCAAGGCACAGGAACATTGCCTTGACCCTCACCCTCGGAACAGTTGTCGCATAAGTTTGACTTCCACGGAAAGTTCTCTTCATAACGGAATATGGTCTCTCTCCCCTAGACCTCTTCCTGGTGATCCTCACATCTCCTTTGTAAGTTTTCTCAAACTCTGAAAACTTTTTTACCAACCCTGAGGCCTCTCTTGATACATTACCATTCGCTTTACTAATCGCTCTTCCAATATATATTCTGAATGGAAATAGAGGGAACCCAACACGGTTGTTCTTCACTCTAGCACCATAGGTCATTCTGATCTTCTCGGCCTTCATTTACTGGTCGTTTCCGTATGTGATACCATTTATTGCACAGATACCATTGTTAATATCTGTAGGAATTGGTATTTCAGGAAGGGTAAATTCCAGTCAAGTATAGTGAGAATTTATTTAGTTATAAATGAGTAACATACTGGGAGGGACGAAGATTATTCCTTAGGCTAGTTTAAGCTACGATTTCTTTCTAGACGAATTCCTTGCTATGAAATACCAGGCCACAAATGCAACAATAAGAACGACAGCCACAGCAATTATGAGTTCCAAGAAAAAATACAAGCTTGACGGTTTGGAGAGTTTCTGAATAGGTAGTTCTGTAGAAACCGAGGAAGAGATTTTTACAGTGGTGGTATAAGTGGAAAATCCCGGAGCAGATACTTTAACCTCATATACACCCGGAATTAGTGAAATGTTGAAACTGCCATTTGCAGTCTTATATGCTTTACCCCCCACCAGTATTGTAGCATAATTGGGAGAAATGTTGCCTGCAAGGTACCCAAGATGAATGATCCTGACAGATACGCTGGCGTTCTGGCCATCAACAACGACATTTCCACTGCCGTTTACTAACTCAATTTGACCTGTCTCGTTTAGAATGCTGATATTATATCCATATGATCCGTTAATTTCATTAACGCTTACTTCCCCACCCGAAGAATTGAACGTTTTGTTAACGATCTTTATTTCAGCTCTCTCTCCATTCAAAAGCCCAGTTATATTGAATGTAATCTGGTACTCTCTTTCAAAATTGAGGTGAACTGCTTGTTCAGTCCCATTCACTGTGAAATTACCTTCATACGTTTCATAATTCTGCAGGGGGAAATAATTGAATTTAAGGTTTGGTTGTAGAATTTCATATCCGTTTTCGACCTGAATCGTACTAAAGGATAACTGGTATGAAAAATTTGAATAGATCAGAGAGGAAGTCACTATGCTGTAGGAACCGTTTTTCAGGTAGGCAAGAATGGTACCGTTGTGAGAAAAAAGATAATTTACTAGAGAGGAGTTCTGTGCGATGAGGATAAAAAACGTAGAGTTATGTGGTAGCTGAAGAGATGTGAAAGTCACTGGATAGTAGCCATATGGAGGCTCAAACGTAAGATTAATGTGAACGTTGTTCTCTGCCGAAAAGTTTCTTGTGATGTAGTTCCCGCTCTCATAAAAATCAAAGACTATTGGAATTGTTATACTCTGGGTGGTTGATAGGATCTTCGCCGAGTAATTTCCCTTGGGAATAAGGAAAGACACATTTTGGGTCAGGACTGAATATTCGGTAAGATCCCCAATGCTCACAATGTCAGGATAACCCGTAGGATATCTTAAAAATGAAAAGTTTGCATAAACATAAGACTGGTTCCGTGTGAACATTACATTCATTTTTCTCGCTGCAGAATCAACAGTAAGGTGGAATGAACTTGCAGACGTTTTATACCCGTTCGATCCATTGAACGGTAGAAGTGGTGTTGAATCGGAGCCAGATGTACCTGTGCTTACGTCATACGTTCCATTTGGCAGGTAAAAAGTGATAGAATTGCTGTAGCCGAAATGGTAAAAATCAGTCGCACTGACATACCAGAATGTACCGACAGGCAGTCCAGTTTCAAGGAAAGTCATCATATAGGTTGTAATTCTGAAATAAGAAATAAAGCTGGCACTTGAAGTGATGTTGATGGTTCCAGAGGAAGATAAATCTGAAAGTGAACTTATATAAGGCTGATAGGGGTCATAACTGTAAATTGAGTAGGTCCAGTTGATGGGGTATGGCGGAACACTGTGGTATCCAGGAGAGGAGATTGTGTAATTGTAGGTGCCAGCGGGAAGGGAAAACGTCATGAATTCATATACGTCACCTTCGTTGTTGGCCATGTTATATTCAACCTGAGTCGAATTTCCGATAGTCACTTTCCATTCTACCCCGGCCGGAAGTCCGGCAGAATAGACCCTAACATTGTAAAGGGTAAATGGGCTCGTGAAACCAACCTGCACAACAGGATCATTTCCATTTACATCTACTGTTCCACGGGAGCTTGTAGTGGTATAATCTGATGGGAATAAAACGCTATACTGGTAGCTCCCGTTATCTGCTATGAATGATATCGAACTGTTGGTTGATTCCACAGTTTCACCGTTGAACGTAACTGACCACTTAGAGCCGGTTTCAAGATCATTTTCCTTGAACGTGACAGAATAGATGTTCAGCGGAATTACTGACAAGCTGTCCGATTGAGTATTAACTACCAGCACTGCCTTTAGAGCGTCATCGTAAGCCATCCCTTCTTGCCCTATGGATGGAGCAACCCCAGTAGTAATGGTCGTTATGAAGGAACCACTGATGGAATACGCGCTTACCTGCGATAGGTCCTCTGAAATTGCATAAACATAATTGTTTTCCTGACAGTAAAAAATGCCGAAGATGGGTTCATAGTTGAATACACTGATAGAATTATATAATTCCAGGGTGGAAGCATTATATTCTTGAATGGAGTTTCCCATCTGGACCAGCAGGACGTTTTGTTGCTGGTCAAAAGCCATGTATATTCCTATTCGGTTTAAGTTTACTGACTTGACAATCTCACTTCCGCTGATTACGATCATATTGGTTGAAGTTCCGTTCAGGTTGAGGAGGTAAACGTCTCCATTTTCTGGATCATAAACCATGCTGCTAGCTGACAAATTAATTTGTTTGATCTCGTCATAAGTACTTGAATTTACTAGCTCAACGGTTCCATATTCAGAAAGCAGGTAGATGATTCCATCCTGAAAATTTTCTGCTACGTTTACTGGAGGAGATGCAACTGTGAAATTTCCTTCAATTTCATTGCTGGCATTGAGCAAGTAAACAACATTGCTGTGATAAGAATAAATCATGAGACTATTGATTTGATTGTCGGGGAAGAATTCGGAAGAATTGAAGGGAACTGAAATATTTACTGCGAGTTTTAGGGTCGACCCGTTGTATACCGAAATATTATAGGAATTGGAATAGGAGACAAATATGTTGTTATTGAATTGACCATACTGAATTGAGTAAGCCCCAGATCCTGAGAAGTCCCTGATGTAATTTCCATGAAATACCGTTTGGTTATTCAGCAGAAGCGTTTCGTAAACAAACCCGCCAGCCTGAGAAGCCGATTCAGCTGGCACAGCAGCAGGAACAACTGCCAGATGCTGTGCGCCATTAACTGCGAGAACGCCCATTGGTATCAAGAGGGCAATTGCCACTGCCAGCACCAATAATCGGTTCACATTCTAAAATATAAATTGAAAATTTAAAGATATTGAATAGAGTTCTAGTTAGTGGCGATTATTTGTTTTGTCGGGTGATATCTGTAGCTATTTTCACAAGGCCCAAATTATATCGAGGCTATATGGAAATATTAGAAGAGACAGATACCTAATGCGTTCATCGTTTCAAAAATGCGCCTCAAACGCATAGTTCAAGTCCTGTTCTTCACACTTTCGTGGCGACTTCCGTTTGCAAAATCCAGGTTTAAGGAATCAATAAGTGAAGAATTCAAAGTGTGTTAAGCAATTGATTGGACTGTTTCGGAAAAAGTTTGCCTAGTAATTGAAGAGAGGTGTTTGTGTTGGTCATGCGACATCAAACACCTCTCTTCAAAAGATTCCAATTTAACCTTTTGCGAAGTAGACCAATCAATTGCCCAACACCTATGTTAGTAGCGAATGTGTATAGGAGACGTTCCCTTATACACCTTGTATAGTCTTTTAGTCCTATGTGATATGAACAGTAGGACTGGGATAGCACGTCACTACACCTTGTGGCAATGACCACGCCAGTATAGCACGTGCGTCCCCCTTCACACCTGAATCTCGGATAGAGTACGTTGTGGATCAAACCACGGATGAAAAACAAGTTCGGGATGGTATGGAGATTGGGATAACTGGTCCGGAGGCGTAGGGTGATGGAAGAAAGAATGTATGTTGGAATAGATGTTGCAAAGGAGTCGTTTTATTTGTGCTTTCTGTACTCCAATGAAGAGCCGATTGCGAAGAGGAGGAAGGTGCCCTCTTCCTCAAAAGGTTGTAAAGAGCTGATGGATATTCTTCACAGCACTGGTGATATAGCACGAATAAGGACAGGCATGGAATCTACGGGCATATACCACCTCTCCCTCCTATCTAAAATTTGGTATTACCCCTCAATTACTGAAGAAAATTGCATATATCCTTTTGGAATTCAGGAACCTTGGCAAAGAACCGGAAATTTGGTGGAACACTGGCCGTTGCATTTTCAACGTTCATAGCCTTCATGGGAATTGGAGTCGTCGATCCTCTGCTCCCTTTGATCGGAAAGCAGATGGGAGCCTCTCCCTTCCAAGTGGAATGGCTATTTACAAGCTACATAGCAGTGATGTCTCTTTCAATGTTCTTATCAGGATATTTTTCCACCAGATTCGGAAGTAAAAGGACCCTGATTACTGGCCTTCTGATCGTTGTTCTATTCTCCACGTTATCTGGGCTTTCCCCTAACATTTCGATATTCGCAGTATTCAGGGGAGGATGGGGCCTAGGCAACGCCTTCTTCACCTCCACTGCACTCTCCATCATAGTTGGTATATCTGCTGGAAAACTTGAGAGATCAATCACGATTTATGAGGCAGCCCTTGGCCTAGGAATTGCCTCTGGTCCGCTTCTTGGTGGCTTTTTGGGCACATTTGACTGGCGCTATCCTTTTTTTGGAACCGCTACTTTGATGGCGATAGGATTCATAGTTACAATGGCATTTGTTAGTGAACCTAAAAACAGGGAAAAGCGCAGAACGCCTATTGAAATTATTGAGGCTCTCCGAAACCCAGGAGTGAGGATAAATTCATTAATTGCCCTCGGTTATAACTTTGGATTTTTCACCATACTTGCATACACCCCACTCACCCTCTCAGGGCTGACGACCATTCAGCTTGGAATCACTTATTTTTTCTGGGGGACATTGGTTGCATTCTCCTCAGTAATTCTTGTTCCCAGACTCATTAAGGTGATTGAAAGGATGAGGCTTCTTGAATTAAACCTTTTGATTTTTGCTCTCCTCTTTGTCATTATGGGGGAATACCCAACCTACAGACTGATCGCTGTTGTATTATCCGGCATTCTCTGTGGTATTTCAAATGCTTCATTCACTTCCCTCGCAATGGAAGTGTCACCCTTTTCAAGGTCCGTATCGTCAGCTGCATATAATTTTCTGAGATGGGCTGGAGCCGCAATTGCACCAATTCTTGCGGGATTTCTCGGGCAAATATACGGGTTCTCATTCCCGTTTTATGTTGTCGCTCCCGTAATTCTTATCGCCAGTGCTTCATTGTTCATTTACGCACCGAGATTAAGGACCGCAATTACCGCCAACGCTTCAAAAATAGATTGATTCGTATAATGCGTATTCATTTTTTTTATCAAATATAAGCAAAACATTTAGTCGGCAGCAAATATGCATTTAGGTCTCCATTGCTCGTTCAATGAAGAGCAGAAAATGAAGGGACATACTATAGCGAAAGAAAGGTGATCCCCCTTGATTCCACCAATTCTACCTGCAATTACTTCCTCGATTCCCCCATATTCTTAGAAGCAACAAGGCCGCAAGTGGGTCTTCCAAAATATATCCCAGGTCAGTCTAGCGAATCCTCGTCCATTGCCTCCCTTAGAACTATCGTATAGACCCCCTCTGGCAATTGGTTGCTGACACTTTTCACACTTTGCATGAACTATCCTTCCTCTTCACCTACGTATCGACCTCGATACATGAATTATGAATTATGCTTCATGCACTCCCCTGGTAAGCTGGAACCACAAATACGGAATCCCTCTTTTAGCTAAATTCAGCAATTGGAAAGCGTGGCCCTACATATTGGCATATCCAATGTCTATCCAGTTGTTCCAGCAATCATTTGACTCGTAAACTTTGCAATGATTCTGCTGATAAATCGTTCCTGCCGACGTTTTGAAAGAGCGAGCTAATGTGTGGATGAATGCACGGAATTAGGATGTTCTGAAGCTCCTTCCCTCTAGTCAACATTCGTGATCATGTGTTGATTTTTTTCCTTGACTATTGGATAATTATTATAATGTGTTTAATGTTTTAGAGTCGTGAAGAAAACACCGACAGACAGTGCTGTAGGAAAGGTCCTGGCATATGATACCACTTTGGTAACTAGGACCAAATCGTCCACGTTGCTGAGCCGAGGACACAAAATCACAAAGAAGGACGTAGGTCTTTTGAAGAGTTCTGGTGTTTACACTGTCTGGACGGATGAAAATAAGGGGAACCTTGTTTACGAATGGGATATATCTGCTCAGGTTGCTGAGAAAATATCTGATGGCACCACCGATGTAATGAAGGGTAAACACGGAATAGCATTTCTTGTATCGAAGACGCCAGGAATCATCAAGACCGATGCCAAGAACCTGACAAGGTTCAACTTGAACCAAAAGGTTCTCATCATCACAAGGAAAGGCGGTACTGCCGTCGGGAAAGGAGAAGTAGTAGCGGCAATTGATGTCGTCCCACTTGCAATCAGCAAAAAGGAAATGATGAGCGTTACACAAATAGCCAAGAAGGGATTGGCAAGAGTATCACCTTTCGAGTTCAATAAAGTGGGCCTAGTCATTACAGGAACGGAAATTTTTGAGAAAAGGAAAAAGGACCAGTATTTCAACATTATAAAGAAGAAGTGCGAGAAATATGGGTGGGAAATAGTCTACAGGGAAATCGTACCTGACAACGAGGAAATGGAAAAGAATGCAATCAGGAATGCAAGAAGAGTTGGAGCGCAGGGAATCATAGTAACGGGTGGCATGTCTGTCGACCCTACAGATCGGACTCCAAACGCCATCAGGAAGATGGGAGCCAAGGTGATTGCTTACGGAATACCTATGAAACCGACTACTATGACTCTCGTGGCTGTATGGGACGGCATTCCACTTTTCGGGATTTCAGCCGGAGGCATCAGGTACAGCGAATTCAATTCCATCGATTTGATTTTTACAAGAATGATGGGAGGGGAAATACCCTCCAAGAAAGAAATCGCGGAACTGGGGGACGGCGGAATCTTCTGGAATTACGACATTCACTAAACCGGCTTCATCCAATGCAATTAAGAGAATGTCACTCTTTCATTCCTTTCCTTCTCTTGGCTATGATCTCCGAAACTATGCTCAATGATATTTCCTGAGGCGTAACCGCCCCAATATCAAGCCCAACAGGTGCATGAATAGACTTCAGGAACTCTGTGCTAACCCCTTTGGCCTGGAGGGTTTCAAGATCCTCCCTTATCCTCTTCCTGCTTGCAAGGAGGCCGACGTATTTCACCTTGTGCCTGGAAACTGCTTCAATTACCTGTAGGTCCCTTGAACCCTTTGTAAGCACTACCACAAAATCTTCATCGTTGAAGTCGAAGTCATCAATTGGCGTATTCACGGGATCGACCACCTTGTCAGGTTTTGAATTTAGCACGGGATTTGGGTCTATGACTATGACATCCATTCCTATGGATTTCCCAAGTGAAACCAGTGAATCCTCGATCTCATCCCTTCCACCCTGTCCAATTATGACCAATCTTTCGTTTCTCTTGAAAGGTTCTAGGAAGATGTCCATTATCCCACCACAATTGGTCTCAACGTGGATTTCGTCATCGTTGCCTTTGGACATGCCCATGATTGTGTCCTTTGCATCTTCCAGAAACACCTTGATCATCCTGGCATCCCCCTTCTTAAGTACATCCATCGCCCTTTCGACTATCGCAGAATCCGGGCAAGCACCTCCAAGAGTTCCGTAAATGACCTTCCCATCGCTTGATATCACTTCCCTGAAGCCTGGCTTTCCGATGGAAGAGCCTGAGACTCTCACAACAGTTGCTACTACAAACTCTTCTCCCCTGTTGACAAGTTCAGATACGACCTGTGGATACTCGCGATTGTTCAATGCGGTGAAGAAGTTTTATGAATATATATGGCTTTCCAAGACACGACTTAACTCATAACACGCAAGGTTAAAGGAATGGTTTTCATTACATCGTCCATATGGAGTTCAAAGGACAATTCGACGTAAAAACTGACCGGCACTCAGTATTCCTTTTCATTTCCGACATAGAGAAAATTACTTCCCTGATCCCCGACGTCCTGTCAAGAGAGAAAGTGAACGAAACATCTTCAAAATTGATAGTTAAAGCCGGACAGTCTGCAATCAAGGGCAAGTTTAACCTACTCCTGGAAATATTGAATAAGGTGGAAGACCAATCCGTTGAAATTTCTGCAAAGGGTTCAGGTGCGACTGGGTCGCTCGATATCAGGGCACGATATGACATATCCTCCAAGTCCCCTGATTCCACCACCGTGATCTGGACCGTCAATTTTACGATAGGAGGGATGGTTGCAACTATGGGATCGAGGATCATCAACAACACTGCTGAAAAATACATTTCCGTCCTGACGGAATCGTTCAGAAAGGCATTTGAAAGATGAATGAGAGAATGAATGGGAATAGGGTAGCAGCTGTTCTTCTCGCAGCAGGAAAGTCAAAGCGCTTTGGCTCGAACAAGCTCCTTCATATGGTCGGACGAAAGAGACTGATAGAATGGTCACTTGGGACTTTGATAGATAGCCATCCCTGGAAAATTGCAATAGTGATATCAGAGGAAGATGAGTTTAATGATGTTCTTCCTAAAGACATAATAAGGATAGTCAACAGGTCCCCCGAAGATGGAATCGGGTCTTCGATTTCCTTAGCCACGAGACATCTTGAAAAGGACGTTGACGGATTACTGTTCACGCTTGCTGACCAACCCCTCCTCAACAAATCAGATATATCTGCCCTTCTTTCAGAATTTTACAGGAACAGAAACAGCATAATAGCCTGTGCTAGCGAAGATGAAGTGCGCAATCCAATCCTCTTCCCTTCCATGTTCTTCAATGAGCTAAAGGAACTGAACGATGACAAGGGAGCAAGGCTGATAGCTCTAAGGCATCCCGAAGTGCTGCTGAAGCTGCCCACTGATGCTTCTCACCTACTTGACATTGATACTGTAGAGGACCTGAAAAGGGTTGAGAAGATGCTAGGGAATGATGAAGAAAATTATTGAATCAGTTCCTCCGGCGTGACGGGCGTCTTCCTCAACCTCTTCCCGCTTGCCACTTCTATGGCCCTGATGAGGGCAGTGGGTACCCCTATGGTGGGTGATTCTCCCAGCCCCTTTGCTCCGTGTGGAAGGGATGACCGGTGTTCAGCTATCTTAACTGTGAAATTTGGAAGGTCCTCTGCCAAGGGTACGCCAGCGTCTGAAATGCTTGATGTTATTAGTTGACCATCATCATTGTAGTACAACCCCTCATGAAGGGTCTGACCGATACCCTGCGCCATTCCCCCCTGAATCTGTCCTATGACCATATCCCTGTTCAGTGCACGACCCACGTCGTAATATGCGGCACACTTCTTGATCTTTACATTTCCCAGCTTCCCGATCTCGACAGTTGCCAGATTTGCACCAAACGAGTTAAGAGGAATCTTCTGTTCTTCATAGACGAACTCGTCGTAACTCCCAGATAACAAGAGCTCTGGAGAATAATTTCCGGACTCCTTTTCCACCTTCCTCTTTATCTTCCTGCACGCTGCAACTATTGCTGCACCACCGACTATTGCAGACCTGCTTCCCCAGGAACCAACACCATCCAGTGTCATTCCTGTATCACCCCTGAAGAGGGTCACGATGCTCTCTGGAACTCCCAGCTCCTCGTTCACTAGTTTTCTAGCGAAATTCTCATGGCCCTGTCCGTGGCTGTTTCCACCGAGCCATACCTTTACCATCCCATCCTTCACTATGATCCTTGCACTTTCCCCAGGGTATACAGCCGGTACCAGAACAAAAAATGAGAGACCAACGCCATTTGTGAGCTTTGCCTCCCTCCTGTATTCAAGTTCCCTGACTGCACTCTCGAAAAAGGGCTTTGCAGGCTCAATCTTCATTCCAAGGGGGGATGTGAACGGCTTGTCGCTCATGTTGGCCAGCCTCACGTCTGCAGGGTCCATTTTCAGCTCGTCGGCCAGGAGGTCGACCATCCTCTCGATGAAGAAGGAAGCTTCAGGTCTCCCTGCCCCCCTGTAGGGTCCCTGGGGAACCTTGTTGGTCAGGACAGACCTTCCAATGACATACCCATTCTCAATGGAATATGGCCCAGTCATCATCATTGCTATGAATCCAGCGGAGAAAGAGGCAATTCCAGTTCCGTACGCGCCTGCATCGACCAGGACATCCCCCTTCAGGCCCATGATCCTTCCATCCCTCTCAGCAAAAATCTTTACTTTCCCCCTTACCCCCCTCCCAGGGTTGGTTGAAGATAAATGTTCCCTTCTCGTCTCTATCCATTTAACTGGCCTCCCGTATTTCATTGACGCATAAGATGCGATCACATATTCTGGATAAAGGCCTCCCTTAGACCCGAATGCCCCTCCCGTATCAGTCTGCATTACTCTTACGGCATCTGGTCTGAGGCCCAGGGATTCTACCAGCCCGTCCTTGATGCTGTGGACAGACTGCGTCGATACCCAGACATTTAGCATTCCATCAGAATAACTTGCTACAATCCCCCTGGGTTCAATAGGATTCGTTGCCACCCTCTCATTCTCAAGCGTATCCTCAAGGACGATTGGTGAATCGGGATCCTTGAAATCTGACCCCCTGCTGCTCTGGACGAGTATATTGCTTTTCATCCCTTCGTGAATCGGAGGGAGCCTGAGAGCGTCATCTATGGTGACCACTGGCTTCATCGGTTCATAGTCCACTTCCACATTTTCAAGCAGGTCAGTTGCCTTGTACCTGTCGTCCCCAAAAACTGCTGCAACTGGTTCCCCGACATAATTTACATACCCCGTAGCGAAAACGGGCTGTATTGATACAGTCTGGCTGGGATCCGCCCCTTCGCCAACAGAAGCCATCTTGGCCTTCAACTCGCTCCCATTGATACCTCCCTTGATGCTCAATATGCGTGCTCTCGCGTATGGACTTCTCAATACTGACATATAGAGGGTACCAGGAATTTTCAAGTCGTCCACGAAATGGCCCTTCCCCCTTACGAATAATGATGAATCGTATGCAAGGTCACCTTCTTTCCAGTTTAGAGTTGTCATATCTACCTCACCCTTATCTCCTGCTCCCCTTTTTCCTCCTCCTTCATCAGTTGTGCCCCGTACTTTATTGACTCCACTATGCTTTGGTACCCTGTACACCTGCAGAGGTTACCTGATATAGCCTTCCTTATCTCTTCCTCTGTTGGATTATTGTTCTTGCTCAGGAGCCAGAATGACGTGAGGATCATACCGGATGTGCAGTAACCGCATTGAAGCCCATGTTTCTCAATGAATGCTTTTTGCAGGGGGTGCATATCATCACCGCTCGAAATGCCTTCAATGGTGGTCACTTCCCTGCCATCTGCCTGTACTGCAAGCATTGTGCAAGACTTTACAGCCCTGCCGTCCAATAGCACTGTGCAGGCACCACAGTTTGATGTATCACATCCAACGTGCGTACCTGTCAGTCCCATGTCTTCCCTTAGAAAGTGAACAAGCAATTTTCTTGGTTCAACTTCCGCCTCTATCTCCTTTCCATTTATTCTCAATTTAATTTTACTCAGACTCATCTATCTCACCATTGCCCTCTCGTACGATGTGTTGATTGCCTCAACTGCAATTCTGTTGAGTACCTTCTTCTTGTAATCTGCTGATCCGTAAAAATCAGATGTCGGATCTGATTCAGAGACTATTATATTGGCCGCCTCCCTTGCCACTGAATCATTGATCCTCTTTCCTTCCAGGAACCTCTCGCCCTTTTCTGCTCTCAGAGGTCTTGGACCGACAGATGTGAGGCCTATACCAGCCCTTCTTACTCTGTCTTCTTTATCTATGCTAAGATGAACTGCTATGGCAGCAACTGAAAAGTCACCAGCGTTTTTCTTCTGCTTAATGTAACAACCTCCAGAACTGCCATCAAACACTGGTATCATGATTTTGCTCATTATCTCCCCCTCCTGCAAGACGGTCGTGAAAGAATCCGTGATGAATGAATCAGCATCTATAACCTTCTTCCCCTGCTTCCCCGTTATTTCCAGTTTTCCATCTAGGGCAATTATGACTGCTGGCATGTCGTTCGATGGGTCACCGTGTGAGATGTTGCCACCTATAGTTCCCCTGTTCCTCACGAGTGGGTCCGCTATTTGTACTGCCGCTTCCCGCAATATCCTGTACCTCTCCTTTATGAGTTCACTATCTTCTATCTCGATCATGGTGGTAAGGGCACCTATCTCTAGGAACTTCCCTTTCTCCTCTATGTAATCTAGACCTTCGATCCTCGATATGTCTATGACATATGGGAATGAAGCCATTCTGAGTTTCAGGAGCGGGATCAGGCTCTGCCCTCCTGCCATTATCTTTGCGTCTTCACCAAATTTTGTCAGGAGGCCTATGGCTTCTTCCATACTCTTCGGAGCAAAATATTCAAACGACGATGGATGCACATCTGTTGAGCTAAATATTGTATATAAGAATTAAGAGACATTAACATCGAATCTTCTGTAGGGAATCGCCTGACGCTTCCACTCTTGTCTTCCACATACTTGTAATGCCTGCTTATCCTCATCTGGGTTCCTTCATGTCCGCTTGCAACTCAAAATGTGACTGGTTGACTTTGACTGCACCTGATCACGGCGGAACGAGCTAAATGGAGAAAAATCCATATTCAAGATGCGTTGTGAAGAATGGTAATGCCAATGATCAATGCATTTCAGATTGCATTGACCGCAAAACCTATCAGGAATCCGACGATTATTCCTAGATAGACGAGCGAGCCTGATTTTACTGAATCGGCCTGCTTGAACAAGTTTCTAAGCATCGGTATTATCACATAAATGATTGCCCCGATAGCCAGGCCGTCAAACATGATGTTGAGGTAGGGATTCACGTAGTAATAACCAATGAGGCTGCCAGCAATTGTTGGGAATCCGCCAATGAAATATAGTCCTGCGAGGTACATTACTCTCGGTCTTTCGAATCCAATGAACGGCGACACTATGGGGAAACCTTCAGTGAAGTTCTGTAGCACGAAACCAACGAGTATCACTAGGAAGAGACCGGTCAGTCCTACAACGTACGCGGACCCAAAGACCAGCCCTTCAGTCAGGTTCTGGAGGCCCATGCCTATTGCCACTATAAGTGCTACCCTCCTTGGTATGAAGTGGTCCGTATGCCCATACTTCATCCTTGGGTTTTCAATGAAATACAGGATACTGAAGAGGCTTCCCACAGATAATATGAAAATCAACGTGGACAGAGGATCAGCAACGTACGACCCAGCTGAATATATCTGGGAAGCGACATCGGAAAATATGTCGCCAGCTAGGAACACGAGGATTCCGACAGCAAATGAAACGAGGAGAACGGATGTCCTGGCCTCCATTTTATTCCTTAATATAATGGGGAAAGAAAGGTAGATTGAAAAACCCATGATAAGTGCCAATCCTAACATATCGTAGAGCGATCCGCTGATCAATCTATATTCCCCTCTTTCCGGAAGCTTCGATTGAATGGTCTTTGAGCATGATTAGGTTACCCTAATTCCTCTAAGCGTGGTAAAATATAATCTTTATCTCGCAAAATCATTGACAATTCAATTGAAATGTCAAATACACGGAAACTAATTACTACCACTTTGTAATGCAACTCCGATACAGATGATAAGAGAAATCCATTCCCCAAGAGGAAGTAAGTTGAACACTAAAGGATGGGGTCAGGAAGCTGCTCTTAGGCTTCTCATGAATAATCTAGACCCAATGGTTGCAAAGGACCCACAGAATCTTATTGTATACGGCGGAAAGGGAAAGGCCGCAAGGAACTGGGATGCATTTGATAAAATTGTTGAATCCCTCAAATCGCTCGAAAACGATGAAACACTGCTTATTCAATCAGGGAAACCTGTGGGAATTTTCAAAACGACAGATGATTCCCCCCGAGTCCTCATAGTGAATGCTCAGATTGTACCAAGGTGGGCAACTGACGACATTTTCTGGGACCTCGAGGCAAAGGGGTTGACTATGTATGGGCAGATGACAGCTGGATCATGGGTCTATATTGGAACCCAGGGCATACTTCAGGGTACGTATGAAACGCTCTCGGCGCTTGCCAAGAAGGAATACGGTACGTACTCCCTGAAAGGGAAGTGGGTGTTGTCATCTGGACTGGGAGAGATGGGTGGAGCCCAACCGCTTGCCATCAAGATGAATGAAGGCGTGGCCCTGGTAGTTGAGGTTGATAAAGAGAAGATCAACAGGCGTCTCAGGGACAAATATCTTGACGAGTGGACAGATTCCTTGGACCGAGCACTTGAACTGAAAGATGATGCCATCAGATCTGGGAAGGCAGTTTCGATAGGCCTTCTGGGTAACGCTGCGACGGTTTATGACGAACTTGTAAGAAAAAAGATTGTTCCAGATGTAGTCACGGATCAGACGGCTGCGCACGACCTCAATTTAGGGTATATACCTGAAGGGTTCGATGTCACTGGAGCATACGCTTACAGGGACAAAAACCCACAGGACTACAAGAAGAAGGTATATGCTTCCATAGTCAAGGAAGTGAAGGCGATACTGTGGTTCAAGGAAAGAGGTTCCAAGGTTTTCGATTACGGCAACAATCTCAGGACAAGGGCAAAGGAAGGCGGGTATGACAGGGCATTTGAGATACCGGGGTACGTGCCAGGTTACCTCAGGGACCTTTTCACCATAGGGTCAGGGCCATTCAGGTGGCTTGCTCTTTCAGGGGAGCCTAAGGACATATATGCGATTGATGACAAGATTATAGAGAATTTCAAGGACGATGAGCATCTCGTGAAATGGATAAGGCTTGCGAAATCAATGGTTCATTTCCAGGGTTTACCCGCGAGGATCTGCTATGCCAAATATGGGCAGAGAGAACAGCTTGGCCTGATGATGAACGACATGGTGAAAAATGGAGAAGTTTCTGCACCGATAGCCATTGGGAGGGACCACCACGATACCGGGTCCGTTGCATCCCCATACAGGGAGACTGAAGCTATGAAGGATGGCAGCGACGCGATAGCGGACTGGCCTATACTTAATGCATTGCTGAATGCAGTTTCAGGTGCAACATGGGTCAGCGTACATCACGGAGGAGGAACTGGTATTGGCAATAGCATACATTCCGGTTTGGTAATAGTCGCAGATGGAACAAGGAGCGCTGAGGAGAAGATAAAGAGGGTCCTGAATGCAGACCCAGGAAGCGGAGTGATCAGGCACGCAGATGCAGGTTACCAGAGTTCCATTGATGTTATAAGGCAAGGAGTAAAATTCAGGACGCCCTACTTCAAGTGAACAATTGGAGGATAGGTAAGTTTCTACGACTTACCGTTTTCAAATTTGAAGTCTATCATTCATGAAGTCCTTCAGCGTGTTGATGTAGCCTTCTCTATCCTCCCACATACTCAAATGAGAGCAACCTGGAAGCACTTTCAATATTGAACCTCTGATCCTGTTGTGAATCTCCCTCGCAACAACTTCTGTCACTTCATCGTATTCCCCCACCGTTATCAATGTTGGAACTGTTATTTTGTGTATCTGGTCTGTTATATCCCAGTCCCTGATTGTTCCGGTGATCGTGAACTCATTCGGCCCATTCATTGTCCTGTACACATTCCTCTTATCTGCGTATTCAAGGGAAAGCTGGACCTCCTTGGGCACTGGGTTAATTCTTATTAGGTGCCTTGAATAGAATTCCTGGACTGCCTTAAGGTACTCTGGATTGGCATATTCTCCCAAGGCCCCGAATTTCTTTATTGCCGACGATGCCCAGGATGGCAGATTGTCTATCAACCTATTCATCTCCTTTACCGTAAGTTGGGAGCTAGCTAGCCCGCCGCTCACTATCAAGCCTGTTAGATTTTGCTGATACTTTAGGGAATAAGATAGAGCAAGTGCACCACCGTATGATGAACCCATCAAAAACAATCTATCGCCTGAACAGAGTTTCTTCCTAACTCCCTCCACTTCCTCAACTGCATAATCAAATGTGAACTTTGTCTTGTCCTCAAGTTCATCTGATCTCCCGCACCCAAACTGATCATACATTACTACTCTATACCCATACTTTGCAAGATCCGCCAGGGGTAGAAGGTAGTCGTGGCTGGCACCCGGACCGCCATGGAGGCACAGTATAGTTGCTTTTTTAAATTCTGGAATGAAATCTTCATAAAACAGGCCCAGCCCATTGACCCGAACATATCCATCCTTTCTTTTTACTGCAATTTCCATGCAATTGAATTTTTGCCTGTTATTTAATCTGTTTGAAATTTGACGTACCGGTAAAGGAGTGCAGCACCAGAGTTAAGGTCGATCTTCGGGGAGCAGTAGAGTTTCGGAATTCAGTTGAATTCCTGTACATAGCAATACCAATGAAAAAATATATTCGTTGGCAACCGATAGTTGAATGGAAGATGAGGCACCTCGTGAGGCTTGTTGGCGTTGTGGTGATTGTCGCAGGCATAGCATCATATTATCTGGGAAGTTTCACTATAATAGGGTGGATAGGAATTTTTATGGTCGCAGCGGGAATTATTTTGATTGTCAGACCCTTGAAGACTTGAAATGGAAGTGAGGTGAATTTTGTCCCGTAATATAGTTACTAATTGGTAATTCCTAGGTTTTGTATTTACCACATTATTCCTTGGAGATTGTGGGAACATGTCACACACCTTCAGACCGTCCGAGAGATTTTTTGATGGGGAAGGTGCCTACTTGTCCTTATTGGTCTTAGGTTGGCTTCTAAGTAATTTGGAATAACTATTATCCACTTGTTTGAAAACAGAGCATAGTGTGCAGTACTTACCAAAATATATAGATGAATCTGAGCTTTCTTTGCACCCATTCGTCATTAAGAATTTTTGGTCTTGCCTCCATATTCCATATAACCAGATATCCTATCTGAAACTTGCTTTGAATGTCATATTGAGGATGGAGATGTGTATCGCTACTTTGCGATAGACAAGGGCATGGTGTTGAAGAGGCACAGGGGAGGAGGTGTTGTTGGAACCAGCGGTGACAAGTACGTTTGCAAAGTAATGAAATGTATCGTTGAAAGGCATGCTAAGTTCAATGTCACCTTGTGCACTGTTGCTTGAAGCTTTTATCCACCTGGTAATGATGACATATGAACCGCATTCAAACTATACATTGAAGATATCGTTCTTGTAGAAAACCCAGCTCACGTTTCCTGTTGCGACATTTCCCTGAAGGAACATGAAATTTACTTCTGCAGGAAGAGGCCAATGTGGGGAGCGCCCTATTACAGTGGATTGAGACAGTTTGCCGATAAAGAATTCAGAGTCTGGTAAAGGTGCTTCCGATAGCATTCCTGAGGAGCGCATACACTACAACAAGCATAAACTGCGTAATCTTGTAGTGATTGTTGCAATCTACATAGTTCTCCAGATGATATTCATCGTCTTGCTTTTTCATCTGTAAAGAGCCTTTACCTAGCTGTATCTGAGGGACCTATAGGTGCTCCATGGCCATAAAGATGCTAAAGAACATCTTTCCTGGAAGGCTTTTGGAGACGGAATCTGTAATGGATGTATCGGACCTAAAGCGAATGCGATTGGTATAAGTCCCGACCGGTCCATTCTGAATTTTTCCTGCTTCCAAATACAAAGGAAATGATTTTTTGCTGAACGATTCCTATACAGATACCGTTAACTATAAAGGGTAAGCGCCATAATTTCCAGCACGTTTGTGAGCCCACCCTCAATAAACAACCTTTTACCCTTCTTTTTTGTGGTTTTGTGTACAGGGTCTCCATGGAATATACACTACTTATCTATGAACTTGGCTCATTATGTGGGATCTTCCGGAAGATCGTGAAACAAATCCAAGATAGATCATATATACTACATAGACAATAAGAGAAATCACGAAACCGTAAATGAACACTCCAGAACTTGTGTTTCTGGATGTTCCAAAATAAAGTGCAATCACTACAATAAAAACCCCAATCGTACCTA
This sequence comes from Thermoplasmata archaeon, assembly GCA_021816725.1. Classification (GTDB taxonomy): domain Archaea; phylum Thermoplasmatota; class Thermoplasmata; order Thermoplasmatales. Next base: position 523,332 of record JAKAXD010000001.1, read on the forward strand.
ATAGTGCTCCTATTAGGAAAGGCAACAATGACTGGTCAATAATCAATGGCAAACCATCTTCTTCCCCCTTTTTTATGAGAAAGCTCTGCTTTGTTTTGCAATTTGGGCAAGATGAAGGTCCAGTTCGGTCCAACCCTAACGGCACCTGCAGAACCCCACTTGGAATGCCTAAAATTGAACTTGTAGTAGCAATTGGGGCATTCAGTATGTGAAGTTACCCCTGACCTGTGACCGCGGGATTCATTTGTCATAGTCATTTTCGTCACTCATTAATCCTATACGCGATAATGATAAGGATTTACTCCAAAGGACACAGAGTTACCGTATTCTCAAAAATTATTATTAAAT
>JAKAXD010000025.1 GCA_021816725.1 Thermoplasmata archaeon
AGAGTACTACAGGTATAACAGCGACACCGCAGCTCTCTTCACCACGAGAAGGAGGAGGATGAGCTATCATTATGTCAGGAACATACTGAGGCAAATCGGTGCAAGGGCAGGCGTTCCGAGGTTCCATGCGCATGCTGCAAGGCATTGGTGCGCCATTGCGCTCCTGAGGGGTATTTTCGGCCATAAACCATTGGACATCTGCATGGTCCAAATCCATCTAGGCCACAAGTCCCTGAAAACCACCCAGAGATACACCCACGTTTCCCAGCTGGAGGTGGCAGACCAAGTGCAGAAGTGGTTGGGGAAATTTTTTCGAGGCGATGAAAAAATGAATGAAGTTTTGGAAAGGAACGAATCTGGACTTGGACATAGTGGGGCTGCCCGGATTTGGACCGGGGTCTCAGACTCCCAAAGCCCGTAGGATACCAAGCTACCCCACAGCCCCTTCCGACCTTATTTTTACTCGGTTTATATTCCTTTCCACATGATAGACATCACTGCCTATATCTTGACTCTCATTTAAAAATTAAATAACTTCAAATCGTAAGTTCCATTAAAATTATCTACTAATTGTCTCTTCTACAAACATGAATTGTGAATTGTGCGGAAAGGTGATGGATCGTTACCATGAAGTTATTATTGATGGGGTCACAATGAAGGTCTGTCACGACTGCGCGAAATATGGCAAGGAAGTAACAAGGAAGCCACTCACAGTCCAGAGGGAACAGACCCCGCATCCTTTACAGCCCAGGAATTTTGTGCATGTTTCTCCACCTCCTCCACCTAGGAGGAGAACTTCTGATGACGTAGATGACGCAGACGAACCTATCGTAGATTTTGGAAAGGTGATAAAGAAGAGAAGAGAGGAGATGGGTCTTTCCCAGGAAGAGTTGGCAAATAAACTTCAGGAGAAGAAGAACGTCGTTGCTAAGATTGAAAGGGAGGAAATTAAGCCGGATAAGCAGACGGCAAGGAAAATAGAAAAGGTAATGGGAGTAAGGATACTAGAGAAAGTCCAGTGATTCCTCCGTATTCACTTATCCCCTGTGCCCTCGTTTGGAGGAAGGGACTTCATCGGGGGGAAGAGGATCACTTCCTTGATAGATGTCTGGTTTGTGAACACCATAACTGGGCGATCTATGGATATGCCTATTCCCGCTGTTGGTGGCATGCCATATTCTATTGCGTCTAGGAAATCCTCATCGAACGGTGGAGCTTCCTCGTCCCCCTTCTTCCGCTCTCTTTCCTGGTCCTCAAACATCTTTCTCTGGTAAATCGGGTCTGTAAGTTCTGAGTACGAATTCGCGACTTCCATCCTGCCCACATACAGCTCGAAACGCTCCGCAAGCAATGGATTCCCTCTCTTTACCTTTGTCAGCGGACACATGAATGCGGGGAAATCAAGTACAAACGTAGGCTGGAGTGTTTTCCCCTTCAGGTATTTGTCAAACAGAGAATCAGCAACGTGATACGGGTCGGGATGTTTCAATCCTAGTTTCTCTATCTCATTTATTCTTGCTGCTACTTCATCTGACATCTTTGAGACGTCAACCCCCAGCATCTTCTTCAGTTCGTCAACCCAGTACATCCTTGCGAATGGCGGAGTGAAATCTATCGTTTCCCCCTGATATTCAACCTTCGTACTTCCAAATGTCTTGAGCGCAAAAGATGAAAGCATTTCCTCCATCATCTTCATGAACGCCTCATAATCGCTGTATGCCTCGTAATATTCAATCTGAGTGAATTCTGGATTGTGAGTTGTATCGGCGTCTTCGTTCCTGAAATCCTTTGATACCTCGTACACCCTCTCCGCACCACCAATGATGAGCCTCTTCAGATAGAGTTCGTCTGATATCCTCAAATACATCTGCTTGTCATCAAGAGTGTGGTATACAGTCGTGAATGGCTTTGCCTTGGCCCCGCCGTATACATCCTGGAGGATCGGTGTCTCCACTTCAATTGCCCCCCTGGAATCAAGGGTATCCCTGACATGGCGCATGAACTTAGACCTCGTCTCAAATGTCCTGAGGACCTCCTGATTCATCATGAGGTCCAGGTGCCTGTATCTGTACCTGGCTTCGGTGTCTGTCAGGCCATGCCACTTGTTTGGAAGTGTCCTCAGCGTCTTGGAAAGCATTGTGATTTCCTTAGCCCCGACACTGATTTCACCCCTCTTGCTCTTCATGACCATTCCCCTGATTCCAAGGTTGTCCCCTATTGAGGCGTGAGTTAACACCAGAAGTGACTTCGGGTCAAGATCATTGTTCCTTATTAGCGCCTGAATCTTCCCCGACCTGTCCTGGATGTCAATGAATGTTATGCCTCCCATCTGTCTCATCTGCATGGCACGGCCAGCGATGCTTACCTCCTTTCCCTCCAGTCTGGAAAAACCGTCCTTGATCTCTTGGGCGTGGTGGGTCACGTTATATGAGTAAGGATATGGCTCTATCCCTTCTTTCCTGAGTATATTGATGCTCTCAATTTTTGCTTTATCTATAGCTGGTATTATATCACCCTACCATGAAGTTCATAAAATGCATGATAGCCTTTCTATTGTCTCCGAGGATTACGGACGTCGTCACTTGAGCAGTCTTGCCCTGATCAGTGCCCTTAGCGGAACTCCGTCTATCTCGTCCTTGGTAGTTTTATTTGTAAGAACGACAACAAGGATGGGGTTTCCCTTCTCCTTCTTCACTGCACTCAAAGCCTTGGATATTGTCTCCCCGGTGCTGACAACGTCATCAACAAGCACCACGTTCTTTCCAGATATGCTAGCATAATTGCTTGAGAATGTGCCCTCTCCCTTTGTGGTTATGGACCTGTAAATCCCCAGTTCTGTCCCAAGGATGTCTGAAATGAAAGTAGCATATGGAATTCCGTTGATAGTTATGCCGACGATCGTATCTATTTCCTTTTCTGCCCTGTGCGTCTCTTCCTCTATAATGTCTGCCATTATCTCTGCCACGTTATATATCCTGTTTGAGTAGACACCGATACTTCTCCAGCCTATCTTCACGTCCCCTGGAGCCTTTTCTATCTTTGATTCACCGCTGAGTAACCATATTATCGTGTTCAGGGAAAGGTGCATCTCTGTTGCTATATCTTTATCATTCATGCCCTTCTGTTTTAACTGTCTTGCAGTTTCTGCAAGCTCCTCTATACTCTTCATTTTTTATCACCTGTCAGCACTCATAGGGGTCATCACAGCTTTAGCTCAGCTGACCCTCTTGTCATCACAGTTTCTAATATGCAATAGCAATATAAACTCTTTTTTGAGGGGTTGCTTATATAAACAGAAGTTTACCGTCTTTCTCGAAAATTAATTTAATGTAATGGAGAACATTCCGTTTAGTTTCCAGTTATTAGCATGCACATAAAATATCAGCCTTTGATATTCCCTCGTGCATACTATTCTAGACTCCAGGATTTTGGATGCTAACGCTGAAGCGGCCGGGGTCAACATGGAAGAGCTCATGAATAATGCTGGCAATGCTGTTGCAAAGCTTGTTATGTCGCTTGAACCCAAGAGGGTGCTTGTTGCATGCGGAAGCGGAAACAATGGGGGGGATGGGTACGTTGCGGCCACGACTCTTAAGAGGGAGGGGATTTCTGTAACCTGCTATCCCGTCTCTCCTCCGGCTACCTATTTATCGAAGAAAAAGTATGCTGCATACTTGAAGAACAAGGGGAGGATCGTCCATTCCATGAAGGAAGGCAGCTACGATGTGATAATAGATGCACTTCTGGGAGTCGGAATATCTGGCCCACCCCGAGAGCCATACTTATCTGCCATCAATATGATAAACAGTTCTGAGAGTAAGATCGTGTCTGTTGACGTACCATCAGGATTCCCAACTTCATTACAGGTCAGGCCTCACTACACCGTCACCATGCAATTCAAGAAGGAGGGTATGACCAGGTCCAACTGCGGCAGAGTGACAGTTGCTGACGTCGGTTTCCCACGAGAAGTCATTGAGATGATTGGTCCAGGTGATATGCTTTCTTTCCCCTCATCCCTCAAAGGTTCCCACAAGGGGGAAAATGGGATATGTGTACTTGTAGGAGGAAGCGAGAAATACTTTGGCGCACCGCTTTACATGGCTGAAGCGGCACTGAGGATGGGGCCAGATCTCGTCGACCTTTTTGCACCCAGCAGCATTCATGAGTATATAGCTTCAAACTGCCAGGGCATAATCCTCAGGAAGTCTGGAATCAAGGAGATTGAATTCAACTACGAACTAATGAAAATGTTGAAGGAAAAAGC
>JAKAXD010000026.1 GCA_021816725.1 Thermoplasmata archaeon
GGTATATAAGGTCTGACCAATATTTTTATATCGATACCCTATGTGGGAAGAAGCCAACGGGTAGTGAAAAATTGGCAGAAAGAGTACTTGCATTCGTGGACTTATTCGTGGACTCGCAGCAGATGGATCAGGTGATATCCTCCCTGAAGGAGATAAAGAACGCTATCCAGATTTACGAAGTGACTGGCGAGTTTGACGTAATCGTTCTTGTCAACGTTGCAAGCATTGAGGAATTCAGGGATTTGCTCAAAAACAGGATAATGAAGATAAGTGGGATAAAAAGCACTGTTACATCAATAGTTTTGAAATCACACAGGAACCACGTCCTAGACGTTCCAGAGTGATAAGGGGTTGGTATTTCCTGCTGGAGGGCTGGATAAAGATTGTTATGTCAGTCTCATATACGGGGTATGCAAAGGAGGTCTAGCCGGTAGGTGAAGACATGCTCACTCTTGAAGAACTGTTCGTTGTTGCCGTCGTATGGGGAACAGTCATAGTCCTTTCCTGGTTCCTTTCATCTTATCTATTTGGAGTCTTCACTGGAAGAAGGAGCAGGCTGGACAGGATTTTCGTCCCGGTGGAGAATTTCATATATCTACTGGCTGGAATAGACAGCTCCAAGAACATGGGCTGGAGGGAATATTTCAAGGCCCTCCTGTACCTAAATGCAGGGGAGGCAGTGCTCGCATTCTTCATCCTGATGTTCCAGCAGAGCCTGCCGCTGAATCCGATGCACTATTCCGGGATGTCATGGTCCCTCGCCCTAAATACCGTGCTATCCTTCTCATCCAACACAAATCTGCAGCATTACAACGGTGAACTGACGCTTTCCTACCTGAGCCAGATGTCTGCAATCCAGTTCCTCCAGTTCACATCCGCTGCAACAGGACTTTCAGTGGGCGTTGCAGTGATCAGGGGTTTTGCAGGAAAGGCGAGGACGATAGGAAATTTCTACTACGACTACGTCAGGTCCATCACCAGGGTGCTCCTCCCCCTTGCCTTCATTGCAACGATCGTCTTGATCTTCATGGGGGTTCCGCAAGCCCTGAGCGGCTACCCGACAATATCCACCCTTCAAAGGGGCGCATATGAGGAGATCCTTTACAAGGGACCTATAGCCTCCCTCGTCTCCATAATGCAGCTTGGGACTAACGGCGGGGGATACTTTGGGGCAAACTCAGCCTATCCACTGCAGAATCCAAGCCAGTTGAGCGACCTCTTCGAAATGGCACTGATGATGTTCATTCCAACTTCCCTCCTTTTCCTGTTCGGTAGGATGGTTGGGGACAACAGGGAAGGGAGGACCCTGTTCCTTGCGGCTTATGCAATATACGGGATCGATCTTCTCATAGCTTTCCTGCCAACAACAACCATAGGGAGAGGCCTGGAAGTGAGGATAGGGGGCGTGGCATCAACGCTCTGGACCGTAACTACCACTGCATTCACCACTGGGTCGCTGAACGCATCCCTCTCAGGATTCAATCCAGTTGTGATCCTAACTGCTTTCTTCGGAATGCTGATACAGGCAGCACCAGGTGGGATAGGCGTGGGTGCAATGTACTTGATAATGTATGTCATAGTAACGATATTCCTGGTGGGGCTCATGGCAGGAAGAACACCGGAATACCTTGGCGTGAAGATTGAGGGGAGCGACGTCAAGCTTGCGGTCGCTGCATTCCTCACGCATCCAATAATCATCCTGTTGCCAACGGTTGTGGCGTTCGCCATAGGAGCTGAATCCACCGTCGGACTCGCTGCAAACGCCACCGGTTTCACCAGGATATTCTACGAGTTCACTTCAGCAGCCGCGAACAACGGGTCGGACTACCTTGGAGCTGCGGGGAATACGGTATTCTTCAATGTAACAACAGGGATTGTGATGTGGCTCGGCAGGTTCCTGCCGATTCTATTCATGCTTGCAATAGCGGATGGCGTCTCAACGAGGAAGAGGAGCCAGAAGCAGGGGTTGAAGACCGGCTCCATCAGTTTCGTCGTGATACTTGTATTCAGTATCTTCATTCTCACCGTGTTGACTTTTTTCCCGTTCCTTGTTCTCGGACCGGTGGTTCAGTTCCTTCAAGGCATGAGACTTGGCATAGGAGGTGTGATATTTGGTCTCTAATTCTCCGGTCGGGCAGGAGAGCAAGCTCAATTGGTCATCGATACTCATTGATTCGGTGAAAAGGCTAAATCCCTACTCACTGAAGAGCAACATGGTGATGTTCGTAACCGAGATCACTTTTGCAATAGTGCTCGTAATGGCACTGGACCCTACTCTCATACCCATAGTCTCAAGGGCAGGGGAAAGGTTGTTCTATTCTGAGGTCGCCCTGATCCTGATCATCACCGTCTGGTTCAGTACACTTTCAGATTCCATCGCCGAGGCGCAAGTGCACAACACCGCTTCGAGTCTTAGGAAGATGAAGGAGCAGATGACAGCCAAGAGGCTCAAATCATCAAACAGGAATAATTTCGAGGTTGTGCCATCAGAACAGCTTCGCAAGGGAGACATCATCCTGATAGACCACGGAGACAAAGTCCCGATAGACTCAGAAGTGCTGGAAGGCATTGCGATGGTCGATGAGTCCCTCCTTACTGGTGAATCTGCCAATGTAAGGAAGTCAGTTGGTTCAACACTACTTGGCGGCTCCGTAGTCACGACTGACAGTCTAGTGGCAAGGGTATCCGTGAATCCAGAGGAAACATACGTAAGCAAACTCATCAACCTGGTGGAGTCATCTTCAAGACCAAAGACGCCGAACGAGATAGCACTGACAATACTCATAACAGGATTCACTGCAATATTCACGATCATAATCTTAGCACTATTATTCCTGGGCGTAACCCTCAGGCTTGGGATCGACCTTGCGGTGCTGATTGCCCTTTACGTTTGCCTCCTCCCTACCACCATTGGCGCCCTCCTTCCTGCTATAGGGATATCAGGCATCAACAGGATGTCCGTGAAGAGGATAATCGCAAAATCGGGTAAAGCAATAGAGGCTTCAGGGGACACAGATGCCCTCTTGCTGGACAAGACAGGAACAATAACAAGGGGGATGAGGAAGGCAGTCAAGTTCGTGCCTTTGGGGAACCACACGGAGCGTGAAGTGGGTGAAGCAGCACTTCTATCGTCATGGGACGACGACACTCCTGAGGGAAAGAGCATAGTGGAGCTCGCGTACAACCAGGGTTTCGTTCCCCAGGCTTTCAGTTCTCTGGAAAGGTCGGAATTCGAGGAATTCAGTGCCGCCACGAGGAGGAGCAGCATAAAGATGAGCGACACCCGCGAATTCCTCCTTCCAAAGAGCGGGAGAGGGATACTCCAGAGGAAGAGGATAAGGAGAAAATACCAGCCTGGTGAGCAGCAGCCTGACCTTGAAATAGTGAAGGGCGCGCCTGACGCAATAATAGATTACGTGAAGATCAAGCCTGCCAATTTTGATTCCGTCCTGGAAAAGATCTCCGAGGATGGGGCAACAATAATGGCTGTTGCAGAGGCAGGAGATGTGATGGGATTTATCAAGCTTACTGATGAGGTGAAACCGGGTGTCAAGGAGAAGATAAAGGCGCTCAGGGACATGGACATAGAGGTTGTGATGGTCACCGGTGACCAGCCTCTCACAGCCGGCGTGATCTCCAAGGACGTGGGCATAGATGATTACATAGCGAAGGCAAGGCCGGAGACAAAATACGAGTTCGTGAAGGAAGAGCAGAAGCACGGAAAGATCGTTTCCATGATAGGCGACGGGACCAACGATGCTCCTGCACTCTCAGCTGCGGACGTAGGGCTGGCGATGGCTTCAGGTACTGAGCCGGCAAAGGAGGCAGCGAACATGGTTGATCTTGAATCAAACCCCTCAAAGATAATGGACGTCGTGATGCTCGGTAAACAGATACTGATGACGAGGGGGACTGTAACCACATTCAGCATAGCAAACGATATCGCAAAATACTTCGTGATAGTCCCTGTCATGTTTGCCGCCCTGCCTGAACTGGGTGCACTTAATTTGCTCCACCTGACGCC
>JAKAXD010000002.1 GCA_021816725.1 Thermoplasmata archaeon
TTATGTTTGGAATGAAAGATGCGAATGACCCAAAGATGAAATCTAACATGGACAAAATAATGGAAAAGCTGTGGGTTAAGAGTACTGGAGGGATCGCAAGGTATGAAAATGACGGATATCAGAGGTTAAAGTTAGACCAGAGTGTTCCAGGAAACCCTTGGATTATAACCACACTCTGGGCCGCCAGGTACTTCTTAAAGATAAGGGAGAGGGAAAAGGCCATGAACTTGATAAAATGGGTTCTGGACCACAAACAGAGTTCCGGGGTACTTTCGGAACAGATAAATCCATATGACAACACGACTCTTTCAGTCTCCCCACTAATCTGGAGCCACGCAGAATTTATACTGACTATAATGGACTACATAGATTCAAAGTGAAAAAGCTAAATCACACTTTGTTAGAGGAGTTTGAGGTAATCTGACTCTAGTGGTTTAAACATGTCATGTTACTTCCATAAACTCCCTAGAGGATTTGTTTGAATTCTATGGGGTGTCTTTTGATCAATCAAAAATTTCCACTAGAACATTGACCTCAGTTTATTACTCTTAATGGATTTTTCAGTGCTCCCAAGCACATTACGATTCACTTGCACCACTTTATGTGATAAGGTTTGCCTCTTACAGGCCACATTTGTGATCAGCGTAAAATTGAAACTTTGATTATGTCATTTTACTGGTCAGTGTTATAGCTTACATTAAATACCTTCGTCCGGGCAGACTTGATTCGATCTGAATTGTTACGTTATTTGGCTCTCCCACACATAAGAAGCATGAGAATCAAGCATTGAAAACCGAAATATTACGGTCGTATTGATTGCATTTCATGCACAACTGGCATAAATCATCAGAAGTCAAACACAGTCACTCTTGACAGAAAACGTATTATAATGTCAGATTCTGTAATATGCGATGAAACACTACATTATGTCTCCAGATATTTCCGGAAATAGAATTACGTTCATATGGAACGATGATTTATGGATGGTAGAAGGCGATTCACCTGCAGTTAGACTCACAAATAAATTGGGCATTGTTACAAATTCAAAATTTTCGCCTGATGGAAAGAAAATTGCATTCAGGGTAGAACAAGGGGTTGACGGCAGTTCGGCCGATATATATGCGATTGATCTGGAAAGTGGAAAAATAAATCGACTTACATACCTGGGAGGGAAGAGTACCAGCAGAAGAATGTATACTGATATAGCAGGGTGGACACCTTCCGGAGAAATAGTCGTATCTACGGACGCCTACAGCCCATTTACGGCAATGACCGAACTCTATTCTGTAAAACCAAAAGGAGGGGCCCTATCTAAATTGCCGTACGGTCCAGCTTCTCAAATAATTTATACGAAGAATAGTGTAGTGATTGCAAGACATGCAATAGATATGCCACACTGGAAGCACTACAGAGGAGGAACTTCTGGAGTTTTGTGGGCTTCCGACAGAACCGGCAAATTCAAAAAGATAGTAGACCTCAAGAATCATCTTTCTTCCCCTTTCTACGCAGAAGGAAGAATATACTTTGTTACAGATGTAAACGGTACAGGAAATCTATATTCAGTAGACGAGAATGGTAATGGGATAAGGCAGCATACTAATTTCAACGAGTATTACGTAAGGAATGCAAAATCAGACGGACAAACGTGCGTCTTTCAAATGGGGGGTGAAATTTACATTTTCGACCCAAAGTCAAAGACAACAAAATCATTCTCCCCAAAAGTTATTTCCTCACCGGACAACATAGTAGAAAAGTATCCTGACGTCTCCAAATATATAGAACAATTCTCCCCGGATTTTAATGGCGATAATATTGCAATTACTGCCAGGGGAAGAGGGTTTACTTCTTCTTTTGAAAATGGTTTTGTTTATGAGGTAGGAAATTCTAGAGAAAGAATCAAGTGGGCTACTAGACTAAGTCCTGGTGAACTTCTCTACGTGTCAGATAAGGAAGGCGAGGAGAATCTATACCTGCTTGACCTTAGAAATTTCACGTCCTCAGAAATATCATTTTCTAAGGGCATCGTGGAGTGGTTAATGACTGACCAAATCGGAAAGAAGATTGCAGTGTCCAACAACAGGGGGGAACTGTATATAATAAAGAAATCAGCAAAAGGAAAGATAGAGACGGAGATCATTGACAAAAGCGATCAGGGAATAATATCAAACTTGACATGGTCCCCAGATGGTAAATTCCTTGCATATTCTGCTCCCATAAAGACTATGATTGGAAGGGGGCCTTCTAGCGTCATTAGGGTTTATTCAGAAAAGGAGAAAAAGACAAGTGACGTTACGGAAAATGGATCTTATGATTACAGTCCTTCTTTCTCTATTGATGGTAAATTCCTATATTTCCTATCTGACAGGAATTTGGATCCTACTTCAGATAATTTTGTCTTTGACCTTTCATTCCAGACTACTGGCATTCCAATGTTGGCTCCATTAGATGCATCTGCATCTAAGAAGTTGGATAATCTTCCTGACGATCTGGGAGAGATAGAAGGAAAGAAAAACAAAACTGAACCGTTTCCCTTGGAGGAATTGAAAAACCAGGTGAGGAGCCTAAAACTTAAACCATCAAATTACGAAAAGATAGCTGCGTGCGTAGAAGGTATTCTCTTGCTCGAATTCCCTGTTGAGGGTATGTCAAAGTATGGATTATTTGGAGGTGGTGCAAGAGTTGGTAAGCTGATAAAGTACGATCCTATTTCCGGAAGAGAAGAAGTAGTAAGAGAAGGTGTAGCAGACTTCTTTGTTTCCGGGGATGGAAAAATTGCTATTTTAAAGGATAAAGAATCAAACCTTACAAGGATAAATGTTGAACACTATGACAAAAACCACGGTTCTGAGAAGGACGATAAGAAGTTCGATTTCAAGAGAATCAAATTAAAGGTAAACCCAAAAGAAGAATGGGCTCAGATGTTTTTGGAATCAAAAAGGCTCGTAAGAGAAAACTACTGGAATGAAAAGAAAATGAAGAAAATGCACGAAACTGCATTCTCGAAATATGACAATCTGATACCAAGACTCTCTTCAAGATACGAACTTTCGGACGTTCTAAGAGAGTTTCAAGGAGAGTTCGCAACTTCTCATTCCTATGAAGTAGGTGGCGACCTCTCTGATGCCAAATCTGTTCCCATTGGGAAACTAGGGTTGGATGTGGAGTATGAAAATGGAAAGTATTTCATTGAGAATATCTTGAAAGCTAATCTCACAAATGAAGGAGAGAAATCTCCAGCTTTCGTAGCTTCTATTCCCCTTAAGAAGGGGGATATAATAATAGCCATAAATGCATCAGAGTTGAATGAAGAAAACACCGTTGAAAAGGCCCTTTTGAACAGAACTGATGAATTTGTTTCTGTAACAATTGAAAGGGATGGAATGAAACTTACATCATACATCAAGGCAATAGCGGACGAAAGAAGGTTAAGATACAGGGAATGGGTTGAACGCAATAGAGAAATCGTTCACAGAAAAACGAACGAAAGAGTTGGGTACATTCACATCCCTGATATGGGGTCATCAGGTTTTGCTGAATTTGCAAGGCTCTATCCTATTGAGTCGAAGAAGGACGCACTGATAGTTGACGTAAGGTACAACGGCGGCGGTTTCGTTTCGCAACTGTTGCTTGAAAAACTAGCGAAGAGAAGAATTGGTTACGACATTCCAAGAAGGGGGGAAATACAGCCGTACCCAGCATATACGCTCAACGGCCCTATGGTAGAGCTTGTAGATGAAAATGCAGGTTCTGATGGCGATATTTTTACACATTCGTTCAAGTTATTTGGACTGGGCCCTGTTATAGGTAAACGTACATGGGGAGGAGTCATAGGGATAAGCCCTCGCCACGCACTTGTAGACGGAACTATTGTCACACAACCAGAATTCGCCTTCTGGTTCAAGGATGTAGGATTCGGAGTGGAAAATTACGGTACCGAACCTACAATGGAAGTAGAGATCACGCCCGAGGAATGGGGGAAGGGTAAGGACACGCAGCTGGAGAAGGGAATTGACCTTGTAATGAAATTGATGAAAGAGTACGAAGGACGGGTGAAATACAAGGAGTGATTCCTCATTGAAGGCCCTGTAAAAATCAGTCAGTTAGGGGGCAGCTGTGAAATTAGGCTAGAGAGGCAAGTTTCTAATAGCGTTTAAGCGATTGAAGCAGATATGACATTTGAGTATCCGTCCCAGGAAATGCTATGCTATCATTTAGTTGGACCTTCTACAGAATTATGTCTCTAGCTTATGAACGAAGAGAGAAGATATATTGCTACCCCGCTTCCTATATATAGAAACCCAATAAGAATATATATAAGTGTCATTATAAGCTGTTGCTTATTTATATAAACCAAGTCAGCCTCAGTTATGGACTTCCTGTAGAAATCTTTGAGGTCCTTAATGTAACTTTCCGCCCCGAAATCATACCAAGCACCGAAAAACATCACTATAACCGCAGAGATGAAAAGTATATCAGGCATGACCGTGAAGAATGTGCCTATACCGAACACGGAATAATATACGAAAGTGGAAACTAGCATAGCGACCAAAATGTAGAGAGGCGGCTTGGCATACTTCCACCTACCTCTCCTAACAGACTCCTTCACTGATTCGCTGACCAAACTCAGGACAGCTTCTTCATTCGGCAATAAGCGTAGATGAAGAATCTTTTAAATTAACTTTTCTTAGCCAGACCTTCGTGTATCCTTGAAAGTTCTTCCTGTGAGAAATGACAGAGATACCAATGGTCTTTGCCCACTTCCATCTTTGGTGGAGGCGTGTCTTTGCAGATGCTCTGTGCATATATACATCTCTTGAAGAACCTGCATCCTTTGGGTACATCAACTGCATTACCTATCTCCCCTATTATCTCAACTAATTGAGGATCCCATTCAGGACTGGGCACTGGGACAGCCTTGAGGAGTGCTTTTGTGTATGGATGCAACGGAGTCCGAATGACATCCTCGCTTCTTCCGCTTTCCATGCCTACTCCTAGATACATCACCAGAAGCCTGTCACACACATACCTTGCTGATGCAAGATCGTGGGTTATGTATAGGACTGTTATACCGAACTGCTTCCTCATCTCCAGTATCAGGTTCATGAAGCCTGCCCTGAGTGACACGTCCAGCATTGAAATCGGTTCGTCCATCACGATAAATTCAGGTTTCAGAACTAGCGCCCTAGATGCAGCTACCCTCTGCCTTTCCCCACCAGAAAGTTCGTGGGAGAACCTTTCGAAATAATTTTCAGGAGGACGGAGATTTACTGTGGACAGTGCGTTTCCAACCATATCTCTTGCCACAAGAGGGTCCCTGGTAATGTTGTGTGCAATGATAGGTTCATTTACAACATCATATACTGACATTGTCGGGTCTATAGAATCATACGGGTCTTGAAAGATCAGCTGTGAATATTTCCTCAACATTTTGATTTCTCTGCTTCTATCCTTGACAGCTGTAATATCTATAACGCCATCTTTATCCTCGCTCTGGTCCACCGTGTCCTTCCTCGATTTAAAATAGAGAATCTTTCCGGATGTTGCATCAAGGAGCCTGACGATGACTCGTGCCAGCGTAGTCTTTCCTGATCCGCTTTCGCCTATGACCCCGAATATCTCTCCTCTTTGAATTTCTATGCTTAGGTCATCGACAGCCCTGACATATCTTGAACCTTCTTCCCGCGAAAAAAGGGAGCCTGCAGCTGATGTCCTTAAAGTAAAGTATTCCTTAACGTTTTCAAGCTTCATTATTGTTTCATTTTCATTGCTGTATTCTTCAATATTCTGATCTGCTTGAGCAAGATCAGAGCTCATCTGGATGCCAATCAATTTTTCTGCATAGTGGCATCTGCTATATCTCCCCTTCTGGATTTCCCTGAGCTCTGGGGTCTCATTGAAGCACTTGTCGTCCGCAAAGCCGCACCTTCCTGCAAAAAGGCATCCCTTTCTCTCCTCGTAAGGATCCGGAGTTTCTCCTGGAATACCGTTCATTTTTCTCTTTGCGCGTTCCAGAGAGGGATAGCTGTTCATGAGGGCCAGAGTATACGGATTTAGCGGCCTCTGATAAACGTCCCATGTTGGACCGCTTTCCATGATTCTTCCTGCATACAACACGACAACCTTCTTAGAAAGCTGAGAGACGACTCCGATGTCGTGAGAAATGATGATCATCCCCTTTTTTTGCTGGCGCTGTATCTTCTTAAGTTCCTCTATTATCTTTGCTTGGATCACAACATCCAGTCCAGTTGTTGGTTCGTCTGCAATTATTAGGCTAGGAGACAATGATAGTGCCATGGCTATGACGGCCCTCTGCTTCATTCCACCGCTCAGTTCGTGAGGGAATGACTTTAGAACAGACTTATTTAGGCCCGCAGCTTCTATTACTTCAATACTCTTCTTTCTTATCTGTTCATCAGTAAGTTTTGTGTGAATCTTGAATACCTCACCTATCTGTTTTTCTATAGTGTACGCGGGATTGAAGGCATTCATCGACCCCTGAAAGACCATAGAGACATCTTTCCACCGCATGTTTATAAGTTTTTCATAAAGTATCTTTTTTTGTCTCCTTTTAAGATTCCTGAAACTACGTCCAGATATATCCTTGCTGGCAACTGTTTCCCCCTTAACCTTCACGTATCCCTCCACTTCTGCATTGTCTGCCACCATTCCCATAATTGACGTTGCCAGCGTAGTCTTCCCCGACCCACTTTCACCTATTATACCAATGGTGTCTCCTTCGTATATGTCCAGATTCACATTCTCTAGCGCCCTGAGCGTTCCATCAAAAGTCTTAAAGGTAAGGGTAAAATCATTGATGCTTACAATGACCTTACCAGATTCTTTATCCTGCCTTTCATTAATATTGGTTTCCATTATCTTCACCTTCTCCTGAGTCTCGGATTCACTAGCTCGTCAACTCCCCTTGATAGGAATATGAAGCCCATGACAAATAGCGTTAGCGCTATTGTAGGCGGAAAGACCCACCAAGGTGCAATCGCAGCGAGATAATAATTGTCATAGAGTGGATTGAGCATACCTCCCCAAGTGAGAATGGTCAAAGGGGCTATACCCAGGAACTGAAGTGTTGCGATAGCGCCAACTGCGCCACTAATGCTAATAGATGTTAGATAGATGAGAAGGGGCGTAATGTTCGGCATCATGTGACGCCTAAGTATCTGAAGAGTACCTGCACCTGAAACTTTGGCTGCATCCACAAATGTCCTTTGTTTCACGCTTCTGATTATACCTAATATCGTAAATGTAGTAAATGGCCACGCGGTGAAGCTTAGAACAAGTATGATATTGGTCAGAGAGGGCTTCAGAACAGAAGTCAGCGCAATAAGAAGTGCAAGCCCTGGGATGAGGTAAATGACAAGTGTTATGGTATCAACAGCCACTGATATGAAACCCCTGTAATAACCTATGATCATTCCAAAAATTATTGCCACAATTATTCCTATTAGCCCGACCGCAATACCGACGACCCAGTCAGGTGCAAAACTTCCGATAAACTGGCTCCATACATCATTTCCCTCGCTGTTTGTTCCAAGTGGGAATATAGCACCAGAAGCAGTGTGAAATGTAGGCCCTATAGGATTTACTGAAACACCTGTAGCTGAATAAACATAGTCATACCCGTTCAATCCTCGGAATGTAATTGATTCCGTACCGGTGGCTGCATTGAGTATTAAATTAGGAGGGGTTATTCCTTTCATGTAACGTTGAGGAAGTTCACCCCATTGGAATGGATTTGTGCCAAGGCTTCCCGTCAAAGAGTAAAAGGCTCCACTGGTAGAGGAAATGATATATGTGTTAGAACTGGGATCGTAAAGTGGAGGAATTGAGTAAGTTCCTACCCCGGAAGTCAGAGGTACCTTTCCTAGAAGATGATTTGGTCCATTTAATACATATGCCTCATCACCAACTATGGCAAGGATTGAAGAGGGAAAGCCCGTACTTCCATAGGATGAAGAAATTGAGCTAATTGACGGAGACGCAAATGTATACAAAATTGATGCAGTCCCGTTGGAAGTATATATTCTATACAAGTCGCTTGAAGTTGCGTTACTTGCCGCCGCTATAACAAAATTTCCCGGAGAGTTGGTTCGCTGGTATGAAAGGGGGATCTGCAATTGGCCTGAAAAATTCATTCCGCTTAAGTTGGATTCCCAAGCTAAACTACCATTATCACGGTAGGCGTACATTGTACTTTTGTCAGTTATCAAGACAAGCTGCGGGCCGCTTGACTGGAAAAATGAGCCATAAAATTCCATTCCTGAAGGTGCGGTTGAGAATGGAAGGCTCTTATCTGATGAAATTTTTAACCCGCTGTCCTGAATGACATTTAGGTAGAATGTTGAATTCCCCTTATTTTCAGTAATCGCGATAATCTTACCAACATTGGAAGTTGCTCCAGGAATCGAAGAGCTTAAAAATGGTATGTTCGGAATACTAGGTTGATTGACGGGTAAAACACTGGAAATAGGAGGTAGAGCAAATCCTGAACCCAGGGACACATTTTGCATGCTGACTAAGCGTGGATCAATTGGTGATCCGGAAGAGCTTAAGTCTGATATTCTGGCAAGTGTCAAATGGCCAGATGATGTTGCCACCATAATGTAGTTAGACATGACCTGTGCTCCGGTGAATGCATTTGTACTCTCCACCAAAGTGAAAACGGACATCGCAACAGGAACTGAAGGGCTGATTGAAAGATTGAAAACATCTACTGCCTTTCCAATGACGCTAGATGAGGGTGTTTCAAGCTGGAGAGCTACTATTTCCCCGTTAGAATCTATTGAGTAGACCCAGTTGCTCCCCGTTATTGTAGTGGATGAGCCGTACGAAGATATCTGGTAACTTGAGTTGGCCGTTGTGTTTCCAACAAAGTTTTCAGAGAGCAACTTTGGAACCGTTGTGTCAACTGTGGGTGCAACATAAGTGGATGGATTGCTTTGAAGTTGTATCACTGGTGATATTATTGCAATTATCGCTAGTATTACTATTATGTAAAATCCGGCCTTACCATAAGGTGATTTGTAGAATATTTTCCACTGTTTCTTTAGACGACTGAGCCGGAAATTTAATCTTCTCCTCCTGAGCTCTCTCAGCTTCTCCTTGTCTCGTTCAGTTTCCCTATATTTATCATTTCTTTCAACAGACGACATCTTACCTACCTACAGTTTTATTCTCGGGTCAAGCCAAGCATGAATGAAATCTACGAGCGAATATGTAACGATGGTCACAAGGGATATAATGAAAAGTGCACCCTCCGCAAGTGGGTAATCCAGTTCTAGCGTCGCATTGTAAAGCAGATGTCCAATTCCCGGATAGGAAAATATGATCTCGACGACTACTGCTCCGCTCATCAATAGAGCAAGCTCCAGGGCCATTCTCGTACTAATCGGTATCATAGCATTTCTTGCAGCGTGATGAAACATCACGTTTCCCTCTCTCACACCTTTTGCTCGAGCAGTCATTATGAAATCCTCACCTAGTGTACCAACCATTGCAGCCCTTGTGGTCAAGAGATGGCTTGCCCCTTCTATTACTATTAGAGTTGTAACTGGTAGAAATATATAGTACGCAACGCCAAGCGGGTTAGTTACAAGCCACGAAAGTGGGAAAACGGTCCTTACCGGGAAGTATGGTTTTAGAGCTGTCAAATAAATAACTAACCAAACCGCCAATACGAAGAATGGAATTGCATTAAGTATAGTAGAAGAAGCAATGAGTCCCGACTCCTTTTTTGTGGATCTGAACCAGGATGTCAAGATACCTAATGGGATGCCCAAGGCGAAAGATATAATTGCTGCTGTTCCAAAGAGAAGGAAGGTGTAGGGGAGCGCCTGCCTAATGATATCCCAAACTGACAAGCTTTCGAAATAATCGTATCCAAAGTTGAATGTAAACATGTCCTTCATATATATTAGGAAGTTTACAGGATTCCATTTGCCTCCGGCAAGCCCCAGTTGGGCCTCCACAGCAGTCAAACGTTGACCAGTCAGCCCTGCCTTGTTTTTAGCGCCAAAAAGAAGCAACTGCGCTGGATTCCCTGGCATCAATCTGTAAACCACAAAAATTACAACCGCAACCAGAATAATCAATACGACCGCCTGAATGATCTTGCGGGCGATGAGGTATGGGTTCACCCGCATTTATAAGAGATTAGTTCATAATCATTTCGGATAATTATGGTAGTCTTCCTTGGTTCGGGGCTATGAATATTATTGATTTCTAAGAATTTAGATGTGCTTGAATGTTTGATCTAAGGATGAAGCACAACATTGAGTGCCTAAATTTTCCGTTACTCTTTATTCTCTGACATTTTCTTTATCTAAACCACTTTCAAACTCGATATGCTTCAAAAGAAAATGACTTACAAAAATAAGAAATAAACTAAAAAAAATTGAAAATTAAATAAAAATCTACTTTTGTTCTGGTGGATTTTGCTGCTCTGGCGGTGTTTGATCCTTCGCTTTCCCCTTAGCTCTTGACATAGAGTAAAGTGCTGCAAACGCTACAAACAGAACCGCGAATACCACGATTAGCGCATAGTATGCATCAAGGTTCGGTGTAACTGTTACAATCTTCGTTATAGGCTTAGATGTTGCTTTCTGCAGAGGCATCACGAGGAAACTATAAGTGTAGGATGATCCACCGCTCGTCACTGTAATTGTTACAGGTGTCATTACTGTCACATTCGGTGCACTGTATGTTATTGTAGCGGATCCATTGGCGCCCGTCGTGCCTGATGTCGTTGATATGTTCCCTAAGCTTGCACTTACGCTAAAAGATGTTCCTGACACAGACGGCCCTGCTGAGTTTGTCATTGTGGAGTTCACGTATAGCGTGTAGGAAGAATTGCCGTATACTACATTAAAACCGTTGATAGATTGCGAGTTGTTGAAGTAAGGCGTCATGACGGTTGAAGGCGTAGGATTGTTTACCATGGCAGAAGAATTGATTTCTGCAGTTGCTACGGCAGTATAGTTGATTCCCACTGCACTCAGCTGGAACATGTCAGCAGGTACCAGATACTGATCCATGAAATTTTCAGGTGCATATCCCATGAATGAGCCACTTACAGACTCAACCTGATATAGTCCAGAACTGAACATTACCGAAGCCATTCCAGAGCTGTTGGTCATTACCTGTATTGCCGGGAGTGTAGTGCTACCAAACAAGCTGTTCAGATTCGGGTACTGAATCTCTGTCCCAGTGCCGTAGAAGTATCCTCTGTTAGCTCCAAGCGCATTTTGACTTACGAGATCAACTGCGAAATTTGGAACAGGTGCCCCGAGTGCGTTAGTAACGGTTACATTGACTTCAACGGAGCCGCTTGGAGAAGATATGAATGGTTGCGAAGTTGTCATTGTTATCTTGTACTGAGGAATTCCTGATGATACCTGGACAGGTATTTCCACCGGTTGCTGTGTTCCAAACCCAAATGGATTTGTGGCAGAGGTCAACTCTGCAAGTGTCATGTATGGAGCAGCACCAGACATCGGAGCACCGGCGTAATAATTTCCAAGGAAGATATAGCTTTCAGTGCTGTTGCCGATGATTGAAACGTTAAGGCCGCTAACTGCTCTTACACCTATCGTGAATGTCCCATTAGAAGGCGTACTTCCAACAACCTCAGTCATGTTATAGTTGTTATTGGCCGAATATGATTCCGCATAAGGATTTCCTGGAGTCAATTGACTTAGCGTAGCAGACCTATCGGTACTGTTGCTCAAATCGAGAATTCCGGAGTTGACCTGAACCATATAGTTGTACCCAGAGATAGGTGTGCCATTTACAGGATTGTATATCTCAATAGTTAGAGGCTGATAAGCGCTTGAGGTAGTCTGAAGATTTGGAACTGCTAGAACCTTGTAAGCAACTGGAACAGGTGATACATCTATGAACGTGTATCCAAGACCAGGTAATACCGGACCAGAAGACGAGCCACTCATAGTAGCTGCTGCAGAAATGTTAATTTCACCTATATAGTCTGACGTGTAAACAAGCGGCTGATTGCCTAGCACCTTGAATTCTAGAACATAAGTTCCCTGGGAATTCGTGACCCCAGACAGGCTTGTTATATTAAGAAGTGCTCCCGACGGGTTGACACCAATTGTGAGAGAAGCTCCGGACACAGGCGTTCCGTACTGATTCCTTACCTCAAAAGTAATGTTACCATATTCACCGTTGTAGTATATTCTGCTCGATGGAACCACTCCGACACTCAACTCCGTAGGAATAGTCTTTGATACAGTTGTCGTTGTTGAAGTCTTTAGATGGGCTGTCATGAAGTTCCAGTATTCATACCCTGTCTGTGAAAGTGTATCATTGGTTGTGTTGGTGAACACAGATGTCACAACCGGGAAAAGATCTATTCCGTAGCCAACGTTGATCATTGTAGACTCAATTGCAGCTATCCCCTGTATCTCGTTTGAAATTGCAATCCTCTGCGTCAGGTTAGTGTTAGTGTTCAGTTCGTTATACAGATTGGTCATTAGGGTGGTCACCGCTGTTCCATTCATATTTACTCCGTTATATGTAATGTTGCTGTAAGGACCGAGGAAGAAACCTGATCCTAATCCAGCTGGAGTATAGAATGAAACATAATCGCCTGTTGGATCTCCGACAATTCCACTGATACCGAGCTCGACTGCCTGGTAACCGTATGTTATGAGATTATCCACGAGCGTGCTGAAAGCTTCTTGGGTCACCGTTGTCTTGACTCCTATCTGGTCCCACCATTGTGCTATCAAGAGAGCTCCCTCAACCCCTAACGGGTTTGAAGCTGCAGAAGTTATTTGTATATCCATCGTGAACTGTTTTCCCTGATAGTAATACTCGCCGTTCACCCTAGTCATTCCTGGAGTGTTGTTCAGAAGCGTCATAGCTAGTGAAGGGTTGTATGAATATGACGGTAGACTATGATTCTGCCAAACGCTGTCAGAATCTGGAATCACTGAAGTGCCGGGTATTCCGTACCCTTCATCCACGACAGAGTTTAGATAAACTTTGTTCACAGCATAGTTGAGCGCCTGTCTCACGGATGTTACATTTAACGGCGGAGCTATTGAAGCAGGTGTGAAACCATACTGACTTGTAGTCATATTTGCATCTGACTGATTGAATGAGTTAAGCTGTATGAATCCGTACCCTGTAGTTGGCTTGTGGAACACATAAGTGTTCGGAGATGTTGCCAGAGTAGGGAGGAATGTCGGGGTTACTCCACCTTCTATCTGGTATACCTGATTGAGTGTTACTGCAGTAACCGCAGCAGATAGCGATAGGTACAACGGAACATACAGTTCGTAGAACTTTGGTGTCCACTGGCTGAGTGACGGGACGTACTGTACAAAGTAGTGAGGGTTCACGTAAAGCTTCCAGTACTGGTCGAAGATCCACTTCCCAGGTGGTAAACCATAATTGTTTGTGAACATAAATGGCCCTGTTCCAATTAGACCTGTCGCAGTTCCGGTAGCTGCATTATATCCAACATCCCATGAATTGTATGAGTTTGCAGCCGGTAATGATGCCGTATAATTCCATGCTCCTGCGGATGATGAATAATCGTGGGCTACCCAGACATGATAGGGAAGTATGGGTGTCTCAAGAGTGTAAGTCAGGAAGGTGGCACTTTGGCTGCTCAGGTAAAAATCAACGGTGGTATTGTTAACCGGTACAGCGTTCACAATATTTGGGAATGATCCACTATAATCAAAAGCGGATTGTAGTATCTTCCATGATAGTATGAAGTCTGCTGACTGTACGTAGTAAGTCTGCATTGTGACCGAGGGATACCTATAGGTATAGCTGTGTGGGTTTCCGTTAGGTCCATTGAATGATGTGTGGTTTGAGTAAACATATGTTGATACTCCTGGGGAATAATCTGTCCATTGTACTCCTGATCTTATGTTAACTTGGTAAACGTACTTCACTGGTTCGTACTGCCCATTCAGCGGATCAAAAGTAGTGAGATTTCCAGATCCTGCCAGTCCCAGGAACGTGCTTGTCGCAGAAGATGCTGACATATTGGTAACATTGTGTTCAGTCCAGCTTGTTGCAAGCCATGGAGAGATTGTCTCATTCGGGAGAAGGGTTGTTGCAGAATCATATACTTCGTTGAGGAGATAGAAACTGTAAACGTCAGTGGCCTGATACACGTTTAAATGCTCCACATCGTTGGTTGCTGCCATTATAAATGTTCCATTTGTATAGCCGGGTTCCTGCATCGTAGTTGTTGGATACGTCCAAGGTGCACTACTACTTGCCGACGCCGCTGGGGTTCCTGAAGCCCCAGCAATCACTACGTTTGAAGTTGCGTCCATAGTGATTGCCATTGCAGATAGTATCATCACTAAAGAGACCGCAATTGCTATCACTATTTTCCTTTCGTTTCTGTATTTCAAAACTTTTACCTCCTATTTTTTAACCGGTGTTGATTGAAATTCCTTAATATAAACATTTTGAAGAATTTTTTGATTTGCTTGTTTCTCGTTCAATAGTCTTATAAAAGATTTGATTAGATTTCTCAGCCTGAGCTTGGAACCAAGAGGGGCAGAAATTCTCAAATTGCCACGAAGAAGTAAAATAAGAGTTGGACAAGATGGAGTATATTTTGGAGAAAGTGGTCAATCATTATGTTGATTATTTATTCATTATTGGCTTTACTTTCTACATAACAGACTCTCCGTCGAGATATGCCTGAATCGAAATTCCAAATCAAGTACTTTTGAAGTATTACCTCTTTTTACTTCAAATTTTTAATTGGAATCTTAAAGCCTAAATATTGCGTTAAAAATCTTTCAAAGGTTATACATTACAGGAAAAGAACGAAATACCCCAAAGCAAGATTGAACTTTAGAATAGTTTTAATCAATCTTCCAATTCTCATCTCAACTTGAGTTGATTAATTCGAAATGGCAAATTCAAAAATAACGATGTGGCAAGCCACAGCGATAGGACTTGGGAACATAATAGGAGCAGGAATATTCGTACTTGCAGGTGTTGTGATAAAGGATTCAGGTCCTGGAGCTATTGTAGCCTTCGTCTTTACCGCTTTCCTAGCTATGACAGTTGCATTTAACAGTGCTGAGTTATCTTCTAAGATTGTCTCTCATGGTGGTCTCTACTCTTTTGTAAGGGATACCATGGGCGATTCTCTAGGATTCATAGTCGGATGGTTGAGAGCTATATCTTATGCAATTGCGGGTGCTGCAGTGACTCTTGGATTTTCTTCATACCTGCTCTCGTTTTTCAATATTGATTCACATCTGCTGATAATACTGGTATCAGTAATTTTCATCTCTGTTATAACCGCAATAGACTACTCTGGGGTGAAACTGGTAGCAAAGCTGGAGCAGGTACTGGTCTTCATGACCGTGGCAGGCCTAGTGATTTTCATATTGGTATCAATAAAGTATGGATCCTGGACCACTTCTCATTTCACTCCTCTCTTCCCCCATGGTCCATTAAGTATTATCGAGGCAGCATCCCTCGCTTTCTTTGCATATTCTGGGTTCAATACAATCGCGACCCTTACCCCTGAGGTTGAGGATGGAAGAAGAAACGTACCAAAAGCAATCATGATATCACTAATAGTAAGTTCCGTCCTTTACATCCTGGTGGTCATAGGCATGCTCTCGTTAATGCCTTGGAATCTATATGGAGTTAGCGCAGACCCTTTGGTGAATGCTATACGCTATTCTCATGCCCCTGTGTTTATTTCATTTATCATCAGCATAATTGCCCTGATAGCAACTGTGACTGTCACCCTCTCCCTCATTGTTGCGGGATCGAGGACCCTCCTCCAGATGAGCGAGGATCGTCTCTTCCCGAAGTGGATCGAAGGGAAGACTAATGACTCACCAAAAAGGGCCGTGCTGATAATAGGAGCACTTGCAGTAATATCCCTATTCCTTGGAAATCTTCAATATGTAGCGCTTGCATCAAATTTTGGGGTAATATTCTCTTACTCACTTACAGGAATAGCAGTGATAATAATAAGGAAGAGAAAATTGCCTGGCTTGTTCAACGTCCCCCTATATCCCTACCTGCCAATAGTATCCGTACTGCTTTCTATAGTCATTATGCTAACCCTTGGGTCACAAGCACTTTATCTTGGTACCGTAATGATAGTGACGGGGATCATAATTTACTCCTTCCAAAGGATAGAAAAAGGAAAAGTTCAATGATATCTATTCAACAAAAAAGAGAAATGGATTGTTCAGTTCCAACAGTAAACAATTTGCACTGACCTTGTTGCGGGCGTAAGGAAGAAAGAATGTGAGCAATGTGAAGACTATTTTATTATCAGGACTGGAATAGTGGAGTGGGTTACTACTGCATTTGAAACGCTTCCGAGAAGTAGACTTTTGAACCCTCCAAGCCCCCTGGACCCCATGACTATCAGGTCCGGCTTGATCTTCTTGGATTCTAGTAGAAGGGACTCTGCCACAGAAGTAGTTCCTTCTGTATAGACAACTTCAATTTTCACATTCCGCTTCCTGGCCTCCTTAATCAACGGCTCAGAAGCTTTAGTTACCTTTCTCTTATCTGCAGAATAAAACTCGTCCCAGTTGTAATATACTTCCCCATAACCTACAACCGGATATTCAATACAATGGACAATAGTTATTTCTGAACGATATTTCTCTGAGATAGATATGGCTGCTTTCAACGCCCTTATTGAGTGCAATGATGCGTCAAATGCGACAACTATCTTTTTTGGAATAAATTCGCCCTCCAATTTCGAGGAATTGCCATTTCCTTTCATATTTATATAAGCGGATTGGCAAATTTAAAATTATTCATTACAGACAGGCTGCTCCAATATTTCATTTAGGACTTTTGGAAGCAAAGTACTGCGGTACGTTTTGATACTCGGTCTAGAACGCGATATGGGTGTAGAAAACTATGGAATCTGGCTCAAAGTCTACGAAAGGCCGACGAGAAAAGTCTAAAGTTGATATAAAGTTTGAATAGGCCTCACTGGAGGAGTATATCTTTTGATAGTGCATTTAATTATATAGATACTAGAGAAATAAAGCTCCTGTCGCGATCCCTTAACTAAGTGGCGAGAGTAGACCCTCTCATTCCTTCTGGATCCTCTTTTTGCCCACTAGAGGATACTCCAATGGATTCAGAAAGAGCAGAGTCACAGATTCAAATTCATTACCGAGACGAATACGAAATTTCAATAAGAATGGATGTGAAATGGGGATAGTAAGATATAAAGAAATCACTTCCGACTGAATTGACCACGAATTCAATGTAACTTTCCTGAAAGATCACTCAAGAGTAAAAAAATAATATGTTGATAGAGATGGAACAGCATGAAAAAAATAGTAATAATTGGAGGTGGGTTTGCGGGCCTTAGGGCTCTTTACAGGCTCATAAAAACCCTCGGGAATATGGTGAATGTAACACTCCTCGACCGGTCAGAATTCAGTATAGAAAAACCTTCATTGCCTGAGGTTGCCTTTGCAGGAAAGGAACCTTCAAAGGTCAGGATTCCGTTGAAACAGACAGTGGAAAGTAAGGGCGCGAGATTTGTAAAGGATAATGCGACGAAAATTAATCCAGTGAATAAAGTTGTCATGACAGATGGTGGAGCTAAAATCGACTATGATATCCTTCTTATTGCCACAGGCGCAGTGAAAGATTATGATTCCATTACAGGGTTCAGTGATTATGGCTTTTCTATCTGCGACGATTTTCAAGCTGAACGTCTTGCGAAGCGATTGGAAAGCTTCGAGGGGGGTAAGATTGTTATAGGATCAGCCCGGACGGAGTGGGACCAAAATAGTACAAGCATCAAGCTGGACGCCCCATGCGAAGGTCCAATTGGTGAGGTTATGTTCATGATTGATACATATCTAAGTGAGAGAGGAATCAAGGAAAAATCAACCATCACGGTATTCACACCTGGGGCAGTATTCTTTGACGATGTAGGTGAAAGCATCCATGCGGAGCTAGGCCCATTCATTAGGGAACACAAAATTTCGGTTCTCACAAATAAGATCATCACAGCAATTGATGATCACGCTGTTCTCTTTAGAGACGGTACCGATCTTGAAAGCGATTTGACCATAATCATTCCCCCTTACAGGGGACCTGATGTTATCTCCCTCTCGCGGCTCGGGGACAGCCGTGGCTTTATAAGAACAGATGATGAGATGCGGCACACAGAGTATGGGGACATTTTTGTAATTGGGGACGTTAACGCGGGATCAATGCCAAAACTGGGACACATAGCCATAATGCAAGCTGACGTCGCAGTGGCAGCAATAATAAAGGAAATAACGGGGCAGGGCGAAGTACCAAAACCCCGACCTGAGATATTTTGCATAATGAACAGAGGAAGGGACGGAGCAACTGTTATACTTTCAGATACACTGTTTGGGGGGAGTCGTGACATTGCATATAGCGGAAGATTGGCACCTACCTTTAAGTGGGGATTTGATTCATATTATTTTTACACACATGGACACATGCCCCCGGAAATTTTTCAGGAGCCTGTCGAGTGGCTTGTGAAGTTACTGAAAACAAATGAATGAGAAGTTCTATGACCGGACCAATTTATTTTTTTATGGATGAAAGCATTTCAGGATTGACTCACTGCCATTTCTAATTTCAAAGTGTAGGTTATGGGCCATCACACCCACTATTGAATTGCCACCATCTGCGGTTATTATTCTTCTGAAACATTTCCAAAGACGGAACAGGTAAACCTATACACCAGCGTCCTGGTATTCATACAAATAAAAAGACGACGGAAATGCTTCATAACAAAATGGAATCGCTCCTCCTAATTATCCTGAAGATCGCTTGTGGCAAAGCAGACGGAGGGCGGATTGCGATGATAGGCATAGGCGAATCAGAGGTGTCAGGGCAGAACGGGGTGGAGAATGCAGTGCAGGAAGCGATATCTCAGCCCCTGATAGACGCCGACATATCAGATGCGAAGGGAGTGCTAGTGCGTGTTGTTGGTGATGAGACCATGACAGTCTCCGAAGTTGAAGCCGCAGTGAGCCTGGTGCATGAAAGGGTGAATCAGAACGCAAGGATAATATAGGGAGCTTCAGTGGATGAGTCGATGAAAGGGTCGATAAAGGTGCTTGTTGTCCTGACGGGCGTTGAGTCTCCGTACATGTTTGATTCAACTGGAAGCTTCTCCATAGCGACGAAAACTGCAGTGCTGAAAGGACTTGACTGGGGTCGGCAAAGTTTAAAAAATTACTACAAATTTTTCCCCCTTTATTCGAATAAAGAATCACGCATTTCCCATACAAGGAAGATAGTGACCAGTTTTACAATGACATAAATTATCAAAACCCAATTGTCATTTAAACCCCTGTTGCATAGCTTTTCAAATTTACTCTATTTTCGTTATTTCTATTAAACCTCAAGTGCGATACGAGTCAGTGGTTTATGTTTCCGAAAGAAAAGCAGACGGCAAGGGATTTTTATTGTACAATCAAAGGGCGGAAATTCTCAAGTGACCTTCCAAATTCTGATAAAGAGAATTTGTATGTATGGTGTCCAGTTGTACCATCCACTCTATCAACTATTTCCATTGAAATCAAAATTTTCAATCGCCTGGATACAGTGGATTTATCAATCCCGTTTGAAGCAGCTAATTGCCTTATCGTGTTCGTTCCACTAGATATATCCTTTATCAGATTAAAATAGACTGGGTCAAAAATATCCATTTTCTGTACTTTTTTAGGAGAGACCACAATTGTCCGGTCAGTCTCCCTTTCATAAATAACCATGGAGATGTTACGTTCTACAGCATATATGGCCAAAGCAGCCATTCCAATGCCAGACCCGCACGAGATATTTACCCAGGAAGGAAACCCCCTTTTGGCACATATAGATTTGACGGCAAATAAAATCTGAAAAAAATTAGTGATATCGTTTACGTAAATCAGGTCGATTTTAGTATTTACCAAATCAAGAAATTCCCTAATTTTAATTTCCACTTGATCATAGCCAGAATTCTTATTTAGAATGAGAACAAGTCTGCCCACCTTTGGAACATCCGAAAGAAACGGCTTTATTACATAATCTTCATCTCTGTTGAATATGGTAATTGCATAAGTGTTTTCCACAATTATTAATGTCATTTAATATATAATATTTATCTTATTGTTCAATTAGGTCGGTATTTAGATTGCGCAATTTAGTTATTTTCCTGCAACAATGCATAATTTTTATCTATTCCTGCATCTAAAAATAAATAGTTTTTTGTTATCTCGAAAGATGCGAATCTTGGTGATAAGTACTCATGTCTGAATCTATTCATGAAGTTGATAAAGAGGATAAAAATTTCAAAAGGGATAAATCGATCTTTTGGAAATCGGTATATGCTCTTCTAATTCTAGCCGTCTCACTGTTCATAGGGGGGATAGTGATGCAATACGTTTTCCATCAAACCAAGGCACCTTTGCTTCTGGGTTTGATCGTAGCGCTGCCACTTGCCATTCCACTTGAACTCTGGAATTTCACTGATCCTGATACTCTATTCAGAGTCATGGCTTTTCAGGACAGGTTTTTGATGGTATGTTTTGGATTTGCTATTGGTGTCGGAGCAATACTGCTATATGCCGTTGCATTAATTACTCACCCCAACTTTGGAATAAAAGACTTCTTCGTTCCTGGAATAGTTGTAGGTGGTATAATATTTGGTGCAGGAGTCGGGCTTGCTGGATACTTCCCGGGAACCATATGGATAGCGCTAGGGACGGGAAGGAGAGATGCAATATTCGCGGCGCTAGGAGGACTACTAGGTGCATTTTCCTGGTCCGTGATATTCGGAGGAGTAAGGGGATTTTTCTGGAATACGCTCAATTTCGGTCCAATAACATGGGCCTCAATATTCGGCATAAAGGCCAAGATCGATGTCTTCTTTGTGAGCCTGATCTTTGGTGTCATTCTTATTGCCGTATTTCTGTTGCTTCCTAGGTATCCTGGAACAAAGGTAAAAAATTCCTGCGGATACCATATGACTGGAAAATCTGAAAAGACAATAACTTTTGATGCAGTAATAAAGGAGGATTTTGAAAAATATCCAAAGGTCAATAAGTATCTCACAAGGTTGATTAATGAAAGCAGCGTAGAAAATGCAAGAATGACAATACCTTTGGGCCTGGCATTTACCATAACGGCAGTAGCGGTCATAATACTCCATCAGATATTTGGGGAATCAACAACATTCTCCTGGATAGGAGCACAACTTTCATATCTGGTGAGCCCTACCTGGGCTGCTTCCAACCCTTATTTCCAGCTATTCGGGGGTATGCACATCATCAACGGTTTACCAGTGAACAATCCGTTCAGTGAGATAGGATGGGAGCCTTTCACAGACCTGAGTTCTCTGTTGGGTGGCCTCATTTCTTCGGTTCTTATATCTAGAAGATTCATGGGTTTCAAGAAACAGGTGCCAAATGCGTGGACTCATAGCCACAATCCGAGATACAGACCTATCGGCTCATTCGCCGGGGCATTCATGGTATTGTTCGGTGCGAGAATGGCTAATGGATGTGCGTCAGGGCACATACTGAGCGGTGACATACAGATGGCAATTTCCAGCTTCGTATTCATGATGTTCGTCCTAATCAGCGCCTGGATCATGCTCAGGTTCTTCTACCACATGAAAATAAATGCGTGGGGATATACTAAATGATGGTGACAAAGTTGAAAGAACTAAAGTCCATCCATCGCAATGAGCCTCGCTTGGAGGTTAATTGATCATGGCAAAAATTCTGGTGCTGTTAATAACAGGGAAGGACAACATAAACACGGAAATGGTATCATTCAATTTTGCGGCAAATGCAGTAAAAAATGCAAAAGCCGACGTAGAGTTCCTCTTTCTGGGAAGGGGCGTCCAGGCTGCGGATAACAAGCAGAAAAGTTCACCGCAGTTTGAGGAGCAGGTTGATGAACTGTTGAAGTTAGGGATAAAGGTAAAGATATGCAAGGTAAGCATGGCAGGAGAGGGGATAACTGAATCGGATATATTCCCGGGCATAGAGATGGTTCTGGGAGGAGTTGAAGTAAACAGTAAAATAGAGAGCGGATATGCAATAGTAACGTTCTGATTTAGATGTTCGGAATCACAGATCTGCAAATAGTACTGTCTATAATTTCGGGATTACTCGTAGGCTTTAGTCTAGGTCTTATAGGCGGAGGGGGATCTATACTCGCAATTCCTCTGCTTATCTATTTTGTCGGATACGATCATCCACATCTTGTGATAGGCACGACAGCTCTTGCTGTGGGCATAAATGCGTACCTAAACCTCATACCGCATACCTTAAAGAAGAACGTGAACTATAAAACTGGAACATTATTCACAATTCCTGGGGTTGCCGGCGTTCTTGCTGGTTCTGAACTTGGACTTCTCACTCCTGGAACGTTCCTGCTCTTCTTTTTCGGTTTCCTCATGATTGGCATAGCGTTATATATGCTACAGAGAAAGTGCGTTGATACGTCAGAGAAGGAACGCAAGGTATCTAAATCGTACGGAATACTTGTGCTCACTGGCGTTGCGGTTGGGTTCGCTTCGGGATACTTCGGAATAGGGGGCGGATTCCTAATAGTTCCCGGCCTTCTCTTTGGCGGAGGCCTGAACATTATTCAGGCAGTAGGCACTTCCCTTATGTCCGTCGGTACGTTCGGGATCGTTACAGCTGCTAGATATGCGATAAATGGCGATGTCAACATAATCATATCGGCTTTGTTCATCATAGGGGGAGTTTTAGGAGGGTGGGTGGGCGCCAGGTACGCAAGCCGAGTACCAAAGCGCAGGTTGACACAGATATTTGCGATAATAGTGATAGTCGTCGCAATATACATAATATACCAGAACTTCGGAGTAGTCCTTCACCTATAACAACTTTATGACTGATATCAAACAAGGATTTTTACGGTATTCGAGACTTTTGGCTTCTATTTCACTCGGGAAGGCAAAAGTCTCAATTAACTCATGAACAAGCGGTAGATATATCGGAAAAAGTTTGGGACTCTGCTGAGGGGTTCCCCCTCTATAAGGAAACCTACGTTATTAGCAACTGGTCAGTCCCTTGTGCCTGATTATGGTCTTTTACAAAACTGAGACTGTGTAAGTGTGTTATGCAATTAATTGGACTGTTTCGGAAAAAGTCTGCATAGTAATTGGAGAGAGGTGTTTGATGTTTTATGACCAACACGAAAATCTCAGTTGAGATCATCGAGGGGTGAGATAATAGAGTTTGGAGCAACTATAATCAGCCTCTCGTCAACAGGAAAAGCATTTCTGGATACATATTTACCTCACTCCTGGAAAGAGAGACTCGGTAAGGAGAATGGTGGGAGAGATTCTTGGATACCGAGTGATGAGTAAGCAGCAACTATTTCCCTTATCCTGCTCCTCTTGAATGTTCTCGTGGCATTCATGAGATGGCAGTAGGCGGTGATGTACTTCCTCTTTCTTTCAATGACATCGATCGTTCTTTCTGTCTTAACCGTATCGTGATAAGATAGGTGATCCTGTAGCTCCTTCCCCACTATGACCCTTACCCTGTTTCCACGTTTTGCCCTTCTGGCCGTCCTGTCCTTTCCATCCTGCTGTTCATGGGAGGGAATGTAGCGTCATGTAAAATAGTGAGCATTTTGGCTTTTAAGCATGCCAGCATGTTGAATGTGTAAAACTGCTCTCATTTTACATGAGACTGTTTGAAATTATTCAAAGAACATCTCCTCAGAAATCATTCTTGGCACTTGCTCCCGTACTTTAGTATCAAATTCAGGTCACTCCTGCCGAGTACATAGGTGTATGTCCAATCATCCTTGGAACGGGCGATCTCCGCCTACCTATTACCTTGTGAGTGAGACCTATATGAGATTTCGGGTGAGTCAAGAGAGGGTGCTTACATTATCGTATGACGAGATTCGGTACCGTGGCACAAATAGAGAATCGTTCGTCTGGGGGTCCATAAATACTGATAGCATTGATGTGTTGTGTTTGCTCCTTGTTTGCAGAAACGTTTCCTGTAGATGACTGGAAGTTTTCTAGAGAAATTGTTGACGATGAGTGGAAGTAGCAGCATATGCTCTGCGAATGAATGGCGTGTGATCTACCAAGGGCTAGACTCATCGAATGTGTACCTTTTTTGCTGTACTAGGTTTAGTTTGACCCGGTGCCAAGAATCAAAGAAAAGATGCAGAATTTTCCCGCATAACCCGGACCTCGTCGTCTATAAGGGTCTTGTAACTGGAGAGGCTGGTGCCTGTGTCGATGATAACAAAAGCGTAGGCTCCTGCCCGACCTACGCTTATCAATTCATAAGAATTCAGTCCACCTGTACTGAAGTAAAAGACGCTGAAGTGGTCATGGGTAACATTTTGCAAGCCTTGAGTAGTGATGAACTGGGTAAGGTTTTGCTTCCAAATTTGGTTCTGCTGTTTATAGAAAGCCAATGAGGAGAGTGATGAAGAGAATTCAAGTGAACTAATACTCAGTTTTCCTGGTCCTGAGATAGCGCTTAAGAGTATTTCTTTAAATTCGGTTACATTCTTAGAGTTGTAATTGCCAGTAATGTTGTTGTAGGTGACTGTAAGCTGCTGCCCTGTGAGATTGAGGATTTGTTATTCGGAAACGACTCCCACAAAAAAAGTATTATCTGCAATATAGACTGCAGCTTCACTCTCTCCAATCACCACAGCCAGCAATATTAAGGTTGAAATGATCACAACCCTCCACCTGGAAGATATGTTGGTTTTTCTCGGAGCTCTTTCAGTTAACTGTGAATTACTGGAAGTGTTGAATTCATCATTAGCTTTCTTTTCTCTTTACCACATTTTATTCTATCACTTTTAGTTGAGAATAACAATTTGTCGTATATTTGTTTTTTATCCTGATATCAGAAAACGTTCAAAGCTAAATCTATATTCTATTTATAGTCAGATTTCATTATAATTTTGGTCTGTGTAAATGGTAGGAACTTTCCAGTCGTGCAGCAAGAGTTATGGGCACATGGCCGGCGTGTCGATCCTACTGGCGCTTGTTGTTATTCTGTCCGCTTTCGCAGGCGGATTTCAAAACACAGAGACACAGGTTCCTGCCGAAAGCCACATCTTAGGATATTTGAGCCCTCCGGAAAATGTCAGTTTCCCGAGAGGTCAGGGTGATTCCAATGGACTGACCTCTCAATCTTCCCAGGGGACATCAAATGACCCTTATGCAGGGTACGTTCAATATACACTCTTCCCAAACAACAATACACTCTTGAACGGGAACGTTGCGGGTAACGAGAATGGAACGGTTCTGATCGATTCGGGTGCGGACCCTTATGAGCTGGAATACGACCCGATAAACAATCTGGTCTATGTGTCCGATTTTCTCTCGGGGAAGATCTCTGTTGTTGAGCCCATATCTAATAAGGTCATCTTCAACGTTACTGGTTTTCATTTCCCCACAGCTTTTGCACTGGACAAGAAGGATAACTACCTTTACGTAGCTAACTTGGGGTCAAACTATGTTTCCGTAGTTAATGGCAGCAGTGGCAGCTACGTAGGGAACATATCCGTGCCGTCTGGTCAAGGTGGGATTGCATTCGATCCTGAGAACGGTTATCTATACGTGAGTGATTATCAATATGGTTCTGTTTCCATAATAGACGCAAGCACGGACAAAATCGTTTCAAGCGTATCCGTTGGAGAGTTTCCCTATTCTGTGTGCTACGACCCATCCAACGGTTATGTTTACGTTGGTCATTACGTCCCGATTCTTGTAAGCTTATCTGGTTCTGTTCTTTCCCAGGCTGAAAACAGTGCGTCAAGTGCGAGCTATAATTCAAGCGATATTGTTGTCATAGACCCCTTCACAGGTCAGGTCATCTCCGCTTTAGGAGCCAGTTCTGATGTATCTGACATAGAATTTGATTCATCTAACGGCGATCTATATGCAGTCAACGCCATAAGCTCGTACATTACGACAATCAGCTCGGCCAGTGACGATGTCATCTCAAATGTGACCCTAGGTTTCCACCCCAATCATATTGCTTTCAACCCTTCAACCGGGCTGATATACATCACTCCTTCGATCGAGTCGGAAATTATCACTTCTCTACTGCCTAAATTTGATAATGTCACCGTGATGGACCCGTCACTTGGCTCTGAGGTATCCCAGCTGGAGGTCGGCTGGGGAACGGAAGGGATCGTTTTCGATGCGCTGAACAGCCGCTTCTATGCCGCTAATTCCGGGTCCGGAACTATCTCTGTCATTTCAACACAGCGTGCTTATACTGCGAGCTTCAACGTTTCAGGCATTCCACGAGAATTTGGATGGTTTGTGAACGTCACGGGCATTCCATCCTCTGGCCGCATTTTAGGGGATTCATACTCACTCGATCTTCCGAACGGTACCTACGATTTCGCCGTAGCATCTTCGAACAAGAGTTACAGACCTGATCCGTACTCCGGTTCTTTCAGCATAGACGGTTCATCCATTTCACTATCCATACCCTTCTCAGAGGTGCTGTATCAGGTCCTCTTCAATGAGGAGGGTCTCCCATCCGGGATGAACTGGACTGTCATCCTCTCCGGATCGTCAAACACCTCCGCATCATCATCGATAGGATTCAAGGAACCGAATGGGACGTTCAATTACTCTATCTCGACCGTGCAGGGATTCCATGCCATCCAATCCTACGGGAAGGTCGGAGTGGACGGAAAAACGGTGACGGAATCTGTTTCATTCAAAAGAACCGTATACCCGGTAATTTTTGCTGAATCGGGCCTGCCCTCCGGGGCAGGTTGGTCAGTTACCCTGAATGGCACGTCGCTTTCTTCCAATACGACCTCTATAGTATTCACCGTCACGAACGGAACTTACTCTTATTCTGTTGGGTACGTTCCTGGTTACAGGGCGTCAAACACCACTGGCACCGCCGTTGTGAACGGTTCGTCCGTCACGGTTTCAGTGAACTTTACGTTGACAGATTATCCGCTTACGGTTGTTGCCAATGGCCTGCCTAATGGGACGAACTGGTATGTGACACTTGCTCAGTCGTTCAATCACCGTACTTTTCTAAAGGAGATATCCCCCAACTCTTCATATGAGACCGTTTCACCAAACAGTTCAGAATTCACCTTTCTAGTTCCGAACGGTACCTACGCATTCTCAATAACTTGGAACATCTGGCCTGCCCCCTACCTGCCATCAGTGACCCAAGGTTTTCTTAGCGTGAATGGAAGCGGTGTCAAAGAAATCCTGAACTTCAGCAGGGCGTACCTTTTACTGTTCAACGAGTCCGGTCTACCTATCTTCACTGTTCCTAACATTGCGATAGAGAACAACAGCGATTTTTACCTCTACCCTAACTCATTCTATCAATCATTGTTCCTAGTCCTTAACGGCACTTATTCCTATTCGATTGGTTCTATTGACGGGTTCTATCCGTCCCCATCAAACGGTACCATCAGCGTAAACGGGAGCAACGTGTTTCTGTCTGTCGAGTTCTACAAGCCGGGTTATTTCATCGGCAAAATGACCACAATGAATGTTACGCTCACAATCAACGGATCCAGTTACATGATAAAGAACGGAGAATTCAACATGTCCCTCAGGCCTGGGACTTATGAAATCAATGTTTCAGCTCCGGGGTATGAAGCTTACAGAACGAACATAACAGTTTCATCTTCCACAGTGACTTCACTCTCTATTCATAGCCTTTCAAAAGCATCAGCGCCTTCTTCGTTACCAGTTTTGCTCCTCGTTATCGCAATGATAATCATAGTAGCTTTCGTCGTCGCTGCAGTAGCATTGGTGAGATTCAGGAAAAGGACATGAGGTGCAGGATTCAAGGTAACCTGGAGATGGCCTAGGATTGTCATTACGGTAAGCAGACAAGCACATCGATTGTTTTCCTATAATAGCGTCAGCAGCATAACATGAATGACATCTCACATTTCGAAGCTCTCAAGTAAGATGTATAAAACAACTTTATAATTCCAACTTATGTTGAGATATAAGCCTGTTTGTATATGGACCGGTCGGGATTTGAACCCGAGGCCTCTTGCTTGCGAAGCAAGCGATCTTCCACTGATCTACCGGCCCAGTTGCGGTCTATCACCGCATTATTTTTGTAGATTTCTCTTTCAATTTCTTATCTTCTGCTTCATAGGAAAAGTATTCAATAAGCTCATAATACTCCTTTCTCGTCATTAATTTTCCTAGAAATTCCCTCTGTGTCCCTCTTTTAGAAAGTTCTCCATAAATTTCATCCATATACTTAAGTGCACCCCTGAAGGCAGTCAGGGGGAATATTACTATCCTGTACCCAAGATTCCTAAGTTCATCTACTGAAAGAAGGGGACTTTTACCGAACTCCGTCATATTTGCCATGAGAACACCACCAACTTTACCTGAAAACTCCCTGAACTCCTCCTCTGATTCGAGCGCTTCCGGGAAAATTCCGTCTGCCCCCGCTTTCAGGTAGAGCTTGGCTCTCTCAATGGCATTGTCTATCCCATCAACACTTCTTGCATCGGTTCTTGCAATGATCATGAAGTCCTTGTTCACTCTTGCCTTGCATGCTGCCTCCACTTTCTCAATCATTTCATCTACTTCTATCAGTTTCTTACCTTCCAGATGACCGCATTTCTTCGGCAAAACCTGGTCCTCTATGTGAACAGCAGATGCTCCTGCGCGTTCAATCTCCCTTATCGTTCTTTCAACGTTGAGCACTTCCCCAAAACCTGTATCAATATCGACTATCAACGGAAGCTTGCTCACTAGCTTTATTCTCCTAACTTCCTCTGCAATTTCGCTCAGGCTCGTTAAGGAAAGGTCCGGGAGGCCCATGGCGCCTGCCACTCCTGATCCTGAAAGGTAAAGCGCCTTGAACCCATGCTTCTCAGCAATAATAGCACTGATTGCATTGAAAACACCTGGCGCTGCAACCACTCCTCTCGAAACAGACTGTCTTAGCTCCGAAGGATCAGATCTTGATCCTTCAAATAAGTCATCCGTTCTTTTGGCATTCTTTTTCATTTCATTCACATCCTTCATTATATTGGTGAAATTCAATTTTCATTCAAAGTAGTCCATTATGAGTTCGCATACGTCAGTAGAATAAAGCGCTATTCTTTCGGCATCTTCGAGTATTTCAGCCAGTACAATTCCTTCTGCAGATTCTCTCAGCGAACGATTTATTTTATCCCTCTCGCTTTTGAAATATCCTTTCTTCGATATTTCAATGTTCGCGTTCTGGACGTCCTTCTTGAAGAAGTATTCCATTGACCTCCCCATGATGTCGGTAGCAGCCTTGATGTAGTTCTTTATTTCCACGTTGTTCAGGGTCCTCTTACCTAGAAGGCTGTAGATCCTTAATCCATGATCAGCTATTCTCTCCAATATCCTTGATACAAGTAGATAGGAAAGAGCCTCTGACGATGAAATCTTGTTAAGCTGTAGAACAGAGTAATCCTTAAGACTCTGGTTAAAGAGCCTCTGTATGTAGATATTGAACTTGTCAACTTCATTCTCCTTTTGCAGCACGTAATCAACTGGTATCTTTTGATCGCTAATTGATTCTGCAACTATGCTTCTCACTAATGTCACCATTCTCCTCATTCCCTTTTCGAAGGTCAGCATTGGCAGTGAAATTAAGTCCTCCATTGTTGCTTCATTGGCCTTTTCATCAATTATCTCGAATCCTATAGTATAATCCATGAATCTCCTCATTACGTCGTCCATGGCCTTCTTGTCCTCTGCCCTTATGATGATCTTCTTAACTCCCTGTATGTATTTAGATATCAACATCCTTAGTTCGTTGTCTATATCCGCATCCTTCTTGATGTCCAAAATCGCACCAGAGGAAGTCTGTTCCCTGTCGAAAGGTTCCATCATGATACCCCCCTTGTCGTTGTAGTTGAGCATGACCTTTGACCCTACTTTAAGATCAAAGTTCTGACACCATGCCTTGGGAAGGGATACTACAAGGGTGCTACCACCTGTCTTCTGGATTTTTCTTATCTCCACTGTATTAGATAGTCATCATATATTTCAATGTGTTTATATTTTAATTAAGCTTCTTTTCAAGCTAATTTCTCGAAGAATGTAATGAAAGACGAACGCATAGAATTTATATAGAGTTCTTTTCAAAGTCAGTGTTTATTCTAGGTGTTATACGCACGCTTCCGCTTGGATTATGGTATATCTTCCTCGTGCTGCTGCAGAGATTCCCAGATTTAATATACTGCCCCACAATTATCAAAGTCATTAGCTAATAAAGAGACAATACCCACTTTCTTAGCTATAGATATTACAAAAGCTCTTTAATAGGGGCACCATTTGTAGAGCTATGGACCAAGCATTCGAATCCATACTATCTCCGGAATTCGAAATCAGTCCAAATTCAAAAATGAAGAATTTGGATGAGGTTTACGAGAAATTCGGCCATTTGATAAACCCCGGAATGTTAGCAATAAGAGTGACAGCATCTCTGTGTCCTGAGTGTGTCGCGGAAAACAAGTTTGACAGAATGAAAATCCCTGCTCTCGTTTACGCTGAGGGGGGAGAAGTAAAAATGATAAAGGAGTGCCCAGAGCATGGAGTCACCAAGGAGAAGTACTGGGAAGACTACGACATGTACATGAAGGCAAAGAAGTGGCTGGACAAGGGTATCAAGCTTGAAAACCCTATGATCAGCCTTGCTGCAGAGAAGATAAACTGCCCAACCCACTGCGGTCTTTGCGTTAAACACAAGAGCCATACTGGTCTCGGAAACGTCGTTTTGACGAACAGGTGCGATCTTTCATGCTGGTACTGCTTCTTCTACGCAAAGGAGAATGACCCCATCTACGAGCCGACATTGGACCAGATCAGGATGATGTTGAGAAGGATGAGAAACGAGAAGCCTGTTGGTGCTAACGCGGTGCAGCTAACTGGAGGAGAACCAACTATGAGAGAGGATCTTCCAGAGATCATAAAGATTGCAAGGGAAGAGGGATATGAGCACGTTCAACTGAACACAAACAGTATCAGGGCCTCGAAAGACCTTGAATTCGTGAAGAAATGCCGCGATGCTGGATCAAATGTAATTTACACTAGCTTCGATGGTGTTACCCCAAGATCAAACCCCAAGAACTTCTGGGAAATTCCAGAAGCACTAAATAACTACAGAAAAGCAAACGTTGGAGTCGTACTAGTTCCAACCGTAATTGGCGGAGTGAACGATGGAGAACTAGGGGACATCATAAAGTTCGGTCTATCAAACCTGGATGTTGTCAGGAGTGTCAACTTCCAGCCCGTTTCGCTTGTAGGAAGAATGCCAGATAAGCTCAGGGAGAGGCAGAGAGTCACAATACCTGGCTGCATCAAGAAGATAGAAGCACAGACAGACGGTGCAATAGGAAGGGAAGACTTCTTCACTGTTCCAAGCACTACCTCAGTAACTAACTTCGTTGAGGCACTGAAGGGTAAGCCAACCTACAGGCTCAGCATCCACTTCGCGTGCGGAATGGGTACATACATCTTCAAGAAACCTGACGGATCGATCATCCCTGTTACAAGGTTCATAGACGTCGAAGGACTATTCGAATACCTGAACGAGCTGTCCGCGGACATAAACGAGTCAAGGGTCAAAGCACTCAAGAAGGCATCTGCACTCACGAATCTGCTAAGGAAGCTTAACACATTCGTAGACGAGAAGAAAGCGCCTGAAGGCTTCAAGATGAGGGAAATGATCTTCGGTGCGTTCACCGGCGGGGATTATCACGGACTGAAAGCATTCCACTACAACTCAATGTTCGTAGGATTCATGCACTTCATGGACCCGTACACCTACGATGTCGACAGGGTAGAGAGATGCGATATCCACTACGCAATGCCTGACGGAAAGGTAGTACCATTCTGTGCATTCAACGTAATCCCTGAACTTTATAGGGACGCAACTCAGAGAAGATTCTCTATGGAACCGAAAGCATACGAAGAGAAGACGGGAAGAACACTGAAGGAAGAGAAATTCATCAGGAAGTACTCCGACCAGGAGAAGGCACAGGTAATTTCATTCTACGAGAAGTCCATCGGAAGAAAACTGGCCTAAACTAGGGAAAGATTACTCTTTTCCCTATTATTTTATATTTCTTTTCGCTCATTTGTCTTAAAGCTTCTACGATTATTTGATGTTCCAGAGGATGCGTTCTTTCTAAAAGAGATTCTGGGGTGTCATCATCCCTCACTTCCATACATTTCTGCAAGATTATTTGCCCCCCATCTATGTCCTTGGTTACAAAATGTACAGTGGCTCCGGAAACCTTCATGCCGCTTTCGATAACGGCTTCAGTGACTTTTGTTCCATACATTCCCTTACCACCGAAAAGCGGAAGGAGGGATGGATGAACATTAATTATCGGCTTTATGCCAAGAAGATCATCCGGTATGACCCACAGGAATCCAGCGAGAACCACAATGTCGACCTGCAGGAAGATCTTGTTCAGTTCTTCCAGCATATTGTTTCTTCGTATGATCAGAGTTCTGATCCCGTTGTTTTCCGCCCTGTGAAGCGCCAAGGCATTTGGGTTACTGGAAACTACATATGATATTTCTGCATCTGTAAGGTAGCCTCCCTTTATAGCATCAATTATTGACTGTAGATTAGTTCCGTTTCCGGAAACTAGCACTGCCAATTTCATCTGTCATAACAATTTCATCGAATATATATCTACTTTTATCCTTGAGCCCTAGTGCCATCTGAAGCTCGTAGAAGGTAATAACCGGCCTAGAAAAAGTTCCATAATCCTCGATCGTTACCCTTGGGCATGCGGTGTTAACGTAAACTTCCGCAGGGAAGTTCAACAGTTCTTCATCCCTCACTAAATCCAG
Source organism: Thermoplasmata archaeon (assembly GCA_021816725.1). Taxonomy (GTDB): domain Archaea; phylum Thermoplasmatota; class Thermoplasmata; order Thermoplasmatales. Next base: position 32,876 of record JAKAXD010000002.1, read on the forward strand.
AGTTATAATGAACGGTGACTTTCCCGCCTCCTCCAGAATCTTGTAAGCTACCCTCGCAAGGGAGTATCTTGTCTGACCAACCTTTGTAGATACTATTATCCCGAACCTCTTTGACCTTGATGCAAAATCTATGGCGCTGTATCTCTGCGAAAGGAATCTTCTCTTCTCATTCTCCATATCCACATATTCCCCCGTCTTTGGGTTAAATGCCAGCACATTCTTCTCCTGTAGTCCCAAGGCTATTCCGAGAGGATGGAACATGCCTTCACCAATGAATAGCACGTTATTCTCTGTACCCCTGGCTGCAGAAATATTGCAACCCAGGATCTGCCCCGGATAGAATACCCTAGAATCGCCCTTCCTTAGTGTGACCTCCAGTCCACCTTCCTCCAATTTCCTCTTTATTTCTGGAAGACTGTTGGAATAAGTTACGTTAGATGTCAGAATGAGGGATTTAAATGGAATCCTTGCAACATCCAATTCAAAATCAAGGTCTTCCTGAATCTCCTCGAAGATCACATTTGAATATGAACCAAGATTTGGGATTGGGCTGTGCCCAAACTGGATAAGCAGGTCCCAGTTTCCATTTTGAGGTATGTCACAAGCTCCCCAGAAAGGATCTCCAATGAAGACCAGTTCCTTCCCATCAAATTCTTTCACTATGTCACGAATCCCTCTCTTCATTCCCTCAGGTAACTGGACTGCTATGGATCTTGCAGATCTATACCTCTCATCCTCCTTAATCTTCCTTAAAACTACTTTAAAGTCCATTCGTAAAAAGCTATATCAAACGTGTTATTAATGGTTAAGCCGTGGTAGCGAAGCGGCCTAACGCGCCAGACTTGAGATCTGGTTCTCTCACGAGATCGGGAGTTCAAATCTCCCCCACGGCGTCCCAAAATAACGTTTAAACACGGAATTGTTATCTTCATCAGATGAGTGACTGGAATACTCGAATATTGCTATTCTCTAAGGCAGAAAGTGAAGGAAAGTACTTTGATAACAAATCCCTGATAGTCAGAAGGGGGAAATCCCATACGGAGTTCGATCTACGATTCAATAGTGTTGACGAGGGGCTAGAGTATGTTTCAAAAGGCGGAGAAATAGATGAGCTTTGCATATTTAGAAGAGGAGACAGACTCCCCCTGAATGATCTTGCAGAAATAAGAAACGGTCTCATATACGGTTTCAATTCGATGGATGAGGAAAAATACTGGCTTGCCCATGAAATCTTCGAAAACTTCTGGAAGCATTATGAAGGCGACTTAAGCACTTTTTTTCAGAACGTAGTATTAATATGTGTCTCTATGGTCCATTTCCAGATGAACCACGAATCCAACTCTTCCAGGCTCTTCGGGGAAGCAAGGAGAGGGTTGCAACATTACATAGATGATGCAGATTCCTGGGAATTCTCGTATCCGCTGGACAGTAAGATACTGAATGGACTCAGAGAATGTGCTCTGGCTCTATCCACCGCTTAACTTCCCCTCTTATTTTCCAGAGTCAATTTGAATTCTCCGCTTTCCTTGCCCATAATGTGTACGAAAATTGCAAAAGTTGAGATGAAAAGGAATATCGCGCTGAATATCAGGAGAGTCTTTTCCAGACCAATCACCGTCGCTGAGTAGCCCAAGAAAGGCTCAGCAAAGGCAGTGAGCAGGGAACTGACCAGGAATATTACTGAAAGAACTGTAGCCCTAACTTCGGATGGAACCAAAGCATTCACCTCCTCACTCAATATGTTGGAATAGAATCCGAATATCACAGAGTTGAGAATTAGAAAGACCAATGAGAATACGTTTTCTATAAGGCCCGGAATGTAAATTGTGAAAAAAGTGAGCGATGTGAAGAAAAGCATTGCAAAGAACCTGTTCTTTGCAATGAACGCAAACCTTTGAGTGCCCAGAGATGCCAGTCCCCTCAGTAGCACGTCTGCGAAAAATATTACACCAATTAGACCAGTGGTTATTCCCATTTCCTTATAGTACGGTTGTTTGAATATGAGCATCATGTTGAAGTTCAGAAGTAAGGCGACCCTCAGCAGGATTATGCTCAATATCCTTCTGTCTCTGACATAATGCCCAAGCTTCAGGGCAAGAACTCCATGGGTCCGGACTTTCTTCCTCTCCTTCAGCCTCAGTGTATAAATGGATGAAAATAAGACGACCAGTGCAGTTACAACGACTACTACCCTCAGTCCAATGTACTCTCCAATATATCCTCCTATCAGGGAAGCTATTGCAACAGAGAGTGCTGAAAGAAAGTTCACTACACCTATTGTCTGAAGGTATCTTAGGCTGTGGGACTCCGAATATTCGTATGTTACGCTTTCAAGTGCTGTTGAGTTTATTGCAACCCCTACTCCCCACACAACGTAACTTATCGCGATTCCGATGAAAGTCTGGAATAGACCAAAGAATAAGATTCCAATTCCTGTCAGCAAGGATGATATGAAGAGTGCATTTCTTCTCCCTATTGAATCAGTGATTCTTCCCATGGGAATGCTTGCTAGTACGATGGAGAGATAGAAGACAACGTCGAGAATTGTTACGTAAAATATACTGTACCCAATCGCCAGTAGGTACAATACCCAGACCGGATTCAAGAGGAGGAACGAATAGAAGAAAGTATAAGTGTAGATGTTTCGAAGTCCACTCTTCAAGCTTTAGCTCCTGAAGGGCGAATTACGACCAGGCTATTACCTTTTTTATCTCCTGGTTCTCCTTTTCTGTGAATATTTTAAGGTCCTCCGGCCCGTATCTTCCAGTTATAAGTCTACTCATTCCCGTGGTCTTCCCATTTGTCTCTATGAATCTTATTGCTTCAGCATAATGTGACTTTGCACCATCTACGCTTCCAGCTACTACAATGTTCCTGTCCACCAACTTTTCCAGTACGTCATAGTTGGAAGAAGGCAACTGCCCACTTGTTCCAAACATGATAGCAATTCCGTTGTTTGCGATGTTATCTGTAATTTCCTTCAGTACGTCCATTGCACCTACCGCATCTATAGCTGCATCCATGGGGGCGTCTTTCACCTTCTTGTCAAGATTTTCAGAAGATGTATCCAGGTATTCTATCTTGTTTAGGTCAAAGAAATCCATTATGGTTTCTCCTAGGGGGTGGCGGTTGACCTGGACGACATTCATTCCCAGGGATCTAAACACGATAGATATCAGGAGCCCCTCCGTACCAGTACCAAAAACATACATGTTCTTACAAGCAAGAGTAGAATCATCGCAATACCATGGTTGCCTAAGCCGTAAGAACTGAAAAGTTTCCTTAATCTTCATTACGTTCTTCAGTGGTTCCGTTAGGACTGCAAGCCCCAATATGGAAGGGTCATTAACCTTATTTAGGAATCTTGGGTCATCTATGAATTCGTCCCTCATGAAACCGTTCTTCCCTCTAATCCCAGCTTCAACAAAGTCGCCGTCCTCGCAATAGTCCTGTCTCCCCAGTCTACACATCCTGCATTTGCCGGGCCGTCTGACCATCGGTACTACTATATCTCCTTCCTTGAACCCTGAGTTACCTTTTGGGTCTTCCACTATTCCTACAGCCTCGTGACCTAGGATGAGTGAAGGGCCTTTCTCTGGTCTTGCAAACTTGAGGTTCCCCAGCACTATTTCCTTATCCGTTCCGCATATTCCAGTCTGATACGTTCTTATCTTAATTCCATCCCCGTCCTCAGGGCTCACTTGAGAAAATTTGACTCCCCCGTTGGGTGGAATAGTTGTAATAGCTCTCATCTTCATTCCTCCACTGCAATTATCCTAGCGGGTGCCCCGTCTCCATCCTTCACCATAATAGGCATGACTTCCACGCTGAAAGAATGTCCTACCAGCTTCGATAACGGGATTGAGTTGAGGTTCTCTGCGATAGGGATGGAAGCACCGAGAAGGATGTGATGCGTCTCGAAATCCCTTGAGTTCTGAATTTCAGCTGAAGGGGAATCTATCCCCACTAACCTGACGCCATAGTCCCTGAGCTTTTTTGCATCTTCTCCCTTGATATAAGAGAAATTTTCAAAAGTCTTGAAATTCTTCCAGTCCTTGTTATATCCTGTGTAGAGCAATATAATGTCATAGTGCTCTTCAGGCAACTTCAACGCGTTCGTAGGGTCGTATGATATACATGTACCCCTTCCCCTTAGATCGGAAACATGAAGCTGATCTATAGTTTTCCCGCCATCGATAAAATGTGAAGGGGCATCAAGATGAGTCCCCGTATGTGTCCCCATCCTTATTTCCTTAATGTTGTAGCCATCCTTCCGAATATTCCTGAACTGCCTTATTTCTGGAATAGGATCCCCCTTGAAGTATGGCATCCCTTCTTCAATTGGCAAGGTTAGATCATGAATAATCAATATATTCACTCCTTCTTGAAAGTACCTTTTACTACCCAGGGAGGCTCCCCTTTGTTAAAAGATTCCATCTTGTCTGTCTTGTACTCACTGAGTATCTTTTCATTGACTTCTATCCCGAGGCCAGGCTTTCCACTAAGGGAGAAATATCCCTTATCCAGGCTGTAACCTGATTTGACCAGATCCTTTTTCCATTTTGGCCAGAATTTCTCGAAGCTTTCCTGAATTAGGAAGTTTGGTATGTTGTAATCCAAATGAAGAGTTGCTGCTGTTTGTATAGGACCGAAAGCATTATGATATGCAACTTCAACACCAAACGAGTCTGCAAGTACTGCAGATTCCCTTCCCTGGATTATTCCCCCTACATTCGTGATATCCGGTTGTATCACGTCTACGAGGTCAGACACAAAATAGGGAAGGAATAGATTCTTGTTTAGCACTCTTTCTCCCAGCGCTATTCGTACTTCTGTCCTCTCCCTCAATCTCTTCAGCCCAATGAATTGGTCCGGGTGTACCGGCTCTTCTACAAAGAACGGCTCCAGATCCTCAATTCCCTGCGCGACCCGTATTGCAGAATTTGCAGAGAATCTGCCGTGGCACTCTATCAATAGATCAAGGCGTGTTCGCTCTTTCAGAGTCTCTATAATCTTCCTTGCTTCGCCCACTCCTCTCTCATCTATCTTATCATAATTAGAACCGAACGGATCGAATTTTGCAGCAGTGAATCCCATTCCCTCAACCTCCTTTGCCTTAGCCAGGAAATTTTGTGGGGTTATGCAGTTGTCATACCAACCATTCGCATAGGCTCTCACCTTGTCTCTTACCTTTCCGCCGAGGAGGTCGTAGATTGGTGCACCATGTTCCTTCCCCACAATATCCCACGACGCAATCTCGAAAGCGCTAAGTGCCGCTGTTGACTCCATAGAAACTGGAAGATAGAAGGAGTGTTTGTAGAATTCAAGATAATTCCTCTCAATCTCTTCAACCTCCCTGCCCAGGAATACCCTCTTTACCTCATTCATTTCTTCGTAAACTGGCCTTGTCATCAAGGTTGTTGGAGCTTCACCATAACCCACTTCCCCGTCGCCAGTAACAACCTTAAGGACCAATATCGTGGAACTCCAGGGACTCGACTTTTCGCCCTCTTCTCCAAGCTCTAATATTTCAACATCTTTGATTCTTGTCATACCTATATCCAACAAAATATGGCTAAAAACATTTCCGACTTAGTTTCACCCTTTGTTCCGGCTTCAATGCTCCTTCGAGCTAGTCACTTTTTAGCTTCTGACGACTCGTATATGGCAAGTGCCACCGGAGCGAGTTCCACCGTTTTATCTGCAACCTTAATTAAGGGTACATCCCTGTAATATTTCCCTAATTCACGATCAACTGATTCCTTTAGTTCCCTAATCAATGAACGATCATTCTTCATGAGCCCTCCTCCCAGAAATATTGCTTCTGGATCGAACTCGTTTATGTAATTTGAAATTGCAACTGACAAATAATAAACAGTTTCATCTATAAGCAGAGTGCAGAATGGATCGCCCAATCTCCTTCCGCTGAAAATATCCTCTGCAGACAATCTCTCGAGTGGAATTGACGAAAGAAAGGGGGAATCCCGTATTTCGCGTGAGTTCTCTGCGGCCCTCCTGGCGAGTGCCCTCCCTGAAGCTAGGGATTCTATGCAACCTCTTCTTCCACAGCCACAGACCGGCCCATTTGCAAGAATAACTGCATGTCCAAGCTCCCCTGCATACCCTTTTCCTCCCCTGTAAACCTCGTCGTTTACGAAGATCCCTCCACCGATTCCAGTTCCAACAACTAGGTAGACGAAGTTCCTATACTTTTTACCTTTGTCAAATAGCTTTACGGAGATAGCCTGGGCAGTTGCGTCGTTATCTACAAACACCTCGTGCTGGAAGGCCTTTTCAAGCTTTGCCTTTAGATCGACTGATCCCCATCCCATCAGATTCGGCGCAAAAAGCGTTATCCCTTCCGCGGACAGAGGGGCAGGAAATATAACCCCTATATGGTCAAAATCATCAAACTGCTGGCCAATACTATGAATCTGGTTGATTAGATCTGATACCCCCCTTAGCTTCCTTGTCTTTGCTTCCACTCTCTTCTCTATGTCTCCATTGCCTTTAGCGAGTACTGCAGTTATCTTTGTTCCCCCGAAATCGAATCCTAGATACTTCTTGTTGGCCACAACTGAATAGGAACTTATCAAATTTATTCTTTCTTGTATCAGATTATGAAAGACTCTCCTGGTTTCAGGATAGGGACTTTGAACTGGTCACCCAGTGCCTGTCTGAGATCGTTTGGATTGGTGTTGATGGGCGGGAATGTTCCGTAGTGCATCGGAATTACAATTTCTGACCCGATCATTCGGGCGGCCATTGCTGCCTCTTTTGGACCCATCGTGAAAAAACCCCCAGTAGGGAGAAGGGAGACCTTTGGTCTGTACATCTCCCCTATTAGTTTCATATCCCCGAATATGCCAGTATCTCCAGCGTGGTAGATCGTCACATCATCCCCTGTTATTACAGCTCCTGCACAGTTTCCGCTGTGAACTGCCGGGACCAAAGCCACCTTGATCTTCCCAAAATTAACTTCATTCCCAATGTTCATTCCTACCAGGTTTTCTTCCGGAATGCCTGCGTTTGCGCCAGGTAGGACATTCTCGAACATAGATATCAGTTTAGCTCCCTTGTTCTTGGTTATCTCAAATGCGTCACCCATATGGTCGTCGTGATTGTGCGTAACTACCACAAGGTCAATCTTCTTCAGGTTTTCTGGTTTAATCGGCGACTTTGGATTGTTCTTGAGGAAGGGGTCTACCAAGACAACCGTATCCTTGAAATCTATCTGCCACGCTGCGTGACCATACCAAGTAAGCTTTACCATTTCTATCCACTCCTCGGACCCATTGTCAACGTTGAATAAAAGATTTTGTTAGTTCATTTTGGAATCATTTCTCAAGAAGGCACCCCTACCCTCCCAGATGCCAGCAAGCTTTCAAGGAATTTGCCCCTTATTTCGTCGTGATTTTTTCCGATTACAACGAGAATTATCTTTACCAGGTAGGTGTCTTTTCCAATTTCCTCCACATTACAATTGTACTCGGTAATTTCCTTCATTTTTGAGGCAATTGAATCCACTTCCTTTTTGAAATTGGAATAATCAATGCTCTTCATGATTTCCGTCCTGATCTGAATCCTGTTCCTTACAGGGTTCACTGTAGTTGCTCCCTGTATCACTATGTTGTTTGGGAGCTTGAGGATCGTTCCATCTTCTTCCAATATTGTGGTGAAATTCATAGAGATGTCGTCTACCGTCCCTGATATTTTCCATCTGAATTCGTCCCTCGAGAGAAACTTTGGAGGATAGGATGGCAACATATAGGAGTACTGCCACGTATTGAGCTCAATATAATCCCCCGGAGAAAACGGTTTAGACCATATAAGAAGAATCCCACTGAAGAAATTAGAAAGTATTTGCTGTGCAGCCAGTCCAATTATCGCGCCTCCAAATGCACTACCCAAGATGACAGAACTTAGGTCCACCCCCAGAAGATCCAGAATGACAAGCAGGATGATGAAGTAACCCAAAATTGATACCAGGAATACAAGGGGTTTTGCATATTTCTTCTCTACCCTCCTTTCAAGTGTTACTAGTAAGGCCTTCATTATTAATCGGAGGATTATGTAAAGTATCAGGCCAAAAAGGGCTGCCTGTATGATATCTGTATATTGCGTGTAGCCTGCAGGTATGACAGGTTTCGTCCTAGTGAAGAAGAAAACCAGAGCTATCATTGCCAGCCCGGTGAGAATTATCCACCAAAACCGACTCGCAATGCTTCTCTTCTCCATGATAGGGCACCAAATTATCTGATAAAAGTTTTATCGGTTTAAATCGGAGCACGGGATTGGACTAATCAAATTAAATATTTTGATTTAATTCATGGGAGAATGGCCACTTACACCGTGACTTACAAGAAGAGCAATTTTTCAAGGAAGGAGCTACAGGACATTGCAATTTCAGTAATCACGCTTTCTGTGGCTCTATTCCTCATCATATATCGTTCTACTTTTAGGGTCAACGGCATTCCCATAAAACTGCAGATCCTCCCTGCACTTGGAATTGCCTTCCTAATGACCATAACCGCCTTCCTGATACACGAGATGAGTCATAAGTTCACTGCTATACATTACGGTGCTTGGTCTGAGTTCAGAATGTGGCCAATGGGATTGGTCCTTACAATAATTACAGGACTCATTGGGTTCCTCTTTGCACTCCCTGGCGCAGTCTATTTTGCCAGTTATAGAAATCCGATTAAGGAAGGGAAGATTGCAGTCGCAGGCCCCATTGCAAACCTTGTGATGGGAGCTGTCCTGCTTCCCCTGTTACTATTTGTACCCATGACATTTGGCCCATATGCTGCAGTTTTCTTCCTGGTATATATAAACCTCTGGCTGGGATTGTTCAACTTATTGCCGATTCCGCCCCTAGATGGAAGTAAAGTCTTTGCCTGGAACAAGTCATATTGGGGGGTCATTTTCGGCATCGCTGCCATCATGGTGATTTACTTCTTCCTGAATTTTGGGGTGATCTAGTTCCATCCTAAGTTCGAAGCATTACTAATTGTATTTGTAGCCTCGATTTTGGGAATGAAGACCTTCCCCACTTCATGATTTGTCAGCCGATTCAGATTTTTCCGTGTTCCTCCTCTTTGCGTACCACCTGTAGAGGAAGTATATGAAGAAGGCAACAATGAATATTGCAAGCAGAAACAATCCTATCTTCTCTATGATTGGAACAAGTGTATCCCATGATTTCCCCAGTACATACCCGCCTGCGGCCAGCGCTGTAGACCATATAAGGGATCCAGTGAAGGTAAATATTGAAAATTTCACAACGTTCATCTTTGATACACCTGCTGGGATGCTCATATAGGACCTGAAACCTGGCACAAATCGCCCGAAGAATACAGTCCATTCTCCCTTTGCATCAAACCACTTCTCCGTTCTCACAAGATGCTCCTCCCTTAGGCCAACGTACTTTCCTATGAAGAGAATCAGTGGCCTTCCACCATACACAGAAATATAGTACAACAGAAGATTTCCTACAAACCCTCCGATGGATCCAGATAAGACATATAATGTAAAGAGACCTAAATTGCCCGTTGAGAGGAAGCCTGCAAAGACCATTATTACTTCCGAAGGAAATGGGAGTCCTATTCCTTCCAGTACCATGAGCAGGAATACCCCTGCAGGACCCATCGTACTCATAAGTTCAAGGGACTCTTGAATCAAGTATGAGATTATGCCAGATATAGTAAAGACCAATCTAGTTCAAACTCGTTATGCAAACTAGTTAATAAACTTAGATTTACTAAAGTGTACCCGTATTGCTTCTTTCTAATTGATAACGCCTGCGGTTACAGTTTTAATATACTTTGCCATAGCATTAACAACTGACAGTCATCTTGGGGAAATAATGAAAGTAGATATCAATGAAAGAATGATGGCCCTTAGCAGGAAGTATTCGCACTATGGAGAGATCCATGACTACAGCAAGGATGGGAGTACCGAAGACGTAAATATTCCTTGGAGCACTGCAAAATTGATTACGCTGGAAAGGGATAGGTACAGTTGTCGGATCTGCGGCAAATCGCCAATAATATCGGAGAACAAGGGCGGAGTTGAAAGACTGCGAGTGGAGGTCGAGGTTCACCACATAATCCCCAGAATTGCCGGTGGCTCAAATTCCACAAGTAATCTCATAACTCTTTGCAAGGATTGCCATATAAAAACATTCAAAAATAACTATACTGGGGTTCCGTCATTCGATATAAAATTAGATCAGGGAGTTGAAGTATTAACAAACAGCGTCATACTGCTCAAGTACGGCAGCAACTGCAAGAAACACCCTATTTCTGCGTTCCATTACAAGGATAGAGACATCTTGCTGAAGGAACCACTTGATTGCGAAATCTGTGACTTCCCAAGTCTGAAGAGGGTTTATGACGTAATCTTTCAAAGAGACCTGGATATCGAGGAAATTATAATCAAAGATAAAAATAAAAAATATATCGTGGGAATTATTGAAAAACAAAATTCCCTTTAGAATCTGCTTCTGCTGTAATTTCTGTTATTATTGAAGCTTCTCCTGGGTCTTCTATCAACCTCATCTGGTTGATATTCTTTCTCGCTCATGTCAACAGACTCATTAACTGATTCAACTGCCGTGTCTGCCTTCTTTATTGCTCCGTACTTTCCTACGTTGAGTCTCATGTGTCCCCTGACAAAGCTTACGTACCCATTTTCGACGATAATACTATCGCCGTTCTCTACCTGGCTTACTTGTTCATTCCAGAGTGACATTGTCACTTTTCCAGTCTCGTCGCCTAGGACTGCCTCGGTAACTTTTTTCTGTTCGCCATATCTTGTCTGTATGTCTTTAGCCTCGCCAACATTCAAAACTTTTGCCAAAACAGTCACTCTCTTGGATCCCTGGTTGAGATCCTTCACTTTTGTAAATTCGTCCATATACTACCAATCCTTTGTCTAGAGCTATTAGCTCATCATCTTCAGGTTAACGTCCTTATTAACCTTTTCTCCTTCAAAAATTTACAATAAACCCCATTAACCATTCCATATCAGAAAAATTTACCAAATAAAAATCAAATATTTCGCAGTTTTATGAACTGCGTTAACCTACTTATCCAAAAGAAGTATGAGATTCATAAATTTAACACTTATTAGATGTTCCAATATTCCGAATTTTTTACAATGAAATTTTGAAAGTAAGTGATTTTACAAATACAAATTATATTGCTTGCTATTTATTTGAAAATTCTTTAACACTAAAAAATTAAACTTTATATATAAGTAAACCTTGAGAGAACTCGGTGAAAACTGTTGTCAATAGGGATTCATCTTGTTGGTGATCTTCAGGGGGTGTCACCCGAGAAGATTTCGCACACAGATACAATGCAGGAGATCATGGAATCTGCTGTAAAGTTCGGGAAACTAACTAAAATCAGGTCTTACTATCACCAGTTCACCCCAAGTGGAGTAAGTGGTATCATATTGCTAGCAGAATCACACCTCAGTTTTCATACTTGGCCCGAATACGGGCTGGTGGCTTTGGATATTTTCACCTGTGGACCAACCGAAAATGCTGAATCTGCAATGGAATATATCCTGGGAAAACTGACTCCTTCCAGTATAGAATATAAAAGAATCGAAAGAGGGGTGGATTTTCCAAGGGGGAATCAGAAAGAGAAAGCGATTGAAGCTACTGCCTAGAATAGGTATTCGAGAAGGGAGGTTAATTGTAGTCCTTTCTCCCATTTCATCATGTAAGCGCCGCTCCTTGTTACTTCCAGCTTCGGGATGATCTTTGCAAACATTCTGTACTTTCCTTCATACTCTGAATCGAATGTAAATACTCTCCATGGGTCACCATTAACACTCTTTAACCTGTATGCATAAAGGGGCATTACACCAGTCTTTGAAATCATCTCTACATATTCTTCTGCTTGATCCTGAGAACGGTGAGAGGAGGAGGAGAAATTGAGGGTCCGTTCTTTAGAGCTCTTGATCTCAATAGGAATGCTCAAGTCTTGCCGGATAATTATTATGTCAAAACCGTGGCTTCCGGCTGCCCTTACAACAAGAAATGGTTTTGATTTGATCTTCTTCTTAATGTCTTCTCTTATCCATCCGATCTTTCCGAGTTTGTCATCGTTTCCTGCCAGTATAAGCTTCAGCTCTCTTTCATAGACTGTTCCGTTTGCCGCGATTTCCACCTCTCATTTCGTACCCTTACCATATAAGTAACCAAGAAAGCTCTCAAGCTGTATAATTTCCCTTGCCCCCTCAGATATCCTGAAATCAATTTCTCCAAGGACAAAGAGAATATCGGACTTCAATTCGTCTTCAACAGGAAGATCATATATTACCCTATGGAATTGTTCCACCACGTCCTGTCCGGAGATCCCCTGTTTGATTACAGCTTCCTCAAGCATTGATCTTGCCTTTGAAACATCCCCTTTCAATGCAAGTGTCAAAACCTGAACTGCCCAGTCCTTATGAACCAGACCCGCGGCCTCGTAGATTGAGTTAACTGTTATCTTTGAGGAGTAGGTGGCTGCAACTTGGAGCGTGTTAATCGCCTTTCTCATGTCCCCATAAGAGAGCTCTGCTATTACATCAAGAGACTTTTTCTCATACTCTATGCCTTCTTTCTTAAGTATCTCAGCAAGCGCAGAAACAACTGCTTCAGCCGGAATAGCTTTGAACCTAAATATGGCTGTCCTCGACTGTATCGGCTCTATTATCTTAGATGAGTAGTTGCAGGATATTATGAACCTTGTTGTTCTTGTAAAATTTTCCATTGTTCTTCTCAATGCGGCCTGAGCCTCATCAGTCATATAATCTGCTTCATCGAGGAATAGTATTTTGAACCCGAGAGGATTTGTCGGCAGAATTCTCGAATAGTCCTTTACCGTTTCCCTCACCATCTTTATTCCCCTATCATCGGACGCATTAAGCTCAAGAAAATTCTCCTTCCAATCTTCCCCAAAGAATTCCCTTGCGAGAACTGTTGCTGCTGTTGTTTTCCCAGTTCCAGGCGGTCCTGAAAAGAGCAGATGAGGAATGTTCTTCTGCTGGATGTAGCTTTTGAGCCTTTCAGTGACAACGGTCTGGCCAATAACCTCAGCTAGCCTCTTTGGCCTATACTTCTCTATCCAGATCTCGTCCATTTCCTCTGGTAATCATAGTTTACGAATAAATAACCTTTCTTGGATTGAACTAAGAAGGATTTTATATTCCAAATCATTTTCCTGAAAGGTAATACAAATGGTAAGAAAGCCGGGAAGGATGTACAGGAAGATCACCGGACCAGCATATACGAAAAGGGAATACATGGGAGGAGTTCCAGCATCAAGGATACAACAGTATGTTGCTGGTGACATCAATGGAAATTACGATGTAGAACTGCGTCTGGTTGCAGAAGAATCCTGCCAGATCCGGCATACTGCTCTAGAAGCAGCGAGGGTAAAATCCAACAGGCTGCTAATAAGGGATTTCGGAGAGAAGGGTTACTTTATGAGAGTTAGGCCATTCCCCCACCATGTCATAAGGGAGCATAAGATGGCTACCGGAGCTGGGGCAGACAGAATATCTAGTGGGATGAGCTTGGCGTTTGGACGCCCAGTTGGCACAGCTGCCAGAGTAAAGAGAGGTTCTACAATACTCATAGTTAGGATTCCAAAATCTGGGATGGACAGGGCAAAGGAAGCACTAAGGATGGCTTCCCATAAGATACCGACGCCTTCAAGGGTGGACGTTATAGATCTGACTAATCCGTCCTGATTTTAATAGTGTTCTTGAATTCCTTCTCTATCAGTGAAAGCTCGGCCTTCCCCATAGTATTCTTGTTCAGTGAAAGGATGAAAATTCCGTTCCTATCCAGGACTTTATCCTTAAGAACTGTAAGGAACCGGATGACGTTCTGAACAGAGTTAGAAGTGGAAAAGATGTAATCAAGGCAGTCAATGTACAATACCCCCCTTTCGGTAAAATTGTTTATCACAAATTCCTGAATCTGGCTGAGCTGGGCAGGATTGAAGCCACCGAGAGATTCTTCATAGGTAATAGGAGCAAATTTTACATTCTTAAACGAAGCTATATTACTCTTTGTGTCCCTGCTCATGACTATTAACGGGACACCCTGCTCCGCTATGCCAGATACGATCTCCATTCCCTTGGTGTTCCTCTTCTCATACACTAAATACGTCTCACCATAAACCAGCTTGATGGCCGTCTCGTCATTATCACCTTGACTTTCCCTTTCCAACTTTTTGATGAACTCTTCGCTGATTCCGTAGGATCTTGCGACATCAATTGCGAATTTTAACCCGTCCTTGTATCCTTCCTTGTATACTTTATTATCGCTCATTTCCTTGGCATTTCTAGATAAGAAACGACTTCTTGAATGATTCGTGCAGCAAGCATGGATGTGTTGCCATTGTCAAATAATGGCGTTATCTCATTAACATCAAGACCAATCAGGTTGTTTCCCACGGAGTCAAGGATATCCATTACAACCATAGGATTAAGACCGAAAGGCTCAGGCGTTCCAACTCCTGGGGCAAAAGCAGGGTCAAAACCATCAAAATCTATAGATAAGTAAACGGGGGATTTGCAGAATTCGTTGAGAAATGCCTTTAATTTCCTGCCATCCGCATTTACCTCGTAACTGGTAAAGTACTTCTGCGTTCCCCCTTTTACTTCCTCTGGTGAAACGGATCTGATTCCTATTGATACAACATTTTCCTTGCCGACCACTTCGCTAACCCTTCGGGCGACACACGCATGAGACAACCGGTCCCCCATATATGAGTCCCTGTAATCTGTGTGTGCATCTATGAATATTACCTTGCTCTTGATTCTCTTGATAGCGCCGTAAGTGATACTGTGTTCCCCGCCCATCATTATCGGGAATTTATGGTCTGAAACTATTCCGTCCACAACAGAATATACCTCTTCAGTCATCTCTTCCGGTTTATGATATTCGTCTAAATCCCCCAAATCATATATGCCTGAATTCTTGGTGTCTACACACCTGTAGACCGAATAACTCTCCATATTGTAGGAAGCCTTCCGTATTTCATTTGGGGCTAGTTTTGCCCCAGATCTGAAAGATACAGTAGAATCGAAAGGAACCCCGAATACTACGTACCTGGAATCTTCGTAGCTGTCAGATGAGTCACAAAACTTCAGACGAGAGGGCATCTAAACCCGCATCAGCCTTCTCTTTCCCATTGATTCCCAGTATTCAACCTCGACTCCGCTGGCAGCTCTGTCCTTGAATTCATCTGGGATAGGAATACTAAATTGCTCGAATGTCTCCATGTCCATGAAAAGTCCTTCATTTTGAGATATGCTGAGTATCTGCGCTGTCTTCTTTTCTATTATGGGTACCTTGACCTTGTGTTTAGTTGGATACACTACACTCCTCTTCTGATTGTCAAAGATACCTATTGCAACAATTCTCGCCTTGGCTTCGCCATGTTTCCCTGGTTTAGAAGTTGTGATTTCTACTATTTTGCACGGCTCATCATCTATAAGAATGTACTTGTTTTCCTTTAATTCCCTGACCTCTTGATCTTGCCAAGTCATTTATTATCTCTGGTTAAAGATAGTGCTTTATATATATGTTGGGGATTCAACACGGCTAAGGACACTCTAAATGACTGAAGGTAAGACAGTGAGATGAAGAAATTTTTATTCAATGTATGGAAAGAGAGTCCGTACAGGTTTATTCAAAGCCTTAATATTAATCGAATTCCCAATGAATTTTTGAGATGGTACCGTTAAGGGACCCATTGAAATTGCCGTTGGAAGTCATTCGAAAACGAGCTGTAGCTGGTAGAGTTACAGGTACACTATTATATTAAATTCAGTGATGCTTTCACATGACAAAGGTACTTTACCTGATAATGAGTGGGGAAGAGGCGTCCACAAGATTTGATACTGCGATATATTCTGCAATGAAACTAAATGAAGAGAAGAGGTTTGAAAGTTTAAAGATTCTGTTCTTTGGGGATAGTGAGATACTGCTCGCGAAGGCTACCGGCCAGAGAGCTGAGTACCTGAAGACGCTCATAGAAGGGGGAGTAATTGATTCTGCCTGTGTCGGAGTAGCGAAAAGCAGGGATATAGCAGTAGAAATACAACAAAAAGGAGTAAGCTTAAAAAATTACAGGGACAGAATTTCTCACTACATCTCAGAAGGATTTACAGTCATATCCTTTTGATATTGGGGCTCTACCTGCCAGTGCTGCCAGATGGAATAGGGTCTTCAATTATCTTGCTGGTTACATTTATCCTGACTCCTCCGCGTTTTAAGATAATCGATACATTGCAGTACTTTTCCTGGCTCAGGCTGATTGCCCTGTCAAGGCTCTCCTGCTTTACCTTACCATGGACAACGTACTCTAAATTGATATCCGTAAACACCTTGGGATGCTCAGGAGCTCTAGTCCCATCTGCAATGACTTCTAGCCCCACAACAGGTTCTTTCTTCTTCTTTAGTATTGACAATACATCCATTGCCGTGCACCCGCACATAGCCTGTAACAGCATCTCTGTCGGGGAACTCCCTTTTTGCTGTTCCTTATCATCTGAGAAGTCTAATATTGTATAGCGGTTTGAATCGCCTGAGGCAATAAAACTCATATCCTTCATCCATTCTACTTTACCCCGCATGCACAGCAAATAATCAATGGTATTTATTCTTATAGAAGCTGCATATAACAAGGAAACTCACCTTTATTTTAATTTTCTTAAATTGTTTTCCCGAAAAGAGTACAAACTGACTAATGAACTCACTCCATTATGCACTAACCGAGCAAATATGATAAGAAAGCTAATGAGCGCCCCTTACTGCATTCATGGAAGTAGCCTTTATACCGACAAGCAGTATACACAGATTATTCACCCCATGATCTAAGTGGGATCCCAGCCTGATCCGAGGATTTCATGCAATGAACGAACTTACGCAAAGAAATGATTAATACAGTAATTCTAATGGCGACCGGTGAACTGGCTCCTGATTATTGTTATATTGATTATTGCCTGGACTGCGGTATATTACCTGGCAATAACAAAGCTAAAGAGCCATGTTGCTCCCTATGGTCCTGCACTCTTGATCAAGACACAGGCAGGTGTAAAGACCATCGAGAAGGTATCAAAATTCAAGTTCTGGGATTATTTCATTTCCTTTTATTATTATGCGCTGCCTTTCTTCGCGGCTGCAGGGGTGGCTCTACTGGTCTATGAAGCTTTCCTTGTACTGTCTATTCCAAGGAGCGCGGCACCTTCGCTTTCCTATGTGCTAGCTTTGCCGGGAATAAACCCCGCAATACCTATCGTGTGGGGAATAATAGGCTTAATAGTAGCAGTTGCCCTCCATGAAGCGTCACATGGAATTGCCGCAAGAAGATTCGGGATTTCTGTCAGGAGCACAGGCCTTCTATGGCTCATAATACCGGTAGGAGCATTTGTTGAGCCAGATGAGGAGGAAACAAAGAAGGCAGAACCAAAAACAAGGGCGAAGATTTTTGCCGCCGGACCAGGTATGAATGTTACGCTTACCGTAATATTCCTAGTCCTTGCAATACTTGTTGCTTACTCGTTTGCACCCGTTCCTGGGGCCCCAGTTCAATCTTCGCTCATTCCAGCTTTTCACCCTGGTGACGTACTGCAATCAATAGATGGAATTTCCATCCCGAATATTACCGCACTATCTGATCTTTCCATTACCCCGGGGAATTATGTCAACGTCACACTCCTAAGGAGCGGCCATGAGTTGACTGAAAGGGTGATGTACGGCGTGTACGTAACCGCCGTGTTGAAAAACTACCCTGCATATAACGCAGGTATCACAACAGGAAGTGTCATTATTTCACTTGGGAACCAAAAGATCTCGAACATCACCAACTTCCAGAATTTGGAGGATACTTACAAGGCAGGACAAACAGTTTCTGTTGAAACATTCAACGGGACCAGTTATAACTTCTACAATATCACCTTTGCATCAAGGTATTCCTATCTGGTTTCAAGTGGAGTAGCAAATCCTGGCATTCCAAAGGATTCCGCTTTCATGGGGATAGAAGTTTCTGTGCTTGGGCTCAGTCTATTTGACCAGTATTCCTATTTGAGCCTCATCAGGAACCCTGCTTCTGCTGGCCCTCTGGGATTCTTCGAATACCTCGGCCTACCTTTCCATTTTGAGCTCCCGCTTCCTTCTGTCCTCCTGTCGACAATATATTCAAACCCGATTTTGCTTAACCTTGAGTATCTTTTTTACTGGCTCTTCTGGCTGAATTTTGCCCTTGGCCTGATGAATCTCTTGCCTATAGTTCCTCTTGACGGAGGGTATGTTTTTCTCAACATCCCTGCACTGCAGAAAAACAAGAAAGCAAGAGATGCTATTGTAGCGGCGGTTAGCCTTATAGTGCTTTTCCTGATATTATGGGAACTCATCGGCCCCAGAATAATCTAGACAAGGCTCATCTGGAATTGGTTTCCTGAGCTTCTGCTTATTGCCAAATCGAAGTAGCTTACTGGTAGTTTTGAACTTTCGGAGAAGGAAAGTGCCTCTTTTTTGAATGACACAAAATTAGGGCAGAGATTGCATCTCGTGGTTTCATTTCTTAAAAAATTGCAGTTCCCGTTTGAATTGTAAAAGCAGAATCTCCCGATTGACTCCACCGTTACTCAACCTCCTGTTCGATAAATACTTTGGTTCTTCAGGACTTTGAAATCAAGATTTAACTTAGACTTTGAATTACCCCACTTTTTGAGCTGCCCCTTTTTTTGCGTCGTAATTTGCCCTGACCTCTTCAAATTTCTTCAGTATACTTTCCGTAATCTCGATGGAGTTGCCCGTATAATCCAATGGCGACAATTTGATAATGTTCTTTCCGCTCCTTTTCCGTATATTTTCCCATAGTTCCCCTCCCTTTTCCCTTGCCTCCATTGATGCCTGCCTGACAATCTCGTGAGCCTCCTGTCTACCGTATCCGTTATTCACTAGAGCCATAAGGTAAGCCTCCCCAAGTGCCATATCGTTGGCAAGTACATTCTTAAGCATTACGTCCGAGTTTACCCTGAGCCCCCCGAGCACATAGATCATCTTGTTCAGTATGTCGTCTATGAGAATCGACACATACGGGATTATGAATCGTTCTGAAGCGCTGTTAGTCAAATCCCTCTCGTGCCATAGAACTGCAGATTCGTGCATTGGGGTGACAAATCCTCTTATGATTCTGGCAAGTGAGACAATATTCTCGGATGTTACAGGATTTATCTTTTGGGCCATGGTACTGGAACCAACCTGTTTTGCCTCATTGAACGGCTCCTGAACTTCATTAATCTCGGTTCTTTGAAGATTTCTAACCTCTGTCGCAATTTTTTCCAGAGAGGTGGCGATATTTGCAACAATTGAAACGTACTCCACGTACCTGTCCCTGTCAACTATTTGTGTTGGACCCTCCTCCTCATTAATTCCCAGGTTTCGCATCAACGTGGACTGCACCTTGATTGTATCCTTTCCGAGGGCAGCGCCCGTGCCTACTGCCCCCATGAATTTCCCTACTACCACTCTCTTTTTTGATTCTTCCACCCGAGCCAGGTGGCGCATCACTTCAGCCAGATATACGGAAGTTTTCAACCCAAAAGTTATCGGTAGTGCCTGCTGCCCGTGTGTTCTCCCAATCATGACAGTATGCTTGTTTTTCTTAGAAAGATCATACAATACTTCAGACAAACCTAGCAGGTCTCCAATCAATATTGAATAGAACCTCTTGAATTGCAGTGCGTTAACTGTATCTGTTATGTCATTGGACGTTGCACCTAAATGAACGAATCTTCCACTCTCCCCCGAAACTGAACTGAGCACCTTGACCATTGCCATCACATTGTGCCCTATTTCCGCTTCAACCCGCTTCACTTCCTTTATATCGACATGCTTTAGGTTGGCGTTCTTCCATATCTCCTCTGCTGCCTCCTTTGGCACTATTCCTATTTCTGCTTCTGCCTTGGCTAGAGACGCCTCGACCTCAAGCATGTATTCAAGAGTAGACTCTTCCGAGAATATCGCCTTGACCTCTTCCCTTCCGTATCTGTAATCCAGGGGAGAAACAATCATATCAAAATATCGGGATTTAGAATAACTATATTTCTATCTTAAGAGAGGCTGCCATAAACCCTAGAAACTTAAGCTTTTTACCTTGAAGGTCCCACTGGAAATTCTCCTGATTATTGAAAGTTCTACAAAGATTATGTAAACAATCACCAAGGCTCATTGTTACAATTGAAATAAAGACGACAGTGACCTGGAAGAATACTGTACCCCAGCAGCTTAGACGAGATGCTTCATTCTGTGCCCTCCATTTCCAAATAAAGGGTAAATTACCGATGAGAAAAATGACACGCCTCAATCTCAGTTTCAAGGTAGTGGTCAAATTATCTGCAGGATAGAGAATAGTCCGAGCCCAACTGCAAGTACCATGAATACGTAGAGAAATACAGTTCTAGGCATCCCTATCCTATACTGGCCCATGATCTTCTCGTTAGATCCTATTCGTATTACCACTAGAAGTGGCAGAGCCAAGGCTATGGAACTCAATACCATGATGTCGAGCGCAAGATTGATGAGATTGGTTATTAGGAGGGTCAATATTGCAGCCGGTATTATCTCAACCAGATAGATGCTATAGAATTTCTTCTGCTTTCTGAAACCCCTATTAAAGCTCCCTCCCATCTTGAGTACATCTGATAGTGAATACGACATACTCATGGATATTACAAACATGGCAAGGAGTCCTGCGACACCCAATGCAATTGCAAAAATCAGTGGACCAATTGGGCCTACTACGTGACTCAAGGCGGATGCGACGTAAGTGACTGAATTTCCATTAATAAACCCGTCCTGCGCTAGCTTCCATGAGAATACAACAATGGCAATCATGAGACCTTCGGATGCAATGGCTCCCTGAAGCGTGCCCCAGCTTTCCTTCTTCATGCCGGATATCTTGATCCCTGCGTCCACATCTGCTGCCTGATGATAGAAAAGCATCCATGGCATTATCACGGCTCCGATGTTTGCAGCAATCAAAAAATAGAATGAATCAGACGGAACGAAGGGAACGAAGTCTCCTAAATGTACGTGATGAGGGTATACAAGGAAGTCTAAGACAACAAAGAGGAATAATAGGAATCCCATTGCAACGAGAAATACCTCTATTTTCTTGTATTTGCCAGTGATAATGACAAGCGTATGGACCACTACAACAAAAATTATTGCAACGATTATCGGAATACCTATTATTGAGGCTGCCACTGCAATGCCTGCAAATTCCCCTACGTAAGCGGCGAAATCTATAACCGCTGTACCTGCAACTGCAGTTACTGTCCATCCGTGCCCAAAATGTTGAGAAATCACCTGTCCCAAGGTCTTTCCAGTCACAGCCCCTATCCTCGAGGATGTGTCTTGAACGAAATAAAGCGGTATTATCAAGACTATAAGGAATATTATCAGGTGGGCCTTGAATTCTATGCCTGATTGAATTGCGGTTATAACACTCGGTGCATCCAGATCAGCCAACATAACAACCCATCCGGGTCCCAGTACTGGAAGCAGTTTCTTAAGAGTCGGGTTCATTTCAATTCATTTTAGAGCTGGTGGGCATTCTCAAGGGAAATGGAGGTGCTAACATGATGAGTGTTGTTGAGTGCTATTGGTTTATCCCCCGGTCTCAGCCTGATCGTCCTTCCCATCTGGATGGGTACCTTCAGCTCGCCATTTTGACCTGTCAGGTAGAGACTGTCTCCCCCCTTCTCCAGTCTGACGGGCATCCCTGGCGTTGAACCGGCATCCAGAAGCTTCTTCAGAAAAGAATATTCCTCAAGCACCTGCCTTACAAGATAATACTTGCCTTCGGGAGCGTCGGAAGCACTTACCTCTATCATCTTCCGGTCTGGTTCAATGGGGTTACCGTGGGGGCAGTAGTCGGGCGATCCCATTTTCCTGTATAGATTTGACAGGAGTTTGTCAGGAAAATCGTGCTCGAGGTCCATTACTGCATTGTGGACTTCGTCCCATGGAACTTCTAGAAATGCGTATGCAAAGTGCTCAGTGATCCGATGAGCCCTAATCATCTGCATTGCATTTACATACCCGTCCCTAGTAAACCTCAGCCCCTGTTTGCCCACAATCAGCTGTTTTTCCCTTTCCAGCCTGTGAATTCCTTCCCAGGCCGATGGAAGAGAGATGCTCAACCGCTGGGCCACGCTCTTTTCGTTGACAAATTCGTAACTTTCGTTTAGCTCCCATATCGCCAAGAGATAATCCTCGGCATTATGTTTCACTTCAGTTAATTAGGGTAGCCTAATTAAAGATTGCTAAAGGCTTGGTCAAGCAAATCCAATACATTGCAAACTTGATCCGCAGATGAATTTGGAGCAGGTACATAAATTATAATATTTCTTACTTGTTCGTTATTAAATGAAACCATACGTGAAGATAAATTTCGCCTGCTCCATGGATGGGAGGATCGCCTTAAGAGGGGGTAAGGCATTCAAATTCTCTAACAATGAGGATCTTGCCAGGGTACATAGGATACGTTCGGAATCTGACATAATCTTGGTAGGAAGGAACACCATAAACCTGGACGATCCTAAATTGGTGGTCAACGAGAAATATCATAAATCTGACCACATCCCAGATGCAGCCATACTGGACTCCAACCTGACTGTCAATTATGAAGCTAGGGTATTCACATATCCAAGGAAGGTAGTGATCTTCTGTGGGAGTGGGGCAAAGGATGAAAAAATCCCTGTCAACCTGCGATCGAAGATAGTTCTGAGGAAGAGCGAAACGTCCCGCCCTGATTCCGGGTTCGTTCTTAGGGAACTTGGGAAAATGGGATATTCTAGGATAATGATAGAAGGCGGGAAATCAGTCATAACATCCTTTATCTCTGAAGGAAACTGGGATGAGATCTCTATATTCTACTCCCCGGTCATGATGGGAGAGGAGGGCATACCAATGTTCGGGGTAGCAGAATATCCGATAGAACTAGGTACACCCGAAGTGTCTAAATTGGGGAAGGGTTTTTTGGTTAGAATCAAAAAAGGATTATAATCATATACGATTCATTGTATATGGACGGCAAGAAGAAGATTGAATGGGCAATGAAATGGATGCCCGTACTGGATATGATAAGGAAGGATTTCATCTCAAGCAAGCCTTTCAAGGGAATGAATATATCAATGGCCCTTCACCTGGAGGCCAAGACTGCAGTACTTGCTTACACTTTGAAACAGGGCGGGGCAAGAGTGAGCATAGCTGGGTGCAACCCCCTGAGTACGGACGATGAAGTGGCAAAATCCCTAAAGGAAGACTACGGGTTGAATGTATATGCCAAGCGTGGACTCACCAAGGAAGAATACTATGAGAGCCTGTCAAATACGATTGATGTAGAACCTGACATAATAATAGACGATGGAGGTGATCTTACAGGACTGGTGCACAACGACAAAAGTGTTTACAAGAACATCAAGGGAGGAAATGAGGAGACTACAACCGGGGTTGTCAGGTTAAAAAACATGGAAAAAGCGGGTGCCCTCAAGTTCCCAATGTTTGACGTAAATGATGCACTGATGAAGCACCTTTTCGACAACAGATATGGAACTGGACAAAGCACGATAGACGGAATATTGACTGCCACTAACCTGGTCATCGCTGGAAAGAACGTGGTAGTAGGAGGGTACGGATGGTGTGGAAGAGGGATAGCTAACAAGATGAGGGGTCTAGGGGCAAATGTTACCGTAACAGAGATAGACCCATTCAAATCCATAGAAGCGCACATGGACGGTTTCAGAGTAAAACAGATGAAGGATGCAATAAGTGACGCTGATTTTGTCATAACTGCGACGGGCGTGAAGGATATAGTAACACCGGAACTCCTAAGGTATGCCAAGGATGGGATAATCCTGGCAAACTCAGGCCACTTCAACAACGAGGTTGCAGTCGATGATATTGAAAAGGTGTTTGGAAAGGGGAAGGAAGTGAGGAAGAATGTTACTCAATACAATGTTGGGAAGAAGAAGGCATACGTCCTGTCAGATGGGCGTCTTGTAAATCTTGCATCAGGTCAGGGGCATCCTGCGGAAATTATGGACCTTTCTTTCTCAATACAAGCACTAACTGCTCGGTTCATTGCAGACAACCCTCCAAAGAATCCGGGAGTTTATCCTGTACCTCACGAAATCGACCTGGATGTTGCAAATTCATATTTACATTCCTACGGAATAAAGATCGATAAACTAACGAAGGAGCAAATGAGATATATCAATTCGTGGCAGGAAGGAACCTGATTAATTTCAGCATCAATATTTTCCAGGCAAATCATAAATAATCAATATTGGATATGGCGGTGTGCCGTTTGAGAAACTGGCCGAGATGATACTCCCCAGGGAGGTCATTGGGGGCCATGGTGCAATCGAAAGGATCGGCGAAGTGTTCAAAAAACTCACGATATCGCAGAGGAGCATAATAGTCACGGGCAGGAATACTGTCAAACTGGCCGGAGACAGAGTCAAAGGGCTCCTCGAGGCCTCAGGCATAGATACTGAAATAATAATCACTGATTACGCTACGGAAGAGAACGTAGAGATGGTTAAAGCTCAAACCAAGGACTTTAATGCAAATATCATCATTGGAATAGGGGGAGGGACTAAGATCGACATTGCCAAGAAGAGTGCATTTGACCTTGGGCTAGATTTTATCTCAATACCCACCTCTGCTAGCCATGACGGTGTTGCTAGTCCCAGGGCATCTATCATAAAGAATGGGCTGTCAACATCTGTAGAAGCTACCATGCCTGCAGCAATCATTGCAGACACGGAAATAATAGTCAAGGCGCCATTCAGATTCCTAGCGGCAGGGGCAGCTGACGTACTTTCCAACCTGCCTGCCCTCAGGGACTGGAATTTGGGGCACAGGTTGAAGGGGGAGAGAGTCAGCAGCTCCGCTTATTCAATCTCTGAATTTGCCGCAAAGGAAATAATCAATAATGCATCTCAGATCAAACCTCACGTTGAAGAAAGCGTTTGGCTCGTGATCAAGCAGATAGTATTCTCTGGAATAGCAATGAGCATTGCGGGGAGTTCCAGACCTGCTTCGGGTTCGGAGCACATGTTTGCCCATGCTGTCGACACCATAAAGAAAGGAAACGGACTGCACGGCGAATTGTGCGGTATCGGCTCAATAATTGCCATGTACCTGCACGGCGCTGATTGGATGACTATAAAGAACACGCTTCAGACTATCGGGGCTCCGACTACCCTGGACCAGGTCTCGCTGACGGAGGAAGATGCAATACAGGCACTTATGATGGCACATAAGACAAAGCCCGACAGATATACGATACTGGGAGAAAGTGGCCTCAGCGAAAGCGCTGCGATGGAAGCGTTGCGCATCACGGGAGTTTCATAATGGTCATAACGCTCGTTCCAAAGAACATTGCAAAGGATGGATCGGTATTCCAGTATTTCGCCCCCGCTCCGGAATGCAACGTTTGCAACCTTAAGAACGTCTGCCACAATCTTACACCTGGTTCATACTACAAGGTTGTCAAATTCAGGGAGAAGGAGCACAAATGCTTCATTCACGAATATGACAAGGTGTATACTGTTGAAGTGGTTGAGGTCAGTAGGAGCATAATGATCCCCTTGAAGATAGCAAAGGAGGGGGCAAAGGTAACTTATAAGAGACCAGAGTGTGATGATTATGAATGTAAGCTGGCAGGTATATGCATTCTGAGCTATATGAAGGACAGATCAAAGATCAAAGTCAATGAAGTGCTTGAAAACAAATGCCCCAGAGGCTTAGGCCTGGTTGAAACCAAGATAGAATGAGCTTACTTGTCGGAATTATAGGGAAGCCAAATGTTGGAAAGAGCACATTTTTCTCCGCTCTTACGGAAAATCCTGTAGAGATAGCGGACTATCCATTTACCACTATAGAATCAAACAAGGGGGTCACCTATATAAGGGCAAAATGCCCTGAGACGGATATCGGAAGGAAATGCAATCCTAAGCTTGGAAAGTGTGTAAGTGGGGTAAGGCTTGTTCCTGTTGAATTGATAGACGTCGCTGGATTGGTACCTGGGGCCCACGAAGGCAAGGGGCTTGGAAACAAATTCCTCGACGACCTCAGGAGGGCAGATGGCTTCATACAGGTAGTCGACTCAACCGGTTCCCTGGACCATAATGGGATTAATGTTGGAAGAGGCAAGGTAGACCCATTGAGCGATGCGGAATTTGTGCAAAATGAAATCGGGTTGTGGCTAGCAGGCATCATATCAGATGGCCTTATAAGAAACCTGAGGAAACTCGAGAGTGAAGGCGGCAAGCTGGATGCGGTAATAGCAGAGAAGGTTTCTGGACTTGGAATCGATCCAAAAGAGGTATCCGCTGCCATCAGGAACGCAGGAATACCCAGCAATCTCAAGGAGTGGGATGACCAGGTTACCCTAAGACTTTCAAAGGAAATAATAAGACTATCCAAACCAGGGATAATAGTTGCCAGCAAGGCAGACAAGATCGAACAATCTGAAGCAGCAAAATTGAGGGAAAGGGGAGCTCTCGTTGTTTCAGGGGACTATGAGCTTGTACTGAGGAGGGCATCAAAGGCAGGACTGATAGACTATTTCCCAGGAAATGACTACTTCACGATCATAGACGAGGGAAAATTGAACATTGCCCAGAAAGAAGCACTGAAGAAGGTCAGTGACTTCCTTAAGGCCAACAATGGAACACAAACCCAGGAAGCGGTAGAGTATCTTGTTTATGATGTTCTTAAGATGATAGTTGTCTATCCTGTAGAGGATGAAAACCACTGGACAGACAAGAATGGAAACACACTCCCTGATGCAATCCTCATGAAACAGGGGTCAACCGCAATCGACCTTGCATACAAGGTTCATTCCGATCTGGGGGAAAAATTCATCAGGGCAGTAAATGGACGGACAAAGAGGGTTCTTGGGAGGGATTACCAGCTGCAGGACGGAGATGTCATTAAGATTGTCGCTGCCCACTGAATTTACTAAAAATTTCTAGCAGCTCTATACTCGACAACTCTTCCGGTCTGTTATCGCCGTAAATTTCAGAATCAACAATGTTTCTAATCTTCTTCCTTCTTTGCGAGAACAGTAGCTTAAGGAATTCATCGAATCCAGGTGGTATATATTTATCTCTCTTCTCAAGTCTGAGAACAGTGCTGTATACTTCTGGAGATGGAGTGAATTTGGATGGAGGAATGTCAAATTTCCTTTCTATCCTGAACTTCATCTGCATCATGATAGAAAGCCTGGAATACTCCCTTGTCTTTGGAATAGCAGTTATCCTATCAGCAACCTCTTTCTGGATCGTAACTACGCCTTCATCGAACCTGCTGTTCCACAGTTTTTCCAGAAGAGGGGAAGAGATGGAATACGGCATGTTCGAAATGAACACGTCAAACACGGGCCATTCAACCTTCAGAGCATCTCCTGAAATTATTTTTGCATCTGGAAAAGAATCAACCAATCGTTTTACGAATCCTTTCTCCCTCTCAATTATGGTCAGTGACCTGTAGTTCCTCAAGAACCTAGTAAGCTGACCCAATCCTGCACCAACCTCCAGAACATCTTTGTCTTGAACATTTACGATAGAAACTATATTCTCTGCAATCCTGGTGTCATTGAGGAAGTTTATTCCTGAGCTTCTATTCCTGTGCATCGCCTATCCGGAAACGAACAGCCTATGCCTTTCATCCTTGTTCTTGAGTTCCCTGATAATCCGCTCCGTGATCATTTTCTCAGGATCCCTGAGGCCCTTGACCCTAGACTTAAGGTCCTGAAAGTTCTTGAATGGCCCCTTCTTCCTTTCGTCAAGTATCTCCCACATGAGGTTCCTTCCTACGCCATAGAGAAGATCAAGCTGGTGGAGTCTTGCCGTAACCGGTTGTGCGTTGTTGAAGAAATTCACGAATCTCTGTTCGTTGTTTTCTACTATTTGCCTCAGTACAAATTCAATCTCATTCTGGGCACCTGGTGTCAGCTCATCAAAGGAAATCCTTCTTCTTACGCTTCCTATCTTATCCCTCTTCTCTATATCCTTCCCGATGTACACCCTGTCTCCTATCGCCATCGCAACACCCTGCTTCGGTATAAGCTCGAAGAGTTTCAGCTCCTCTTCCCCTATTGCGAGCGAGAGTGGAACCCTCTTGAATGCTTTTTCTTCCATCCTTCCTTGTGGTAGAATGTCAAGGACGTACGCATACTCTTCCAAGGTAGTCACCTGCTCTTGTGAAGAGTTTCAATGATCTTGTTTCCCAGTTCCTGTTCAAGGTTTTGAACGTGGGGGTACAGGATAGACCTTAGTTCATCTATGTTTGCCGGCATGATGTCTATGACCTTTACTGCAAGCATCTCTTCCAGTCCTAATGAAACTAGCTCCTTTTGAAGTTTTGCAGCCTTTTCCTCTGAAACTTTGGAGAATTTGGTGAGGTGCTTAAGTGCAGACGCTTGGACATCAGTGAGTTCTCTTTCCTTTGAAGCATTAGAGAGCAGTTCCTTTGCCTTGGCCAGTGGGATGTATTTTACTTTCATTCCCCTGATTCACGCCCTTCTTAAATGAATTGGATAAGCAACGACTGTCTTGGGTTTCCCCTGATCGCTTATCTTAATGACGTATGCATCTCCTCTCTGTCCCTCAACGACCCCCGTCATACCCTGAAATCTCTTGAAAGGCATACCCTTGTGAAAAGATGGTTCTAAATCGATGGCTACACTGTCTCCTACCTTGAACGTCTTAACTATCCTGTTTACGGTAATTGGTCCCCTCTCGTTCAACCTCTTCCTCATCTTGTATCTAGTCTTAGATCTGGGACCGTGAGACATTTTTCCCATTTTTCCATCTCCTATTTGACTTCGAGCACATTAAGATAATCTATTTTAACGTTTATGTCCAATTCGTCCTTGAGGTTTGGGACTGTACGACCGTTGTCTCCCGTGATGAATTCCTTGATGTATGTACCTGCCTCCGCCCTTATGACTAACACCAGGTGGCCCTCATTATATTGCTTGACTTCCATTGACCTAATAGTCCTTTCCCTAAGCTTATCCTTCCTAATGTTCAGTACCCTCCTGGGGGTCTTCTGGTTGATCCTGAGATTGCTATACTTCTTCAAGATCTCCTCTATTCCATCTATTGCATTCCCCTCTATTGTTAGACCGACTTCATATGTCTTGTCGGGCCTCTGAGTCTTCATATCCTCTATTTCAACAGGGTTCGCCGGGGATAATTCAATTATCTCAACCCCGCCACCTGAAAACTTCAGTACCTCCTCTGAAATTCTCGCAGGATCGAATGTGCGCTTGCGGGGGTTCTTGATTTCAACGTAGAATGGCCTTCCATTGCCGAGCATCAGGGCATCAACGTCTTCCCTGCCTGACGCATAGAAATTATAGTCGCTGCCCTTGAGTAGGTCACAAGCTGTCAAGCCTATGTATTCTGAAATAGACTTCTCCCTCTCCTTCCCTATCCCCGGCTTTATCCACGGAGATTGAGGGATACCTCTCCTCTTCTTGAGGTACCTTCCCTTCAGGTATATTGGCCTAATCCATATTGAGTAATCCATGTTTTCCTGATTTACAGTGAATACAATCTCTGGCCTGGAAAAATCAGCCCTGTAAGGGAGTTCAGCTTCTATCTTTGAGCCCAAGGCAACCTGGAATTCATCCTTGTAACTCCTGAGCTTCACTCCTGTCTTCTCTGCAAGTTCAATTTCCTTTCTCAGGTTTCCCTTCGGCGTTCTCAACCCTATCAGGAATGTAGAGAAATCATACTTTTTGGTTTCTCCTTCAAACATTACAAAATAATCTTCAACATGGTCCAGAATGTCACCGCAAAGTTCACAGCTTCCTTCCCCTGATTCTGAATAGTCGTTATAGGATAGCCTTTCTTTGCATCTTGGGCAAAGGTACATCTACTTGACTTCTACTGTCTTCACAACATTCCCGGGAATCCTCACAAAGACCTTGGATCCACACTCACATTCGAACTGTGTTGTATCTCCTTCGTCCTTCAGTTCCCTTCCACACCTTATGCACTTAAACATTTTCCAGGTCCACCTTCTTGAATTCAGTACTAAGTTCAGGAGAATATGCATCTCCGACAAACTCGAAGCCGCACTTTCTGCAACCCCAGATACCAGGATGTATCCTCTTGACTGATACGTGGTGACACCTAGGGCATATGTAAGTGGTTTTCCTGAGATTTTCCATCTCAAGCCACCTCTTCTTGACAGTAGAACCATACCTGGCACCGAATCTGCCAGAACTTCCTACCTTCCTTGTCTTCTTGGTCATGGACTCATTTCCCCAGTACTCTCTTCCTAATATCCTTTCCCACTTTAATCGATGTATCGACTGCAGAAAACAGTTCCTCCTTCGTGATGCTGCCGCCTAGTCCTTTCTGCATTGCAACAACGTCCCCGTTCTCATTCGTTGCTACTGACAATCTTGCCGACGCAACCTCCTCCTCTTCAAGGTTGGGATCCGCAAGGAGGGTATTGCCGATCTTTGCGAACGTCACATTGATTGGAATGTGGTTTATTGGCAGCTGGAAATCCTCGGCACCGATCTTCGATGCAGGGACCTTTGCCTCAAGCAGAGCAGCCACTGCTCCGAGCGAGCAGGCGTCTATCAGGTTGCCGTCATAATCCAGGATGTGCATGTCGATGAATACGACCCAGACCTTCTCCCCTTCCTTTATCACCAGCTTGTCAAGATCTATCATCTTTGATTCCCTAATACCCCTGTCAACGACCCTCGCCAGTTCAATTGCATCTTCGCCTGGTGGTCCCGATTCAAAAGTAGGCGAAGCCATTGGTAGTAGTTCTGCATTGGTCGTCAGTATGCCGCTGTTGGGGGTGTCCGGAAATGGTTCCCCCTGCTCAATCTTGATGCCTACGAGTACCCTCGTGTCGCCGAGTCTAACTTCAGCTGATCCCTCTGCCCTCGGAACGAAGTTTGTGTTAACTACTGCAGTCCTAATCTCGTCAAACTTCCTGCCGTCTATCCTGCTCCCCTCAGCACATATTTTCTCCAGGTATTCCCTCTTTAATCCATAAACTATCTCATCTGCGCTCTTACTCACTGCGCTCACCTTCCTTTTCACTTTCACTGGCCTTGTATTTTGCAAGAAGCGCCTCCTTCTGAAGGTCAGAAATGTACATCGCTGCCTTCTTTGAGAGCTCAACTGCTTCTTCCAGCTCGTCTCTTGTCATATTCCCATCCATCTGTAGCAGGACTATCTCCTGAGTCCTTGGAATAATGGCCATTGGCAGGTCAGCCTGTCCGAAGTTGTCTTCCTCCTTGTTCAGGTCGAGGACCACCTTCCCATCGATCTTGCCGGATGCACATCCAACCACCAGGTCCTTCATTGGTATGCCCGCATCCACGAGTGCAACTGATGCGGCTGTCAGTCCCGCAATTCTTGTGCCTGCATCAGCCTGAAGGACCTCGATGTAGACATCTATGCTCGTCCTTGGGAACTGTTCCGTGAATACTGCACACTCCAGCGCTTCCCCTATGACTTTGCTTATTTCTACTGCCCTTCTATCAGGCCCAGGTCTCTTTCTCTCGTCAACGGAAAAAGCAGCCATATTGTATCTTGCATTTATTATCGCCCTGGAAGGATTCTGTGTGTGCTTCGGGAATGCTTCCCTCGGCCCGTAAACAGCAACTAGAACCTTGTTTCCTCCCCATTCGATGTATGCTGATCCATCCGCCCTGTTAAGCACTCCTACTTCTATCCTGATAGGCCTTAACTCGTTGAACTTCCTTCCGTCTATTCTCAAACCATCTTCATTTATCAGTTTTATATCGCTTTGCGTTCCCAATTCAATCACCTTTGTTCTCTTCCAATATCTTTTTCACTCTGTCCGTCAATCCAGACGTGTGCGCCTCTTTCTCTATATACTTCAAAATTTTCTTCACTGCCATTACCTTGTCAGCAGATCCGTCAAGCCATACTACCCCATTCTGTCCAAGCTGGATCTTTACTCCCGTCATTTCCTTGATCGTGTTGACCATTGACCCCGCCTTTCCTATGATACGGGAGACCTTGGTCGGCTGAACCATTACTATGTGGCCTCCCTCAAGTTTTCTCAGGCCTGCATCCTTCAGCGAGAGCCAGATCTGCCTGGACTCCGTTATCTCATTGACCTTGAGGAACACAGTATCGCCTATTCCAAGTATCTTGTTCAGATCCTGGTCCAGATTTTTCCACGGCGTATCGTTAATGTGCAGGAAACCCGGATACGGACCTCTGATGTCCATGATCCAGAACGACGGGGCTATGTCTATTACCTTTCCAATTATCCTGTCGTTCCTTACAGGATAGTATTTCCCAGACAGCGGAATTATGTTGGCGTAGTTGTTGTAGGTCTGCAGTACGCCCATCTGATACGAGTAATACTTCCCGTTCTCGTGATAAATTCCGTTTCCCTGTTTCATTCCTTCTAGATTTATCTCCTCTCCTGGCAAAACAATCTTCCTTTCCATATCCAAATACATTCACCTCTATTTTATCAACCTTATATTCACATTACCTTTTGTTCTCTTGTTCAGGAAGTCGTAAAGCTGATCCTGAACCCCACCGGGAATCTCTATAATTGCACTGTAATTCCCGTTGTTCTTCCAATCTTCCTTGAGTATCTGTCCGAGGTGGGCCATTTCTGCATATATTTTCCCGTACTCTGTTCCCGGTACCTCGATCTCCATCTTAACGTGCTCGAACCTGATCGGAAGAATGATCCTTATAGCCTTCAGAACCTCATTGACCTGTTCCTCTGCGCTCTTAAATGGATCCACCCTGACCTTTGCTTCCTCCATTGCTTTCTCTATCCTCTGCGGCGGATGTGGCGTTCCTGACTGAGGATTCATGGACTCCCTAGATATTATCTCTACGATTTGCCTTCTCTTCTCTTCAAGCATCTTGCGCCTTTGTTCTGTTGTAAGCTGTACCTGGCCCCTCTTCACTATCTCTACTACTACAGTCTGAAAGTCGTCAGTGCCAAATACCTCTTTTATTACTTCTTCTGATGCTCTGTCCCCTTTGCTGCTGTCCTTGAATATCATGTCAGTGGCCACGTAGTCAGATACGTTTACGTTTTTCCCCGATTTGATCAAATCCACAAGTTTCTGGTCAATGAGCACCTCGAACCTGTGGCCCTTTGATTCGTATCTGGCAATAAGAGCGTCCTCTACTTTGACCATTACCCTTCTCACTTGTTGCCTATGAGCTTGTTGGTTTCCTCCGGAGATAGAATTTTGAACTTTTGTCCCTTCGTTATGACCCCAACACTCACTGTCCCGAGCCCCTGTCCCTGTTCAAGTCCTGCCTTGAGCGCCTTTATCCCGAGTTCCGCAGCATCTTTCAGTTGCATGTTGCTTCTATATTCCTTTTCCAGGATTTCTACTGCTGCATCCCTTCCATATCCTATAGCATCTGCCTTGTAACCAGTTGAGAGACCTGAAGGATCAGTCTCAAATAGGGTTATGCCCGTTTCGTCGATTCCAGTTATCAGAAGAGATGCTCCGAATGGCCTTACTCCGCCGTACTGCGTGTACTGCTGTAGGAGGTCGCACACCTTCTTAACCAATGACTCCACTATTATATCCTGTCCGTATGTAACCTTCTCAGACTGGGCCTGGAGTCTCGCATGGTCTATCAATATCCTAGCGTCCCCGATAAGACCAGATGAGGCAGCACCGATGTGACCGTCGATTGTGAATATTTTTTCAATACTTCTCTCGTCTATAAGTCCGCTCTTCACCCTCTTGTCTGCCATGAGGATTGCTCCGTCCTCAAACACGATACCAATGGCAGTCGTACCTCTCTTGACGGCTTCCCTTGCATACTCTACCTGGAACAATCTTCCGTCCGGTGAGAACACTGTGATAGCCCTATCATATGCCATTTGTGCTGATTGCATCATTTCACCTACTTTCTCCGTATATGTCAACGCAGTAATAAACCTTTATGAGGATATTATAGCTAGAAAAAGCTACCTAGAACCTGAATAAATCTAGCGATTCTTTCTCCTGAAAATGCAGTTCTGCTGGTATGACAATCGTTAATGGAACTTTCCCCTTTCTCCATTCCTTAACATCATTCATTCTGCCATACGCTATAGCTTCATCTTCCGTACCAAGAGAGCTTACTACCCCTATCTCCCTGCTGTCTTCAAATACCCCTCCCTTCACTTCAGACTCCAACCATTGGAGTTCTTCTACGGCCTCCCTCAATTCCATGGGAGGCTGGGTATCAAGAAGCAGAATCGTGTGCAGGTTCCTGTTATAGTTTTCGCGTATCTTGTCATAAGGTGATAATGGCCTGAAATTCCCTTCAAACCTGGGAAGAGATACAGGCGCTCCTATCTTATAGAGGTGAAGCCCCATCCTAGTTGCAGCAGTTGGAAAAATTGAGGAGTTGTGGAAAATTCTGACAGGAACTCCCTTCCTTGATGCTTCCTGATATATCGCAAAGTGGGTGGTTGCGGAAAATGAGTCTCCTGGTATTACGATTGAAACATTACCCTCCTCCTTGAATAACCATTCAAAGTCTTCGAGCATTTTCCTGCTGGCAAATGTCAGTTCCCTTTGCCCAAATTTCTTTAGATAATTTGGGGAGGTATAGGTGTCCACTATTATAAACCTGGAATTTTCAAGGAAATCCATCTCCTCCATCGTAAAGCTCTTTGGAGGGTTGAAACCTGCGGATATGAATGCTATCATAAGAGGCCCCCAACAGTTCCCAGATCAATCGTGCCATAGGCATCCCAGAGGCCGTATACCCTCCCGTCGTTCAATTCCACCTTCTTCAACACGGGTGAGGAAATGTCATTTTTCAATATGTCCGAGCCTCCTGCATAAATCGACATTGCTGGAAGCACTATCAATCTCTCCTTCTTGAAATATAGAAAACAGTGCAGCTTCAGCACTGAATCGACTGAATCCCTTAGGCCGACGGCAGGATGCTCATTCCCTATGATAGCAAATTCGTCCCACCTGAAAGCCTTGTGCCCGTGATGGAACGTATAACGCCCCTCCTTGTAGATGTCGTATGTTCTAAGATTCAATTTTGAAGCAATGTTAGCTACATAGTTGTCATGGTTGCCCTTTACCACGATGGGTTCAGACTTCTTTCCAATTCTTTCCAGAAGTTCATACACGTCATCCCATTCCTGTGGGGTATTCCTTGAAAATTCGTGTTTCAAATCTCCATCTATGATGAATTTATCAGGCTTGTATCTTTTTATTATCAGGTCGACCGTGTCGTATATCATCTGGGACTGCACCCTAGGAATGAATATTCCGTTCATTGCCAGGACATCCTCGTAGCCTAGATGAATATCTGAGACGACTACGGCAGAAATATCCTCAAGATATGCTGCTCCATATCTTGTGAAGAATATACTGTTCTCGACCTCTATCTCTTCCATCTGTTGATAATTTATTTAACTACATCTAATTATCTTTGTGATGGAAATCGGTAAGTCAGGGGAGAGAAAACTTATTGAAAAGATATGGAGGATTTTTGGAGAGAGAAATGAGGACGAGGATGTGCATTTTTTCTCCATTGGGGACAAATACCTCCTCCTGGCAGTAGATACCATAAACGAAAGGTATCATTTTGATAGTTCATGGGACCCTGGCTCCATCGGGAAGTTCCTAGTCGACATAAATTTGAGCGATATCGCGGCAAAGAACGGGAGACCTTTAGAGATGATGGTATCCTTCTCATTCCCTAGGGAACTAGAGGAGCGATGGGTAACAAAAATGGTTAGCGGGATCAAGGGAGAACTGAAGAAGCACGACGTTAAATTCTCTGGTGGGGACCTAAAGGAATCAGACAGGATTTCGCTGACCGGAATGGTCATCGGCGAAGTTCAAAAAGGGAAAGAATTCAGAAGAAGCGGTGCGAGACCTGGAGATTATGTTTACATATCGTCAAAAATTGGCAGGAATGAGAGAGCGATCATGGATTACTACAGTGGTAAATTGACGACGCCCGAGAAAATAATAGACATTAGACCTAGACTCGACCTGCTTGGAAAATTTAGCAAGCTGAAAATAACATCGTGCATTGACAATTCAGATGGTATTTACAAGTCTCTTGGCCTGCTGTCTAAAATGAGCGGAGTGATGATAAGAATAGAAAGAGACGTATCTGAAAATTCCAGGAACGAGGGCGAGAGGGAAGCGATATATGCAATGGGAGGAGATTACGAGCTCATTTTCACTTCACCTCAGAAACTAAGTGATTTCCCCCTAATAGGTAAGGTAATGAAGGGAAAAGGGGTAGTGGACCTTAACGGCAAAAGGAAGATTCCAGATGGATTCGACCACTTTAGGACCACTCCAAGGAGAGTAAGAGATTTCCATAGTAAAAAATCGTGAGAGTGATCTCCATCCAGGAGCTCAAACGGCATGACCTGCAAGTGACAATGATTGCTCCCATGTATGACTCCTAGGAAAAACGGAGATTATAAGAAATGGAAAAAATTATTAGATTGACGAATCAATAACTGGGTGATTTCATTGATAAAGAAACTACTGCTGATGAGACACGGGGAAAGTTTTGCCAACGTTAACAATATAATCTCAGAGGACCTGGATAAATATCCGCTAACTGACAGAGGGGTTGAACAGATACTCTTTTCCGCAGAACAACTGAAGGGACTGAAGTTTAAAGGGATTGTCTGCAGCCCACTGCTCAGAACGAGACAGACAGCTAAAACACTGGGAGAAGTAGTAGGGTTGAAGGTAGTAGAAAACAACAAGATTAGAGAATCGGGTCTTGGACCGTATAATGGTTACAGAGTGGATGAGGTACCTAAGCTCAAGAGGGAAGACCTTGGCATGGAAACGTGGGATTCTCAGCTGGAAAGGATGAGAAGTGCCCTGAACGACTATGACGGAACGTACATATTTGTTAGTCATGCCCTTCCAATAAGGGTCCTCACGGCCAGTTTCCTCGGGCTTGATGAGAGGGAGAGCTTCGGAATTGATATCAAGCTGGCATCCATGACAGCTATAGATGTGGAGAAAAATAGGGTCGTCTCCATTGGGACGGTCCTTCTTACCGACAGGATAAAGAAGCTCTTTTCCTCATAGATGTGCAATTCGTTGCACCAAAGAATGAATCCAATCGTACTGGAGCACAACACTGGATGAAATTAAGGGGAATGAAAACCGAAGGTTCGAATCAAAGAGAATGCTAGTACATCACTTATATCCTGAAAGTTCCTTCAGTGAAACGGGCCCTTAATCATGAACCCAGACCATAATGCGTTAAGTGTCAAGGTCTAATCAAATGTTAACTCCTTCAGCCCAGAATTTGGATTCAATTCCCTCTTTAACACGACCTCTTCGAGCCTTAGGATATGAATCTCCATCAGAGGGTCTGCGATTCCTGAAAAGAAATGCCCTCCCTTGACGGAATGGTCGCTGATGGCTACTGATGTGTGAATGTGAAGCCTTGGCTCGTTAGAAGATATTGTCCCGTGGAAGGATACTACCTCTCCAGGCATCTGTAATTTTGCCTTCTCGTACTCCTTTCCATTCCAGTAACCAACTTCCAGGTCCCTTATCATCCCTATTCCATATTCTATCAGCCCCGAAAAGATACCATAGTCATCTAGAACTTGAGAAATCGATTCTCCAACATCGTCACCTTTTTCAAGCTTGACTACGATGTAGTTTTTCTCTATGTCAGAGATCATGATTCTTTAACCTGAACGCATATATATATGGTTTCCCGTGACTTGTGGAGTTGTATCCGCACAAGTTGCACTTGTACCCTATGATCTTGCGTTTTCCCTCCAGATTAATCTCCCTGATTTTAGAAAGCTTTGAAGAACAAACTGGGCACTTATCCAGATGGTCAAACTTCTTCTTAGTGTACCTCACCGATACCTCTATTTCAGGTATGGAATAGATTAACCTCCTGAACCTTTTTGGGGATGCCCCTACATTCATTTTCTTCAGGGCTTCAAGGAATCTGATCTCGCCTACAATTTCCCCGCTTTTCCTGAGGACGTTCAGAACGCTGAATATGAGTTCTGCATCGCTGGGTCGCTTAACCACTGGAAAGATACTCTTTTTTCAGATATATCATTTGTCATTTCAGTATCGATACGCAGAATCCATTCCCACAATTCACGTTCATCCCTAGGATGGAGTACGACTTCGTAACTGTGATGTCTTCCCTCTTAATTTTCACGCCCTCGAATTCTATAGTTTCACTGTTCAGAACTCCTGGATTCTCGTGCAAGTATCTTATGAAGGCGTCAGCTTTCTCCCTGAGGATGGAATACGTCTCCGGTGTCAATTTGAGCGACTGAATCTTCTCCTCAATTGAGCCGTTCTCGTATGACAGTACCTCAGCCCTTATTGTCCCCTTTACGTCTTCATCGTCTACTTTAACTTCTGTGGATGATAATATCGACGCTTTCATCACTCCTTCTGAGAGGGAAATCTTGTCCTTCACCTTCAGGTCCCTCATCATCGATATTGCATCTACTGTCCTTTCCCCTATTTCTGCGTCGTCCGAGCTTAATGATGCCTCACCAGGGTATTCCAGCTCGAATATACTCCTCTTTCCTTCCCTTGACCTGAATGCCCTTTGATAGGAATCTTCAGCTATGAATGGGAATATGGGGGATATTGCTAAAATGGAAGAGAGTAGAACCCTGTAGAAATTCTCGTATGTCTTGGACCCGGTGATCCTGTGCTTGATAATCTCGACATAATTGTCGGCAAGATCGTGCCATATGAAAGATTCTGCGACCCTTATTGCACGGTCAAATTCAAAGCTGTCCATAGCTTCCCCTACCTGCCTCAACATAGCGTTCATGTGCCTCAGTATCCAGTGATCCGCAGGTCTGAGTTCATCGTCCTTATCCTGTTTTCCCTTGTAGAACTCAAGGAAGCTCACTAAATTGAAAATCTTGTTCATTAGTCTCTGCCCCCTTATAAGATCTCTCTCCCTGAAAGCAGTGTCTTCACCTAACGAACAGGAAGCGGTGAAATATCTGAACGCGTCAGCGCCAAATTTATCCAGGAGGACTTTCGGGTCGACCACATTCCCCCACGAAGCGTGCATCGGCCTTCCGTCCGGTGCCATTATGTTGCCATCCACCATAATGCTCTTCCATGGATTGTCACCCGTTAGAAGGTTGCCCCTTAGCAGGCTGTAATATGCCCATGTCCTGATTATGTCTTGCCCTTGAGGTCTAAGGGACATGGGGTACATTTTTGAGAACAGTTTTTCATCTCTATCGTAGAATGTGTTGAAAAGCGGAGAAATGGATGAATCCATCCAGGTGTCAAATACTTCTTCAGATCCTTTGAGCGACTCGTGGCAGACCGGACATTCCTTGACAGGAGGAGGGTCTATGAGTGGATCTACGTAGCACTGTTCTTCCTCTGCCACAACGGCATGACCGTTCGTGCATTCCCATAAGGGGATGGGGGTTGCAAAATATCTCTGCCTGGAGACTACCCAGTCCCAAGAAAGAGAATCGATCCAGTCGTCCAGCCTCTTCTTCATGAATATTGGGTGCCACTCCAGCCTGTCAGCCCATTTCTTCAGGTCTTCCTTGAATTCTGTTGATTTAATGAACCACTGTTCTTTCTGCAGAAATTCCAGAGGGGTACCGCAACGCCAGCACGTACCGACGTTTTGCTTGATCCTGGAGCTGGATATGAAATTCCCAGATGTCTTCAGGTCTTCTATTATTTTCTTCTGTGCCTCCTTGATCGTCAGGCCTGCATATTTTCCAGCTACGTCTGTCAGCTTACCTTGCTCATCTATGCTCTTGAGGAATGGGAGGGAGTGCTTGTATATCATCTTCAGGTCAGCTTTGTCTCCAACAGAACATATCATCTCCGCCCCCGTGCCAAAATCCATGAGCACTTCATCGTCAGCTATCACCTTGACTTCCTTACCGAAAATAGGCAATTTGACTTCCTTCCCCACCAAATTAGTATACCTCTTGTCGTTAGGATTCACCGCTATCGCAAGACAGGCAGGTAACAGCTCTGGCCTGGTAGTTGAGATTATGAGTTCTATACCATCCCCACTAAACTTTATGTCATTTAGGAAAACATCCCTCTCCTCATAAACGATTTCAGATTCAGCAATGGCAGTTTCGCACCTTGGGCACCAGTTTACCGGGTGTTTGCCTTTGTATG
Source organism: Thermoplasmata archaeon (assembly GCA_021816725.1). GTDB lineage: Archaea > Thermoplasmatota > Thermoplasmata > Thermoplasmatales. Next base: position 73,138 of record JAKAXD010000002.1, read on the forward strand.
CAAGTCCACGCTTATGCAATCTTATGAAAGATATCTGGGTGTACTTCCGGTACATTTCAGAATCAGTTTTGAAGTATAATGACGGGTCAGCGGTTATGCCAAGGGAATTGAATTGGGAAATCATCGCCTGAATGTTCCCTTCTGCAAACTCTTCGCACAGCTTCACGAATTTCTGCCTGTCATACTCTCGCATTTTGATGTCGTATTTTTTTTCCACGTTAACCTCTATAGGCATTCCGTTTACGTCGAAGCAGAGAGGGAAAAATACCTCTTCTCCCTTTATTTTGTGGTATTTCGCAACCATGTCTATGTGCGAATAGTGAAATGCATGTCCTATGTGCATCTTTCCTGATGCGTAGCGGGGTGGAGTATCTATGCTATATATCGGTTTTTTCGAGCTGAAATTATACTGAAATATCCTCTCATCTTTCCAGAAAGTGATCCATTTCCTTTCGCTTTCCCTGAAGTCGTACGGCATTTAGTACGGATAGCCTAAAGCTAAAAAAGGTTCTCGCTTTTCTTCAGGTCACTTCTTCTTGAACGCCTTGAACAGTTTTGCTAGTGACTCAATTGCCCTAGTTGAATATTCTTCGATCCTTGCGACTGCCTGGTCGTGTTCTGCGCCTGGTCCTATTATCCCGATCGTCACAGGCTTCTCAAAATCGTTTGATAGGTCCACAATTTTCCTTACAGACTGATTTATGACAAGGTCGTCGTGCTTCGTTTCCCCCTTTATAACCGCACCCAGCAACGCTACCCCGTCTATGTCCTTCTTCTTGAGCAGCAGTTTGACTGCAAGAGGCATATCGAATACGCCTGGAACCCTTATCACTTCGTGTTCAAATCCAAGAAGGTCTGCTTGTTCTTCTGCCTTCTTCTGCATTAGTGACGTGATGTCATAATTGAAATCTGATACCACAAGTCCGATTCTCTGCATATTAATCCTCACTCAGGATTTGTCCTGCATTATTATATCCTTGCCTGATCCCCTTTCCAGCCATCGATGAAAGCGAGCTTCCACCATCCCTGACCAACTTCACCAGGTTAGCGGCATGCTTGGTAGACCTGTCTTTTGCCAGAGCAAGGAGCATTGATTCCTCTACCTCATCCTCATGGACCGTGACATCCATTATGTGCCTCTTCGCCAGCAGTTGGGCCTGAATCAGTCCTATGCTTGTTGCAAGGTAGCTGTACTTGTCCAGTTTTGTCTTCCCGACCCAGCCTAGTGTTATCACTCCATCAGCACCCTTTTCAAATAGCTTTGTTGCACCCAACGGAAGGTCCTTTATCCCTGGAACCGTATATCTTAAGATCTCTCCTTCTGGGTCCTCCTTCCTTATTGTCTCATACGCATACTTCCCCATATCCACTCGTGAAAAGGTTGTATCTACTATCCCATACTTTACCACTTGCGTCACATCCCGACGATATCCTTCCCTTCCAAAAATATGATGTTTTTCATTGAAGCATATTCTTCCGCAGCCCCCCTCTTCAAGCTGTGCCCTTCTCCCAGCATCTCTGCTATTACCATGCTCCTAGGTAGGTTTACAAGTTCCGCAACTCTTGCAACCAGTTCTGTATGACCCCTTCTTTGCTCAATTCCCCTGGATGCGAGAACTGGAACGTGACCCGGAGCGTAAAAATTCCTCAGGAAGAACCCTTCCTTGTCATCTATATGGTCAGTCAGAAGATTGTGAAGTTCCCTGATAGTACTGGCCCTATCTGCATCCGATATGCCAGTAGAGACTGAGACGTGATTCACCCACATAGTGAATGAGGGGTAATCTCCGTATGAGGGTTTCTTGATGAGATTCTGGTAAATCGGATGGGTCTTCCACTCGTCAGTGAGGAAGTTTAGGCCTATCTTGTTCGCTTCTTCCTTTCCTGTGACGTAGCATATCAGCCCACCGGCCTCCTTCCTCAGTTGATTGATGGATTTCCAAGTAACGGAACCAGCGTAGAATACCATGTCTGCCTCTTCTTCCCTTCCGTCAAAGTCGTAAATAATCAATGGAGAGCCACTGATAAGCTCTTTTCTTATATTCGAAAGTAATGTCTTGGATAGGTCTGTCATAAACCAAGGAGTCAAGGACGGTATTTTAACATTTTCCATTTTTTGGGATTTACTCAGAAATTAGTAAATAAAATACATAAATATAGCCAAAGAAGCTAGATATAAAAGGAAGACGTAAACCGCATTCCTTGACCTGTACGTGATGAAACCCAAGACTGCAGAGAATGAAGATGTAAGCCCAACGGCGAGTATCCCGTCCGTAGTTATTACCCATTGACTTGCTAGTATTCCAATAACAGGGTAGAGAGTCACAAAGAATATCTCCTCGCCAACCATTGCACCTATTGCCAGGCTTGTCCTTCCCCTATATGCCCAGATTACTGCATTCATTGTTTCGGGAACTATAGTTCCTAATGGAACCAGCAGGATAGTAATCAGTTCCCGATTAGCACCTATTTGCTGGGACAAATTGTCTATCCCGGTTACCAGTAGTGAGGACCCACCAAGGAGAAGCGCTATTCCCAAGGCCAAAATGAAAACAAACGCAGCACCGCTCTTGATCTTAAAATCCGTTGCCTCTTCCTCGAAATTACCTTTCCCTCTGACAAGCTTGAGGAAGACTATGTAGAGGATTACAAGCAAAACTGCCACAACAGGGCGGACTGAAACTGAGCTGAAGAAATGAGGGACAAGTATGATGGGGAAGATAAGGCCCATGAAAATTAGCATCTTTGACAGTGTGCCATCGATCTCCTCGAGCTTCCTTTTTTTTCTGGAAAATAACAGGGTCAATGCTACTATTGGAAACCCTATGGCCGAAACCATGAAAGGTTCACCAATTATAGTCCCTGCAGCAATTTCTGATCCTGGTGTCCTCCCGACGAACAAGAGTGCAATGAGTATAACCGCAAGTTCAGGAAGGGATGTGAATATTGGACTTATCACTGCCCCTGTGAGTCTATCGTTGAACTTCCCCCTCCTTCCTATCTCTTCTATTGCTAACGTTAGAAGAAAGGAAGAGACAATGATCATCACTATTCCTGATATAATTCCTAAGATAGGTAGGAGCGATGATGTCACCGTTCCTCTATATCTTCGCCTTTAAAAACATCGCTCGTTTTTTTCTCAACACAGCATTGCATCTAAAGCGAAAGGTTGCCATATAATCATAGGAGCAAATTTTATACAATCCAATAATGTCCTTTAAAAGGAATGAAAGCTATCATAACAGCTGCAGGACTTGGAAAAAGGTCCGGGCTAAACGGCTTGATAAGGAAGGAGCTGCTCAATGTATATGACTTCAGGGACAGTGCGCTCCAGCTTAGACCTATACTCGACGTACTCATTTCCAAATTCCTTAAGTTCGGAATAAGGGAGATAGCAGTAGTACTGGACCAAGCTGACATTATATCTCAAGATTACATTAAAAGGATTTTTCCTTTTGTGAATATATACTTCCAGAAGGAAAAGAATGGTTTTGGCGATGCGCTGCTAGCCGCGAGGAGTTTTATCAAGAACGAAGGTTTCATACTTGCTGCTGGTGATGGCATGATCCTTGACCTAGAAGAACTAAGGGTCCACCTGGAAGAGTCAATAAAGAAAGGTGTATGGACTCTGTTTGTAATGAAAGTGGACGATCCAAGGAGATACGGAGTTGCAGTATTTGAAGAAAGGAATGGAATCAAAGAGGTTGTGAAAGTTGTAGAGAAACCTGAGAAGCCTCCTTCTAATTATGCATTGTGTGCACTCTACCACCTCCCGCCCAAGATATTTGATTTCATATCTTACAGGGATGGAAAGGCGGAGCTTACGGATGCAATAGCAAGATGCATTGATTCAGGAATCATGTTCCGGGCAGTTGAAGTCCCTGGTTCTTCGTGGGTGAGCGTTGGCGTTGCAGATGATTACCGCCTCGTGTTGGAATCGACATATCAACACGCCATGAAGATTTCGGGTAATAATTCAAAGTCAAAGGCCTGAACTATCTCTCCACGACGTCCTTGGCATAACGACATTCCTTAATTCCACACACTTCTCTTTGTACTCCATCAGGTCGCCAATTATCTTGCGTAGGTCGTTCCTAAGCTCTCCTGAAGGCTTGTATCCGAGGTCCTGCAGTTTTTTGTGATCTGGGCTATAGTAATGATCTTCTGACTCTACTCTCGGGTTGGGAACGTGTTCTATCTTGGCTGGTCTTCCGGTCATCTCCCTGTACACTTCACCCGTAGTTTCTGCAAGTTCATTGATGGAGTAATACTGGTCGAACTGGTTCAGCACTCTGTACTCTCCATCGTCTGGAGGCTTTTCAAGAGCTATTGTCAGGCAAGTAATGCTATCCTCTAGTGAGAGAAAACCCCTCTTCTGGTTCCCCTTGCCGTACGGCGTTATAGGCAGGCCGGCAACTGCCTGCGCAGCGAACCTGTTCAGTGCAGTTCCCCACACCTCATCTATGTCAAATCTTGTATATAGGTGAGAATTTTCTATCTCCTTTGTCCCCGTACCATAAACAACCCCCTGCATGACGTCAGTGATCTTGAGCTTCCACAATCTGTTCGCGAACATCAGGTTATTGGAGTCATGGACCTTCGTCCAGTGATACCATGAACCCGCGTTCCTGGGAAAAGGCAGTATGTCTTTCCTACCCCTGAAATTCACTTCAAAAAACCCCTCCGGAATGTCAATATTTGGAGTTCCGTACTCTCCCATAGTCCCCAATTTTATTATGTGAACGTCCGGATTCATATCCTTTGCGGCGTAGATCAGATTGAGCGTGCTTACAATATTTGTCACCATTGTCTCGTTTGCCTGCTTGAGCCCAAGCATTGAGTAGGGCGCAGATCTCTGTTCTGCAAGGTGGTATACTACATCTGGCTCAATATCCCTGAATATGCGGTACAGAAATCCCGGATCTGAAACGTTCCCCCTGAAGAATTTTAGCTCCCTTCCATAGAATTTCTTGAAATCAATCAGTCTCTTTCCTATAGAGGGAATGGGAAGAACTGAATCTGAACCTACTTCCTTGACCCTTCTTCTGGTAAAGAAGTTGTCTGCTCCATATACATCGTATCCCCTGTGAGCCAGTCTCTGGGCTAGGGCCCAGCCGATATACCCATCGACCCCGAGTACCAAAACCCTCATGTTGATTGAAATTCATTTGACAATTTGAACTTTGACTCACCACTCAACCGCTGCGGTATCGTTATAAAGATCACTATCCTATCAGTGTGCACCCTATGAGAAGAATATCAGTGATCTCCCCATACAGGATAAGTTTCAGTGGAGGTGGAACGGATATACCTCCGTTCCCTGAAATGTTTGGAGGACGCGTTATCAACGCCACAATAGACAAAGGTATAAGGGTAAACTACGTTGAAGACGGGCTTCCGTTGGAAATATCTTCCAGAGACATCCTCAAGAGCTGGAGTTTTTCAAAACACATTCAGAATAGCTTCCTTGAGAGGGTTTCCACCCTATTCAGGGAGAGGGGGATAAGGAAGGGGAGGCTCAGCATATCAGGTGATGTCCCTCCAGGAACCGGTCTAGGGACGTCAAGCGCGCTTATAATTGGCCTTATCCAGATTCTCCACCTGCTGAATGGTGAGGAAGTGAACAAATCGGACTTGGCGGAGGAGACATATGAACTGGAGAAAAACTTCTTTAACGTCACCCTTGGGAAACAGGACCCGTTTGCTATATCGTTTGGAGGACTGAAGTACTTTGAGTTCTCTAAGGATGACTACAGGATGGAATTGCTCGGCCATGAACTTCCGGCAGTGAAGGAGCTGGAAGGGTCTACACTGATGGTCTATACCGGGGCAACCCACAACAGTTCTGACGAGCTGCAGGATGAAGTGAGCAAACTGAAGGAAGGGTCTGAAGAATTGATAGATAGACTTCTAGAGATCAAGAAAAATACAGAAGAGGCAAAGGATGCCATCATCAAGAACGATTTTGATAGATTTGTAAATCTTGTGGACATTGGTTGGGAACTTAAAAAGAGCTTATCGAGGAACATCACGAACCAGAAGGTAGATGGCCTCATAAGGATCGCAAAAGAGAGCGGTGCTGGTGCTGCCCGCTTGATGGGAGGCGGATCTGAGGGTTTTATTCTCCTACTGGCACATCACGATAACATCTGGGAACTTCAAAAGAAGATGATGGAATATTCAGAATTTGTCACACGTGTTTCATTTGACCGCTATGGAGTGAGATCTGTCACCTCTTAACATTGCTACGAATCAAAATTGGACCAAAAGTTGAATTTATCACACATTTTTCTGTTTTCTTGCTTTGCACACCTATCTGGTCATCCATTTTGACTGCTTCCAGCAGGTGAAGAAGCCGTAAATGGATGTAAAGAATATTATCAATAGCGCAAGTCCGCCATATCCCAGGGTCCGGAGTCTTTCCCTTCTCACGTTCATTACGACCGCAGAACCAAAGATCATAGGACCGGGTAAACTTATAAGCGTCAGGAATGGATGAAATAACTGCCTATTAGTGAATAAAATTGCAGGGTTCCTTATCATATCAAATATTGTATCAAAGCTGTTGCCTGCGAAAACCCCTATAAAGTGCATGCTAAGGTAGAACCTGGAAAGCCCCAACCCTAGGGTAAGGATTGGAAGTGCAAACGTGCTTATCGTTTCGAATGCGTAAAACCCTCCAGCCTTTATTGCCGTCCCATCTGTCAAATTCTTTAGGAAGTAATAGTAGGAACTGCGCGCCCATCTTATGCTCTGCTTTGTGAACTGCTTGAAGTCCTCTGGAGGCTCCGTTTCCACGACAACGTCGAAGCACTTAGTTGCCTTGTACCCCATCTTTATTATGTGAGCCGTCAGCTGCTGATCGTCCCCCATCATGACAACCTTTCCTGCAACCTTGTAGTTTCTGAAAGAATCTGACAAGAGGAGCGGCTTCACTATATCTGTTCTGTACATAGCACATTTTCCATCAATTACCATCACGCTTCCGCCTCTTGCAGTCATCGCCTTTAGTATTATCTCCCTTGTTCGCTCAAGAAATTCGGCGCTATAAGAGGCGCCGCTACCCGTCTTCCTTATGGAGACGTTTGCTCCAACCCCCCCTACATTACCGTCAAAGTGTTCCAGCAATTTGTTAACTGTATTGCCGGGAAGTGTTGTATCACTATCCACGAACAGAACGAATTTGGATTCTACGTATTTCATCCCTTCTGATATCGCCATTCTCTTCCCGTTTCTTGTCTTTAGGTGAACGAAAATTCCACCATTCTGCTCAACAATTGTTCTATAAGGCTCGTTACTAGAGTCGCCCACGACAACATACTTCGTCCCCTGCTCCTTTACCTGCCTTATCACCTTCTCAAACACATCAACCTTTTCGTTGTATACAGGAACCAGGATCGTGACATCATCTGAGCTATACCCCTTCCCGTCCGATTCTTCCCTTTTGTGCTTCATCAGGTAATAAGCGTTGAGGGTGTAGTAAAGGAAATACATAACTGTGGTAACGATTGAAACCAGCACTATGTCCCTATAGATGGCTAACACTTCACTCCTATTGGATACGCGTAAATAAAGCTTCTTTTTAAATTCTGGTACATTTATACAAATTCCGGCTTAAGCAGTTTCGCTAAAGTTATAGCCAATCAGTGATTATCTATTGTGCCAAAATATTCTGAGCTGCTTAGGGAAGACCTAATCGAGTTCAGAAAGTACCAGGAGAATATCGCTCTGAAGGCAGTTGAAAATAATACCCTAGTCGTTATACCTACTGCGCTAGGCAAGACAATCATTGCAATAATTGCGCTTTCCATTCTGATAAAGGATGGTGGCAAATGCATATTTCTGGCACCCACACGACCCCTTGTTCATCAGCACGCTACCAACATACGCAAGCTCCTGAATTTACCTGAAAATGAGATAGCAGAGGTCACAGGTGAGATAAAGAAATCGGTAAGGAAGGATATTTACAATTCTGCAAGGGTTATAGTATCCACACCCCAGGTGATAGATAACGATTCGCCCCTCTTCGAAGATATAAAAGATGACGTGAAAGTTGTGGTATTTGATGAAGCCCACAGGGCTATAGGAAACTATTCATACGTAGAGGTAGCAAATTTTTTTTCAAACTCCAGAATAATAGCAACAACCGCCTCCCCCGGAGGAGACAGGGAAAAGATTGACCAGATCATAAAGAACCTGCGAATAGTTGATCTGGAGATAAGGGATGAGAACTCACCGGATGTTGTTGATTACATTAAAGGGATTGACATTGAACAGGTAAAAATACCCATACCTCCCGGAGTCGTAGAGATAATAGACCTTCTCAAGGAAATGCTGGACGAGATGATTAAGAAACTTGAATCATTCTCTCTGAAGGTGCAGGGTCACTCCAGGAAGGAGCTAATCGGCCTTGGCGACTACATATTCAGCCAGATAAAGAGTGGAAACAAATATTACTATTCTGCAGTGAGGATTAGGACATATGCAATTCTCATAGATTACCTTCTCGAATTTGCGGAGACGCAGGGGGTACTACCGTTCTATGCGTATCTGGAGGAGATGAAGAAGGAAAACGGAAAGGCGAAGCATATAGTCAGCGACAGCAGGATTCTATTGATAGAGAAGAAGGCTGAAAAGTTATCAGAGATGGAGCTTAGTCTTCATACCCCAAAGATACCAAAGATAATTGAAATCCTCAAGGAGAGATGGAATCAAAAGTCCATTGTTTTCTGTCATTACAGGATCACTGCGAACATACTTTCCGACATTTTGAAACGGGAAGGATTCTCCTGCGAGAAGTTCATTGGGCAGAGTTCAAGGAAAGATGCAAGGGGAATGAGCCAGAAAGAGCAGACATCAACACTGCAACTGTTCAGGGAAGGTGCGATTAAAATACTTATAGCAACCCAGGTTGGGGAGGAAGGACTGGACGTCCCTGCTGCAGATACAGTGATCTTCTATGAGCCAGTGGCGAGTGAGGTTAGGTCCATTCAGAGGAGGGGGCGAACGGGTAGATTCGGGAAGGGAAAGGTCTACGTCTTGACTATGGAGAACACAAGGGATTTCTCGTACTATTATTCTGCGGGAAGGAAGGAGAATAAAATGAAGAACATCCTTAAGGACGGGAATAAAAAAGTCCAGACAACTTTTGATGCATTCCAGTAATAGGAAAATAGAGATTGGACCCCACAAGATTGATGAGAGTGCACCTTGGAAAATTAAATTAATAATCCACCATTACCAACGAGACGACAACAAGGATGCGGGAAATGTTTGAAGAAATAGAAAATTCTATCAGAGCAGGGAACGGCATTACAAGGATGTTTCTTGATTATGACGGAACATTGGTGGATTTGACCACCCAACCAGAATTGGCAATCCCTGGTCAAGAATTGCTGATCCTTCTCAACAACCTGAAGAGGGAGATCCCGCTTTATCTTGTGACAGGGAGGGATTTGGATAGCATCCTTTCACTGGTTGGAGGGGGGTTCAATATAATTGCAATGCATGGCTCAGAATTTGTCGATGAGAGTGGCAGGAAAGAGTACATAGATAATTTCGAGTATTACAGGCAGAGGACAAAGGAGCTCTCAGCGAAGTACTCCTACCTGGAAAAGGAATTCCCAAATCTCAGAATAATTGACAAGAAGGGTGGGCTCCAGTTCCACTACTATAACGTTGATTCCAAATTCGTACAAGATCTCGAAAGAACGATATCTGAAATACATGAAGATGGTTTTGAGCTCTACAGCGGAAAATACGTTTACGAGCTGAGAGTGAAGGGGGTAAACAAAGGTAAGGCAATGCTTAAATTCATAGGTAAGGAAGATTTCATACTATTCGCTGGGGATGACACAACGGATGAGGAAGCCTTCATGGCACTAAAGGGTCATGTGACGATAAAAATAGGGAAAGGGGAAACAGAAGCTGCATTCAGGATTGATTCTCCAACTGAATTTAAGATGTTTCTTTCCGACCTTCTTGAACACAAAGGTGAGATGCTGAGTGATGAGAGATGAGATTTGAGTCAATTGACGAAATGAACTCCAAGTTGATTCAATGCACAAGGTGCTCCAGGCTCGTGAAATTCAGGAATGAAGTGGCCAACAGAAGATCCAGGTTTTCGGGGGAGGAATTCTGGAGCAAGCCAGTACCCGGATTTGGGAGCATAGATTCTAGGCTTCTTATCCTGGGTCTGGCACCCGCTGCGACAGGCGGGAATAGAACTGGAAGAGTGTTCACTGGAGACAAGAGTGCGTCATTCCTCTTCTCATGTCTTTATGAGGTAGGTCTTTCCAACAGGCCTGATTCAATTTCGAGGGATGACGGGTTGGCCCTAATGGATCTTTACATAACGGCAGTCCTGAAGTGTGTGCCCCCTGGTGACAAGCCAGAAAATGGTGAGCTGGAAAATTGTAGAGAATTTCGGGAGTATGAAATTGAATCCATGAAAAACCTGAAGGTTGTGCTAGCTCTCGGCAAGATCGCATTTGACACATTCAGAAAATATGAAAAAACAAAGGGTTATGACGTTTCCGACGTACAATTCAAGCACGGTGCATCATACAGCATCGGCAATATCAGGTTTTACGGGTCGTATCACCCTAGTCCGAGGAATGTCAACACTGGAAGACTCACTAGGAATGCATTTATTTCATTACTCTCCGAGATAAAGGAAGAGTTCCTATCCAGATAGCATCTTTGATTTAATGATTGAATTCTTCTGCTTGACTACTACGGTCTCTTTTGGTTCCTCCCCTGCCCTCAACTTGAGGTTGAACAAATTGTTCTTCCTGAACACGTACAGGTCAACGTCATCCCCTGGTTTCAAGTGCTTCAGGCTATCGACCTTTCTTGATCTGAGTTCCTTTCCGAGGGACCTTGTGAACGTATCTGTGAATTTTTGACCGTTGACTGCCACCAGCTCATCACCCGGCAGCACTCCAGCCTTGTGTGCAGGATAACCTCTTACAACATTTTTCACTACGATCTTCCCTCCTTCCGTCGCGAGTAGCGTGCCTAGAAATCCCCTAGATCCAGTCTTTCTGTCTGCAAATTTGCGAGTTACCCTGTATCCCATTTCCTGAAGATATCTGTTGAAATTTATCTCACTCTCCGTCTCCGTCAATTTACTTACCAATTCACTTGCATCGTAACCGATAATCTTGGATACGTGTTCTATAAGCTCCTTCTTCTCAATTCCCTTTCCGTTTCTGTTGAAATCCGCAAATAGGCCCCTGAACACGTCATCGAGGGACTTCTTCCCTTTGGTAGCTTTTATGATCTCACTGTTCACGGCGAATGCTATAAGCTCCCCCTTCAGGTAGTAGGAAATGTAAGCGTTCACAATGTTCCCGTCAGGTTTGTAGAGTTTTGTCCAGGTGTTGAAGGATGATGAGTCTGCGGGCAGCGTGTGCCCGGGTTGGAAGTGATAATAATCGATCATGCTGGAGAGATGATGCATGTATTCGTCCTCCTTGACGAGCCCGGCCCTCCAGAGGATCAGCCATTCATAATACGAGGTAAATCCTTCGCTCAGCCATAGAAGGTTTGTGTGCACCTCTTTGGTGTAGTCAAATGGACCAAGCTCCCTTGGACGGATCCTCTTCACGTTCCATGTATGGAAGAATTCATGCGAGACTGTAGTGAGGAAAAGCTTGTACTCGAAATCATCAAGGAGCTTGTAATCTGGATAGAGAATGGCAGTACTGTTCTTGTGTTCCAGTCCTCCATAATATTCGTCTGGAACGGTCATTATGAGGAAGAAGTACCTGTCGTATGGAAGTTTTCCGAATATTCTTCCTTCCGCTTCAACAATCTTCCTGAAATCTTCCGTTATCTCCTTCTTTCCTCTGATCATTCTCCCTCTCCATGCTATCACATGCTTCTTGTTCATCACATTGAATTCCATAAATTGGATGTCGCCAAGTAAAATTGGGCAGTCAACGAGATGGTCGTAATCTTCGGCTGCAAACACCCCCTTTTTCTCTGGCAATCCGGTCGCTATCTTCCATTTACCCTGGTTCTTGAATCTTAAGTTGTACTCGCAATCCTTCTTCCCCTCTGGATAGAAGAATATGCTGGTGCCGTTGATCAGGGCAAACGACTCGTCTGAGTAAGATGTGTCTACCGTTAGCTCATCGCAATAAACGTCGTAATCCACTTCCACTTCGCTACCTCTTGACTCTATAGACCATCTGTTCTTTGATAGTTGCTTTGCGATACCGTTGGATTCAAAATTAAATACATGTCTTGAAAAGTCCCTTACGAGATATGATCCAGGTGCCCATACCGGCATTACTATCTCTTCCTTCCCCGTCGATGGGAATTTCATATGGACCTTTAGGACCCCTGAAGGAGCTTCAGACAAGTCTACAATAAATTGAACAGTCATAACATGTAAATTTCACTTACAAAAAAAAGATTGCGGCTGTTCTGCCATATAGTACCTATGGAATAATGCACAAATCTGTCAGAAGTTTAAAAACGTTGAATTAAGTGTTTAATCAGTGCGCTATTTATCGTTCCGAAGTATCGCCAAAATACAGACTAAGGAATATGCTAATTAGATGACGTGCCTTCTGGAAAAATTGTGAAAGGTGTACCGGAGGGAGAAGGATCAGGCCCGGCTCTCTTCCATCACCCTGGAATTATGCCCATCGATCAGCAGGAATATTGTCTCATCCTTGTGCTGGAACTCGAGTGTCCATACAGGTATGTGCACAAGGTACATATCTGCGATATCAACATTTACGTTTGCTGACAGGAACCCTCTGACACTCTTTTGAAGCCTCCTGATTTCCCACTGTTGTATCCTTATCTTTCCTTCCATCCTAGCTTTCTCTTCTCCCATGCTCCCGTTCATGAGCTTTATGGGCCCGCTTACATCATTTTGTTTTATTGGTCTCTGATTTGAAAGATTGAATACATAGTCCGGAGGCTGATACTGGTTCATGTTCTCTATAGCGATGACAGGGTAATGGACCTCATTCACATCCGAACCTGATTCGACAATTGTCTGTACGTTTATTGAGGGGCCCCCGAACCCCCCTCTGCCACCCATCCCTACTGCAACGAATCCGCCTGGGTTTACCTGTTCCCTTTTATATTGATACTGAGCCGAATATCCTGCATCCATTATCCAGTATGGAATGTAATTCAGCTCAACCTTCTTCAGTTGACTCTTTTCGAAAAGGTGTCTGTGGAATATACTGTTATCGAGGAATTCCTTAGATATCTGCTCAGCTTGATCCTTCATCTGTACCTTGATATCTAATATGAAGTGCTTCTCCACCTTTGTCCACCCGAGAGAACCCAGGGATATGGAGGTGCCGCAGTAAGCACATACGACCATTGCTTCTCCTGATGCAGGATTCAACGGTGCACCACAGTTGGGGCACTTCATCTCCTTAAGAACCTCGGACTGTTCTCCCCCGTTCTTTCCACCTGCTGTGGAGGTGGGTGACTCGCTTTTCTGGGGGGCTCCGCACTTCGGACAGAAATCTGAATCGTCTGGTATCTGGGCACCACACTTTTTGCAGTACGTTTCAGATCACCTTCTCACCACAGTTCGGACAGAACTTTGATCCAGGAGGTATATCCGTCCCACATTTCGGGCACTTTGTCACTATCGCTTTACCACATTCAGGGCAGAATTTAGAGTTCTTAGGTATATCTTTTCCGCAGTACGGGCATTTCATCGTTTCCTCAGCAGCGAAACTGTAGCCGCAGGAAGGACAGAACTTTGCATTTTCATCCACATCAGTCTGGCACTTGGGGCACTTCTTCACCTTCTTCTCCACGGGCGGCTGTTGCTGGTTCATCCCCTGCGTAATGTTTGAGGCCATTGGATATGCCATCCCTGCACCTGCCCCCAGGCCCATACCAAGTCCCACTCCAGCACCAGCAGTTCCGCTGGTGTTCTTTGCGGCATCAACCATTGCCTGTCCGGCCTGGTACTGCAGGTAGTTGGCTCCAACCGCCTTCATGCTGGATCTGGTATCAATCGCTTTCTGTACTTCGTCAGGGAGGGAGATGTTGAGGCCTGAAATCTTGTTCAGTTCGACCCCGTATTGATCAAATGCCGCCTTTGCTGAAGAAAGTACTGCTTCCTCTATGTTCATAAGGTTAGAAGGAAGGTCAAGAACAGAGACCCCCTGGTCCTTCATCTTGCCAAGGACGTTGTATATTAGCAGCACCACCTGATCCCTTATCCTCTCCTCAACGTCTGCGCTCGTTTCTACGTTGAATGTACCTACGAACTGGTTTATGAATATTGATGGGTCAGAAATCCTGTACCTCATGTCCCCGAACAGTCTCAGCATTACTATATCGAAATCCTTGTCCCTGAATGCGTATGGTTCCTTGGAACCAAACTTCCCATCGATGATCCTTCTCTGTAGATAATAGACGTAAGCCTGCTGCTGAACACCACTAAGTGCCTTGACCAAGCCCCCGACCACCGGTGCATTAAGATCCGTCAGAGCATATCTTCCTGGCTTGTCAATGTACCATATGGCCTTACCATCCCTGAAGAATACGGCTGTTTCGTCCTCCCTGACCACGGCATTATCATTAAGCCTGATGAGTCTGGGAACCTTCCACATTATGTTTCCTTGCTTGAATTGGTCCTCCCATTCAAATGTGGTAGAGCCAAATAAGCTCCCTCCCTTTGATGGAATATCTGAACTCTTCTTCCCGAAGGGCATCTAAACACCCCCGTATAGCAGGGTCTCCCTGCTGTTGTTAAGATTTGTGATTGCAGACAATGTCGCATTGATCCCCTGTAATTTGGATTGATCAATGTTCCCGTTGGCGCAATTCTGGACGAATGCGTTCATTAGATTCTGGAGGATTTGAACCTGCTCAAATATCTTCATGTCAAGGTCATAAAGGGAAGAAATTTTCTTTGCATCCACCCTGACAGGTGCGGAAATGCCGGAGTAACCCGTTCCATGATGTTTGACTGTCTCTGCTGCAGTTTGTATCCTTGATCTCAGGGCACCTATTGATTCGAGCCCTGCAAATTTGCCGGAGCTGACGAGGGAGCTTTCCCCCTCCTTCAGATTTGTGATGACATCCAGCATCTTCTTGTAAAGTTCGTCCTTTAGTATGATGTCCGCGTCCCGAAGATCCTCATTGACCCTATACCCATGATAACCAGGGAACACCAGTTGGATCTTCTTTATGATACCTCTATCCTCGACGACTTGATCCCTTAAGTCGGTCATGTGTGTGTGAAGGGAAATCACTCTAAATACTTTCCGCGGCCTCAGTTTATTGTCAATCCATGTTCTGGAAAACTAGTAGATTTCCCCCTTCAACTTGCTCTGCCCCTATAAATTTTAAATTCTTCTAAAATCGTGTGTAGCGTGTATTCCTGACAACATTTAACATCTCGTTCGCGATACAGTGATATGAGAAATGAGGGGGAAAGCAGTGGCAAGAATTTTTCCGATCTTGCCATCAAGTACTCCAAGGAATATTTAGGGAAGATCCAGACAATGCTCAAGGTCCCGGTACACAATCTGAGTGACTTTTCAATCTGGTACACCCCTGGTGTGGCAGCAGTATCTCTAGAGATAGCAAAGGACAAGGACCTCTCTTTTGACATGACCTGGAGGTGGAATGCGGTAGCGATAGTTACAGACGGTACTAGAGTCCTTGGACTGGGAAATGTTGGACCGGAGGCCTCACTACCTGTTATGGAAGGAAAGGGACTTATCTTCAAGTATCTGGGCGGCGTAGATGCAATTCCCATTCCTATAAATGTTCACGAAAGGGAGCAGATGGTGAATGTTGTAAAAGCGATAGAACCGGCCTTCGGGGGGATCAATCTTGAGGACATAGAATCACCAAAGTGTTTCTATCTGCTAGAAACGCTCAGAAAAGAAATGAACATTCCTGTGTGGCATGATGACCAGCTTGGGACAGCAGGGGCAACACTCGCCGGGTTGCTCAACGCGCTAAAGATAACAGGGAGAAATGAAAGGGATACCAAGATAGTAGTTGTCGGATCGGGAGCGGCAAACATCGCTACGATAAAACTATTCGAGGCGGCAGGCTTTGACATAGGCAATATTACGGCGGTAGATTCGCATGGAATTCTTCACCCGGAGAGGGAAGATATGGATATCCTGATGAGGGATAACCCCTGGAAATATGACCTTGGCATCAGGACAAACAAGCGGAGGATCACAGGAAATATTCCGGACGCAATGGAAGGCGCAGACGTACTCATAGCAGCGTCCAAACCTGGCCCTGGAGTAATAAAAGGGGAATGGATAAAGAAAATGGAGAAGAGGGCAATCGTATTTGCACTGGCAAATCCTGTCCCGGAGATTTGGCCTAGTGAGGCGAAGGAATATGGAGCTGAAATAGTGGGAACAGGTAGATCGGACTTCCCAAATCAGGTAAACAATAGCCTTGTCTTCCCCGGCGTATTCAGGGGAGCCCTGGACGCAAGGGTCAGAAGAATCAATGAACCAATGATAGTCAGGGCATCAAAGGAGCTGGCTCTGTTTGCAGAAGAAAAGGGGATTAATGAAAATTACATCATACCCACAATGCAGGAATGGGAGGTATTTCCCAGAATAGCTGCAGCAATAGCCGATGAGGGGGTAAAGGAGAACGTTGCCAGGGTTAAGATGACGAAGGCAGAATTCTTTGACAGGGCAAAGGAGATCATATCCGGCAACAGGATGATGATAGAAAAAATGATGGACCAGGGACTTATAAAGAAGGTGATATGAACATGGAAGGAATAAAAATAAGAGACTTGAAGAAGGAAGATTTGAACGAAGCAACAAATCTGGTAATGAGGCTCAAGAAGTTCAATTCAGAACACGACCCGCTTTTCACAGTATCGGAAGACTTAGAGAAGAATGTCAGGGAGTATCTCGAAAGTGCAATAAAATTGGAAACAAGGGATGTCCTGGTTGCTGACAAGAACAAGAAGATTGTGGGTGTCATAATGGGGGAAATCCACAGCAGACCATTTTATCAACCAAGCAAGGAGCTCAGGGTGACTGAGATATACCTGCTTCCTGAATTCAGAAAAGGGGGCCTCGGGAAAAAGATGCTTGACGCGTTGATAGAGAAGGAAAAGGGGAAGAGCTGCAACATAATAACTGTAGAGTTTCCCTCAGAAAATCTTCTGGCTCACAAATTTTACACAAGCCTAGGCATGCGAAGCATCCTCTCGATATACGGCAAGAAGTTCGAGAAGTAAGAGGAATCTACTGCGACTAAAAAATAGCTCTGCGGGATATTGTAGGTACTAAACAGGTTAAGTGACAAGTAGCTTGACCAAGCATCGATTTTCAGGCTACTTGCCATCATTCTTTCCAATCTATGCAATGTATTTCGAAAGGTAGAGCGATATGAGCAATATGACGAATACTGCTGACGCAATTGCAACGAATGTTCTATCCCTCTCCTTCGCGTATATGAGAATCTGCAGGAATATCCTTCCTATTGGAGACAGTATCAAAAGAAGTATGCCTAGTTCTATGATTGCAAATGCCCTCAATTTTATGACACCCACCGAGATTGTACCGAGGAAGTGTGGGAAAACATTCGTATTGATCCCACCTGATTTAAAGAGGACATCAAGAGGCACGGTAAAATAGCCTGATGAACCAGTCGCAAGATAGTCCACCACTCCTATGATTATTACAACAAGCGAAATCAAAACGCTCCAGATCAGGTACAGAGATAGGATCCTTGAAGAGACGTCTTCCTCCTCTTCCTTCTCCCTTTCAGTTTCCGTTTCTATCTCCTTCTTTTTTCTTTCCTGTTCTAAAGACGTATTCCCACCCCATTCAGCAACATCTCTACTGCAACAACGACTATGATGATTGCAAATACGAGCCTTACAGTAGAACCCTTTGTCCTGACAAGCAGCCTAGCCCCCACTACTGCACCTATTAGGACTCCTATTGCTACAGGCGCTGCAATATATGGGTTCACGTAGCCATTAAAGAAATAAATACCAGCGCTTGCAGCTGCCGTCATGCCTATCATGAAGTTTGATGTTGTGGTGGAAACCTTGATAGGCAGTTTCATGAATGTAT
This sequence comes from Thermoplasmata archaeon, assembly GCA_021816725.1. Classification (GTDB taxonomy): domain Archaea; phylum Thermoplasmatota; class Thermoplasmata; order Thermoplasmatales. The sequence continues at coordinate 91,212 of JAKAXD010000002.1, forward strand.
CCATGGCTATGACTTTGAAAACACCCGAGCCTATCCCAAGCAATCCAGAGAGAATCCCTGCCACCAACATCATTGCCGAACCGCTTTTCACGCCAGCAACATTGTAAGTTACCTCTTCCCCCAGTTCCATGTTGTGATAGTGTGAGCTCAGTGAGAGCCTTTCTGCGATCGGATCATTCTTGACCGAGCTTGGCTGATTAACTTCCCCAAACTTCTTCAGTAGTGGCATAACTGAAATCAGGAGGACTATTCCGAATACCAGATAGATTATTCGTGTAGGGGCGATATGCTCAAGAAAGGCTCCCAGTATTGCACCAGATGTAGTGAACAGTACTAGAAATGTCCCTACCCGTATATTTGATATCTTATCCTTCACGTACGCCGAAGCTGAACCGCTGGAAGTTGCTATGACAGATATTATAGATGCCCCAATGGCAAGTGAGATTGGAACATGAAAATAAAGCGTAAGGAAGGGGACTATCAGGACTCCCCCACCCAGACCTGCCATCGATCCTATAATCCCTGCGAAAAAGGCAGCTACTAATATTAATAGAATATAATATAGAGCTAAGTCCAACACAGAGGGTAATCAGCACAATAAAGATTAACCTTACCCACCGTCAGTGGAAATTAATGTTGTCAACGTATTTTGCCCTCTCTAGTACTTTGAACTTTGCTATCCCCTTTGGAATCTCAAGATTTTTGACATTGATTATGGATTCGACATAAGCTTCAAAATCCGCCTCGGTGATGTCCTTGAAAACAAGATTCTGGATGTTCTTGAAAATTACCTTTTTGTTGTTCTTGGCCAGATCAGGCCCGGTGATGTCGATCGAATTAATGTCTTGGACAAAAGTAGACTTGCTGTCCATGACAGCCTGAATGAATTCTTCCCCCACCTTCTTTGTTTCTCCTGCTGCAGCCAGTAGAACCTTGAATGCATCGTTTGTAATCTCCCCAACTGTTTTACCTGTGTCGGTTGCAAGCCCCTTAACCCTTTCGTAAAGCCTCTTCTGAACGCCCTTTATTGAGATGTTCTCCGTATCTTTGTTGTCACTTCTTGTTTTATCTTCTGCCATATAAGCGGATTGTTTTCTAGAATATAAGATTTCTGGTTTTCTCAAAATCAAGATTTCAGGAAACTATCAAATAGTTTCCCTACCAATTCTGGGAAATGGACATGAGGAACGTGACCTGCATTCTGGACTTCTTCGAACCTGCTTCCCGAAATGAGTTCCCTCAACCTTCTTCCGTTTTCAAGTGGAATTACTTTATCATTTGCCCCCCATAAGATCAGGGCCTTCACTTGAAGTTTCTTAAGCTCTGACTCCTGTACTTTCCACTTAGAATCTGCATTGTTCCTTACGATGCTTTCTATCACCTCATCTGAGTTCATTGAATTACTTTTGACTACCGTCCTGACGAAACTAATTCTTTGTTCTTCCTGGAATTCACCTACAGTCCTGTTGATGCCTGCGCTGTCCTCCAGAATCAGTTTTTGTGGGCGTTTCCTGTCTATTGAGTAACGCATTGATACCCATCCACCATATGAATGACCTACAAGTGAGAACTGCCCAAGGCCATTATATGAAATGAAGTCATCAATCACATCCTCCTGAACAGGGATGGTATATTCTATGGGAGGCTTATCTGATCTCCCATGTCCGAGGAGATCCAGGAAATACAGACCAAAGGTTTCGTCGATATACTGGGAAAGCTTCATCCAAGAATTTCCCGTCCCCCCAAGTCCGTGGAGGAATATAACCGGTTTCTGGCCTTCCCGCTCAATGTATGAAACTTTGCCGTGCGATGAATTGAAACTCTTCCTAAGCACGGGGAAAGAGGTTCACTTTTGATATATCCTTTTCTCTCAGCACTTCCATTAATTATATAAGGGAATAGAATCATACTCATACATGGAAAAGGTAGCTTCAAGGAAAAGCCTGAATGTTGCAGGTGCGCTCCTCTTCATTTTCTCTGTTCAGTTTGTAATCATGCTTTTTGTGACGGAGGCCCTCTACCACAACTACAGCATAGCTAACAATTACATAAGCGATCTAGGCGTAGGCCCTACAGGATGGCTTTTCGACACATCTATCGTTCTCCTTGGGTTGGCAGTCATCTCCTCCTCCTACTTCATATACAGGGGATTCGATGTCAAGGTCTTCCCGATACTGGTAGCCCTGACGGGCCTTGGCGCTCTCCTCGTCGGAATATTCAATGAGAATTTTGGCCACATCCATGGGTACGTATCTGATTTCACCTTCATTCTGGGGCCGCTTACTGCCATCTATGCATTCAGGTACGAGAACTCTCCATTCAAGTTTTTCTCGGTGGTCCTGGGAATAGTATCGTACTTCGGTATCTTCATGTTCATGTACACTAATTCCATCCTTGGCGTCGGAGGATGGGAAAGACTGATCGTTTACCCATTCCTTCTCTGGGGAGTTGGATACGGGGCTTTCCTGATGGGGCTGTCAAACAAATAGTGAATCAGTACCGCATAATTACAAAAATGGTTGCGGAGTTAGACCAACCGTTCGTTCCCATCATCCGTGCCTTCGTCTGATAGGCCAAGGGTCTTCACATTAGGCAGACTATTCCCAATGATCCCCTGAAGGTCCCCGAACATTCCTGAAAAATTCACGATTGTTCTCTCTATCTCCCTTGTTCGTTTCGCCCACTGCCTTTCCATAGACCTTCTCTCTGCATCAATGTCATTTTTCATCCTCACAATTCCTTCTGCCACCGCTTCCACTCTCTGCCTGAATTGTGTGCTGGTGAGGTACCTGTACAAAATTTCCTTGGTTTCGTTGCTCCCCTCCCCCAGCCTCTTTTGGCGTGCTAGCTCAATGAGGTTCATCCTTGCAATCATTGCAAGAGGTATGGCATCCTCAAATCTGGTGACGAATATTCCATCTTTCATTCCAAATGTAGCTATTTCCTTCGGTAGTGTCTTTGAGACTATGATTCCAACTTCTGCGCCATATTTCACCATGTCCTCCTTGAGTTTAACGATCCATTCCTCACTCCATTCCTTCGTCCTTTTTGCCTCCCATGCAATTCTGCCGGATTCCGTTCCTGAAGAATTCCTGACTACCTGAATGATGTCCGGTCCCTTTATTCCCTGGGGAACAGAATCCAAGGAGTCGTATGGGAAAGCTGCTCTTACCCTGTCCTCCAATGCACCCTCTAGCACTTCACCCTGAGCCTGCTGAGATCCCTGTTCCAGTTTCTGGTTCAGTTCCTGCACCTTCTTCATCAGACCATCAATTTTCTCCTGATTTTCCCTCCTTTCAAGGTTGTATTCACCATCAAGTTCTCTCCTTACCATTTCCCGAATCCTCTTACGCTCCTCTTCTATCTGTCTTTCGGAAGACAGTTTCTGTTCCCGGACCAATTCCTCCATTTCCAGCCTCTTCTTTCTTTCCTCGCTTTCCATCCTTCTTGCCTCTTGAAGGTGTTTCTCCTTCACATTGATCTTATCCTCCATCTCGGCTATCTTCGAACTTAGTTCCTCACTTATCTCCTCCTTCATCTTCCCCCTTTCCTCTGACAGCTTCCTTTCAAGGTCCAATCGAAGTTTCTTTTCGTAAAGCTCCCTGACTTTGGATTCAATTGATTCTCTCAGAGCAGCGCTTACAGGGATCTCTGCACCGCAATTGGGGCAGGTTAAAGTGTCTTCGGCCATGAATTATCAAGCTTCCGTTACTATTAATCCTTTTTTAGGGGGAATGGAAGTTGTTGATAAATGGTGAATGGAAGTCTTAGACTGCTATTCTGGACAAGAAATCAGCAATCTTTTAATAAATCATTTTCCTTCCCCCAAACGGTGGAGGTGCGCCAATGTCGATCAAGAGAAGGCCCGATGACGATGAGGACGACGAGGATGATGATGATTTCTGAACCCAGTCCTGAGAAGGGGTTCAATCAAGGACATTGATGACATAGCCAAGGTGGAAAACAGGGCATTCGGAAGCCACGCTTATGATTACCCAGCATTGAAGTACATGCTTGGCATTGCCAATTCTATTACCACCGTGGCAACAGTTGATGGAAGGATAGTTGGTTACGCGAGCATTTTCTTCAGGAAAAACTCGAAGATATCTCATCTTGAAAGCATTGCTGTCGACCCAGAATTCCAGAATGCGGGCATTGGAGGGATGCTGATGGACGAGGTTGAGAGGATATCACTGGAGATGAACTGTTCATTGATAGTTTTGGAGACATTCGAGAAGAATGTTTCTGCCCTGAAACTTTACGAAAGGAGCGGTTTTAAGGCGAAGGAAGTGGTACAGGATTACTATCATATTCCCTTTGATGGATCCAGAAACGCCATAAGGTTTGAGAAAAGAATAAAGTGAAATCATTATTTAGCCATTTTCAATAGAGTAGGGAATGATCAGGGTCCTAGCGACAGGTGTTTTCGATATACTCCACCCGGGGCATGTGCATTTCCTGACAGAGGCAAAGAGGCTTGGAGACGAGCTGGTCGTTGTTGTGGCCAGAGATTCTGTAGCGCAGAGGATGAAGAGGCTTCCATTCATCCCGGAAAACATCAGGGTCACTATGGTCGGAGCCCTCAAGCCTGTGGACAGGGCCATACTAGGAGTTGAGGGGAACATCTACGACATCCTTACTGTTGTGAAGCCGGATATCGTGGCACTAGGATATGACCAGGAATTCGACGCGAATGAAATTGTAGAAGAGGGAAAGAAGAGGGGATTAGAATTGAAGGTCGCAAGGATTTCCAAGTATTCTGATAGTGAGTTCGACGGAACTCGGAAGATCATAAAGATGCTCAAGGATAGGTCATAGGTCGGGCCAGTTCGTGATTGACGACATCCTTTCCCCTATGAACCTGATAGCCATTTCCGTGTTCTTTCCGTTTTCATAGGCGTTGAGGGTACCAGCGTATTCCGGCTCCCTGAGATTGTTCAGATTCTTGAACGCCCTCTCGACGTCATCTACTATTGTGATGTCACCGAATCTTGAAGTCCTTGACAGTGGATTAAGATCTATGGTTATGATGAATTTCCCCATTTTCTTGAGTGCTTCTGCCCTGTCTCCATCCTCAAGTGGTATGACAACTGTGTCAGCCGAAAATATTCCTCTGCTCTCGCAGCGGCCCCTATTGCTCTCGAGGCCAGGAATGTTGGCATCCTGGTTCAACCCCAATATTTCCATTCCCAGGTCCCTGAAGTATGAGACAATTTTCTCTATCCTTTCCCTTGACCAGTAGAAAATGTTCGCCTCGACAAGTATTCCGTATCTCCTTGCTAACTTCACTATTTCCTCCCCTGCAAGTGCCGCGACATTTCCGTTGACGGATATCACGGCTCTTTCTGACTTCAATAATTTTTCCAATGCTGCCTTCTCCGCGTTCAGAGAGAAAGCCTGGCTCCTCTCCCCCATAAGGTAGTCGAAGGCCTCCCCCCTTCCGTGTGATATCAACCCTGATACCGTGACTACCCCCTTATCGTAAAAGTTCAGAAGGGCCTCCCTCTTCTTCAGGCTCCCATATCTTGGATGATTCTTAGGTATTTCCAAGCTGCCCGCCTACCACTTCATCGAGTGCCTGGAGGAATTCCTCCTCCTTTCCATATGTAATCTCCCCTCCGGCAGCAATGTTGTGCCCGCCCCCATGTCCACCAACCCTTGAAGCCGCTTCACCTATTGCTTTTGAGAGGTCCAGTCCCCTTGATACAAGCTCCCTCGTTGCTCTTGCTGATATCTTCGTACCCTTGTTTTTGTACAGGGCAACAACTGGCTTGTCATTATTCAGGAGATAGACCATCAGTGCACTTGCAGTAATGCCTGCCAGATATGGGTTTTCTACGTAAACGAAATTGAGATTCCTCATCTCCCTCCTTAATTCATATGACTTCTTCACCTGCTCAAGGGCTTCCTTCCTGAATCTGACTGATAGATCGTCCATCTCGTCCTTTGCATAATCATTACCCATGAACCATGAAGTCGGGAGGCCCATCCTTCCGTTCCTTCCTGCTGCATCAAAATAATCACTCAACTGATTTCCTGTCATGCCGATATCCTTGAACATGAATACGTCCGATACTAGTGCCTCGTATCCTTCCCTTGCAACGTTTTGCCTTATGAGCCTCAGTGTAAGAGCATCTACGATTTTCTCCTTTTCGTCCGTCGTGAGATTCATTATAGGTGAGTCGGGGTCTATATTCATGTTCTGCAAAAAGTACCTTGATTCCTCCATGTTTCCGCTCAGTTGGTCAAAGTAAGGCTCCAGTGAAAGTATTATTGCCTCTGATATTGTTTTACCTGTGAGATTGATTTCCTTCGATGAGGGGTATCTGGCCTTGAGATCATCGACTATCTTCCCGTTTATTCCATAGAATCCACCGATGTCCTGCTTGTCCCCTATTACACCAGCCATGAGTGCAGGGAAGAGGTCGTAATTTGAGCCGTCCACTACCATTGAGAGCAAGAATGCAACAGTGCTGGAGCACGCCTCCTTCGTCCCATCGTAGCCGTACATTCTGGGATTAAGATTAATACATTTGCCATCGCCCGCTTCAGTGATCATGTGGTGGTCGACGATTATGACCTCGCTTGATTTCAGGTCATCTGGGATATCTGACCCCAGGTCACTTAAGATTATTGGGTAATCCCCGGATTCCCTGATCACGTCACCCTCCATAGAGCGTAGGAATGAAAGGTGGAATCGCTTGTTCAGTCTCCTGAGTGTTTCAGCAAGAATGAGGGCAGATGAGACACCATCTGCATCATAGTGGCTGAATACCCTAAAAAAATATTTCTCTCCTATTAGTCTCTTGGCCTCTTCAAATTTTGATGTGTAAGTCTCACTGAGTGATATCATTTGACATTTGACTTTGAAGCTGCCCTAGAATAATTCCAGCTTGCGGGAAGTTTACTCTTTCTCTTGTAATAGTCGCTGAGCCTCTTGATCTTTGCCTCTACCAGTTCTAATCCCCTCTTGTTCTTGAGGTCCTTTGGATTGACACCGAGATGCTTGTTCAAGTTAGCTGCCCTGTTCATCAATGCCGCAAGGTCTTCTGGCACCTGATCCTTCACACCACCATTCTCCAGAATCTTGGATATCCTAGCGCCCCTTATTTCCTTGACTTTGGGGATGCCGTACTGGTCTCTGAGGATCATTCCAAGTTTTGATTTGGTGAGACCCTCCTTTTTCAGCTTAATTATGAGTTGGTCCAGTTCTTCATTGCCCATATTAACCCAGCTGGGCTTACCTTCTCGAACCGGTCTTTTTGATCCTGCTCTTCCTCTCTTCCTGGTATGCATCCTCGCCATTATTGCACCTTTCCTGTCCATTCAATTTTAATACTTAAGTTTTAATAGGTTCGGGTGTACGATGCTCTCGTGATAGGCGCTGGACCTGCTGGAACCAACGTTTCCTATCAACTCTCGAAGAGGGGATTCAAGGTCAGGATGGTGGATATCAAGGAAAAGGTGGGAATCCCCAACCACTGCTCTGGACTGGTTGACAAGAGAGTAGTTGATCTTGTGGGAGAGGATCTTGTTACCGATAAACCCTCCTCAGCCGAGATATCGACTCCATTCGGTTCCTTCAACTTAAGGTCCGACAGGATGCGAGTCATAGACAGGGTAGCTCTGGACCAGAAACTCGCAGCGATGGCGCAATCTGAGGGAACAGAAATGTCGCTGAGGACCATGCTGACAGGATTACGCCAGGGGAAGGAAGGCATCGTTGCAACCCTTAAGTCGAGGGAGGGATTTGAAACTGTAGAATCTAAATTCCTGATAGGCGCGGACGGACCAACCAGTTCCGTAAGGAGGAGGCTTGGCATTAAAGCCCCTAGGCTCCTCACTTCTCTTCAGTATGACCTGCAGCGTTCGTCTGATAAGGTGAAAATCAATCTAAATCGTAAAAATACTCCAGATTTTTTCTCATGGGAGATTCCAAATGGAGGCGAGGTGGAAGTCGGCGCTTCTGGACGGAATAGCGAGGAAGTTGTCAAGGCATTGACAGGAAGTGATACGATAAAGCGCAGGAGGGGAGGACTGATACCCATAGGTTCCACTGAGCTTGGGAATGGAAGATGCTTCCTTATCGGGGATGCCGCTGGACTCAGCAAGGCCACTACAGGGGGCGGCCTGTTTGCTGCTCTTGATTCCGGTAACGTGCTTGCAAATGCAATGGAAAAGGGAAATGGCGTCCTTCAGGATTACCAAAGGAGCTGGAAAAATTCGTTTGGTTCTGAAATTAAGAGAGATTACAAAATTCGGAAGCTTCTTGACAAATATGAGAAATACTACGGCTTGTGGGTGCCCCTTGTCAGTTCGAGCATTTCCGGCATTAACAGGGTTGGAGACGTGGATTATCCTTCCAAGACTCTTCTCTATATGCTTTATTCCATCCCCATGAGATTTCCGTTCGCAGTTGTAGAATTCATCTCAAACCTTGTAACATGATAACATGATGGATTTAAGGACGGGTGCGAATGGATGTTAAACATCCTAATCTATGATCGTCTGGAAAACGATATGTGAAAAAGTGTTCTCTACTCCAGAAATCCCCCTAATCCTGTTAACAACCTTCTCGCCAAGTTCCCTGAGGTTTTTAGCCCTGACTTTTGCTATAATATCAAATTCCCCTGCAATTATGTGCACTTCCTCAACACCTCCCAGTTTAGAAATGACCTGTGCCAGTTCCTCCTGTGTAGTGTTACCTATCTTCTTGAATGAAATGAAAACAAAGGCGAGGACATCAAGTCCCAACGATTCGTAGTCTAGTTTCACTGTAAACCTTTTAATGATGCCACCTTTCACAAGTCTTTCTAGCCTCTGGGCAACCGTCACCCTATTCAACCTTAGTCTGTCCGCTATGTCTGTAACCCTGTCCCTGCCGTTTTCTTTTAAATATGTAACAATTTGATTATCAATTTCGTCAAATCCTTTCATAATGTTATAATTATAACTAAAATTTAATGTTTATCATTCATTATGTCAATATATTTTTAACTAAAAGCAATATGATATCAATGATTGAAGTATGCATGATTGAAGAACGCCTGATTGAAGAGTTCGTCGAAAAGGACAAGACCAAGCTTTTAACTGGAACGAGAGTAAATACCATCGTTAGGGGAAGCATGAAGCATTTCCTGGACGAGAAAGGATTTCTTGAAATCAACCCAGTAATCATCTCCCCCATTTCCGATCCTTTGAACCATCCGGTTGACGATCCAGTTCTAAGTTACTATGGTTACAAGTACAGGTTGACAAAATCTATGATTTTCCATAAGCAACTCGCCCTGATTCATTTTGAGAAAATCTACTCCTTTTCCCCAAATATCAGGATTGAACCGTTGGAAAGGAAAAATACTGGAAGACACCTTGCTGAGTTTACCCAGCTCGATCTCGAAGTAAGGGATAAGGGGCGGGATTTTGTGATGGGACTGGCTGAAGAAATGCTTAATTTCACAATTTTAAAAGTAAGGAAATCAATGGAGCCGGATCTTCTCAACCCGTTACTGAAAGAGTATTCAACCCCCTTCAGGAGGGTCAGGTATCTCGATGCAATTAGCGCATACGGTAGGGATTTTGAGTCAATAATGAGTTCTGAGGCAAGGGAACCCTTCTGGATTATAGACATACCTCTGGAAGAAAGAGAATTCTACGATAGAGAAAAGGAAGAGGAGAAAGGTGTTCTCATGGATATGGACCTCATTTACCCTCTTGGATACGGAGAAGCAATAAGTGGGGGAGAAAGGGAGTTTTCATACGATAGAATTCTTGAACGCATAGCCAAGAAGGGACAGAGAAAGGAGGACTATTCATTGCTCCTTGAAGCTTCAAGGAGAGGTTTGCACCCATCTGCCGGATTTGGAATAGGGATAGAAAGACTAGTTAGATTCATAGTAGGGTCCGAGGATATCAGTGAGGTCGTCCTCTTTCCAAAGGAGATAGGCAAATATGTTCTGTAGCTATTGATAGCACGGAAAGCAATTCTCCAAATATTTGTGAATTATGTTTATTAACCAGTTTTCCATTTTCGTGGGACGGTGAACTATATTGAAGTTGTATATTTACGTGATCAGAAGACTTCTTCTTCTAATCCCCGTCATACTGGGAGTAACGGTAGTAACATTTTTCCTTGCTCATGCCAATGAGGCGTTGCTCATTAGTGGTTACCTTGGAAAGATAAGGACACCCGCTCACATTGCTGCCGTCAAGGCAATGCTTCACTTGAATGGACCTATTTTTACTCAATATTTTTACTATTTAGGTGCCCTGTTCACAGGAAACTGGGGTATTCTCTCTCCAACTGAACAAGCTGACGCCTATACTCCTGTGGTTACTGAATTCATGAGGAGGTTCCCCCCGACAATTGAGCTTGCGGCAATTGCCATATTGCTCATCGTTGCCATGGGAATTCCACTTGGTGTCTTCAGCGCAGTTAAGAAGGACAGACTAACCGACCAGGCTACCAGGGTAGTTGCAATGGTTGGAGTCTCAGTTCCACTTTTCTTCGTAGGACTACTTGTTCTGATGGTCATGGGACCAGCCTCTATTCTTCCATCAGCCCTCAGACTGCAGGGAGCAGGGCAGATACCTATTTCTTATTATTACGTCCCGGGTACGAACACTCTGCAGCCATGGATAAACCCGAACGTCAGTGGGCTTACCAGGCCGACTGATTTCCTGCTTATAGACACTTTGATATATGGAGACTGGCGGGCATTTCTTGCGGGGCTTTGGACGGTCTTCTGGCCAGCTCTTGTTGTGGCGTTTGGTACTTTCGGGGTTATAATCAGGTTTATGAGAGGTAGCATGCTCGAGGTCATGGGACAGGACTTCATAAGGACTGCAAGATCTAAAGGAGTGCCGGAATACTTCGTGATAAGGAAGCATGTCAGGAGGAATGCATTGGGAGCGACAACGACAGTGATGGGGCTGACATTCGCGGGGTTGCTGGGAGGCGTTGTTCTCACTGAAACTGTATTCGGCTGGCCGGGCATGGGCAGGTGGGCATACTACGCCGCTTTTGGAGGAGACATGGCTTCAATAATTGCGATCACATTTGTATTCACACTGATAATTGTTACAGCCAACCTGATAGTGGATATACTTTACTCTGTTCTTGATCCAAGGGTGAGGCTTGAATGACGGCGAATGCCAACTCGGCAAGCTCAAATCTGGCAAGGGCAGTAAGAACGAGGTTCCAATCGTTTGCCAAAACTTTCTACTTCTACACCAGAAGTCCAATCGCTACTATCGGTCTTATAATTGTACTTTTTTATCTACTGGTGGCGATCTTTGGGCCAATAATTCTTGGTGGAGATCCGTGGAGAATGACGCAGTACCTGTCCTTCCACGGACACTACATCTATAACGTTCCTCAACCTCCATCAAGGTATTTCCCGTTTGGAACGACTTTCGAGGGGTATGATATCTTCAATGGAGTGGTGAAAGCCGCAAGAATAGATATCATGGTAGCAGCAATAGTCGTTCTAAGCGGAGCGATAGTAGGAACTTTCCTGGGGAGCATAGCAGGGTACAAAGGGGGATTGACGGGAGAGGTAATTATGAGGGTCACGGACATATTCCTTTCAATTCCGTCTCTCGTTTTAGCTATCGCTTTCCTCGTCATATTCTCGAGAACGCTAAACGTAATGGTTCTTGCGCTCATAGTGATCTGGTGGCCAACTTATACCAGGATCGTAAGAGGACAGGTCCTATCAGTAAGGGAACTGAAGTACGTTGAAGCTTCGGTTGCAGCTGGTTCTTCTTCAGTCAGGACTGTACTAAAGCACATAATTCCAAATTCTATTTACCCAATATTTGTGCAGGTATCACTTGATTTTGGTAACGTAATTCTCACAATGGCTGCGCTGTTCTTCCTAGGCGTGGGATTTGCAGGTTACTGGACACCGGAATGGGGAAACATAATTTCTATCGCGACAACATTCAGCAGCGGAATCCCTGCCATAACAGATTACTGGTGGACTGTGGTCATACCAGCGCTTGCAATTTTGATACTTGTAGTCAGCCTGAACCTGATGGGTGATGGCCTAAGGGATGTTACTGATCCGAGGCTGAGGAGGTAAATATCATGGAAGATGTACTGGTAGTTAAAAATCTTAAAACACAGTTCTTCATATATGAAGGAGTTGTAAAAGCGCTTGAAGACGTATCTTTTTCAGTCGGGAAGGGAGAAGTTCTGGGCATTGTTGGGGAAACGGGCTGCGGCAAGTCTGTCACCGCATACAGCATTACTAGGCTTATTCCAGACCCTCCTGGCAGGGTTGTTGGGGGTGAAGTAAGGCTAGGAAATCTTGACTTAATGCGGAATATAAAGGATGAGGCAAGATTCGTACAGAAAAAGAGGATAAAGATAAAGCACAACTATAGAGTCATTAGGAACAACGAACTATTCTTCAACACCATCAGGGGCAAATACATATCAATGATTTTTCAGGAACCGATGGCCGCCCTAAATCCCGTTTACACGGTAGAAGATCAGATTGCGGAAACACTCCTACTCCACAACAGGACGAGGCTCCTGAAAATTATGAAATCTGCAAGCGGCCACCTATCCGAACTTGAGAAATGGAGGGACGGAGGAGAGATTGAGATATTTGACGACGAACTTGGGGAAGAAATAGATAAGATAAAGAAGACCGCTAGAGGGGTAGAATCCATAAGATTCCATCAGGACCTTTTGATTGAGGGAGCGAACGGATTCTCAAAGAAAATGCAGAAGTATGAGGAAATGCTCAAAAAGTCAATCGAGCATGATGAACTTGAAGATAGGTTGCTCACCGACCCGAATCCTACAACGCAGCAGGAAATTATAAAAAGGCTGGCAAAGGAATCCAAGAAGGTCAACCTCATAAAGATGTCTAAGCAGATGAAGAGGAACAAGAAAGATCCACTGCTTATTGAAGGCAGGAGAGAAAGCTTCAGCCTGCTGGAATCTGTTGATATACCGAATCCCCGAGGCGTGCTGAAAAGCTATCCTCATGAGCTGTCTGGGGGAATGCTGCAGAGGGTGACCATATCCATAGCGCTGGCAAACAATCCAAAGGTACTGATAGCAGACGAACCGACCACTGCCCTGGATGTAACTGTCCAGGCTCAGATACTGAAGCTCCTCAGGGACCTTCAGGATGCAATCGGGACGTCGATCATACTGATTACCCATGATCTTGGAGTAATAGCGGAAACATGCAACAGGGTCGCAGTGATGTATGCTGGAAACATTGTAGAGATGGCAGAAGTCAAGGAACTATTCAGGAACCCTAAGCACCCTTACACGATAGGCCTTCTTCAATCCATCCCTAGAGTAGACGACCCAAACAAGACACTGAAAACCATTCCCGGAAACGTCCCGAATCTCATAAACCCTCCGCAAGGATGCAGGTTCCATCCTAGGTGCCCGTTCGTGTTTGATCGCTGCAGGGTGGAGAAACCTGTTTCTATAGAGGTTTCCAAGGGGCATACAGTAGAGTGCCACCTCTTCAGTGGAAAGGTGAATGCTGAATGAGCAAGGTATTGATAGATGCAGTAGGACTGAGGAAATATTTCCCGATTAAAGGAGGAGTTGCCGGAAGGACACTGGGATATGTTTATGCCGTAGATGACGTAAACGTCAAGATCTATAAGGGGGAAACTGTTGGCTTAGTCGGGGAATCAGGGTGTGGAAAAACGACACTAGGCAGGGTTCTTCTAGATCTTGCCGAACCCACTGCAGGAGTCCTCTTCTACAATCCGGAAGATTCTGTATCCAACAAGGTTTCAGAACTTTACAAGAACCTTAAGACGAACAAGCCGTCAGAACTTAAGAAGGAAGAGAAAAAGCTGGTTGAAGAGGCAAAGAAGGCTGACGTGTACAGGAACAAGAAAAGAAACAGGGAATTCAGAAAAAAAGTACAGATTGTATTCCAGGACCCGGTTTCATCCCTAGACCCGAGGATGCTCATTAAAGACATCATTGCGGAGCCTATAATAATCAATGGAGTACCCACGGAAGACGGCAAGAGGAAGAAGATAAAGGGGGATGAGCTGCTTAATTACATCAAGGAAATGATTGGAGAAATGGGTCTGAATGAAGACCATCTGTTCAGGTTTCCTCACGAGTTCTCAGGGGGTCAGAGGCAGAGGATAGCAATTGCAAGGGCAATTTCGATAAGGCCGGAATTTCTTGTCCTTGATGAGCCTACGTCAGCACTAGACGTTTCAGTACAGGCGCAGATTCTGAGCCTCCTAGAACATCTCCAGCAGAAATACGAGATGACATACCTCTTCATAACTCACAACCTGGCCGTTATAAGGGCAGTAAGTGATAGGGTAATCGTAATGTACCTAGGGAAGGTTGTGGAAGTATCCAGGACAGACGATCTGTTCGCAAATCCTATACATCCATACACCCAGGCTCTCCTTTCCGCAATACCAGTTCCAGACCCGGAGAGAAAGAGAAACATAGTTGTATTGAGCGGTGACGTCCCGTCCCCAGCAAACCCACCAGCTGGATGCAGATTCCACACAAGATGCAGGTTTGCAGAAGAAATATGCACGAAAGAGGAACCGAAGCTTGAGGAGATAAAAGAAGGGCATACAGCTGCCTGCCACTTTGCAAGGGAGATAATTTCGGGGCAAAAGAAACCTGCCGAAGCGCCCAAATTCTCAAATTAATACCAATGCCTCTATTCAGTAGACTTGAAGGTGAAGAAAGAAAGAAGGCAATTGAAGAACCTGGAAAGAGCTGGAAAAGATGGGCCAAAGAGGACTTCGCAAGGTACTGGTACAATCTTCTCTGTCTATTCATCGATGCACTCTTTGTCCTTCAGTTTGTGGAAGACTACTCAAAGTACGGTGGTGAAGCAAACCTTATCTTCATGATCCTTTCAGTACTTGCTCTCATCCCGATGATATACGTTGAGTTCCTAGTTTACAAGCGCCTATTTCCTGAGAGATTTTAATAGCCAGAATCGAGGAGAATAAAGGTTACCATAAGTCATTAATTTAGCTTTAGGAAGTACCCCCAGACGGGGAAAACTTAAGTATAGATGTTCATTTCAATAGGGAGGTCATATGACGCAACCACAAAGCTCAGAGCAGGCCCCTTCTCCACCAAAGAAGAGTTCTGCTTGGAAATGGATCGCTGTGGTAGTGGTTATAGTCGTTATAATAGCGGGAGTGGTTGTACTTACGTACCACCCAACGACTACGCCGCCACCCACGAAACAAACACTATCGGTAACACCTATCACGTCGGGAGTTGCAACTGCAGCAGGAACGCCCACTACATTCAGCCCGAACATCCCATCCAACTTCACCTGGACAAAACTGGTTTGGAATTTTGGTGATGGATCAACAGAAACATTCACGAACGGAACAGGCCAAGCTGTACACACGTACGCAAACCCGGGATCATACCTAGTAGGTATGTATGCAGTAGGACCAAGCGGTGTTGCATCGAGTAACGCCTCCTTGCTAGCTATTACTGCTAACGCACCGATAAGCCCGAATCCGGCACAGATTTTCGGACCAATCTATATTCAGGGCACATCAGCAAACGGTAACACGACGATTGGCGCAGGTGGATGGGTAAATCTGACATACGCTGGATTACTGGCTGGAATAACAGTAACGGTAGGCAGCCCTGTCTCAGGAGCACCAGGCTATACAGTCCAATCCTTCTCCTGGAATGTTGATAATGGAACGCAAGTAATTGCAGACAACAATACAGGAATGGCAGAAACAGTAAATCTTACTTTCAAAACACCCGGCTTCCATGAAGTTGCACTCACGACTACAACCGTAGGAAATGGTGTGACAGTTACTGGAACTTATACAATGACATTTGCTGTAGGAAACTACTCTGTTGCCAAACCGCCAACTGGAATCTCGACAAACAAGCAGCAAATTGTAAATGCTGAATGGGTACCGGGTGGTCCAAGAACACTCGACCCTGCAATCGCTTACGATACTGTGAGTTACGAGGTACTTTATGAGATATACCAGCCATTGGTATATTATAACGGAACATCCCTTACAGAGTTCCACCCGGTTGTTGCAACTAACGTCCCAAGTACCGCAAATGGTGGAATAACTACATGGAACTGGTTCGGAACTGGTAGCACTGCAGAAAACATTACGTTCTACGTAAATCAGTCTGTCACGTTCTCCAATGGAGATCACGCAACTGCTTATGATGTATACGTATCCTTCTTGAGGACCCTCCTGTTTGCGAATGACTCGGGAACACCCGGATGGATAGATGCACAGGCCCTGCTCCCTGGACCGTCAATATATGGTCCTTTCAACAACAGCTTCTTCTGGATACATCACGCAATAACGTGGAACAACACCACCCAGTCAGTAACTTTCCATCTTCTTCCATCTGCTCTGACTTGGCTACCGAATACTAACGCCACATATGCTGGAGTTAATTATGGAATCCTGAACCAGACTTTCCTTAATTACTCAGTGAATCAAACTCAAAACTACAAGGTCTGGAACTACGGTACCGCTGGAATTTTCTACCAACTCCTTGCAGGTCCAGTTGCATCCTATATCATGGACTACAACTGGCTGGAAGCTCACAACAACTCTGCACCTGAACCAACGCTTCCGCAAAATACCAGTGCGTCCTATGCGAGCTTCACGCAGTATGGAACTCCAACTGGATACAATTCGTTCCTGATTTACAATACAATGGGAACTGGCCCATATAAGCTTTCATTGTATGAAGCAGCCGCACTTGTTTCGCTCACACCAAACCCAGATTACGTGCAGTCTAGCAACCAGCTCCCTGCTCCTTCTGCCATTGTACCGAAAGTAGAGCTTGAATACCTGACAAACCAGGGAACAGCGCAGGAACAGCTGCAATCAGGGTATGCACAGTTCGCTGCTGGGGCTTATCCTCCTGCATCAACACCGCAAGCAAAGGCACTGCAAAGCCAGGGTATCGTTACGGCAGTAACAGCAAACGAAATGTCTAACTTCTTCTACACATTCAATCTGGCTATCAACGTTACAGGAGCAAAATCATATCTATCCGCTACAAACATCTGGTCAGGATTCTTTGACAATCTGTCGATAAGGAAAGCGTTCAGCTTGGCATTCAACTACTCCTACATGATCAATGTCACGGAATACAACGACGGAGAGCATTTTGCAAATACTGAAGTTGGCATGCTACCGCCAGGTATAGGAGATTACCCGTCTAATATCACTTCACTACCAGGTGCAAATGAATACAACCTTCAGAAGGCATCGTTCTACTTCAATCAGTCTGGGTATAACAACGGAACCTGGATCTTCCCGGCTTTCAATTCACAGGGGCAGTCCCCACAGGACCAAATGTTTACGATATGGGAAGCGGCCCTTAGCCAGATGAGCGGTGGAAAGATAAAGATGTCAACAGTAGATGTACCGTTTGCAGATACGGTCACATTCAGTGCGGTAGGTTCCGGTGCTAATATCATGCCCATCTGGTTCCTAGGATGGATAGATGACTATCCTGGCCCAACAGACTTCATGGCGCCTGAACTGCAGCAATACGGTATATACACGCTCCCTAACGGAATAATAGAAGCGAACAGTACATATTACGGGAATACCACATTCACACCACAAAAGTATCCTGACCAGTGGGCAAAGATAAAGCAGATGTGGAATGATATCGTCTTGGCAAATGAGCAAACAAGTACAGCAAATGCTACCGCTTACTATTATAAGGCAGATAAGCTAGCAGTTGAACTTTACCTATACGTAGGAGTGTTCCAGCCGATCGGTGTAGTTTACATGAGTACATCGCTTAATCCCGCAGGATTAGTTCCAAGCGAAAACACAGCCGTAGGATTGTCTTTCCTATTGTACTATCCGATGACTTACAACTAAGCAGCAGTTTCACTTTTTTTTATTTTTTTACTTTCTTCCAATTTTTTATGAAGTTCAATTTTTCATCTATGGTTACAATGAAATTATTCTCCCCAGATGTCCCTCTTAATCCTTCCGTCCTCTATTCCTTCAGACTCTAGCTCCCCAACGATGTCCTTCACGAACCTAATGCCACCGCATAAATATACGGTGCTAGAGGAAAAGCTTTCTACATGTTTCTTAATCATTTGCATGTTGATCCTGCCCCTTTCTCCATTCCAATTTCTATCATCAGGGTCCCTCGTGACAGTATATACAAGTTTCAGGCCTAGCTCTTCGTATGACTGCAGTTCAGAATGGTTTACTATGTCTTCCTTATGTTTTATACTATAAAATAAGTAGATATTTCTCTTCAAATTCCCACTTTTCAGGAACCTCAGCATGGAGAAGAATGGAGCGATGCCAATTCCTGCTGCAAGGAACAGATCATTGTGCTGACTGTCCAGCTGGTATGTGAAGGCTCCTCTAGGTTCCGATACATATATCTCGTCACCTACCTTCAGATTGGCAAGCTGACTGGTGAATTTGCCATTTATCATTTCTATCATGAATTCCAGGTGATCTTCATTCGGGGAAGATGCAATGGAGTACGAACGGAAGAGTTTGTCGTCGGGCTTAAGGAACAAGGATGAGAACATCCCTGGGACAAAGTCAAATCTCAGTCCGTCGACCGGTCTCATCTTGAAGCTAACTATCCTCGGGCTATCTGGTTCACCGTGGGTAAGCTCCTTAATTTCATAGATCAAGAAGGGCTTGAGGCCCATCTTTCCTAACATCAGGGCGCAAGTTGGACACCATTTAAATAATTTTCTTGAAGAATTCCTTGTGCATTCCTTTTTAAGCATTTTAGCATCCACTCCCTGAATGCCAGATGGTTCGTACAGGGAAGTAGAGCAAAAGTTGCTAGACGTCCTCAGGGAGAGAGGATTCAGTGAATTCACAGAACCTCAGAAAATTGGTATACCAGAGATCCTGAGGGATCATAATGTTCTTCTTACCTCCCCCACGGGCAGCGGCAAAACCGAAGCCGCAGTCCTCCCTGTTTTCTTCAAGCTTAGTCATATGAAGGATAGGATCCAAGGATTCGGCGCCATATACATCACTCCGCTCAGAGCACTCAACAGAGATGTACTTTCTAGGATAGAATTCTACGCGGAGTCATTCGGGCTCGAAGTTGGCGTGAGACACGGTGACAGCAGTGAGAGCGAAAGGAGGTATCAGCTTCTACACCCCCCTCAGGTCCTCATAACAACCCCTGAAACACTTCAGCTAATCGTGAGCGGGAAGAAGATAAGGAACCATCTCAGAACCGTCAGGTACGTTATAATTGATGAGGTCCACGAGCTGCTCAATGATGAGCGCGGATGGCAATTGATGATAGGTCTCTCGAGGATGAGGGAGATTGCTCCAGATTTCAAAATAATAGCAATCTCCGCAACAATCGGGAATCCGGAAGAGGTATCCAGGAGTATATTCTTTGACAACGATTACAGGATCCTGAAGGCCGGGATTGCTAAGAAGTATGAAATTAAAGTCTCTATGCCAAACGGGGCCTTCCCCTCATTCAAGGACGTCATAGGATCTGACGAGAATTACGCGCAAATCGTGGATTACATAATGAAATTGTACATTTCAAATAAGCAGTTCATAGTTTTTTCCAACACGAGGGCAACGGCGGAAGACATAGTGATGAGACTGAGGCTTGTAGATGAAAATATACTCGTAGAGGTGCATCACGGGTCCCTCGGCAAGGACGTAAGAACAAAGATTGAGGACGACTTCAAAAGGGGGAAGCTGCGAGGCATAATATGCACATCGAGCATGGAATTGGGAATTGACATAGGTAGCGTTGACTTTGTCGCACAGGTAAATTCCCCTAGGCAGGTCATTAGGTTGGTTCAAAGGGTTGGACGTGGAAAACACAGGCTTGGAGATACTTCGAGGGGAGAGATAGTGGCAATGAACGAGATTGAGTCAGAGGAGGGAGGAGTTATCTCAAAATTCGCGGAGTCAGGCCTGATAGAGAAGGTGAAGGTCAGGAAAAAGCCGTTGATTGTGGTGGCGAACCAGATAATGGCAATGGTTCACTCAGAAAAACAGATTACACTGGAAAAAGCATACAGCATATTCAATCGTGTCAACAATTTCAGCAATCTCACGAAAGATGACCTAGTATCACTCCTGACTTTTCTGTCGTCGATTTACGTGATCAGATACGACCCAGAGACCCAAGAAATTCGCAGGAGTGGAAGGACTCTGAAATATTTCATCGAGAATATATCGATGATACCAGACGAGAAAAGATACGTTGTTAAGGAGTCAAGCTCAGCGAAGATCATCGGATTCCTGGACGAAGGGTACGTGGCAACCGAGATAGATATAGGGTCTACTTTCACGCTAAAGGGAAGCACGTGGAGGGTCCTTGGAATAAAGGACAGGTACATCTATGTGGATTTCATCCAGGGAATTTCAGTCCCTCCCAGCTGGTCCGGGGAAGAGATACCGGTACCCTTTGAAATTGCAATGGAAGTGGGGAGGGAGAGAAGGGAAAACATCCTCGACGACAACCTTGATGAATTCACGAAGGATAAGGTAAGGAACTTCAGGGAAAGCGTCGCAAATGACCGGCTATTGAGGATAGAAAAGGAAGGGACGACTACGGTCATACAGCTTACGGCCGGGACGAAGGCAAATTATACCCTTGCACTAATCATCACCTTCAGGCTATCTGAAAAGTATGGCGAATCTTTCCTCTTTGACAATTCGCCATATCACATCGTCATAAGCGGGAACACAAGGTATAGGGTTGAAGAGATAGTTGACATAATTGAGCATCTGAGGGACGAATTCGAGAACCTTGACAGGTTCGTTGAGAAGTCAAAAACTTTTCAGTACAGTACGATCAACGTTGCAAAGAAATTCGGGGTAATATCAAAGGAAAGCGACTTCACGAGGATAAGGATGGACAGGATATTCTCCTCTCACAGGAATACCCCATTCTTTAATGAGGCCCTTGACAAGTTCAAGTGGGATTACCTGGATATTGAGAACCTCTCCATTATCTATGACCTTATTTCAAGTGGAGAAATGGCGATTGAAGTCAAGAGCGCATTCTCCAGCTCGTCTAAACTCTACATGAGCAGTCTTAAGGAAAAGATGATGCCCATCAGGCCCTCGGCACCTATACTGTCTGCGGTGAAGAAAAGACTTCTATCTGAGGAGATGGCATTCTACTGCCTTAGCTGCCATAGGGTGTTCAAGACGAGGGTTCAGGACCTCAAGGAGAGGAGGTGCATATTCTGCAGCAGTCCCAGGATTGCTCCCATCAAACCTTACGAGATCGAGAACGCCCAGAAGATGTCACCCGAGACCATGAGAAAGATCAGGACATCGTATCATCTTCTGAGGATGTATGAGGATAGGGCGCTCATGGTCCTTGCGGCTCATGGGATAGGTCCTGAGAGTGCTTCAAGAATCCTTGAAGTTCCATCGAAGTCGGAGAACGATCTGCTTGAAAGGATACTGGTAAACGAGGTGGAATTTGCCAAGAACAGAAGGTTCTGGTCTTAGCTCAGCTCCTTCCTTAGCGCCCCGAGGGTCCCGTATTTTTCAGCATAAGCGTTATGCTTGTGTATTGTCTCGTGACTTTCGCTAGTTACCTTGACAGAAACTTCATCTGGCATCTTTGAGAATTTTTTTACTATGAGTTTCATCGCGTCCCTCACAACGTCTTCCACGAACTTTGGGTTCTTGTGTGCTTGAAGGACTAACATCCCTTCCTCCTCTCTCTTCAGGAGTTCGTAAGTCGGCGCGCTCATCGATTGCTCTGCTATGTCTATGAGCTCGTTCACTTCCACGTCCCAGCCGTCCGGCACCTCCATTGTGATGGAGACGTCATTCCTCTGGTTGTGCGATATGTACGGTGGAGAGTCTTCCTTCCTGTTCATAAGCGTGGACACCGTTTTCATTGCTGACGGGCAGACGGTTATGCCTGTTGCCATTGCCCCCACATACCTCTTTGCCCGCTCCCCGTCCTTCTTTGTGGCTTTTCCCTTTATCAGATATCTTTCAGTCGTCCTCCGTCCTTTTGGATTTTCCCTTTCTAGGAAGTAATCGGCGGTCAGTTCTGCTTCTGCAGAAGTTGCATAAGGATGCCGTGTTAGGAGCTTCTCAACTATGAGCTCTGCTACGTATTCTATTCCCTTAGTTCTACCTTCCACTTCCCCCTCTACAACATCCTCCACAGCCTCAATGTCCCTGGACAGGTCACTTCCTTTCCTGGATGGAGGGAGGTCAACAAAGACTCTGAACGTGGGTATGAGAGTTATCGTCTTCTTCTTTCGCTGGACAGTGATGGGCCTCATAACATTTGTAAGACCCACCCTGTCTAGCCTGTAATTGCTTTCTGGTGGTTCTGACTGGACGTCCTTGAATTTTTGCATGGCGGTGTAGTGCTCAAATATTATCAAACTTTTCTTTATTCTGTCAGCAAAACTAATGAGGAGTAGCTTTCTTCTTCACGAATTCGAGTAGCTCCCTTGAGAAGAGTTCCGGATTGACAGGTATATCCTCTTTTTTATCAGGATTTATCGAGTAACCGATGTAGAATCCCTGTGGGTGGAAGAACCATCTGTCGGTCCCGCAACTGCTAATTGACCTTATCACGTCCTTGAATTCGGAAAGATCTGGAGCCTGCAATTTTGCTGACCTGGTCACAGATATCCCCCATCTTGATACCTTCACGAGGAATTGCGGCCTAAACTCCTGGAAGATGACATCCTTCGGGAAGTCACCATTGACCGTGAGGACCTCATTTCCTTCAC
>JAKAXD010000012.1 GCA_021816725.1 Thermoplasmata archaeon
GGCTTTGTCGTTATTTAGAAAATCTGTCGTTTAATTCCAATTTTTGTCGTTTTATTCCTTTCGTCCTGTTTTTACGAGACCTAAAAGTTTTATTGTAAAGTGAGCTAGCTGTTGCTTTCTATACTACAATGAAAGAATTCGTGAACAAAAAAGAGGGAGATATTAGGCAATTAATTCCAGAAATCTAGAAACATTCAAACAAGTTGCTAATTACATGATAGGTAGGATTCGTCCGCATCTTTGTGGAGATGTTTCGTTTACCCAGGATGTAACACATAGTTCAAGACACTGTTGTGTGTGATACTTTTGAGTTACTCCTTAAATCCATTCATTACTTCCTTTTGGATGGTTGAAAAGGGAGATATACGCAAACGCCATACTTTACTCGTAATGAAAGAAAAAGCGGGGGATATGCAATAGTCAGGAACAAAACGCTTGAGCGAAAGGTAAAGCCCATAATAGTAGCAATTTTGGTCATTTCAGTTGTTTACTTCGGCTACGCCTATTACCATCCTATTCATCAGGAAATCTATGACGACAACTGGGCAGGGGCTGTGACCAGCTTCAGATCTTGGGAGGCGGGAAATAACCAACCCATCTATGAAGTGTCAGCATCAATTACTGTCCCAGTAGCTTCAATGCCTCCGGCCACGCAGACTGACAGCAATGTAGATCAAGTCCTATCTTCATGGATTGGGCTTTCTGTTATCGCTAACGGAACTGATGGGCTTGCTCAAACTGGATTTTCAGTTAATGTGGACGGTAACGGACCTTATTTGTTGTGGTATATGGTTTTTCCATTTGAAAGAGCAGAGATTTTTTATCTAAACAATGACATTCCTGCAACAGTTTCTACAGGTGAGAAAGTGAATTTCACTATTGTGAATTTTGGTGGGTATTGGGAATTTGAAGCGAGTATTTCCAATGGCTTATCATATAAAGCAATCGATAATCATGGCTTTACTGCATATTATGCCGAGTTGATAACTGAAGCATATGCAACGTCAAACGGCACGGTAGATTTAACGCAGCAAATCTGCAAATTTTCAAAGGTGTATTTCTATTCGGCTAAGATATATTCTATGGGGTCGGTTCACAATTTCTACTTACAAGACTTCATCTTGTTAGATATGAATCAAACAAACATGAAGAACGCTGACGTTAAAACCATCTATTCAAGTACATATGTTGAGACAATTTGGCAGAACTCATATTATAATTACACCTTTGTCAACGATCATCTAAACTAAATAAAAAATACTTCCGTTATGGTTTTTATGGAAATATTGAAGAACATCCGAAGCATTGATTTGTGATTGTAGATGGCTAGTTTCATTAGCTACATACCTGCAATTTTAGAAATACTAGCGGCTATCGTTTCAATCGTAATCACAGTGGTGGGGTATGTAAAGTCTGGATATCGGGTCTCCTCCAGAAGTAAGATATTACGAATATTGTACGATTTTGACAACTATGCAAATATAATAAATTCTAAAAGTGGAAGAGGAGCTACGTTGTGGGTTGTTTCTTACATTTTGGGGTTTATTATCTTCTTCATATCGCCCTTTCTATTTCATTCACCGGATGAGATATCTTCGATAATGCTGCTTTACATGTTTGGCGCGCCTGGATACGGATTCTTAATAGTGCTAGTCGTAGTCATCCTAAGAAAAAGAATCGATCTGAAATCACTTTTTTTGCTGTCAGGGAGTTATCTGTCTGTGTCAGTGTTTATTTTTCTGGGGTTCGCAATGAGTTTGTATTTGAACATCCTTGAAAATATTGGAATTCGTACGACGGTAATGACGATTCTCTACCAAATACTTTTTACATCGGTTGTGACCACAATACTCATTGCTTTTACTTTAGTTGTCAGTACCTCACTTTCTGTTTCATTTGAAGATGAGTTCTTCAGAAAGAGCAATGAACGAGTATATCTAAAGGTGACTACGAAACAGACTGATGTTACCGGGAGAGTGGTAGGGATAGGCGACACTCTGAATATCCAAAACGGAGACGGAATATCCCTCCTATCTTGGAGAGATGTAGTGGATATCACAATTTTATCCGAAAAAAGAACGATCCAGAGACTGGGCAAACACAGAATTCAGTAATGTTCTTCAATCACAATTCTGGAGCTTCTCAGTGAGTACTTGACTCTTATGGATATAAATATAGCTAAATCAGTAGGTAAAATCAACTATTTATTAGATAGAAGTCGAAAAAGCGAGACCTCAACAATAGGGCCAAGGAATTTTTACGAAATTATTATAGAACATATTCGATCGAAACTGTGCTAATAGAGTTAACTGCCAGAAACGTATCGTTTGAGGTAAGTACCTTTCGTCTTGTATACTATTTCATCACGGAGCAATCAGATAAGCGGACTAATTTTCCTTTGCTCGGGAATCAAGAAATCCAGGCTCTATGCCCAGTTCAAACATACTCTGTATCAGCACAACAATGTTATGGCATATAACTTTCAGGAGTATTTCATTATATTGTGCAAGACTATTCTTACTTCTAACAAGATCTGTAAATTTTGATTTTATCATGTTGTTTGTAGACTCTATGTTACTCCTCAAGTGATAGTGATCCATGAAGTCCTCACGCTGTAACATATAATAATTGTACATTCTTTTCCAAATAAGACTGCCTTTGGCCTTCCCCGTGGTATTGGACTTGAACGGAATAAATGTCATGCCGCCTATCGAATTCACATAGCCGATATTCTGTCTTGAACTGTAAGCTTTATCTGCGCTGACTTCTAGAACATTAAATCCGGTATCGAGGGTTTTCTCGACCAAGGGAATGAAGTAATTACCGTCTGATGAGAACTGATCAGAAATCTCCACTGCAGTAATAACGTTAGTTTTTATGCCGCAAGTTATGTGCGCTTTTATCCATTGGTGTTCCCTTTTTGCCCGGTGTTTTTCTACGAAATAATCCGTGAATCTGTTTATTCTGAATCCAGTGCTATCTACCGCAAACTTAGTCTCAACGTTTTTCAAGGGTAGGGAAGAAAGGGTGACAAGTTTTTGCAGTAACTGTGTCATTTCTGGTTTATTCATATAAACTGAAACAACGCTAAAATAAGGCACCTGGCTCACATATCCCTTATCATTAGCTTCGTTAATATCAGTCATGAACCTTCTCAGCGAGTAGGTGGTATAAACCTTTAACGCAGACGCAAACGCCATATCCTTAAGAGAAAATGGTTTTCTCCCTCTTACACTCACATCCCGTTTGTCTTCCTCGATTGTCCCTAAGAGATCTGAAAGCAGCTTCATGAATAGGGATTTTTCGTTTGTCTGGGCTTTGTTATAGTTTGTCCAATCCTGATGAAAGGTCGGTTTGGTGACTCTAATATCAGTTTCACCCTTTGGGTGACCATTTTTTCTGACGACCATTTTAACAGCCAATATATGTTTACATTCCTTCCTCCTTCTTTCAAAGTCCGGGCAAGTACAAAATCCAACCTTGCCATCCAATATTACCACATAGTTTTTACCCTTTTTTATAGACCTTACCAACCAATGTTCTCCCTCTTTAATTACCTTGTCACCAACTACCAGCTTCGTTGCCTCTTTGATTCTTTCATCATCGAAATCTGGTTTAAACCAGACTTTCATATCCTTGTCTTCGTTAGAAATATCCTTATTTACAACTTTCCTTATTTTCTTGTTATGGGATGTTCTATTCGTACATACCACCTCTTATGAGAAGCTCGTCCCTGCCACGACAGATTACTAGTTTAATTACTATTATATTATGTGATTGCATATTCGATTAGTAATTACTTACAATATTTAAATATTTCTTAAACTTTGTACGACTACTCATAACTAAGTAACGTGAAATCCTTGATACATCGACTAAAAGGTAGTAGGCCTCTTGCGGGTATTAACAGACAGCCTTTCCTTGTAATAAGAGGCATACCAACAAGACCAGGAAATCTAAGCAAACGAAGAAGATATTCTGCTCAAAAAGTATATATCTCGGGATAAATATATTCATATGTGTCAACAGATAATGTTTCAGCGTCTATCTTAAAGGGAAAAAATGACGCTGGTTACTGGGAGATGGATAGTTTGGCAAAACTAGTAACCCCCATCCAGAACAAGCACATTCCTGTTTACAAATGGTACAATTTCAAACACAGTTTCTCTCGTAACTTGGTTTTATCTATACTCTCATCTTTGAATTTGAAAGAAGGAGATATTGTCTTTGATCCATTCTGCGGAGCAGGTACAACACTTCTTGCATCCCGAGAAATGGGGTTGAAGGCCATAGGGAGCGATCTAATGCCACTGTCCATCATCGTTTCTAATGCCAAGCTTGGAAAATATAGCAAGAGTGAAATTTCGAGGCGTTTGCGAGAAATAACCAGTTTACCGTCAAAGAATAAATCAGTGGCCGACAGCGTCATCCATCCGCTTAAAAAATACTTTCCACCAACTGAGTTTGCTGATTTTTTACTCTTGAGAGATAACGTAATGGATATTGAAAACGTCAAGACGCGGAACCTTTTCCTCATGGCTCTCCTTTCAGCCCTAGAGGATGCATCATTTACAAAGAAAGATGGTGCATTCCTTAGAGAGGTGAACAATAAAGTAACAAAACCTGTAAGAAAGGCTTTCTCCGAGAGGATGGAAATAATCCTTCAAGACCTTCCTTTCCTTAACAATCTTCCCACAGTAGATTCTTATGCCATTCTCTCCGATGCGAGGAGGACCGGGTTGAAGACGGATTCAGTAGCGACTATCATAACGTCGCCGCCATACCCAAATCGTCATGACTACACGCGGATATATTACCTCGAACTTATGCTAGGATTCTTCCAGGATTATAGTGATATAAAGGAACTAAGGTACAAAATGTTCCGGTCACACGTAGAGGCAAGGAAGGTATACGAACCAACAGGCTACGAACAGCCTGCCGCACTTACGCAAATACTCGAAAAGATAAACGGAAGGGATTTGCCCAACAGAAAGGTTGTGGAGACTATTCAAGGATATTTTGAAGACATGTATATTTTCCTAAGGGAAACTTACCGGGTATTGAGGCATGATGGAACTATGCACATTATTATAGGTGATGCTAGATACGGCGGGATTGCTGTTCCAGCAGGGAAACTGACTGCTCGTATTGGGACGAATGTAGGTTTTACCGTAGAGAGGATTCAGAAGGCAAGAGATAGAGGAAATAGCCCTCAACAGATGGGTAAATTCGGGAAAGTCTCCTCCCCTGAAAATATCATTTCATTTAGAAAGATTTAATACGAATATAGTTAATGATAAGTGGAGGCGATAATTTAAAGTGGCCAACAGAAAAGCATTGTGGATGCGATATGTAGATTTCGAAAAGGTCAAAGATATCCTGCTTCTAGTATATCAGAACGAAGGAAAACTGAGTGCAACCCAACTTGAGGATTTTGGCATTAAAAAGGGAATATTACTGGGTAAAAACGGAAAACAGATGACTCACTCCACAAGATACCACTACAGAAAGGTGATGGAACATCTAGGATTGATATATATTGATAACCATAAATACTATATTTCTAAATCTGACAAAGTGCGAAATCTGTTGCAGGACACGGATAATAAGGAAGCACTTTCACACAAAGCAAAGGAATTATTCGGGGATATGATTGTCGAGAACGAGGACTGCCAGAGATATTTTTTTGACATTTTTATGGATAATGACAATTATATGAGGGAGGACCTTGAAAAAAGAGGAAGACTCGCGGAAATAATTAAGAATGGAAGTAATTGTTCTGCCTTATTCTGTATTGTGGGAAATACTGGCAAAAAGATACTTATCAGAAATCAAGATGAAATTCAGTCTATCCTTTGGGGTGTTAAAATATGGGCAAAAGACCTTCATTTAGTGGATGAACTGTTATTCATGAACGAAGGGGGCAGAGACCTGATCTATCCAATAGCACGCTTCGATAAACGCGTTGCAATTAAAGAGTTGATAAATTACATTCAATCGGACCCATACGATCAGGATGTGATGTTCCTTTATATTCCCGACTTTGTAAAGAAACTGGCCGTTAAAAACAGATTTTCAAAATCAGATTCCACTTATTTTCTTGAGACTTTACAAACTAGTTTTCAATCTTTTATAAGTTTTGTTCCAACATCAAGTAGGTTTGTCAGGTTCAGGTCAAGTAATCCGGCAAGGGAAAAAAACATATCCGCAGAGTACATCATAAATGGCGGACAGATGGTATCTCATTTGAAAATAGATAAAAAAGTGAAGGAGGAGCTTGGAAATGCAGAATGATAACCGATACGAGCAATATGGATTAATCAGAAACCCGTTTCCTGTGGCAGGGATAGCGATAGAGTCTATTGATGTCCCGCCCTTCCCTAAGAGTGTGATAGATAAATTTGAATCGGTAGTCAAGAAAATTGAGTCGTCTCGAGGTGATAAAGCGCTAGCAGTAATAGGGCAATATGGCTCAGGCAAAACCACTTTTATGCATCACATCGTTGAGAAATCATTCATTGGTAAAAATTATGCTACTTTCTATTTTGGAGACCCAGGAATTAGATTTTACGATCTAGCCAACCAATTGCTTCGACAGATTGGCAGATATAATTTTGCTAGGGCTCTTTGGGAAATGAGCAAGACTTCTAAAAAAATTTTCAAGAATTCTACATTGGTACCACTTGATTTTGATCAGTACTTGAGGTCAATATACCCTGCTAAACGCAAGTCATCCGATATCAAAAGGAATAAAGAACTTGAAATTGGACGGCTCTCAACTTTTTTTAAGGAAGAGGCTAAGCTGACTAAAGATGAAGAAATTTCGAGAAAACTTGCACAGTTAGTTATCGAAACTGGGGAAAAGCCTTTTTTCGATTATTTCCAATTTAGAGAAGTAAAGGATTCGTTGGTCGCGGTCAAGAAGGAAAGTGATTATTTTGCTGCACTTATAACAGCGATAATGAAAATGTATGAGACTAGAGGTGTAGTATTTTTAATTGACGAGATAGAAAACATTGCGGTTAATAAAAATATTGGGCCAGCTCGCGCATCAGAATACTTTATCTCGCTGAGAAATTTGCTGGATACTTCGGTTGAGGTGAATTTCTGGGTCGTGATTGCAATGACCCCAGAAAGTAAGGATGCTATTAATGGTCTGATTCCTCCCTTATGGGAGAGAGTAACAAATAAAGGAGATTACGAAATCAGGCTAACGATAGGCTCGGAAGAAGACGCTATAAAAATCCTGAGCTACTGGCTCAAGAAAGACAGAATGGGCAAAATGCCAGATGATAATGAATTATTTCCCTTTTCCCCTAACCTCTCTGGATTCTTTAAAAGAATAGAGGTATCTAATCTCACCCCTAGAGTTCTCGTTAGAATATTCTTTTTTGCCTTGGAAGAGGCTATCGAGAAAAATAAAAAGCCACCAATTGAAAACGAATTTCTAATAGAAATATTCGAGAAATACTATAACGAAAGATTAGAAAAGAAGGAATGATATATGAAGCAGGGCAAAGGGAAACATTTTAGCGAGTACATCATATTTTTAGACACTAATGCTATAACTGATTTACTACTGTATTTTCAGCACGTAGATGGAAGGATAATTGACCTAGATGAAGATTGTAAAGTCGCAATAAAAAAAGTAAAGAAGCATCTTACAGATAACAAGTTACTGATTTCTGATCCTGCGTATGATGCTATAAGTCATGGTTGTAAATTCTATAAAGAAATAATAGAAAGGAGAAAATCTCTTGATGACGAAAATACCCTCAGAATTTACTATTCCATGTTTAACGATATTGAAGCAAGAAGCGTTCTTTTGAAAGCGCGATTATTACTCGAGTTTGAAAAGGTTTACATCCCTGAAAGAATCGCTGTTAAGAGTCGACTCGGGACTAGTTTGCAAGTCGGCTACGCTGACAAGATCGGCAAGAAGCTTGAGGAGGAGCTTAAGATAATCTCAGAATTATTTTCCGAGAAAAACATAAAAGTAGAAAAGCACGAAGATCCTCAAATTAGACCAGGGATACTCACACTAACGCTCGAAGTAGTAAGTGTCATTCAAAAATATGTAATAATGGAGCCATTTGACTTGTATATATACGCCAGTGCTATCTGTGCCCGCTCAAATGAGATATTAACCACAGATAGGGATTTTAGGGAGACGGTACATAATATTATAAGTGGGGAGCCCGGCTGGGCGCCTGTTAAATCAAAATTAGAGAACGACATAAAGGCGATCTTAAATTATGGAACAGGTCCAAATAATCGGACTCCGTTGGTCCTTCCTGATGCTCTAGGGTAAAAAAAATTTTGAACGTACTTAGTTCAGGATGAAAGATTAGACATCTAGATAATAAAAAGTATTAATTAGTAGAAACGCATAATGTATATGTAATTAAATGGCAAATTTACAATTACTTCCGAAATGGATAATGAAGCGATATCTAATACTGTGGAAAGAATTTGATACGAAGGAATTCGAATTTGGGCAAGCACTTTCAGTACTACAGAAGATGCCTAAACCAGACGATAGGAGGATCGTTGGCCTTTTTCTTTCTGAATTGAGGAAGGCTGGGTGGCTCGAAGTTAATTTTGATCCCGTCGATACAAGGAAACGAATTTATCGACTTAAAAAATACAACGAAATTTTCGACGAAATTGTCTTGTCAAGTCTCCGTCCTAAAAGTGAAATAAATAGTGGCTCAGAACGAACATAACTCTCGATAAAGAAGGTACCACTTCGGTTATCCGTAGTAGGAAACTTAGTTACAGGTTTGACCTTTTCTTTTAGGAATAGTATAAACTTCTTTTTTCTCTTTATAGTATACGTTGAATACGTTGTTGCATTCGTTGCATGTGTATCTTTCGACCAGATACTGTGCGAAAAACCAAGTTTTATTAGGTGCAGAATCAACATCTGAACCACAGACAGGACATTTTTGAGTCATACGTGGAGAAATCGGTGAAGCACATAAGATTTATCTGAAAACTCTAGACTCGGAATTTAAGAGCGAGGGATCATTGATGCATAGTCTATTGAGTTACTACTCTTCAGCCAAAGCGCAGCTTTCATTGTTCTTTCTCTTTTACTACCGTATACGAATAAATCTCTTCTTTTGAGGGTATTATATAATTCTCCTAGTAGTCCTAGCCCTTTTGAGGAGATCAAAAAAGATTCGACTGGGTTGATAAGCTGGGTATACCCCCAGAGTTGCCCCAGGTCTTTCAGCGTTAGCAAATCATCCTTAACCTCTACGAATACGAGCTCTTCCCGCTTATCGTCTCTTAATATACCAAGAATGTCTATCTTTATATTAAGCAGTAAAGCACGACTAATATTTAGACCATACTCACGCATAACGTTTTCCAGTGTGTGCGTAGCAGACTTGTAAGTTGTTTCAACTTGATACTTTCGATATCTATCCCTTAGATAGCCATTCAACCAGTTTTCTATCGAAGGGTATAACTCACTTTCACTTATTTCAACCACTCTCCGTAACCCAATTCCTTTGCAACTTCTTTCCAGGAATCAAAATGCCTCCCCCTGATTTTTTCTGGAATAGACTCATCACTTTCCATTGGATGTATCGGTCGAGTATGGACAGGTCCCTTACTCTGCCAGTAATATCTGTGGTGTGCTTCCTTCAAGGTTATTCCATTCCTATGCTTGACTTCTGTCCATTTATCTTCATTCTCTTTTGCAAGTTCTTCTAGTCTCTTTTCTTTATGTTGAATTCTAAAACCTACAGGATAGAACTCATCTGCGTATATTTTAATCTGGTGCTCCTTTTTCCAGAAGTAAGGTTTCCCTTCATCGTACTTTGAACGATTCGAATCTCTGAAGTTTGGATGAGCCCAGTCGATATCCTGAATTGGGATATTCACTTGTTTGAGTAAATTTGCTATATCGATAACTAGCATCCAGTTATCGGGGAGTTCTATGTAAACCCTATTTCCGGAACGGTCTCCATATGCAGCGTTACTGGACCTTATATGTGCTGTTACGTCAGCTAATCCTTTTAGAAACTCTTTAATTAGATCGCTGGGATAAGAAAATACCTCTTTTGGAATTCTCATGTCTTTGTACGAAGGCATGTTCCCTATCAATTTAAGGAATTCAATCGTTATCATTTCAGAATCGTTCTTGGAAAAATTCAGAAACGTTCTATGCTCTTTCGAATCTACATTGATCCTTGTTCCAATGAATGGCTCAAGGAATTCTTTGATATTTAGCACGCTAGCCTGAACGTATAGAGATGCCTCCCTTCCATTTATTCTTAGATTCTTGTGCGGTAGCTCGATTATAAATTGGGTGGTAGCGTCGTTTCTCCTAATTATTTTACCCTTTCCAATTAACATACCTAGCAAATAGCAGAATTGGGCCTCAGGAAACATCTTCAATCTCGCCTCTTTGGAATATCAATACGTACTCGTGGACCTTGTTTACAACAAATGAATATGGATACCCTAGGGGTCTCATGTTGTTGTACTCTTTCTGCCTGTCCCATATTATAATGTCTTTGAACTTAAAGCCGAGTTTTACCATAAGAGTGGACAGATCCGAATGGAATGGATAAAACATTCCTCCCTTCCTTATGTCCATTACTATAACAACGCAATACCCTCCTTCCTTGAGAACAGAATGTACTTTGGAAAAAACTGAGGCCAATTTTTCAAGGAATACGCCATAATCCGTAATGTTGCCAAGATCTTGGTCACTATCAGAATATCGGACATTATTTTTTCTATCAGCACTTCTTTTTCTGTTTAGTATATCCCAATATGGTGGAGAGGTGACACAAAGGTCAATACTCTTTTCCTTAACAAATTTCTCCAACTCGAGCGAATTACCATGGTAAAGTTTTGAGGATAGATCAGGGTTGGATAATCTCTCTAAGCTCAACATTTTTGCTCTTTTCTGAGCTTCTTTGTAAAATTTCTCTGAAAGTTCAATTCCGATAGAATTTCTACCCTCAATTATTGAAGCAACTATGGTGGAGCCAGATCCCATAAATGGGTCAAGGATCCACGCACCTGTATTAGTGAATATTTTGATTATTCTTGAAGGTAGCTCCACCGGAAATGACGCGGGATTCGAATCTCCATTGTCTATGCTTCCCTTTTTTATGTCTCTCCATATGCTGAAAGAATATTTTAGCCAGTCCTTGCCACTTAGCGCGTTTATCTTTTGTTTCGTCATTTTAGATTCACCACAAACTTTTGTGAGAGAGAGTTTTTGCCATGATACCCTCTACAGCTCGGCGTTCGTAATCATTGATTCCATATAATTTATATACCCACCTATCGATTTCCTTAAGAGTGGATTTTACATTGTCAGGGTTGTTATAACCCGATTGTTCTCCTAGTGTGATTAATTTTGCTGTTTCCTCTCTGCTTGGATCCCAAAGCAGTGGTACCTGCCTCAAATAATATCTATCCAAATGCATAGTAAGCCTAGAACGCGAGAATACGACTTGCGACAGGTAGAAGTTTATTAATTTAGAATTAAGCAAGGCATAAACAAATGCAAGTTTTCTCTTGTCGGAAATAATTACGTTAGTTACGGTCTCTGCGGTCGGAAGATTTTGTTTGTCTAGATATGAAATTAGCCCGGACTCTGATGAATAAATATTCTGTAAGACAATCTTCGATTTCTTAATTCTTGACAGTTCTGATGACTTATATAAAGACCTGTCAACAATCGTGAGACTCTTGAGATGAAGTTTTGATATATCTTTCCCTCTTATGAAAGCGTTAGTTGGAATCGTACGGTCATCTTCGTAAGGTATAGTTTCGAACTTGCCTTTACCTAATGACACGCCTCGACATATATCAATTTCACTAAAATCAATTATTTGTACAGATTTTTCCTTTAATTTCCCCACCAACTGACAGGACAACTCGTTAGGCATTGTTGGGATTCCCTCCATCATTCTGAAGTAACTTTGGGGTACTCTAAATGTGCTACCTGAATCTTGAGAGACCCCCTTTGTAAGGTTAGCGAATACAATGACAGAATTTGCGGTAGGTTTCTCATTCTTAATAAATAGCACTATCTGCTCTCCCCTCACTCCCTTGAATTTCATACCTATTTCTGTGATTTTTAGGATGGTGAAGTTGTTAAGGATATATGCCCTAAAATCTTGATATTTACCAACATACAGAAGCGTTTTGGGTAAGACAAATGCAAGGGTTCCTCCATCCTTAAGGAGTTCAAGCCCTCTCAGTATGAAGTAAATCGGTATGTTGCTAGATTTCTTTGCTATTTCACGATGTGTGGCTTTCGATAAAACTGGCTCCTTTCTTTTGTGATTATTAAGGTTAAAGGGGGGATTACCAACTATAAAATCAAAACCGCCTTCTCCTAAGATTTCTGTGAGCTTTACCTGCCAGGTATCAGTACCTTCCACTAGGCTCCTTTGCTTGAATATGAAATCTTGATGAATTATATGACCCAAAACTTCTTCCCTACTCACACCTTTTGACATTTTCAGAATGGTATTGATAGTATATTCCACTGCTTTATTGTCTATGTCAACTCCATATAGTCCTCGCATTTGTTTCTCTCCATTTTTTAAGATTAGATGATATAAAGGAAAAACGAAGGAACCACATCCGCACGATGGATCTAGAACGTATGAACCAGGTCGGATATCCAAATTATCTAAAGTATAATTTACTATTTCTTCGTTGGTATAGTATGCTCCGAGGTCTTTTTTTTCTATTCCTAACATGTCCGGCATTCTCTCAACATTGCCAAAGTAATTCTTGACCTCAAGATATTCTCCGACGTATTTTACGGAATCCGTTTTTTTATTTCCCATTTTATCCCTTTTTGAGACTAACCAATTTAGTGTTAGCGTATTGTTCAACTTTTACCTGGCCTGAAGCAACCAAAATGTCAACATACTTCCCCACCGTATTCTTTGATAGCATCGTCTTCTCTGCAATCTGAGTTATGTAAAGTGGGCCTTCTTCGAGAGTCTTGAGAATTTTCCAAGATATATTCTCATTCACTGGTCTCACTCATTGACATAACAAATCTAGTATTTAAATGTATTTTTATTATATCTTAGTCTTATATATTTGTATTATTAATTCTACCCCCAACATTGCGTCTACAGTTTAATTTTTGGAATAATACTAGGTTCACGAGACTGGACCTCTACTCATTCCGCGTGAGAACAGGCCAATTATAGTTTTGCGACAGAGCATGTTCCAAGTTGGTATAATAAGGTGGACTCTTGATGTTTCAATTGCTTGACGGCAATGCAGAATTCCACATTTTCAATAGAATGACATTTTTTCAAGTTTTTAAATTTAAGTCCATTTTCTAGTATGGTAGTACAGTAATGACTGATACAATTGGGGAATAAGACATTAAAACAAAGCTTAGGGGAAATGAAATTATGGAAACAACCGGTGCTACAAATAACTCCTAGGACATACTAGAAAACTATTGAAACTGGCGAAATAAGGGTAAAATCAATTAAGATACATATCCTTATGATGGAGAAGCCCCTGATTAATCATCGAGCCTATAATATAAATACAGAACAAAAGTCAACGGGCTCCTTTATAGATACTCAGTGGTTTCTAAGGAGTCCCAAAGTTGTATTTTTTCCATAATTTGATTATCTCTAAATCAATTTTCTTATTCTCCGGTTTATCAAACTTAAGAAACCCTTCTCGCAATTTTACATTAACCAGCATATGGGAACAAGCCAGCATCAGGGCATAAACCGTCTCGATTACTGGCATCGGTACCGAAAAGGTTGCCAAAAAATTTAGTGGCTGGCCCTCCCCTATTAGATGAATATCCCTATGATCATCGTCACGTTTGTATGTCTCGATGTATTTGATTACTCCTTTAGGGTCATAGATTGTATTAACAAGCTTTGACATATTTCTAATATAATTAATATCAATTTCAATCTGTTTTGAACTCGCGCTTGCCAACATGATCCCGTTCTTCCCGGCATCGATTTGGTCTCGGCCAATGGTGAATTGATCGTCTCGTCCAGTTGCCCCAATTGCAACATCACAATTACTGCATACCTCGATACTGTCACCGGTGATCTCAACGTCCTTAGATTTATTATTTCCAACCTTCGAATTATTGTTTATACGCCTTACAGCGCTTAGTCGTTCAGGATCAGTATCGCATGCTATCAGGTCGATACCTTGCTTATGGAATTCCTCGACTATCTCAAGGCCTATCGTCCCTATACCAATAATACCATATTTAAAAGAGTCCATCATATGATTTGCTTGATATAGTATTACCTCAAGATTCCTGTATACTGCCCGTGCTACAAATTTAGGCTCTATATTACTTTTAACCCTAGAGGAAGGTATACTTACTACTGGAATCTTCAGGCCCCCTTGTATGTTTGTATCCCTTGTTATTCCCTGGGTAGTCTGCTCCACAGCCCCTTTGCAATAATCAATAAGTCCCTGAAATTCTTCATAATGTAAAAGTGGGACAAAATAACCGCCATCCTCGATGATAATGAAGGAACCATCTGGCTTTGGCATAGCCTTTTCAATCTCTTGAAATATTATCCGCGCGCAATCGGTGACTGCTCTCTCTCCCGGTGCATTAGGTTTGAACATATTAATGCCCCTACTTCTGAGTACTTCTGCAGTCGAATCTTCCCATCCATAATACGGTCCTGTTACGAATATGTTCCCTGGTGGGATTCCTTCAAATTTTTTCAAAAATGGAATCAAATCATCTCTCACATGTAAAGCACAAACCAAATAGGTTCCTTTCGGCCAGTTTCGACATTTCCTGCTAATTTTATCGAGAAGGGGGGTACCACGCGGAATTTTAACCATGGAATTAGACAATTTAGAATTATTTATTCTTTCCTATAAGTTTACTTTATACTGGCAAAGGAGTAAACAGCTCTAACCATTGAAGGCAGTAAATTTGTAAATCTCGAAGTACGCCTAAAATAGTTCTGACATAGAATAACAGGGCTAAGGACAGGTTTAAATAGTAAATTAGTTTGCGTATTAATAGTTCAGATAGAGGAAATTTCATCTATTCTCTTAACCAGAAGCTGTGTAAGGCAGTCTCATTGACTCAACAGAGTTATATTAACTCAATAAGGTATA
Organism: Thermoplasmata archaeon; assembly: GCA_021816725.1. GTDB lineage: Archaea > Thermoplasmatota > Thermoplasmata > Thermoplasmatales. The sequence goes on from JAKAXD010000012.1 coordinate 15,133, forward strand.
TATAGATGTGTAAATTATACATACGGAGGTAAAATAAATGAAGGCCGAAGTAGACAACCTGCCCGATACACAAGTTCATGCAAGAGAAGATCCTAAGAATGCACATCAGCAAAAGTATACTAATCCTACCATAGCTGCTCACATACTTCATTTTTTGTACTTAGGAGAAAAAAGGGCCAAGGATATAGTGGACGAAATTGTGTCTAATCCGAATATGCCGTCTGTGAGTCCATCAAATGTACATCTGGCCATCAAGCAGCTCCGTAGTAACGGATTAATAAGGCGTACTTCTGATTCTTCAAAGAGAATGACAATGTACGAACTTACCGAAGACGGTAAGGCGGAAGTGGAAATCAGCATAGGAAAGAGTCGCAAACGCCGAGAACAACTACTCAGTCGAGTATCCAATAACCCTGATGATTACCTTAGTGTATACGTCTATAAAGTATTACGACAGCAAAATCTAGAAATCGCCAACAACAATCAATTAGAACTCACAGTACATCACGCTATCGTCAGTATCGCTCGGGAAGTAATCAATAATACATATGGTGTCATTAAAGCCACTCACCAAGATAGTCAAGCTGTAGCTCAGCGTAATCCCCAGCATCTTCAAGGGTCTCCAGTTTATAAACCGTGAGGAAATTGTTTCTCTACCAGTAGCGAAGGATCATAAATTTATTCTGTTTATATTTTATGCTTTTCCTGTTCTGATTGAGTAGTAAATATCCCTGACTGCCTGCTTTTCCTTCAAGCGACACCAGTCAATGCTTGGTGTCTCTATGGAGGTGGAAAAGAATGAAAAGAAGGAAAGTGAATATGGAGAACATGAACGACTATGCAGTAGGGATAGACATTGGTGAAAAGGAAAGCGTTGCCACATACATGTCTCCATCAGGAGACATCATTGAAGAGTTCACATTTTCAATGAACTCAGATGGATACAGTGAGTTCAGGGAGAAGATACCTTCTGAAACAAGGATAGCGTTTGAAGCATCAGGAATGGCCTATGTGGTATTCAATAAGCTGAAGTCGCTTGGATATGAAAGCATAACTGTTGCTCATCCCAAGATGA
>JAKAXD010000027.1 GCA_021816725.1 Thermoplasmata archaeon
ACGTAGTTCTTAAACTTCCTTGGTATTTTGTTCTATTACTCTATCTTCTTGAATAGTTCCTTCTGGTCTTTTGTGAGTTCTTGTACTCCTACGTCTTTGTCAAAGACCTTGCACTTTAGGTTTATTACAGTTCTTTAGGTATGTGTGACCTCTTTATTCAAACCTGGTAATAATATACTTTAAATTTAATTACATTCTCTGTGCTGGATGGCGAAGAAGTCTTATCCCAAGGGTATGACAGAAATGGAGTGGAAGAGGAAGCAGGGAATGGAGCTTCTCAGGATGGGAACAAAACAGGCACACGTTGCCAGGAAGATGGGTGTGAACAGGAGGACTGTCTACGACTGGAGGAAGAGAATGGACAACGACCAGGACTTCAGGAACAGGAAGAAGAAGGGGAGGAACAGCAGGCTGACGGATGATCAGAAAAAGAGGCTTAAGGAGATCATAGACAACGGCGCAGTAAACTACGGCTTTCCTACCGACCTCTGGACGCTCAAGAGGATAGCCGCCGTGATTGAAAAGGAGTTCGGGGTCCACTACAACACCACGTACATATGGCAGCTGCTGAGGGTCCTGGGATATTCAGCACAGATTCCCATCGCAGTAGCGATTGAAAAGGATGGCGATTACGTCAAGAGATGGCTCAGCGAAGAATATCCTCAGTACGTGAAAGAAGCGAGGGAGCACGATGCAACCATCCTGTTCCTGGACGAATCAGGCAAGTAGAGCAGACCCAACGTTCGCAGGACCTGGTCCATGAAGGGCAAGAGACATCAGATGAGCGTGAAGGAAGCAAGGGACAGGATATCCATCGTCTCTGCTGTGAGTGAGGACGGAGAACTGTTCTTCTCCATGAAGTACGAGAGCATGAGGGACCATGACATCGTCTCATTCCTCGAACAGCTTCTCTCCGAGATCAATGGGTTCCTCTACATCTTCTGGGACAACATCACAATACACAGGAGTGAAGATGTGAAGGAATTCCTGTTCGACAACAATGACCGCATGATCACGAGACGCATTCCAGCATACTCTCCCGAACTCAATCCGGGCGAATGGATATGGGATGCGCTGAAGTATCAGGAACTTCCAAACTTCTGTCCCACCAACAAGGAGGAGCTGTGGCATACGGCAGAAGAAACACTGCTCAGGATGAAATCCGACCCAGAAAGAATAAAGAAAATTATAATGGGAACAAAGCTGCCTTTACCGTCACTGGTGGGAAGTTAAAAAGACAAAGGAAAATAATATTTCTTTATACTTTTTTTGACTTACCAATTTTCTTGACTCTATGTGTCAACTAGGATATAGATACCTAAAGGTTGCACAAATCCAAATACAGATTTCTAAATGAACGGAGAATGTTAGGATCATTTGTACGTTGTTTTTGGGATTTGATAGGAACCAAATTGATTGGAGAAAAGTGTATATGCATCTATTTAATGAATATTTGATGGACAGCAAGAAACGTGGATTTCTGAAGATCACGTCGATACTGGTAGTTCTTGAAGCAATATTCCAGTACTATGTAGTTGGACTCTTGCTTGTCGGATATCGTCCGGGGTATGCATTAGCTGGTTTTAACACAGTTGGTATGAACACGGTATTTACTAATCCACTCAAATATTTCCCAGCTCTAGGATATCTCCTTAAAACGTTCTTCCCTTATTATTGGAATTTCTATCATTATAACCCTGATAATCCTGGAGGACCCCTTTACAATGTATTTGCCCCAAAGCCTGCAGAGATTTTTATGCTCGCTTTTTGGATTGGGCTAATAGTAGCAGCAATCATAACTGCAATCGTCTATGCGATAAAGCTCAAAGGTATGTTGAGCGTGATTCCAAAGACACCATTACCAACAGACGAAAATGAATTGTTTGTAAATAAGAAAAGCACGGATTGATCATAGGACAATACTAGGAGAGGTCTTGTTGCAGGACTGTGTATGGAATTCCCGCTTAGGTAGTCGGGGTGATCTTAAAGGCGCTTATCTCCGGCGGTTAAACTCAAAAGTATTTCTTAACCGAGCAAAATAACATCTTTACGTGATGTGTAATTCACTTTCTAAACAAAACATGCCGATAGGTTTACCCGGAGAAGATTTAGAAGATCGGAGTAGAAGCATTTCGGTGCCTTAATTGGTGGGAAGTTAAAAACAAAAAGAAGAATAATATATCTATGGACATATCCACCTATTCTATATGTTTCTATATGCCCATATATGACAAGCGACAGGAGTATCAGGGAGAAGAGACCGACGGGAATGCCGTATGTGTCCACTATGGTGCTTCCGGGTCCGATCCAGAATCTCAGGGCCAAGCCCACTACTATAGCAGCCACAATAAAAAGAGGGAAGAGAAGTGTCTTAAGACCGGGCCTCCTCATTATTGCATTTTCCATCTTGCCCATAATCACCATTGCTAGAAGGTAATCATTTCGTAACCCTGTTCAATGCTTTGTGCTATTTATCCCCCTACTGGAACTAAATCAAAGTTCTTTGAAAGCGTGTCAATCAGCCCGTTTGCCTTCGCACTATTTACGCATGCTTTCAATTCTATATGATCCAAGGACCTGTAACTTTCCTGAAGAGCCTCACTATTAGACAAGATGTTTTCGAAGCTAGAAGAGCTCGTGGGAACTACCGTCTCCGCTCCCATTAAGAAGGCCTTTTTTGGTTCTTTGTTATGCTATGTTGTGTGGTGGAATGACAATAAGGTGAGCCCCAACGAATACGTAAGAACTCTTACTGAGAAGATCCTAGTTGCAATAAAGGGAGGCCCAGCCAAAGAGGTCAGTCTTGATCTACCATCATATTCAAAAGAGCCATTTTAAAAACTCCAAAACATATTTCGCCCTTGGAAACATCAATGTCGTTCACAGCACAGATTCTCAACAAAATTCTATTTATTTGACGCGTATTCTCTCCTAAAATCCTCAAGTATTGACATATAACTCAAGAATGCATAGTAAGGAGATTTGTACGGATTGAAATACTCATGGACTATCTGATCGGGCGAAGTGCCAGTTGACATATAATACACTATGTCAGATGTCTGCAGGTGCCTCCAAAGAGACCTGTTTCCATTATCCCTTAGTTTTTGCATCTCAGAAAATGCTTCCTTCTGCATGTCATTCCCAAGCCATGGTGACGTGTCCCTATTCGTGTCTGCCCAAGAAATCAATTCCTTTACTGATACCACTTCTCTCTTCTCGAACATTTCAGCAGCCTCATTCACGGTAAGCATCTGGATATTCCTCTCTTTAAACTCTATCGGCATTCTCTCCAGAAATCCAAATATCCCTGTTTCTGCTACTTGATGCTCCCCAAAAGTTTCGTAATCCATGAAAAGGTTGGCGAGATCACCCGGCGAGTCATCGATCCACTTGGCGTACTTATCTGCCGTTAATGGGTATTCGTTCCAACCCCAGTTCGAGAACCTGAAAGAAATGTCATCGCTGAGCCTGAAGTTCCTCAAAAACAAATTCAGCTTTGACGGTGATCTATATACAAGATTCGGTGAATGTCCTGATATAAGCTGTTCCGTTCCTTCCGCAAGGATATTCC
>JAKAXD010000003.1 GCA_021816725.1 Thermoplasmata archaeon
GAAAAAATCCTGTGAAGTCCAGAGGACTGAAATCTGTTGAGTCGGATGTGAAGAAAGCTGGGGAAGCCTTGATAAATGCTGTAAGAAAACGCAAGAAATAGGAAACTCTTATAATTTCTTACCAGGAAATTATGGAACGCGGGGAGGGGGATACGGACTGAAGGGTTCGAATCTCGCAGGAAAGCTAGGAGAAGTAGAATGCTTCAGGCCGGACTGATCCCATTGGAAGCCCTAAAAGAGCTCATCCAGGAATGGGAGGAAAGGTTTCCCTTACGGGAAGTCCCGGAAAGTCTGGGAGAGCTGTTGGAGGTACTTGAATGAAACAATCCCCCAGAGGATGGATATTGAGGGAGGCTCTATTTCTATGTTCCGATTGTCATCGCTAGTAGTGTAGCCATTTCCGATGGTTATTGAGTCGTAACCATTGCTGGTGAGGCTAAGCAGGGATTGAGTTATGAGGTCACTTCTTCAAAAGGTATTCTAGCAACAAAGGAGGTCATTCCACTGTTCGAGCAGAAAAAAGTGCTCCCTCCGGTGTCGTAAAAAAAAACATCTATTGAAGACGTATTATTGGCCGAATTGATAATTTGATTTGTCAATCCCATTTCCTGCATTGGAATATTTGGATAGTCTAGCATAATAAATGAAGCGGCTAAGTTAACATCCGAGTCAGGGGCCCCCATTAATTCGGATATGTATTGTATTGCAGCCAGAGTTGATGTTGCTACCCCACCTTGAAAGTCTGATGCACCCGCGACCATCACAGCAAAGATAAGTCCGGCTGGTGAAATGGTCACTGGTGAGACGTTCGCATCAATGAATGTATTAAAAATCGAGCTCAGGTTTGAAGAGGACTGGATATCGAAGTTGTACACAGGAGGAGCCAGATGTCCTGCAGTTATTGACAAATTGTATGAATGTTGGTCGTGCTGATACGAGAAGGCATAACTAATTGCTCTTGCCCATTCTTCATCAAAAGTGATGTTTCCGTAAGTGGTACCATTTGAAGCTTGAGCGGTACCATAGGGGAGGCCCTCTTTAAGCACTTGATTTGAACCAACATACTGCACCTTTAGGTCTGTCAGGTTAGTCATCACTATCAGCTTTTGTCCTTGGCTTCCGTAAGGCACGTAAAAGTACTCTTTTCCGAACGCCCACGTCATAGTCGTATCAACTAAGGAAGTAAAATCGTAAAAACCACTATTCCCAGCAAGCGCAGCAAAATCACCTGTAGTAAAATTTGTGGTAGTTAAATACCCATTGGCGCTGGTTAGAAAGTTTCCATTTATTGAAGTGATTCCGTCGAATTCGATCTTAGCCGAGGCGGATGTGGTTGTCCATGCTAAGGTTAATAATTCATTATTTGGCTCTTCTGTAGCGTTAATGAGGTTTACAGGATAGTAACCTGTGTAGGCCAAGGTTTTTGTCCAGACTACTCCGTAATCTTCGGGATGGCGCGTTCCAGTTAAGGTAGAGTTCAGGGGTAATGGTATAGTGGTAAATGGGTGCATCAAATTTAGGGTTAAGTTGACTGGGAACGATTGAGAACTCAGAGTCGGAGAGAGGGGATTAAATGAGATGTCTGTGTAGTATTCGAAAATGTTCATATTGGTACCATTAACAGAAGTGTAAGTAACAATGAGGCTCATGGTAGATTCATCTTTTTCGTTGCCATTGAGGGATTTCCAAGCGTTCACAACCTCTGTTAAGTTTGAACTTAAGGATATGTGCTGATTCCATTGAACTGAAGAAGTGTTGAGATTGATTGTTTTTTCGCTTCCATTGACATCCGGAACCCACACAGATATATCTGCAGTGAGATTGCTCATTATCGGAGAGATTGATGTACCATTATTGGCGTAAGCCGAAAGAACGACGTAAGGACCTAGCTGGGGTGAATTGACAGTTACCGTCGAAGACGAAGATGCAGTTTTACCTTGGGAATCCGTAACATTTAAATAAATTTTCCAGGAGCCTACGGCATTGAAGGTGACATCGTTAGAAGTGCGATAATAGCCAAATGATGTTGAAGTTCCATTGAGCATGAGAGCATATGAGTATTTATACGGCAAAGTTCCACCAGTTGTGTTGTTCGTAAAAAAGACCGACTGCCATTTTTCTATGATTTCGGAAGAAGGGAATAGGTGTATCGACATGGATGATTTTTCCTCCTCCAAGATTCCAGAGTGATATGCGATAGCAAATGCTGTTCCGATAACCAGTACAACTATTGCCACAGAAACTGCTCGATTCATCTTCAAGATTCTCCATCCACTTTTGCTATTTACTATATTCCACCTTTGCAATTCTATCAACGATTTTACCATGGTGCTATCGACCAGTGTTCATATTCTCTCTATCTGTTCTGGCATTTGCATAGGCAATTCTTGGTTTTGCCCTGCCATTGCACCCTTGTTTGGCACCTCAAACAATTCTTTATGGTCACTTACGTACTTTATTGCAGCGCTTATATTAGAAGCTTCAGCACTAATCTCAGCTCCGATTCTAGAGGTTGGAATTTGTTTTTCTATATCTGTCCAATTTGAGTTTACCAAAAGATTGGGGGAAAATCCAGATCCTAAGTGTAGATAGACTCCTCCTATTAACAAAAAGGGTATTGCACCTCGTGAATCGTATTTCTGAAATAATGATTTCCCTGTTGAATTGAAATCCTGAAGGTTTTGACTCGGCTCAGAGTTACTCGTTTCATCTTCCCAGAAGGCAATCTTTGTACTATTCAAGGAGGCATTTGAAAACCCATAACCTGTAATATTTGGGAATTTTTCAGATGAATTTGATGTGATTTTTGTCAACCCTGTAAGTTTACCATACTGCTGTAGGGCCTCAACAATAGACCAACTTTCTGCCGTACAATAAGGACAAGCCTCGGCACCTATAAATATAACTACAATTTTTCCACTTTGAGTAAGTAATGTATTCCCGACTAGAGTGAAATCTTGTATCCTCTTCTCAGGGAGTTTAGTATAGTTTAATGAGTGTATTTGAACAACCGTAAAGAGCACTGCTGCGACTACTAAAGCTATTATCATTATCGTAATAACTGGCATCCAGTACCGTCTCCTCTGCTTTCGAGTTTGAACGTTTTTGAACTTTCTTGTATTCGTGGAGTCACCTTCTTTATAACTCGAATGAGTCTAAAAATAATCTGTTAAGAATATAATTAAAAGGTTGAAAGTGAACTAAACCTGTCTGATTTGTCTTGCCACTTTGATTTAGAGGCATATTAGTTCACTCTCAATAGATTAAATAAAGAGTTGAATATAGCTAGTCTCATTTCTCTTCCTCATATATTTTCGGTTGTCGATCCATTTGTCATGCTGCAGTTACGTTTACATATGGGGTCCTTGCCAGATATGAAACACTGTTGTTGTTGAAGTATGTATTCCCCCCAGTGTCATACATCGTGACCTTTACCGAAGACGTGGGATCAGCTCCATTGACAATCTGATTCCAGGCTGTCATTGTCTGCAAGCTTCCCTGAGTACTGACTACTAAGGTAAATGAAGAAGCTAAGTTTACAACTGAATCAATGAACCCTCCAATTGAAGCTATCGTTGCTATTTCTCCAAGATCAGCTGCTGTGGAGCCACCTGGAAAAGCAGATGCTGCGGCCGCCATGATAGCTAGAATCATCCCTGTGGCGGAAATTACCATAGCCTCTGCTCCCTCATCCTTTATTTGATTAAGAATGCTGTTTAGGTTTGAGGAAGACTGAATATCGAAGTCACTTACAGTTTGATAGGAACCTGCTGGAATAGTGAAATTATATGCTTCGTTTGTGTATTCGTTGGAAAACCCATATGCCACTGCCTCTGCCCAATACTCATCAAATATGGAGTTGCCATAAGTACTGCCGGAAGGAAGTGGACCTGTAGGAAGCGAGAAACCTTCAGCGGTAATGCTAGATGCTCCAGAATACTCGACCTTTAAAACTGAAATGGGTGTTGAGCCCAGATATTCACATTCATTGCTTCCGTAAGGTTGGAAGAATTCCTCCTTTCCGAACGACCACGTGACTGTCGTGTCTGTTAAATATAAGAGATCGTACAATTGACTGTTGCCAACAAGAGTGTCTTCTTGGGTATTGTACACTAAACCGGAGGTTGCGTATCCATTTGCGCTAGATAAGAAAACTCCGTTTGTCGAAGTTAACCCATCAAACTCAAACTGGGCTTGGAAAGATGTAGATGCCCAAGTAAGGCTCAGTTCTTCATTGCTTGGCTCTACTGTCGAGTTGATTATGTATAACGGGTACCACCCCGTTTCACTCATGTTATCAGTCCATACTGTCTGTTCATCACCTGGAGGGCAAGGGCCCGGACCTATCTCCCCCATAGGCGACGGTGAGTCACTTAGAGCTGTTAGTGGAGTGTTATTCGAAGATAAAGGAATTGTTGTTAACGGCTGAACCAAATTCATTGTGAAATTATTGATAAAGACCTGCGACACGAGGTTTGCTGAAAAAGGGTTGAAAGGTATGTTCGTGTAGTATTCGAATATTTCAAGACTAGAACCAATTACTTTAGTATAGAAAACTAGGAGACTCATAGTAGGTTCGCTGTCCTTGTTATTCATAAACGACTTCCAAGCATTGACAGCCTGTACGAAATTTGGACCAAGTGGTATAGTTTGATTCCAGTTAACTGCAGAGCTGTTTAGATTGACCGTTTTCCCTTCCCCATTCGGTGAAGGGACCCAGACAGATAAGTCAATACTGAGATTATTCATAATGGGAGAAACCGAAGTTCCGTCCTTACCATAAGCTGAAAGAACCACGGTCGGCCCAAGAAACTTTTGTGAGTTCTTGTCCTCAAAAGTTCCATTATAAAAAGCCGTAATAAAAGAAGCGAAAACAAACAATAATACTACGACTATGGCTATTGCATATTTGATATTCATCTTTTCACCTTAATTCCATCCATCAGGGCTCAGTATATGAGGGCAATTCCCCGGTTAGAAAGATTAGTAATATTAAAGGGTTCATGAGACAAGAAAGGTCCCGAAAAATTCGTAATACGAATCTATCCATCTTAGTAAGGGAATGATAGATGATTGGAAGAATAGACAGAAATGCTCATAAAGTCCTGGGATAGGATATTGCCAATTCTAGACTCACTTTTTTCCATATAACATAAAGTAGTGGAAAAATGTTTCTAATTAATCGGATTTCGAAGCTACACGATGAACTACAAAGGGGAAAATAACACCCAATGATTGGATCAGGATTCTGAGATAATAGTTTTAACTAACCGAGTCGAATTTTCCTACGTCTAAGGGATCATTAAGCCCGCCTAGGTCCTTGGCCTCTCTTGACTCAACCTTGATAATTGTTTGAAAATGGTACCGGAGTATCATTTTTTGGAGGTGATTCTATGTCCTTCATAATAGCACTTACCACAGCATTCATAATCATATTGAGTATCATAAAGTTCAATACCCTTCTTGACGGTAGCGGCTCTTTTGGAAATGGGTAGATACCCCTCAACTGTTTCATAAACTTAAATAATGGAAGCAAATGGTTAACTGCAATGGTCTTGCCTGTTCGGATCTGTCCTGTTTGGAACAAAGCTGGTACTATGGAGAGGGAGTGGGTGGAAAAGAAATCAGGGGAAAGGTACAACTATAGGGTATTCCGTCACAAGAGGTGAGTCCATAGGGTTAGAGTGGGTGCTAGTATTTCCAAAATCGTTGAGAAAGATAATTGGGAAAAGAAGCTAACTGACCTTCTAAATTCTGCCAATTTCAGAAGAGCGATCTTTACTACAAATGATATCGTAGCAGAGTTTGAGAGACGCGGGGCGACAACGAATTACAAAAGAGTTAGGAGGGATCTACTGAAACTTGTTGAATCCGGATTGGCTACAGTCGTGAGAAAAAATAGAAAGGTCTACTTCATAAACAGTTCCAAACAGGAAAGATTAGACTACGTTATCAAGAAATTGGACATTACTCTTGAAGACACGGCGAACGATGGTACTTTCGAACGTCATTACTTGAGGTCAGTTGTTCTAAATGATAGCAGGTTTCCGTTGCGTTATATCCAGTTCAGGGCCACGGGGGATAACGTAAGAAACGGAAGCAAACTGTCGTTCAGTTCCTATGACATTACTAGAAAGGAGAAAGCTGTAATCTACTTTCTCGAAGATGCACCTCAAATGAAGAGAATATTGATAGAACCGCATGAACCAATACAATCCTATACGAAGAGAACTCTTTCCATTGATTATTTCTGGCCAGAAATCGGACCATCCTATACATTTACTTCGCCTACGCCTATGGATTTCGTTGGATTCTCACTTGTGTCTAGATATGATTTTGACCTGAAGGTATCTAGAACTAACTCAGGCAGAACCGTTGTAGAAGACCTATCTTCGCGAGTGATCTCAACTATGGGGAAGGACAAACTACAAGTCAATAGGTTCGAGATTGAACGTCTACCTTCATTTGTGGTGCTAAAATCCATGTGGAAGCGACATGAAAAGACATAAGCAAGTTTCAACGTGTCCAGTGTGCGGCAAGAACGCCAATATATCGAGGAAGTTGGTTAAGACTAAGACTGGCAAAATTTACTATTATATAAGATTCTATCATTCTCCATTGAATATTCACTTTTCTCGTACAAACTCTTCATTTTCAAATCTTGTGATTGCCGAGAAAAAAGCCGAAAATTTATACTCAGCATTAATAGCGTATATTGATAAAGGTATTGGACAAAGAAAATTGACTTATTCGTCACTAAAGAAAGAAATTGAAAGATCTTTCGGTGGAGTTTTTTATAATGAGGAGTTCAATAGGTCCGTTAGGAAAGCAATTACTGTCGGCCTCATTGAAAGGACGATGGAGAAAGACAAGCCCTTGTACTCAAAAACTCCAGAAGTTGCTTTGAGGGAAAAGCTGAGATTTGATCAGATTGCTATAACCTATTTTTTCTCCGGTGAAAATTTGACAGTTTCGACTTTCTTAGAGCCAATAAATACGGGCCATATTCCCATTCGGAAGATTCCATTTTTCATCCCATATGGGCCATTAGATTCCCTCGATTCTTTGAATTTTAGAACGCACGATGAGAGCGACGAGATATCGCACCAAGGCGTCATAATAGCTTTCTCAACTGCCTTAGAGACGGGACTTTCAATTTCACTAAACAGAGTTTTACGGAATGGCGAGAAAGATATCGTTTTTGCAAAGTACTCAATCCCAAATCAAGATAGTTCGACAAATTTTCTAGCTCAGGCTTCTGTCACCTCCTTACGGATTTCGGTGATAGCACAAAGGCAGTTTGAAGCAAGAATGTTAAGAACTTTAGCGAACGGAGCAAAAGAGACGGAAATACCCTTTCCACGTCACTGTTTCTACATGGAAGATCGTATCTGTTTTCAGGTCGAGCTAGACGGAATAATGAAAGGCGAGAACGTTTCTGTTAAACTGGTAGAAAGAAGGAAATCTTCTTAACACAAATATATCTCGTTACCTGATGAACCTCAATAGCATCAGTCTAGCTGTTAGTTCAGATATTTCCTTCTTCCATAACAGATGACCTAAATAGAAAATTAATCGATAAGACGTTCAAAGTCCTATCTTGTCGATTCGTAGCCACTGAGCTTTTTCGGCGAGGTGCGAACCTCAGGAGGGTCCAATTTCACCTGAGACACTCCGATATTTCATCCGTTTTACCCTACGTAAAGTTGAGCGAAGAAATCGAGGCGCGACGCAACGGGGAGATGCTCCGCCCGTTCTTCAAGAAGATTTCGAAAAGCAGGGTGAAACGATATGAAAACAAGAAATAATCGAACCGAATGGAACGCGGGGAGGGGGAATCGAACCCCCGCTCCCATAGGGAAACGGCTTAGCAGGCCGTCGCCTTACCGCTCGGCTATCCCCGCTGTATCTTACCGTATTTATCAGACATCTCAGTGGCTAGTTGCTCTAGAATCTCTTCCAGATCTTCTCCCTCGAGCACAAGCTCATCTCCATTTGAATAGGATATGACTACCCTGAATGTCTCCCCATCGTGATAAACATCGACTTCGCCTAGTTTTTGCATCACAATCAAACGTGATAAATGCTCTATATTAACATTTTCTGTTTGTAAATTAGCTCATCTCGCTGCATGAATCTTTATTTACAGATTATGGTTCCATAGTAAAATGGAAGGAACTAGCGACGAGGAACGCAAGATAGTCTACAGGGGAATTTCGAGCTCTGTCAAGGAGCCGTATGAGAATGAGTCCTTCAGTGGACTGCTGGGTGCCATAGAATCTGAAAGGAGGGACGGGCTAGTCAACGTTGTGATATCTGACAGGGAAGTTGGGACACTGAGGGTAGAGGGAGGGAAAGTCTACATAAATGAAATCGTAGACCAGACACCGCAAGAGCTCGAACTACTCAGGAAGTACCCTGTTTATGGCAGGATTGCCATGAGAGCATTGATGGAAAAGTACGTTGATTCAATAGCAAATGATGCGATAGAAGACGATGCGTTCCTAAAGAAAATAAAGGAAGATCCAGATAACAGGAAGGTTGATGGCCAGACTTTCATACTTCTCCTCTGGGACAGGTACTGGAACGTTTCCTCCCGATTCAGGGGAGACTCGAAGGATGGCATCTACTTAATTTCAGAGAGGAATGTGTGGGACGAAGGAGACAAGAACACATTCAACACTTCCAGCTAGTTCTTTTCCCTGACTTTCTTCAACATCTCTGCGGCTATATCTGACCTTATCTTCCTCTCCCTCACCATCATATCTGCAACTTTGTCCACCTCTTCCCCCTTTGCTCCGGCAGATATGGCGACATTCCTTGCGTGTAGTTCCATATGACCCTTCTGTATGCCTTCGACAGCTAGTGCCCTGACTGCGCCGAAATTCTGTGCAAGTCCAACTGAGGCAAGAACGTTAGCAAACTCCTTCGCAGAGCTGATTCCAAGAATTTTTCTCATCAATCTGGCCTTGGGGTGACTAGCGGTTGCACCTCCCACAATACCGACTGCTAGGGGGAGCTCGATATATCCAACCAAGTCCCCATCCTCATTTATCTCCCACCTAGAAAGGGATGTGTAATGGTTCATGGCGGCATATGAATGTGCCCCTGCTTCAATAGCCCTCCAATCGTTGGCAGTTGCAATCAGCACAGAGTCTATTCCATTCATTATACCCTTGTTGTGAGTCGTTGCTCTGTAAGGATCTATTCTTGCGAATTTGTAAGCCTCCACTATCCCCTGTACAGCGTCGTCCCCACCGATCGTCTTCCTGTCGAAGACAGCATAAGAGCTAGTAATTCTGTAGGTTGCTAGATTGCTCAGTATCCTCAATCTTACATTTCCTCTTGATATTTTGGAGATATGCGGTGCAAGGTATTCAGCCATGGTGTTGACTGCGTTTGCCCCCATTGCATCCCTCACGTCTACGAGCAGATGCACAACTAGCATTGGTTCCTTCTCATCTATTACCCTAACCTCTAGGTCCTTTGCCCCTCCACCGACCTTTACGAGCACCGGATCTTGTGAATTTGCGAGTTCCAGCAGTTCTTTCTTCCTTTCCATTATCCTGAATTTAGCACCGAACGGGTCTGAAACTCCAGTCAGTTCTATCTGGCCTATCATGATGGGTTCAGTCGAAACTGACTTGAACCCTCCCTTAACCCTAGCCATCCTTGCAGCGTTAGAGGCTGCAGCGACAACGCTTGGCTCTTCTATTGCCATTGGAATGAGGTAGTCCTTATCGTTGACAAGAAAATTGACCGCTATCCCAATTGGCACCTCCATTACAGATACAACGTTCTCTATCATGTGGTCTGCAGTGGATTCCCCCAGGCTTCCCATGTTCCCAAGGAGTGACATTTCTTCATCGTTAAGATTACTGAATTTTTTAACGATCTCCCTTCTTTCCTCTACAGATAGCTTGTAGAATCCAGAAATGCTCGAGTTTTGCATATTAGATGATGAACGCAGCAAATAAAGATTTATCTTCATTCACACTTCAAATCAGATGGTAGGGGAAGTTCCGCTGATTCTATATAAGGGGGAGGACGACCCAAAGAAGTGTACTGCGCGGAAACTCAGGAGGTTCGGTCTTGCCATATTCATCAGCAGGATCCCCGCAAGCAGTATCGTTCTATACCCTGATTCAGCAATGAGGCTCTCCCCTGAAGACTCGTCCTTCCAGCATCTCGTGGCCATTGATGTATCCTGGGAGAATATAGAGAGCTACCACTTCCCATTGAAGTCGGCAAGGTCTCTCCCTTATATGCTGGCAGCAAATCCAGTGAATTACGGGAAACCATACAAGCTGTCTACGGTGGAAGCTTTAGCAGCATCCTACTACATAATGGGAAGGAAGGATGTTGCACTCAGTCTTCTAGGAAAGTTCACCTGGGGGATACAGTTCATAAATTTGAATGAAAACCCGCTGAACGACTATTCTAAGGCAAGAAACTCCTCAGAGATCAAGGAAATTGAGAAACTGTATGTCTAGGTCCATTCTCCATTTTCCAGGTGGGTAAAACCCTTCGTGTATTCCTTCAGAATTCCCACTATCTTATCTCTCCACCTTTCGTCTATCAGCTGTAGGTTACTGAACTCGCTATCCTCATGAATCTTTTCCACATGTTCATTGAATTTACCGTATTCTCCCTTGGATATGAGGAATTTTGAATGGTCAAGCTCGTCCCTGTCAAGTCTGAATATTCTTTCATGATATGTTTTCAGGAAGTCAGCTATATCCTGCTCCTTGTAGTTTATTATCCTGGGATCTATTGAATTCGCATTAAGGAAGAGCAGAATGCCATCGCACTTTGTGCACCTTCCGCATGGTATTATCTGACCGTTCTCCTCATGACAACTGTGACACGACCTTTGAAGCTTTGCAAGTTCTGGATATCTGTTGAATAGAATATTCTCCTCAACTAGACCCGTGATGCTCCTGAGTGCTGAATAGAATTTCAGTCCGTATCCTATACTCTCAAAATAACTGTTGAGAGCAAGATCAAAAGATTGAGTCTGATCGTAAATCCCGTAGTAATGATTGATACCGTATTCAGGTACGAAGGACCTGGGATCGTCGAATTCATCTCCCTTCATCACTCCGGATATCCCATACTTCAAGAAGTAAGGAAGGGAAGAGAAAATGTATATTGGGAAGATGAATAGTCGTATAGGATAGGTATCGGACCACATTGTTAGTGCCTTATCGTTGAGTGCCTTGATCTTTGAGTCCATCTTCCTGTAGAATCTGTCGACCGTCGTCCAAATTCTTAGGGTGTTCTGGTGGTTGACCTGAAAGTAATCGTAAGCTACCCGTGCAGTTTTCCAGTGACCACCTGACTCGTTGACAAATATTGGGTATACGTTTGCACCAACTTCTTTCATTATACCGTATGTCAGAAGGCTGTCCTTTCCTCCGCTTGACATTATAGCGACTGAACCATTTCCATCGTTGACGTATGGACTTCTAGTGTTCTGTTCCAGGTCTATGTTGATCCTGGGGGAATAACTTGCCTCCTCATCGCTCGGTGTCTTCGGAATGTATTCTTCCCTGAAGAATTCCATCCTCTTAAGCAGCTTGTTCACGTAAATCTCCCTGCTGTTTATGACCATCATCTTCTTGATGAAGTCATAGTCCTGCTTCGTTATCGGGAAGTCAGCCTCTATCTCCTCAGTGAATAGGGAGTAGTTAACAAGAGGAATGAGGGAAAGCAGCCTCAGGTCCTGCCTGTCCATTGATATAGGGAAGTCGTAGCTATATGCCAGCTGAACCTCTTCCCCGTCTACCAGGTATTTCATCGAGATAAGATCGCCCCTGATTTCAGGTTCCTTCGATCTTATTTTTTCAATCGATAATAATTTGCCTTTGGCTTGCACAATCAGCCACCAATTCTCCTAGTCTCTCAATGTCTAGCATCGGGATGATCGCAGGTATGTGATATTTCGACTCGTATTCCTGTGATGCATGTAGAGCTTCCTGAGCAGTCAGATTCTGCGTGTTTATTGTAATAGCGATCACCTTCTTGCCAGACAGCAATTCGAGTATCTTTATTACCTTTCCAGGATCTGGCATCGGATAATGCTCGAATCCGTCGAGGAATTTTCTCCCAGGCGCATCCTGCAGAATGATGGCATCTGGCCTTCCGGCTGCAATGATCTCAAAACTGCCCGGATAAGCTGGATGGACTACTGAACCCTGCCCTTCTAGCAGTATGAAATCTGGGTTACTCTTTCTCCAAGCTTCCACTACCTCGTTCTCTATGGCCCCAGCCACGAAGTCATTCACTGTTGCGTCTATAACTGCCGTATGTTCTATGCCCTGCATCCACGAAGTCTGGCCGGTTCCTATCATCTCTGCTGTATGTCCCCTCCTCTGCAACTCTTTCATGAGCATTATAGTGGTTGTCCTCTTCCCGATAGCACTATCAGTTCCGAGTACTGCAACCTTGAACGACTTAACCTTTTCAATCTCTCCGGTAAATGGAATCTTCCTGTCCCTGAATATCTTCCTTACATCTATGATCTCTACGTTGTTCTCCTGTGCCAGACCATAGAGCTCGGGATCATCTGAAATGAAATCATGGAGGCCGTTCACGATGCCCAGACCGCTCCCTATTGCTCTCTTTACGATCTCCCTGTACTCGGGAGGTAGCACTCCTCCGTCTGTGGCCGCCCCTATGATGAGATATTTCGGCTTGTATTTTAGGGAATCTTCAAGTGATGCTACGATAGGTATTCCCTTGTTTCTTCCTTCCAGATATTCCCCTGCATCCATTCCAACCAGCTGTGAATCTATTACAGCCACGATCTTGTACTTGGAAGAAAATCTCACCAATCCGTGTGCTGTCTTTCCATACGTAGAAGAGAATACCTTCTCTGCCAATATTACTGCCCTATCAATTTCGCTCATAAAACCACTCCACCAGTTCCAACAGCAAAGGGGTCTATTCTCAGAATATTTTCTGGATTCGCTGCTTTCCTTTCAACGATGCTCAGTATGTTCAGTCCATCCGATGCTTTCAAAACATTTCTGGGACCGAACATGTACTCTATACAAGTGACACGTAAAACGGACGTGCCGCCTGGGTCCGAATCTTCACTTTCTCCTTCAGTCAAATTTAACTAGTCCTCCTCAGAGGTCAAGTGTGAAAGAGAAACGAGTTATATAAGAATTATGTAATTTATGAGACCGGAATTGACGAGTCTGGCTGATTGTGTATAAATTCGATCCCAAGAAAAAACTAAGAGTGTAAAGAAGATAGAGCTTCCATGTTTGAGCTCCAGGTCAAACTCAAGAATCCCTCAGTCAGCAACGATATAGATAGGCTATTGTCTGAATTTCTATTTGACATAGGCTACTTGGAAGAAAGGGGGGAATTTAATCTAGAAATTGTGAAGGAAAGCGTTCCGTTCAGACTGTTCAAGGAGGTGTTTTTGATGAGGGCTGATAAGACATGGCCTGTGAACGAGCTTATGACATATCTGGCCACAACAAAGCCTACATTGTACAGGCATCTTAACAGACTGAAGGGTTTGGATATCATCCAGGAAGTTCAGCTTGGAAAGGAAAAAGGCTATGTCATGCGTTACAATTCGTTTTCACTTGCCTGGAATTTCGTGGAATCGAATGTGAAGATGGCAATGGACAACTACAGGAAGAGAGTGGAAAGCATACAGGCAATGGTAGAGTGAAATGACAATGATGACTCATCTTACAAAAGGATCGAAGTACAGAATAGCTTCGGCCAGCTCGACAGAAGAGAACATAATATCCGAAGGGATCCTCGAAGGCTTCCTGACGATGGGAGAGGAATCAGCGATTCTCCTGAACATCGGAAACAATAAGACGGACAAGCTGAGAATCATCCCTGTCAGTACGATATTGTACATTGACGTCATAGTACAGAACGAGGAAAAGGAGAATAACGACAAAGGGAACCTTAACTACATCAGCTGATATCTCCGTATTTCCCTGTATATCGGGCCAGTTGGTGTGAGCTTCGACTCATACAGGCAGAAAGAAGAAACATCTTGCACCATGAAGACAGTTTGACCATATTTTTCAATCACACCGCTGAAATCCCTTCTTTCCTTTGCCCTCAGGAGTGTTATGTGGGGGGTGAAAGGATGATCCAAGGGTATACCTCTTGTTCTTGAATCTACTTTCGCCGCCAGTTCACCTAATTTGTCCTCCGGAAAGGCCATTACGAATAGGACCCTTCCATTTTGTTGAGAAGGAAATGCCCCAAGGCCTTTTAGCGTCAATGTAAATTTCTCAAACCTTATTTCATCAAGGGTATCCGCTATCTTGTCCGCATCACTGATTTCCCCCAGAAACTTGAGCGTAAGATGCATATTCCTGCCTTCTACTGTTTTGCCAATATTCTTGTTTTCCGAAATGACTCTAGTCAGGAGATCGTTTTGCGGAAGACTAATTGCGACGAAGCTTCTCACTAACTTTCAACGAAAACATCCGCAAAACTTTTTGCCTTCTATTGCATCCCAGAAGTATGATCGTGAAGGACGGTCTATTCTATACAAAAACGCACGAGTGGCTGAAGGTTGACGGTGATGTAGCATCCATAGGCATAACTGACTTCGCCCAGAATCAAATGTCTGATATAGTTTATGTTGACCTACCGAAGATTGGGGCCAGCATAAAGGCTGGGGAGATAGTCGGAACGGTGGAAAGCGTAAAGTCGGCAGAGGACTTTTATTCACCCATCACGGGCAAGGTCATTGAAGTTAACAAGGCGCTCGAGAAAACACCGGAGGAAATAAACAAGAACCCATACGATGCCTGGATAGTCAAACTCAAGATGAGCAATCCATCAGAGGTAAGTCGCCTGATGAACAAGGATGCGTACGAGAAAATAACCAAGTAAAGTTCAGATGTCCTGGATTCAGAGGCGAAGATCCGAAGCATACTACAAGAGAGCAAAGGAGGAGGGATTCAGGAGCAGGGCCGTCTACAAGCTCAAGCAGATGGACGAGAAATTTTTCATAATAAAGAGCGGCATGAGGATACTGGACCTCGGGGCATCTCCTGGAGGGTGGAGCCAGTACTCATCCATAGTAAATGAGGAGGGACTGACCGTAGCCCTCGACATGATTCCCATGAGGAATATAGATAACGTTTACTTCATCAAGGGTGATATTTTCGAGAAGGACATATGGTCAAAAGTGCTTAAGCTGTCTCCTGATGGTTTTGACCTTGTGCTCTCTGACATACTGATGCACACAAGCGGAGACAGGTCAAGAGACCAGGCGAATTCTTATTTCATTGCAAAAAGGGTACTTGAAATATGCGAGCATGTCCTCGACAATGACGGTAAAGCCCTTGTCAAGTCGCTACAGGGGGATCTCACAGACGAGTTGAGGGCCGAGTTCAAGAAGCATTTCAGAAGGGTCTTCTTGACAAAGCCGCCTTCTTCACTTCCTCGCTCTTCTGAAGTCTATATCCTTGGAGAGCATTACTCAGATCGTTGACTAGATCATCAAATCTTTCCGTTTCCACTATTACCAGGGTGTTTCCCTTCTTCTTGCTTGCTATCTCAGCAGCCATGTGCTTTGCCCTCTCCTTCTCCACCTTCATGTAGCCTCCCTTGTTGAGGTAGGAATCCCATTCGCACGCGAATGATTCCGGGTCTGATAGATTCCATCTCCTTTTCAGTAGCCTCCTTCTCCTGAGGCTCAGCAGTAACAGGTCTGAAAGCTGAACGTTGTCAACGAATATATCCTCGTACACGCCTGAAGGAATGTCTATCCCCACTACGTCCACCACTTTCTTGTCTGCCTCCTTTATTGCTGTTATGTAGGCTTCTGGTGGTATCGAAGTCTCACCGAATTTCTTCATGAAGTATTCGTATATTATCTCCAGGTCATCCATTTCAACTTCTACCGGGTTCTTTATGTATTCCCTGAGACCCTGGACCTCCTCGTCTGTTATTGAAAGCATGACTGCGTCAAAGGTGCCTGAATTGATAACCTCTTCAACGAGCTTACCTGAATCCTTCAACGCCTTGTTTATTCCCAGCAGCAGAATTTGGTCTTGTCCATTGAATTCAGCTTTCAACTGTTCCTTCTCTCCTTGATAATTCCCTTCAGCTCGTCCTTGTCGTGGATATGTTCAAGTTCTGAATACGAAATTATCGGAATCTTGTATCTTTCAGGTTTTTCAACCTCTTTCTTGACTATCAGTATTCCATCCTTGTTGCTCATCTGCATGAGCTCGCTCAGATACTCGATCTTCCGCTCTACCCTGGACATTTCTTCCTCTATTCCTCCGAGGTAAGATGATTCTGAATCCTCCATCAGGAAATTAACTATTGACCTTCTTATAGGGTATATGTCGAACCCCTTTCTCGTGATTTCCTGGTTCACCATTCTTTCGAATTCCCTCATCTTCTTGAATCCTGCCTTGAACTCCTCCCTCCGCACGTCCCAGAGGAATGACACGTACTCCATTATCTCCTCTCCCAGGAATTCTTCCATCTTCAACGCTATATCAATAGAAGCTGACATTCCTGACTGGTACATGAGAACGGTTCTTCTCGTTGTGCCTATCGCACTTGCAATCTCTCCCAATGAAAGAGATCTCTGTTCCCTGATTCTTTTCAGTTTATCTGCATCTATTTCCACGTAGAAACCGCCTGGTCCAGCTTTTACAGTAGGTTCTTCACCTTCCTTGAGGTAAGAAACTAATGTCTGAGGCGATATGATCGGAAGGGAGTACCTACTGTAAACCACGCCGTCCTCTATCCTTTCGTCCCTGTTGCTCACGCCTACTATCAGGGGATGTCCCCCAAGGAATCTGGAGATTGCAATGACAGACCTAGAAGCCTCCTCTGTCAGCAGTCCAACGTTGTTCATGACTTTTATGACTATTATGTGGTCTTCGTTCCTGAGTATAAGGTCGAATGTATAGGACAGACTCTCGTCTGCACAGATAGTAGTATAACCTTCCCTTGACGCGAATCTCATGATTGAACCTATTATTTCCTGTCTTCTGTCAATCACTTGTCCTCAAGGAATAAGAAAAACCAAATATTTAAATACTTACTCAACGAAGCTTATCGATATCTACAAGGCTTATCAATTCGACTCCTTCGTATTCCAGAGCTTCTCTCGCCCCTTCCTTTCTGTCAACCACTACTACAACCCTGTCAGTCCTGAGGTGCATCTCATTGAGTTTGGTGACTGCCTTCAATATTGTTCCACCTGTTGTTGTCACGTCCTCTACGAACGTTATTGTTTCCCCCATCTCTACTTTTCCCTCAAAGAGTTTTTCAAGTCCGTGTTCCTTCTTCTCCTTCCTGATGATGATAAGTTCCTTGCCTGTCTCGAGCGAGACCCCTACCCCGAGGGGGACTGCGCCCAACTCAACGCACGCTATCCTTTCTCCTGTTATGAAAGGTGCCGCTCTCTTCGATATTTCCTTAAGGAAGAGAGGGTTCAGCAATGCGCTCTTTACATCTACGTAATAATCAGATTCCTTCCCGGATGCAAGCTTAAACTTGCCAAACTTTATGTTACCGTTATCTAGCAGAAATTTCTCAATGCTCATTCCCGTCATCTACTACTCCTCATTTTAGAATAGCCATTTTGCATGAATACTTTACTATGTTTTGGGCTTGCGAAGAACACAAAAGATTATCGGAAAATATTATTATCAGCGACTCATAAGCCTTTTAGCCGCTGTAGCTTAGTTGGTAGAGCACCCGGCTGTTAACCGGGAGGTCATCGGTTCGAGCCCGATCAGCGGCGTCCTCTGACTAAAGTAAACATTTAGATCATAGCAGGTTCTTAATGTGTGGACCTGGACCTGTCTCCGTATTTTTCTGAAGCCCTCAGAGATTACAAGAGCCCTTCTCAGATTGCAAGGAATGTCACCGAAAAATGGGCGAAGGATAACCTATATTGCCCGAAGTGCGGGTCTCAATTGAAACAGCACAGGAACAATACGGAAGTTTATGATTTCTTTTGCGATCATTCTAACCAGGAGTTCCTCTTATTCCCTACACCATTGGAAGAATTTCAGCTCAAAAGCACAAAGTCATTCCCTTGCAATGGTTTCCCGACGAAGATATTAGGGTCAGGCTACGATGCTGCTCTAAGGAGACTTGATGGTGGAATGTTCCCGTCTCTAATTCTCCTGCACTATGAGCGAAAGGCGGAAGAGGTCAGAGACGGAATGCTAATCCATAGGCTTTCTATTCCTCCAAGTAGCATCAGACCTAGGAAGCCTTTATCAAACAGCGCCCGGAGGGAGGGCTGGCGAGGTTACGAGATAATCATGCACGGAATACCGTATGTGGGAAGAATCCCATTTATAGAGGAAGGGAAAGTCACCGAAAAGGAGACTGTTTTGGCCAAGTGGAAATATGTCGAGAACATAATGGAGGGAACTCCTAATGACAGAAGCTGGAGGTCTGAAATCATGCTCATAGTGGACAAGCTTCCCCCTTCTTTCACTCTTCAAGATGTCTATTCACAGGAATCTAATCTGAGGAATCTGTACCCGCGTAACTTCCACATCCGCGATAAGATCAGGCAGCAGCTGCAGGTCTTGAGGGATAAGGGGCACATCAAATTTGTCGGAAATGGCAGGTATCAAAAATCTGCTTGAAATGCTATTCCGAAAGTGGTTGGAACCAAGAATTTTACAAAGAAGGAATTGACAAAGCAAAAATAGCAAAATAAACTATGAAAATTTAGATGCAACGCAGGCCCTCCTTTCCGGAAAAAAGCAGTTTTAAATATGGTCATGGGAATTCAAAGGGCAATTCAACGCGCTCCATGACAATCCGTTTGCTGCAGGAAACACTCAAATCAAGAAGCAAGAGCCAAATGAATAAATTGATCGGCCAACTAATAAAGCAGAAGATTTGGGATGCCGGCACAGGCACAAATTCCAATGGGATGAATGATTATTCCTCGCTCAAGGAAGACCTCACACAGATAGTGGATTCCAAAACACTGGCCAGGGGAAAGTACTATGTCAGGAGGTTGATGAAGGCCCTCACCGACGAAAGAACAAACGGCATCAACGACATCAACCTCTACCGCTGGAAGGAGTATAACGATATACTGACAGACAGCCTTTGGACATTTGACAGGAGGGATACTTCCGGGTCGCATCTGGGGTGGTACTGGGGGAATTTTGTACCACAGATTCCGCATCAGGTGATAATTAGATTTACTAGGAAGGGAGATTGGGTTCTGGACCCATTTGCAGGAAGCGGAACGACGTTGATCGAGAGCATAAGACTGGGACGAAATTCCATAGGCGTGGAACTTAACGGGAAAACCGCGAAGAAAGCGAGGTCAATCATAAGGAAGGAGCGGAAACCTCGTGGTATAAGGGCTGTCTTGGATATTGGTGATAGTACAAAAGTGGATTTCTCAGGTCTTCTCGAAAAGGAAGGAATTCCCAAAGTGCAGCTATTGATAATGCACCCTCCGTACTATGACATAATCAAGTTCAGTGATAATAAGGCCGATCTGTCTAATTCCACGTCTCTGCAGAATTTCCTAAGTGACCTAGGGAAAGTGGTGAGTCGTACCTATCACGTGTTGCAGGATGGCAGGTACCTAGTCCTTGTAGCAGGGGACAAATACCAGGACGGTGAATGGATTCCACTTGGCTTCTACATGATGGAAGAGGTCTTGAAGCATGGTTATACTTTAACCGGGATCATTGTAAAGAATTTTGAAGATACAAGAGCCAAAAGAGACCAGAAGGAGCTATGGCGATACAGGGCTCTTGCGGGCGGATTCTACGTATTCAAGCATGAATACATCTTTGTCTTTAAAAAATGAGGGAGAAGGATAGTGGGGCCGATCGGGTTTGAACCGACGACCACCTGGTTATGAGCCAGGCGCTCTACCGGGCTAAGCTACGGCCCCCTTCTTTCTCCATGCTCCGGAGGATTAAAAATTTGCGATTTCTGGCTTGCCCCAGTTAGTTACCCTGCTTCTTGTAAGCTTCGAGAACATAGTCGACGAAGTTCTCGTCAGGGTAAGCTCCCACGAACTGTACGTCCCCGTTTATCACTATGTGCGGAACGGAAGATACCCCCCATTCGTCTGCCCACGCAGGAAATTCAGTAGCTTCTACCATCTCTCCTGTGATGTTCTTGTTGGCGAGCGCGAATTTGTGGGCTGTGCCGACTGCCTTTGGACAGTACGGGCAGGTAGGAGTGACAAAGACCCTGATCGTCACAGGCTTATCTATCTCCTCAAGCTTCTTCTGGACATCTGGCTCAATCTCTGGATCGTTCCTAGAAATTCTCCTTATGTCCTCCACTAGAGAGGAAAACTCATATCCCATCGGGATACCTATGTACTTTATCCTTGCGTGTTCGCTCCCGCTGTTGCTTGTGACGACAGTGGTTGGTGCCTTATCTATTCCCCACTTCTTTGCCTTCTCAGAGTCAAGTCCGAGTACTTCCACATCGATCTTATCTGATGTCTCCTGCAACTCGTGGGCAATCTCTACTGTTTGATCGCAATACTGGCAATCTTCCTCGGAGGTAAACACGTATAATTTTACCTCGTTCTTGAGGTTCTTCTTGAACTCGTCCCTCAGGTATGTCTTATCCTTATCTTTAAGCAGTGCCATCTGTTTACACCTTTTCAGGTTATTATAGTAAAGTTAATAACCTTTCCGTACAATCGCATGATACAAGTATGCATATAAGATAGGAAATAATGGCGTATAATGGGACTCCTGCTGATATTTGACATGGATGGCACGTTGATAGATTCAGAGCAATCCATAGTCAGATGCTTCCGTGAATCTGCAGGGAGACTCGGTTACAACATCGAGAATGCTTCCAGGTACATAGGTGTTCTGAAACTGACCCAGATACTGAGCAAGAATGGGGTTCCAGACAGGGACCTGCCTGAGATAATGAAGTTGTACGTGCAGTGCTACCTAAACACATTTATGGAAGATACCTGGCCGATACAGAATTCCCAGATTGTCCTGGAGAAGCTCCAGGAATACCATCAGCTAGGCATTCTCACCCTGAAGAACCTCAATCTGACCCTAGAAATCGCAAAACAGTTCTTTCCACGGGTGAAATTCAGGTACGTAGTATGCGGAGACAGGCCGATAGAAAACAAGGTTGAGGGGCTGAAAATCATAATCAATGAATCCGGGATGGACCCTGGAAGCATCTACTACATAGGGGACAGAGCAAGCGATGTAAAGAGCGCGGATGAAGCAGGTATAAAATCAGTTTGGGTCAGCTTTGGCCTTGGAAAGAAAAGCGATTTCGACTTCCGGAGCCATTATAGAACGGCAAACAGCTACGACGAACTGCTTGAAATGTTCACTTCACGAACTTGAAGCCGTGTCTTTCAGCAATCTCCCTTAAACCGTCTAATATGCCACCCGTTCCCTCTTCCTTGAGACTGACCTCTACATTCTTCTCGGGTGCAGAAAGCAGAACATATCCCACAGTGACATCATCCTTTGTAACTGTCTCCTTCCTTGCGTACCTGGAAATGAGGTCTTCAACTGTCCATCTGTCTGATGGGTCCACGTTTATGAATTCCTCCAGCGCTGGCTTTATGTTTTCCTCAAGGACGCATATCGTAGACCTGTCTGTTACGGAGAAGCTGATCATGAAAAGGTAGCATCTCATATCTACAGCTTCCTAAGTTTATGCACTACGTTCAGGTCATACTTGCTGTCCACAATTTCGAACCTGCTGGATTCCAGTATAGCGTTGAATGTCTCGTCCTGAAGCACCCATTTATCCTTAGGTACTATCAGCATCAGCGTCTGACCAGGCTTAAGCTCCCTCGAAGCGAGCCTTATTGCTCCTTTAATGTAAATGTAAGGTTCCCCACAATTAAGGGTTCGAAGGTCCTCAACCCTGTCAGCCTGACCGTATGCCTCCATGCTCTCTAATATCCAACCTTTGACTTATAACTTACGTCTCAATCTTTTTCAATATCTCCCTTGCCATTGCACCGAACTTCTTCCTGGATTCTGGATCAATGTCCTTCAGCGGGAATGGGCTCTCTGTCTCCTTGTGATAGACCATATCTATGAAGCCGGCCATCGGCCCCTGCGGAAATTCGAGCGAGTTGGTAAGTTTCTTCAATTCTGACAGGACAGCCTGGAGCTTTCTTGCTTTATCAAAATTGGAGGAGGCAAACTCGTTGTACACCCTCACGGGAAGGTCGCAGAAATTTGAGGTTCCGTTTATGCCACCTGCCGCTCCCATAAGTAGGGACGGTAGAAGCAGATCGTCCTGCCCCTGTAATACCTTGATCTCCTTACCCACAACATCAATCAATGTGGAAAAGTTTGAGAAGTTGCCGCTGCTGTCCTTTATGCCTGCTACCTGACTGAACTGTTTCTTCAGTTTCAAAACTGTCTGTGGCTCTATGTTGTTGTTTGTATTCTGAGGTATGTTGTATATCAAAACCGGGATGTCTATCTGTGATAGTATTTTCTCATAGTACCTGTAGATTGATTCCTGTGACATTCTCAGGTAATACGGAGTTACAACTGACACGCCGTCAACACCTAGTTCCTTTGCGTAAAGCCCCATAGTCACAGTTTCGTCCACTGAATTTCTTCCTATTCCGCCAAGAAAATACATGTTAGGCTTCTTCTTGTCTATGAAGTATTCCAGAACTTTCACGTGCTGCTCGACAGATATAATCGGGAACGCTCCTGATGATCCCATGGGAAAAACCCCTTGAACCCCTATACTTCCAAGGAAGTCCATGAGAGCATCTATTCCATCATAGTCAATGCTGTCCCCCTTCCATGGAGTAACAGCAGGTGTTATTATCCCCTTTAATTCTGGCATAGGCCATAATCGATTCTTTTACTTTTATCTTTACGTAGCCTTCAATAAAAATTTCCCTGCATGAAGACTAAGAGCTAGAAATTCTCCTTCATGAACTTCAGTCCCTCCTTGTTATCCTTCCTCATGAATCTAGACAGAGTCTCTATTTCTTCATAGTCAAACACTATCCACGTATTGTTGCTTACCTCATACACGTACGCATCCGGCTTGAATACAGATTGAGGCTTGTAAACAACTGTGGCAGTGACAATATTTGCGGAAGTCCTCCTTACTAGCTCTTCTTTTGCAGCTTTAAGCGTCTTGCCTGTATCGGCTATATCATCCACCAGCAGGATGTACCCTTGGTTCTTGGAGATTGAAAATTCAAAGTCAGATATGCGAACGTGTGTCATCGGAATTCCATCGTCTGTATAATAGCTGGCCCTCAACGGGTAGACCCTTCTGACTGACAGAAAGTCGCTCAGAAGCCGGCCTATAACCATGCCCCCTCTCTCGATGTAAACGATGCTTTCTGGCCTTCCAAACTTTCTGAGTATGTCAGCTGCCAGTTCCCTTGCGTACCTCTTAAGGTCCACAAACTTGAGCGCCTCGAAATTCTTCTTTTCGCTCTCGAACCTGAACAGTTCAAGCCATTCCTTGGCATTAAGGAGTATGTCCTGGAGTATCCCCGAGTCTTTCAGCTTCCTCGATATTCTAACGAGCTGGGGTGGCATTAGGGATGACTCCTCCATCAGCTTGTCGTTCTGGAATAGCTCCTCCGGCGTTCCGTCAAATATCGATTTCCCTTCCTTCAATACTATAGCCCTTCTGGTGTACTCTGCGACTAGCCTCATGTCATGTGTTATGATGATGACAGTAACTCCACTGTTATTTATCTCAGAGAGCAGATCCATTATCTCAGTTGATCCCTTGTAATCCTGTCCAGTAGCTGGCTCGTCCACTATGAGCATTCTTGGGCCAGTAGAAATAACACTTGCAATGGCCAATCTCCTCTTTTCCCCCCTGCTCAAGGCATTTATGTCTTCGTTCACCTTGTCCCATAGGTTGACCCTCTTGAGCGCTTCCTCGGCCAGAGCCTCAAATTTAGATTTCTCCATATTTGCCTTCCTGAGACCGGAGTAAATTTCATCCCTGACCGTACCTTGGAGCACCTGCTGGTCTGGATTCTGGAAAACGTATCCCACGTATCTTCTCACTATTTCCTTCCCATCCTTCTTGGATATGCCTTTCCCCTCGAACGTTATGTTCCCGCTCCATCCTGACAGATTTCCAGAAATTATTTTCGATATCGTGCTCTTTCCTGAGCCGTTCGATCCTACAAGAGAAAGAAATTCCCCCTCATGTACCAAAAGATTCAGCCCGTCCAGAGCCTTTGTTCCGTCCTCGTAATAGTATTCCACGTCCTTTACCTGAAGCTGCACCTTTCCCTTCTCTTTCTCTTTCCTGCTGACCCTGAACCCCTTTACCCTTTCAGGTGCAAGCTTTTCCCCTATCTCCCCTGTCGGCCCTATAAGGTCCATCAGCTCAGGCACTTCAATGAAACGCTTTATGTCGTTCCTTGAGTATATGTTCTCTGGCATGTCGATTGCAACAATTTCTCCTTTGTTCATAACTGCCACTCTATCAGATAGCCTCGTCAGGGTCTCCGGGTCCTGTTCAACCAGTATAATGGTGATACCGCTGTCCTTCTTCATAGCGAGGATTGAGTCGATTACATCACTCTTTCCGACAGGATCGAGATCAGAAGTAGGTTCGTCTAGGATCAGTATGTCCGGTTTCAATGCGAGGAAACTTGCAATTACAAGTCTCTGTTGCTCTCCCACAGAAAGCTCATGTGGTTTCAGCTTGGATGCAACTTTGAAGATACTCTTCATCTTTACAACTTCGAGGGCATCCAAAATTCTCTTGTCCCTCTCCTTTTTGGAGAGATTGAGCTTGTTCAGGTTGAATGACAACTCTTCCATTACTGTACCGTGGGAGAGATAGTTCTGGGGGTCCTGCTTTACAAATCCTATCCTTCCCTCCTTCATTTCCATTATTGCGAATGAGTTGCCTTTCTTTGATCTTATGGACTTTACCACATTCTCTCCAAGTACCTTGACACTGCCGCTCAAGTGTTCATTCAGTTGATCTGGCGGCACCTTCAGCTGCTGCGGAATGAGCCCGGCGATTACGTAGCATAAGGTGGACTTGCCGGATCCCGTCGATCCCGTGATACCGAATACTTCCCCTTCCCTAATTTTCAGGTTGACATTTTTAAGGGAGTATTCCTTTTTGATTCCGGTGAATGTAGGAAACTTCCAGTAAAAATTGGATATTTCAACAGCATATCTCATTTGCTTTAGGATAGCGTCTACCTAAATAAAATTGTGCGATTGTTACGCTCCATGCGCCGTTTGCGCTAATATATGAAATTGGTGAATATTTGATGTTGTATAATATTTGTCACCCATAGGTCATTTAGGTAGTAAAATATATGTCAAAATTCTTAATATGTTTTACAAGAAAACGTATTTATAACAACAGTGATACATCGTACGATGGTTCAACAAAATAGCTATGACAATTCAAATCCCGCTAAGGAACCATTGACTTCTGTTGGCAGTAATTCTGGTGAAATAAGTGGGATGAAGTACCCTTGGGCAGTTTTTGTAGCCCTGGCGATGGGGATGCTAGTTTATGGCGTTGCTGAAAGCTATGGGCCCGTATTTGCGATCGGGGGTATCATACCTGCCAAATACGCTTTCCTTGGGCTGAGTCTTCCCTATATAGCTGGTGGAGTCGGAGCGCTAGTGTCTGGCGGATTGGCTGATAGGATAGGAAGAAAGGGGTCTTTCATGATAACGTCCGGCATGATAGTGGTTGGCATTGCAATATACATTTTGGGTCAACTCTTTCCAGAGACTTCAGGAGCCTATCTTCTTACGCTGATAATATCATTCATATTAATCGGAATGGCTGCGATAGGCCTGGAGACTCCCGTACTTTCAATGATGGCTGAGGCCGTTCCCGCGAAATCAAGAGGGAAATCGCTTGTAATTGTCCAGAATTTTGGAAACATTGGAGTTGCAATTACATTCATTCCACTTCTTCTGGGGTTCTCAGCAGCTTCCAATGAGATAGCTCTTGTTCTTCTCTTCTTCGCGCCCCTGATAGCTCTGGCGATTGCCTGGAGACTGATGTCAGAATCGGCTCCATGGGCAGCGATTAGAAGAAATCATGAAATAGATGTTGAAGACGCGTGGCAGGAGCAAGACGGTAAAACTGAAAAGGTGCATGTTTCTGTAGGACTGCCGATGAGATTCCTCATCCTCATCTTAATTGGCGTTGCACAGGATGTTGCCTTTGTTTATTTCTCATACGGGGTTGGATACGATTATTTCAGCATAGGAATAGCGACCATGATTCCAGTTATAGGAGGTTTAACGATGGCAGTTGTAGGCGTCGTGGCTGGTCTCCTGTTCGTAGACAGAGTAAGCAGGAAATCATTCACGATATTTTCATACGGAATCCTTGTAGGATTGTGGGCGCTGCTGTGGGTATATGAAGCTATATCGGGAGCTACCACTGGCCTGCTTCTACTGATAGTGATGACCCTGCTCTTCCTGCCTGGGGAAATTACCTGGGCTTCCAGAGGAATGCTTGAGCCTGAACTTTTCCCGACGCTCAAGAGGGGAACTTACGTTTCTCTAGTGAGGTTCACCGTCTGGGTCAGTGCTGGAGTGATAACTGGTGTACTGACTTTGCTTGCTGAAAGAGGCTTCTCGTTCAACGGATCTGCTGCGATTGTGATGATTGTCTTCGTTGTATCGCTGGCAATGACGGTACTGTGGCAGAGGAAAGGGTTTGAGACTAAATCACTCAGCCTATCTGGTCTTGATAAAAAGCTTCCAGTTACAACTAAGGCGGCCGAAGTGAAGAAATAGACCTTCAATTTCTTTTTTTCCTCTTTATTTCCTAGATTTACCACTCTTTGCAACGTTGCCAATATTTTTATCTCGACAGTAATCAGAGACTTTACTGCATGAAGCTACCGATATCAAGGGATGTAGTTCAAAACAGGATTGTTCAGACCGTATCGATAGCTGAATTGCTGAGACTCATGGGGAGGTCCGGAGTCTGGGTATTCATTCCCATTTATCTTCTCAAAGTCAGGACAACCCCCTACATAGACATAGGGATACTCTTTGTGCTTTCTGGCATAGCTGCCGTTCCTGTAAGCATCTTTGGAGGGAATCTTATTGACAAGGTTGGGAGAAGGAAGATCGCCCTGCTCCTGCCGCCTATGCTCTCAGTTCTATTCTTCGTGATGTTTATGGGGATATACCTCGACCTATCAGTTTTATACGTCTATTCCTCTTTCGTCCTGTTTGCAGCAGTAGCGACATTGCAGTCCGTGGCCGATATGGTTATAGTGACTGATTCCACAAAAGACATAGACCGGATAGACGCATTCAGTCTTACTAGGATAGGGGCAAACGTTGGATTTGCCTTAGGGCCGGCAATCTCAGGGTTCGTTGTCTCCTATAACTATGCAATCCTTCCCCTCATTCCCCTCATTTCCGAGAGCCTTGGATTCTATCTTTACTACAGGTACATCAACTATAACGAAGGACCGCCACAATCTGAAAAGAGCCTCATTTCGTTTCCAAGGGGTGACAACAGGTTCCTACTGATTTCCCTGCTACTTTCACTTGCGATGTTTACCACTGGACCGTGGGCGTACATACTTAATCAATTCCTCTCCAGCGTTGATTCAATACCCAACATACTGATCGGCTTCCTTTTTGGATTGAATGGACTTGTAGTGGTAGTGATGCAGCTACCCGTAAACAGGTTGTTCTACAGGATGAATGACATGTCCAGGGTCGCTGTTGGTCTTTTGGTATATGCAGCAACATTCGTCATTATAGGTATAACCAGGAATATAGTCTTACTTTTCATAGACGTATTCTTCCTGACCATCGGTGAGAACATAACATCTCCCCCGTTGAACTCCATCATAGGGAGGATTGCACCTGAGGGAAGGAGGGGCGAATACTATGGAGGATTCTCACTACTCAGTAATTTCGTTAGCCCATTTACGCCGATAGTATATGAGGCAATGCTTGCGTACTTCTATCACAGCCCGATACTCTTATGGGGATATATTGGCCTGATCTGTGTCGCGCTTGCATCCGCAATCCCGCTGACAAAAAGATACTGGAATTATCAGGGGGCAATACTTTCACGGACGGACCAAGAGCCGGGTGGCAAAACTGGGTAAACGGACTCCTTCTCCACTTTCAGGAGATCAGATATTTCATTTACCACTTCCTCCTTCCCATCCCCGGGTACGATTATTACCTTCATTCCTGATATAGCGGAGATGGGTGCCGCCACAACGTATTCCCTGTTCTCATATTTCTGGAACCCGACAGCCAACTCAAGGTTCAGGTGGGTGATGTAATTCTTCCTCCCTCTGATGACCCACGCTCCCCTTGCAAGATATTCACCCGATTCGGGCGTCTTGCTGACCTGGCTCTTTGTGACGTAGAACACTGAACCATTCCCGATCCTGGTGTTCCATGCCTTTGACATGCACCAGGAGAATTGTGCAGCCTCCTCAATCCCTTTCTCCGTCGGTTCTTTTGTGACCTTCATTACAACAGACGGTGCACCGTGTATGTCTGCATGAAAATACAAGTCTTTTTCGCCCAGATACTTCTTGACTACTGAATCATTCGATTCCGCATCTCTCCCCCCAATAACGAGGTTGCCGTCGCTCGTTATGAACCATCTGTAATTCGTGAATACCCTCTTCACCTTCTTCAGCTCAACCTTCTCTTCCTCCCTCCTTGGTTCCATATCTACCCTGGCAAGTTTATCCTTGATCCTCTTGCTCATTGCGAAATAATTGTCTGCATTTTCACCTGCCGTCTCATTAATCCTCAACTCTATTTCCATTCCATCGTCAGCAAAACTGATTGTTTCCCTTTCGTAGTCCACCCTGTACTTTTCGGGATCCTTCTTCCAATCTCCCTTCAACAACCTGTCAACTTCTGCCAGATGACTCATTATGTACTCGCCAATATTCCTCAACCTTCCCATCTCCTGAGTCATCTTCTCCACGTTTCTCCTCATGGCCTCCAGCCTGTTGTTCCCCTCCGACTTCCCAGTCCTGTAGACTTTGAGCAGTCCGTCCTCTATGTTCATTACCTCTGGTTCGTCCTTCCTGCAGTAGCTCTTCCATATGTAGAACTCGTCTCCATAGACGTACAGTTTACCTTCTTCAGCGCAACTGTAAAGATGAAGGATCATGTCCTTTATCTTGAGAATGTTATCCAATAGCGAAGAGTTATCCTGTGATGCAAGCCCAAGGGCGCAGATTATCTCGTCAGCATATTTTGACAGCCCTAGCCTCACAGCCAATGTCCTGACAGGATCGCTCGTTGAATTTCCTATTGCTCCCGAGAAGTCGAATTCTGGTGATCTAAGGTCTATGTACTGGGGAAACTCGTATCTCTCCCCGACCTTCATTATATTACCCCTCCTCTTCCCCGGTTTCCTTGAATAGATGATCAAGCCTTCTTGCAGAACAAAAACGTTTCCTCCTCCCATCATTTCTATGACAACCGTCTTGGGCCCCTCAATTAACAGCACCCTGTCAGTGCCAAGTTGCCTTATCCTGGTCACTGGCGAGTTTTCAACTGGAAGTGAGTTCTTCTTTCCTTCAATCTCGTTCTCCTGGGAAAGGAAGAGGAATTTTCCATCCACAAAGTGAAGATATACTGAGTCAATACCAGACTTCCTAAGCTTGAATGAAACTCCATTCTCCCCCTGGTAGTTCTTCTCTATGAAACCTCCTTCAAATTTCCCGATGCATTTAGCAAGTGACATCACTTCTGCAAAAGATATAGTCCCCTTCATTCAGAGTCTGATCTCCGCCCCATCGTTGTAAGGTGCCAATGCACGAATTTTTTCTGTCTTCAGTCCGCTCTCTCTTAGTGCCCCGTGGACGGCCTGAATAGCAAGCTGTGGTGTATTGTTCACCTTTGATAGGTGGGCTAGAAGAACAGGCGTATCTTCATTCACAGTTTTCCTGAGTATCCTTGCTGCCTGCTGGTTTGACAAGTGCCCCCTGGTTCCACTTATCCTCCTTTTGAGCATGTCTGGATATGGACCCTTCTCGAGCATTAACGGATCGTGATTCGCCTCTATCAGAATTGCATTGCATTCTCCCACTCTCTTTTCCAGCAACGGATTGGACTCCCCCAGATCTGTAATCACGGACACTTTCCTGTTTCCGTTGTGTATGAAATAGGCCACAGGGTGCCTTGCATCATGTGCAATTCTCACTGCTTCTACTGTAAGGTCCCCTATCTGCGTGTCTTCCCCTTCCTTTACAAAATTGTCCAGCTCCACGCCCATCTCCTGATATCCTCCATATCCGCCTCTCCTCTCAACATATATGTCGGAAGTCTCGTACGTGCCGTAAACAGGAACCTGGAATGCTCTCCTGAAACTGTGCACTCCAGACGCGTGATCTGAATGGCCGTGAGTTATGAACAGTGCAGCAATCTTCTTTGGGTCTAAACCCTTGCTTAGCAGGGCTGAATTGGTCTTCCTGACTGAAATACCCATATCGACCAGGATGCATGTGGTGTCACTGCATACAAGGGTGGAATTTCCAGAGCTGCCGCTTGCCAAGGAAGTTATCATCATGTTATTTTACTGAAATCTAAATACAAACTCATTTAAATTGATTAGCTTGTCATCGCTTCACTCAATTGACCTGGGGCTCTTGAAAGTTGAATTTCTACTCTCCATTGCTCCTGAACGCTTCTATCAAAATACAGGATATCTTTTCAAAGAGATTGGTCTCTTTTCTCATTTTACCTTTTTCCTTTGATCGTTTCGTCTTCATTTCATAATATTGTGAAACCTTCTTTGAACCTGTCATTGATAGTAGAATGGAAGTTGATATTTGTATATTGTCGTAATTATATTTAATTAGCACGCTGAAAAATGGCCATGATTCACATAATCTTTAATTTTTACCTATTTTGGAAAGTGTTTTCAATCTATATCGAATGAGGAATGTTATGAGCAGGCCACCTTCACAGACGAGCAGTCTTAGTATGGAAGAGAGAAGAAATCGCGCTGCTACTATAGCGATTGTAATGGCAGGCCTTACAATGAGCGCAATAGATACTACTGCTGTTGTCCTGGGACTTCCAACCATGAAGACCGACTTGCATTCAGACTACATAACCATGATATGGGTTATCATGGCTTATCTACTGATAATGACGGTTGCAACAACTCAGGTCGGTAGACTGGGTGACATGTTCGGAAGGGTGAGAATGTATAATCTAGGATTCGCACTCTTCACAGTATTTTCTCTTCTTAGTGGTTTTTCGCAGACAGATATAGAGCTCATACTTTTCAGGACCCTTCAGGGCTTGGGAGGAGCTTTCATTTTTGCAAACAGCGGTGCAATTCTGGCCGATACCTTCCCACCCAACGAAAGGGGAAGGGCGTTTGGCTATACTGGCATAGGATTTTCCATGGGCGCGATCTTTGGTGTTCTAGTAGGAGGAGCGTTCGTCACATTCCTTTCATGGCGATACATATTCTTCATAAACGTCCCTATAGGAACGGCTGCAACCATACTGGGATATTACCTGCTGAAGGACAAGTCGCCCAGACTAAGGGAGAAAATGGATTACCCGGGTGTCGTACTTTTGGGGTTTGGTCTATTTGCTGCTCTATATGGCATTACTAACATAACGGGATCTGGATGGAAGGAGCTGTATGGCCTGGAAATTCTCTCTGGTCTCCTGCTGATAGCAGGATTCCTTTTCCTGGAGAGCAAGGCCAAATCTCCCCTCCTCGACCTATCGCTACTGAAGAACAGGGTTTTATCTGCTTCGATATTTGCTGCATTTTTCCAATCTCTTGCAACATATGCCGTCTTGTTCCTGGTCATTATGTATCTGCAGGGACCCAGAGCCCTCACCCCATGGAGCTCCTCCATACTGCTCATCCCAGGCTACATTCTTGGGGGGGCAGTAGCACCATTATCCGGAAGGCTGTCAGATAGGATCGGGGCAAGGGTTGTTGCGACTATAGGTCTGTCAGTGCAAATTTTGGGTATACTGGTGTATTTAACATATTCCCTTTCCACTTCTCTGTACGTGGTCATTCTAGGTGCAGTTATCTATGGTTCTGGCAACAGTGCCTTCTTTGCGCCAAACAACAGCGCGGTCATGGCTAGTGCCCCACCAAGATCTTATGGTGTTACAAATGGGCTGCTGAGAACACTATCCAACATGGGGATGGTGAGCAGCTTCGCTATTGCGTTACTCCTCGCTTCCGTGTCCATCCCAAGGGCTTTTGCATTCCAGATATTCCTTGGCGTTGGAAAAATAAGTGGCCAATTAGCTACAGCCTACATAACGGGAATGCACACAGCTCTTGAGGCAACGATCATTCTTCTTATTGTCGCAATTATACTATCTCTGCTAAGAGGGAAGGAGGCTAGGACGATGAGACGTCCCACAAATAAGGAAAATACGTCTAAAACAGGTTGACCAACGAT
This sequence comes from Thermoplasmata archaeon, assembly GCA_021816725.1. Classification (GTDB taxonomy): domain Archaea; phylum Thermoplasmatota; class Thermoplasmata; order Thermoplasmatales. The sequence continues at coordinate 32,420 of JAKAXD010000003.1, forward strand.
ACAAGGTAATCACTCGGTTGATTCCATTCTGTGATTTCTATTCCTGATTATGTTGCACCACCTCAATTTAACTGTTTTTCATGTGAGGCCACATCATTTTTACGCGTTGAAATGATTCCAACGATAAAAGTAATAACAAACAAGGCGAACAACAGGTCGTATAGACCAGGGATATAGGATAGCGACCCTGGATATTTTGAAATGCCGAACAGGTAGGTAGCGAACTGGGATGCCGTTTTGAACCCAACCTGGGAATAGAGTTCTATATCACCAATCAGGAATAGTGCGATGAGTATCGCACCAACGCTGCCAACTAGCCCCAGCTTCCTGCTCCTGGATACAAGAAGTATTCCTCCTCCAATGAGCGAAACCACAGCTATTACGAGCATTCCGTACCAGTGAATGAAATACGGAGATTGGATACCAAAGTCTGTCTGCAAATTCTTGTCTGTAAACAGGATTGTTAGTGCAACTATGAATGCTAGAATGAACAATACCCCTTCGGCCTTTAAGTTGTATGAGCTCTTTTGCGGTTCTGACACATGTTCTCATTATAATGTTGATATTTATAGTTTCTTAACATTTTTAATTTAACTTAATTAAAATTTTATCTGAAATGAACATAACTATAAACTCGCGGCGATCTTAATAACGAACTATTTAGAAAGAGCCGACAGATATACTCGTTATCAGCAAGGTCCCATTCAAATTTTTGGAATCATCCAATCCGGAGTTTTCTTACTTGTTATTAGTCCATCTATTAACCCCGAAATTTCCTTTTTTATAAGAGTGACCCTCATTTTCCTTCCACTTAACAGATATGCAATAGAATTTGGTATAATAAATGAAGAAGACTTTAGGATTGCACGAAGAGCGAATAGGCGCTCATTTGCATGAACAATCCTCATGAATGTTATCCAGTCTTTTATCTCTATTCTAACTCTTTCCGCATCCGGTATCTCGTGTTCTGCCCAGTAGCCAAATCGGGATGGCAATTCTACATCGTGAAATATGAATGAGCCAGTATGAGCGACCACCTTCCACTTATTCTCTTTTAGAGAAAGAGCCAAGTAAGCGCTGTTATAAATAGGAAGATTTTCATTAAATCCTCCTACCTGCAATAGCGCCTTTTTCCTTGCTACGAAGGCATTTGGGAGTGCGTCTATATCTATCAACCTGTTCTCAAAATGTGGACTTCTGGGCTGGTTCCTTCCTAGGAGTTCGTGCCCCCACCTATCTTTTCTGAACGGAGTGGCATAAACCCAAACCATTCTCTTATCTTTGCAGTATAATACAGATGGAAAAACCGCCCCTACATTACCGTTTTCTTTCAAAATCTTGATTGGAAAGTAAAATGTTGATTCATCGACTTGGTTATCATCATCAATAAAGAAGATTATCTCACAATTAGCTTCGGAAATCCCAATATTCTTTGCCTTACTTATGAATATTCGTTCGTCAATTTGTATTGTTCTAATGTCAAGCGAGTTTGACAAAGATGAAACGTTTTCCTTCACCTCTGAGTCATCTACAACTATTATCTCTGCCAAGTTACTTGGTCTCGATTTCTCGATAGAAAAAATGAGATTCCTCAGTTTGTCGTATCTGTTATGAGTTGGGATGACTATGCTGAACTTAGGCAGATTTCCGCTATCCACCCTAGTTCACACTAATATTACTTTTAAGTTTTTGTTTAAGCGACCAGACCACGATACTTGTTTCTCGAGATCGTACTTCATTTATCTTGTAATCCTCGACTAAATTGTAAGGTGAGATGACTTAGCAGTTAAACCATCAGTCGGAACCTCGACTGGGATTTCTCATATCCAGTATTCTGCCTTTAAGTGCATATTTCTTTCCGCATCTTTCACAGACAAATGTATTATCCTCTCTCCTCAATGTGCTTCCACAAACTACACACCTTACAATCTCTAGAGGGCTCTCAACAGGTTGAGCTTTACCTTCTGCTTCGTTATTTAATAACAGGAAAACGTCAGGATATAGGCTTGCAATCTTGATTACTTTTGCTAGGAGGAGTTCAAATGAGGTCAATCTTTCGATATTTAGGTAATCTGAAAGAGATTCTATCGTACTATTGTGGAACAGACCTGTGCCAATTGCCCTCTCGACTCGGCAGGTCCTCGGTACTGATTCTAGCAAATTTCTATACTTTATGAAATACACATCTCTATTGGACCTTGAGTCGCTAATGCCTTGTGGGCGTGTATTGAAATAGTTCAGCCCAACTTTACGGTTCCTCGCTAGATTTTTCATCATATGAAGAGCAAATATGGGTGAACTAATATTGTTAACGTTGAACAAGAAAGAGCCCCCTTCAGCCAGTTTGCTAACTATAAACCCTAAAAAATCTAGCTCTGGATAATGATGCATAACTCTTATTGACATAATGAAGTCTACAGATCCTTCCATTAACGGAGGATTTCTAACATCCGCCAGAATGAAGAGTATCCTATCACTATCGATGTTCTTAGCAGCTCTTTCTATATTGCGTTCTGAAAAGTCCATGAGTATGACATACTTGAATCGGCGGAGCAGCAAATCTGTCAATCTTCCGTATCCTCCACCCAAGTCCACTGCTATCCGTCCATCCTTTATGTTCGTGGATATCAGCTTCCGCTCTAGCAGGTCTTCGTGTTTTTCACTTATTGTGAACTTTACAGATTCGTAATCTGGGATCAGTTTCTCGTCCACATAAACATCAACTAGACTTTGGTTAAAAAGCATTACATTACCTAACGTTTATTAGGACCTTTTGTTTCGAATTACTGTGGACCTGGATCCAGATGAATATTACGAAAACCTCGATAGAATCTTTTCAGAGGCTGCTCCTATTTATGATGAAAGGATCCAAGCCAATTTCATAAATGTAGGCATCAGGGAGAAGGAGATAGAATCTGTCCTAAAGCGGTACAAGCAGGGATGGAAGGTGTTAGAGATAGGCTGTGGTACTGGGGAAGAGGCTAAAAAGATCATTAAGGCGACTGGGTGTGACCTCACCTGTATCGATGTTTCTAAAGGAATGATAGACTTCGCATCTTCAAAGATGAGTAAGTCGGGTTTAGCAGACAAATTTGTAGGCATAAGACTCCCTGCATCATCATTAAACTCAATAAGAAAGAGATTTGAAATTGTTTATTCCTTCAACGGAGCTCTTAACAACGAGCCTTTGCTGGAGGAATTCTTCCAGGCCTTAGAGGGCATAGTGGAAACTGGGGGATATTTCATAGTAAGCATCCGGAACAGACTCTCTTTAGGAGAGATAATGGTCGATATAATTCGCCTAAAATTTAGAATAATCTTTGAACGAGTTGAGGGTGAGATGCTGGTAGAAGTCGTTGGGAGAGGGGTTAAGTCTCACTACTTCTTTAACTCAGAATTTCTGAGAGCAGTGCCTTCCTGCTTTGAACTTCAAGAGATACGTGGATTGGGCATTTTTGCTATTCCTTCTTTCCATCAAAAGATTAAAGCAGATGGTGTCAAATCTCTTTTGAGGAGGCTTGAAGCTGCTTTTGCTGACCTTCCTCCGTTTAATAGACTAGGAGATGAAACTCTATTTGTCTTTCAGAAAAAATAGAGATTTCGCGGCCGACTTAGTGATTTTAGGACCATTTCAAAGGGTCCTGAAAGTAAACTTCGTTGTAAAGGACCAAAAGACCGTTTTAATAACAACTGGCAAGTGGATAAAGGACCTAGAAATTTATCCCTATTGCTCCCTGGATGGAGTCAAAATGAAAGTATCATTCGAGGCGGCTGACAATTACATAGATCTTTTCAAAAGTAAGTATGGAAGTGAACATTTCAATAGATTCTTTAAGGATGCATCACGAGTCGTGGTATTGGAACCTTTCGAGGATGATCCCAGTTACGACCGCCGAATACTTGGTTTGATATTTGATCAGGTAGTTGAGCAGTACTATGAAGAAATAAACTCAAACTGGATTCAAAGATACATGAGGGAAAGAACTTCAGAAATCTTGGAAAAGTACGCGAAAGATGGTGACAAAATTCTAGACCTTGGATGTGGGCCTGCCTCTGAAGTACTAGAGATCGGGAAACGCGTCGTGGCGACCGAGGCAGACGTCTCAGAAGCTGCACTTAAAAAGTCACGTGAGATGCATAAGGGGAATAATGATAACACAGAATGGGTTTTAATAAGGGGAAACAGGGAAATTTCAGGTAATTTTGATATAATATTCTCTAGCTATGGATATCTGAATTTAGAGGACCCGAATAGAGTTGCTGATCTTTTGGACAAGAATCTTAAAGAAGGAGGATACTTCATTGGAACTTTCATGAACAGATATGGATTTCTAGACCTGTTACTCAGCTTAATTCAGAAGAGGAAAAAGTATATCAGAGAAAGACTGAGTGGGAGATTGACCGTTAACGACAGCAGATACAACATCCTCTCGTTTCCCAGGTCGCCAACAATTTTCGAACGGTTCCGTGGCATGAAGAAAAGACAATTAAGGGGAGTATGCGCCGTTATACCTCCTTACAACTATGAGCACTTTGTAAATTTTGGTAATAAGGTTAGGTTCTGGCCTTCTATAGACCGGATTATCGGAAGAATTCCTATTTTATGGGCTGGTTCTGATTATATATTGTTCGTATACCAGAAGGTAGGACGGGTGAGATCTGTTTAATGTGATTTGGCCTCGATAAAGATTATTAACTCTCATTACGTCGTATTTCAGTATGATTGCCACCGTAAGAGATAAGGAAGAATGTTGGAGATTCGAGGCATTTGAAAGTGAAAAGGATATACTATTCCTTCCTTCTAGTAAACCAGTTGCTTATGGCATATTACATCTTCTTAAACTGTATCCTCCCTCCGCAAGAATCGAAAAATGCTGAAAGTAAAGTCAACTTCTGGAAATCGCAGGAGTCTCTTCTACTTAGGTATAGTTGTAGCAATTTTACTCTTTAGCTTATCTTATACACTTTCAATGAACGAGCTCCCACAGGAAGTGAGCCATTATTCTTTCAGCGGCGGTTCCTTGGGTGTAAGTCCATCCGTCCTTTATTCCCACGATTTTCTGTCTTACAGTCCATCCATACTTGTTTCAGTGTCCTTGGACCGAAGCGCTGCAGTCGTTCAGACCTATGCATATCAGGATCCCCCTTCTAACCACATACTTTTCAATGAGACGTTTCATAACGTATCATTCTTCTCTTTTTACGTACCCCTTAGCATTTCGGGGAGTCACCAGATAGAGAATTTCAGATTATCGATAAATGGACAGATCGTTAATGCTTCTGTTAGAGTTGAGAGCAGTCCATACCCATTGATTGGGGAGCTCAGTCTTCTTTCCTCATTTGTACTATTCATGCTAGGGCTATATTTTGCTCCGTTCAAATCCAAATTATGGATAGTGCCGATTTCCATTTCTTACCTTGCATTTGCAGCGCTCCTTGGTCAACGGTACGACATGTTTTTCATGATATCTGGAGGTCTCCATCTACTCTCAGGAGTGAACCCATTCATAAAATCTGCAAATTTGCCGGGGACGTTAAAGTGGACTTATCCGCCATACTACCTTATCTGGTCTGCGGTATCAGATTTCCTGTCTGGAACGCTGACCCATACCCCTATCCCAAATCCTTCGTCGCTTATCTTTCCAGAGGTGAGATTAGGAAACTACTATGATGCTTGGCTGGGTTTTGTTCCAGGCTCCCTTCCTGTCTATTACCTTCTTGCCAAGATTCCTATGATCTTGTCCGTATTAGGAGTCTACTACCTTCTAGTAATGAAGTTCAAACTACAGTATAACCTGACAAAACTGTGGCTCCTCAATCCGTTTGTGATACTGATAGGTGTTGTATGGGGGCAACTTGACGTAATCGCAGCCTTCTTCATGGTGCTGTCAGTATACTACATGGTGAAGGGGAGAAGTGGTCTGGCCATGCTTGCATCCACCCTAGGTTTCTGGGTAAAGATATTCCCCGTTTTCATAATCCCTTTCATATTGATAGAGAGCAAACATAGGCTCAGAGACCTGGGAATAGCAGTGATTTCTTCGTTACCTGCATTGTTGATTTATTTCTTTTCGGGTAACTTTGTACAGGAAATGGAAGTAATGATCTACAGCAGGTCCGTCCCAACTTTCAATGGAATTTTCAATGCACAGGGATTGTCATGGCAGGTCATTGTTTCAAGACTTGGTGTTGAACATTTCCCTCCGCTATTCCTCTACCTCTTCCTCCCTTTTCTGGTTGTAATCTGTGTTGTATACTATTACAAGAGGGGGAGTGTTGTCAATTATGTAATCCTGGAGTTCCTGTTCTTCTTCCTTACATACAATTATGCCGATCCACAATATCTCATTGTCCTAATCCCGCTGTTCCTGATCAACAAGGACCTCTGGAATTATATGGTATTCTCCGTATATCCTTTCATTTTCGTGATTCTTACATATTCATTTGCATATTTTGTTGTCCCGAGCCTTTCGTTCAACTATTTCTCTTCTCCACTAGGTCAACAGGAATCCATTAGGACGTGGATAACATCCTCAAATCTCTTCATCTTCCCCCTGGTAGGCGCTTTTGCAGTAAGCGTAATAGTAACGATGATCCTGATCATCAAGGGCAGGCAGTTAGATTTTCTTAAGAATACTATATTTTCAAGATGAAGTTACTGAATTGGGGGAACTCTCTTATCAATAGATTTTGTAATTTTGCAGAATTAGGGATCGCTTGAGCAGTTGCATCATTCTGTATACGCTTCGCTCTTCAGGTATCTTTCGTTTAGGACTTTGTATTTCTCTGTATCGAAATAACATGAATGAAGGGAGAATATCGTGTTGAACATTCCCTCTCCCCTCTTCGGATTGAACTTGCTTACCACAATGGCTCTTATGTTTATCCAGGTTGCCACAAAAACAAAAGAAAGGAGTTCAACTGGGCTGAACAGTGGATTCTTCATTGACCTGTTCTCCGCCGCCTTTTGCTCCTTTTCATTCAATCTTTTCAATATAAGACTTGACCTTCTTATGAGGGTGTTGAAATATGGCTCACCTGAGATCGGTATGACCTTAGTGGAATCCCTTACGGCTAACCCGTCCTTTAGATTGGTGAAGTAAGGGACGGCATAAGCATCGTCCATGCATAGGGATAAACATAGATCGTTGAAACGGTAAATCCTCCTGAACAGCAGGATCTCGAGTATGGAAGTCCACAACCTGTTCGTCTTTGCTATAAGGAAAATGTCTATGTCGTCATCCTCCCTTGGCTCGTAGGAAACTGAACCGCTTATTCCGATGAAGAGGGAGTTCCTTGTGTTGATCCTGGAAAAGAACTCCCTCGCCTCCCTTATCTTTCTATCCCTTGCTGTTTCCATTCAGATTGCATTCTCCTTGAACAGGCTACGATACTGACTGAGTTCAGTGATGTATCTAGGTATCAGGAGGTTTTCCCTGCCAATCTTTGATTCCCCCCAGTGCCTAGAATCGAAATAATATGGCATCTCAACAAACTGCTTGTCTACATTGTTTGCAATTATTGGAATAAGGATCTTGTAACCCCTGCGATTTCCCAAGCTGGTGAAAAGCCTCTCGTATGGAACCACAACTTTATTGCTAATAGCGAAGAAGCCTGATATTGGGTCCCTGAAATTTCTTGTTTGCGGGACGATTAAGTGGCATAGGGATATTGCCATAGATGTAGCAGAAGTCCTGTAGGGGTTCCTCTTGTTGGTAGTGCTCCCATCTACAAATCTGCTCATGACAACAGCATCAATTCCTTCTCTGATCCTGTTTATCATGTTCGGGATAAGCTCGGGAGGATGCTGAAGGTCGGCATCCATAACCAACTTTATTTGCCCACTAGATTCCTTCAATCCTTTCAAATTAGAGCTCAGTAGGCCATTTCTGTGTGAATTGATTATCACCTTGAGCGAGCTGTCTCTTCCAGAAATCTTCTCGAGGAGTTCTGAAGTTCCATCACTGCTGTTGTCGTCAACGACCACTATCTCATATGGGACCTTGGGAAGCACATTGTGGACTCTCTCTATTAGTTGTGATATATTCCCCCTTTCATTTAATGTTGCAGTAACTATACTTAGAGAAATACCGGAGTCCACATATAATAACTTAAAGCCAACTTAATAACTTTTTCCTTGCTAAAAGCCCATACCGTTCACAGATGTCTGTAACCCAACCAAGAAAATTTTTTATCTGTATGCATCTACATTCTGTTATGATAAGTGTTTCCAGGGTCTATGGTCAGTCGACTGAAGAAAAAGGGTACAGGATCCTTGTTGACAGATTGTGGCCAAGGGGGATATCAAAGGAGAAGATCCGGCTGGATGCGTGGATGAAAGACATCGCCCCCTCCGATGAGCTTAGAAAGTGGTATTCTCACGATCCGAAAAAATGGAATGATTTCAAGATTAGATACTTCAAGGAGCTTGATAAGAATCCCCTGACAAAGGAACTTCTCGAAATTTGCAGAAATGGAGATGTGGTTTTCCTTTATTCGACAAAGACAGAGGAAATCAACAATGCGGTAGCACTAAAACTGTACGTTGAAGATAAACTGAAGGCCGAGGGGAAGAAGAAATAACTACCCTTGTGAAAAATGACGACATTGCTGTGATGAAAAATGGATGTGTCACTTAGAAAATGCTGTCCTGTGAATATCACTCCCGCAAATGTCAGGTCAGTTCTCAGGTATGTAGAACTAATGAATGCACGCTAGCGCCGTAAAATTTTACTCATTGACTTCTACTACGGCCTTGTTATGTGCCCGGAAATCTTCAATCGTTGAACACTTTCCTGAAGCTATGGATTTATAGCGACGTATTTGGAGTTTAAGGGGAAAATGTCATCGAGTATTGAGGACAGTTCATTTGCACTTATCTTGATCCGAAATTCAGCTTTACGTATCAGACATTCGGAACGTTTTATCCGGGGACATTTGTAGGTCTATCCTGTAATTCAGTGGTCTAATTCAACTTTAAAGCGATACTAATTCAATGAAAGATGCGGGGGGAGGGATTTGAACCCTCGAACTCCTACGAGACTAGACCCTGAATCTAGTGCCTTTGACCAAGCTCGACAACCCCCGCTGTGTTTCGTTATTATCAATATAATATTAACCTATTTGCAGGATCAACTCTGCTATCAACCATACCGACTCTATCTCGCTAGCATTTGTCAGTTTCTTTTAAACCTTAAAGAATATGAATAACCTCAACCTAACTCAATCATGAAATACAAGAGCTTTGGGAAGACTGGAATCAAAGTCTCTGAACTGATTTTTGGAACCTGGTACCTCCCAAATCATATGGCTAATGGAAGAAGACAGGTGAACAAACAGGCATCCATAAAGCTGATTCAGAGAGCATACGACTTAGGAATAAACTTCTTTGATACCGCAGATGTCTACCGAGGTGTTTACGAAAGGGAGGCTAATCCGCCAGACTATGAAAGAGTTGGAACTTCAGAAAAAATCCTAGGCGAGGCATTGAAAGGGTACGACAGGGAAAGTTATGTAGTCTCTACTAAAGTTATGGGCAGGACTGGCCCTCTTTTAAACAATTCTGGGGCAAACAGGAAACACATAAAGAAGTCCATCCAGATGAGCCTAGAAAGGCTAAAGATGGACTATGTAGACTTCTACATAATCCATGGGCCTGACGAAGACACTAGCATAGAACAGACTGCTAGGACGATGAATCTGCTAGAAGAGGAAGGCTTGATACTGCATTACGGGATTTCAAACCATTCTGCACTGGACATAGTCAGATTCCTTAATCTGAAATATTTCTCTGCACTTGAGCCACCAACCTTCATTCAGGACAAATACAACCTGTTGGAAAGGGAACTTGAGGAGAACAACATAAAGATTGCAGAGGACAATTCACTTTCTTCCATGATATACAGCCCTCTTGCACAGGGTGTTCTTGCCGGAAGATATCTAAGGGGAGACAAGAAGGATTCTAGACTTGAATACGAAAAGTGGTTTTCCAGGAAGAAATCAGATGGTGGCAACTACAAAGGGTACTGGCTGCATGAGAACAACAAGGAGGCCCTGAAAAAATTCGAGGAGATTGCCGCATCCAAGGGGATAACAATGTCCCAGCTGGCTCTTGCATGGCTAATAAACAGGGGTAGATATCTATTCCCGATACTAGGGGCCACGAGAATTGAACAACTTGAGGAGAATGTTGAAAGTGTGGAAGTATCTCTATCTACAGAGGAGGTAGGTAGAATGGGCCAAATGTTCAAAACATGAACGTTAAGTTCCAGCTTACGACTTAAATAAGTAGAAAGGTTGTATTATTCTCCCAAACAGCATATAATGAAGGAACAGTAGAATTTTTAAGTAGTCCATTTAAAAAAGCAACGATAATCTGGACCGCTCCTTTGCTACCGAATAACTCTATGCTAATCTCTACGATACAAATGAAATATGCCACCCTACCTTTCTTATTGTAACATATCTTTTCTGAAAGAATCAGATTTGGAATATCGACGGGAAAATCACCAATTGAATTTCCTAAAACCTGAACATTGAAATTACGCATCAAATTTCCATAACAAAAAAAGTGCTCATATATCAGCAAGGGCTAGATTGACGGATTATACAGGTTTTCGATCGTTAGTAATCGCGGACTCAACGTCTCGCCTTGCGGCTTGACGCTTACATCCCGATCCTATCAAACTCCTCTTTTAGGAGAGATCTGATGACGATGCCTCTTTTCAGGGACGGTTTCGAACTTAGATGCTTTCAGCTCTTATCCGCATATGACGTGGCTGCCCGGCGAATGCCTTGTCAGACAACCGGTAAACTAGAGGCCACGAAGCCCCGTTCCTCTCGTACTAAAGGCTCCTTCCCTTCAGGCATCATTGCACTCCCACGGAGAAGCAACCCTACTGTCTCGCAACGTAGTGAACCCATCTCAGGATCCCTTTTAATGGGCGAACAGCCCCACCCTTGGCAGCTGCTGCACCGCCAGGATAGGAACAGACGACATCGAAGTAGCAAACCGCCGGGTCGATATGAACTCTTGCCGGCGACGACTCAGTTATCCCTGGGGTAACTTCTCTCTTATCACCCGCCCCCACTAAGGAGGACTGGGTGGTTCGCTAGGCCTTGCTTTCGCATCTGGTTCCTTTATTGTGAGTGAACCAGTCAAGCTGGCTTTTGCCCTTACGCTCTACGGAGGATTGCTGACCCTCCTGAGCCAACCTTTGGGGGCCCTTGTTATCTTTTCGAGGGCGTGGCGCCCCACCCAAACTGCCCACCTATCGGTGTCCCTTTACCAGGTTAGTGACATAACCCCAGAAGGGCGGTGTTTCATCGTTGCCTCCAGATACCCTGACGAGCATCCTTCGACGGCTCCCGCCTACTCTACACACCTAGGACCATATCACAGCGACAGGCTGCAGTAAAGCTCCACGGGGACTTCGCTTTCACGTGGGAGAGACTGGATTGTGCACCAGTACATCGATTTCACTGGACTCATCGCGGGGACAGTGGGACCCTCGTTGGACCTTCATGCAAGCCGCCAATTAAGCGGCTAGGTATTACGCTACCTTAAGAGGGTCATAGTTACCCCCGCCGTTTAGCGGCCCTTCTCCCCGTTGAACCGGGTTTTCAGGTACCGCCACTGGGCAGGCTTCAACCGCAATACACACCCTTTCGGGCTCGCTGCGATCTGTGTTTTTGTTAAACAGTCGGAGTCCCCTAGCCACTGCGACCTAGTCTTTCAAGGACTAGGCACTCCTTCTACCGAAGATACGAAGCTAGTTTGCCGAGTTCCCTCGCGAAGATTTGTCCAATACGCCTTGGGCTTCTCACCCAGGGGCACCAGTGTCGGTTCTTGGTACGGACTCAACTTTGACTCTCAGCAAATTTTCACGGATTCAAGGAATTGGCCGAACCACCACAAGGGCAGCTTGTGTCCTTTTATCGACTTCTCACCATTACGGTACTCCATCGATGTATGGACAAAAATAATCTGACGGGATTACTCGACCTATCCCTAAATGTCATTGCTGAGACAGAACAGTTGAGGCAACGGAATATTAACCGTTTTCCCATTCGGTAATCTCGAGTTAGGGATTACCTTAGGACCGGCTAACCCTCGGCTGACGATCGTTGCCGAGGAACCCTTAGCCCTTTCGGCGGAGTCGATTCTCACGACTCTATGCTGCTACTTTCGCCAGGATCCACGATACTGTCGGGTCCATACCTCCTTTCGAAGATACTTCTGCCCCGGCAGCACGCCCCTCTACCGAATCACCTTTCGGTGTCCGAAGGTATCGGTGTATGGTTTAGTCCCGTCCATCTTCAGAGCCTGCAACCTCGACGGGTGAGCTATTACGCACTCTTTGAAGGATGGCTGCTTCTAAGCCAACCTCCCAGCTGTCTTGGGTCGCAAACATCCTTTAGTTTACACTTAACCATAACTTAGGGACCTTAACCTTCGTCTGAATTCTTCTCCTCTCGGGGATCAAGCTTATCCCGATCCCCTAGCACCAAGCTTCTACGGCTCTGGCGGATTCGGAGTTTGTTAAGAGGGCCAACCCTTTCGGGTTAGCTTGCCCTATACATTTCTCTACGCCACCAGACGCCTCTGCTCAGGTCTACCTGCGGGTAGTCTCGAGGGGAACCCGCTATTACCGGCCTAGATTAGCCTTTAACCCCTAATCTCAGGTCAACAGAACGATTTGCACATCAGAACCTGCTCGGTCCTCCACCCAGCTTTCGCTAGGCTTCAACCTGCCCAAGATTAGATCGACCGGCTTCGGGTCTCCCACCAGCGACTTCACGCGAGCTCACGTCGCCCCTCCCTTGCGGTGCGGGCTTATTGCTTTCGCTTCGGCTCCTTCCATAAAGGAATTAACCTCGCCGCTGATTAGAACTCCCTGGCCCGTTCTTCAACACGGACGGCAACACGCTGATCAGTTAAAAACTTCATTTCTTTCACGCATTGCCAGTTAATAGCCACTTGGTTTCAGGTCCTTTTCACCACCCTTTCGGGCTACTTTTCAGCTTTCCCTCGCGGTACTAGTTTGCTATCGGACTCGGGACATATTTAGGGTTGGATCTTAGTGAGACCCATGTTCCCGCGCGATAACCGACGCACGGTACTCCGGAAATTCAAGCTTGTAACTCGGATAAATTCGTCCACGGGACTATCACCCTCTAAGGTGTCTCTTTCCAGAAACTTGAACTTATTATCCAGGGTATTAGCCTGACTCCAAACTCCACATCTTTCCTCTCTTTTGAGAGGCTATTCGGTTTGCCCTTCGCCGCTTTCGGTCGCCCTTACTAACGGCATCTCAATTGATTTCTTTTCCACCCGGTACTAGGATGTTTCGATTCCCGGGGTTCCTCTTCTCTTTCGAGAATGTCCCTTGCGGGACAGGAATTCCCATTCGACAATCTTCGGATCTAAGGCTCCTTGCGCCTCCCCGAAGCATATCGCAGCTTGGCACGGTCTTCATCGGTGCCCGAGCCGAGCCATCCATCAAGTGGCCTGCGTACTGTAACAATCCATCTCTTTCTAACCCTTTGCTGACCTTCATTAATCCAAAATGGATTTCAGTCCTTCCCCTGTGACTCTATTTCACAGGGTGCATAATGAGCAAAAGAACCATAACAACACTCCGTATATATAGATTTCTTATTGTCTATTCTTAGCCATTTTCCTGATTCTCCAGAACTTGTTGATTTTTAAGATTGAAATTGTAGAGGGAAATAAGGCTTGTCTTTAAACTTCCATTTGCTCCATGGCGCAATGTCACCCTACGAGGGGTGGAGTTCAGACCTCCTTTCCCTCTAGTATCTTCCCCATGCCCTGCTTGACTATAATGCTGGCATACTTCATAGGAAGAGTCACGATATCTTCTTTTCTCAGATTGACTGGTTTCCCCATTATTGAAATGCCCTTGATATCCTCGAGGATATATATTACCACATTTTTTTCTTCATCCTCTTCCTGTGCGTCCTTTTCTTCCGCTTCTTCCTTTGTCTCTTCCGATTCCTTACTGGGGATTATGACTTCCCCCTGTTCCAGCTGAGCAGAGAATTCACTTACTGATTTCGCTATGTTCTCGAAAAATATTTGTTCTTCGGGGGTCAGCCTGCCCTCCAGTTCCTCCCTCTCGTTGTTTGCCTTTGCCTTGAGTATCTTTGATATTCTGAGCTCTATAATCTTCTTTAGGAACTTTTCCGATGATTCCAATTCGTTTGTGAGTTTTCCTATCTGCCTTGAGTTCTTCTTGACTGTCTCTGTCTCTATTCTCTCCTTCAATCTCTCCAGATAATCCCTTGCCTCCTTGTAAAATTGCACCGATACTGGTTCAAGCGAATAGTCGTTCTTTACCTCTAACCGAAGTAACGCATTGAGGTAACCCTCATTGACCTCTCCCTTCATCCGTTGTCCAATAACTTTATGGATAAATATCATTTCTTTTCCAATATCTTAGAAATCAAGTCGCTCGTGATCTTGAAATCCTTTCTCATGGTTGAATCTGCAAGCTTCCTTCCACGTACCTGAAAACATTCGTGCCTTCCCCTAAATATTCCGGAATCAATAGTGATCCTACCTACGAAATGAATATCATTGTCCCTTGCAATTTTCTCCTTCAGCGTGGATATGACTTCCGACCTGTCGTACTCCTTCAGGATTTGACAGAACTCTTCAAGTATGAAGTACGTTGAATCGTTATTCTTCATCTCCATGACCATTTCTTCTATCTCAGAGGACAGCCCTTTCCTCTTCCTTTCTGTTATGAAATCGAAATCCCTTGTCCTGAATTCCCTGCTTTCATTAGAGAACTGCATGGGCTCCACCATCCCTTTCTCCTGTCCTGACGAGGACAGAAGCAGAAATTCGAACGAATCCTTTGGTGGGTCAAGATCAAGGCCGGTAAATTCCTTTATCTTTATCCTGTCTGGCTCCGTAAGCCTCATGAAAATGTAATTGGAAGCGTTTGAAAACAAGAGGGTTCCGATATTATCCGATATAGATCTCAACGAAGTCGTGAGGAAGAATATCCTTAGTCCGAATTTTCGACCTGAACTTAGCATATCCCCTATCAGGGTGCTCTGGTAGTCCTGCCCTTCCTCGAGGAATAGGAAGTAATCACCTTTCCTTATCGTCGATATGGTTATCCACATATACAAAGTAAGGATATTTGACAGCAGCCTTGAATCTTCATAGCCTATGCTGCTCCTCTCAAGATCAAATATTATTAGATCCGCCTGAGTGATTGCTCTCATTAAGGCACCTTCGTCATCAGGATCACAGATGAGTGTACGAACGACTGGGTCGTTCACAAGTCTGCCTATTGCCCTTTCTGTGCTTGCCTTCTCATCGCTAGATATTTTGCCAAGTTCATCGAGGAATTTCTTAAGCTGCCCATTTTGGTCTTTGCTCGTCAGTTCTTCCCTGACCCCTGGATCCTTCAAAATATTGTAGAAATCCACCAGTGTCATCCCCTTGACTCCGGCGAGCAACGAGATTCCCCTTGTTATCAGGTCCTCCATCCTTGGTCCTACAAGCGGGTCTGCGTACTGTACCTCTCTTGAGGACCTAAGTATTGAAACAAAGTCTTCTGCCACCCTGTAAGCCATCCCTTTTTCATTCCAGTTGCCTATCAGATTGAATGAGTTCTGAGAGTCGGGAGAGATGATATATTTCTTGTAATCATACTCCTCCATTTTCTTTGCTGTATCCCCGTGTGGATCTATCAGTATTACCTTTCCAGACTTGTTGCTGAGTATGTGATTCATCATACTGACTATCATCGAGCTTTTCCCAGCTCCAGATGAGCCTACGATCAATGTGTGAGGATTCTTTCTTGAGTCTATGAAAACATCTCCCCTGTTTATTGTTGCACCAACCTTTACATCTCCTTTGTCGTTGGAATGCGTTTTTGTAGGAATGAATTGGTGGATCTCCCACCATGCAATTACGGGGTTCCTGAGCCCGAACCTTCCCTTCCTTGCGCTTACCTTGGGAGAAGAGAAAATGTGGGAGAGATAATCACCCAAGTTTACGTTATCGAATTCAAGGACGACCTTCCATCCCTTGACTTCATTGATCTTTTTATCCATGACCCTTTCCCTTAATGCCTCCTTCCTGACCGACTGAAAGTAGTGAGATTCTATTGACATCATCAGAAAACCTGACTTCTCCTCGTTCAATAGTTCTAGGATCTTATCAGCATAGTTTTCCGTTCCAAACTTCAGAAAATGAGAATCGCCCTTCACGAATATCCGTCTACCCTTTCCTTCGAAACTCCTCGATTCTGAAAACTTCCACCCTACCTTCCTGAGGAATTCATCGTTCCCCATGCACGAATAAATCTTTGCGTGTTCTCCTTCTCTCTTCAGAAACAGGAACTCTATGGTCCTGCCGCTCCTTATCCAGGAGAGTAGAAAGGGATCATTCTCCCTTAAAGGGGTGATCGTTTCAACTTTCAGGAATTCCATCTATGTTCTCCATCTCCTTCCTGCTGGACTGGAAACGTAGGATAGTGGTGAAACCTGGGCAGTAGAAAAGTGCTGTAGAATACTTACCATTGAACCCTGCTCCCGATTTCAGGAAATTTGCAAGACTTTCGTCGAGATTATAGAATTTCACCATATCGTCTGATACTACCTGGTGCCTGAACAGGATGTGAATAGAACAGTTCTCCATTATCGTTACAGAGGGCCCGTATTTCAGGAAGTCGTTAGCCGATTGAGAGATGAATATGAGGGAAACCCTGCTGTGTCTTGCGTGTCTTATGTAACGCTCCACTGAAGTGATCACCCTTTCCTGGAGTAGATAATGCGCTTCGTCTATCACTAAATTCACGGGGCTTTCTTCCTCGCTTCTCATGAAAAGGTCAAGGGATAGAAGCATGTAGAATGGCAAAAGCTTCTTAGGAACATTCTTCAAGTCTATCCTGACATCACCTGTTAAGTTTGGGTTCTTCCCAGAACAGAACTTCTTGAGTGATCCCTCAAATATCGGGGAAATCTTGTTGTATGTTTCTGCTCCCCTAGATTTCACGTAGTTCTTCAAGAAGTCCAGATTTTCGTTCTGCTCGTACATTTTAGTCAGCCCCGTATCAAGTATCCCGCTGTCCTCGTTGTTCAGGTCAAAGAGAGTAAGCAGTAGTGCCAGCGTTCTATCCACATTCTCCTTGATTGCGAGAAATTGGACTCTGGCGAACATGTTCATTTCCTGATTGATGAGGTCAATCGTCTGCATCCCGACCGACTTAGCAACGTTCCCATATTCACCGAGAGGGTCTATGATCTTCAGGCTGACATTTCTAGTGACCTTCTCTCTCAACATTGTCGCCTTCACAAAAAAAGACTTTCCGAATCCAGTCATTCCAAGTACGAGCTGGTGTGATGAAGGGAATCCGGACCTATCCATGAAAACAGGTGCGCCAGTTATCTCGCAGGTTCCATAGAAAGTCCCATTTTCCTGAAACAAGTATCCATGATTGATAGGTATCATGTTTGAAACAGAATTTAGGTCCAGGTAAACGCCATCAAGCTGACCCCCGATGATCTTGTTCCTGACCCTTACGTCAGAAAATCTCTTGTTCTCAGCCTTGACACCTATTTTCTTAAGGTCCTCAAGCAATTCCTTCTTCGTCCTGAGTACCTTGTCCGCTTCCCCTGTTACAAAATAGGCACTGGAAAATTTCAAAAGCTTGGATTTACCGGATGCAACCCCTTCCTTCAGGCTGACTATGTTCTGCACCGTCAGCTTGTTTGATTCTACGTTTCTGTCATTCATTCTTTCGTGGTCGATTAACCTCAGGCTCCTCCTTCCAAACTCCCTTGTTATGATATTCCATGCCGAATTCTCCTCTACAGGATGTATCCTGACAATTTCCCCTACGTTATCCCGCTCTGCCGAGATCTTGAGCTTGAATTTTTGATCAATTTCGAAGGGGAAGTCCCTAGTGAAGAGGAATGAGTGGGCGGATCCGTGATTAATGTAGTACCATTCCTTTTGGATGACAGAGGTGAGTTTCTTGTCATATGATGTCATTTAGAGCACTTGCCTCATTTTCCGCCAACTTCGAAAAGGGTATACCGTAATTTCTAAGCGTTCTTTCAAAGTCGTCAGACCTCTCTTTAAGGATCGTTATGAAATAAGCATCGGCGAAACAGTTTAGACCTGAGAAAAGAGAATCGTATTCCTCATTCCCCCTAATGAATCTTTGAAGTGGAACTCTATAAGGATGCTTTATGATTGTCATATCTTCTGAAAACGTATCTATGATTGAAGTCCACGCATCTATTATGACCCTGTCCTGCTGTTCAGATAGGCCGTAGTTTGTTCCGAAGATTTCATATGCGGCCTTCCTTTCTGTGATCAGAGGAAAGAGAGTCGAAACTGTTATTCCCCTTAATTTTTTCAATATGTATTCGTCCACATAATCGTGCTGAACCCTTATGGAGAACATAGGAACCAGTATGAGCGAAAGGAAGCCGTATGAACCAAGATAGAATATCGATATGAGTACTGCAAGGGTGACGAGGGTTATCCTGTAGAGGGCGGAGCCTTCAAGCGGGCCTATTCTGATTGAAGAAGTCTGGAATTTTACCAGCCTAACCATTTACTCTTTCACCTTGAAAAAGAGGGAGGAACTTGTGCCATTCCCTGAGTTAAGTGGACTGAACTGTCTTATAGAACCTGTTTCAGGCGATACGTTTGCAGCCCCAGTTTCACCGGGAGCTGGGATGGATTTAACTATCATCTCTGCTCCCTTTACATTCTTAGTTATGTATCCCATTGAAGAGTTTACTCCCCTTCCCACTGATCTTCCGAGGAAGTTTGTTGCTGACCTAGAGGACTGGCTCATGGCGAGCATCGTAGGGGCTGCATCGGCTAATGCAAGGAATCCTAGGACAAGTACGCTATTGTTCCTGACGTAAGTTGAAAGTATCAGGGGAATGGACATTATTATTGGCGCAAAAAGTGAGTCCAGGAATAGAAACCAAACCCTCTCTCCTATTTCCTTTGTCCTAGGTATCAGGATGAGCAAAGTGAAGATCGGAGCGAGTAGTGGGAAAGTGTAAAGGATAGCTGCTCTCATGGAAAGAAAAAGTAAAAGGTAAAGCATGAGGAAGACAAAGATGACAAGTATTAGGAGGCTTACAATGGA
The DNA here is from genome assembly GCA_021816725.1 of Thermoplasmata archaeon. Classification (GTDB taxonomy): domain Archaea; phylum Thermoplasmatota; class Thermoplasmata; order Thermoplasmatales. The sequence continues at coordinate 51,577 of JAKAXD010000003.1, forward strand.
GCCAGATCCACCGCCAATTTGCAGGCCTATAAGTAAATTTGAGCCAGAAGAGAAGTTGTGATAAGGAACCCCATAATTCCAAAGCTGCGTGTAGAGCAATGAACCCACATAGAGGAGATCCTGGAAGAGGAAGAAGGATATGTTAGACAGGACAAGAAGAAGCAATATCTTGATCCATATGTTCTTAAAATCCATCCCAAGTTGGATGCTGCTATTAAGCAGAATGAGCAAACCCAGTGCTATGAGTATAATGGTGAGTAATGGGTCATAGATGCTGAACATGATGAAGTAGTAGAGCGACCTCACTCCCTCACCGACACTACCGCTGACTATGTTTGGAAATGCATACTGTGGAGCGAGAAGATATTTAGATATGAAGTTGCTGTAAAGAGATACCAGGACTGGTTTGCCTACGTACACAATGGCTGATACAATGTAGCTTATCGCCTTCAGGATTGCATCTACTATTATTGAAACGAAGTTCATACGATCATTTCATTCTATCCTGCGACGATATAGTGTACCACTGCGTAGAGAACTCCGCTCACTGCCATCACGAATATGACCGTACCTATCAGCGCGTCTTTTGTTCTCTCCTTCGCGTCCGCTTTCCTGTCCATGTCCTTCGAAAAATAGCCTATCGCTATCGGTACCCAGAGTATGGCTATAATCAGCCCAGATACTCCTGCAATGATACCAAAAGCCCTCTGGACCATACCATTAATAGTTGAAGCGTTGTCCGATGCAGATGGTACAGGATATTGGTTTGTAACCGTTCCGTGGACAAATGCTACCGGAACCACGGAGATAATAACTAGGGCCAATGCCAGTGCTAATAATCTCATTTAACCCCTCCCAATATTGCAATCCTTACTTTTATAAAACTTTTTTTGAACATAAACCAAATTAATCGTTGCAAAGCATAAAATAGAATACAGCTGTAGCCATCTTGTTTGAGAACCACGGTAGACTTTGAGAATGAAATTAAATCGAGAATTAAACTGCTCCAACGGTGGGTATCGGACGAAAACATAGGTGGGATTTACCTTACTCCAGGAGACAACTTCTACTACTCATCCGGCTTCAACGCTGATTCAATGGAACGTCTCCTTGCAGTAATTATAACTGCAGAGAGGTCAGTAATGGTAAGCCCAATGATACTTGAGGATCAGATAAGAGGTACGCCATGGCCGGGAGAAATTGTTGCTTGGAAGGATGGAGAGAACCCCTACAAATGTGTCTCAGAAGTGTTCACAAAAGGTCATATTGAAACACTTGCTGTGGAAAACAAAATTGGCTATTCCGATGTCCTTAGATTTAAAAAGATGGGAGTCAAGAAATTCAAATTTTCTGATAGCCTGCTCAATTCTTTGAGGATCATAAAGACCAAAAGTGAGATTGAATTCATTTCTATGGCAATAAAGTCATCTGAGTTTTCCTACGAGAAAGCACTGGAAGAAGTCCATAGAGGAATGACAGAAATGGAGCTTGCAGGTATCCTCGAATATCAATTCAAACTTCACTCCCTTCAATCTGTGGCCTTCGAAAGTATAGTCGCATTTGGCGAGAATGCTGCAATACCTCACCACGTTCCATCAGGCAGGAAACTGAGATCGGGAGACATTGTGCTGATTGACTTTGGAGGAAAATATATGGGGTATTCCTCGGACACCACCAGAACCTGTGCATACGACAAAATCCAACCAGGAATGAAGACAATATACGAAGTTGTTAAAGATGCACAGGAAAGCGCTCTGCATGGAATCAAAAGAGATTCCACGTATGCATCCATCGACAAAACTGCCCGTGACATTATAACTAAAAGTGGATATGGCAAACACTTCACTCACAGGGTAGGTCACGGACTAGGAATTGCAGTCCATGAAGAGCCCTACTTAAATCCTCTCAACAAACAGGTTATCCAGAAGAACGCTGTCTTCACCATCGAGCCAGGTATTTACCTCAAGGGAAGGGGAGGGGTAAGAATAGAGGATACCGTCTCATTTAACGGCCAAAGGGCAATCCCGTTCAACAAACTATCCAGGGAACTTGAAGTAATCTAGACCCTGGCATAACTTATCATCTGTTCTCCTTTCATTAAACTTAACTTTTCTACCAACAAAAGAAGCCTTCAGTGGTCCACAACACAATCAACAAAGATAATAATTTGTGTATATTTCTATAAGCATGGAAGAGCAGTGCGATGTTGCAGGTTGTTCTAACCCGAAAGCAAGGACTATAGGCAGGAAATCCGTTGAGAAGATATTCACTCTGAATTCCAAAGGAACAAAGGCCCATCTGTGCAAGGAACACTACAAACAATACAAGAAGGCGACAAAGAAGGACAGGGAAATTGACAGGCTGAACTGGGTTTGAAGCCTGTTATGAGGAGCGATCATATGCAGGACTTATATGAGTTCAGGGAAAAGGGAAATCTGACATCTGCACTGATCATAATCGAGCTGCTGAGGGGCAAGAGGAAGCTGAGGGAGATATCAACAGACCTCAAAATAACGCCACAGGGAGCATCGGTATATCTGAAGAATCTTCAAAAGAACAATTTCGTTGACTCCGGCAACACACCAACACCAAAGGGGGTAGCATTCCTCCAGCAGATACTCTCCACGATTTCCCAATTCGTAGAGAATGCTTACGAAGACACTGGAATTATCTCATCCTGCGAAGCCATTGCCTGGGATGACCTGAAAAGAGGTGATAGGGTCAGCCTCTCCATGAAGAAGGGGATCCTCTACGCAAGCAAGAAAAGCAGGTCAGGTTCAAGCGGTATCGCAGATTTTAATGCCAGAAAGGGGGAGCCGGTTAGGGTTTCAAACATTGAGGGAATAATCAATCATAAGGTAGGCGAGTTCTACGTAATGTCTGTAGACTTCGATGACCTAAGTGCTAAAGGGCTAAGGAAGCTGAAGAGTGTTATAGACGAGAAGAAGGTGGAATATGTGGGAGCCTACGGGATCCTCGCTTATGAAATGTGCAACCGTGCTGGTATAAAGACAAGCATATATGCACCGGTAGAAGGATGCATCGAAGCGGGAGCGAAGGGATTGACAAGCCTGCTGGTATATTCCCCGGAGATGGCCAGGTTCTTCTTCCAGAAACTCTCTGCAAACATACATAAGTACAGAATAAATCCCAAATTCGTAGAGATATGACTGAGTTGGATACAGATAGAAAGGAAGTCAGCATTTCTGAGTTCTTCGACAAAAACAAGCAGATGCTTGGTTTTGATTCTCCGCAGAAGGCACTCTTCATGACTGTAAAGGAGGCTGTTGACAATTCGCTGGATGCTTGTGCGGACAGTGGAATTCTTCCTGAAATAACAGTCAAGATTGAGGAGCTTGGAAAGGAGAAGTACAGGGTTGAGGTCACGGACAACGGTCCCGGGATAGAGAGGTCTGAGGTTGCGAATTCATTCGGGAAAATGCTGTACGGTTCAAGATTCTTCAAGGAGAGGCAGACAAGGGGACAGCAGGGACTCGGCATATCAGCCGCCATCCTCTATGCCCAGAAGACAACCGGCTTTCCCACTGAGATAGTCACCAAAGTTGAAAGGGAAATGACTGCATTTCATTTCGTGCTAGACATAGACATCAAGAAGAATTCTCCCCATAAGATCTCAGAGATTCCGGAGATCTGGGATACCAAGAGTGGATTGAAAATCACCATCGTTCTCAAAGGGAAATATGTAAGCGGGAAGCAGTCTGTGGAGGAATATGTCAGGGAGAGTGCTATTGCAAACCCTCACACTACATTTCACCTCATCCTGCCGGACAAGACAGTTGACATAGAGAGAAGCGTTGATGAAGCACCCCAGGTTCCTATAGCTGTCAAGCCGCACCCTCACGGTGTAGAACTAGGGGAACTCGTATCCATTTTCAAGGAGTATGAAAACCAGACGATAGAGGAGGTCCTTGAGGATAAATTTTCACGCGTGACCAAGCAAACTGCAAAGTCAATAGTTGAGAAAAGCAAGCTGAAGGACAAGAAAATTTCTAAGCTTACGAGGGACGATTTTGAAGAATTAATGAAGGCTATAAAGGAAACTGACTTCATGGAACCCCGTAAAGATTGCCTTTCGCCTATAGGTGCTGAGCCACTCTTCAAGAGTGCTATAAACTCATTCAAGGAGTACCATCCGGCATACTTTTCACAGGCAGTTGTAAGGGGGCCTTTCGTCTTTTCAGGACATCCCTTCCTTGTCGAAGCAATCGCCATCTATGGCGGGGACCTTCCAAAGGAGGACCCCATAAGGGTGCTGAGATTTGCCAACAGGGTGCCACTTCTGTATCAGTCTGGCAGCTGTGCGATAACAAGGTCAGTATCTTCCCTTGCTTGGAACCAGTACGGTTTTTCCCAACCAGTCAAAGACCAGCTTCCAATAGGCCCACTGGTTATTGCAGTTCACGTAGCGAGCACCAAGATCCCTTTCACCTCCGAGGCGAAGGAAGCAATAGCAACTGTACCTGAGATAATGGACTCCCTTGATTTGCTTCTAAGGGGGGTGGCAAGGCAAATAAAGACAATGAGGAAGAAGGAAGCCCACAAAAGCCAAGTCGCCGAAAAATTTGCGTTGATAGAGCAGATACTGCCGCAAATAGCTGCAAAAAGCTCGAAGATACTCAACCTCGAACCTCCAGACATCACTCCAATCATTTCGAAGGTCATGGGCGTGGTTGCATTCAGGGAAATTGACGGTGAGCTATTTGCGGAGAATTACACGGAGAAGTCCCACAGCTTTAAGGTGGTGTTGAAGGGGGAGGGGACTTTCACTGATAGCGTTAAAAATCTCAAGCCGTTCCAGAAGGTGAAACTCAACTTTTCCAGGGAGATAGTGAGCTCTTCGGAGATCTATGTAGATCTCCCGGAACCCATTCTTCTTGGGGCATACACATTGCCGAAGGTGTTTAAAGATGAATGAGAAATTGGAGAACATTGTTAAAAGGATATACCAGGAGATGAGCGCTGGGCAAATCCCGAAGGTGGAGCTGAAATCAAGAAACAAGGAAAACATTCTCTTCGACCCTAGGTCTTCCGTCTGGAAGTATGGGGACAGTACAGTCAAGAGATACGCATCTAAGGCAAATTCCGCGAAGGGGATACTCAAGATGCTCTATATCATCGATTTCGTTGATGAGATGACAGCCGGGCTCAAGACTTCTACTCTAAGAGAGATGTACTACATTTCAGAGGGGTGGAACCTCGGGAAATTCGAGAGCCAGGACGAATCTGACATGATGGTTGAGGACCTCGAGGTAATGACGAATTACCTGAGAGAGGAGATGAGACTGAGGCCTGAGGAAAGTGGGGCATCTGTCATCGGGAATCTCACCCTAACTGAATTGAACAGGAAGGGGGAAAAGAAGAAAATCAACTGCAGAGACGATGTGGGAGACGGGGGCTACACGATACCCTACAACGTGGAGAAGGAGAAAGTGGACCTAGTTTCTGCAGATGTTGATTTCGTTCTTGCGATTGAGACAGGTGGTATGTTTGACAGGCTCGTTGAAAACAGGTTCGACGAAAAGATGAGGTCACTGCTCGTTCACATGAAGGGACAGCCATCAAGGTCAACGAAGAGACTTTTGAACAGGCTGAACAAAGAGCTGGGTCTTCCCATAGTTGTTTTCACGGATGGTGACCCTTGGAGCTTCAGGATTTTTGCTTCAGTTGCCTACGGCGCTATAAAGACAGCTCACATTTCTGACATACTCGCCACCCCAACTTCCGAATTTATCGGGATCACGGCAAGCGACATATTGAGGTACGACCTCCCTACGGACAAGCTGACTGACAAGGACATCCAGGCGCTTCAGTCTGAGCTTGAGGATCCAAGATTCAACATACCATTCTGGAAGGGGGAGATTGAGACGATGCTGAAACTTGGAAAGAAGGCCGAGCAACAGGCCCTCGCCAAGTATGGCCTTGATTTCGTCACTGATACTTACCTCCCAGAGAAACTCAAAGAAAATGGAATAGTATGAATGGAAAGGTCACGGCCATAGTATTTGCCTCCCTCGCTGGGTTCCTCGCATTAGGGGACAGATATGTGATGTCAACCCTGTACAACCAGCTCATGGCAAATTACCTGCTCACTTCGACAGTAATTTTTTCTTTCCTATTCTCTTCCTTCTACGTAGGTTACACTATATTCCAGATACCCGGCGGAAGGATAGCAAGGCGCTTCGGCCCATCAAAGGTAATAGGGATTTCTCTCATCGCGTGGTCGATCCTGTTTCTCATCCTGCCGATTACAAAATCATTTGTCGCTGCAATAGTAATAGCCTTTTTCATGGGACTTGCACAGGGTCCTATATTCCCATCCGTAATTTTCCTAACTAGGCTATTCTTCAAGGACAGCCAGTATGCAAGGGCATCTGGCATAGTAACTGCTGTGGGAGACCTCTCCCCCGCGTTAATCCCCTTTGTTACACTCGGCCTCTACTACATGAGAGTTGACGTAGCTCTCCCCTTCCTGTTCTTCGGCTTTGTCGGGATTGCTGCAGGGATCATACTGCTACTGCTTAGGATGAGTTACACAAGCTCCCAAGAAAAGGTCAGGTGGTCTGCTCTACTTGGAAAGAGGTACATGATGTTCGGAATCTCCTTCCTGGTTTATGATTACTTCTTCTACATGATCTTCACGTGGTACCCTTATTTTCTCAAAGAAAGGTTCGCCATCGAATCTAACAACCTTCTATATGGACCGCTCCCCTGGGTACTGATGGCAGTCGGTTCACTAGTCTTTGGCCTCTTCATGGACAAAATAAACAGGGACGTACTATTGTCAGAGATTGCGTACGGAATTATAGCCATCACTTTGGTTGGAATGGCCGTGTCCAGAAGCTCATTGATGTTCCTGGCGTTCGTAATTGTCTCCCTCTTCTTCCTAGATCCAATATTGCTTGCCTCCTGGCGCCTATCAACGAGGCTGGGAGGGGAAAACAGCTCTTCCTTTGTAGGTGGTTGGATGAACTTCTGGGGGAACATAGGCGGCATAATTGCACCATTTTTTGTTGCTTCTCTCATCGACATCTACGGCATCTCCAGGACATTCCTCATATCCGTAGCAGTACCGATTATCGGTCTTGTGACTTGGATATACATGGCCAGGTGGGAACCGGATGAGAAATGACGCAGTAAGTGTTGTCAGCAGACAACTTGGGATTTCAAAGGCTGAATTTCACCAAAATTACGAGTCTATCGGCAAGGCGATGATCATAAGGCGGGATGACATGTTCGTTAAGGAGGAAGGATACTTTGGTAGGCTTATGCTCTCCTCATTCAAGCTCTGGGCAGTTTACGGTTACGCTGGAATAAGGGACTACAAAAGGATCCCTGATATCAAACTGATATCAGGAATACACACTGAAGTCGTCCAGAAGGAGGATGGAATACTTTACAAGATGGACCCGGAAAAGGTGATGTTCTCAAAGGGAAACAAAAGGGAGAGGCACATACTTACTGAAATTGTTCACAGGGACGAAACGGTCCTTGACATGTTTGCCGGTATTGGTTATTTTTCCATCCCCATTTCATTCAAGGTCAAAAGAATATATTCATGCGAGATAAATCCCGATTCGTTCCATTACCTGCTGATTAACAAGAGGATGAATGGAGCAAGAAATTTAGTAGCTATGCTCGGAGATTCTTCCTCCATCCCCATGAGAGGCTTCTCTGACAGGATCATAATGGGTCACTTTGACTCCCACAAATATCTGGAGAAAGCCCTTCTTTACCTGAAAAAGGAGGGTAAAATCCACCTTCATTCCTTGGCCACTAGGGGAGATTATTCCTCCCTCTATGAGAAATATGGACAGTATGAATATGTTGAGGACGTTGAAGTAAGGAAGGTGAAGAGTTACTCACCCTCCCATGACCATGTTGTTGTTGACATGGACGTAAAAAAACACTAATATCCGTAATCATTACAAATCATGGCAGGGGTTTCTGACCTAATTTTGAAACAGGAAAGATACAGGAGAAATGTACTTGCCCTTCAACCTTCTGAAAACACAATTCCAAGAAAAGCACTCAAGGCCTTGTCCTCAGATTTTGAACAGAGATATTCGCTTGTACTTGACTCAAATTACAGGGAACAGACTCTGCATAATGCGTATGCTGGAACTAAACACTCGGAGGCCCTCGTAGAAGAAGTTGAGAATCTGGCAAGAAAGGCTTTCAGGAGCGGATTTGCAGATGTGAGACCTATTGCTGGTCACCTGGCTGCCATGCAGGTGCTGGGAAGCCTTCTCAAGAAAGGTGAGAAGTTCCTTTACATTCCATTGGAAAAGGGAGGGTATGATGGTTACACCCCTCCTTTTCTTCCAACACTTCTGGGACTTGAAGGGAGGGAGATTCCGATGAAAGGATGGAAAATAGACTATGGAAAGCTCTCCAGGATACGCGGGAATTTCAAGGCCGTAATTCTTGGTGCCAGTATATTCCTTCATTCCTATGATATGAAGATAATAAGAGAAATGTTCCCAGAGTCTGTCATTCTATACGATGCCTCGCATGTCCTTGGCCTATTGGCCAATGGTACATTCCAGAAAGATTTCAATGATGCAGACGTAGTCTACGGAAGCACCCACAAGAATTTTCCTGGACCACAGGGTGGACTCATCATTGGAAAGAAGGAGTTTGAGGAGAAGGTCAAGAGCAGCCCAATATGGAATTACTATGATAATTTCCATCTCTCAAGGATAGCTGCCCTTGGCATTTCCCTGGAATACCTGCTTAAAAGAAATTATGGGAAAATGTGCCTTGAGAACAGAAAGAGCCTTGTAAACTCCCTCAAGGAAAGGGGCGTTAGACTTGCAAACCTGCCTGAGGTTTCAGAGAGCGCCATGTTCCTTCTTGATTACGATAATGCCCCTCAAATATCAAGGGAACTCGAGAGCGCCAACATACTTGTAGACAGTGTAGGAAGGGTAGGCGTGAATGAAGTCACAATGAGAGGACTTGCCCCCAAGAACATGGATACCGTTGGTGAAGCACTGGAGGAAGGACTGAAATTCAAAAGGAAATCCGCGACAAGAATTGTTAGGGAGCTCCTGGAACAGATGACCTGGCCTTAGCATTTCGTCAGGCATCTGCAACAGGTGCATCAAGACAAGAGAATATTTTATATGTTTACCAATTCTTGAGTCGCTGTGAAAGAGTTTGATGTGGTAGTCATTGGAGCGGGCATCACTGGACTCGCTTCTGCTTTCTATATTAAGAGGAGCAACCCCAAACTTAGGATAGCAGTTCTTGACAGGAACCCGACTTTCTGTCAGGGGAATACCGCAAAAAGCTCAGCTGCATTCAGGAATCTGTTCACTTCAGACGTCAACAGAAAGATAACTCAATCCACAATAGAATTCTACAGGTACGTCCAGACCGTAAAGGGATTTGACCTTGGCATGCGCTTCAACGGATACCTGTTCCTTGGGGACAGAAAATTCCTGGATAATCCTGCTTTCAGGGGTTTCACTGAAAGGGGAATGGCAAGGTACGTCAGCGAACATTCACTCATAGAAGCAGGTTTTAGGACTAAGTTAAATGAACATGAGGTCTCTGTTATGAATCTATCAAACGTGGATGGAGGCCTTCTGGGACTAGAGTGCGGTATTCTTGCTCCAGAGAATATATGCTCGTACTACGCAAATGAGCTCAGTCGGATGGAAGTAGATTTCCTATTTGGAACAAACGTGAAATCCCCATTGCTTCAACCGATAGACCCATTGAATTATCCAGGAGAACCATTCGTCTGGCAGAAGACTCTGTTGAAGACGATAGATACAAATAGAGGGGAATTCCGTGCAAAAGAGTTCATATTCTGCACAGACGTATGGACGGACCAGCTGCTTGACAGGACAGGCATAGACGGACACACAAGAGGGAAAAAGAGACAGGTCTTCAAGATTACTGGCAAAGGAGTGGAGAAATTGCTGAAGAAAAACTTCATAAATGGACAGACTGTTATGCCGTTGACAATTCTCCCCTCACATGAAATCGTTCTTAGGCCAGATCCAGATAGTAAATCAATTTGGGTGACGATAGCAGACGAGTACAACAGGGATTATTCTATTTCAGTTGACCCCGCGCCAGAACTGGAATTTTATGAAAGGAGCCTGTTCCCGGTAATTATATCCTACCTCCCTCAGCTTGATGGATCTAAGATAAGCTCAATGTGGGCAGGATATTATGCCAATAATACAATTGACAAAACTCACTACGTTTTTAAGGACAAGAACATCATAGTTGCAACTGGTTCCAGCGGGAGTGGCATAATGAAGGCAGATGCAATAGGCCGGGTTGTAGCTGCCCTTCAATCTGGAATGGAAAAGACAGTTTTATTTGATAAAGCGGTTATTAATACATCAGACCTTGGCGTTCATAAGAGAAGAATAGAGGAGGAAGAAATTGTCATCTAGTGGGTCATTTCTTATGGCCTGTACCTGGAAATTATTATAAAATTTGCATGGCCCTTAGACATTTCAAAACCTTTTTACCTTTCGAACCGATTCTTGTCTATGTCGGTTAATACACCAATCAGGAGACAGTTTTCTACTTTAGCTAATTCGATGAAACCTTCTGCAATAAGACTGCTACTTAAAGTTGCCAACCAACCTGATATAATTTCATTCGGAGGGGGCCTCCCAAATCCTGAATCTTTCCCTATAGAGGACATAAGGAAGATTTTCGACGAACAATTATCAAAAAATGGGAAGAAGATGCTGCAATACGGGGCTACTGAAGGACTGGATTCACTTAATGTCGCGCTTTCAAAGATGCTCCTGGAGAAAGAGGGCATAAAATCCGAACCCACTGACATTATCCAGACCACCGGGTCCCAGGAAGCGCTATACATGTTAGGGAAGATATTCGCCAACCCTGGGGAGTATGTGATAACTGAAGCTCCTACGTACGTTGGAACAATATCTGCCCTTCATGGATCTGGGATCAAAATTGTTGGGGTCGAGATGGACCATTACGGAATGAGGATGGACTTACTCAGGGAAACTCTGAAGAAATATCCAAACCCCAAATTCATCTATGTAATTCCAAATTTCCAGAATCCAACAGGAATTACCATGAGCCTGGAGAGGAGGAAAGAACTGCTAGAGATAGCTAGTGAGAGGGGAATCACAATAATTGAGGATAATCCTTATGGCTCCCTGAGGTTTGCAGGAGCCCATGTTCCGACCCTAAGGTCAATGGATAGGGATGTGGTATATCTTGGCACCTTTTCCAAGGTTCTATCGCCTGGCATGAGACTTGGCTATGTAGTTGCACCCTCGGATGTGAAGGAAAAACTGAACATTGCGAAACAGGCCCTTGATCTCGCATCAAGCACCCTTTCAGAGTATATCGCAGAAGCATACGTTTCAGGAGGCTACATGGACAAGCAGGTTCCTAAGATAATCGAACTTTACAAGCAGAAGAGAGACCTCATGATAGAATCGTTCGAGAACTATTTCCCAAAGGATGTAGAGTTCACAAGACCAAACGGTGGAATGTTCCTCTGGGTTACCAGGAAGGGCGCAAATACAGACAAAATGTTCGATGAGGCAGTAAGACAGAAGGTGCTATACGTAGTCGGGTCTGCATTCTACCCTGATGAGGACAACCATGAATCCATGAGACTCAACTTCACATACAGCACAAACGAAAACATCGTGGAAGGAGTCAAGAGACTGGGCAAACTCTTTGAACTGACATCAAAATAAATTCCTTAGAGGCATCCATCCTGGAGCTTCCTTGGAATTAAACCTCTGGAGGCTCAGGGTCATATATACTTTCTGAGACTTGAAGCTGCTATTTCGGAAACGGTCATTTTCGAAAATGGCCCCTCGACGGTATCGGTGGTCGATATGCTGTCCACAAACCCTGCATACTTAGAGGTACCTGATACAAAGAGACCATGCACGCAGTAAACATTTATCGCCTTGGCACCATTTTGTTTCAGAACTTTGGAAGATTCGAGAATTGTCCCGCCAGTTGAGATCATGTCATCAGTTAGTGCAACTACCTTGTCCCTTACACTTATTCCCTCAGGTATGGTGATTTCTACTTTCGTATCAGAAACCCTCTTCTTGTTCAGGTAGATGGAATCCAGCCCCGCAACTTTTGATATGTTCTCACCTTCCTCCTTGAACCCGTCGTCCGGCGAAATTACCAGGTCATTCCCATCCTCCTTCACCTTCTTGCCAATCACGGGTTCGGCCCTAATCTCCTCCCCTTTCTTCCCGAGAAAGGCCATGCCTTCCGGCGAGTGCATGTTTATGACGAAAATCTTCTCGAACTTCTCTTTGAAAAGATTCGAGAGAACTCGCGCACTCACCGCTTCGTACGGCTGGAACATCGCGTCTTGCCTTGCATAACCAAAGTAGGGGATCAGAAGGATGGGTTTCTTCACTCCCGCATTAAGGGACGCATCGGCCGTTAGGAGTATGTCTATTATGCCAGAATCAGGATAAGTGCTACCTACAAGTATGGCTTCATCTAGAGGTTCTTCCAACCTTACGTATAACTCCCCATCTGCAAATCTCCTCCTGCTGATCCTCGCAAGAGGTACGTCAAGAATGGATGATATCTTTGAAGAGAGCCCCTCTGAATTGCTAGTCGAAACTATCTTCACGGGACTAAATTTCCTCTGAGTTAAAGATGTTACTGCTCATTAAGCTTAATCAGCTCGTCTATACTGAATCCGCACTTATCTTCAAGATACGAATAAAGACGCTTCAGTCTAGGAATTTCAGAATAGAGACCCTTTCTCCTGTAGTCCTCAGTTATCTCTTCAATCTTCACTACTCTGTCCCCGTTGAGCAGTGTATCTGAATTGCAGACAATCTTCTCCTCAATGGTCCTGGGAATGTAATCCTGGTCTGGAAGTTTCAACTTCCTTGCGGTGCTCTTCAGCAACCCTGCACCTACGTGAGTACTGCAGAACCTTGCTATAGTCTCGTCCATCCCCTCCCTCTTTAGAATCCTGTACCCTTCGACACCGTGAAATATGCTGTGGGTAACCGTTCTCCCTATGTCATGCAAGAGCGCACCCGCCTCCAGAAGGCGTGCATCCGAATTGCAGCCTTCCCCAATCTTGAGTGCAACCCTGCTACACATAATGGAATGCCTCTTCAGCCTCTCGTCTGCTCCGTATTTTTCCAGCAAGGCAATGCATTCATCCCTCCCAGGTATTCTAAGGACCCTCTTCCCCCTCTCCTCAGGAATAATCCTCAGTTCACCATTCAGCTCCTTTGATCTACCTAGCCTGTCCAGGAAAATGGAAAGGGCAGATACCTCCGAATGTGGCTGATTCTTGACTGCAACATTGAAATCAGAAACATCGTAGATAATCCTGGGGACCTTCTCCGACCCAACTATTACCATTATATCCTCAGACTTCTTGATTTCCTTTATCTTACTTTCAAGGGGCATGCCGTACATCGTAAGATGGACCTTTGTACCCTTGAACTTCCTTATTTCCTCCATATAGTTTCCAAACCCTATCTCAAATTTTCCGCCAAACTTCCTGGTAACGTTGTCAATCGTCCTTGCCAGTTTGTCGTCCACTTTATCTACAATAATCCTGTCTGCCCCGAAAACCCTGGAAACCAGTGCCACGTGCGTTGTTATTCTCTTGTCCCTATCCGGTCTGTGTCCTATCCTGAGGACAGTAATCAAGGTACTTTCTCCACCTTCATTCCCTTTATCGTGAGATGCTTGCTTCTCTTTATGATTGCCCTTACGTACGTCGGCGACTGTTGCAATTTCTCTTGTATTTCAGCTATGTACTGGATGCCATCGTCAATCATCTTTGTTATTTTGTGGCAGTAATTTTCAACTTCACTGTCTTCAAGAGAGGCAACGTATATCACATCACCAGCCTCTTCGGTTGGCAGCAGAATGTTAATCTGGATACTCGTATAGTAATTGTGGAAGACCTTCTTCGGGCCATTTGGCGTATTGGACCACTGCGATTCTACGAATTTTATCTTTTCCATGTACTTGAGGTATTCGACCGCCTTTGCTCCCAGCTTCTGCTTTACCTCATCCTCAGTCATCCAGTTCTGGTTCAGTAACTTCAACAGCTCGCTCTTCGTCCTGTCGTTCGAAATTGTAAAAATAGTTACTAAATCACCTACATCATTGACGACCTTGATCTTATTCATAGACTTCCCCGTTATCTCCTCGTTATTTAAATACCTTCATTTGTCTTCATATAGATTTCCAACTTTCACATTACCATACTAGTCTCTCTTGATCGCTATCTGCTGGGCGAGAATGAAGGGAACTGCTACCCACAGTATTGCAGATATCACTAGCAAAGCTGGGGTGACGCCGAAATTTGCAGGGTTTATACTCTGAGATGAGCCTCCTCCACCCAGACCTCCAGACAGGCTGTGGGTGATGAACAACTGGAACAGGGACGCATATCCTGCGGGATTGGCGTAATCGAATATTACCTGAAGTGTCAGGTAAGTTGTTGATCCTGATACTATTGAAAACACCGATACAACAACATCGAATATGACAGTCCAGAAAAGGCCGAATATCATGAAAACAGCAATCAGGGCTCCAAGGAGGGACCCTGGGGACCTAAGCAGATGGGAAAACAGGTATGCGATCGCCAGGAATGATATACCGATGATTGAGTAAGCCCACGACACATACAGAACGAAAGATGCAGGCATGAATAGGTGGAAGTACCTGAAGGAGATCAGGTCGCTCACCAATATTGCAGCCACTATTGAAGATGCAACAACCACAGAATTGGCGAGAAATCTGGAACGAATAGCGCCTCCCTTTGTGATAGGCCTCTTTATGACTGTTTCCAGCACCCCCATGACTCTGTCCTTGCCGTACGTGAAATATGCCATGAACACCGCAAGGAGTGGTATGAATATTACGAGCAAGGAGCTCTCAATCGAAAAGAAGGCGGTCTCTAGAGAACTTACCGTCGTGGGCTTGTAGAGAGAGAGGGGTCCTATTGGAGACTTGAAGAAAATAGTTGAAGACACACCGCTCTTTATGTACAGCCCATAGGTCTTGTTGATCGCCGCTGAACCAAGGGATGGAAAGATGCTGAGATGTGTGAAGGACGAGTATTCACGTTGCCAGATGTAACTGGTGCTCATGACACCCGAAGCTACAGTTGCAAGGTTTACGTCGATGGCAGGTGCGGTATGGTTTCCTGCAGCTCCAACATAGAACAGTAGGAACCCTAGATTTGAATTGTTGCTTGGATCTGATATTCCCGTGACTACATTCAGGCCTGAGTACTTGGTGTCGACCACATTTATTGTCATGGAAGTATTTGTGCTTGTTTTCAGGCCGAATGATGATTTATAGGTATAATTCAATGTTATGTACACTGAAGTTGAACGGTCTATCCTGTCCTGTGGCAATGCGGTTACATTGAATTCCAGGGTTCCTGAGGACGTTTCTGTCCCCGGAAATCTCGTACCGTTAAGGAGCGCATTCGCCTTAACGTCGCTAACGGGATTCCCATTTTGGTCGTAAAAGTATGATATTAACGTTACAGTGTTCCCTGAAACGTAATAGCCTGTCACTTCGTTGGTAGACCCGATCCTGGCATTGTGAGATGTTGAGGATACACCGCCTTCATATGATATGAGCGCCGAAAGTCCTATGATTGCCACTATCAGGACTATAGAGAACCTGTTGGTGATAGACCTCTTTATTTCGTAGAATACAGGACGCACTTTCTATCTACCCCAATGATTGCCCAGCAAGGACGACGCTGGGCTAATTTTTATACTGGATGAGATTGAGCATGCAGTCTTCCCTTCACTCAGTACTCCGAAATACCTCAAGATTCCAGAATAAGGTTTCATCGATTGATTACCTTCTTGTCCATCTGCATCATCTTGATCACGGATTTACTGCCCCTTCTTTCTCCTGTTCCTTCTCCTGACGAACAATACCACGCCAACGATGATCACTATCACTAGGATCGTGATCAGTGAGACGATTGCTCTAACACGGCTGAATTTGTTGACTGGAGGAGGGGTGTGAATTACTGAGCTATTTGAAGTCTGGAATGTTATTGTATGGGATACTATCGTAGAGTTAACTTGTTGGCCATAATAGTTTTGATACGCGACCGATATCGAGACTGTTGCAGAGCCGTTGACAACTCCTGAAGGTATTTTTAGTGTTAGGCTGAACGGTGTTGGGGTGTTTGAGTCTATTTCCCCTAGGTATGTAGTCCCTGAAGAAGATACGCCTTGCTGTGCAAAAATAGCAAAATTAGCATCTAAGGTCAGGTAGTATGCAGATCCGGCCCCTTCATCCAGCAAAGTACCGCTTACAGTTATGTTATTTCCGGAGGCATTTTCTGAGAAGCTTTGTACTATCAGCGACACTGGGGCAATTGCAAGGAATCCCGCAGAATATGTTTTCGTTACCACAGAACCAGTGCTGTTGTAGTATTCTATTCCAACATTAGCTGTATATGATCCCTGGGAAGTGGTTGGAGAGCTGCTTATTGTTATGAGTGCCGTGAAACTATCTCCTGCCCCTAGGGCAACTCCAGGGAAATATAGAGTGGAATTGCCTGTTATAGTGAAACCTGATGGAGCTGAAAACTCGACCAGCGGAGAATATATTGATGTATTGGCAATGTTAGTTATGTCTAGAACTGCTGTCGAATTAAGGCCCAACATGATGTAAGGGGAAACAAATTTTACTTCCAGCGATACGTTCTCCGAATTGCTTGTCTGTTGAGTGTGGAATCCAACGTTAACCTGTTCTGAAGATTGGACTCCAGACATTGTTGTGAAAGACTCGGAGAAGTCAATTGTTACAGCACCGGATACCGAGCTCGAGACATAAATTGGCTCCACCCATGTGAAAGAACGCCCCGCCTCAAGGGATGCAATCAACGGGAACTGCTCTAGGAAACTGATCTGTGACTGGGATGATGCTGCAGACTGCACATTCGAGAGGTTGTCATTTCCGCTGTTAGTGAAGGTGAAGGAGACGTTGTTTGTCTTACCAGTATTCAACAAGACCGCTGAAGATGTAATGTCTATGGAGACCAATGGCGGCTGGACCTGGAAAGTTGTATCGTTGCTTGTGGAGACCTGACTTCCATAGGGGCTTTCAAAGATGGCTGTGAAATTCATAGAAACTGCACCAGTTGCCGTGCTTGCGACGTAAACCTGTGCTGTAAAGTTGTACAACCCCCTTGAACCCAGTGAATTAACGGTGGGAAGAGATTTCATTAGAGTCAACTGTGACTGGGTACTGGCTGTTATCTTGAGATCTGACACATTCCCCGTACCTTGATTATTTACGGACATCTTCAGATAGTTGGTCTCCCCTGATATGAGATTAACCGTGGAAGTTGTGATCTTGACATAAGTAGTTCCCAAATAAGTGATATTAAGGTTGAAAGTCTGGTTCGCACTGTATGCACCTGTACCAGAGTATGGCAGGGACGTCCAGTACTGAACCCTCAATGAAAAATTGTAGTGGCCCCTGCTTGCATTATTCAGCGCATAGATGGGATAGGACAATATGAAGTATCCCACCTGGATATCCGTCTTGGAAAGTTGCTCGGACGAAACATTACCAGCTCCGTAAAATGAGTGGGGTAAATTAAGGTTGAACTGGGCCAGACTGACTGTTCCTGCATCGTCCATTCCAATCTGGAGCTGGTATGAATTTGCGCTGCCCTGTTCTGACAGCGTTGTGTTTAGGGCACTGAAAGGGTACCCATATTGGGGGGCCGATTGAGTGTCGTTTTGTGCGCTCGAAATTGCAGGTATTGCTACGCTCATGACCATTGTTACTAGTATCAATACCGCGACAGGCGCTCTAAGTCTTGACATTCCGTCTTTCTTTATTCCAGAATATTTCATTTTATCACTCCTTCAATTATTTTAATTCTCGTGAGTCTGGCGGGATTAGACAATTCATCTCTCTGTTGATGCATCATAAAAGCTGTCGATTTCCTGGGAATTCTTGCATTTAGATTGAGCATATGGTACATATCTATTCACCTATGGCATTGAAGAAATATTCCTCTAACGATTCCCCGGAAGGCTCAAATTTTCTTACCTTGTACCCAGCCTGCACCAATTCCTGAAGTATATTGGGGTAGTCCTTCTTGTCAACCTTCAGGGACGTCACGGAAATACTGTCGCTTGTATTTTTGACATCTCCATATTTCGATACTATTGACAGCGACTTATCATCGAGATTGTCTATTTCAATTGCGATTCTTTCACGACCCAGCTCGTTTAATTCACTCCTGTCGAGTACTTTGATTAGCTTGCCGTGATGGATTATGGCAATACGATCCGATAAAGCTTCTATCTCACTCAGTATATGTGAGGAGAGAAGGACAGCTTTCCCCTTCTTCTTCTGGTCAAGTATAAGATTTCTCACGAATTGTACCCCTTCTGGATCCAGACCATTAAGCGTTTCATCGAACATGAGATTGTTAGGGTCACCTATGAGGGACTCTGCAAGGGAGAACCTCTTCTTCATTCCCTGGGAGTACGCCCTCAACTTCTTGTTCCTGTGTTCCCACAATCCTACCTGCTTGAGCAACTCATCTATGTGCTCTTTCTCCTGGTCCTTGGTCAGGCCGTAATAGCCTGCAAAGTACCTCAGGAGTGGGACAGCCTTGGCGTTCATTTCGAAATTGGGCAGCTCCGGAACCCACCCGATCTGCCTTGATGCATCTGTTTTCTCCCTCGTGATGCTTTTGCCATCCACACGAACATCACCTGAAGTGGGAAGCGTAACGCCAGCAGCTATTCTTATTGTTGTCGACTTCCCTGCACCATTTAAACCAACAAATCCCACTATTTCCCCGTCCCTTATCTCCAGGCTAAGCCCGTCAACTGCGGCCCTTTCCTTTGGAGAGTATATCTTCGTGAGATTATCAATAGTTATCATCAGATACATTCCTGTTTTTTGTATCTCCCCTATCAGATTTGGATATTAAACTCCTTTTATAGGCTAATTTGCATAAAATTAGCATAGTTTCCCGAGAACTTTCTTATAAACCGAGATCATAAAGGAGCATGGACTTCGTTTCCAAATACAAGGGTCAGGTTGACGCTGCGTTAGAGAGGTTCTTTGCAGACAAGATAGCAGGGAAGTCCGGTATCGAGAGGGATGCCATCTCAAAATTGAGGGAATTCACAATGAGAGGGGGCAAGAGGATCAGGCCGCTTTTCATGATTCTTGGTTACTGGATAAATTCTGACATTGATGACAAGATCATAGATGCCTCCATTTCGCTTGAGCTCATGCAGTCATATCTGCTGATCCACGACGATATCATAGACCAGAGCGAGATAAGGAGGGGAGGACCAACTTTCCACAAGATGTTTGGATATGAAGAAAAGATAAACGAGGGAATCTCGATAGTGTGCGCTGACCTGTCTGATGCCTATTCTCATGAAGCCCTGCTTGGTGTGGATTTCGATCCGCATCGCCTAAATTCAGCAATGAAGCTGATGTCAGAAATCGTGGAGGAAACCGGAATCGGCCAGTTGATGGACATAACTCTTCCCATCGGGGACAGAATCACCCTTGACGACGTCACAGCCATTCACAAATACAAGACAGCGCAATATACGGTAAATGGTCCCATGAAGATGGGGGCAATATTGGGAGGGTACGAACACCCAGAAAAGATCGATGATTATGGCATACCGCTCGGAATTGCCTTCCAGATCCAGGACGACATTCTCGGTATGTTTGGCAACGAGAAGGAACTTGGAAAATCTGTAATGAGTGATTTCGAAGAAGGGAAGAAAACGCATCTTATACTGAACACCTACGAAATGGCAAGGAGGAGTGATGTGGATTTCATAAAGGAAAGGCTTGGAAAGAAGGGGATTTCAAGGGATGATTTCCAGAAGGTGAAGCAGATCATTGAAGAATGTGGAGCGCTGGAGAAGACGAGGAACCTATCGAAGAAATATTACGACAGTGCGGTATCCTCAATCGACAGAATCACAAATTCCCCTCCTCAGAAGGAGCAGTTGAAGATAATGGCGGACCTCATGGTCTTGAGATCTAAGTGATTTCCCTTACAAATTTCCTGCCGCCTCCGATGGGCATAGTAGCATCCATCCCCATCTTTGACGTGATGTTCCCCTCGTAGCTGCTCGGATCAAGGGAAGAACCTCTTTCCTTTCTTATTATTATACCCCTGTCTGCCTGGAACCTTGTGGCCAGGGCCCATTCAACATCCCTGTCATCATAGATGTCGATGTCCTCGTCCACGACTATGACCCTCTTGAGGCTTTTATGTCCATTGAATGATGCATCAACAGCTTTGGCAAAATCTTCATTGCTTGACTTCCTGATCTTCACAATACCGTGTAACCAGCTGGCTCCCCCTTCACTGAGCCTTACGTCCTTGACATCCACTCCACTCTTCCTGATTTCCTTAAAGATTGTTGGTTCCCTTGGCAATCCCATCAAATTGAAATGTTCCATCGTAGCTGGGACAAGGACATGGTAAACTGGGTCGCTGACTGTTTCCACCGAGTCGAAGAGTATCTGAGGCTGACCCTCCTGGATATCGTATGTTCCGGTAACATCCTTGAATGGACCCTCCTCCTTCGTCTTACTAGTTAGAATGGCATTGATCACGTAATCTGAATCTGCTGGAACGGTCAGCCCGAACTTTGACTTCGAGAAGAGCATTTCCTTCCCCTTTGATTTGCTGTATAGAGATGCTGCAATCTGTGTCTCATCATGCTCAAATGGGACAGAAGTGGCGGCGGCAAGAAGATATTCAAGCGGTGAACCGATAATTATGGATACCTTCAGTTCCTCTCCGTGCGATACTGCGTCCTTGTACATCCTCTGAAGATCCCTTGGAACCAGCCTTACATACCCTCCCTCCTTGCTTTCAATGAAAACCCTATGTATGGAAAGATTCCTCTTCCCTCCCCTTTCTGCTACGAAAATGCCGGATGTAATGTAGAAACCAGCGTCCCCTGGGTAGTGCCAGCACGCTGGAACTTCTTCAATATCTGTGGTTCTCCCGAAGAGTTTCTCCCCCTCCTTCAGGGCAGGGGCATCTGAAAGCGCAGCCTCATAGTTTGCAAGAAACTGGCCCCTTGTCATGCCAAGTTCGCTGTATATTCTTTCCCTGTCTGCCCATAAATTTACAACGCCTCTTTTCCCCTCCAGGTCCTGGAGCAATACTGGCTTGCTTCCATATTTCTTTGCAATTTCCGTGATTTCCAGTTTCCTAGACACCTTCTTTTCAATTTTCGTGAATTCGCTATTTATGTATCTCTCGATCAAATGCCCACCCCCCTCAATTTCAAGTGGAAACTCATGGAGTTATCCTAGTCCTGTCCCTAGGGAAGAGTGTTGTCTCCCTTATATTTGCAATATCCAGCATCACCATGGTGAGTCTTTCCAGGCCTATAGCCCATCCAGCATGAGGTGGCATCCCATATCTGAAGGCATTGACGTAGAAATTGAATGATTCTGGATTCAACCCCTTGCTCTTCAGGTTGCTTATCAGGACATCCGGCAAATGAACCCTCTGTGCACCGCTTGTTATTTCCATCTCTCCAAACTGAAGGTCAAAACCTCTAGAGTACTTATCATCAAACGGTTGGACATAGAAAGGCTTCAATTCCCTTGGCCAGCGCGTTATGAAGTAAAACTCCTTGATGTCAGCTCCGACAGATTTGAGGATCGGGGTAGAAAGGTCCTCCCCGTCCTTAATTTCAAATCCCCTCTCGTTCGCCATCTTCACATAATCTGAGTATGTTATCCTTTTGAAATCGTAGTCGAGAGAAGGCTTCTTCACTCCAAGTATCTCAAGCTCCCTCTCATTTGATTCGGCCACAGATTTGCCTGCGGCTTTAATGACGTCCTCAAGAACGTTCATTACATCCTCGTCACTGACAAAACTCATCTCCATGTCTATGGAAGTGAATTCGTTGATGTGGCGAGGCGTGTTGTGTTCCTCAGCCCGGAATGCCGGGGCTACCTCGAACACCTTGTCAAAACCTGCAGCCATCATTATTTCCTTGTAAAGCTGAGGGCTCTGGCTCAGATAGGCATTCCTTTCGAAGTACTTCACTGGGAAGAGCTCGGTTCCCCCTTCCGTAGCTGCAGCCACGATTTTTGGCGAATGAATCTCGATGAATCCATGCTGCACGAAATAATTCCTTATTGCGTTTGAAATCGTACTCTGTACCTTGAATATCGAGAGTTTTTCCGGTCTCCTGAGATCCAGGAACCTGTTCTCCAATCTTGTCTCTATGTCTGACTCTATCTTGTCTGTAACTCCCAGGGGAAGCGGAGCTTCTGCCTTGTTGATTACCTCCAGGTTTTTGACCTGCACTTCGTATCCTATCTTTGCCTGGCTCCTAACTGCAAGGCCAGTTATTGATAGTATGGATTCACGTGGTACATTCTTCAGGGAATTGAACAACTCTTCATTCCCTTTCTTCAGTAAAACTCCCTGTACCGTGCCTGAAACATCTCTCAATTCTATGAATAGAACGGAGCTCATGATTCTTATGTTCTGAGCCCATCCAGAGATCTCAACTTCGGAATCTATGTGATCCTTCACTTCCCCTATCAGTATCCTCATGCTGACCGTTGATTATCTCTTTAGATATAATTATACTCAGATGGTAAGGAATAGATATTCAGAGTTGATAACCTGAAGATGGAAATCGGGGTCCTCGACATTCAGGGAGACGTTTCTGAGCACGTCAGTATTCTCCAAAGCATTGGTGTCAAAACGAGGTCTGTTAGGAAGGTTTCCGACCTTGAGGGACTATCAGGGATAGTCATGCCGGGCGGGGAGAGTACCGTTATTGGGAGCATAATGAGCCAGAGAAGCATCTCCAAAGGGATCATCGAAAGGAAGCTTCCTGTAATGGGCACATGTGCCGGTTTGATCCTTATGTCAAAAAATGTAGAGGGGAAGGAAGGCCTCATACCTCTCTTGGACATATCAATAAAAAGGAATGGATTTGGAAGTCAGAGGGAGAGTTTCGAAACAGACCTATCTGTAAAAGGAATAGGAAAATTCAGGGGCGTTTTCATCAGGGCACCCAGGATTATCAGGGTGAATAGTGGAGATGTGCTTGCTACTTACGATGGTGAGCCAGTAATGGTATCAGATGGGAAACACCTCGGACTTTCATTCCATCCTGAAATATACGGGGACGTAAGAATACACAGATATTTCATTGATAGATTATAGAAAGTCTCTTCTAAGGAGGTCAAACCATTCTTGGTTTTTTCAGTATTCCTTTCCCCTCAGTGTTTCTTATTTGAATTGTTATTTCTGATTCTACTTCCACATCTTGCTTCACATACCCTAGACCTATCCCCTTTGACAATGTTGGGGAGAATGATCCAGACGTAAGGGAACCTATGACTTCATCCCCCTTTTTGAGAACAGAACCAGAACGGGGAACTATCCTGTCCATTGCAATGACCCCCCTGAACCTTTCTTTGACGTTCCCTTTCTTCTCGAGAAGCTTTTTCTTCCCTATGAATTCATGGTCCCATCCGATTATCCATGATACACCTGCCTCTATTGGATTCTTGTTCTGGTCAAAGTCCTGTCCCGACAGCAAGAATCCTTTCTCCATCCGCAATGTATCTCTGGCCCCTAGGCCAATTGGCTTGACATTTGGATTTTTCAATATCTCCCTCCAAAGGGGAACTGCATACTTATTAGGGATAACGAATTCGAATCCATCTTCCCCCGTATAACCAGTTCTACCTATAACAGTAGCAGTTTCAAGTCCCTTCTCCGGATATTTCTCAGATGCACTCATGAATGTGAAATGTTCAAGCTTGTTCGCTTCAGGAAATATGTCTTTCATCACCTCAGGGGCCATTGGTCCCTGAAGGGCAAGGCAAGACATTCTATCTGAAAGATTCGAAATCTTGACGTCAAAGGATTTCCTGTTCGCAATTATCCAGTTGTGAATCTTTTCGGTGGTTGCAGCGTTGGGTACCACGAGATACTTTTTCTCATCTTCCTTGTAGATAATGGTATCGTCTATCATGTTGGCTTCCTGGTCAAGATACGCTGAGTATATTGCCTTCCCAATGGGTTCTTTGAATATGTCCGTTGGGAAAAGGTATGTCATGAACTCAGTTGCGTCCCTCCCTTCTATTGTAATATCTCCCATGTGGGAGACATCAAATAAACCTACCTTTGATCGGACGTGCCTGTGTTCCTCGATGATGCCACTGAATTGAATGGGCATATCCCAGCCATGGAAATCTACCATTTTCGCCTTTAAATTCAATATTTCATTGTAAAGTGGGGTTCTCATCATCTCGTTATTTCCACTGACGTATTAACGTTGGCGTTCCAGTCGAAATCTAGGGGGGAGGGCATAGTTAAAGTATTTCTAAGAGGTGCTAATCCTCTGGAGTAAATCAGCCGCGATAACTCAGCTGGGAGAGTGCAAGCCTGAAGAGCTTGAAGTCGCCGGTTCGATCCCGGCTCGCGGCATTTTTACCTTCACGCCCTATAAGTTTACAGGATAAATAAAACTGGAATTATTATTAGGATATGGCCATAAGAACTTAATGCAGTCCTTACTCAATTTCCCTATAAACATCTGGGGGTATATCATCTGACAGGGCGTCGTCCACTTTGTCTAGTTTTGGCAGAATATCGTCCAGGTTATCCTCCTCGAAATGGGCGTACTTAACCCTGCCTACTGACATTCTGTACGATCCCGGGCACATCATGCCTTCCTTTACAACTACAGCATCAGGCTGAAGCTTGAGGATCGCGGCCATTGTTATTTCCTTTCCACCAGGGACTCTCTCAAATCCTGGGTTCTCGTACTGGCTTATTTTCTTTTCTTCCGTATCTACTATGCTGATGATCTCGGCGAGGTCAAGGGGCACGATATTGTTTTCCTTACTATGGGCTACTGCTATTTTCATTACCCTGATTTTCAAAGCTTGGATTTAAGTTTAATGTGTGATACTTTGCTAATTGGAAAAGCAGCAAACTCTTCAGGTTTAAAGAAGGTCCATCTCAATTCTTGCTCTTCGTCACTGGAATCAGGCAGTTAATCTGGGTAATGGTAATGAAACGAGTTCACAAGTTGATCGATCTAAGCAATAATGATTATGCGCCTCCATTCATCGACGCATGTTCCCTGAAATAATTACAAATGAATGGGTTTGCCTCTACCAAACTAGAGAGGGCCCTTCGACACTCATTTAAAATACATGTTGCTATTCGCAACAGATGAACATCAGCTTCG
Source organism: Thermoplasmata archaeon (assembly GCA_021816725.1). GTDB lineage: Archaea > Thermoplasmatota > Thermoplasmata > Thermoplasmatales. Next base: position 76,863 of record JAKAXD010000003.1, read on the forward strand.
ACGATTTTTTAAAAGTTGAGATTAGAGTGGGCGCCATCTTAGATGTGCAGGATTTCCCTGAGGCAAAAAAGCCAGCTTACAGGTTGACTATTGATTTCGGGGACTTCGGGATAAAAAGGTCTTCGGCGCAGATCAGGAATTATGAAAAGAGGGATCTCATAGGAATGAAGATAGTTGCAGTTACGAACTTTCCCCCTAAACAGGTGGCAAATTTCATATCTGAGGTGCTGGTGCTTGGTGTTCTTTCTAGCAATGGTGTCATTCTGTTGACTCCCACTGATCCAGAGAAAACAAAGCCGGGGGACAGGATAGCATAAAGATGCCATATTCCCTCCATGACTGATGTGTTGGAACCGAGGTGTTATTATTGGAAAAGGGATTAAGAAGGGTGAAAGTTCTCCTCGGTGGCACATTCAGCGTATTGCACAAGGCTCACAAAGAGATGATAGACAGGGGACTGAGAATGGGGGAATTGACGATAGGCCTGACATCAGATCAATTCAAATTCAACAAGAGGTATGTAGTCCCGCCGTATCAGGCGAGGAAATCAAACCTGGAAAACTACCTCAGGAATAAAGGATCCAGGGCAAATATAGAGATGCTGGACGATCCATACGGGTCCACGCTTTCACCTGAGTACGGTGCCATAGTTTCTTCTAACGAAACGCTTGATTTCATCGAAACAATAAACTTCTCAAGAAGAGCAAATGGCATACCCCCGCTGCTTGTTGAGAACGTTGGGGAGATCCTTGGCGAGGATCTGATGCCAATAAAGTCTGAGAGAATAATAAGAGGGGACATTGACGAGGAAGGAGTGAGAAGAAAGCCGATCAAGGTGATACTGGTTACTAAGAATCCAACCAAGATAGAAGGGGCAACAATATCACTTTCACGTTTATTCAAGAATTATCAGTTGAATCCCGTGGCGGCAGCTGATGACTTCCACCCTCAGCCAATGAACCATGAGACGTTCGTCGGAGCTAGAAAGAGGGTCGATGGGATCAAAGAGGATTATGACTATGCGATAGGTGTGGAGGCAGGCATAGTTTCTTTCGGAGGTACGTACTACGACGTGCACATCGCAGCCGTCAAGGACTCGCTAGGCTTTACGAATTATGGCATGTCGTCAGGGCTGCCAATGAACGCTTCAATGATGGATGGCATGAAATCAGGGATGGAGCTCGAGGAAGTGACAAATGAACTGATAGGGGTGAACGATTCAGGGGACAACAAGGGCGCAATCTATTATTTCTCAAGGGGGCTGAAAGAGAGAAAGCATCTGGTGGAGGAGTCCATACTCTCTGCCTTCACGCAGAGGATCGCAGAATCCATTCCGAGGAAGGTCAAATAACCTCAGGAACCACTTCATCCGCCTTGTACTCACTTACCCTTCCGTTCCTGAATACGACCAGGGTCCTATCCTCTATCTCGAACCATTTCCCGTTCATGGGCTCTGTAGAAACGGTAAACCTTTCATCTTCAAGCTGATAAAAAAGTGAATAGTAGCCAGGTTCTTTCCTCGCTTCCCTGTAGGCGGCAGCATAAATTCCGTCTGTTATCAGGAAGTTGGCGCTAGTAAAGTCAGATTCCCTGATGCTAGTCACTGCTGCCGGGAATCCCTTTAGGACCATCTTGAAGTAATAGTAGCTATCACTCTTCCCCTTCTTTCCCAGGCCTTTTATCGTGCCGTTGTGGGCAAATGAAACGTTCCCTGCTAAAAAAGGCTGGGTGTTTATCAATGTCTTCCCGGAAGAACTCCTCTTCCTTGCATGGGCAAGCAGTATATTCCCGTATATCCCTTCCACCTTCCTTATGGGGTCTATGCTCTTGTGGACAGTGATCTCGTTTTTTGAATATAAGACATAGCCAAATCCGTCATGATGCGGTGCATGCTTTCCTTCATTTGCCATCTCATTTAAGAAATCCATGTATCGGGTAAGATCAGAATATTTCCCAATGGAAAGGAGCATCCTGCACATGCATTTGCATCAATTACGGGTAAAAAACCATTATGTTGGCTCACTAGAGAGAATGTGGATCATTCCGTTCACATTCAGTATTGGCGGAAATAACGATTTCAATACGTCACTTTAAGGTCAAGGATCTTGCGGAAAATGATTTATAAGCCACATCCATAGACGAAGTAATGAACAAGATCGATCCCAAGCTAGCGATGGAGGTAGCAGGGATTAGGAATGCTATTAAGAGGAGCAACCGAACAGACTACGTGACGACCTATACAGAAAGTGAATTCTTCAACGGCAAAACTACAGTGGAGAGGGTACTGATACTCAGGACCAGGGGGTGCAGCTGGAGCTATCATTCCGGGTGCTCCATGTGTGGTTACTGGGACGATACGAATCCGGAGATAGGAAGGGGGGAACTAGACGACCAGATCAGGACTTTCCTCAAGGAATTCCCCAAAGGAGAGGTGCTTAAAATATTCACTTCGGGGTCATTCTTTGACCCGGTAGAGATAGACCCCGCCCTCCAGTTCAGTATAATAGAAAACGTACTGAAGTCGTACAGCCATCTAATAGTAGAGAGCAGGCCAGAGTACATTAAGAAGGTGATAGGGAAGCTGAAGGAATACAGAGGGAGGGTGCAGGTTGCGATAGGCCTGGAGAGCACGGACCCTTACGTCCTAAAGAATTCAATTAATAAGAACTACGACTTTGATGACTTCAAGGAGGCTGCCTCCCTTTTGAGGGAGAATGGAATTTCAGTGAGGACATATCTTCTCCTGAAACCTCCATTCATGACGGAGAAGGAGGCAATAAACGATTCAATCAAGTCTGCAAGGGATCTCGCACCCTACAGCGATTTCATTTCAATAAACCCAATGAATATCCAGAGGGGAACGCTAGTGGAGAGGATGTACAGGGAGGGGAACTATCGGCCTCCCTGGCTCTGGAGCGTTGTAGCCGTACTACAGGCACTGAGAGACCTGGACGTTCCAGTAGTTTCCCTCATAACTGCTGCAGGAAAGAGGAGAGGAGCACACAATGGTCATGATTGCGATAAGAGGTTTTCAGAGGGGATTAGGAAGTACAGTGAGACACACAATTATGCGTACCTGGATGAATTGAGTTGTGAATGCAAGGATACCTGGGAGAATTTCTCCGAGGTTGAGGAGGAAGTAGGGGTTGCGATGGATGAGGTGATTCTGGATGATTAGCGAAGCGGTAGAACTTATAATGAACGCAAAGAAGCTGAAGATATACTCACATCACGACGCAGACGGTATCGCCTCAGCGGCAATAGCGGTCTTTGTGGTAAGGAGACTTGGCCTTGACTATGAGGTCACGATAAGGAATCAACTGACTCCACAAGATCTTCAGGGGGGCGAGGGCATCTATTGGTTCAACGACATGGGCTCAGCAAGGTTGAGGGACATGAGGAATGTGAAAGGTATCGTAACTGATCATCACAACCCAGTATTCCATGAAACACACTACACCGAGAACGGGAACAATATTTACCAGTTCAACCCCCACCTAGAGGGACTCGACGGTAGCATATCCCAATCTGGTTCAACAACTACTTTCCTTTTTTCATCCAACATACTGCCTGAGGTATCTGCTGTTTCCCATCTTCCCATAGTGGGGTCCGTGGGGGATCTACACGACAAGAAGTTTGGGAAACTTGTTGACACAGACAGGGAGGTCATGCTCCTTGCAAAGAGTATGAAGATCGTGGAAGTGAAGGAAGACATCAGGTATTTCGGAAGAAGTTCGAAGTCCGTTTCCTACATGCTCAGGTTTGGGAATGAACCGAAGATTGGAGCGCTGTATGACAACCCAGGTGCGGTCGCGGACTTCCTTGTCAGCCACGGTTTTGACAGGAGGAGCATCAAGACCGTGAGATGGATTGACCTTGACGATGAAAAGAAGGAAGAACTGATCACGGACCTCAAGGGAATGGTAGAGGACGAGGGGCACGATCCGAGCCGCATTGTAGGTGAGGTATATGAACTCAGCAGTGAACCCAGGTCTTCCATGGTGAGGGACGCCCGTGACTTCTCCTCCTTAATAAATGCAACATCCAGGAAGGGGAAACCCGACGTCGGAATTAGGCTCTGCCTATTCGAAAGGGGGGCCACAATGACTGAAGCAATGCAACTTTACAACGACCACCTTGAATCGCTTAGGAGAGCTTCTAAGACCCTTGATGACGCAGAAGGGAAAACAGTTGGAAATGTGCTTTACTATGATTTTGGGGGGAGTCTGGAGAATAATATAACTGGGACTATCGCAACCAGGATCATCACTCACAAGAAGGTTCCACAAACATCCGTGGTCATGGTCATGGCAAATCTCGGCCCCATGAAAAAGATTTCTGCGAGAATATCACTTGAGCTATCTGAGAAGATAGACCTCTCGCTACTGTTCAGGCATATTGCAGAAGGACTTGGCGGTTCAGGCGGGGGGCATAGAAATGCCGCTGGCGCCATCGTGCCTCTGGGTAAAGAAGTGGAGTTCGTTGAAAGGGTCAACGAACTCTTGAGCAATAGATGATCTACCTGACTATTGTCTGCGCTTGTTCCCTCAGGAACTGTTGCAGGTAATAGAATGACCCGGTTCCCTTGCCGGATGTTCCACTCATCTTCCAGCCAACGAACGGCTGGGACCCAACCATGGCACCTGTAGAGCCTCCTCTTCTCCTGTTGGCATAAATCACTCCGACGTCCGCATTGCTGAAGTAATAGTCTATCTCCTTCTTGTCTTCCGAAAATATCCCTCCCGTGAGGCCGTATTCCATGCTGTTCACGAACTCTACCGCTTCACTGAGAGATTCAACGGGCTTGAGGGCGAGAATTGGGAGGAACAGCTCGACCCTTTCGATGTTTGGGTCTCCAACATTGTCCAGGATCGTGTTCTCCACATAGAATCCATCCCTCGAAATCCTCTTCCCGCCCAGCAGTATCTTTTCCCTGGGAACGGTATCCATTATTTTCTGGAATTTGTCGTACGCTTCCCTGTTTATCACCGGACCAGCGAATGTTCCCTTCTTCCTCGGATCATCTATGGTAAACTTGGAGCTGAACTCTACAAGTTTCTTCTTGAATGTGTCGTATATCTTCCTGTCAATGAGTGCAAGACTGCATGCGGAACACTTCTGTCCGTTGTAACCGAACGCGGACCTGGCAACTCCTTCCACAGCTTTTTCGATATCGCACTTCTGGGTGACAATGATCGTGTCCTTCCCACCCATTTCCGTTATTGCAACCTTTGGTCTCTTTTCCTGGGATTCCTTGTAGATCTTCGTCCCTATGTTCCTGCTCCCTGTGAAAACTATACCATCTACGCCGTCATCTGTGTAGAGAGTCCTTCCCACCCTTCCTCCTGAACCTGAAAGGTATATCAGGTTCGCCCTTGGAACTCCAGCCTTGTGCATGAGTTCCACGAACTTGAATGACGAAAGGGGGATGTCGGATGACGGTTTCAGTATGACGCTGTTTCCTGTAATAAGAGGACCACTGACCATACCAACCGTAATGGAAAAGAAGTTGAATGGTGCTATGACAAGGAAAACCCCATACGGTTTCATTATACTCTTGGAATCTTCTCCGTAGTAGGCAGTCCCGGTGAACCTTTCAAATCCCTGGTTCTCGATCAGGTTCAATGCATAGTAACGCAGGAAGTCTATTGCCTCATCAACATCCCCAAAAGCCTCGTACCTGTTCTTTCCATTCTCATAGCTAAGAAGTGCTGAGAATTCAAACTTCTCCTGCGATAGCAGGTCTGCAGCCTTCAGGAAAATTTGTGCCCTGGCAAGGTAACCCTTTGAATACCAGTTCCTGTAATTTTCTCTTGCTATCTTTACTGCCCGTTCTGATGTCTCCTTTGTGGACATCTGGAACTTCCCAATCTGCGTTTTTGCGTCCAGTGGAGAGAGATGAACCAATTTCTCCTCCTCGAATACCTCCCCGTTCACGAGATTTGGGTATTCCTTGTCGAAAAGTTTTGTCACGCTCACAACGCTTTCATCGAACTTTTTATGAAATAGGTCCTCTTCATTCCTTTCAACCATTTTGATATAGGTGTTTTCGTTGTCAAATGGCATAATCCTAAATGCTTGGAGAATTATTAATTTTCTTGCCGATTAGAATTTGTGAAATCTTGAAATCAGTTGCAAGTGATTGAGCTAAACCAGATGAAAGTGCAAAAATATGGAGGCACGAATCATTCCCTTCAAAGGTCTGCGATGTTAAAGAATGAAAAGATTGGCAGGTAAAATTTTCGTTTTAGGTAACCTTTAAGCTTTTATTCAGAGCCGATATACGCTAAAGGTCAGAGTGAAGTCAGGGCATTTATTCGTGGATGGGTTGGGCGCATTTGAGGGGGAATCCATCGGGAAGGACGTTATTTCTCAGGGGGAGCTTGTTTTTACAACTTCGCCGTCAGGCTACATCAAATCTATGACGGACCCAAGCTACTCGGGACAGATACTTGTGTTCTCATTCCCTTTCATCGGTTCCTACGGAATTGAAGAAAGTGGCGAAAGTGGACGTCCTAGAGTCAGGGGAGTTGTGCTGAACCATGTTCCAGAGCTGCTAAAGCCGGAATTATCAGGCTATCTCGAGAAATGGGGAATACCCGGATTCATTACGAAAGATACAAGGAGGATAGTCGACTATATCAGGACTAATGGAAATAAGCTGGGAGCCTTTGGGACTGACAAGTTTGTCGACCCGTACTTATCAAATCTCATAGATGAGAATCTTGAGAATAGGGAGAAGGTGGAAGGAAACGTGCTCGTGATAGACCTTGGCTACAAGAGGAATATCCTGGAGCATCTTGGAGGGTTTGAGGTATCGTTGGTTCCCTACAACAAGTTCAACTTGGGTATGTTGGAAAGGGTGGATGGTGTCCTGATATCCAATGGTCCCGGCGATCCAACGCATAAGGATCTAATAGAATTTGTGGATAAGTTGAAGACTGTAATCAAGAAGAAACCAACACTCGGTATATGTCTCGGGCATCAGCTGTTATCTCTTTCCCTTGGAATGAGAACTGAAAAAATGAAATTCGGTCACAGGAGCATCAACCACCCTGTTGAAGATATTTCTACTGGGAAGGTGGGCATAACCACCCATAATCATGGATTCACAGTCGTGTTTGATCCGAAGGCAGGGGCGGTAGAGAGATATCGGTCAATGAATGACGGGACAAATGAAGGGATAGAGGGGAAGAACTTCCTGACGACACAGTTTCATCCGGAAGGGGGACCAGGACCTGTGGACGAGCTGAATATCTTCAAGGAATTTAGGAGGATGATGAATGAACTCTGATCCCCCACCAAGAAAAGTCCTCCTGATAGGGTCAGGACCTATAGTGATCGGGCAGTCTGCAGAGTTCGACTATTCTGGCAACCAGGCCTTAAAGGCGCTTGCAGGGGAAGGGATAGAGGTTATAGTGGTAAATTCCAACCCAGCTACAATTCAGACAGATGTACGGGAAAGCGTTAAGCCTGTGATGGTACCACTTGATGAGGAAAGCTTGAGGGACGTCATAGAGAAGGAGAAGCCAGATTCCATTCTTGGTACATTTGGTGGACAAACGGGGCTAAACATCTTGGTCACCCTATGGAAGTCGGGTTATCTCAAATCAAAAAATGTCAAGGTCCTTGGAACAAGTCCGGAAGCTGTTGAGATAGCAGAGGACAGGATGAAATTCAAGGACAAGATGATTGAGATCGGTGAACCAGTCCTTGAATCTTACTATTGTTCATCCGTTCAGGAGGCAGTGAGATTTGCAAAGCAGGTCGGCTTCCCCATAATTGTTAGGCCATCATTTACCCTTGGGGGTACCGGAGGTGGAATAGCGAGGGATGTCGAGGAACTCAGGGCCATAGTAGAACAGGGGCTTTATCTCTCGAGGGTCGGGTCGATTCTGCTGGAGCGGTCCGTAATAGGCTGGAACGAGCTCGAGGTGGAGGTGGTAAGGGATTCAAGAGGAAACAAGATGGCAGTCTGCACGATGGAAAATGTCGACCCGATGGGTGTTCACACCGGCGACAGCATCGTCGTCGTTCCCTTTCTCACGCTTAATGACAAGAACTACCAGAAGATAAGGAACTCAGCCTTAAAAATAGCAGAGGCGTTGAATATAGTGGGGGCATGCAACGTCCAATTCGCATTCAATAACAGGACGGAAGAATATTTCATAATAGAGGTCAATCCCAGGCTCTCAAGATCATCTGCCCTGGCATCAAAGGCAACGGGATATCCTATAGCCAGGGTAGCAGCCTTCATTGCGCTTGGGAAGAATTTGAAAGAGATTGAGAACGTTGTGACAGGTGAAAGGAATTCGGCAAGGGAACCAGCCATCGACTATGTTGTCGTTAAATGTCCCGTTTGGCCGACGGAAAAATTCCCAGAAGAAAATTTTGAACTAGGAACCCAGATGAAGAGCACAGGGGAAGTCATGGCCATTGGTAAAAACGTTTCTGAAGCCTTCAGGAAAGTTATAAGGTCTTCAGGAATGATGAGGAGAAAGGTAACATTCAACGAAGGGCTCCTTTCAACACCCAACCCCGAAAGGCCTCAGCAGATTTATGAAGCCTTCAAGAGAGGGTATAAAATAGAGAAGATATCTGAAATGACTGGTTGGCAGATGTTGTTCGTTTCCGAACTTGTGAAAGCGTTTGAGCAGGAACACTCATTCAATGGATTCTCTGTAGTAGATACCTGTGCAGGAGAATTCGACGTAAAGACCCCTTACTTTTACTCCTCCAATCCAGGAGGAAAGATTGGGGGGGACATAATGGTACTCGGAGGGGGACCGATCACAATAGGACAGGGAATAGAGTTCGACTACAGTTGCGTCCATGTTTCCCGCTTACTAAGGCAGAGGGGGCTGGGGGTAATCATGGTCAACGACAACCCGGAAACTGTCTCTACGGACTTCGACGAAAGCAGTTTCCTGGTCTTTGATCCTGTGGACTTCGATACTGTGAAGAACGTAGTTGAGAATTCCACAGTAACTGCGCTCATACCATGGTTCGGCGGCCAGAGGCCCATAAACATCCTCGGAAGGATAAAGGAATACTTCGGGGAAAGATTAAAGATACTGGGAACAAGCGTGGAAACAGTAGACATGCTGGAGAACAGGGAAAAATTCGCAGGTCTCATGAAAGAGATGGGGATACCATATCCAGAATTTCTTTTCACTGGTATTGATAACTTCCTTGAAGACGTGAAGAAAATTTCATTCCCCGTGATAGTGAGACCATCTTACACAATATCAGGGGCTCACATGGCAATATTGAGCTCTGACGAAGAGGCCGAAGAATACATAAGATATCATGGGAGATTTGTTGGGGAATTCCTCGTTGAGAGATATCTGGGGAGCTCCGTGGAGGCTGAGATCGATGCTGTTTCTGACGGGGAGAATGTTCTGATCCCTGGAATAATAGAGCACATAGAGGAAGCAGGAATCCACTCAGGAGACTCGACCAGCATATTCCCCTCGGTCAATATTCCAAATCACGTGCAAGCCACAATGAAGGAATACTCAAAGATGATATGCAGGAAACTGGGGATAATTGGGCCGGTAAACATACAATTTGCGGTAAAGAACGACGTGGTTCACATAATAGAGATCAACCCGAGGTCTTCAAGGACCTTCCCCTTCGTCTCCAAGGTTTCAGGAATAAACATGTCAGATATTGCAACCAGGGTACTTCTTGGCGATAGGATAGAGGACATAAGGGCAAGAAACGGAGTAGTTGGGGTGAAGCTGCCGATATTCCCGTTTGACAAGCTTAAGGGTTCGGACGTTGTTCTTGGACCGGAAATGAAGAGCACAGGAGAAGTTATTGGCATAGGAAGGGACCTGAAGGAAGCCATGAAGATGGGTTACAAGGCAGCAGGGTACGACATCAGCAAGGAAGGCGTAATATTTTCCGTACCATCAAGGAAAATGAATGAATTCCTTGGAATCGCAAAGATGATATATGATTCAGGAAGGGTGATATATAGCACGGAGGGGACTCACGAGAGACTGAAGAAGTATGGAATAAATACAGTCAAGATAAAGAAAATTTACGAGGGGAACCCAAATACAATCGACATTCTAAGAACAGGCAACATCTCAGCTGTCATAAACATACTTTCAGACAATTACAAGTCAGAAAGCGACGGGAAAATGATGAGAAGGAACTGCTATGAAAAAAGGGTGTTATACATAAGCACAAAAACACAGGCAGCGGCATTTGCGGAAACTGTAAAGGCACTTGATGCATGATAGGTTAGAATTCATTTTAAATCTTCTTTGGTTATATCATAAAATATACTTTTGATTCAATTTTTTCCAAGGGGTCCAACGCAAGGATGATGAAATCCAGATTTAACAGAAATTAAGATAATTAAGTTCATTAAGAATAATTGAGCATGAAATTAAATCCACAAAAATGATATCCAAAAGGGAGACCTATGAGTAAACTATCTATTGTCGTTTTTAGCGGAACCACAGACAAACTGCTTTCGGTTGGAGTTCTATCTCAGGCGGCTGCTGCAATGGGCACAGAGGTCAGGCTTTTCGTGACGTTCTGGGGCCTGTTGGGGTTCACAAAGGGAGAGAAGAAGATGATTCTTCCAAAAGAATTTGAAAGCATGGGACCCGCTCTCATGGAAGGAATGAAGAGAGAAAAGGTGAGTTCGTGGTACGACATGGTAAAGGAAGCAAAGGAATTCGGGGCCAAAGTCTATGCCTGCTCCATGGCGTGCGGCGTGATGAACATAAAGAAAGAAGACCTAGATCCAATTGTGGACGACATGGTTGGCGCTGCAACCTTCCTTCAGGAAGCTGAAGACGGTCAGATGCTCTTCATCTAAGGTGATGACCATGGATGCAGTTAAAATAATCGATTCAAGGGGATCGGCATGTCCCGGCCCGATAACTGATCTTGCGAAAGCGTACAGGAACTCCAAGGTAGGCGACATAATGGAGCTCTGGGCTACCGATAAGGGAGTCAAGGCAGACGCACAGGCATGGGCAACGAAGACAGGCAACGAAATACTAGAAGTGAAGGAAGATCCTGAAAAGATATCCATAAAGATCAAGATAAACAAGAGATAAGCGGACGATTGCAATGAAGAAGGTACTGATAATAGGTGGCGGTGGAGGGGGGCTAATACTAGCAAACCATCTAGATACAAATGAATACGACGTAACAGTCATAGACAAGAGCGATCTTCATTTCTATCAACCCTGGTTTCTCTATATCGCCTTCAAGGGTTCAAAGAGGAAGATATCCAGGCCAATAGGGGAACTACTGAAACCAGGTGCAAACTTCGTGAAAGACGAGATATCTACAATAAACCTTGACGAGAGGAAAGTCTACGGGTCCAGGAAGGGGGTGTACAACTACGATTACCTGGTCATAGCCACCGGTACTAATCCGGACCCAGATTCAATCCCCGGATTGAGGCAGACTTACGATGAATATGGTGACTACCATACAAGCGTCTGGAGTTCGCAGAAACTGTGGTCAAATGTTAGCAAATTCAAGGGCGGAACTGTAGCAATAGGACAAGCCTCTCCAACCTGCAAATGTCCTCCATCGCTGCTTGAGGGCGCCTTCCTCCTGGAGGAACATCTGAGGAAAGTTGGTTTGAGAGAAAAGACAAGAATAGTATTCTTCACGCCATTCCCCAGGGCTTATCCTGCAGAACCAATGAACAGGGTTGTAGAGCCAATGGTGAAAGAGCGTGGAATTGAGGTAATGCCATTCTTTGACGTTGACACAATAGATCCGCAGACGAAGACCATTACCTCCCTTGAGGGGGACTCGCTAAAGTATGACCTTCCCATAATAGTACCACCCTGCAAGGGGACAAAGATCAAGATAATCCCAGAAACTGTTCAGGATGAAGACAGATTCATCAAAGCGGACAAGAAGCTCATGAAGATCACAGGATATGATGATGCATTTGCTGTCGGGGACTGCAACACCCTTCCAACCTCTAAAACCGGGGTCACTGCCCATCTTGAGGCGATGGCTGTCGCAGACATAATTCAAGGTAAGTATTCTGAGTTTAACGGAAGGATAAACTGCCCATTCGACACGGCTTATGGCAAGGCAACGTTCGTGATAGCAGATTACAACAACCCCGTCGCGCCATACCCGCCAACGAGACTCAAGCATATGATGAAGATGACAATGGCAAGGATCTACTGGATGACGCTAATGGGGACTGCAGATCCAATCTTCGACCAGTTCTTCAAGTTCACTAGGCCGGAAAAGCTCAACAAGAAGTACGCAACGGCGGATTAATCTTCTTTTTCATTTTATTTCTCTAATACCAATTCTTTTTCTTTAATATCCGATGTAGGATATTTACTGCTCTAGGGGTCAAGGTCCAAGTATCTTGATCGCTGCGCTTACAGGTACAATGCAAATCATTTTCATATCCTCTAAAGCAGAAATGGTGTGCTCTATCCCTCCAGGAATAAATAAGAAGTGGTTCCTGTCAACCGGAAATTTTCGGCCGTCAAGGACAGCTTCTCCCTTTCCTTCAATTAAGAAGATTTCATGCTCGTAGTCATGGCTGTGATTAGGAGTTGATTTGCCTTTAGGAACGGTTATCAATCTCATGGAGAAATTCTCGGCCCCATCCCTGTGTGTGATGAGCCATCTTATCTTTCCCCCACCTTCTAGGTCCAGCTCCTCAACTTCAGAAGCTCTCTTTACGACAGGTTTGCTCATGCTCCATTATTGCAATTCGCTATTTAATGTGGTCACTGCTCATTCTTTTTGGGATTAGGCCAGGGGAAAAGCACTTCCTCAATCTTTCTTCTCTTGTTTGCTGTCAGTGACATCATAAAGATGAGGGAAGAGAGCCTGTTGAGATACTTCAGGGACAGAGGGTTTACCTTTTCCACTTCATTGAGCTCCACCAATCTCCTCTCCGCTCTCCGAGTTACTGTCCTAGACAGTTGAAGACTTGCTGCCTCCTGTGAGCCACCCGGTACCACAAATAGTTTAATCTCCCCGATCTCCTTCAAATATACGGCTATCCTGGCCTCCATCCACGATACTCCATCGTCCCGGAGTTTCCGGCCCTTTCCGGATGTCAGTATCTCCTCACCTAGATGGAATAGGTCCATCTGAACCTGGGAGATATCATCCCTGATGTCGCTCCACGGTATCTGGACCTTCGAATACCCCAAATTGGCTATCAATTCGTCCAGAGTTCCTTCCCATTCTATGATTGGGTCATCTTTTTTGAGTCTCTTCCCTGAAGCAGTATCGGTCTCTCCAGAATCGCCCCGTCTAGAATACACCACTAACAATTGTAATCCCGTATATGTCATTTTAGTAAATGATTTCGCCTAACTAATCCCTCAAAGTAAGTGGCCTTCCATTATTCCTGAATTTGTTCCTCATTGCTGTTTTATTGTAATGGAATAAGCGAGCCTAAAGAATATAGTGGTTCTGGTCAAATTCATAGGTAGTATTTATCTTGTTTATCTGCAACGAGAATAACTGCGTTAGGGCTGTGAGATGAAGATTGTATACTATAACCAACACGATGTAATTGTAGACGGCGGTAACAATTGCACCGACGTTCACGGACAAATTGTAAAAACCAAAGTACTCCCCGTGGTAACCCATCACAGTAATATTGTACAAACTTCCATGATCGATCCCGTTTCCAATTACCTCCTGGATATGCGACCTCAGGTATATGTAGCCAGAGGATGCTGACTTACTTGTAGAGTTCTTGATTATGATCAAGACGATATTCGGGGACGTGACATTCCCCCCAAGTGCAGGTAGCGGGCTGGAGTTTGTATAGTCGACACTTGCCACGTTGCTCCCACTTGGCAGATACGGGATGTTCCAGCTGCTCGCGTTGGGCATCAGCGGAGCTACTTCCGATGGCGAAAGGATCACGCTGTTCGGAGAGAGTGAATTGTCTAATGCAATATTATGAGCCTCAAACGTTCCCAGTACTGTAACTATTGCAAGAAGTGCCACTACAACAATAACCTTGGCCCTCTTTGACAATCCCTTCTTCTCCTCAGTTGATGTGGGCACAGCAGTCACACCTGATCCAAAATAAATTTGCATAAATATGTTTTCAAATGAAAATAAGTCATCTATTGATTCTCATTGGTAAATTATGAAAAGAGCTATTCAAACGTATGTCATTATGGTACAAGATCGAAGGGGCAGTGTGATGAATTTAGCCTTAACTGATTATGATGAGTGACAGGCGATCTGATCTGCTCCTTTACTTTCTCATTTTACTGCGTGTTTATTTAATGCATCGAAGAATAGATCAAAATTGCCGCTCTCAAAGGCTTCCATGATCATCCTGTAGAACAACGAAGTATCTGTGTTCGGAAGCAGGTTGTTTATGGCAAGAAGCACACGCTGTTTCGAGGAGATCAGCTCCTTTAGGTCCCCCTCCAGTACCCTTATCCTGTTGTCAATCTCCTTCAGCCGGTTAATGAGTTCCTGCAGTGTTCCCTCAATAGCATCCTTTTCCTCCTCATCCTTATCGAAGACGGAAATGCTCTCTATGAACTGCAGTAGGGAAAGAAGCGGATAATTTGCCTTGTAAAGTATCCTCGGTGGGCCCTCGTCAGATTCGATTTTGCCGACCTTATAGACCAAGCCACTGTCCTCAAGCAGTTTGATGTGCTTTGCGATCAGCTGCTGTGAACTTCCAAGAGACCTGGCAAGCTCGAATGTGTACGAGGGCCTGATGGAAAGTATGCTGAGTATGCTCCTTCTGATGTCGTTGTCTATTAGGTCCAGCAAGTCAGTCGACATGGTCACTCTATTGGAATCCTCTTGCCTTCCTTTTTCTTGGTCTGCGGTTTCTTGACCACAATGTCCAGTACTCCGTTTGAATAGGATGCCTTGATGTTTTCAGGAATGACCTCATCATCGAGCTCCACTTCCTTGTAGTATTTCCTGCCCTCTTTGTCCACCTTTATGATCAGTATGTTGTCGCTGGTTTCAATTGATATTTCGTCCTTAGCTACGCCTGGTATCTCAATGGTGATATCCGTCTCTCCCTCTCTCTTCTGGATGTCCGTTATGGGTTCACGGTATTCAAGGCTCGGAACGTCAGAGTATTCCCTGGGTATGTTTCCAAACTCCTTGAACTCAGGTTTCCCGTCAGGTCCAAGTCTGTAGGTGAATCCGTATACGTAAGTGCCGGGTTGATCCTGTTCCTTTATGCTCTCGATTTCATCGAATGCATCAAACCATCTCTCCAGGAACCTTCTGTATTCCCTGTCACTGTTCTGCAGAAAGTCATGTATGTCTTCCCAGAAATCATCATCCCTCTTCCTTATCTTTCTTCCTACCATGTTTACCACCTTCGGTTAACAACCTCTTGTTGCGTAGTAATTAATTTCACATTATTAAACCTTGCTGATGCTTAACGAACCAACTTAAAAAGTATAGGGGTAAGGGCGTTACTTTCCCTTTTGAGCAGGAATGAACCAGCATCATTAACCAGGGCAATCCTTCATAAGAAGTTACCAACATGGAAATGGGAGGAATCCTTCCTCTTTATGCTCCTGTTGTATTCAACAATGGTAGTGATGAGGGAAAGATGGCTGAATGCCTGAGGGTAATTGCCGAGATACCTGTGTGTTTTGAACTCTATTTCCTCCGGCAGAAGGCTCACATCGTTCAGCAAGTCAGTGATCATCATGATCCCATCGTGAGCTTCCTGAAGTTGACCGTTCTGTATCAGGTTCCTGATGTACCAGAATGAAACCATCAGGAATGCATTATCCTCCCCCTTCAACCCATCCTGGAGGGTGTACCTCTTGAAGAGGAATTTCTCGGGCATCAACTGTTCCTCTATCTCCTTAAGAGTATTCCTGTACACGTTGTCGGCTATGGTACAGAAACCGAAAAGAGGCAGCCTTAATAGCGCTGAATCGACATCATCCGTCTCATAACTCTGCCTGAAATATCCCTTTGATGAAACACCTTTGCCATAGATCTCCTCACGGAGCGTCCTGGCCTCGTTCATCACTGAGAATGCATTTCCCTCGTCTCCCATCTTGGAATAAAGCCAGGAAAGATCAGTCAGTGCTTTCCACGCTAGGGCCTTTGAATACACATAATTCCTCTTTTCGCCACGGATCTCCCATATCGAAGAGTCAGGCTCCCTCCAAATATTGAGCAGAGAATTCCCTATAAGGAATACCTTCTCCAGGGTATGGATGCTTAAAAATCCAGAATTCTCCAAGAGCATGCGCAGGGAAATGATCAAGGAGGCATACTGGTCTATCTGTAACTGGCTGCTGGCGCCATTTCCTATCCTAACAGGAGCAGAGTTCATGTACCCGGCTAAATCCAGCGTTGTTTCTTCAATGACAGAATCCTCGCTTACCTTATAGATAGAAGTCAGTTTCCCATCCTTCTCGAATCTGTCTATAATGGAAAGGTAGAATTTTGTTGCTTCTTCTATGTAGCCAAGTTGTACCAGTCCTTCTATCACATAAGCGGTATCCCTCACCCACATGAACCTGTAGTCCCAATTCCTCTCTCCCCCGATAGCCTCAGGGAGAGACGTAGTTGGGGATGCAACCATGAAGTTGTTCGGGTCAAAGAATAGCCCCTTGAGAGTAAGAAGTGACCTGTTCACTATATCGTAAAAAATCCCCTGGTATTTGGATTTCATAAGCCATTCCTTCCAGAACCTTCTCGTCTGCCACAATCTGTCTTCGCTTGCAAAGAGCTCTGGAGGATACGCCTTCCTCAGGTTATGCGTCGTCACAAGCCACCTCACCTCTGTCGCTGGAAGGGTGACTACCCCGGTCACGCAGTTGTCCTCAACTTTTAGGTCCAAGTCTGTCGACAGGAACTGGCTTGATTTATCAGAATAGACCATGTACCCCTTAGAGTCAACCTTTTCCACGGACTTCCTGCTTCCAGAAGTGAACGGGTTAAAGTCAATCTCAATGTTGACGTCTGCATAAGTCTCTATCCTCCTGTGAATCTCAGAAAAATACACGGCGTGTTCAAAGCTCATAGGAAGGAAGTCCATAATCGAAAGCACCCTGTTCTTCTTATCGGAGAATAGAGTGAAAAGGATGTTCGTATCAGGTTCATAGTATTGCCTTGACTCGAAATTCCTGTTAACAGGGCGGATACTGAAATATCCACCTCTCTTCCTGTCAAGCAAGGATGAGAATACCATTTCAGAATCAAAATTAGGGAAACAGGCAAAATCTACCTCACCCTGCTTCGAGACAAGCGCTGCGGTCCTGTTGTTCAGAAGCACTCCATGGTCTTCTATTCTCGGGTATTCCTGGTCGTTCGGCACCTTATGTTAACCAAATCTTCCTTTAAATATTTCTCGAAGGGCGCACCATAGTACAACTTTTCAGGAAGCTCAACTAGGAAGTTAGGCCCAATGAAAGCAGTCAAAAAGTCATGCCCATTTTCCTATTCCTCCTACTTATTGGTGGATTGTTCAATATTCCGGAAAGAACAAAAATCATGCCACCATAGAATTAGTTTCTGTTCTGAAATGTGTTTAATAAGACTCCACATATTGCGTTTGGAATTAGAAGGTTAGACAATCTTGGAGCGATTATCGATATCGATATCGTTATATGTAACGATGTACTTACGAGTATGGCCCCCGAAGAGAGTAGATGGAATAGAGGTATCATCTTCTTCATAGTACTTTCAATGGTAAATGAAGCTCCCATCTACGGAAACCAGGTTGCAAATAAGATATACGAAAGAACAGAGGGAGCTTGGAAGCCAAGTGCAGGCTCTATCTATCCAATTCTTCACGGGATGAGAAGAAAAGGACTGATTACAAGGCACGAAAAGGACGGCAAAGTAATGTATGAGATAACAGACAAGGGCAGGAACTTCGTCTCAAAGATTAGGGAGAGGCACTTTGAACGCTCTCCAATATCGCGGTTCATGGGAAAGTTGTGGATGGAATCAATGAGCCCGGAGGAGAGGTCAAGATTTATTCTCGCATCTGCACAGCACACTGCAGATTCCCTTGTAGAGAACCTGAAGAGCATAAAGGAGGGGACTGAAAGTCGGAAGAAGTATGAGGCGTTTTTGTTGAACTATGAACTAGAGCTCGAAAAAACGATCAATATCCTCAGGGAAGAAAGAGTAAAACTAGCTCAAGCGCAAGAGGTGAAATGATGGATGGAACAATAATAGAAACCAAGAATTTGACAAAAATCTACAATGGAAACATAAAGGCGGTATCTGACCTAAACATATCCATAAGAGAGGGGGAAATATATGGATTGGCTGGGCCGAATGGAGCCGGGAAGACAACAACTATCAACATGCTAATTACTAGGATTGCACCTACAGGCGGATCAGCAACGGTAGGTGGTTTTGATATAGTAAGAAACTCACTTGCCGTAAGGAGGCTGATCGGAGTCGTCCCTCAGGACTTCACTGCTGACGAGGACCTCACAGGGAGGGAGAACATAATGATGGTTTCGCAGTTCTACGATGTGCCGAAGGCGAAGGCCAAAGAGAACATAGGCAGGCTGCTGAAGCTGGTGGAGCTAGAGGATGCAGCAGACAGGCTAGTAAGGACTTATTCCGGTGGAATGAGGAAAAGACTTGAATTGATAATAGGGCTAGTCCACGAGCCAAGGATACTGTTCCTTGACGAACCGACATTAGGGCTGGACATTCAGACTAGGACACAAATGTGGAACTATGTTAGAGAAATCCAGCAGAAACTGAACGTGACCATAATACTCACCTCCCATTATTTGGAGGAGATAGATGCTCTTGCTGGAAAGGTGTCCATAATAGACCACGGAAAGGTGCTGATAACAGGAAGTCCATCAGACCTAAAGGCATCTCTCAAGGGAGATATAATAACGATGACATTAACGGACCAGAAATCGGCAGACCTTATGAAGACAGTCCCAGGGGTGATTGAAGTTGTGGATGCGGGGCCCAATACAGTAAAAATAAAAGTTGAAAATGCGGATGAAGCACTTCCAAGGGTTATAAATTTCATATCGCAGCACGAGCTTTCCACAATAAAGCTCACGGTCCAGAAACCATCCCTTGACGAGGTATTCCTGGAATACACAGGAAGATCAATAAGGGATGAAGAAGGTGGGATGGATAGAATGAAAACTGCTATGAACTTAAGGAGGGCTAGACAATGAGCGGTCTTTGGCCATTGACAGTCAGGGAACTGAAGAAGTGGGTAAGAAACCCAACGTTCTTCTTCACCGGACTCATACAGCCGATATTCTGGATTGCACTTTTTGGAAGTGCCTTTGATATCACGAAATTCCTGTCGGGTCCATCTGGGAGCGCCGCTGCTAGCTTTTTACTTGATGGTGCACCTAACTACATAACCTACATAGTCGGTGGTGTTTTGACCACAATGGGCCTCTTCACTGCCATGTTTGCTGGAACACAGATTATATTTGACAGGAGGCTTGGTCCTATGGGCAGATTCCTTTCTTCCCCTATTAGGAGGAGTTCCATAGTTTTCTCAAAGATCATATCGTCGGTGATCAGGATACTGCCACAGGTAGTGATTCTCGTGGTTGCAGCCTATCTAATTCCAAATGGGCTAAAATTCGTGCACGGTTTTACCATAGTGGACGTTCTGATCATGGCAACTGCAATAATCCTTATTGCATTCATATTCTCGTCCATTTTCAGCGTCATAGCCACCAGAATGACAAATATGCAGTCAATATTCGGTATCGTCAACCTTGTCAACCTGCCTCTTATGTTCGTAAGCTATGCAATGTTCTCAAAGGCGATGATGGCAGACTGGCTAGGAAACGTTGCCCAGTACAATCCTGTTTCATGGTCAGCGGAAGCGATTAGGACAGTAATCATAAACGGAAGCTTGACATCCTCCCAGTGGGTTCAGGAAGGAAGGTGGCTAGGAGCACTTGCAGCCCTTGCCGCAGGTCTTCTACTGTTGACATACTATCTTGTAGAGAAGGAAATCAGGGATTAAGGGCAGACGAGGCAATCTGGAAGTTACCTCTCTTTTTTTAATTATTTTATTAGTTGATTCTGTAAGGGCAGGTTATGAATTGTTATATCAGGTGTTGTCAGATATCTTGTCAAACATTTGCCGTTCCTGACTATAAGTGGAAAACTTACTGGTCTACCCAAATATGGAATCTGAGGGTGTCCTATGGAATAGGCCAAAATGCGATAGAAGTTACTCACAGTACTTCATTGTCAGGAAGAGGTCTGGGTGTGTTCGATAATGCAACTAGCTATAGTTGTCTCCTACATCAAAAAGCATAATTGAATTCCTGAAGTTCTTCAACTCTAAGCAGTAGCATTCACAGCACAAATCTAGAATTGAAAATCTGCCTTCATGAAGATCTGATTTTATCGTCAAGGGACCGCTGAAAGACGAAAGTGAATACAATTGCCATTATCACTGTTGCAATTACAGCCACCGAATAATACGTGTTGTTTATGAAACCTTTCGAGAGAGCGATAGAAGCTATGATGATCCCAACTGCACCTCTTACGCCGAAAATGCCTAGGGACACGGTAGGCTTTATGCTTTTCATATACCTTCTAGAGAATTTATACGCTGCAAAACCGCCAATGATCGTCGTAATCAGTAAAAGCACAAGCAGGTAGGGAACTGTGTAAAAGGGAATTATTGACACTTCGAGACCTGAGATGCTGAAGAAAAGGGGGACGAAGAAACTGCTGTTAATGCGCTGGAAAGTTCTCTTTAGAATTCCGTAGGTATGTTCGCCGAATGTGTTTTGATGGATTATCAACCCCGAGAAGAATGCTCCGAGTACAAAGGTTATACCTATATATTCAAAGAGCACGGATGCAGCTAGCCCCATCAGTATAACGCCTGCAAAGATTATCCCCTCCCTCCCCCTCCTGCTGAACATGTCAAATCTGCGGATCAGGAGGTCTGATTTTGTCTTCAAGTACATGTCTAGGAAGTACAACGCTATCACGAATGCCGCCAGCAAAGCAGAATCTATGGCTACGGTTGATGCCGCCCTGTGAAATGAGACGAGAATGATGAATGCAACAGCATCGCTCATCGCGACGCCTCCCAGGAGCCTGAAACCATCCTCTGTCCTGATAAGGCCAGACTGTACAAGCAGCACGGATGTTATAGAGATGGACGGAATGCTCACTGCAAGGGAAGTGCTCACAGCTTCCAGATATGGGAGCTTAAAAACAAATACAGATACTATAGACATAACTAAGAACGGAACGATGAACGATGTTACTGCAAATCCCGTAACATATCGTATGTTCTTTGAGAAAATGTCTGAGGAGGCTTCAACACCTATCTGGAGGATAATGAAGAAGAGAGCTAGGGTGCTTATGGTGGAGAGGTTGGAGGAAGGGATTATTATTCCAGATACCGCTGGTCCCAGCAGTATCCCGGCCAGAATAGCCCCCACGATCTCGGGAAGGGAGAAAAAGTTGAATAGCTGACCTAATCCTATTGCAACTATCAGTAATAGCAAGATTGATGTTATCAGGTCAAGCATCAGAATACCTAAACTGCATTGAATATAAACTATTCTTATTTCATCCCGTCAATCTGGGTCCCCCTTCCATCTCAGTGATCTTCAGGAACCTCCTTGGGCGTTGATGTTGCTGCGGGGAGGTATTTTTTAGATAGTGCTGAAAATATAATGGACCCGACAAGGATAGAGAAGATTACGGTGTAGAAGAGTATGTTGCCATAAAGGTTGAATACCTTCGGGTCAGTTGAAAGTAACACGCCTGCGATAACGATTACAGTAGAACCTCTCTGTACAAAGGAAGACACGATTGCAGAATCCTTCCCGAACCATTTCGTCATTCCCTGTACAGAATATACTTCCAGGAATCTTATTGGAACAAGTATGGCTACGAGAATTGCAGCGATTATTATCCCGCCGAAGTCGAAAATATTTACCAATATACCGATATAGACGTAGAAGAGAGTAAGTACAAAGAATGTGATTTCCTGGTTGAAGTATGAAAGGGATTCGTTGTTAATGCTGCCTGAGATCTTGATTATCTTTGAAACGGGCACAGAATTGGTGATTATAACCGAGAATAGGAAAACAGTCAGGATAGCTGAAGCACCTAGGTAATCTGAGATACCCCACAGGGCAAGAAGTATCGCTATAGTGGCTATATAATAGTGAGGAGTAAGAGCCTGCCTGAGAACTACTAGCCAAACGATTCCAACAACCCCTCCAAGTACAAGGGACTCCGATATACTCCCGAAGAGATAACCTGCAGTGCCGGTTATCGTGAACTGCTGGTTCATGACACTAAGAATGAGAAGGACGACGATGATGTTCATAATTGAATTCATTATCGTTTCAACTTCCACTG
Organism: Thermoplasmata archaeon; assembly: GCA_021816725.1. GTDB lineage: Archaea > Thermoplasmatota > Thermoplasmata > Thermoplasmatales. The sequence goes on from JAKAXD010000003.1 coordinate 99,213, forward strand.
TGTGTTTTACGTTTTCATTCAGGTTCACCCTAGCAATAAGGGGAACTATGAAAGTGACAGAGGTCTCGCTCAGGACAGTCGCAAGCAGGAGAGAGTCTATGAGAGGAATCTTGAAGAAGAAATATAGCAGAGGGGTGAGAATGCCGATCACAAAGATGAGGTCTGCAGATGCCATTGCAATGCCTTTTGGAACAGATCTTCCAAATTTCTCGAGATCAAGCTTCAATACCCCCCCAAAAACAATAAATATCAGGGCGATGGTGCCTACAAATCCAAGCAGGTCTTTCATTATTGATAGGTATACCGCGGGTATGATTCCTGTGTAGTGAATCACTATCCCAATTAGTAATAGAAGCAGCATGTCAGGTATCCTCTTCTTCCTGAATGCTATTTCTCCTACGAACCCCAGCAGCATGATAACTGCCAATAGTAATAGCAGCTCGTCAATTGTAATCAAGCAAGCATTAATCCCAAGTCAGTTATTATTCTTGCGCTGTATCAGAATCCTTGCTAAGTGGAGCCGAAATCCATTGATAATACGGACTTGCGGCTTCATCCATTCTCACTTTTTACCCAAAATTATCAGATTCATATTTTGTAATGCCTGAAGATGATACCTTTTAGCTCATCTATGGCAACCATGGAAACGAACGCTATCCCAAGCGACACGGCAACGTATGCAATTCCTATGGGGGCTACAAGAATTCCAAGCCACGATATCAATGACACAATCGCTATATCTGCAACGGTGGCAATCATGAGCCACTTTCCAGGCACGGAATTCCAGAATCTCCCCCTTTCCCTTACCATGTATACCGTAAAGAGGCCAGAAAATACCAGTAGATCGAATACGAAGGTGTCAATTTGATTGTGGTTCAATCCAAGTCTTATGGCGATTAGGAGAGCAGCAAATGACTCAACAACTATGAGAATGCCCAGCGTCACTGATGATCCCAGCAGGGACTTCACATTCCACTTTTCAGGATTTGAGGACGGCCTAACATTATCGGTGGCTATAGACATTGTCACGAAGTCGTTTGCAAATATCAGCAGGATGATGTCAAAAGGCGACGTCACAAAGAACCTGAATATGAAGAATGATGCTGTCAGGAAAATCACAACCTGGATTGTTTTGATTATCTTGTTCAGGGTATAGGTTAGCATCCTCTGAAATATCTTCCTGCCATCTTCCACCGTATATACGATGTCTAGGAGCCCCTTATGTGTGAGGACGATGCTAGCAGAAGCCTTTGCAACGTCCGTAGCAGACGAGACCGCGATACCGACCTCAGCTTGTTTCAGGGCCGGGGCATCGTTTACGCCATCCCCTGTCATTCCAGTAATGTGATGTTTTTTCTGCAGCGATTTCACTATGAAGAATTTGTCCTCAGGAAGGACCTCTGCGAATGCATCGCACTCATCTATGTTCACTCCTTCATTCCTTATTTCTGAGATTCTGCAGATTCTATCTCCAATGCCCACTTCCTTCGAGATCTCCCTTGCAATGGGTTCAGAATCGCCTGTTATCATCCTTGGTTTCAGACCAAGGGACTGTAGTTTCTTTATCAGATCAGCTGAATCATGCAATGGAGGATCGCGAAGCGGTATGATGCCAGAAATTTCCTTCCCTGATTCGCTAGAAAGGCCAACCAAGATCGATCTATATCCTCTCACTGCAAGCGAAGTGATTTGTTCAGAGATTTCCTTCTCTCTTCCAGGCTCAAGCATTTCAGCTATTACCTGGGGGGCTCCCTTAACAACCAGCACCTCCCTCCCATCAACCTCGATCAAGCATTCCGTTCTCTTTGTAGAAGGATCAAATGGCACAAACTTCTTTACAATGAATTTTTCAATGTTAGCGCCTATCTTCTTCCCGTACTCTATAATGGCCAGATCTATTGAATCCAGACTCGACTCATTGCTTGCCGCCATTGCGTAGGAGATGAGTTCCTGGACAGAAATGCCGAAAGGTATGGGGTTTGATACAGTCAGTTTGTTCTGGGTTAATGTTCCTGTCTTGTCAAAACAAATTGAATCCATCGTTGCCGCATCTTCCACCGCGCTAAGCTTAGTCACAAGAGCACCCTTTTTTGAAAGGTCGATTGCGCCGTATGTGGTGGCAACAGTGAATGTTGCGGGTAGGGCAACGGGAATGGACGCAATTAGCACCACTAGAGAGAAGGGAATCACCTCGGTCAATGGAACTTTGAAGAGGATAGAAAAACCGACGAGAGAGATGACAAGGGCTACATCAACAATTGCTAGATATTTCACTATCCCCAGGACAAGTTTCTCCAGATGTGATTCTGATTTTGCCCTCTTTACCAGTTCTGCAGTTTGTCCATAGAGAGTATTTGCACCAGTTGAAAGAACAACGCAATTTGCCTCTCCCCTTTCTAATGTGGAACCGGAGTAAATAACTTCATTTGTAATCCTCCTAACTGGGATAGATTCCCCTGTAAGCTGTGATTGGTCCACCGAGACTTCTCCTGTTACAATCTTGAGATCAGCAGGAACGACGTCCCCCATCCTGATGTATACTATGTCTCCTGGAACTAGTTGAGCTGCTGGCGATTGTTTCCATTTCCCGTTTCTCAGGACCCTTGAATTTACGTTAAGCTTCTGGCTCAGTAATTCCACAGCATTATCTGCCTTTGATTCCTGAAAGAAGCCTATGAAGCTGTTGAACAATAGGAGGGTTACTATGATATAAGTATCGATAGCTTTGCCTATAAGAAAAGTAATGGTTGCAGTGATTTCCAGCATCCACGGTACAGGTGCCCAGAATTTTTTCAGAAACTTCAGGATAGGGTTTTCCTTTTCATTCCTAACTGCGTTTGGCCCAAACTTTTTCAGTCTTAACTCTGATTCATCTTCTGTGAGTCCCTCTGAAGTAGTAGAAAGTAATTTGAAAGTCTCCTCAATGCTTACTTTGTCATATTTGTTATTTTCTATCAAATCCAAATATCTTCAGTGTAATTTGTCTAATATATGTTCCCAGTAAATGCTTGCAAACATATGAAAATAGGACTTATTTAAATGATAATTTGTGCAGTAACGACTAACAGAACTACGCCTTACCCTCTTTCTTTCATTTCCTATTTCTTCCTTTTCTGTTCTTTTTTAGGGTACCTGGCTTCCAGTGTTTTAGAATTGCTACGATTGGAGTGTTCAGATCTACTTCTGGTTGGTGTTTTTGTCCTTCTTTTTGCTTTCATTTTTAACTCTATGTTTATTATACCGATCTAAGCTTAATTAACATTTGCCTATTTCGATGATTTCCATCGGGCGTCTACATATAGTATATTCAAAGAAGGTTACAGTTGAGGCTGCAAAAACTTGCAATTAAGAATTCCTTTAAAAGGCACCTTTATTTCATCATACAGATCAGAAGAATTGATCAGTATTATTTGAGAGGATTGTAAGAGACATTACCTCCTCGAAGTCGGAATATTCTCTCTACCCAAATCATATATATATGCCACAAATAACAACAAGATAGTGATGGTCAAATATCTCAAATGCCCGGAATGTGGTTTTATCTTTATTGCCCCGTTAACTGACAAAAAGAGAATCGGCTTTGGCTTTTCGCCTCCTGGCTGGGGGGTAGTAGACTGTCCTAACTGCAAAACAGAAAAACCGAGAAATTTTTATGGCAAAGTTTCAGAAGAAGAGTTTAAGATGCAGGGATTAAGCCAATAATTGACAGGGTAAGGACTGTTATAAAGAAATCCCAATTGGCGAATCTAGGGTAGGACCTATGATGTTTTTCCTCAGTACCAGATTTCCAATCCAGCTTTCGCCTTTCAGAACTACAAAGTTGGAAAAGGAATATATAAACTCAGGAAATAGGTCTCTTGGCTCTGCAGATGATATATGTTGATGGGCTTACGAAGACATTTGGGGGGTTCGCTGCCGTTGATGGACTAACTTTTCAGGTGAAGGATGGCGAGATATTCGGCTTACTGGGCCCGAATGGTGCAGGGAAGACGACTACAATAAGGATGCTCGCATGCCTCATCTCCAAGACGAGTGGGGATGCAAGAATAGATGATTTTTCCATAAGCAATAAAGAAGATTCATTTAAGATCAGAAGTATCATAGGTCTGGTAGCCGAGAATGTCGGCCTTTACGAAGAACTCAGCGCATACAAGAATATCGATTTTTACGGAAAACTATATGGAATCCCTGAAAACCAGCGAAAAGAAAACACGAAGCATCTGCTAGAAGAACTTGGTCTCTGGGGGGTTAAGGATAGGCCAGTCGGCACTTTTTCAAAAGGCATGAAACAGAAAGTCGCGATTGCCAGAGCCCTTTCTCACGATCCAAAGATTCTCTTCTTGGACGAGCCTACGGCAAACCTAGACCCTGAAGCAGCAAAGGTGGTTAGGGACTCTATCCTGAACCTGAAAAATGAAGGGAAGACAATAATCGTAAACACTCATAATTTGGACGAAGCTCAAAGGATCTGCAACACGATAGGCATTTTGAAGACAAAATTGATTGCCATAGGGTCACCGGAGCATCTAAAGGAATCATTACAGAGCGATAAAACCGTTATTGATCTTGAGGAAGTGACAGATAGAATTGTTGCTGCAATAAAGGCGGTTTCATCTGCTCAGTTTGAGATTGATGGAAGAAGATTGGTAATATATGTAAAGGACCCCCAGACCGAAAATCCAGTCTTGATCAAGGCAATAACATCTGTCGGTGGCAATGTTATAGCAGTGAGTCAAGTCTCCCCCACTATGGAGGAAGTTTACCTCAAGGCAGTGAGGGAGAAAAGATGAGCTTCAGGAATGCATGGATCATCACTCAGAAGGAGTTTTCCATAATAAGACTGAGGAAGAGTCTCATTTATTTTTACGTGGTTCTACCTCTTGCACTGTCGATTGGTCTTCCTCTATTAGTTTGGCATGTGATAAATGGTGCTTCAATAAAGGCAACTGATATACATTACATATCAGGACTTCTGAACGCGTTTGAATTCTTCTTTGCGATTATTGCTGTAATACTAGCTTCCTATACAGCGGCTTACAGCATAGTTGGTGAGAAAATACAGAAAAGTCTCGAGCCACTACTCGCCACGCCAATCTCCGATGGAGAGATAATTCTTGGCAAGTCCCTTTCTGCTTTCATTCCCTCATTTATAGCAGTGGTACTGGGAAACTTGATTTACATGACCCTGATGGATAAGATTACATACAGTATTCTAGGTTATTCTTATTATCCGAACCTGTCCACAGCTATCGTGCTGCTTCTTCTTGTACCTTTTGGCATCATACTTTCAATTGAAATAAGCACAATGTCTTCATCGAGAGTCAGCGATCCAAGGAGTGCTTACCAGTTATCCATGGCAGGCTTCATTCCATTCTTTATTGTATATGTACTGACTGAGATCAGCGTGATCTCTCTCACAAGCACAACCCTGTTGATTATAGCCGGTGTGGTAGCAGTAGCAGATGTCTTGATGTACCCTTTAGTGATTAGGACGTTCAGTAGAGAAATGATTCTTACGAGCTGGAAGTGAGACACTTTTCTACACGCACACCTATTGCTGTAAATTTAATTCGACTATAGATGATAATTAATTGCTTCCCTCCACAGCTCTGCACTAAAAGGCCTCCAACCTTTCAGGCACTTCGTAAGGAAGGTGAGTTCAAAAACATGTGGGAGGCGATAGTGGAGTCACGGGCGCAAGGGGATTTGAACCCCTGACCTATGGCTTAGGAGGCCATTGCCCTATCCAAACTAGGCCATGCGCCCATTCAACTGGAAATGCTTAACATGTTTTAACGTTTGCGAGTATTTTACGATCTACACAAACCGTAAAGTCCCAAGAAGATGAAAGGGTTTCAAATATAATAATTTAAATAGTGGCAATCGTGATAGGAAAAAGACAGAATTATACAGAGAGATTTAGGTTAGGAAATCACAAAATTGGGACATAAAAAAGAAAGTTAAAAATTGATTATTTTAGATAAGATTCTGGCACTTGTTTGAGGTTATTTTTGATTGCATCAATACTTTTCACGAACTTCTCCTTTTGTTCTGGTGAAAGGTTTACCTCTACTACTTTTTCAATGCCATTCTTTCCCAGAATCACAGGTACCTCTGCGAAGACCCCATTAACTCCATACTCCCCTTCAAGAAGAACACTTGCTTCAAGCGCAGTCTTTCTATCATTCACAATTGCATTTACCATTACAGTGAGTCCACTGGCTGGACCCCAGTTGCTACTGAACTTCCTTAGATTGGTTATGTCCGCTCCCGCACTTATCGTGTCTTTGACTACTTTCGTATACTGTTCTTCGGTGAGGTATGTTTTCAGGCTCTTCCCATAGACAAATGACAATTCTGGAACAGGATACATGTTTTCGCCGTGCTGACCTAGAACAAGTGGAGTGATTGCTGCTGGTGAAACGCCAATGTACTGTGATGCATAATATGCCATTCTTCTAGAGTCTAGGACACCACTGAAACCGATGACCCTGTTCCTGGGGAATTTCAATTTGTTGTAAAGTACCGTAACCATAACGTCAAGAGGGTTAGTTGTTATTATCACAATTGCATTGGGTGCATACGTCTTCACCTTTTCAGCCGTTTGTGATACTATGTCCGCATTCTTTACCGCGAGTTCTTCCCTTGTCATTCCAGGCTTTCTAGGAAGGCCAGCTGTAATGACTACAATATCGCTTCCTTTGATATCTTCATAGTTGTTAGAACCTCTTATTTTCACGTCTTTTCCAAGAATTGCTGCTGTGTGATTTAGGTCAAGTGCCTCTCCCTGTGGAAGACCTTCTACGATATCTACAAGATTTATGTTGCTATCTAACTCACTTACCATGAATAGGGCCGCAGTGGTAGCTCCTACTCTTCCCGAGCCTATTATAGAGATCATATTTTAACAATTTCTACAGACCTTATAAACTTTCTTTATTCAGTAACTCCGGAAGTAAACAACAGTCAGTTATACTGTGTTCTATGAAGACGGTATTGTCATTATCCATTGATATGAACAGAATGAAGGGTAGCTATTAGAGGGAGAAACCCTTAATTGGCTGAAACGTTCCCCAACTACCCTTCTTACTTTAGCAATAGAGTGCTGCTCTTTTCTGCTCTCTTAGTTGAGGTCTTACTTATCTTGCCTCTATTGGTGTGTATTTTAGCTCCACAGATCCGGAATAGTATTCAAGAGGTCTCACCAGCTTGTTGTTGTGCCAGTACTCAACTATGTGCGATCCCCATCCTGCCATCCTCGAAGCCACGAATATGGGCGTGAACATCTGTCCCTCTATGCCCATCACCCTGTACAACGGACCTG
>JAKAXD010000013.1 GCA_021816725.1 Thermoplasmata archaeon
TTACTTCCTATAAGAATTTGCCATTAAATGGAGGCGGCGAACCGCATTTCCCATGCCCTCGCGGAACACAGTACGCGTGCGGAACGCAGACGGGCTTAACCTTCGGGTTCGGAATGAGACCGGGTGTCTCCCCGTCGCTATGGCCGTCAACCGAGAGGGAATATAGACAGACTATTTTATCCTTTCTTTTTCTAAAATCTATATGAAGCTATTCTTAAGTGTGCCCAGTCCGTCAATGCTCACTTCCACAGAATCCCCTGGCTTCAGCCAGTTGCTTTCCTTGTCCTTCATGCCAAGAACGACGCCATCTGGAGTACCGGTCGATATGATGTCACCTGGTTCAAGCGTCAGATAACTCGAAATGTACGAGACCAGTTTCCCGATTGAGAAAATCATGTTTGATGTACTGGAATCTTGTCGTAAGCCGCCGTTGACCACTGTCCTTATCCATAGGTCTTGCGGATCTGGGATTTCGTCCCTTGTTACAATAGAAGGTCCATTCGGGTAAAACCCATCAAGGGTTTTTCCAAGTAGGTACTGCGATGTCCTGTACTGAAGTGCCCTCGAAGATACGTCGTTGCCAATGAAATACCCGAATATGTACCCATTGAAGTCATCACCAACGTTTCTTGCCGTCCTGCCAATAATGACCCCGAGTTCCCCCTCATAATCGACCTTCAGGTCTAGCCCCGGAATCCTAATACTTTCCATATGCCCTGCGAGTGAATTTGAATATTTGCTGAATATCACGGGATTCTCAGGCACCTTCTTCTCAGTTTCTGCTATATGTGACCTGTAGTTCAGTCCTATGCATATGATTTTCCCAGGGAGCCCCACAGCAGGGGCAAAATCTAGATTTTTCGTATCAATGTATGAATATTCACCCTTTTTCAATTCTGCCTTGATCTCTGATTCTCTACCAAACACATCCTTCAAGTCAACTGTGCCCCTCTCCTTTCCAAGCAGGTCGTCCACGGAAATGTAGCCCTCATCCACTTCTAAGGCCAGCAAAACCCCGCCATTGTTCTTGAACCGAAGGAACTTCATGTCTATCAAACGATAATTGCATTTTGGATTAAAGTTTCAGTGTCGAAATGCGAGCGTTAATTTAGAATTAAATAAAGAAAAATTAAAAAAATGTAGTTGTCAAACCCATTTATCTTGTCTCTGAAGATTCGTCCTTAAGATATTTCTCCAACGATTCCGTCTTCCATCCGCTGTATTGACTCCAGACATACAGTATGATTCCCGTTATTGCAATCATTATGAAATCCCAGGGGAATGGAACGAAGTTCTTTCCTCCGTATGTCGCAGGTCCAATGTAAGACTCGATCGGTATTATGATGAGCCCAGCAACCAGCCATAGTCCAGCGGTTATGTGCCTTCTACCAAACCCGTTCTTTACGTGGAAATAGAAGTACATAATCAGGCCGACAAGTATTACGACAGATACCTCCAGGCTAAGAGGAAACCCTGACCAGTATATTATGAAGAAAGATACTATGAAGCCAATAGGTGCGAAGATTTTTGAGCCAGGAAGTCGGAACGGTCTTTCCTTGTCAGGTACTGTCCTTCTGAATACATTTATGGCGGCAGGGCCAAGAACGTAGGCTATGACGAGAGTGGATGTCAATATGCCTACAAGGAGTTGCCATGATGGGAACCTGTATAGGAATATGAACCCCAGAATCGTGCCCAAGATGAGCGAATTCAACGGGATATGGGACTTAGGATTCAGCTTTGCGAATACCTTTGGGGCATAGCCAAATTCGGCCATTGACTGGAATATCCTCGCAGGGTATGCTGCGTATGAGATTCCAGCTCCTGCGGGAGAAACTATTGCATCGATGAGCAGGATGACCACTAACCATCCTAGCCCAATAGCAGCAGCTTCCTGAGCGAACGGTCCTGCTATGTATCCCCCCGCACTTAGGTCAGCCCAGTCTCCTGCCGGTATCCCCTGCGCTGCCCAGTTTATTCCGCTTATAAAGGCTGTTTGGAGGAGCACGTAGAGGGCAATTACAGCGATAACAGCTATAATTACAGATTTCCAGATGTAATCCTTCTTCTTTACTTCACCGGCCATGTTTATAGCTGCCCTGAATCCCTCAAAGGAAAATATGATACCCCCGAGAACAAGTGCGTAAAAGATACCGCTTGGACCGGAACTTGCGAATGATCCGAAGGCAGTGAAATTTGTCGGCTTGAACGTGAGAGTTAATATCGTAACAGCGGCCAGTATCGGTATAGCCCATTTCCACACCATCACACCGCTTGTTATGTTTCCAAAGATCTTCACTTTCTGCATATTTATTACGAATATCAGTATCATCACGATTACTGCAACGAGATAGCCGTAAGGTCGAAGGGTACCGTTAGAGTTTATCAACTCAGGAATGTAGAAAGACGCATAAGTCACCACAGCAATAGCTTCGATTGTAGGCGTCATTATGTCTGATAGCCAGGCGGACCATCCTGCTAGGAACGCTGTCATTTTCCCGTGAGACATCTCCGCTAGCGGAGTAGACCCACCCGCCAAAGGAAACATTGGTGATATTTCCATGAAGTTCACTGCTATGAATATCACGAATATACCTCCCAAAATCCAGGAAAAGATAGCTCCCATAGGCCCCGCATAGGAAACAGCGTAAAGGGCGCCGAAGAGCCAGCCTGAACCTATCATACCCATTGCGTTCAGCATCACCAGGTTGAAAAGACTCAGGTCCCTCTTATAAGTCGTCTTGGTTAATGCACCAACTGAACTCATGGAAAGCAAATAGATTTGGTTAAATAAATCGATTACTATTAATTAGGCCCAGTAAAAATAGTTCAGGGTTCATTAATTTATATTGATCAATTGCGCTAAGCAGAAACGCATCTCACTTTCTAAAAGGTTCCCTATTCCGGAAGCTTGAATGGTTTATTAAGATGGGACAGGGTGTACTAATTGCAGCTTACATATTACTTTTGCAGATGAATTTCGGATGTCTTTGACCAAAGCAGATGATGAATCACTCAGTAGGGTTTGGACTAACTCCAGGTGCTTCCTTGTCCTCCATTTCATAGTAGGTTATCGAGTATGGGCCGCCTTCATAGTTGGTCAATCTTTGGGGCACTCGTTCTATCTTTCCCAGTTCCTTGAGATAAAGCAGTATTCCCATACTGGCTCTTCCTGAATCTGCTACACCACTTATTATGTCCTTCCTCTTGTTAGTGATATCCCCTCCTGCAAAAATGCCAGGGTAGCCCGTCATGTTGTATTGATTTACAACGAAGTCACCTCCGGGGGTAGTTTTCATTTTTTCTAGTATTTCCTGTGGAATGAACGACAGGTCTTCCCTCTGGCCGGTGGCTTCAATTATGGTATCTACATCAATGTAATATTCCCGGTCCTTAATCGGAACAGGTTGTCTCCTCCCTTTTCCCGTATCGACCATTTGGTTCTTCCAGTATTTCAGTCCTTTCACGTGGCCGTTCTCCCCTGTATATTCGAACGGGCTTGTTTCCCAGTCGAATATCACCTTTTCTTCTTCCGCCTCTTCGAGTTCCTCGTCAGCATTACTGGAAGGATAGCCAGGTCTGTCAACGTCTGACCTCCTGTAAAGCATGGCGACCCTCCTTGCACCCAATCTAAGGGAAACCCTAGCCGCATCATATGCAGTAAATCCACCGCCTATGATAGCCACGTTCTGACCTACGTCTATCTTTTCTCCGTTGTTGATCCTGTAAAGGAAATCAAGGGCATGATATATCCCCTTAAGATCCTCCCCTTCTATCTTTGTCCTGGTGGGTTTCCAGTTCCCAACAGCAAGATATACTGCTGAATAATCATTCATAAGTTTTTCGAACGGGACCTCCCTTCCAATCTTCGTGTTATAAAAGATTCTGCCTCCGTAGGAAAGGATGTGTTCCGCTTCCTTTTTTATTGCCTCCCTCGGGAGCCTGAATGCAGGGATGCCATGGACCATCACTCCTCCTGGTTTATCCGTGGCTTCGTAAACATCAACTCTTATTCCATTTATTGATAGATAGAATGCTACAGTTAGTCCAGCGGGGCCGGCCCCTACTACAGCTACGCTTGGATGTCCCCCCAGGTCCTGAACCTTCACCTTCAGGACATCCTTGTAATCACTGATATTTTCTGCTACGTATCTCTTGATATGGCGCGTTGCAATAGAACCCTTATTATCTTCAAGAACGCAAGAATCCTCGCAGGGGTGAGGACAGACATTGCCACAAACCTCCACAAACGGTAATTTTTCAAAATTTATCTTAAGTGCATCCTCAATATTGCCGTTAGCCATCGCTATCTGGTATCCCGGTACATCTATCCTGGCTGGACACCCCTGGATACACAATCCGCAGCCGAGGCATCTAGAGCTCTCCGCCACTACTTCGTCAAGCGTATAAGGTACAAGTGTCTGCATGTTGAGCGTTTTTATTCTCTCATCAGCGTTGTAATGCTTGATTGGGACCCTTTTATAGTCGACATATTTCAACAAATGCCACCTTTTTTTAAAGTTAAGAAGCGTTAATAAGATTTACCTCGCAGCAGCAGCTATATTGTAAGCCATTTAATATAATTCCATTTGAATGAATTCTATAGTATGCATAGTTAAAATTATTATACTTGTGTTACGATTGCAATACAAATGGAAAAGGGGAAGAGGGTTTCAGAACCTATTTCAGGAAAAGATTCTGAAAAGGTGAGAAAGGAGCTTATGGAGAAGGCAAGAAGGCTTTACTGTGACCTTCAGGACAGCTATAAGGGATTATCTAGGTCTGCCAAGAGCCAGCACGTGAAAGTGATGCTAAACGATTTTGCGGATGAAGCAGGGAGGGACTGCGAGGAGTTGGAGAATGTGCTGTCCAATGAGACAAGAACAACTATGGAAACAGCAGAAAGGAGCCTGGGGATGTTTGCACAGTTGCTGTCGGTTAAAGATTCCAATCTGACAGAGCAGGAAAAGGCACTCATAGATGCACTCAAGTTATCTGACAATCTCAGGAATGTATTCTCCATACTGTCTAAAGAATATAAAGATACAAAACTTAGAAACTTCTTTGAAATGCTTTCGAAACACGAAACTTACAGGGAAAATGAACTTGAGCAGCTCTACGAAGAGCTGATAGTTAAGGGAGAATGGTGAATCAGCAATTTTCTGGTCTTTCTTTACCGACTTGTAGCTTATGGAATGTCGTTTAGAAATGCAAGTAGTAAAGGAGGCTGAATATGCTTACCAAGAGTTTTCATACTTTTCCAGTTTAAATTTCAATTCCCATGGCTCATTCTACTTTCAATTAAGCATCAACAATTTCGAGAATAGAAATTATCAATAAATCGCAATTCGATGTTTGAGCTTCCGGTCGATTCGAGATATTCCACATTCGACTTCACCTAGGAACCGGTATCATTCATTCTATCGTAATGACCCGCTCAGACACCAAAAACATCTCCCATTCATCATGAAAGAATTCATTGGTTGAAAATACCCCCGAGCTTAAATAGGGATATGCACTACCGTCCTGAAGTAAAACAGGAAATCTTAGACAGATTTTGGTTTTAGAAAAAAGAGTGTAAAAATGACAAATTTCGAGAGTTTTAGGCTCAAAAGTGAGATTTTAAAATCGCTAGGCCAAATGAATTTCGAGACGCCTACCGAAGTTCAAGAGAAGGCAATACCGCTGGCGTTAGAAGGCAGGGACCTTATAGTTCGGTCAAAGACGGGTACTGGAAAGACGGGAGCATTTCTGATCCCAATCTTACAAAATACAGAGGGGAATGAAAGAATGTCCTCATTAATCATACTTCCAACCAGAGAACTTGCAATCCAAGTCTTTAATGTTTCAAAAAGGATGGCTGGTAACGGCAAAATCGGTTCTGCAGTTGTATATGGGGGCGCAAGCTTAGGAAACCAGATAAGAGAACTCAGGAAAAATCCTAGCATAATCATAGGAACACCTGGAAGAATCATAGATCTGATGGAAAGAGGGGAACTAGACTTGTCCAGACTTAAATTCCTAGTCCTTGACGAAGCAGATGTAATGCTTGATCTTGGATTCATAGAGGACATAGAGCGCATAATTTCCAAGACCCCGAGGAACAAGCAGTCAATGTTATTCTCTGCTACAATGTCGGAACGGATTCTCAAACTTACCAAGAAATTCATGACAGATCCTAAGTTCCTGAAAATTGGGGTCGAAGAGCAGATGACAGTAGATACCCTGTCGCACAGTTATGCAATTTCGGCGGGTCCGAGAAAGGTACCAGCACTTCTAGCCTATATCAACGAGCACAATCCCAAGAAATCAATAATATTCGCAGAGACAAAAAGAGGTGCTGACAGGCTCTATAACGTCCTCTCCAGCCAGGGATACAAAGCAACAGTCATCCATGGGGACCTCTCACAGGCACAGAGGGAAAGGTCCCTAGCAGAATTCAGGAACGGCAGCAGGTTCCTTGTTGCTACGAATGTCGCATCAAGGGGGCTTGACGTGACAGATGTCTCTGACGTGATAAATTTTGATATCCCCAGCGGTCCTCTGGTATACGTTCATAGAGTTGGAAGATCCGCAAGAATGGGGAATTATGGAAGCGCATTTACGATAGTAAATCAAGACGAACTGGGCGCAATTAATACAATAGAGAGGACTGTCAAAATCCATATGATGAGAATAAAGCTTGATCAGGAACCTTTCCTAAATGTCGATGCGAAAGTTGGTTACCCCAGGGATAAAAGGGGACAGCACTCTGGTGGTGAGAACCACAGAAGTAACCGCAGAGGTCCCAGAGAGCCAAACGCAAGAAGAGGGAGCCAGAGATACAGCAATAATGGAAGAAGACAGAGCAACAGACGCAGAGAGTATCAGTAATTTGGACAGCTAGAATAAGTCTAAACGGTCTTTTTCCCTGGATTGTAATGGCAGGGAAATCTTGCCATTCAACTTCCATTTTTTAATTCTGTTCCCGACCTATTGATAATATTTGGATCTAATGTTTGTATCACAGAATTAGCAGAGGATTCTTCTTTTGGTCAAAGAAACAACGATGCTCTTCAGCTCAGTCACTCCAGGCTATTCATTCTCCTTTCATGCGCTTAATGATGTCACTACTTATCTTTAAGGGCTTCATATTTTTATCAACTGAAGCAACGACTATCCTGCATTTAGCACTTATTTTACCTTCAGACTCATTTACGATGGAATAATCAAAAGTCACGTGTCTATTGCCTATTTCGCTTATGGATAGCTTTACCTTCGCCTTTTGTCTGAACTTCAGAGGATAAAGGTAATCGCAGGAAGCATGAACCCTTGGAAGAAAGACATCTTCACTTTCATATAGTCCCCTAGACTCAAAAAATAGCTGTTCGGTTCTCTCACAAAGTCTGAAATAGTTCGAGAAATGCATGATTCCGAGTGCATCAGTATCAACCCAGGCTACATTGTAATCGAAACTGAAACAGTCATTTCCAGCTACGGCGGGCATTGAAAGCTCAGCATTGTAGAGTATTTACATGTTTTGGAAAGGACATCAAACTCATTCACCGTAAGGCAAGATTTTGACACATTGCAGGGATCAATTGGTTAAGGTGTGTTTCCGTCTCACCTCATCTAATTGAAAAACTTACTCCATGATGGCTTAAATCATTCATTATGAAATTTTAGAAGTGATAAAAATCTCTATTCTGGAATTTAGGTAGGATTAGTTCAGGAGGGGTAAATCGAACATATGGGCGTCGAAGCATTTCTTAAAGTAAGGTACAAATTTATAATATCTCACTCTAGAAGAGCGGGATCTTACCTTCTTTTCAAAGACCCAGAAATCAGGCAATCAAAAGTATACCCGCTTAAGAATTTGGAGGATTTAAAATGGCCATGGGCTTGTCCGGATTTGGACCGGAGTCTTCGACTCCCGAAGCCGAAAGGATACCAGGCTACCCCACAAGCCCCTTGGCAGGATTTCAAAGGCTTTAAAATGCTTTACCTATTATCCTAGCAGTGAAGAGCAACAGATTTCCCTCGTCAGATGCACTTATTTTCAACGTATCTGGCGAGATAGTGATGTCCAGCGATCCTGGAAAGACGATTAAGAAGTGGAGGGAAGAGTTCAACGTCACGCAGAAGGAGCTATCTGAAAGGATGAAGATAAACACATCCGTAATCAGCGATTATGAGACTGGCCGCAGGAAATCTCCAGGCGCGCAGTTCTTGAAGAGTCTTGTATCTTCACTTATAGAAATAGATGCTGAAAGGGGCAGTCCAGTACAATTGAAGTTTTCCCTTGGAACTGAGAAGGATGTGATCCTTGACATAAAGGAATTCTTCTACGATGTGGACCTACAAAAATTTATAAGGATGATAGAGGGCAAGGAAGTGAGCGGCCTTGCAATGAAAAGGAGCATTAGAGGTTACACGATCCTAGACTCGCTGAACGCAATTCTCAAGCTGACATCGTTTGACTATTTCAGGGTTTATGGCTGGACGTCAGAAAGGGCATTATTCTTTACGAATGTTGAATTTGGAAGGTCTCCAATGATAGCAGTAAGAGTTCATCCAATCAAGCCAGCAGTGGTCGTATACATCAAGCCAAAGAGGATAGATCCGCTCGCGATAAAGCTGGCGGAGATAGAGGGGATACCTCTAATAATCACGGACCTTTCCCCGGATCAGATAAAAGAAAAGCTGAAGTCAATCTAGTTCAGCAATCTGTTCAGGTACCAATCAAGACTGAACTGGACTAAGTCTGAATATGTCTGGCCAGTTCCAATATATAGGATGGGCTTCTTCGTCTCTGAAAGGAGGGATATTACACATCCACCTTTTGCATCTGCATCTATCTTCGTCACGATGTACCCATTTATCCCGACGGCTTCGTCAAAGAGTTTTGCCTGGCTGAGAACATCCGTGCCAGACAATGCATCCAGCGTAAGGAGAATGAGGTCGGGATTGGATATTCTCTTTATCTTCTTCATCTCCTCAAGAAGATTCTTGTTGTTCTGCATCCTGCCGGCAGTATCTATCAAAACAACAGACCTTTCGACCTTTGAAGCGTGTTTTACGGCATCGAACGATACCGCTGCAGGGTCTCCTCCTGCCTGGTGTTTAATCACCTTCACTCCTATTTTTTCTCCATGGAGTGCTATCTGCTCTATGGCACCCGCCCTGAACGTATCAGAAGCTGCAATAACCACATAATACCCCTTGCTCCTGAACAATTCCGCTAGTTTGGCAATGGACGTAGTCTTACCGGTACCGTTCATTCCTACGAACATTATTACGTATGGGGATTTTTTGCTGGCGTTGTCAATGACGTCAAGAGGGGGGACGGATGCAACTTCCCTTATTGTTTCCCTCACAGCTTCCTTGAACACGGAGTTCCTGTCACCCTTCAGCCTTATGCTCTTGTCGTCTAGTTTTTTTAGGAGTACATTTGATATCCTATCTGCAACTGGAAGGGCTATGTCTGCCTCAAGGAGCGATATTTTCAGGTTTGCTGCTATTTCCTCGAAGTCCCTTGAATTCGCAGTCACGTTGATTGAAGTGCCTCTCACGTCAACGTTCCCGGAATGCTCTTCCTCCTTCTTGGCAATACCAAGTTTTTCCTTCAGTTTTTCAAACATCTATTCACTTTTTATATACCCTGTTAAGGTAATCTTCCAACTGCGCATACCTCTGCTGCAAATCACTTTCAGATTTCCTGCTGCTATCCAGCGCCTTTGCCGCATCGCTCCTTCTTTCATCTAGAATACTTATTGCGTCCTTTATTGTAGCTTTCTTGTATGTGTTTGATCCTATGTTTACTACAACCCTATCCTTGTTCTTGACTTCGCCTTCTATGTACAACCCCCTCCCGATAGGGATGAGTGAATCCCCTTCTATCCTTGAAATATTCTTCAGGAAATCCGTAGTTGCAGCAAGGTCCTGAAGGATTACCGCAAGCGACTGTATCTGCCCTTCTATCTCCTCAAGCTGCTGCCTTATCAATTCCATGCTGTATACGATCTGGTCCACTTTCTCATCTTGTGTCATTTACGATCCTCCAAATTTTTTCTTTGAAATAATCAGAGACTCTATACCAGGCATGGGTTCTCCTGCAAGATAACTTATCAGCGCCCCACCTCCTGTTGAAATGTGGTTGATATCTCCTTCCCCTATACCCAGCCTCTCCATTGCAGCCAACGTGTGCCCTCCTCCTGCAATCTTGTAAGCCTTGGATTTTGCAACCGCAGAGAATATTTCCTCTGTACCAGATGCATATTCCTTAAGTTCGAAAACGCCCATAGGCCCGTTCAGCATGATTGCATCGGAATTCTTTATTACTGATGCGTAGAAGGCTATTGTATCCACTCCAATGTCCATAGCCGGGATGTCTTTCCTGAAATCTTCTATCTTGTAGTGCTTCACCTTCCCGTCCTCGTTTCCTATGAAGTCAACCGGTGTAAGAATAGAATCCCTGTATTTCTCCAATAGCTTCTCTGCATCATTCAGTATTTTCTCGTACCCGGTAACCTCTTTCTTTAGAACATCCAGGTTCTTCTTTCCCAGGTCCATGCCTCCAGCAGCCAGGAATATATGTCCGACCAGCCCCCCAGTGATTATCTTGTCCAGCTTGCCTTCGTTCAGCATCTTGTCAATTATCTTGACAGAATCGTCTGCTTTTGCCCCACCGAATATGCCGACCCTAGTTCCTTCCTTTATTGCAAAGAACCTTTCTATTCCAGTAATCTCATTTTCCATTAGTCTACCCGCAATGTTTGGCATAACTTCGCTGAATCCTACCAGAGTGACGTTGCTTCTGTGTGCCGCGGCGAAGGCATCATTGACAAAATAGTCGGCATGACTGGCAAGGTTCTTTATAATGTTGGTTTTCTCCATTACTTCCAGCTTTTCCTCCGCCAGAACCACCTCCTCTGAAAAGAACCTGGTGTTTTCAAGCATCAGTATGTCCCCCGGCTCTGATGCATCAATCTCTTCAAGGGTTCTATCGTCAAATACACCTCCAACGAATTTTACCCTTCTCCTCAGAAGGTTCGAAAGATGGGACGCATGTGCCTTCAGGCTTACGAAATCATTCTTCCCTGGCCTGCTCTGATGGGCAAGGATGACCACCTTTGACTTTGATAATGAATCTATCGTTTCACGGTGTGCCCTGAATCTTGCATCGTCCAAAATGTTGCCTGTTTTTGGGTCTATAGGGGAGTTGATATCCAGTCTCAACAGAACGGATTTTCCAGCTAGATCAAAATCGTTGAGTGTGAAGAAGGAAAGCTGGCTCATACTACCTGATTTTCTAGTGCCTTAAATCAGTTATGGAACTATCTCTAATATCTATGCCGTTTATTATTACCCGTTCTATTAGGTCATCTCCGAATTTGTACCCTATTTTGTCATATTTTTCCTTCAGGACTATTATATTAGCATCCTTTCCAGGATGAATGGACCCAGCTTTGCCTGATAGAGAGAGGGAGTAGCAGGAATTTAAGGTACCCATGTTTATGAGATTCTCTA
Organism: Thermoplasmata archaeon; assembly: GCA_021816725.1. GTDB lineage: Archaea > Thermoplasmatota > Thermoplasmata > Thermoplasmatales. Next base: position 11,509 of record JAKAXD010000013.1, read on the forward strand.
TTGTAAAAGGCAGCAGCTGCCTGGCCAGGGAGAGAACGAGGGGGAAAGACGTGATGTATGTATTAGGAGAGATGTCAGAGCCAACAGCCAATATCTTCCCCTTTCCCTTCATCTTCGAGAAAATGGAGGTATTCTTGCCAAGACTAATGGCAGTGAATGGAAGGAGGGTTATGGGAGCGTCAATCATGTCTATCTCGTCCTCTCTCGTCTCAATCATGTGGTCGTAAGACCTTATATCAAGGCCTCTAAGGGTGCCAATCCCGCCTGTGTTCTTCAACTCATTGAGATGTACCCTGGCCGGTATTCCATTGGAATTTGCATATTGAATAACTTCCTTAGCGAATGATGGCGAAAAGGCGCCATCATCCACGAAAACATCCACATAATCTAACCTCTTCCCGAATTCATCTACCATGCTTTCGAATTCCCTGACGTATGAGATTTCGTCGCCTTCCCTGGGGATGACATGGGCAAGGAGAGTTTTCTTTATCCTGATCCTTAGGTCCCGCTCAAGTCTTTCAATTACATTGAGCATTTTCCCTTCAATCTCCGAATTGATTCCGTACCCTGTCTTGCATTCGAAAATAGCAGTGCCGCTTTTCATCATGCTGATGATTCTTGCCTTTGATTCGCTATAAAGTGTGTTTTCGTCGCAGCCGGTGGTCGCATTGATTGTGCTGTAAATCCCTCCTCCCTGCTTCAAAACACCTGCGTATCCTATCTCTTTCTTGATGTCAATTTCATTTTCCCTTGTTCCGCAGAATACCAGGTGAGTGTGTGGGTCGCAGAACCCAGGAATGGCCCACTTCGCGGATTTGTCACTGGAAGAGGAGGGCGAGATGCTCTCTATCATTCCATTCACTATTCTTATGTCCTGGTGTTCCAGCACTTCAAGACTGTCGAGTGCAGAGCCAGTGATGAATTTCCTGTTTAGAGGGGATGCTATGTTGACATTTTCCAATAGCATTATTTAAGGTATAGATCCCTGTAACAAGAATCTGCCGCTATCGCCCCGTCAGATGCAGCTACGACTATCTGTGCGAACGAACCTGCCACATCGCCCGCGGCGTAAACCCTTTCAACAGATGTTCTGCAGTTCCTGTCAGTCTTGATGTATCCTCTATCCGTAAGTTCTACTCCAACTGATTTCGCCAGCTCGGATTGTGGCTGAAGCCCAACATATATAAAAATTCCGTCGAAGTTTTCTTCTGATTCCTGTCCAGTTGTCCTGTCCTTGAACCTTACTGTCTTCACTAGCTTGCCGTCGCCCTTTATTTCCATTACCTGGACATTCCTCTTATACTCTATTCCCTTTGACTGAATCTGCTTTACGTATGCATCCTCGCACATGTATTTAGGCATGAATTCGAATATCTTTACTTCAGTCACTATGTTCTTCATTGAGATAGCTGCGATTGCCCCAGAATTTCCTCCTCCAATGACGAGGACCTTCTTGTTCTTGAATAGCCATCCGTCGCACGTGCTGCAGTAGCTTACACCTTTGCCGAAATATTCGGGCTCACCTGGTATACCTAGATGCTTGTGCTTGGTACCTGTTGCAAACAGTATTGCCTTTGACTGGAACTCTCCTTTTTCTGTTTCTAGCTTGAAAACTTCCCCTTTCTTGATCGATATCACCTTATTATTGTCGATTATTTTCGTGTAGTTCCTGGCGTGTTGCAGAAACTCCTTTGCAAGGTCTGTTCCCGGAATTGCAGTGAACCCGAGGTAATTTTCTACCAATGGCGCTTCTAATGTCAGTCCCCCGGGAGTGGAACCGTCTATCACCACACAAGACAGTCCCGCCCGGGTAGCATAGACTGCTGCTGATAGGCCAGCGGCACCTGCTCCTATTATTATGAGGTCGAAGTCCCTCTTTTGAATCTCCTGGCTCTCTTCACCCAGAATTAATTCCAATGGAATCCCCCTTTACATAGGGGGCATTCCGCCCATACCCTCTGGGCCGCCCATTCCTGGTGGCATTCCTCCGGGTTGTCCTCCTCCACCGCTTGACTTCTTGGAGGATATAACATCGTCAATCCTGAGTATCATCGTGGCCACTTCAGTAGCGCTTTCTATTGCGTGGGATTTTACCCTGACTGGTTCTACCACGTTCTTCTTGAATAGATCGCTCACGATCCCTTCAGCTGTGTCAATGCCAGCATTCTTGTTTCCCGTTTGATGCTCAGACCTAAGTTTCAGAAGTGAGTCTATCGGGTCCATTCCTGCATTTTCCGCCAAGGTTCTGGGGATTATCTCCAGTGCATTCGCAAATGTCTCTATAGCAAGTTGCTCCCTTCCACCTACGGTTGGAGCATATTTCTTCAGCTGATATGCCAGTTCTGCCTCTATGGCACCTCCGCCTGTAACGAACGACTGGTCTTCAATTGCAACTCCAACTACTTTGAGTGCATCGTGCAGTGCCCTTTCCACTTCGTCAATAGTATGTTGTGTCCCGCCTCTTATCAGAATGGAGACGGCCTTTGGATACTTGCACCCTGTTATGAACGTGAGCCTGTCATCGCCTATCTTCCTTTCCTCGGTCTTTTCGGCATTACCTAGATCTTTTGATGTCAGGTCGTCAAGGTTTGTTATAATCTTTGCTCCGGTTGCCTTTGCTATCTTTTCCATGTCGCTCTTCTTTACCCTTCTGACTGCATAAATCCCCTCTTTTGCTAGGAAATGCTGTGCTAGATCGTCAATACCCTTCTGGCTCATCAGGACGTTCGCTCCCGATTTCTTGACCTTCTCAACCATTGATTTCAGGGTCTCTTCCTCCTGATCGAGGAATGCCTGAATCTTGCTCGGGTCCGTGATCTGGACTTTCGCGTCTATTTCCGTCTTCTTGATTTCAAGGCCAGAATCAATTAGTGCTATCTTTGAATTCTTTACTTCGCTCGGCATTCTTGGGTGGACTTTTTCTTTATCTATCACAACTCCCTCAATTAGCTCAGAATCGGTAATTCCACCGCCGAATTTCTTCTGCACCAGGATGTTGTCAACATCCACGATTTTCTTCCCGTCTCTTTCCTCAACTATGCTCTTAACAGCCTTCATTGCTATTTTTGCGAGGAAATCTGTAACTCCGCCAACATTCTTCCCCGTCATTGCAGTCAATGCGACATTTTTCAGCACTTCATCACTGATTTTTTTCTCAGATATTCCTGCAAGTATTTCTGCGGCCTTGTTTGAAGCTAGCTTGTAGCCATTTGCAATGACTGTGGGATGGACGTTCTGATCTAGTAAGAGTTCAGCCTGCTTCAGTAGTTCTCCAGCTATGACAACAGCTGATGTAGTTCCGTCTCCCACTTCCTGATCCTGACCTTTTGCTATCTCTATTATCATCTTTGCAATGGGATGGTCAACATCCATCTGTTTCATGATGGTTGCACCATCATTGGATATCGTGATGTCTCCCAGAGAATCAACCAACATCTTGTCCATTCCTTTTGGACCTAGCGCTGACTTGACTGTATCAGCAATAGCCTTTGCGGCCTCAATATTATTTCTTTGAGCATCTTTCCCGGATTCCCTAGTCGAACCTTCCTTAAGAACTAAGATAGGGATTTGTCCTGATAACATCTAATTTTCACCCTAAAACGGTAATTCGTTCTTCTATATAAACCTTATAAAGTTGGGT
>JAKAXD010000014.1 GCA_021816725.1 Thermoplasmata archaeon
TTTCCTGAAGAATCATCGAGTACGCCGTAATCTCTAGATATCTCCCCCTTCCTATCTTCTACCATAGGATATTTTGCTTTTGCAACTCTCTCGTCGTTTTCAACCCACGCCTTGTGGACGTAAACAGTATCTCTGCTAACGGCTATTATCTCTGCCCCAGCCTTCTTGAAATCAGCATACTTCTCTGCAAATCCCTCGATCTCAGTCGGGCACACAAATGTGAAATCTGCGGGGTAGAAGAACAAAACAACCCACTTCCCTCTCAATTTCGATAGCCTAAAATCCTCTATCTTTCCGTCTACGAATGCTCTCGAATCAAAATCCGGTGCTCTTTTTCCAATCATTTAATCACCCTTCAATATCTAAAGAAGAGTTAATACAGAAATATAAATCTTAGTGATTTTCCATCAAAATTCTCTTTGTAGTTCATAGCTAATTTTGATTCCCAAGTAATTGGGAATATTCAATAATAGTTCTCGTACTTGACGCCATAGTTATCAACTGATACTCCTTTCCCTAACCCCACTTCGCCTAGGTCAACCGGTTTGAACATATCCAGTTCTTTCATTATAGCATCTTCTTCCCTCTTAGATGTAATTACCATCATTCCAATTCCCATGTTAAATACCTCGAACGCTTCCTGATTAGATATTCCTCCGTCTTGCATGATCTTCCGGAATATGGCGGGTATTTCTGGGTATATCAGCCTATATCTTGAATCCTTAAGCCTGAGAAGATTTCTGACTCCACCACCTGTTATGTGAGATATGCCGTGAACATCAAATTCCTGAGTCACTCCAAAAATTTTCTTAGAGTATATTTTTGTTCCCCTTAGCAGAGTCTTCCAGAATTTTTCTCCCTCAATTCTTTCTTCCAGTACATCACTTTTGTTTTCATATATCTTTCTTATGAGTGAAAAACCGTTAGAATGAATGCCGCTTGATCTCAGTCCTATTACCCTATCCCTCTCTTTTATTCGCTTCCCTGTTATCTCTTTGCCCTTCTCGAGGTTTCCTATTACCGTCCCTGAAATATCTATTCCCTTTACGAGATCTGGGACTGAAGCTGTCTCGCCACCCACCATTGAAATTCCAGCCTCCACGCACGCGTCGTTGATACTCTTTCCTATTGCTTTTCCTAGTTCTTTCCCCATCATAGATCCAGCTACGTAATTTACCATCGCCATAGGCTCTGCTCCCATGCAGACAATGTCATTCGCATTCATACCCACCAGGTCATATCCTATCTCGTTGAAGTAGCCATGCTCAAGAGCTAGTATTGTCTTTGTCCCAACGTTGTCTGTATGAATTGCTACATAGTTACCATTGAAAGATACAAGACCAGAATAGTGACCTATCTTTGCAGCCCTCTTGAATCTAGTACCTTTGAACGTCAGTTCTTCTATAATTGCATTCCTGAAAGCCGCAACTGAATCAAAATCGACTCCGCTCTCCTTATATCTTGGCATGCCGAAAGTAAATAGAGTTCTTGATTATCAATATCGCTGTTTTAATTTACTCATAGGTAATTCTAGGTGGTTGGAACTGGTATCAGAGTATTTGGGAGGATTTCGTGACATCTCGAGAGCTGAGATCTCGGGATTGCTTGAAGGCTACGGAGGCAAGATAGAAGGTGAGACTGAGAAACTCCTTTTTTTCTCGACTGATAATCGTGATAAGATTGTTTCAAGGGTAGCATTCTCAAAGCGGATAGGTAGAATCATAGCACAAGATGAGCCTATCATGATAAGCAAGGAACAGCGCTACTCGATAAGAGAGAATCGGATTCCTGGCAGGGACTCCCTCATTTCAACAATGGCTAAGAGGATCAACGGAAAAGTAGACCTGGATAGGCCAGACGTTAAATTCTACATATACAACTTCAGCGAACCCATATTCACGGAGCTGATTTATGAGAGAAAGATGGGTCACCTCATTGACGGTAGATACAGGACAAAACCTATGAACCATCCATCGAGCATTTCCCCAGTACTGGCAAGAGGCATGATCAACATCTCCGGTATCAAGGAGGGGGAGAAATTTGTTGATCCTTTCGCAGGAACGGGAACATTCCTCATAGAGGGATTCAGGATGGGAATAAACGGGTACGGAATTGACAGAAGCTGGAAGATGCTAGAAGGTGGGAATCTTAACCTCAGGCACTTCAACTTCCCCGAAGTGATAGCGAATGGGGACTTTTCAGAGCTTGAGAATATGGGTGGACTCTCCGCCGTTATAACGGACCCCCCTTACGGCAGGGGCGCGAAGGTATTCTCCGAGTCAAGGGAGTATCTGTATACAAGGTTATTCTCTCTTCTTTCAAGAGTTAGAGGGAGTAAGGTATTCTGCATTCCCTCAGTAGAACTGCTCAAATTAGCTAGAGAATACCTCCCGATAAAATTGGCAGGTGAAATTAGAGTCCATTCATCCTTAACCAGGTATGTGGTACATTCTAAGTGACCTTTGACTCAAAAGGTATAGGCCATCTCACTGAAATTATCTACGAAAGTCGTAACAACGTAGTGTTTATAGAAGTACTAGCCAAATGACGGGTTAAATTAAGGTACTATTCCTGCCATTGCTCTTCTTGACTTGATATTTTTTAATTAACCCCGAAGTTAAGACCATTCCCTATATCTTTTGGAAAGTCTCATCTTCGCTTACCTTAAAGGCCAACAACCAAATTCTTATAGCTTTATAATAGAAGTTACTATAGTGATTCAATGAGTGACAATCCCTTCTTTAAGGACTTTGCAAAGCATTATTCCAAGAGTGACTCATTTAAAACAGGCAACGACCTCAAAATATTGATAAGCCTCTTGCCGGGGAAAATGAATAGGGCTTTAGACGTAGCAACAGGCACCGGTTTTGTTGCATTAGAGTTGTCAAGAAAAAGTTCCACTGTAGTGGCCCTCGACCCAACAGAGGCCATGCTTTCTGAGGCCAGAAAACTGATTTCTTCTAACAATGTTGGGAATGTAGAATTTGTTAAATCTGATTACTATTCTTACAATACTTTCCTCAAATTTGATGCCATTACTTGCAGGAGGGCATTGCACCATTTTGATAAAAAAGACCAATTCTTCAAGAAATCAAGGGAATTATTGAATGAAAATGGAATTCTTGCAATTAGCGACATGATCGTTCCAGAGTCTGACTCAGGTGACTTTCTAAATCAGCTGGAAAGAAAAAGGGATCCCACTCACGTGGCAGCTCTTAATGAGGGCGAGTTTGTCTTCTCTCTCAAATCTGAAGGATTCAGAATCATTAAATCTGTAAAAGACAGCGAGAAGTTCAGTTTCGAAGAATGGTTGTCCCCAGTGGAAACAAATTCGGTCAATGGAATTGAATGCAAAAGGTACATAAATGATCTATCTGACGAAGAGTTGAAATCATTCAATTTCGACCGAAAAACAAACACCTTCGCAAAGCAACGCATGATAATAGCCGCAAGTCCCGCTTGAGGCTGTCTTCTTTCTTAATGCGGTTCAAACAAAGGAATAAATACAATATGGTGATTTCTGCCATATGGTCAAGAGAACATATCTCTCAATAATCTTCAATACAGAGGGAGAAAGACCCTCGGAGATAATTTCTAGGCTGCAATCTCTTGGCTTCAAACCGATAACTGGAAGCAGGGATCTAGTATATGAATGGGAAGATCACGCCACGGTGTCGGAAGCAATATCTCTGATAGACAGAGTCCATGCCACGCTTGGCGGTTACAATGTGCTCTTCACCGCTGAGACTATCGACGAGAGATAGGTATTCTTCTGATATAGCCACAATTGCCGCAGCTCACAGTGATAGTTGAATTGTTTATTCTGACCCTTCCTCCTCCAGAATAAATACCGTGTTTGCATTTTTTGCAAACCCACGTCCTTGCATCCTTGATGACTTTTGACTTGTATTTGGTAGAGTAAAGGTGTATCAGTTCATACTTTCTATTTGCATACTGAGACTTCCTCTCCCTTTCGTCTTCCAGCGCTAGCCTGAAAAGTTCCATCATCCTTTGTTCTGCTACTTCCCTCTCACTGTTTTTTGGCATCTAAAAAAACACCAGCCGGTGATCCCACCAACTCTCTTTCCTGAATCATCAATTCCCCCCTGAGATAAACTACATCCGGGAAAATTCCTTCAAATCTCTCAAAGGGCGTCCAGTCACACTTTGAATGGAGATCTTCCCCATTTATCTCTACCGGGTTCTTGATATCTACAGAGATAAAATCTGCGTCGTATCCCTCAGCTATGTAGCCCTTGTTGATTCTGCAAATCTCGGAAGGTCTTTCCATCAACAGGGAGACAGCTCTATCCAATGATATTAGACCTTTCCTGTGTAATGATAGGGTCAGGGGTATCCTAGTTTCTACACCTGGCAGACCGGAAGGTGCATCCCTGAAATCCTTCTTCTCCAGGATTGTATGGGGAGCATGATCTGATGCAATCACATCTATAGACTTGGATTTGAGGCTTCTGAGTAGCTCTTCCTGAACTGACCTTTTCCTAAGGGGTGGGTTTACTTTACCCCGTGCTCCGAGGTCCATTGAGTTATTCAAAAGTAAATGATGAGGTGTAACTTCAGTAGTGAACCCTAGTGATTTTGAAAGTTCTACCGTCCTTGTAGACGTAAGGTGAGCAATGTGAACCTTTGAAAGATTGTATTTGAAAACATGCTCAATTGCTTCCATTTCACATTCAATCGGCCTTGCCATATCATGAGTGATAAGATCCTTGTTCTCCCTCGAATTGTTTTCCAGGCACTCCTGCAGTTCCGCGTGAACTACCTTCACCTTGTCCTGCCATTCGCAGTTTTCTAGATCAGTCAACAATCCTCCCGTAGATTTGCCCAGGAATATCTTCTGCCCAATGCATTCCTGAATTGATACATTAGAAGCAGCCTGATAGAGGCCGAAGTCCACAAAGCTCTTATTGCGTATAGATGAGAGTTTATGACCAAACGACTCCCTGTTATCAATAGGTACTTTGTTGTTAGGCATGTCACATACAGTTGTTGTTCCGCCATAGAGCGCTGACAGCGAACCTGTCTTGAAATCTTCCTTCTCCGTCTCGCCCGGATCACGGAAGTGAACGTGCATATCCACACCCCCAGGGAAGATGAGCCCTGGGATTGAGGTTATGTGTACCCCCGAAAGTTCGTTAGTAACTGATTTTATTATACCGTCTTCAACAACTACATACTTTTCCCTGAATTCGCCGCTAACGTAGAAACGCCCGTGGAATGCTTCCATCACTTTTTCTCCGCCTTAAGCATCTTCCTGAAGACCGGCCCTCTGGGTTCCACTTCGTAGAACACCTCTGCGGTAAATGTGGTGATCGAGGTGTCTGAATCCTTCCAGCAATCGGGTTCCATCCCGGCTTTCCAGCAAACTGCATTCAGAAATGCAGTCGGATCCATCTTTTCATCCACAGCAACCTGAGGAAGAAGAAGGCCCGAGTAAGCGCCTCTTTCGGCAATGAGACCGTCTCTTCCAACCTTTATCGCCAAAGGGAGATCCTTCCTGTTCTTGACTGTTACAGCTGCTGGTTTGCTCAGAAGTGATACTTCCACTATGATGTCATCCATCTCTTCCTTTGTTACTGGGGGAAATCTGGGATCGTTTACTGCAGCGGCGATTGCACTCCTGATTACCGCCTCTCCAAGTGGGTACACGGGTTCCGGGAATCCAATGCAACCTCTGAGTTCACCTGATGAAGTGGTAAGTGTGGTAAAAACACCCCTCTTTTCAACGAACTTTCCACCATAACTATTCTTGACAATCAACTTGATGTCGATGTATTCCTCAATGGCCCTCCTGGCCATCTTGGTAGCTATCTCTCCATCCTCATCTGTATATTCCTGCCCCATCATACTCCTCGCCTATCGCCCCAGATCAATTTGTGCAATTGTGGCAGTACTCTGACATTTAATCTTTCTTTTAATACTTTTTCCGTTAATTCTTTCAGGTTTTTCCCGCCTTCAGGTTGAAAAATTACTTCCCCGTCAAAAGGATATTTTTCAATAACAGATTTTGAAAATGCGTAGTCCTTGTCATCAGCTATGACAAATTTGAGATAATCCTTGGCTGCAAGCAGTTCAATGTTCTGGTATATGTTGTGCTCCACCATATCTGATGATGGTGTCTTGATGTCCATGGAAATTATCATGTTGTCGTCTGTGGGGACATCCTCAATTGGGATAGACCCACTTGTCTCCAGGATGACCTTGAATTCTTTGTCGAGCAGCTTGTACATCAATGGGTAGACCTCCTTCTGCAAAAGTGGCTCTCCTCCTGTTATACAGACAAACTTTGTTTTGTATGTAGTAGCCTCTTCTAACAGACTATCAACCGTTCTCTTCTCTCCACCAGAATAGGAGTACTTGGTGTCACACCAGGTGCATCTCAAGTTGCACCCAGATAACCTGATGAAGTAGGTAGGAATACCGATGAGCGGGCCCTCCCCTTCTATAGAGTAAAAAGTTTCGATAACCGTCAGCATTTCTTGTTGGTAAATACAAGAAAGGAATAAAACTTTATGATTCGGACTTTGTCAGTGTGATCTCGCAGTCATACTTGTCCTTTGTAACTGGGTCCTTCTTCACGACCTTGTATGACGGTAGCATGGTCTCCAGCAGTGAATCTTCGAAGGTTCCACAGAAGGAGTTGTTTGTCTCAAGGGCGAGGGAATAATAGATGCAGTTGTTCCTCTTTATGACTAATTTCCCGTCCCTTTCGAAAGCAGTTGCCATGCATCCAAGTGAGTTGTAGAAATTCAGGAGTTCGTTTATCCCTCTTGACTTGTTTCCGTCTTCTTTGACAATTCTTTCCCCTGCCCTTTTAAGGAAATCCTTTACCCATACAGTCCCATTTTCGGTTGTAAGTTCATCCAGGAGTATCTTTAGCAGAAGGTCATACTTCTTGGGGAAAAGTTTCATGCCGTTTGCGGATATGCTATATGTCTTCTTCGGCCTACCAACTTTTGTCTTTACGAATTTTGATTCCACATAACCCATGCTCTCCAGCATGTTAAGGTGTTCCCTTACAGCGTTATTTCTTATGGAAAGCTTGTTTGAAAGTTCGTAAACTACTCTGGGTCCTTCCAGCAATTCTTCTAGTATCCTCTGTTTGCTCGTTCCCAGAGTGCTTATATCTTCCATATGATACACTGGATAAAAAGACAATATTTAACTTTTATCACTTTAAACAGTAAAAAATGTTTAAATAGCATCATACCATACAAATGTACAATGGTTGCGAACGTTCTCTCTATAAAAGACCTACACGTTTCTGTAGGGGAGAAGGAAATCTTAAAGGGAGTGACTATAACTGTCAGGTCTGGGGAAATTCATGCCCTTATGGGACCTAATGGGACAGGTAAGAGCACTCTAGCCCATACAGTAGTTGGGAGCCTCAGATACAAGGTTAAGAGCGGCGAACTCTTGATAAACGACATCAATCTAAAAGACCTGCAAGTATATGAAAGGGCGAGAGCTGGTCTGTTCGTCGCATTTCAGGAACCGGTGTCTGTTCAGGGACTCAGGTTCATAAATTATCTTAGAACTGCATATTCATCGCTCCACCCTGATGAGAAAATGGAGTACAAGAAATTCATTGAAGAGGTCAAGGAACTCCTCAACTATTTTGGCCTTGACAATTCATTCATAGATAGGGGGCTTAACGAGGGACTATCTGGAGGAGAAAAGAAAAGAATGGAGGCGCTCCAGATGTTGATCCTGAAACCGAAATTCATCATACTGGATGAGATAGATTCTGGATTAGACATTGATGCCCTCAGGGTTGTTTCAAAAGCCATTGCCAAGGCAAAGGAAAACGGAGCGGGAATAATCATTATAACTCACTACCAGAGGATTCTAGATTATATTAAACCAGATTTTGTGCACGTACTGATAAATGGAAGAATTGCCGAAAGCGGAAACGGTGATCTGGCAAAGTTGATTGAGGAGAGAGGTTATGAGTATTATAGGGGAGGTGAAATAGATGCAAAAGTGGAATGAAATAGAGGTTGAAGAAGCAAAGAAATTGAACGAGATAAAGTATGATTTCGTTACAAACGTGAAGCCCGCTTACCAGGTGCAGAAGGGACTTAGCAGAAGCGTCGTAGAGGAGATGTCCAAGGAAAAGAAGGAGCCTGATTGGATGAGAAATATCAGGCTTAAAGCATTAGAAATATTCCTTTCAAAACCTGTCCCGACTTGGGGTCCTGACCTATCGGAACTGAATTTTGATGACCTCACGTATTACATAAAACCAGAAGATAGGAAAGCCAACAACTGGGATGAGGTACCAAAGGAGATCAAGGATACTTTTGACAAGCTGGGTGTCCCGGAAATGGAGAAGAAATATCTTGCGGGTTCTGTAGCGCAGCTTCAATCTGAGGGCGTCTATTCGAGATTGAAGAAGCAATGGGAGGACAAGGGAGTAGTTTTCATGGACATGGACAGTGCGCTGCAGAGATATCCAGACATAGTGAGAGAGCACTTTGGAAGGGTAGTTCCGCCATCTGACAACAAGTTTGCAGCCCTTAACACTGCAGTTTGGTCTGGTGGGTCGTTCCTATACATTCCAAGCGGAGTGCAGCTTGATCTTCCTGTCCAGGCATACTTCAGGATGAATGGAGCGCTGGAGGGGCAGTTTGAAAGAACTCTTATAATCGCTGAACCTGGAGCTTCAGTACACTACATTGAAGGATGTACTGCACCTACTTACAGCCAGTACTCTCTTCATGCGGCAATCGTTGAAGTTTACGTCAAGAAGGCTGCGAAGGTCAGATACACATCCGTCCAGAACTGGTCTGACAATATAATAAATGGGCCGACAAAGAGGTCTTGGATAGAAGAGAGGGGGAGAATGGAATGGGTCCAAGGATCTCTAGGGTCAAAGATAACGATGACCTATCCGTCATCAATCCTGAGAGGGGAATACGCAAGCACATCTAATCTAAACGTTGCACTCGCTGTCGGGCCTGTATGGAAGGACAATGGCGCAAAGGTCATTCATGCTGCACCAAACACGAGTTCTAAGGTCGTAGCAAAGAGCATCTCTGGGAAAGGCGGAATGTCGGTTTACAGGGGTCAACTTAGGATAAGCCCGGGAGCATACAACTCCAAGGCATCCGTTCAATGCGATGCACTGATTCTTGATGACATCTCAAAGAGCAACACATATCCCCACAACGAGATTCTAGAGGAAAGTGCGTCATTCTCGCACGAAGCATCTGTAGGGAAGATATCTGAGGATCAGGTGGACTACCTAATGAGCAGGGGTATAAGGGAAGAAGACGCCAGGTCCCTGATCGTACTGGGATTCCTGGATGACGTATTGAAGGAGATTCCACTGGAATATTCAATCGAATTCAACAAGCTTGTCAAGCTTGAAATGAGCAAGTACGGTGCTGTAGGGTGACCATTAAGGATCTGATTACTGAAAAGAAGAAGGCGGCAGATTCGATCCCCCTCCTGGCGGAACATGACTCTCCTTCAGTCAGGAGTTATACTTCCCTGAAGGATAATGATCTCCTTCCTCTGCTAAGGTCTGTGAGAACTGGCTGTGCTGGAATGCAGCGTAACATTACTACTCATAATGGATCGCCGTGCAGGCTCTTTGGAGGGGAGTCAATAAAATTCCTTTCGACTGATGATGCCATAAAAGCTGGCCTAATGAAACCAGAGGACATGTTCAATGAGAATTACGACAAACTTAGCGCAATAAACCAGGCATATTTCCAGGATGGTTTTTACCTGGGCATTCCAAGCAAGTACCAAGGGGAAAGGATGATAAACATTCTTCACACTGGTGACAGGGATTTCAATGTCAGGAATCTTTACTCCATAGGTAGCAATTCCTCTGCAAGGATACTTGAGAATTTTGTTGTGACCGGGAATACGTCAGTATCGCAGGGAACTGTCATAAGAATTGGAGAGAATTCATCGCTTGACTACTTCCTTCTTGAGGATGAAGAAAATACAGAGCTCAGTTATCTCGAGAGAACAATCGTAATGGAGAGGTATTCAACCCTCAAGATTCACCATCTTTCTCTTCCAGGGAAGAAGAGCATATCGAGGTTCAGGATAATCCAGGAGGGGGAACATGTGGAATCCGGATATTACGGTGCAGCCTTGGGAAAGAAACAGGAGCACCTTGATCTTGAAGTGTTCACAGACCATAGGGGAGTCCATGGCAAGAATGATACAGCCTTCAAGGGAATACTTGGGGGAAAATCGTCGTTGATATTCAGGGGCTTCATACGTATTGCAGAAAAGGCCCTTAACACTGAATCGTTCTTGATGGCAAACTTACTCCTCCTGACAAAGGAAGCAGTTGGGAATGCTCTCCCTGTCCTCGAGATATTCAACGGTGAAGTCAAGGCAAAACACGGTGAATCCGTTTCCAACATATCTGAGGAACAGTTGATGTATCTCATGAGCAGAGGACTTAACCCACGAGAGGCGAAAAAGGCAGTTATAGAAGGCTTTATTAGTCCTATTATCTATCCGCTTCCGGAAGATATTTCAAGGAAGTATCTTCAGATTGTGGAAGAAGTGATAGGTGATGATTAGCGTCCATGGAAGAAAGGAAGATTTCCCCATTTTCAATAAGAAGATAAATGGAAAAGACATCATTTATCTGGATTCGACAGCTACAACGCAGAAACCAAGACAGGTGCTTGATGCGATTACAGGCTACTATGAGGGTTATAACGCCAATGTCCACAGATCAGTTTACAAACTCGCAGACGAGGCTACTGAGGTATACGAGCAATCCAGGTCCAATGTCGCAAACTTCATAGGGGCTAAAGATAACGAAATAATCTTCACTAGAAATACAACTGAGAGCCTTAACCTGCTTTCATTCACCATTGGTGACTCCCTCAGGAGAGGAGATCGTATTCTGATAACATCAATGGAACATCACAGCAATATTCTTCCATGGACAAGACTGGAGGATAGGGGGGTAATTGTTGATTATGCTGGATTCGATGAAGAGGGGCATCTTGATATTGGTGACCTTGAGTCAAAACTGAAGCGTGAGACAAAGATTGTTTCTGTCACCCATCAATCAAATGTCCTAGGAACTATAAACCCAATAGACGAGATAGGAAAGATCGTGAAGGAGAACGGCTCCATTTTCATAATTGATGCTGCGCAATCAATTCCTCACATGCCTTTCCGGGTAAGGGATGAATATGACTTCGTTGCATTCTCAGGACATAAGATGTTAGGCCCGATGGGAATTGGTGTTCTCTATGGAAAATACGAACAGCTCGATAAAATGCCCCCGTTCAACCGGGGTGGAGAGATGATCAAGGATGTAGATTTCCACAGCGTGATATTTGAGGATCCACCAATAAAGTTCGAGGCGGGCACTCCTAACGTCGAAGGGGCAGTTGGCCTATCAGCTGCAATAGACTACCTCAAAGTAATTGGGATGGAAGAAGTGAGGAGGCATGAGAAACATCTTACTTCTATAACATTGAAGGGGATGGAAGACTTGAAAAGTGTCACTTATTATGGCCCGAGAAATGTGGAAGACAGGGGGGGTGTTATAGCATTCAACGTGAAGGACAAGACAAACGTGAAGAGGAATCTGGAAAAGAACAATGTTAAGCTGGATCGTCTCTACCACTCTCATGACATAGCTACGTTCCTGGATGAGAGGAATGTTTACGTGCGTTCGGGGCATCACTGTGCTGAACCTCTTATGAGGAGCCTCGGCTTATCAGGAACAGCAAGGGCATCTTATTACGTGTACAATGGAGAGGATGATGTGAAAATATTCTTGAAGTCGCTGGGTGAGCTGGACGTACAACGATGAAGTGATGGACAGGTACCAGAACCCCGTCAAGAATGGTAGGATGGATGATTGTGATATCAAGATTGATGAAGCTTCTACCACCTGCGGGGACAAAGTCGTGCTATACATAAAAACGAACGGGAACAAGATTGAAGACATGAGATGGGAGGGAGAAGGATGCATCCTTTCCGTTGTTTCTACTGACTTGTTCTGTGAGAACTCCATAGGAAAGGATATTAGATCTATCAAGGAAATTGACGATCTAGCATTCGTGGAGAATTTCCCCGTCAAGATTTCACCTGGCAGGATAAACTGTGTCTTGCTTCCACTGAGGGCATTTAGGAGAGGGGCAAAAGAAAAGTAGTTTATGTTTAAAGAGATAAGAAGTGAATGTCTAGGGTAAATGAACTTGTCTCTTCTGCCAGGGGTGGCAACAGGAGGGATATTGGGAAGCTGATTACGATCATTGAGAACAGGAGCGATGGATATTCAGATCTGCTCAAGATTATACGGAAAAAGAAAAAGGATGCATACGTAGTCGGGGTCACAGGCCCTCCTGGGGTAGGAAAGAGCTCCCTAATTTCGAGGCTTGCGGCCGAGTTCTCCAAGAGTGAAAAACTTGCAATAGTGATGATAGATGCAACTTCACCATATAGCGGGGGATCGCTTCTAGGCAACAGACTAAGACTTGAAAGCACTGACAATATCTACGTCAGAAGCATGGCAACGAGGGGATCTACTGGTGGCCTTAATCTTGCCCTCGGAGATTCGATAGACCTCCTTTCCTATCTTGGCTTCACAATGACCCTTGTGGAATCTGTCGGGACTGGGCAGGATGAGACCGACATACTTCATTATTCGGACAGGATAGTAATGGTCCTTTCTCCTGGAATGGGTGACCAGGTACAGGCCATAAAGGCTGGGCAGATGGAAATTGGGGATTTCGTTGTCCTGAATAAGGCAGACAAACCTGAGGCAATAATTGCAGAGAAGGAACTGATGGAGACACTGAGCATACCGGACCTCTCGAAAAAGCACAGGCTGGTAAAGGTATCAGCATTGTCAGGAGAGGGCATAGATGAACTTGCTGACTTGATAATCTCCTCAAGGAATCAGATAAGCAAGGAAGATTCAACACTGAGCAGGGAAAAGGAAAGAATAAGGAGGGAAATCTTGGCTGTGCTGAAATCCAACGACGATGTCCTGGAAATGTACGCGAAGAAGGTCATAGCAGAAAGGATGACAAGGGAGGAAGCTGTCAGAGTGATACTTAAGGGAATACAAAATTGAATTTTGCAACAAATCGTGAAATATGATGGGTGTAAATCAACTCAACTATTTAGAAGAGGTGCTAAAAAATCCCTTTGGAATATAACTAGAACATTGCAATCAGTGATGCCATCCCTCAGAATTTAGGCTCCGAAAATTCAGAAACTATTTGTAAGCGTACAGCGATATACTTTGGCACAGGGTGAATTAGTTATGAAGATAACAGTTAG
>JAKAXD010000004.1 GCA_021816725.1 Thermoplasmata archaeon
GCAGGGTACTCCCCCGTAGTCCAGTGCATGGATCCTACACTTAATCCTTACAGACCCGACGAAGGTGATTTTGGAGAAACAGTCAGTGTAACTTTGAGCTTGATAGAGTAAACGACTGCAGCCATAACGGCAACAGCTATTATACAGTAGAAAAGTGCAACTGTGAAATGCTCTGCAGCCGGAAGCTCGATGAATGCCTTTGATTGTAATGATGATACAATCAACTTTCCTCCTGTGCCTACCGGATGATAAACACCATAATAAGGTACGAATTATTTATATAGAAGAGATAATTCGCATTTAATGAATTTCATATCAAGGCTTGACAATTTGGGACAGCACAATGTGAGCAATGCGATAAACTCACCATCAATCAAAACAAGAGTGAACTTTTCTTTAGAACTCAACAGACTTGGTGATTCCAACGGTCACAATACAGATTATAATTCCATATTTTCCCTTGTCAGGAAAGCGGTAAAATCCACTATCAGAAAGGAGAGAGTAGGGCTTGGCCTAGCGCTTGCAGACCTACCGGCACAGCTTGGGGCGTTTTGGGAAGTGGGAGGAAACTACATTGTGATGAACAGAAATCTTCTGTATGCACTCAAGGTTGCCAATCGCTCTGATACAGAAGTGAATTCGTTCGTCTTCGTTATCTTGATGCATGAATATCTCCACTCACTTGGTGTTTTGGATGAGAACAGGGCAAGGGAAATGACTGCCAGAATTTGTGCGACGATATTCGAGGAAGGGCATCCGGCATTTGAAATTGGTACCAAAGATCCGTGGCAGGTTTATCCATTTCTCATGAAAATACCAAATGGAAATGGTGGGAACCTGAAATTCATAACCAATTTTGATTCCGATGCCGTATCATACATAATGTGACCTTTGAATAAATGCATAGTCCATCTTCGATCAACAAAAGTCAATGATAATCCTCACTACTGCATTCAGATGCCAGCAAATGCTACCTTTGCAACTTGTATAGGCTATTTCTTCCTGTTATTGATGGACTGTCCTGAGAAGCAATGGAAACATCTGTTGTAATGAATAACGGTAGTTGTAAAGAAGCGATTGATTTAGTCAGGGAAAATATCGTGAAAGATTTGATGTTGATGAATATCAATGAGAACAATGCCGCACCTACCTAGTTCTATGGTGGACTGCTTGTGAAGACCAAGTTTGTTGTTTCTACTGGACCGTATACACCTAAAGACATTGCCTTATTAATCTGCTTATCCTGCTTATGAGATTAACAATGAACCATCTGAAAGCCAGCTTTGGCTTCAGGGACAGAATTTATCCCATGAAATGACAGGCAATTCAAAGTAATCGCATATGTAGAACTCAAAAATAACAGTTAACCATTCGCAGATACCATCAAGCTGACTTCCGTCACTTGCAGTGCGATTGGAATAGAAGTTGAATATAAGGAAATATAGTCATATCCTGCCGTACTGGCAACATACGATAGATGCAGGTTGTGAATTGGTGAGAGTTCCTGTTTGAGCACATTATAGAGCCTTTCACCTGAATTTGAAGAGCAGGTTATCGTCAGGTTGCCGGCCATAAGAATTGAAATTTTTGACAATGCTGTGAGACCAAGGCTAAATGGAGACTGAGTGGAAATGTTAAATGGCCCTCCCATGAGATTGAAAAGGTTCATTGAAAGATTAATTGAGCCGTTGGATGGAGGATTAACCTGAACAAGGTTGGACTCAAAGATGGTATTAATAGGAGGATTGCTTCCCACCTGCTCGTAGAAAACAGTTGAAAACTCATAAGAGTATGCCTCATCAACAAAATATCTGTTGTTGGTTACCACTGTCAAAACTCCCCCGGAACTGATTTTCTCTGTTGAGTTGCTGATCGAGAGGAATCCGCTAGATGCGCCATTTGAATAAGACAAGCTGAGTTCACCAACTGTAGGACTGGAGAAAAGTGGAATGTAATTCGACTGAAGATTGAAGGCAACTGCAGATGAAGAACCTTTCTGGTAGCTGGATGACAACTGGCTCAAGGTGCTAGTCAACTGTACCATTTCATTTTGTACACTTGACGAATATTGCTCCTCGTATGACCTCATTTCTGCAGGCACATAGCTTGTTATGAAGAGGCTCAGAAGGAATATGAATATTAGTATGGCGAAAATTGCGCCGACCGCGGTAGCGACACCTTCTTCCTCATATCTCACCGGCTTCATCTCATTCACCACCACTGCCTAATTCCGGGCGAGCAGCGTGCGGAGATGACCCATATGCCAACCCGTTTATCATATCTGAGAACTTGTATATGTCCAACCGTGCCCCGTCCTTTATTTCTTCAAGAACCTTCTTCTTTCTATCCATAATGCTGTTCAGTTGTTCCGTAGTCATGTTTTCCGATCTTAGGACCCTGTCGTGCAGGTATGAGTGGCCACTGTACAGGAACCGGTCCGTATTTTGGTCCCAGTCGAACACTGTATTGGTTATTACTTCGTTTGTCTGTTTTTCGACCCCAACAACTTCAACTACCTTCTGTATCCGCCTGACGTTCCTTCCGCCGACTTTCACTATTCCCTGCAGCAATATTATGTTGAGAGATGAAATCATCGACCTTGGAATGTTCAATGGTTCACCCTCCAGCCTATGAATGAACGACGGTATGTCGTTGGAATGGAATGTACTGATTGCTGTGTGGCCAACTGCCATCGACTGGAAAACCGTGTAGGCCTCCCTTCCCCTTACCTCTCCTACGATGATATAATCAGGGCGCTGTCTTAAACTATTAACAAGAAGGTCGAACATGCTCACCTCCCCAATCCTTTTCCCAGTAGCGGGGTTAACGTCCCCTGTCCCCTGCCTTGTAAGAGCCTGGACCCAGTTCTCGTGAGGTATATTCAACTCCTTTGTGTCCTCTATGCTCACAATCTTCTTGTCAGTTGGGATGAAGGAGAGAATTGCATTTAGGGTTGTTGTTTTCCCGGAAGCCGTCCCTCCGACGATAAAAATGTTTTGCCCCACCTCAAGTGCATGCCAGATATATGTGGCAATGTCAGCACTCATCGTTCCAAGCTTGATAAGGTCTATTGGAGTGAACGGGTCATTTCTGAACCTCCTTATGGTGAATGTTGACCCATTCTTTGTGACCTCCCTTCCAAGCGTAGCCTGGATCCTGGAACCGTCAGGAAGCGAGCAGTCAACCATGGGAACTGCTATGGAAATGTGCTTCCCTGAGCGTTGTACAATTAACCTGACGAAGTCATCCAAATCTTGCTCTGTTTCAAAAATCATGCTTGTTGCAATGGAACCAAACTTCCTGTGAACAACGTAAATAGGAGTGTTTGGGCCGACGCAAGAAATGTCTTCTATCGTCTCGTCCAGTAGAGGAACCTGAATCTTCCCAAATCCCTCGAGCTCCCTGTAGAAGTAATAGAAAGCCTTCTCGAGCTCTATATCGGGAATGTTGGATTTTGACAGTACTTTGAACTGTTCCAGTGATTTCCTCATGACCGCTATCCTTTCTTCCTTATTTTCTGGAAATGCATTTACTGAAGCCAAAAAATAATTCCTTGCATTGGAAATGAATGAGAGTGTTTCCTTTCCCAAGATTGGCTCTACTACAACATAAGAATACATTCCAGTCCCCCTTTCCTTCAGGATCCTTGCTGAACTGAAGGGAGGTTCTATCTGATACTCTTCCACGATCTCCTGGTATTCAGCTAAAGGTTCCCCTTTGCATAACTCCTCGTGAGAGAATTTACTATCAATCTTGTATTTGGTCTGCGATGATTGGGACGAATACACCATTGCCATAGCTAAATACCTCCCACCAGTAGAAGAACAACATACCCTGCTGATGCCAGGACGGCAGCATAGAGCATTCCACTGAGATATCTCCCGTCTCCCAGCACGCCTGACATAAACCCGCTTCCGATACCCTGTATGATCACTACCCCTGTCAGGATGTTCTCGATCTCAGGGATGGACGTAAGATTGAGGAGATATAACGATGACGCTGTATTTCCAGGAACTAGTTGCTGTGCCATCTTCGGGAAGAACTGCAAGTCAAGGATCACGACAGTGAGGAGAAATACTACGTAGGATATCACTATTATAATTATGTAGCTCCTCAGTTGGGAATATTTTTCCCTCGTTAGGAACTGGGTTTCCTTGGACGTGTTGGCTATCAAGTTCAGGACTTCAGACAGGTTTCCTCCGGACCTGTTGCATTCAATCACAGTGCTTATAAGCTTGACAACAAATGGAGTATTGTTCCTTGCTGCAAATTGCGACAGCGCTTCGTCAACCGATACTCCCCACCTGATCTGCAATGCCACCTTCTTTACTTCCCCGCTCAGGATTCCGTACTGGCCTTCAGAGGCTACAGTTATGGAATCGGCAAGGTTCGTGCCAAATTTAGATGCCTCTGCCACGTCCCTGATGAAGTCTGGAAGCCTGCTTTCTATGGCTTTTATCCTCCTCCTCTTAAGGAGGTCATCAAGCCCTGGGGGCACCAAGATCATGACTGTGCCAAGAACAATGAAATCGAACGAGAGCGAATAATTGCCTGAAAATCGTAGGTGGAAGTACAGGGCAATAATAAGTGAAACAACGCCAAGTGAAACACCAGATAGAGAGAGCCTGTTCAAGATATATTCACCTCCTTGTTCACACTTGAGATTACCAGCACGAACGCAGCTATCATCACTGGAAGCACAAGGAATGAGAAGACAAGCAGGAATGAAATCGTTGCACCGCTCGCATTTCTTGCAATTACGGACATCACGGCCAGGATCACGATCAGGAAGAGGGGAAAGGCAACGCCTATAGTTACGTAAGTTTCAGCGAAGACTGAAACGCTCTCTGAATTCTTCTTCAGGGATACTCTCAGCATATTCTGGTATTCCATTGCCTTGTTTACGAAGTACGGCTTCAACCTGGCACCAGCAGCGGATGCAGTGACCGCACCCTGAAGGAATTTCTGCCATTCTACCGATGGACTCTTCCTGGCAACTTCTTCTATTGCACTGAATATGTCCATTCCCATGAGTTCCGTGCGATTAGCTATCTTCGAAGCTTCCCTGCTGACTTCCCCGTATTCATTCATACTCGAAAGCTTCACCATTATCGTGTTTATGGGAACGTCTGCATTTGACATCGCCGATATGAATGCCAGCGCCGACCCAAGGTTCTCATCAATCTTCTTCCCCCTCGAGGATGACCTCATTTGTGGCAGATATAGCCCGATTCCAATGACAAGAATGATTGATGTTGGTAAAGCTAGGGCAACGACAGGGGGGTGAAATTTCAGGAGATAAGCAGTCAGCGCTAAAATCGCAAAAACTATGCCGACGATGAGACCTGAAAAAAAGACCTCGCTTGTGTATGCTGCAGACGACAAGTCCATCTCTGCCCTGTCGAGTTGCATTTGTAAATTTTCAAGGAAACCTGACTTTTTGTCTTCAAGAAAAAAGGAAAATATCCTTTCTGAGGTCTTCCTGAATGCGCTTCTCTCTTTCGACAATTTTTCACCGCTGGATATGGTAACATCTTGATCGAACGGATCAGGCATCTGGTCCCCCCTCTCTTTTCCTTCCCCCTGCTAACTCCGAGTAGGCCTTTTCGGAATCCAGCGAGTACTTTATTAGGTACTTCCACAGTTCGCTGTACCCACCCATATTATGTTCAGCGAGGAAACTGATTATCTCATTTCTCTGCCTGAAGTCATCCATCAATCCTTCAAGGAATACTGACTCCCCTGTCATGACTAGCATGTCTTTGGATTGGTCCCATGCGAATATTGTGTTGAACGTGATCTCATTAGTATCGGGGTCCATCTGGCCAATCTCTGAGACGTCCGTTATCCTCCTATTTGACGTTCCACCGATCCTTACAATGGACTCTTTTACGACTATGTTTATGGACGGAATCATTGTCCTAGGTATATTGAGAGGCTGGTTCTCGAGCCTTGTTATCATGTTCTCTACTGATTCTGCATGCATTGTTGTTAGTGTTGTCTGCCCCATTGTCATCGCCTGGAAGAGGTTGTAAGCTTCCTTCCCCCTTACTTCCCCTACAAGCATGTAATCCGGCCTCTGCCTAAGTGAACTCATCAGCAGATCGAACATGTCTATTTCCCCTGCAGATTTTCCGGATACAAACTTCCCCTCTCCCACCCCTGTCCTTGTCACGGCTGCGATCCAGTTCCTGTGTGGGATGTTTATCTCCTTTGTATCTTCGATGCTCACTATCTTGGATGATGGAGGAATGAACAGGGAGATGGCATTGAGCGTAGACGTTTTCCCGACCCCCGTTCCTCCCGTGATGATTATGTTCTTGCCATGCCCTATCGCAAGCCAGAGGTAGGCCATTAACTCCGATGACGCTGTTTCCGTGACAACAAGGTCTATTGGCGTAAGAGGCGTGTGCTTGAATAATCGTATTGAAAATGTTCCACCCCTTGGTGTCACTTCGTTGCCGAAGGTAGCATTTATCCTGTTACCCTCCGGGGAGGTTGCATCAAGTATCGGGTCAGATATGGATATCTGCTTGTTCCCTTTTTGGGCAAGGAGCACTGCGAAATTGTTAAGCTCCCTGTCGCTATCGAATTTCACATTTGTCTTCATGTTCTGGTACTTTTTGTGATAGACGTATATTGGAATGTTTACGCCATCGCATGAGATGTCCTCTATGTTGCTGTCGTTCATTATCGGGTCTATCTTTCCATATCCCATGAACTCTCTTGTGAATAGGTACTGTAAGTGATCCATAGATTCCCTGCTCACGCTTTTCTCCCTCTCCAGAAAATATTTTTCAATCTCCTTTCTCAGATTGATCTCGATATTCTTCCTATCAATAGACACTGGAATCTCCCCCAGTGCCTTTAGCAATGCTTTCCTCAGTTCACCTATTTCCTCTTCCGCTTCATTCCCCAGTTCAGCATCCACCAGATTGTAGCACATTCTTGCACTGGTGCGATGCCTGCTTATCTCCACCATAACGTACGGATTGATGGAATATGCTTCTATCAGCTCCTGGTCTGCATTGTCCTTCGTCGCGCTAATGCCCCCTTTGGAATCATCGTCGCGAAAAGAAATCTTGCCCTCAGGAGGAAAGCGGTCCACAGTGTTTATTTACACTTAGAATAAATATTGTTTCACTAATCAGAAGAAGTCCTCTAGAGTGCTCTTTCTCCTTACCTCTGCCGTTTTTAGAGACGATTCATCCACATTGAACACCTCAGTTATCCTTGAAAGGGTCTGTGCAACCCTGTCAGCATAGTACTCGTAATCTGGCTTGTATTCAAAGGGAACGTTCGGTATGTAAGGCTCGACCACTTGCGGCCTCTTCTTGCTGTCCACGACAATCCACGAAACCTTCATCCCTGGAATGAACTCCCTTCCCATCTTCATCAATTTCCTTGCTGCCTGTACGTTTGCGAGAGAATCCATTTCCTTGTAGAATTCGAAATCCTTTACAGACCTTGATATCACGAGCTTGTCTGCCTCAACCCTTCCTTCCCTCACGTCTGATATTATTTCCTTTGCCCTCCTGAGCGCACCGTTTACATCCCTGTCTAGGATGTGATTGAATATCTCCATAAGTGCATCCGACTGAAGGTCGAATGAGTCCGTCCTCCTTATCTCATAACCCCTTACGACCATGTTCCCCGCTTCCTGCTTGGGGAACAATATCTTGCCAGCGTACCTCTTCTTTGCACCGTGTGAAAACAGGGGGTCGAGGACCCTCTCCACTTCAATTATGATGCCCAGTTTCCTGAATATCTCCTCCTTCAACCCGTTCGTGAGCTGCAACGCTTCATCCACCGTCGCTTTCCCCGTCTTTATGAATATTGAATCTGTATCCCCGTATACTACCTGTATACCGTTGTGCGTGAAATCTGATATTATCCCCTTTATAGTATCCCTCGCGAATGCAGTGATGCTTGAACCTATGTTCTGATCGGTGAAACGGTAAAAGCTGGATGCGAAAACACCGTAAAATGAATTCATCAGGATCTTGACCTGGCTCTGCATGCTGTCCAGGTATCTTCTCTTGTCAGGTTCCTTTTCCTTCTTCATCAGGTCCTTGTATCCGTCCCTTGTCTTCATCAGTTTTTCCAGGAGCTCCGGGATCAACCCTCTCTTTACGGACGGACTCAGGAACCGTGTGCCGTTTGGTGACACAATCTCCCCATCAGGGGACATTGTTGTAAAACAGATGTTGTACTTTATCATGAGACTAGGGTACATGCTCTTGAAGTCCATTACGGCGACCATATCATAGAGACCGGGCTCAATGGAATGTACGTACCCCCCTTCGATCTTTTCTGCATTCTGGTTGACAAAATTGTTCATCGGGACTGCTATCTTCCTCCTGTCAGCCTCCCTTATGACCAGGGAATCGATGAGCGTGGAATTCCCAGAATTGAATACGTCATCCAGGGGTATCATTGCGACAGTGCTCATGTTCTCGTACTTCTCAATTACATCAATCTTTTCAAGTATCTTCAGGGCAAGAAGGGAGTCCCTTATGCAGTATTTTATCACCCTGTCCCTATCACGCACCCACTCCTGCTCAATGCTCAGCCTGTCCACATCTCCCTTTGCCTCCCCGAGGAGCTCCTGGGAAACATATGCGAGCGTCTCCTGTTTTGGATGAATCTCGCGCTTCACGTTCCACCAGGCATCTGCAACTACCCTGCCATGTATTCTCCAGAACTGGTCCTGTATCCTCTGTGGGCTGCTCAAATCCCTTCCCAGGAACATTGATATGTTCTCCTTGTTCGCAAGTTTTTCGAGGAATGGTAGGTCGTAGCCATCTATGTTATACCCCGTTATGATGTCCGGGTCTTCGTCCCTGATTGTCTTGAGGAATTTTTCAAGTATGTCCCTCGGCTCCCCGAAGATAGCCCCTTCCTCATACTTGCCCTTGAAGCTAGTGCTGTAGCCTATTACATAGAGCTTCTGGTCCTTTATGCTGTTCTCAATGTCGAAGCTGAGAATCTTTATCGGCGGGAGAAAGTCTGCTGTCCTTTCAAGTGTTTCCGCTACTACCACATGGTCCACCGAGAATCTGTCGCTCTCAATCTCAGTCCCTTTGAACTTGATGCAGCTCCCAAGGTCAAAATCGTAGAAGAACCTGAAGTGAAAGGGTATATCCGCTGCGAGTACCCTGTTTGCTTCCGATATGTACTTCCTGAATTCCGGGACCCTCCATGGCGACTTGCAGGTGAATTTGAACGCCTTCCTCTCCGAGCCCTTGTACCATAGCTTGACCTCTTCAACACTGACCATCTCTTCGACTGACCTTAATCTGTTGAGTTCGTCTTCCCTTGGTTCAATGGCATAGAAGTAAGGCAGGAACTTTTTGTAAAGTACTGCAAAAGATTCGCCTTCCATGTTCCTTCCAAATAACTCAATGACGGGTAACCCATTTTCATTATAATATGACGAGGTGATTACCCTAATTTCATTCTCCATTGACTAACCATGAAGTCTTTTCAAATATACTTTTTTGGACCGGTTCCATGGAGCATCGACTCAATTCTGGACCATTTTAAATACTAGGGGAGAAGCGACTCAAAAAAGATTAATATCCCCAGAGAAATAAGAGATATGCGTTTTGTAGTCGTTACGGGGGGAGTCATTTCTGGGATTGGGAAGGGGACAATAACATCTTCATTGGCATACATCCTCAGGGAAAGAAATTACAAGGTAGACATCGTAAAGATAGACCCATATATCAACTATGATGCTGGTACCATGAACCCTTACCAGCACGGAGAAGTTTTTGTGCTTAGCGATGGGACGGAGACGGACCTTGATCTAGGGAATTATGAAAGGTTCCTCAGCAGGGACCTGAAGAGCGGGAACAACCTGACAACCGGGAAGATCTACAAATGGGTCATAGAGAAGGAACGGAGAGGGGACTTCCTTGGAAGCACCGTGCAGATTATCCCGCACGTAACAGATGAAATAAAGAGGAGGATAAGGTCCATCGGGCTTGAGGACAATTCTGACATAGTGCTGATAGAGGTTGGGGGCGTGGTGGGTGATATAGAATCCATGCCATTCCTTGAAGCGCTTCGACAGATGAGACTGGAGGAGGATGGAAAGATATTCTTCATCCACGTAACCTACGTGCCTACTCTCAGGAGTGTAGGTGAGCCAAAGACAAAGCCGACGCAGCACAGCGTCAAGGAGCTGAGGTCAATCGGTATTCAGCCAGACGCGATCATAGCAAGAAGCGAAACGGAACTGGACAGGGACCTGAAGGAGAAGATCGCTCTGTTCACCCAGGTTGACGAGAAGGCTGTCATAAGCGTGCCGGATGTTGGAGACATTTTCACGATGCCATTGCTGCTGAACGATACAGTTCTCCCCAATTATATGCTGGAAAAGATGGGGCTCAAACCAAACGAGTCCGATATGGAATTCTGGAGAGGAATAGTTGAAAATATAAAGAAACCTTCGCATTACGTCACGATCGGGGTAGTCGGAAAGTACGTACAGATAAAGGATTCGTACATATCCAACGAGCACTCCTTCATGCACGTGACTGGAAAGACTGGAATAGGGGTGAAGCTTAAATGGATTAATTCAGAGAAGGAGGAGAATATCGAGGAGATGCTGAATGATGTTGATGGAGTTCTCATACCTTGGGGTTACGGGCCAAGGGGGACGGAAGGTAAGATCAGGGCGATCAGATACGCAAGGGAGAACAAAGTCCCCCTGCTTGGCATCTGCTTTGGATTTCAACTGACTGTGGTAGAGTTTGCGAGGAATGTCCTAGGACTTGAGGGTGCCAATTCGAGTGAACTGAACCCTGACACTAAATACCCTGTCATAGACCTTCTGCCTGAGCAGGTGGGCCTTACAGACAAGGGAGGAACGATGAGGCTGGGCGATACGAAAGTTGTAATAAAGAAGGGGACCAAGGCATATGAGCTCTACGGTGAGGAAGTGGTGTATGAAAGGCACAGGCATAGATACGAGGTCAACCCGAAGTACATAGAATCCATAGAGAAGAATGGAATGCGTTTCTCTGCAACTGACGAAAGCGGAACTAGGATGGAAATTCTTGAGCTGGAAGACCACCCATTTTTCATGGGTTCCCAGTTCCATGCAGAGTTCAAAAGCAGGCCAGAGAAACCATCAATATTGCATGAGGCACTGGTGCTGGCTGCGTCCAGATATAATAACATTCGCAGAAAGAAATTTATAGAACAGGAAAAATTTGCGAAATAGTTATATACTGAAAGGTTATATTAGTGGCCTATGTCTAATTCTCTCAAGAAAGTAGGTAATGTTCTAGGAGTGAGGGAAGGAAAGTTGATTGCAAAGCTGGACAGGGAGGTTCAGTTGTCGACCAGAATATTTGGGAAGGACGGAAAACCTCTGGGGAAGATATCAAGACTGTTCGGCCCCGTAAAAGCTCCCTATATCGCCATTGATTCTAAGGGAGTTATGGCAAAGGAAGTATACGTGAGGTGAAAGAATGGTGGAAGGAGAAAGCAAGAAGAATAAGAGAGACTTATTCGAGGAAGTGACAAATTGCCCGGAGTGTGGTTCCACTCACCTAGTGAGGGACTACGAGAGGGGGGAACTCGTGTGCCAGGACTGCGGGCTTGTCATAGACGACAGCTTCATTGACCAAGGACCAGACTGGAGGGCGTTTGATTCTGAGCAGTCGGAAGCAAGAGCGAGAACCGGAGCTCCGATGACATACACTATCCATGACAAGGGACTAAGCACTGAGATATCGTGGAAAAACAAGGACTCTTACGGAAAGAGTATCCCAACGAAGAGCAGGGCTCAGCTCTACAGGCTCAGGAAGTGGCAGAGGAGGATAAAGGTTTCCAACGCAGCAGAAAGAAACCTGGCTCAGGCACTGCAGGAACTGGAAAGGATGGCTTCGAATCTAAGTCTGCCAAAGGATGTCAGGGAAACAGCCGCCGTCATTTACAGGAGAGCGGTGAAGGAGAACATGATAAGGGGTAGGTCGATCGAGGGAGTAGTGGCCGGATCAATATACGGCGCTTGCAGACAGATGGGTGTGCCTAGAACCCTGGAAGAAATAGCTTCAGTGACAAGGATAAAGAAGAAGGAGATTGGAAGAACATACAGGATGATGAGCAGGATCCTGCAGCTTGGAATTTTCCCGTCAAGGCCTGAAGACTACATAAACAGATTCTGCAACAGGCTCAGGCTATCAAATGAGGCAAAGAAGAAGGCAATGGAAATACTGAAACTAGCCGAGAACAGGGACCTCACATCAGGAAGAGGACCCACTGGAGTAGCTGCTGCTGCAATATATATCGCAAGCATTTCCCTGAATGAAAGAAGGACTCAAAGAGAGGTTGCTGAAGTTGCGGGTGTGACCGAAGTAACTATAAGAAACAGGTACAAAGAACTCACAGAAAAACTTGGGATAAACGTAGAAGTCTGACCGATAATTTTTATATTTTCTTCACCTATACCGCCTGGGGCCCGTAGCTCAGCTCGGTAGAGCATCTGGCTTTTAACCAGGTGGTCGTGGGTTCGAATCCCACTGGGCCCGTTCTCAACATGGTATAAATGCTCTACTATTCCGGAAATCAGTGGGAATGAGCGGCAGCCTTTCTTCCTTATGTAAATTTAAGCGCCCCACATACGGCTATTGTTTGAACTTCTAGAGAACTCCCCCTTTGTTTCACCTAAGTTGATACTTTCTTATTCGGTGCGCTTACTTCTTTATGTCGTTTATGACTTTTGGCTACTTGACAGATACCAGGGAGTTTGTAGAACATTCCCCGTCCAGAATGAAAGATACTGGAATAGCGTATTACCTGACCTTTTTCTTGATTGTGTACTTCGGTGAGACAGAAGAATATAGAAAGAATGTAAATTTTACATCCTCAGGATATAAATGAAAATTGATAAAGCAGAAACCAGAAAACTTCCCAGAAAGTTTGAATTTCCGTGGGGAAGGGGTATGATTACAGAAGAGGCGTCAATAAGATGCACTTTAACAGCCAATGGATTGAAGGAGCGTTGGGAACCAACTATTCAGCTGCTTAAATTCGAGAATGGGGAAAGCGCATTGAGATTCTGCGTTTACAGCAAGGGAAGGCTGAGAAGGATGCCAATGATACTTGACGATGCACAAGCAAGAATGATGGCATCTGAAATTAAAGTCAATAGAAAGCTCAAGGCAATCTTAAGAAATCTATTGATGTAATTCGTTTGCCCCAACTGTCAGAACACGAAAGCAATATAGAAACTGACATGTGATGAAAACGATACTTTTAGTTTCTTCTATTGAGCACATTTATTTTTAGAGGTTTTTCAAATACTCTTTGATAAATATAACATAATAACAGTTAAGGCACCGTCAAATTTACATTATTTTTAGATTGAATCCATAATTGACTGTCTGCATGCTCTTTTCACTTTGCCATTAGTTGTTGATTTTCGCTGAAACAGAAAGTTATTACGTTATACAATTGGTCCGGATTTCCCTGAATTTGTAAGTTGCCTTAGAATTTCAAATTTCAAGTGAGGTATGAATTCATAAGATTCTTTTTAGAAATAATCAATCTTCAATAACAGTTTAAAAAAATATAATGGATACTTTGTGTAGATATCCTTTCTCCATTTGGAGATGAATAGCCTACCAGTATCCTTTCCCCAAATTTTTCCCATATTCTAGGTAAACTTTTAGGGAAGAGAGCATAACGCTCCATCCTTCGCAGTGGGAGTAGGAGTCTTGTAGTCCCTTATCATCCGGCTTATGCCCGGAGTGTTTGATTGAAACCATTGTCTCGTTATCTCCTAATTTATCAAACTTTATCAGAACATGAGTCTTAGATCCATCATCTTTGAACCAGTCCAGTTCTACTTCCTTGTTCTTCTCTAATCTGACCACTTTCATCGCTTGAACACAAGAAACATCTGGAAAAGTCCAAGTTATTTCAGCTCCCTCAACCATAGGACCGCTGACACCACCTGGTACAAAATAGCTACCAATCTTGTCTGGGTCAACAACGGCATCAAAAACTTTCTCAATGGGTTTTCTGATTCTGGTGCTCACCTGAAACTCCAATTTCAATACGGTTCACCCTGATGCCATATTTTGGTTAAATATAAATGTTATGAAAATATAACATGTTGGGATAACCATAACATGTCTGCTAAAAATGAAGACTCTAATGGAGATGGAAAAGTCTTTAAGGCACTTGCTGACAACAAGAGGAGACAAATTCTGGACCTCCTAAAATCAAGACCAAAAACAACTGGTGAATTGTGCGACCAATTCAAGGAAGTAGATAGATGTACCATCTTAATGCATCTAGAAATACTCAGGAAATCAGGACTTGTAATATCAAAGAAGGAAGGCAGATTTGTATGGAATTACCTAGATTCACTTCCCATAAAGAGAATCCACGACAGATGGATAGAAGAGTATGCAATCTACGCAGTAGGTGTACTCGAAGGGCTAAAGAGGAGTCTTGAAACCCAAGAGCCTGCAGAAGATTTGTAAGATCACAACATACTTTTGGCAGGATTTCCAACCGGAATATCAACTAAAATATGCATTTTGCCTAAATAACGGACAAAAGTAATTTCAATAAATTATTATGCAGTAACTGCTTCAATCATTATGGCACCAGGCGTGTCAAAAATAGTCTTGTCCAATGTTTGGAGAATTAGACTCGTCGTAATCCGTGAAGAGCGTGAATATATATGAAACATATAGACGGGAGTAATGAAGGAAACATCCACTATTTTTGGGACAACAGTAACAGTCCTATTGCCAGAATAAATCAAAATGAGGTGTTTACTTTAAGCATACCTGACTCTTCCACATTCCAGATAAATAGGAAATCGACCAAGGAAGACCTGAAGAGTATAAACTGGGATAAGGTGGACGGTGCAGTTGGCCCAGTTTTCGTAGAAGGTGCTAAACCAGGGGATGCGCTGAAGATAGAGTTACTAGAAGTCGAATCCGGAGACTGGGGCTGGACGGCCATTTTTGAAAATTTTGGTGTCCTGGCGAATGAATTCAAGGACGATATCGTGATATGGGATATCAAGCAAGGGACTGCGAGGTCGGTCAAGAAAGGTTTTCTTGAAGGCGTAGAAATTCCTGTTAGTCCATTTCTCGGCATAGTTGGCACCGCCCCTAAAAACGGGAAACACACGATGATTCCGCCACAATATTTTGGTGGCAATATGGACAACAAACTGCTGAAAGCAGGATCAATTCTCCATCTTCCTGTAAGCGTTGAGGGAGGATTGGTTTCATTTGCTGATCCACACGCAGCTCAAGGTGACGGGGAGGTCTGCGGCACAGCGATAGAAACTACAGCGAACATCAAGGTAAAAATAGAAGTTGAAAGTAATAGGAAGTTGAAAATGCCGTACGTGGAAAGCTCAGACCTGCAGGAAGGAAGGATAATGACATCCATGGGAATCGGCCCTGATATGAGGGAGGCTGCAAAGAAAGCTGTTGCTGAAATGATTCGTCATCTTAGTGATGCAGGATACTCCAGGGAAGAAGCATATGTACTGTGCAGCGTTGCAGGGAATCTCAGGGTTTCAGAAATGGTGGATATGCCAAATTTCGTCGTCTCGATGACTATGCCCTTTCATCTGTTTTAAAGAAAAAGATTGTTGAAACTCTAATAGGCCCAAATCAGAAATTTGGGAAAGGGTATTCCAAGAATAAATCTTGGTATTGACAGCTAAATCTGTATGTAAATAGGACCTGTCCCTCCTTCCAAGGAATGGAGGAGTTTGGGATTTTCGTTTAGTTAAATCCTAATGGTCATGCATACTTGAAATCATCGAATATAGGAAGCACCATCAGGGTATTT
This sequence comes from Thermoplasmata archaeon, assembly GCA_021816725.1. GTDB lineage: Archaea > Thermoplasmatota > Thermoplasmata > Thermoplasmatales. The sequence goes on from JAKAXD010000004.1 coordinate 15,844, forward strand.
CCATCTGAAGCAGTTTCTTGAGATAACCAATGTTTATATTACCACCACTCAGGATCACCGCCACTTTGTTGCTCCTTGAATCTATTGAGCTTCCATTAAGTAGACTTGCCAAGGGGGCAGCGCCTGAAGGCTCAACTAGGAAATGGTCATTCTTCAGGAGAGAGATAAGAGACTTTTCTATCTCTTCTTCCTTAACGGTCACCATGCTTTCGACGTTCCTCTTGATTATTTCCATCGTAACTCTGCTTGCCATTTTTGTTATCAGGCCGTCTGCAATGCTCTCTCTTATTTCCCCATTTATTTCCTTCCCATAGTAAGCATTTACAGATGTTGGATTGTTTTCGCTCTGCACGCCGACTACCCTGATTCCTGGATTCAATGATTTCAGGGCAGTAGATATCCCAGAGATCAACCCACCGCCTCCGACAGGTACCACAACAGTATCAATTTCCGGCTTGTCCTCAAAAATCTCGAGGCCGATCGTCCCCTGGCCGGCAATAACGTAAGGATCCTCGAAAGGATGTATAAACTCTGCATCTACTTCAGTGGAATACTTTACCGCCTGCGCATTTGCGGCCTCATAACTGTCTCCACCAACCGTGACTTCTGCACCAAATGAAGTTATGGCCTTCACCTTGTCTGGATTTGCCCATTCTGGAACGAATATCCTCGCCTTCTTCCGGAAAATTTTCGATGCATAAGCAAGCGAGAGTCCGTGGTTACCTGAGGAGGCTGTAACTACCATTTCCGCATCACGAAGTGATTGAAGTTTATTCACAATCCCCCTCAGCTTGAATACCCTAGTTGGCTGGAAGATCTCGGCCTTCAGATAGACTTCCTTTCCAGTTTTGTCGCTGAAATATGGGGAAAATATCAATGGGCTCCTAGTCACATAACCCCCGATGTTTTCTGCCGCCTCTTCAATATCCTCAATGGTAACGAAATTTCCCCTTGAATCCGCATTGTTCACTGCAACAGTACCAATGGTTGATTTATTAATTTATCCGTTGTCTTGTAAGAAAACTCATTGTATATACCCCAAAGATATAGATGTAGACACAAGTTAGCAATGCACAGCATTAAATTTCTAAACGCTCTTCCGGAGGTATATAATGAATGATAAACTAAACTCCCTAGTTTTCACTTCACTAAGCCACTTCTCAGTGGACGGTAACTTCCTTCTATTTCCAGTCCTACTAACCTACTACACTGGAATCAGGGGTCTATCGTTCTTCGTCATAGGGCTAATGCCCGTTCTATACAACCTGATATCAGGTTTTCTCAGCGTCTACGTTGGTTCTTATGCTGACCGTGTAGACAGGGACGCTTCAATTCTTACATTTGGGCTCATCCTTAACGGCCTTGCTGCCTTCTTCTTCTCCATTCCTTTCGTGTTCCATGGTGCTGCATACGAATTCATGATCCTGGGATCAGTATTACTTGGTGTTGGGCAGTCCATTTATCATCCCATAGGTGCCACTATACTGTCCCATACATTTGGACCAAAGGGGTCTGCATCTTACATGGGCATAAATGGTTCATTTGGCAGCCTTGGAAGGAGTGCATTTCCGCCCATGCTGGTATTCATTGCAAGCTTTGTAGGGATTGTTTTAGGACTGGAAGTAATTGTCATATACTTCCTGGTAGCTGCAATCTTTGTGTTCATAGGGCTCAAGTTCTTCAGGAGGAAGAACTACGAGTATAGCATACCGGCCATAAGCAAGGAGAAAAGCGCAGTCAAAGGCAAGGAGGGTGCATTACCCGTTTTCCTGCTAATGCTAGTCGTGCTTGTTTTCCTGAGATCGATGTTTATAACTGTCACAACTACTTACATTCCCACCTACCTGGATGGCATTTTCAATTCAAAGCATCTCATGGCCCTTATACTTGGAATAGCATTCCTTGCACCGGTACTGGGGCAGCCGCTATTTGGATACTTGACTTCAAGGTTCGGGGGAAGATTTACAGTATCCATTTCATCCATAGGGTCAGTGGCATTCTTCGTCGTCTTCCTTTATCTTTCTAAGGATTTCCTGACAGTACTTGTGAGCTATACTTTCTTCGCATTCTTTGCATATACAGGTTTCCCTGTCCTGATGGGATACGTTTCGCAGACCGTGCCAAGGGAACATTCGACTCGTGCAAATGCCCTGGTATGGGGTGTGGGTAATACAATAGGAGGCAGCATAGGACTACTCCTATTCGATGGTGTACACATATTCACAAGTCTATACCTCTCTTTCACTATACTCCTTGTCTTTGCCGTGGTGTCCCTAGGGTTCCTCGTTTACTTACCAAGAAGACCTAAGGGTATTCCCTCATGACCAATCAACAACAACATCTTCCTTTTCTCAAAGTATGATTTGTGAACGTTCGCTGGTATTTCATTGGCCTTTCAGTAAACAGAAAAGTGAAATACTCAAGTCTAATGGAAATCAATGGCAGAAGAAGAATCAATAATTGAGAGTTTCATAAAAGCGATAGAGGGGACACAAAGCTCTGCGGAATTCAACTTTGACAACCTGACCGTGAGATTGTCTGGCACAGTATCAATAGTCGTAAACGGAAAGGTTACAGTGACGGCCAGACCTATACATGACAGAGCCTAAGGGCAGGTATCCCATTCTTGAAGGCTCGGTCAGAGTTGTATTGAATGGAAGAGATTTTGCTGTAAGACTCGATGAGAGGAAAGTATCAATAATAGCTAAGGAAGATGACATCAAGTCCTCCCTCTCTTTCCTGAATGTAAAGGTGAGAGACGCCGGAGAAATCCGTAAGATCGCAAAATTGGCATTTAATCTGGGATTCACTGTAAGACTGGAGGACAGCAGAGGCACCTTCTTATCCTTCGGCAAGGGTATTTGGTCCCCAATGGGCCATTTTTCCTTCAAGCCTAGGATCAGGAAATACCTTAAGGATGAACGGCGAGACTAAAATTCAGTATTGAACATAAGCACGTTACCTATCCTCCTTAAAATTTCCGTAGCTGGACCCTTGACGTCAAATAATATATTCCAACCACTCATCAGGACATATGGAATTCGGGATAATTTCGCTAGGAAATCATGCCACTACAAGAATGATTCCTTCCATCACTAAGTCGGGTTCAAGGATAACACACATCTATTCTAGAGACCGCGACAAGGGGGAGAAAATATCCAGGGAATATGGGGCGCAGTTCTTCGGGAACTTAGAAGAATTTATCAGGCAACCCTTTGAAGCCGTTTATATTTCGTCACCAAACTCCCTGCATTTCATCCATGCAAAGATGGCATTTGAAGCAGGGAAAAGCGTCCTCCTCGAGAAACCTGTCACACTGAGCATCAGAGACACAGAAGAACTGGCCAGCCTATCGAGGAAGATGGACTTGAAGTTCGGAATCGGCTTCCACCTCAGATTTCATCCAGCAGTCGAGGAAGTTAAGAAATATCTCTCGAACAAAAGCATCGGTGAGACAAGGATCGCATCAGGGAAATTCACTAGCAATTCCGTATCTTCTCACGACGGCACATGGTGGGAAATTCCTGAGATGGCTGGGGGAGGATCCATCGCCGGGAGGGGTGTTCATGTCTTCGACAGTTTCATAAATCTATTCGGAAAGGAAGTAAATCTGGTGAAGGCATCCAATTTACCCAAGTGTGCTGTAATAGAGGACACCATGCAAGCAACGTTCGAATTCAAAAGTGGCATTATTGCAAATGCACTTTCCTCTAGGGTTATATCATCAAGTAGTAATGACCTTATGATATTCGGGAGCGATGGAAACCTCATGGTCACGAATTTCTACGCCACTTCAGTATCATCTGCAATCTACCTGAATGGCAAGATGATTAGGGAATTTGACGGCAGGACGAATATGTATGAAGAAGAGGTCAAGGATTTTACGGGCGATTTCAGGAAGATAGCTGGCCCTGAAGAGGCAATACTATCGACAAAGATGCACCTTTTATCCCAAAAAGCAGCCTGTACAGGAAGATCCGTTAAAGTCTAGTGATTGAAAAATAGAAATTACTGCCTTGCTGCCTTCTTCATGTACTGATTCCTTACAACAAAGTTTAGGCCGATACTGATCACGAACACTATGAGGATGCCTACCAAGAAATCATTGTAAACAAAGAACGAGTGGTATAGATAATAGAGCGCATAGAGAACGACGTAGCCAAGCAGCAGCACTATCAATGAGAGGTACCTGTAAATCGCAGGCATTGACTGAATGCTTAGCATACCAGGATGACTCTTGTAATACTCTATGCTCCTCAACATCTGGTCTGTTGCCTTGGTCCTGGGGCAAAGTGGATCCTGAAGTGTCTTGCTTGCATCGTTCAGCATCTGGTCAGACATCATCTTGTTGCCAACGTCTGCATAAAGTTGCGTAAGCTGGAGCTGAACCCTTGCAATGTTTTCGCAGTTGCTTCCATATGAGCTGTTAGTCCTGAGATTAGTGAGTTGTTCTTCCAACCTGCGAATCCTTTCTTCCTTATTTGATGTGAATGGCAATCTATTCCTCTCCATTGCACGCTATGAAGTGTGCACCATTGTTAGTCTATTTTATTATAAAAATATACCTTTTATTTAGCAAATGACTGCTCAGTTGGTTGCTATTTATTCGAAAATGCACTAATCAGATAGTGTTTTCTTCCACTTTGCTGGCATAAAGACGCCTCCTGTATTTCATTCCAATAACAAATGCTGCAATGGAGATACAGATTGTCACTGCCCAGAATACTGCAATTACCTCAGTATAAAGATTCTTGTGGAGAAGGACATAAATGTCTGCGTAAACCAGCCCTCCATCCTCGATTCCATGAAGCAGTATTGTGAAAAGCAGGAAATAGATTCCCTTCCTTACTGTCCGTCCATATTTCAGCATCAGAGCGGTACCAGGGTGAAATATCAACGATGAAAAAGTGTTCAGCGCTATCAAAATCAGCAAAGTCCAGGAGAATGACGTGATCAGTGCAGAACCGCTTTCAAAAAACAGGACCGCAATGTCTACCAAGGCAAATCCAAGCCCTATCCATATTGTAAGATACTTGGATTGGGTATTGACTGAAAAAAATTTCATTGATTCCTGATAAACTGCCGCTGTCCCTCCGACGAAAAGTGCCCAGATGATGGGGTTGGAAAGTTCAAATGTTGTCATAATTTTTATAAGGTTCCCCACACCATACCTAACAAGTATGATGATTGTCGGTATCTCCTGTGTTATGAACTGCGGAATGAGGGCAAGCACCATGAACGCTATCCCTACTCCTACTGCCACGATCTTGTCCTTCCCGGTTGGCAATCTTACATCCATTCCCTACCGCCGATTCAGGGGATATAGCTCGGTACCTTAAATTTCTTGTCTGGACTGCCTGGCAATGGATGGAAGGAATGCATGGAAATTTTTACTTCTCGCCTTCGCCCTTTAATTGCCTCAGGAACCTTTCATAGTTCTTGTCATCAAACTCAAAAATAACGCTTCCTACATAGCCGCAGTCAAAGCACTTGTATTTTCCCGTGATATAACCAGTTTCAAAATCAATATGTTCAGACCCGCACTGCGGGCACACTCGATGGTTCATTGCTTTCATATAGCCTTCGCATCAATATATTTTTCTTGAATCATCGAAAGGTTTCATTTACTGTGCAGCTTAAATGAACTCATTCTCCCTCTCTGCAATGAACTGCTTCACCTTAGTGACTCCAAGACTGATTGCTTTCATAACGTCATACTGGTCATTCACCATAAGCCTGAAATCATAATTTCCTCCATCCACGAACTCTACCCCCTTCTCTTCGGCCAGCTTTACGTACCCCATCTTCCTCCCCCTGTCAAGGCTGTTCAGGCTCTCCCTTCCTACCTTTATCTTCTTCTGCCCTGCCATTCGTATGAACCAGTCGTGGTTTGCATATACGTTGCTTTCGAACAATTCGCCGCCCTCTGGAGGTTCCTGGTAGATAACGGGTGGAAGACACTCTATCCCTCTGCCGTTATAATTGGTTTCAAGGACCAAGGTGATATTGGTAAGCCTTAGGGCATGCTCGTAATATTTTAGAAGTGCAGAAAATGCCATTTTCTTATAAGGATCGTATATTTTATTCAGCTGCCCTCCTATCCTGTCCTCCTTCTCATAGAGTGTTACGCTGAGACCCCGTTTCGATGCGTAAAGGGCAGCTTCGAGACCCTGTACCCCGCCCCCCTTTATGATCACTTCCCCCTTGAGTTTATGACCCTGTCTCTCCTCGTGTCCAACATTTATGTTTACTGTGCATCTCACCTCCCCCGGTGTGAGGTCCCTGCAGCCCTGGTTGCATCTTATGCATGGCCTTAGCAACCCTGGGTCCCTCTCTAGCTTGAATGTGAAATAAGGGTCCGCAAGGTGCCCCCTGCCAACAGATACGAAGTCGCAAACCGACATTACCCTTTCAACGCCTTCCCTGTCAACAACTGATCCAACAAGCATTGTCGTTATACTCGGCTTTCTCTTTAGCCTCGGCAGAATGTGAGTTTCTGGCGAATAGAATGAAGCAGATGATCCTGGTGGGGAAAAGTTTCCAGCCGAGAAATGCACATAGTCAAGGTTCTTCAAGGAATCTATGACCTTGAGGCCGTAATCCTCGTTCCATCCGTTCGGGTCATCCTCATAGAGACTCAATCTTATCCCTACTGGAAAATCTGTAACTGACCTAACAGCATCTATTATGGCCTGCGGGAATGTTAGCCTCTTCTCGAATGTGCCTCCGTACCTGTCCTGCCTCAAATTCAACGTGGGAGAAAGGAACTGGTGTATAAGGTAGCCATGTGCGCCGTGTATTTCAATTCCATCGAATTTTGACGATTTCACAATCCTGGCCGCATTCTCGAATGATCTTATGACGCCTTCAATATCTTCTTCATTCATTTCCCTAGGTACTTTCCCGAGATAGTCGACTGCAGAAGGTGCCATCGGTTCTTCTGGATTTTGACCTGACAGTGCCTTCCCTCCTGCGTGAACAAGCTGCATAAACACCCTTGCGCCGTATGGATGGATAGCCTCAGGAATTCTCCTGAGCTTTGGGGTAAGTATCTGGCTGTATGCACCCAGCTCGTTTCTTGAACCTCTGGAATTCCTGTTGTCTACGTAGGTATACTCAGTTATTATCAGACCGGTCCCACCCTTCGCTCGTTCCTCCAGGTATCTCGTTATGGTCTCATTGGCTGATCCATCTGGATTGGCAAGGTTGGATATCATGGGTGCCATGACTATCCTATTCTTGATTTCCAAATTTCCTATGAACCCTGATTCGAAGGCCTTCACAGTAAGGAAAGTCCTGAAAACTATTAAAACCCTGAGAGTGCAACGTCTCCCCTTGGAATTTGGATAGTTATGCAGCCATAATATGGGCCTTGCAGATTTTCAGAAAACGATAATTTTCGCATAAAAGTTAAATTTTCGAACTAAATAAGCCTCGCCTGAGGGTTATGATGATTGATTCGCTTACGGAATTAGAGAATAAAAGATTGGCTATTAAGAAGGACCTTGATGAAAGCAGAAAAAGAAGGGACGACCTTCGTGAAGAAATGGACAGGTTCGCCGACGAAAGGGACGTCCTGAATAATAAAGTTAAGGAACTGATAAAATCACTGAGAGAAATGAAGAGCACGAAGGACGAATTGTCCAACAAGGCTGCTGACCTGAAGGCGAAGAAGGATAAGCTCTCCTCTGAATTCAGGAAGGAGATTAACGAAAGGAGGTCTCTCCGCTCATCAATACTGAGGGACAAGGGGAAACAGATTGATTTAAGAAAGCTGAAGAAGGAAAGGGACGACCTAATTCGGAGACAGATGACAGGCGTTTACAACAAGAAGGAAGAGGAGGAGATCGTAAAGCGAATAAGGGGCGTAGACAAGACCGTCAAGGATTACGAGAAGGAGTCTGAGAAGATTGCGCTTGACGATGCAAGTTACAAGAAACTGGATGAAGACATAAAGACGAACAAGGAAGAGATAAAGAAGCTGCAGGACGAATACACAAACACAGTCAAGGAAGTCATCAAGCTAAGGGACGGGCAGAACAAGATCTACGAGGAAATGATAGAAACCAAGGGGAAAGCGGACGAGATACACGAGAAATATCTGCAGGTTCAGGCCGAACTTTTCAAGGAAAACCAGAAACTGGACGAACTGTTCAACACGATAAGGGAATATGAGAAGCTCATACTTGCCATGAAGCAGAGACAGTCCAAGGAAAAGAGGAAGGGAAGGGAGAACGAGGCTAAGGCAAAGGCCGAGGAAATTTACGAGAAATTCAAAACGGGAGTATCCCTCTCCACCGAAGACATCCTCATACTCCAGAAGGCAGGATTCCTCTAGAGCAATTTCCAGGGGTGACAATAAGAGTCATCCTAACTCTGTTATGAATTCTGAGAAGCAGGGGAAAGCTCTAAATGTAAAATTCCCTAGGAAGGATCTGGGAAATTGAAACCCATTACCTCCTTCCTAATTGCCGCGGTTTTATTTGTTGTATCAGAGGCTTATCTCGCCTATTTTGGATATGTCAAGATATACGTCATATTTTTCATACCTGTCTTCGTTTCATCCTCAATAGTGGCCTTCCTTCCACTCCTGTTCTTCCTTCTGCCCGTAATTTACTCTTTAAGGTCGGTGGATGAAAGCTACAGTTACTATATCCCCGGTACGGAGAATCACGAAGAGAACTTGGATAGGCGGAAGAATGAGACAAGATTCGGGGGCGTAGTAATGATAGGCCCAATTCCGATTGTTTTTGGAAAAGGTATTAGCGGAAAGGTCCTCATCATCCTTGCAGTCATCATGCTGGTCTTAATAATCGCCTGGTTTGTCCTCTCCAAGTGAAACTACTGTTCCCTCTATCTTCCCCCCCTTTCTGAGAAGCAACCCTCCACCGATCACTGAATCTGATATTATGACACCCTCTCCGAGTACGGAACCGAATGAAAGTATTGAATCCTCAATCTTGCTTCCACCACCCACAGATGAGTTGTCATAGACTACAGAATTCTTAATCCTGACATTGTCCTCTATCACCGCACCATCATATACTGCTACATCCTCAAGGACGCAGTTCTTTCCTATCCTCACGTTCTTGCCAAGGTATATCTTCCCCTTGAGCTTTGAACCATGTACTTTTCTAGTGGCTTTACCTGCAACGAAAACGTTGGCCTTGATGAGGTCCCTTGGCCTGCCAATATCTATCCAGGTGCCTTTCATCCTGAAGCCTCCTATTCTCTTGCCATCGTGCTGAAGGGCCGGAAGCATCTCCTTTGCGACATCCACCTGCTTCCCCTTTTCTATGTAATCGAAAATCTCCGGTTCCATGACGTAAACACCAACGTTTGCCAGATTAGAGATGGGATTGGTTTTCGGTTTCTCCTGGAATTCGAGTATCCTGCCGTTCCTTACCTTGGCCACGCCATACTCCGAAGGGTCATCAACTGGGGTGAGACCGAGTGTTACCGTATTCTTGTTCCTCCTGTGAAAATCAACCAGACCTCTCACGTCCTGCTGGAATATCGTGTCCGCATTTCCAACTATGAATGTCTCTTCTATGAACTTCTCAACCTTCTTCAGTCCACCAGCGGTCCCTAGTGGCTCCTTTTCAACTGAGAATAGGATGTTCTTCCCCTTCACTGACTTCCCGGAAAAAAGGTCAATCACTTTGTCATACCTGTAGCTCACAGTCAGGATGTAATCGTTTGAAACCCTGGCCAGGGCCTCCATAAGATAAAATACAACAGGTTTTCCCGCAACGGGTATAAGTGATTTGGGTATATTGTCAGTAATGGGCCGGAGCCTGGTTCCCAGGCCACCGGCCATTATTATTGATTTCACGTCTGTTCTTCAGACAGAGTCTATATTCCAGTCCAGTCCCTTTGCGCCGGCAGCCTTTGCGATTGTGCTGAGTTCTCCCTTGGCTCCAAGCATGTAAGGTGACTTGACCCCAGTAAGAACAACAAGCACTCTTATTGCTCCCTTCATGCTAGGATCTATAGATGCACCCCATATGATTCTTGCAGATGGGCTTACCTTTTGCTGAACCATTCTCACTGCCCCTTCAGCTTCAGCTACAGACATCTGATCGTCTCCAACAACCCTTACCAGAGCTCCCTTTGCCTCTGATATGTCGGCCTCAATAAGCGGGGAAGCTATGGCTTCCTGAACTGCCTGTTCTATTTTGTTTTGGCCAGTTCCTTCCGACTCTCCGATACCGATCATTGCGACGCCTCCGCCCGCCATTATGGTCTTTATATCTGCATAATCAAGGTTGACCAGACCTGGTTTAGTGATTATCTCCGTCAATCCCTTTAACGCCTCCATCAAGATACCATCAGCAACCTTGAATGCCTGGTCTAGTGGCAGCCTGGGGACCAACTGAAGAAGTTTGTCGTTAGGTATGACTATCGTGGTGTCAGAATTTCTCCTTATCTTCTCTAGCCCAAACAGAGCATTCTCCATCCTTACCCTGCCTTCAGAAGAAAATGGCAGCGTGACCACACTTATAACAAGTGCCTTCTGTCTCTTTGCTATGTCAGCAACGATAGGAGCGGATCCAGTACCTGTTCCCCCTCCCATTCCGGCTGTTACAAATGCAATGTCAACTCTCCCAAGTGCATTTACAAGATCATCTTCCGCTTCTCTTGCAGCCTCTTCCCCTACCTGCGGAAGTGCTCCTGCGCCTAGCCCCCTGGTGATCCTCTTGCCAAGCAGAACTTTCCTGTGTGCCTTTATGGTCAACAGGTGTTTTGCATCAGTATTTGCTGCTACCATCTCAGCTCCAAAAACTCCCTCTTCCATGCACCTATTCACTGTGTTGCTTCCTCCTCCGCCGCAACCAACTATCTTAATCCCAACCTTCAGTTGTTCAACTATCTTAGCAAGCTCCTCGTCATCAGGAGATGCTAGCGGAGCCCTTGGACCCTGAATTCCTAGAACACCGGGACCTGTATTCGTTTGATCGTTCATAGAATTTCCCTCTTCCCCGAGAGCACTCTTAATAATCGATTTCATTGGCATATCAATTACCCCTGTCATCTATATGTATGACGCTATATATATATTTTACTAACTAAGTAGACATTCAACAATGTAGGCATATTCAGGTTCAGGCCAAAAATGACGAAGTATAACATTCTTAGATATTTTACTATTCGTCCGACATTTGTCATATTTTCGACAATGGGCCCAAGATTTATTCGCAATAATGCAAACACATTTTAACGTCCGGATGGTTATATGGAAGGCCATTATCCATAGAGCGAGAACGTTGTAGAGAACAAAGAAATGATTAAATATTAATGTTAAATAACGAACTAGTGAAATTATGGTTGATTACATAAATCTAGTTGTCTGGGAAGCGCTCCAGGAAGACGTAGGACTTATAAGAGCAAGGATAGACCAGGCCACAAGAGAGGCACTAGGTGTATCAATAGGCGAAATAATCAAGATAGAGGGGAAGAAGGTCACGGCAGCTAGAGTGTTTAGGCTGAGTGAAGAAGAAGAGAATAGAGGCATAATCAGGATTGACCCATTGGTTAGACAGAATTCCGGAGTCAGGGTTGGAGACAAGATAAAGGTCTCAAGGGCGGATGTGAAACCCGCAGAAACTCTAGTTCTTGCGCCGATCATCGCTGAGAACCAAAGGATAAGATTTGCACCAGGAATAGAAGATTACGTGAGGAGATCCCTTCTCAGGAGACCGATAGTCGAAGGCGATATCATATCTGTCCAGGGACTGGCCCTGACGAGCAAGGGAGGCGTTTCTTTCAAGGTCGCAAAGGTGGGGGGTGGAAGGGGAATATTCATGGTCACAGAAGAGACCATGATAGAAATGCGGGAAGAAGCCATTACAGCCGAGGAGGAAGGGGAGAAGATAACCTACGAGGATATAGGGGGCCTGGGAGAGGAGTTGAGAAAGGTCAGGGAGATGATAGAGCTCCCCCTGAAACACCCTGAACTTTTCGAGAGACTTGGAATTGATCCTCCAAAAGGCGTCATCCTTTTCGGTCCACCGGGAACCGGAAAGACGCTAATAGCCAAGGCCGTTGCTAATGAATCTGGAGCAAGATTTTATTCCATCAACGGACCTGAAATCATTAACAAGTTCTATGGTGAGAGCGAGAAAGCTCTCAGAGAGACATTTGATAAGGCAGCGAAAGAATCGCCATCTATAATATTCATTGACGAAATTGATTCTATAGCACCAAAAAGGGAAGAGACTCAGGGAGAGCTCGAGAGAAGGGTTGTAGCACAACTATTGACCCTGATGGACGGTCTCAAGAGCAGGGGACAGGTAATTGTCATTGCAGCAACTAACCGACTGGAAGCAGTGGATCCTGCCCTCAGGAGACCTGGAAGATTTGACAGGGAAATAGAGATCGGTGTGCCCGACAAGAAGGGTAGAAAGGAAATACTTCAGATTCACTCGAGAGGAATGCCGTTCGAGGGGAAAAATGAAGAAAGGGAGAGACTTCTTGAAGAACTCGCTTCCCTTACGCACGGATTTGTAGGGGCAGACCTTGCGGCCTTATCAAGGGAGGCTGCGATGAAAGCTTTGAGAAGGTATCTCCCAGAAATAGATTTAGACAATCCGATACCAACCGAGATACTGGAAAAAATGCACGTATCTAGCGAGGATTTCTTCACCGCTTTAAAGGAAATAGAACCATCATCTCTACGTGAAGTAACGATAGAAGTACCCAATGTCAGGTGGGAAGAGGTAGGCAACCTTGAGGACGTAAAGAAGGAATTGACAGAAACTATTGAAATGCCCGTAAAGAGCCCAGAAATATTTGAAAGGATGGGACTTAAGCCGTCAAGGGGGATACTATTCTTCGGGCCACCGGGAACAGGGAAAACGCTCTTGGCCAAGGCAGTAGCGACAGAAACACAATCAAATTTCATATCTATAAAGGGACCGGAGGTAATGAGCAAGTGGGTAGGGGAGTCGGAGAAGGCAGTCAGGGAGATTTTCAAGAAAGCAAAACAGAGTGCACCTACGATTGTTTTCCTCGATGAGCTAGATGCGATAGCGCCAAGGAGAGGCATGTTCGCATCTTCCGGCGTCACAGACAGGATCGTCAACCAGCTTCTGACCAGCATGGACGGCATGGAAGCAATGAAGGGAGTGGTTATCCTTGCAGCAACCAACAGGTTGGATATAATCGATCCGGCACTGCTAAGGGCTGGCAGGTTTGACAGGATAATATTCATTGGCCCCCCGACAAAGGAAGCAAGGCTCAAGATACTCAAGGTTCACACCAAAAATATGCCAATTGACTCTGACGTCGACCTCGTTAAAATTGCTGATAAAACGGTCAATTATACGGGTGCGGATCTTCAGAATCTAGTAAGGGAGGCTGGCCTTGAGGCGATCAGGAAGAACATCAATGCAAAAACAGTTTCGATGGACGATTTCGATGAAGCTATGAGGAAGGTCAAACCCAGTCTGGACGAGGAAACAATAAAATATTACGAAGAAGTATCTAAGAACATGAGCAGGGAGTACAAGCCTGCTCGTAAGGAAGATCTGGTGTATTACAGGTGAATGAAATGAGAAAATTCGTAACAGAGCTGAAAGGGAAAACGGTAATGACAAGCGAGGGCCTCATACTGGGAACAATATCAAATTTCATGGTTGATACAGACACCGGGCAGATCAACCATGTGCTAGTTCATCCGGCTGAAGATATAGCCACTGACTCCCAAGAAAAGGATGCTCAAGGGAGGCTAGTGATCCCATTCAAGACTATGAGGTCTGTAAAAGACGTTGTAGTCCTGGAAATGAAGTAGATCAATTTTCTATCATTTATTTTTTCTTCAACTGCCAGTTTTTAGTAACCGTTATAATATACAAACCCTTAAATTGACCTCGTAATAAGGGTTAGAAAAGGTGCTCTGATGAGAAGGAGTTCTAGGGATTGGAAGAAAAGACACAATATGCGATGGAAGTGGCGGAAGAAAAGAATGCGGAGACTAAAGAGGATCAGACGGGCATCTAGGAGTTAAACTGGGCGCATGGGGTAGTCAGGCATCCTAGCGGGCTCCAGTTAGGGTTTGATTAAATGTGGGTCATCTGATGTTGATGATAAACTGGAGCGATGACCCTAAGAGATACCCGCAGATCTGGGTTCAAATCCCAGTGCGCCCACTGAAATTTAAGTTATATCAAAGTTTGATTTTATCTTGACAAATTTTATTCCATAAGATACAAGTTGATTACAGTGTATCAGTAAATTAGGAAATTACAATGCGGCAGAACAGCAAAAGGAAAGGGCAATCTTCAACAAAATCCATTGATACGAAAGGCAGAAATCCTAAATCACCTGAAGACAGTGCTAATGAAACTCGCCGATGGCAGAAAGAGAAACTGGAGATTATTAGAAGTATCATAAAACTTGCTGAACCGGATGTGACTGAAAAGATTAAATGGAGAAAACCTAGCAACCCAGAGGGAGTTGTTGTCTGGTCCCTGTCTGGCATAATATGTACGGGTGAAATTTACAAGAAGCATTTAAGGATCACCTTTCACCGGGGTGCCTTTATTGATGATCCAGATAGGCTATTCAATTCGGGTACAGAGGGGAGGGCATTCAGGGCTATAGTGGTAAAGGAGGAAGACAGAATCAATGAAACTGCCTTTATGGATCTGGTGAGGAGATCGATACTCCTCAATGCAAAGAAGAAGTGACCTGAGTTGAAATCAGGAGTGCCTTCTAGCAACTCATTACTCTATCAATGCCGATATTTGAGCGCTGCTTTTCTAAAATTGACCTGTTCCTCCCTTTTACTGTGAGCTACTTCGCCCTCATCCCCATCAGTATTGGACTTGATCAATTTCAGCACCAGCTTATAAGGTTCTTCAGAGAACCCCTGGATTACTATCCCCATAGATAACTCCCTCCCGGTGATTCATGTAGTTCAAAATCAGCCCCTGTTCCTTGTAAAGGTTCCATTACCAGTTCTTCCTTAAATTTACTCAATCTCAATCTTCCTAAGATTCGCGATTTAGCCCTAATTCCTACCACCAGCATCAGGGATATTCATTTCTTATTATAGAACATTATCTATTACCTAATCTATAATACAAGATTACTCATTATTTAGTGCGTAATTAATATTGAGACATGGTATTGGTTAAGGCACTGGAGACACAGTCTGGTGCTATGCGCCTACTTCTATATCTATTGAAGGGGCCGTCTTATGTGACTCTTATATTGAAGGAAACGGATATACCTAACATTCAGCTATTAAGATCAATAGAATTGCTCTTAGACCTTAAGCTGATTCAAAAGAAAGTTGACACCACCACCTACCCCAAACGGAATATCATCTCTCTAACGAACAAGGGAAAGCAAATTGCACAAAAGGTAAAAGAAATAGAGTTGCTTCTCAAGGAACCGTAGGGCTAATCTTCATGGTAATAATGGTCTATCAGTTCGATTTCTCTCTGCAGGTTCCTTGCTCTTTCAAATGCCAGGCGTGATATGATGAGCGACATCTTGTCCCTATAGACCCTGATCAGGTCCTCCCTGGATTTTGTTTCTTTAACGCTTTCCCAAAAAGTTGTCAGATCGAGATCATACTGGTCTCGTCGTCCGGTGATATATTCCTTGTCTATATTCCCCTCCCTCATGCTCCTCAATTAATATTTAATCGCTTATATTAATACTTTTTCTGAACCTTACGAAATGAAAAAAATGAATAAATGAATTGAGAGAAGATTCATTCAACTTGATATGAACGGATAGCATCAGACAGCGTACATTATTCAATCTCCCTAGACACGGTGCAATTCCTCGTGTTAAATGGGACAATTGTCTAATCCTTCGATGCTTGTACCATAATGCTTATGACCATTTCTGAATCCTTATTTTATGGCAATAGCAGCAATAGGAATTGCAAAGGGACTAGCAATAGCAGCTGGAGTAACAGGGAGCGTAGTAGCAGCAGCTCATGTGGGAAACCTTGTTGGGTTGACAAACGCCTTTAGCCATGTACCAACCTGGACGCACGCACATTCCGTGATATCGAATCTTATGCAGAAACGGTAAAATCTTCCTGTCGCGACGTTTGTATTCTGTAACAAGCAAGCTTTCCCTCAGGGAAGTTAATCAATTATTTCTTTTATCTTCATTTTGCCATTCATTTATTTCATACCGAATCTCTTTGCATTATAGAAATACGAGGCACCTGAACCCATTGATAATTGACGCAAGTCTGTTCACTTCTGTAATCCAAGTTTTCATTGGAGGTTCAATGTCCCTGAAGAGAGGTGAATATCTTAATTATCCTATTCAATCTGATTTTAATAATACTTCCTCCGCAGCGATAAGTCCAGATCCCGTCCTGATATTTTTTCCTCCCTTGTTTAGCGCTCTCTCGATTGCACTTAGTGACAACAGTACTTCTGTTGAGTTGATGCTTCCCATGTGACCAATCCTGAAGTATTTACCTGCAATGCCCCTTATCAACCCAGAAGCGAAAACTACCCCCATTTTCTCTGCGTCTGATAGGAATTTCTTCGAGTCCGCTCCTTCAGGGAGATATACTGCTGACACGGTGTTCGCGAACGATTTCTTTGCCATAATTTCGAGCCCCATGCCTTCAATTCCGGCCCTCAGTGCTGAAGACATCAGCCTATGCCTGGCAATTCTCTTCTCCATCCCCTCATTGAGTATGTTTGACAGGCTCACTCCTAGAGCGGTTATCAGGTTTACATTCGGAGTGCCAAAATAACCACCGTTCGAAGCAAGCACGCCCCTAGAGACCGCCTCCCACTTCCTCAAGTCTGAGAAGAATGTAAGCGGCTTTACATTTGCCATCCTTTCCAATGCCCTCTTCCCGGCAACACCTACTGCCAGACCTGGAGGAGTGCCAAGTGCCTTCTGCGATGCAGTAAACGCGACGTCGATCCCCCATTTCATGTCGAATTCCTCGCCGCCAACCGAGCAGACACCGTCCACCACAAGCAGCGTTTCAGATCCCCTGGAAGCTTCGGCTATCTTCCTGACGTCGTTCCTCACTCCCGTACTGGTGTCAACGTGAGTCACTGTCATCATCTCATACTCGTTAGTTTCCAGCTTTTCCTTTATGACTCCAGGCTCAGAAGCTTCCCCAAGGGGAGGCCTGATCTGCTCTATCTTGTCTGTGAACCTTGAGAATAGTTCTACAAACCTGTCTCCAAAGTAGCCCGTATTGACAACAAGCACTTTTGAATCCCTTTTTATGAAGTTGACAGTTGAAACCTCCATCCCGAGCGTCCCGGAACCAGATATGATGAAAGGTAGTGAGTCAGTAACATCAGAACCGAAGACCGTGGACACATTCTGGAGAGCTTCCCTGTAGATTGAAATGAATTCAGGAGATGAATGGGAGATTGTTGGCAGGGACATTGCGTTCAGCACATTGCTTTCATATTCAATTGGACCCGGTATCATCAGCAACTTTCTCATATCTGAGATATTCCTACCCTGTTATTTTACGTTTTCATCTTTCATGCGAAGTGATTACATTGGTCAATTTGAGTTGGCAATATAGTCCTGAATTTTTGGGGATTGGTGCCATTCAAAATCTACAACTGGTCATGCCTGAAACAAGATGTTATGTGGTCATTCACCAGACCTACAGCCTGCATGTAGGAATAACATATTGTTGGTCCCACAAACCTGAAACCTCTCCCCATCAGGTCCTTACTCATGCTGACTGAGACGCCTGTTTTAGCAGGTATGAGGCGAAGTGTCGACCAATTGTTCTTGATCCTTCTTCCACCCACGAATTTCCATATATAACTGTCGAAAGTCCCGAACTCCTCCCTTACCTTAAGCAGTGCCTTTGCATTTGCGACAACTGATTCTATCTTGAGCCTATTCCTTATTATCCCTTTCTCAGCGAGCAACTGGGTGACCTTCTTTCGGTCATAGCTTGCAATTATTTCGAAATCGAACCCGTCAAACGCCTCCCTGTAGCTCTCCCTTTTTTTAAGGACCGTCACCCAGTTCAAACCTGCCTGCGCCCCTTCCAAGACGAGGAATTCAAAGAGAGTCTTATCATCGTGAACTGGCACCCCCCATTCTTCGTCGTGGTATTCAATAAGCGACGCGTCTCCGGAGGCCCACCCGCATCTGATTTTCTCTGAAGTCGCTTTGATATCTTTTGATTTCACGGTTCTAACCTATCTGGAATCAGGAGATAAAATGTACTGAGGGGGCGCCACATTCAGTCTGGAAGGATGTCTGCGAAATAGAAGTTATCCCTCAATACTGTCTCCCCCTTCTTGACCGTAATGGGAGCGCTGAATATCGGTCCATCATAGACGAATGTGTGGAATTCTCCATTCTCCCCGCACGGGTCCACTCCCTCAGGCAGGGATGAAATGAAATCTTCATCAAACTCCCTGCCTGCGAACTCCCCTCCAAGTTTACGTGGGTCGACGGTGCAAACTATTGCCCTG
This sequence comes from Thermoplasmata archaeon, assembly GCA_021816725.1. GTDB lineage: Archaea > Thermoplasmatota > Thermoplasmata > Thermoplasmatales. The sequence goes on from JAKAXD010000004.1 coordinate 34,296, forward strand.
AAGCCGGACTTTATGAAATATCTGGCAAGATCCAGCGTGTTCTCTTTCCAGAGCGGGAACACGCATGTCATCCCTGTACCTGCCATCCTGTCTTCCCTGTATTTTCTAATGTCTTCCAGGAACAAGTCACCAAATGCGATTGTCTTAATCCCCTCATCAAGGTATTTGCCTATTTTCTCCCTCATTACACCCTCATACTCCTTGTTATTTGCACCTTTTGAGATGTATGCTATGTCGGGTTCAACGGATGCCATCCTCGCCTGCTCCAGTAGTAATTCTTTTCTTACCCCGTGCATGCTTATCCTGTCAAAATCCCTTGTAACAGTTGTGAGGAGGTATCTCACTTCATACTTCTTCTCATTAAGCAGCCTGTGCAAGGCCAAAGAGCTATCTTTTCCCCCGCTCCAGGATAGGACTATCTGGATTTTATCCATCTATCACCGGATTCTGATTATGGAATTTAATCCTTCTTGCCTTTGTTGACTGAATTTCACACCGCGAAAATTCTATTCAGGTAAAATCACTGTTTGTTATGGACGGTAAGGGGGCAATAAAGCTATTTTATAATGGGCACATTTACACAAAATTTGACAAAAGGTCTCCCGTGGAATCCATAGTGATAAAGGAAGACAGGATTGCATTTTATGGCACGTCTGAAGAGTCCATGAGGAGATATGCAAACATCGCTGAACAAGTAATAAACCTGGAGCAGAGGGTGGTTTTCCCGGGTTTTGTCGATTCACACCTTCATCTCGATGACCTAGGCAGCTCACTTACATATCTCGACCTGCGTGGAACCGGTTCAATTATGGAATTGAAGGAGAGGCTGCGAAATTATAGGTCAAGAAACCCTGGCGCAAGGGTTATCATAGGGATGGGATGGGACCAGGAATCTTTTTCAGAAGGCAGGTGGCCCGAAAGATCAGACCTGGATGAAATCATAAATGACGTTCCAGTATTTCTTGAGAGATTTTGTGAACATGCTGGAGTGATTAATTCAAAGATGCTCGATAGCATGGAATCAGTTTCATTTCCTGAGCAGGTGCTGCCACGCTCCCCTGATAGAAGACCAAATGGAATCGTCAAGGAAGAGGCAGCTTCATACTTCAAGAAAATGGCTCACGACATGACTGGGAATGAGGTTGGTAATCTTTCTGTTGCATCCAATTATCTTCTCTCCCTCGGGATCACGACCATCGGCTTCGTATCGTGCGGAACAGAATCAGTGGAATACCTGGCAACTGAGGCTTCGAGGATTGGAATTAGGGTCAGGGTCTACCTGAGGGAAGAGGAGGCAGATGGGATAGAAGGAATGAGGATGAGATTAGGGGAGAACAGTTACCTCAGGTTAAACGGGATAAAGCTCTTTGCTGATGGAGCCCTCGGGGCCGCAACAGCCGCTCTGAGGGAACCTTATGATGATAGTAAGGACAACAGGGGAATGTTGGTGCTAGACTCAAGAAGTCTTGAAAGGGAGTTCGAGAAATATGATGGCAGGAATGTTCAATTCGCAATGCACGCTATCGGCGACAGGGGTATAGATGCAGTTATAGAGGCAGTTTCAAACTTCGGACGAGACAGGCTGATAGAACCCAGGATAGAACACTGCACTGTCCTTCGGAAAGATCACATCAGTAGACTTAAGGAGTTAAGGATCGGGGTGTCAACCCAGCCAGCGTTCGTCATAGATGACTGGTGGGCAGTTAATAGACTAGGAAATGAGCGAAGCAGGCTTTCATATCCGCTTGCTACGCTGCAAAAGGAACAACTGAAACTCGGGCTATCAACTGATTCTCCCGTAGAACCGCCAAATCCTTGGGTCACAGTGGATGCAGCCGTGAACAGAGGGGAAAGGGAAAGGAGGGAAATATTGAAATATTCAGGGGAGGAGAGGGTAAATATTTTGACTGCACTTTATTTGTACACAACAGGCTCGGCATCATTACTGATGGACTCGGAAGTTGGGTCCCTTGATGTTGGCAATTTCGCCGATTTTATCATTCTGGACAGTGACCCATTTGAATTGCAGGACGTGCGGAAGATACAGGTTCTGGAGACCTATGTCGGGGGTGTTTCACGGTTCAGGACCAAACAATGACATCCCTATGTCAACCAGTTCCTGCGTAGTAACCTACGAATATGTCTGATACATTCGTGCCTGTCGGTCCCGTAAAGAGCACATCCTGGCTTATTATGAGCGGACGGAGGCTCTCGCTCCTGGACAGGCTGTCCAGGATGAGTTCCCTGTCAAGTATTCTAAGTGTTTCATCATCGACTATTGCACCCATTGCATTGCTGGAGCCGTCCATTCCGTCGGTACCGATGCTACCGAAGGTAAATTCCTCGTTCTTATCCATCAAAAGCAGAACTCTCAGGGCAAGCTCAAGGTTGCGTCCGCCTTTTCCATTACCAATTCGCTTTGTGAAAGTCTCTCCACCGCCCACAACAGTCACTGGACCGTTCGTCTTCCTGTATTCAGACCTCATCCTGCCTACCAGGAATCTAGCAACATTTTCCGTATCCCCCTCAATCCCTGACCCTACATCTATTCCCCTGAGTCCGTGATGTTCGACCCTCTGAACGATGGATTTCACGAAATCAGAATTCCTCAGCACAACATAGTTTTCGGCCCCGTAGGAGCTCCTTCTGGATCCCTTAATATCATTGGGCAAAGTGCATATCCTGCCATACTTTGCAATTACATTTTCGATCACCTGTCGTTCCGGTGGTCTGGATGTCGGACCAGATGCAACTGTTTCCTCCTTGTCACCCGGGACATCGGAGACAATCAAGCCCAGCACCCTTGCAGGGTGTGCGAATTCCAGTAGACCTCCTCCCTTCGTCTTGGAATATAGGTAACGGACTGCATTCAGCTCAGTTATATTAGCACCGTTACGCATCAAGCAGTTGACGGTTTCATTGTATCTGCTGAGTTCCACGCCGTCCCTTAGGACTTCGAACAACGACGAACCTCCTCCGGAAATAAGAACTATTACAAAGTCATCCTTTGTGAGCCCCCGGAGCAATTCCAAAATCTTTTTGGAACTTTCAATAGATTCCTTTCCCAGTAACGGATGATTGCCTTGCAGGAATGGGGGTTCAAATTTTTCCCCTTCAGCCAGTGGCAGTATGACTCCCGCACGTGATATTTTTTCTCCGAAGAATTTCTTTGCCCCTTTATACATTCCCCGTGCAGCCTTGCCAAACCCTATTATCCTCAATTCTCCATCAAAATCGCCAAGCCGGAACTTGCTCAGAAAGGAATATACCCTGTTTTCAGGCGAATTTTGTTCAAATGCGTAGTCTATGGATTCCACGAGCACGTCCCTTATGGGAGACCCCCTGAACCCTCTAGCCTGACCGAGAATTTCCACAGATAGCTATATCTTTGGATTAAAATATTTAACCATATACATTATCGGAAAGAGTGAAAGATTTCGTAATAAGCGGTTCGGTATTCCAGGACGGAGAGATGAAGAAAGGCACGTTCAGCACACTCAAGGGGAAGTTTGTAGATGAATCCACATCCTCGAACATGGAGGGGACGCTGATAAGTGCACCCATTAATTTCCACACTCATCTCGGCGACTCCTTTATCGGAATAGAACCAGAAGGGGACATCGAGGAAATAGTAGGTCCGGGTGGCTTCAAGATAAGGGCACTGAACGAAGCTAAACCTTCCCTTATTAAATCTTACATCGTGAAGTCAGTTGAATTCATGAGGGAAAGGGGTACCGCAGCCTTCTTTGATTTCAGGGAATCAGGAATCAAGGGTCTGCGCCTTGCTCCCGTGTTAGATGGCATAACTGGTTTCTTCCTCACAAGACCGAACACTCCCCAAGAGATCGACCCATTAATCGACCGTTCCGCAGGATTCGGGATGAGTGCCATTTCTGATTACGATTTCAGTTACCTTGAGGGTCTTTCCAAAGCCGCGCACGGCAAAGGAAAGCTGTTTGCACTTCATTTCAGCGAGAAAAAGAGGGAGAACGTGAGGCGTCTCCTAGCACTGGGACCTGATTTTGTGATCCACTGTATAGAAGCATCAGACAGTGACCTCGAAGAACTGAGGAGACTAGATATTCCCGTTTCAATAACGCCGAGATCCAATATCTTCCACGGTAAGAGACCTGATTACTCTCGACTCTTCAGGAGAGGGTTAACCGTTACTCTTGGAACGGACAACGTATTCATCACTGAACCAGACATACTCGCAGAAGCTGAGTTCCTCTACAGGTACCAGAGAAAATTGAACAGGTTAAGTCCGGAACAGGTACTTTCTGCAATTACGGACAACCCGAGGAGGGTGATGAAGAAACTCAACATCAAGATGAACGAAGAAAAATTCCTCTTTTTCCCCAACGAATTTCTCACCCCTTACCAACTGGTTACAAGGCCGAACTATTTCCCAAAAATCCTGATTATCAAGAGAAGCAATGGGATAACCTTTTTTCCCAGTAAACATTGAAGATGCGGGGTAGAAGCGACTTGGGTGGTAACGATTTTATCAATCAATATTTGAAGAGATTTAGTGATGCCGTTCGGGAAAATGAAGAAGCTGTAACAGAGTTCAAGAAGAAATTGGATTCGGGTGGTTCAGCTCCAATAAAGCTCGCACTAGAGCTGCTCAGGAAGTATTCAGGAGACATGAACTCATTCTTTCAGGCTGTTCCCCTGAAGGATGTAAACGAAGGATATTCTGGCAATATACTTGGAAATGTGAGTTCAGTCAGGTGCATAGAGTATGAGAAGAATGGGGAGAAGAGGATAAGATGTGTTGGGACCCTTGAAGACAAGACAGGGAAGCTTTCGTTCACCGAATTTCCAGAATCAGCAAGCAGGCTCTCACGGGGAGATTTAGTTCTTATTGTAAACACCCAGGTTGGTAGCTACAACAACAGACCTTACCTGACAATTTCAGCAAAGAATGAAATAAATGTGCTGGAAAAGTCAAGCTTCAAGAGTGCCATGGGAGAGAACCTACTCGTGAGGGACCTTAGGCCCGATATGTATGACGTTACTATACGAGGAACGCTTAGGTCTTTGCGATCAAAGGAAAACGTGGGGAAGGACTCTGTAACCCTCTACTCGGGCATATTGAATGATGATTCAGGTAACGTCTCGGTTCAGAGCTGGGGTACTCCGCTGCCTGATGGGATCGTTGAAATAAGTGGCGCATCTGTGAAGCAGTTCAAGGAGAAGCTTTACCTACAGATCGGCAAGGGAACAAAGATTACGGTAATAAGCAAGGAGAGCGGCCAGTTTGCGAACCTGGAACAGCTTTCCAAGTCCCAGAGCGGCACTGTGAAGGGGAACGGCATAGTCCTGAAGATTTTGGACAAGAACTTGGTTGTATCAGTCTGTTCCGTATGCCAGCGCGTGGCCAAGGAGGGAAGATGCCAGGTACACCCTGATGCGCCTGTTGAAAGGATACTCCGTTTATCCATGATCATAGACGATGGCTACTATTCCCCGTTGGTCTATGTGTACCAGAAGGCCCTTGAGGGGTATGTGGAAGAGGGCAAAGAGGGCATCAAGGCTGCAATAGGCAATGGGAAGGAGCTGGATATTTTCAACAAGCTGAAACAAAAGATTGAAATGAAGCCGGTGCAGTTTGTAATCTATGGATTCAAGGGATCATCCGGAACGTATATGGAGGCACAGGAACTGGTACTCCTGGACAATAATGCTTTAGGCGAAGAATACCAGAGGGCGATAGAGGGATTGAAATGAAGCAAAGAGAACCAGCCGTCAGGATAACCACTTCGGAGCTACTTGGAATAGACGAGGTATATGAGGAGAACGAGACGTCGTTTGGATTATCAGAACTTGGGCTGTTGATCAACAGGTTCCTTCTTGCTGGAAAATTTGTCGGGAAATCGGACGAGGATGAAAGATCCATTGTAAGGGTCAAGGATTCTTTCAACGAAGTTTCCCTTTACGTTGGTTCCTACTACTCAGACAGCCTGGAAATACTTGAAGAGCTGACCGAGGACGATAACGTGATAATCGTTGGGAAGGTTTCGATTTCCAATTCCCAGACGCAGTTTTCAAAGAGGTTTTACCTTGAGAATATTTCAAAGGCCACAGAACTTGAGAGAAAATACTTCGAGTCAAAAGCTGTGCAGTTCCTTAACGAAAGAGTGAGGAAGATCGCAAGGGCAATCTCTTCAGGCATTAGGGGAAAAGAAGAGCTTTCAGTCCTGATGGATTCAGAGAGAAATGGGATGGGTCTTTCCAGGCGGTTTGAAGTCAAGGGTTCATTAGATGTTGAAAAGTTCTCAGATCAGGTCAGCACCTTCCTTCAGCAAGTTAACAAGGGGAACAGGGAAAGCATTCTCAGGGAGATCAAGAATTTCAGGGAAATATCAATGGCGGAAATAGCCGATAAATTTGAGGGAAAGATCCCACGTGAGGAACTTGAGGAGGAGATAAGGAACCTGATGAATGATGGCGAAATAATGGAGATCAAGACCGGTATTTACCGGTACGTTCCTTAGGCTAATGCCTGAAAGCCCTCTCCTTCACTTCGATGAACGTCATTCCCTTATTCTTTGCGTAGTCAATGACTTCCTTATCTCTTATTGATCCCATAGGGGCTGCAATGTTCCTTATTCCAGAGGATTCGATCAGTTCGACGGAATCAGAGAATGGGAAGAAACCATCGGATATCAGGAGAGCATCAGGAGAAATCCTTCCAATACTCCTGGCCCGATCAAGTGCAATCCTTACAGAGTCGACCCTGTTTGGCTGACCGCCACACGAAGAGAGCAACCAACCTTCCTTTACGATTGCAATCGCGTTACTTTTGATCGACTTGACCACTTCCCATCCGAATCTTGCATCCTCCTCCAGTCTTGTGCTTAGGGAGCCGCACATGCATTCCAAATTCAGATGAGACCTGATATTCCAGTCCTGCACAAGCAACAGGTTTCCAGCGCTCCTTACGTCCGGAATCCTGTAGACATTTTCTCTCCCCCTGAGCAACCTGATGTTCTTCTTCTTATCAAGCTGTTCAAGGGCTTCTTCATCGAAATCTCGTGCTATTATAACTTCAAGGAATTTGTCCTTAAGATATGAAACGTGACCAGCATCAATTACCCCGTTGAAAGCAAGTATTCCACCGTACGCAGATACCGGGTCTGATTCATATGCCCTCTTTATGGAGCCTGAGCCAGTGGCAGCTCCGCAGGGAGCAGCATGCTTTACAACAGAGCTAGAGCCATTCCCTAGCCTCAGCACGAGGTCCCATGCTGCCCACGCGTCTAAAATGTTGTTGAAGCTGACTTCCTTTCCCTTCTTTAGTACTTCAAAGAATGGAGGGTACATCGCATATGAATGGGCCTTCTGATGAGGGTTCTCTCCATATCTCAACTTGGAGTACCCCCTTCCTCCGGTGACAAAAATATCGCTCTCTCCACCCATCCACTGTGAAATGGCTTGATCATAGTAAGCTGTCAACCTGAATGTCTCTCCCGCGAGCTCCCTTCTGAGTTCAAGATTTACTTCCCCATCTTTCATTTTTTCCATGACTCTTTCCATTGAATTCCTTCCGGGAACCGGAATTACCCTCTGGAAATTCTTTGCTGCTGCCCTAAGAAGTGTCACTCCGCCGATGTCTATAAACTCGACGAGGTCCTCAGAGTTGGAAAGGAAATGACCAATGAAATCGTAAAGTTCAACGTAAACGAGATCAACCGCCTTGTAGGAAAATTTCTTGAGGTCCTCGTCCTCTCGGTCCTTTGAGAGGATCCCTGCAAGAAGGGAAGTTGAAAGCGTTTTTACCCTTCCGCCAAGTATTTCGGGATTCCCTGTCAGCTTCTCAACACTCTCGCAGTTGACCCCATTCTCCTCCAGATAATTTTTTGTTCCGGAAGTACCGAAAATTCTATAGTTATTGGACAGAAGGAACTGCCCGACCTTTTCTAGGCCCTGCTTATCTGAAATTGAAATTACGGCATTCTTCTCTTTTTCCACATGTCACATATCATTGAACCGTATTAAACTGTTATTTTGATTTAAATTTCCTAAGCAAAGATGAATTATTCGTTCTCTACACTTGCGTCATGCACCTCATGTGCTTTAGAGCCCGTATGAGATCAACTGCACAAATGCTCTATTCAAAATAATTGACTCTCTATACTGCGGAAGATGGGGATTTATCCATTGAAGGAGCTTTATGAATTTTTTCTGTCGTTTCATTTATGCTTACGTAGAACATAGCTTAATTAAGATTGCTATGGCAACGATTCCATCCCCACTTACCTTAAGCATCGAAATGCACCTCCTTTCCATCGGAATCCTATGAAGATGGTGGTTCCTGATAGTGACTAACCTTTTGTTTTATCCGAGCTTTTACACACTGAACGCCCAATGTTTTGTCACTACTTCGTAGAGGAACAAAATAACAAAAATTTTAATCATAAAAGGAAATGGTCGTTAATATGGAGGAATCCGTAATGCCAAGGAATATAGTGGTTGAATCTCTGCCTCAGGCCCTAGTTGAGCAGAGAGAAGTCGAAATAGTGGAACGAAAAGGAATCGGTCATCCTGACTCCGTATCTGACGGAATAGCCGAAGCAGTGAGCAGGTCTCTGTCCAAATATTACATAGAAAACTACGGAAGAATACTGCATCACAATACCGATCAGGTAGAAGTGGTTGGAGGTCAATCTCAACCGGAATTTAATGGAGGGACTATTTTAGAGCCCGTCTACATATTGCTTTCTGGTAGGGCAACCACCACTGTAAATGGAAAGAGGATACCCTATAGAAGCATCGCAATAAAGGCGGCTTCCGACTATCTGAAGAACAGGTTTGATACTATAAATATAGAAAGTGACGTGATGATAGACTGCAGGATAGGTCACGGTTCTGTAGACCTAAGATCCCTGTACGATACGAGGAAACTGCTCTCAAACGATACATCATTTGGTGTGGGCTTTGCACCTTTCTCAGAGACAGAGAATGCTGTCATGAGGGCAGAGAACTTTGTGAACAATGACCTGAAAAAGACGATACCTGCACTCGGATACGATGTTAAGGTAATGGGTTTCAGGAATAAGGATACCATTAACCTGACCATTGCTGCGGCAATGGTTGGAAAGTACATCAAGGACGGAGAAGATTACGTAGACAAGAAGGAAAAGGCAAGAGAACTTGTCCAAAAATACGTCCAGAAAGACTCAAAACGTGAGATTAAGGTGTCGATAAATACTGCCGACAACCCTAAGGACAATCTCTATTATCTGACTGTCACAGGTCTATCGATGGAGAATGGGGACGATGGATCCGTTGGAAGGGGGAACAGGGTAACAGGGTTGATAACGCCTTACAGGCCCATGAGCATGGAAGCTGCAGCTGGGAAGAACCCGGTGACACACGTTGGAAAACTTTACAACCTTGCGGCCATGAAAATAGCAGAGCAGTGCATAAAGGAATCTGGAGGAGAAGTGCCTGAAATACACGTCAGGATTGTATCACAGATAGGAAGGCCTATTGACGACCCTCACGTGGCGAATCTTCAGATTGTGGGAGCGAGTGAACAGGTTTCAAAGAAATACCTGAAAGATTTCACCAGGATTGCGGACGACTGGCTGGCGAATCTGAACAGGATAACGAATATGCTGGTAGCAGGTGAAATAAACACATTCTGAAGTCACATGTTTGTCCAGTTCAGATTGTTCAACCCCTCTCAGCTCAGCGACATAATAGAGATTGCAAGGAAGAACCTGACTGAGAGGTACAACGATTTTGTTTATCTGGACATACAGAAGTCCTGGCCATCGGCCTTCATTGTAGGCATGTCAGACCAGACCATTGCGGGGTTCATATGCGGAGGCATCTCAGGGGACAAGGAGGCGAGAATACTGATGCTGGCGGTGGACACACCCTTCAGGCACAACGGGATAGGATCGGGGCTCATGTCACTTTTTGAGCAGGAAGCTCAGAAGGTGAAGGTGGGCAAAATCAGGCTGGAGGTCAGAACTGACAATCTAGAGGCTATAAACTTCTACAAGAACCACGGATTTGCGGTCTCGAACCTCCTTCCATCCTATTACAATGACGGTTCCGATGCATACACAATGGAGAAGATACTGGTCAAGACCTGATCCTGGATTAATGCCGGATAGATTCTTTTTTCATTCTCCTTTCTATTGCCCCATGTATCCGTCAGCTTTCAGAAAGAGGTAAAGTTTAGGACACGCCTGCACCAAGTCAAGGCATTTCAGACCGCGAAATCGTCGTCTTCAAGCTTCACTTCAGGAACAGGAGCTGTAGTTCCATCCCTCTTCAACATCTTTATCCATATGTTCCCAAATGGTATCTCCTGGTTCAGTTCAATGCGTCCATAGTACGCGAGGAAAAGAGATGACTGGAATACGTTTATGAGGTCATCAGATGAGTCCTTTGATATTGATTCCATTGTGAAGTGGTCCTTCTTCGATTCGAGCATCCTCGTCCATATCTCCCTGATTATGACCTGGAAATCCTCAGGATGGGCCGTTTCCTGGAAAATGATCTTCCTTGCCTTCTTGACTGTGTTCCTAAGGAAACTGAGAGGCGTATTCTTTATCGCTTCAACTATGTCCTCGATTGTGACATTCCTCTTCTCGACTGGAAGATAACCAAGAGAGATGTCTGGAATTGCCATCTGTTCCTCGCTGACATCCATCGGTTCGTCCATAAGCTCTTCCTGCTCCTCAGGTTGAGGAAGGAGGAGCTCGCTCTTGTTCCTTATATTAATCCATGCGAAATAGACTATCTTTCCTGCTACGGGAAAATCCCTGAAGTATTGGTTCACCTCATTCAGGAAGACAGAAGTGAACTTCTCCAGGTCTATGTTCCATGGATCAAGATCGTACTTGTCGACGACCTCCAGCACTTTCAGTATAACCTCTCCCTTCTTCTTTTCCAGCTCTGGGGATATCTCCTCCTGCATGATCTTCTCTATTACCGCCTGGTCCCTGTTTGCGTTCAATATCTCCGAAACAATTTCCGTGGTCATGTGGCAGCAGCCTCCTCAGTTTCTAGTTCCTTGGTGAACACCGTACTGTTCTTGTCCTGGAAGGTGACGCCAATTATCTGGTGTGCATACTTCATTGTTGCCTTTCTCAGCGTGACAGCTATGATCTGTGCACTCTCTGAATTCCTCCTGAAGAGTCTTCCCACATTTTCGGCATTCACGCCATCTAAGAACATGTCAACCTCGTCCATGAAGTAGATCGGTGAAGGATCGTAGTTCTGTATAGCTATTATGAACGATAGAGCTGCTATACTCTTCTCCCCGCCGCTCAAGGATGCAAGGTTATCCACCTTCTTACCCTTGGATGATGCCTTTATGACGAGGCCTCCCTGGAATGGATTGGTTACGTTCTCCAGCATCAGGTAGCCCTCTCCGCCGTTTGTCAGTTCCTTGTATATGCCAATGAAATTCTTGTTGACTGCTTCGAAGACCTCGAGGAATACGACCTTCTTCTGATCCTCCAGTTTGCTCTCCAGCTCTCCCAGTCTCTTCATCTCCTCTTCAAGTCGTTCCTTCTTGCCCACGAGCTCATCCAGTCTTGCCTTCTCTTCCGCATAGTCATTGATGCTCTTAAGATTGATTGGTTCCATCTCGTGAAGCTGGTTTTCTAGCACGTTAATCTCCTTCTTTATCTCCTCTGCGGACCTGCGGTCCTCTACAATTTCGAATTTCTTCTCCTCTATTGTCTTTGTCAAGTCCGCTATTCTCTGCGAGGCCTCTTCCATCTTTGCCTGCAATGACAGAAGGAAGTCCATTTTTGTCTTCTTTATGGTTGTCTTGGAATCAACCTCTGACCTGATCTTGAACCTCTCATTAGTAATCCTCTCTATCTCCTCTCCCCTCTTCTTGAGCGTACCTTCCCTAGACTGATACAGCGAGGAAAGAGTGTCAAGTTCCATCTTCACTTTCTGGAGAGAAGCCTGCATCTCATCAGACGTTTTCTTCCCACTGGAAAGCTCGTCTTGCTTTGATTCTATAGACTCCTCCACGGAATCGTGATTTGCCTTGAGCCCGCTGAGGATCATCTTCTGGGAGTTCAGCATTGATGTCTGTTCCTCCACTTCTCTCTTCAGGTCTGACACCTTCTGCTTCATTGATCTTATCTCCTCCCTTGTCTTCTTGTCCATCGCCTTGTCCTTCTCTGAGTTCAGCTTCTCGATGCGATTATTCAAGGCCACTAGCTCTGAGTTGATCTGGTCGATGGCACTGTTCTCCGCGCGCTCATCGGCAGTTCCGAGTTCCAGCAGTTTCTTCCTCTCCTCCAGATACCCCTTCTTCTTTCTCATTTGCTCTTCGAGTTCCTTCTTCCTGTTCACCAGCTGCGTGAGCTCTCCCTCGCTCTTGCCAACTTCTAGGTGCGCCTTGTTAATCCTCTCTGCAAGGGTCCTAAGTTCATTCTCCAGGGCCGATAGTTCATTCCTGATCTCCACCCTTCTACCCTTTAGCGCAGAAAGTTTCGCCGTCAGTCCCTCCAAGTCCTTGCCGACCTCCCTTTTAGGAAGTGTTCCGCCGGTCATTGCGTTGCTTGGATCAATGAGGTCACCATCTAGCGTGACTATCCTCACCCCGCCCATCACTTCCCTCGCAACTTTCATTTCCTTTACGAGCAACGTGTCGGAGAAGACATAGCTGACTATGTCCTTCAATGAATCGTCTGCGGTTATTTTCTCTGAAAGGAAGCCCATCGTCGATTTGTCCTGTGAGAGCATGACCGCCTTCCCCCTTGGCCTGAGCGGGATTATCTTGTTCAGTGGAAGGAAAGTCAGTCTTCCCTTTCCCTTCCTCTTCAGTGACTCAATAGCTGACTGTGCATCCTCATCCTTCTCCACCACGATGCTGAACAGCCTGTTGCCTCCGGCTGCCCTCACCGCCTTTTCATAATCAGCAGAATAAGAAATGAGGGAATCAACCGTTCCTTTTATTCCCTTGAGGCTGCCGCCTGCAGATTCCATGTTTATGAAATTGATACTCTCCCATACGCCGGATAACTTTACCCCCTGAACCTTTCCAACTTCGCTTTCAACCTTCTCTATCTGGTTTGTAAGCTCTTCCTCATCCTTCCTCAACTGTTCTATCTTCTTCTTTGTTTCAAGGTAGGCCTTGTTTGCTCCTTCACCTTGAGGATCTACCTTCTTCAGGTTCTTTGTCCTCCAGTCCGCATCCTTTATCGAGAATTCAAGTGTCTGGAGCTCTTCCTCTATCTTTGATATCTCCTCCATGACGCCTGTATTCCTTGCCTGAATTGAGGACAGGTTTGATTTGTGTTTTGCAAGTTCGTTTAGCGTATCCTCCTTCTGCTTGTTTACGTCGTTCATTGCCTTCGTCAGGTCTTCGAACTTGTCAAATGACGTTGCAGACTTATTTTCCATGTCCTGAATCGTCAGTTCTAGCTCTTTCAACGCATCGTTTCTAGACTTCAGGTCTTCCTCCATTTTCTTGACCTTTGTCTCGCTCTGCCTTACATCGTTCTCAAGTTTCTTCTTCCTTGCCAGAAGTTCTGATATCTCCTTCTTGATCTGTGATATGGTTCCCTGAAGATTCTCGTGCTCCATGTTGATCTTGGCGTAGTTGAGTTTGCTTGAATCCAGGTCCCCCTTAATACGCTGGAATTCTTCCAGTTCCTTGTTGTTCTGCTTGAGCGTCTCTATCTTCCTGTCAAGCTCGTCTCCCTTTGAGATCAGCTCCTTGACCTTTTCATCTGCAGATTTTATCTCTCCCTCTATCTTCTCAATTTGTTCCTTTATTGTATTGATCTCATTCTCCGTCTCGCTCTTCTTCCTGAAAAGGAGAATTGACTCGTCCTTATCGACCTCCTTCTTCTTGGCAAGATAAGCTTCAGCCTGCTCCTTTTCAGCTGTAAGGAGTTCAACCCTTCCTGAAAGTTCGGCCACGAGCGCCTGGACTGTAACCATATTCTCCCTTGTCTTGTCTTTCTCGTTGTTTGCCTTCTCTATTTCATTATTATAGACGGAAATACCACCAACCTCCTCGAGGATTCCACGCCTTTCGAGTGGCGTCATTTCCACTATGCCAGTTATGTCTCCCTGCCTGACGAAGTTGTAGCCGTCTGCGAAAATCTTCACCTTTTCAAGAAGATATTCGAAGTCCTGTAGCCTGGCCTTGTCATCGTTTATGTAATAATAAGAAGAATAGTCCTGTTCATTATTCTCTGAAAGCTTGACTACCCTGGTAAAGGTGACTTCATTTGATTCTATGGGCACAAGCTTGTCACTGTTGTCGAACGTCACGCTAGCCTTCAGGTAAGGCGATGGCTTTCCGGATTGATTACGGTGAATCAGGTCGGTCAGTTTCTGTGCCCTGAGTGACTTGTTGCTTTTGGTACCCAGAACAAAAAGCAATGCATCTCCTATGTTGCTCTTTCCAGATGCATTCGGTCCTGTGACTGACGTATAACCTGACCTGAAGTCTATGACGGTCTTTCTACCAAATGATTTGAAATTCTCCATTTCTATTCTTTTTAGGAACATATTTTTCACCGTATGACAGTTGTCTGTTATATGGCATCAATATGTCATACTTTGTATATATAGTTTTCTGTTGAATGGGCTATGACAACGGTGCGTCCTTGAGCTCTTGACTCAGCACTTTTACACTGATATAATATGCAGTTTTCTGAGACTCGTCACTTTTGGCTGACACAAATCATTCGCTGTAGAGCCGGTCAGGTGTGTTATACATCAAGACCTGTCTTCCTTCTTGCCTGACCTGCTTGGACACCTGGGATTGAGGCACTGCTCAACGTCATTTTTCCCGTACTTGAATATTGCAATTGGGAAGCCGTCAACGGGGCATACCTTTGATGTTGGAATGATATCTACCTTCTGTGGTACCGACAGCGTGACCTTGCAGCTTGGGTAGTTTGAGCACCCTATGAAGCGTGTAGACATCCTGCTCCTCCTCATTACGAGATTGCCTCCATCTGACGGGCACTTTCCGAATGTTTCCCTGTCCGTATTGTATGCACACTTGTTGTCGACGCACCTGATTTCCGGTTTCTCCCCCTTCCTGATGACCTTGATCAGGAATAGCCCGCAGACAGGACATTTCTCGTCAGTAACTTCTATCTTCCCCGTTCTTGGGAGGAACTGGAAGAAGTCATTTGAAGGGCCTGTACACTTTATGAATCTTGCATTGTTTGCGTAATCCATTATCAGGTCAGACCCGCACTTAGGGCATTTGCCGACAACCTTTTCCAACTTAAGTGTCTCGTAAAACTTTTCACTGATCCTGTCAGATTTTGATATGAGGTCATCGAGTAAATTGTCAAGTATGGAACGGCTGTCCTCTATCACTTCTTCCTTCCTTTTGGATCCTGCTGCTATCTGGTCCATTTCCTTTTCCAGCTTTGCAGTCATTTCAGGTCTTGCGACGGCCTCTGAATTCATTATCAGCGACTCCCCCATTGCCATCCCGAGCGGCTTGACCCTGATCGGATTGCCCTCGATGAAGCCGCGGTCGTAAAGTTTCTGAATGATCTCGTGCCTTGTACTCTTTGTTCCCAGCAGTTCCTTCTCCATCTTTTCCAGTAAAGAACCCTGGGTAAACCTGGGAGGCGGATTGGTATTCCTCTCATCAACCTTCGGAAGTTCGAACGCTTTCTCATCCCCCACATTCAATTCCGGGTCCCTCTTTTCCTGGTAATAAACGATGGGGTAGTAATCCATCCAGCCCCTGTTCACTGCTTTTGACGCTGTATATACAAATTTGAGGCCTCCAGTTTCTGCAACATAATCCGTTTCTTTGATGTCTGCGTTCTCTGCAACTGTTGCCATGTACCTCCTCGCAACGAGGTCATAAATCTTGAAATAATCGCCCTTTAGCTCACTTTTCTTCATCGGAGCAGTAGGGTATATTGGCGGGTGGTCAGTCGTCTCCACCCTTCCCCTTGAAGGGACAAGCTTGCTGTTCTCCACCAGATGGTCCACTTCCTTCTTAAGGTATGAATCTGAAAGGTTTGATAGGATTGACTTTACGCTCAACGTCCTCGGATAGACCGTATTGTCAGTTCTTGGATATGATATCTTGCCGTGCTGGTAAAGTGTTTCAGCGATGGCCATTGCCCTCTCCACTGAAACGCCTATCCTGTTTGCGTCACGCAGAAATTCAGTGGTTGAAAAAGGAACAGGCCTGTATATCTTCCTTTCCCTGTCACTCTTCTCCTTTATTGTTACTCCAGTGCTTTCCTTAAGATTGTCAAGCAGCTTATCGGCTTCTTCCTTTGACTTGATGGGGTTTCCTTCATAATTGAACTTGACTCCATTCACAACTATGCTTAACTCATAGTACTTCTCAGGTATGAAGTCCCTGATCTCCTTCTCCCTTTCCACCAGTATGGTCAGGGTAGGACTCTGCACCCTTCCAACTGAAATGAATTCACCTCCGAGCCTCTTTGTCGTCACGCTGAAGAACCTTGTAAGGGCAGCACCCCACATCAGGTCGATTACACCCCTTGCCTCGGCAGATCCTGCCAGGTTGTAATCAACTTCTGCTAGATTCTCGAACGACTGCACAAGATCGTATTTTGTGAGTGCACTGAACCTTGCCCTCCTTATCCCGTCGCTCCTTTCCATTAACCTGAGTGTTTCAACTCCAATCAGCTCTCCCTCTCGATCATAATCTGTTGCAACTATGACCTCATTATTTTCGGAGTTCAGTTTCTTCAGCACATGATCGAGACCCTTGACCTTCACGTTTTCAACAGGATTGACCCTTATGAGTTCTTTAAGATTGTCTATCTTCCAGCTGCTGAATTCCTTTGGATAGTCCAGTTCAATGATGTGCCCCCTGAGCGACAGGACGGAGTATTCCCTGTCACCCCTGGAGAACCTGAGTATCGTCGATGCGCCAACCTTTACCCTGCTCACCTTTCCATCGCTAAGGGAGGTGGCGATCCTGAGGGCAACGTTCGCCTTCTCTGCGATTATTAAGCTTGACACCGAGCCTCAATGCTTAGGACTTATAAAAGATGCTTGTATTATTTTTGATTTTCATGAGACGTCTGACTAGCGAAGCAACAATCAATTCAGTATTTTGAAAATTATCAGGGAAAGCGCTATTGAGACAAGTATAGATGCGACACTTAGAACCTTTGCCTTGTTGACAGAGCTTCTAATGACAGCATTCAGCTTCTCCCACTGATTCTCGCCTGCGACCTTCAGCCAGATTTCCCTCTTAACATATTCTGTTGCAGCTTCCTTCTGCAGCTGATTCTTGCCCTCCAACTCCTTGACAATTTTCACTATTTCATCATGGTTGGAAAACGTGCCGACAGGATTGACGTTCAGTCCGTTCGTGTTTACGACATGATTATCAGTCGTGCATACAAGGACCCTGTCATAGCCTGGCAAGGCACCTTCAATTTTCTGCCTTATGTCAAGCCTCATGTTATTTCCATCGACCAGGACTATGGCCAGCTTCTTCGCACCGACTGATATGGAAACGAATGATATTCCACCCGGGCCGATGTCCTTTGCATCGATGGATACGCTGCTCTGAGCAACCATAAGTGCCTTCTTGTTCCTTCTTCCCTTAACCGCCTGTTCAACTTCTTCAAGCAGGTAAGAGACATCCTTCAGCTCCATAGGTTCGTCCATGTTATTGTCGTGCTGGTCTACAGCAACAGCCCATTTCAGCCCTCTAGATTTTGCCTTTCTGACTATCTTCCTTCCCTCCGAGATCTTCACGTCGTCAAATCTGGGATCATCAGGAGAAAGAAAGAATATCCCTCCGTCCCCTATCGGCAGAAATGTAAGATACTTGCCAAAAAATGGTTCGTAACTGTAGCTATATTTTTTTCCGTTCTCGTCGAGGACCTTTGAAATTTTTTCAATTTCTGAGTCGCCAGCACAATTGTCATCATGGGTTGTGGTTGTATGGAAGACTAGAAGGTTCTGGTCAGAATGCCTTCTCTGGAGTTTTGCAGTTATATTAGAACTTCCTAGGTCTCCCAATGGTCCGGGATGAACGTAAGGGAAGACCATCGTGAACCCATGGTCTGCAGATTTGAACCTAATAAGGGAGACTTCGCGTGGAGCAAGAGTGGTATACATATCCTCGAAGAAGTTCTTGAGAATCACGTTGTAGGAAATATCAGAAGTAACAGTATTCACGAATTCCCTGAGTATCTTCATCGGGTCAGTGCTGAACTCCTTTACAAACCCGGATACAGATAATTTCACGAACAGGTTTGATGCAAGTGAGTAAACTATAGAAGAAAGGATCAGCGGTGCAACGAAGATCACATACCTTGGCGATATGATTGCAACAAAGAGGGAGAAGAAGAGGGAAAATGATATTGCAAGCAGGTGGACCACCACGGGGTTCTTTCCAGCAAAGGCAACATAAACCATTGCCCTCAAGAAGGGGACGGTCGTGATGGAGAGCAGGAGCGCGACTGGTGGTTGGAGGAAGTGTAAAGCTATGAGGATGAAATAGAACACTATTGCTATATACAAGCTCACAAGGTTCAGGAACAGAGCCCTGGGAGCTGGAAATTTGAACTTTAGAATCCTGGGCGAAATGATGTCCCAGACCATGATGGATACAAGAGACAGGGAGAAGATCAGAGTGAATCTCAGGTTAAGTGAGGAGAAGTAGAACAATGGAATCAGGAGGAGTATTACTGGTATTGCGAGATAGGATTTTGGGGAGTGAAATGCGAATCTCCTCAGCCTTTGGCTTTCATTCAATCGAATCGTAGGTAAATGGAGACTTTATTATTTATTTTGTCACAAGATAGTGAATTGAGAGGGAGCCAATGATTAGATTGAAGTAGAAAGTGATGAAACGCCACAATATAACGAAAGCAACTATCCTTCCATCAGGCAAGAACGGGGAGAAAGTTGCTATCATCAGTATTTCCATTATTCCAGCAGATCCTGGTGTAACTGGGATTAACGATATGAGGACCAGTATTATCTGGATGAATATTATGTCCAGTAGGTCTGGCATAACGCCAAATCCTATCATCAGGACTGCCGGTATCATAAATGTTGAGAGCCAGAGAAGAGAGGTGACGGCTACTCCAAGTACCAGCGCACCGGGATGGTGAAAGAAAATCTTCTTGGTGGAGGATGCATACGTCTCAATCTGCTCGAATACCTTTGGAAGGGACTCCTCATATTTCTTCCCCTTCCTGTCAAACCTCTTTGCAACCCTGCCAACCCACCCTGTGAATCTTTTCATCAATGATCCTGCACCCATTGAGACCAGCAGGAACCCAATGAAAATTACGAGGATCACCACTCCTATCATAGCGAGCAGCCTCAGGCTGCCAGATAGGACCTCCAGGCCTGAGAGGATGGCGAATGCAAAGACACCTATGAAGAATATCGAGTCAAACCCCCTTTCGCCGAGCGCAATGGCTGTCGCAGTACCTGCAGGTTCCCCGTAATCTATTAGCTTCTTTATCCTTACCGGTTCCCCCCCGACATACCCTGGAGTTATTGATGCAGCAAAGAGAGATGTTATGACCGCTATGAACGTCTTGTAGAGTGGTATCTTATAACCGTTCGTCCTGGAAAGCATCTTTATTCTCAGCGCCCAGAAGACGAATGAAAGGACTTGCAGCGAAATTGCGAGCAGGAAATAGAGGATGAAGTTATTCGGCAGATTTGAGAACGTCCTGATCAGGGTGTAAGGACCGTATACGATCACGAAGACGAGAAGCGTGACTGCAGAGACCGCGATTCCTATGAACTTGCTACCCGACTTTAGATTCAATTAATTCACCATAAATTGACTCCAGGAGGTCTGCCGTTGTCTGTATGGAATAGTTCTTGCTGGATTTATATGCGTTATCTGAATAAGTCTTCAGGTCCACGCTGTCCAGCTCCCTCAACTTGCTGACCAGTGCACTCGCATCTCCGTATCTGACGAACCATCCGTTATAGTTGTCCTTCAGGATCCCTATTTCCCTTGTTTCAGATGAACCGATGACAGGAGTCCCAGATGCCATTGCCTCTATGAAGACAACACCAAATGTTTCTGCTCTTGATGGTGCAACAAGAAGCTTTGCATTCTTCAGCAGTTCAATCTTTTCTGCTTCAGAAACGTAGCCGAGATATTCTATGTTCTTGAACCTCTGTGCGTAATCCATCACGGTATTCTTTAGTGGACCAGTACCCGCAATCTTGAACCTCTTTTCAGGGAGCTGGGATGCTGCCTCTAGAAGCTCAAGTACGCCCTTATCGGTTGTCAGTCTCCCAACGAAGAAATAGTAATCCTGCTTACTGTCGCTAAAAATGAATTTGCTCAGGTCTATTCCAACAGGAACTATTCTCGATTCATTGCCAAATGCCTTGAGGTAGTCTGCAACCAGTTTTGAAGGTGATATGACCATATCCAGCTTCGAATAAAGGTGCATGTTGTACTGGAATCCAATGTTCAGTATGCTCCTTATGAAGGGGAACTTGATTGTATTGTCCATGTTCACGAAATCCGTGTGGTATGTACCAATTGTGGGTATTTCCCTCTTCTTTGCAAACCTGTATCCCATAGTGCCGAGCGTGAACGGGGTATGAATGTGTATGACATCAGGGTCAAAACGCTGGAGATCACGGTACATCTCGTAGACAGGTATTCCAATCCTGTATTCCTTGTAAAGAGGAAACCTGTAGGATGGCAGCCCAAAAACGCCATCGTTGTTGGAAAAAACAGTATAGACTCTTACCGAATGCCCTCTCCTTTCAAGTTCAGCCTTGTAATCAACTAGATGATTTGCAACACCGTCAGCTATCGGGTGGTACGTATCGCTGCATAGGGCTATTCGCATTAGGAGTCGAGTGACCGATATTTTTACGATTATAAAGATATATCCTACTTACGAGCTTCGCCTGCTCGAAAATATTGTTCATTGAGGGCTCCCTGAAACACTGGATGAAACAGTCATTGCACGTGTTGGTATAGTCGTCCCATTTCCTGTTTGAGTTCAATTTTTTGGTAGTCTTGTAGAAGCAAGGGTATACATCACCGTGGTAGTCGGCGTAGAACACCTCTTCTCCTGCCCTGCATCTCTGGACATCCTTCTTCTCGATCCAGTCAACAGCTTCCTTGTAGTATGTCCTTGTGTTCCCGAACTTGTACTCCTTGTAATTCTCGAACGCGAAATTGAATGCTTCCTTTATCTGCTCATCCTTCACGGGCACCTTCTCATAATAGTAGGAGCTGTTATCAGGGAAGCACATGGACACTGGAAGCCCGATCTCGGAGTTCACGTACTTTGCATAATCACCTATCTTGTCGTAGTTGAAGTCTGTGACAAGTATATTTGAAGTGAGGACCTTTACCTTCGGCTTCAGGTATCTCATGCTCTCCACAACTACATCGAATATCTTCCTGCCCCTGTACTCATTGTGCAGTTCTGGAATGTGACTGTCAAGGCTTATTGTCGCAGCATCCAGGTAAGGGTAAATCTTGCTCAGAACGAACTTGTTCGTACCGTTGGTTGCTATGTGCGTAATGAATTTGTGTTCCTTCAGTGTCTTCAATATCCTTGGAAGATCAGGATGCAGTGTTGGTTCCCCGCCTGTTACGGATACGATCTTAACCTTGTTATATTTCATCTCTTCTATGAAATCTTCAATTTTATCCTTGGGGAAGAGAACGTTTCCTTCGAAAGCGTTGCAGCCCTTGCAGAGAAGATTACACTTGAAATCGATGTTCCATATGACTGTCCTCATTGCTCATTGAAATGGTGTTGAAATATAAATAAATTTGAGTTTTGAAAGCGACTAATTGCCCTCCTTCTTGAGAATGTATTCGGTGAAATAGCTTATGACTATGTCGGCTCCTGCCCTGAATATTGAGCTTAGCGACTCGTCCACGACTGAATCCAGGTTTATTATTCCATTCCTTGCAGCAGACATTATAATAGAATATTCCGCACTCACGCTATACGCCGCTATCGGTAACATGAACCTGTTCCTTGCCTCCCTTATCAGATCTAGGTAGAACAGGGCTGGCTTGACCATGATTGCGTCGGCTCCTTCCTCAATGTCAAGCTCCATTTCGCGTATGGCCTCCCTCGCATTATTGTATGGCATCTGGTAAGTCCTCCTGTCGCCGAATGAAGGTGTGGAAAAGACTGCTTCCCTGAACGGTGCGTACATCGAGCTGGCAAATTTTGCGCTATATGCAAGTATGAGCGTATCTTCGTACCCCCGCGAATCCAGCTCCTTTCTTATTCTGCCAACCTGACCGTCCATCATGCCTGATGGAGCAACCCCGTCAACGCCCGCTTCCGCATAGCTGGATGCGATCTTGGCATATGTATCAAGGGTAGAATCGTTGTCGATACTCTTCCCCTTTACGATCCCGCAGTGACCATGATCTGTATATTCGCAAAGGCAGAGGTCAGCAAAAACAACCAAGTTCGTCTCCTTCTTTATCTCCCTCACTGCTTTCTGGATCACACCGTTCCTGTCGTAGGAAGCGGACCCAGTGGAATCCTTGTGACCTGGCACTCCAAATAGCAGGATGCTCTTGATCCCTATGTCCTCATATTCCTTCGCCTTCGCCGTAATTTCGTTCAAGGGGAGCCTGAAGATATCCGGCATGTTCTTTATTTCTTCCTGCTTGGATATATTTTCATCGACAAACATGGGCATTATCAGCTTGCCCTTTCTCACCTCTGTTTCCGAGAAAACACTTCTTACTTCAGGTGACTTTCTTAACCTTCTTAGTCTCATATCTGGAAAAGTTCTCGTTCAATATCATCTCCATATTCGTTACTGTTTCCGAGGATCTGATGTCCTTCGCATTCTTTATACCATTGATAACGAATCCAAGAAGTTTGTTCCTCGTGGATTCAAGCCCCTTCCTTATGGTTTCAGAGTCAGCTCTTTCTTTTGGCTTCCTTTCAAAGAACTTCATCTCTTCCTCAATCACGTTGTTCGAATAATCGAATATCTTCTTCAGGAGTTCTTCCTTTTCAGAACTCATCAGCTTCTTGGAAAATTTCTCGAACTCAGTGTTCACAGTCTTCAGGCTCTTTATGGCGTAATCGCTCGCCTTTTCATTATTGGGAATAATTGATTCAGAAAGGGATTCCATGTTGACGATCTTTACCCCCTTTGGGAGGTCACTAGACACATTTGGAGGAACCCCAAGATCAAGCACCACCTTGATTTTGGACCCTGCAATATCGTTGCGTTTGAGCAGGACTTCCTCAGATTTAGTGGCAGTGATGATGACGTCGTAATTCTTCCACTTCTTCCTGTCAAAATCTTCGATGGAAGCTCCGAAAGCCTTTGATATTTCCCTTGCCTTCTCTGGACTCCTGTTGCTTATTGAAAACCTGATGCCATTTCTTGAAAGGAAGCTCGATATCTGTGTTCCGAGATCCCCTGCACCTATCACCAATACTTTCTGCCTCGGCGATATCTCTATCATGCTTAATGCTTCACTAGCTACGCTCCTAGCGCGTTTGCCGTTTCCATTTTCCCTCCTTGTCTTCCTTCCGACTTCGAGGGACTTCTTCAGCACCTCGTTGAGATTTGGACCCGACATCCCGTTCTTCCTCGAGACCTCCCACGCCTCTCTGACCTGGGCCAGTATTTCATTTTCCCCAATGACCATAGAATCGAGGCCCGCCGAAACGAGAAAGAGGTGCTTGATTGCATCCATGCCGTGGACCACAGTATGTTTCAACGATTTGTCGTTTATGAAATCTTCAAGGAAATCTACCGTCTCCCTGTCCCCTGGATAGAAATATATCTCAAACCTGTTGCACGTCCAGAGCACCAAGGCTTCCTTGATTCTTTCATTCTTTTTTATGTAATCATATACTTCATCAAGCTGGAATTCCTTGATTGTAGAGAAATATAACGAGCCTAGGTCTCCGTAACTGACCCTTATAAGGAAGATACCGCCTTTCTCCAATTCATCGCACCTAAATCTTGAACGCAGACTGTATATTTACCTTTTCGCGGAGAGCTGCCTAAGAATTTTTACAATGTCTGGATCATCGAAAGTTCCCCTCGGTTCATACCCCATATCCTTCATCGTTTCCCCTGTTGGCCTGCCAATTGCATACAATTCCTTCCCCTTAAGCAGTTTCATTGCACGCCCCTGCGAGATTCTGAATGATTTGGATGAGCCGAATAGGATCCTCTTCGCCTCCATCAGAGGGCTGAAATCGACCTCCTCATTTTCCCTTATTTCATATGCAACGGTTATCTTGACGCTTACGCCTGCGTCCTTTAGATGCTGGATGAATTTCTCGGACAACTGGTCGCTACCAACTATATGCACTGACTTCTCCGATCTTGTCAGCAGTTCGGCAAGACCTTCTGTGTTCTGTTGGTCCGGAACGTTGCACTTTCGCGAATATAGCCTTTCCAGGTATTCTGCCGTCTGCTTCCCTATGCAGTATGCCGCCTTTTCTCCAAGATTGATCTTGGACATCTTCATGGCGATCACTCCTCGTTTTGACGTTAGCACCAGAGGATCCTGGATTTTCCTCATACCTGAAATATCCCTGTATACAATCCTCAGAACTGGGACCTGTATCACGCCTTCAATATCCATTTCAAGGGGTGCACCTACATAGGCAACCTTATCTTCCAAGTATATCCCTCATTTTCCGTATGTCGGATTCCTCTACCCTTTCCCTGAACGTCAGGTCATATCTTCTCTCCTCATTTGCATATGCAAACTTCACCAGGTGCTGGGAACTGATGGCCCTGATGCTTGCAGCGAGATTGCACCCGAGCTCAAGCCTGACCATGATATTCCTCTCCATTGATGCTTCCCACATTGCATCTTTGTCCTGGATATTCTTCAAAATCCGCCCCAAATCAGTTCCCCTTTTTGTAACTACGGCTATGAAACCCTGGTTAGGGTCAGGGGGGCAGACATCCTCGCTTATCGTCTCCCCTGGAGGGGTGATCTTCAGTCTGTCCAATGCTGCCTTCGCCACCACCAGCGAGCCTACCTCGCCACCCCCCCATTTCCTGATCCTGGTATCTATGTTGCCCCTGATGTCGATAAACTTTAGATCTCTATTGAACAGGCGAAGGAACATCCTTCTCCTTATTGAGCTTGAACCCACCGTGCCCGAGAAAGTGCTAATTTGAGTGTTGGATACGAAATAGTCCCTTGGGTCTGCGCGCTTGGAGTAGTAGCTGATCTCAAGTTCAGGGTCGATCTCGTTCGGAATATCTTTTGCGGAATGCACCGCTGCATCAACTTCACCTTCCACTATCTTCTCATTCAGCCTCTTAACGAACACGCCCTGTTCATCCATCTTGTATAGGGGGGTATGAGTATCACTCTCTCCATGTGACCTTATCTCGACTGGACTGCAAATGATACCGTGCGCCGCCAGTAAATTTGATATTATTTCATACTGAACGAGTGCAAGCCTAGATCCCCTGGTGGCAATTCTCAGGTTCCCTTCCATATTTTTCTCGCTTCCTCCCCAAGTAATTCGAATGCTTCCTTCACGTCTTTTTCTGCATGCTCAAAACTTATGAATATAGTCTCATCATAAGAAGGTGCAAGGAATATTCCCGCATCCAGAGCTTTCTCAAACAATTTGAAATAAAGGTCCTTTCTGGATCTGAGTGCATCAGAAGCCCTCTCCACACTTCCGTCAGTGAAGAAAATGGAGAGCATCCCCGTTTGTGAGTTGACAGGCAATCCTGATTCCGAAAGACCCCTCCTTGCGACATCCGTAAGCCTTTCGAGATGGGAATAGTCTTTTTTGGACAGGATTTCCAGTGTTTCCAGGCCTGCGGCTACAGAGACTGGGTTTCCTGAGAAAGTACCTGCCTGAGGAAATGATCCTGAGGGTCTCACTTCCTTCATTATATCCTCTTTCCCTCCGTAAGCTGCCAGTGGGAGACCTCCGCCGATGATCTTTGCAAATGTTGCCAGATCGGGTTCCAGTTTCAAGTGACGATAGTATGGATAGAAACCTGTCCTGTACCCTGTGATTACCTCGTCAAAAATCAGCAGTGTGCCTGTCCTTTCCGTTATTTCCCTTACGTTTTCAAGGAAGTCATCCCTGGGTGGAATGACTCCAATATTTCCCATCACAGGCTCTATGATGAAACATGCGTACTCCCTCGTGGAAAGCTTATCCCTTAGTGCATCCTGACTGTTGAATTCAATTGACTCAACGAGATCAGAATCGAAATTGAATGGATGTGTGCCGTGATAGCCGCCCCTTACCTTCAGCACCTTCCTCCTACCCGTATGGTGCAATGCCAGCCTAATTGAGTGCATCGTTGCCTCAGTCCCTGAATTGACCAGCCTGACTTTATCCAGATTTGCTGATCTCGTAAGTAACTCACCGAACTTGACCTCTAGCTCAGTAGGAGCGCCGAAAACTGTTCCCCGCTGAACAGTTTCCATAATCCTCTCGACAACCCTTTCGGGAGAGTGGCCGAGGATCAGCGGGCCGTATGCGAGAAGGAAGTCCTGGTATGACTTCCCGTCCACGTCCCATATTAATGCACCTTTCCCCCTACCTATGAACATCGGATATGGAGGGTAGTATCTTACCGGGCTGTTCACACCCTTCGGGAACACCCTGGTTGACCTTTCAAACAGGTCTTTGCTATACTTCAGAAGAACACCCCTGCTAGAATTTCAGCAACCAATATTATTACCACCATAAGCCCAACTGTTATGAACGAAAGAAGGTGGGATATCCTCCTCATCCTCTTCAGTTCGTCAAATTTTCCGGCCTCTGCGAGCTTCGGGAACTTCTTGCCGTGCCAGAGATTGTTCCCATATAGGATTCCATACATTAATGCAACTGCAACAATCTTGACTGTAAGGACATACCCCCACTGCGTCTGAATGGCACTTCCGAAAGAAGTGAAATAAGAAGGGCGGTAGAGGTAAACGAGAAGCAACCCCGTCAGAGTGAGAAGAATGATAGATACGTTCGTCCAGAGTGCGTATTTTTTCCCCATGACTGTCATGAACCTTGTCCTCTGCTTCTCTTCAGGCATGGCAATGCTGCTTGCGGGCCACACTATCACCCACACGAATATCGATGAACCAACAAGAAATATGGCACAGATTACGTGAATGAATAGGACCGTAATCATCAATAGGTCATACATATGAAGACCGAATCACGTGGCGCTATTCAAAGCTTTCATGGCCTTTGGAACATAAGAGCAGCGCGGGTCCTCCTGGAACATATCGCCGTAATAGCTGTACGCCCTTGACCTTGAGCCGCCGCATATGTCTGAATATTCACATGCTCCGCATCTTCCCTTGAAACTACTTGAATCCCTCAGTTTCACGAGTGTTTCGTTATTCCTGTAAATATCCGCAATTGACCTATCTTTCACGTTACCTAGCTTGATCGGAAGGAATCCTGATGGATTCACGTCACCATTGTGTGAAACGAATATCACCCCCTTCCCGTCCCTCGTCTGGCTCGTATGCCCCTTTGGCCTGTCTCCGGGTTTGCCCAAGAGCCCTATTGTTTCTTCCACTAGGCTGGAGTATAGGTTGCCTCCCCTGTAATCGCTCTTCTCCCTCTCAATGAGTATCCTCCTGAAGAATGGCGCTTCGACTGTCCTGATCGATATGCCGTACCTTGATGCGAACTCCAGATAGTTGAACACGTCTTCATATGATTCTGAGTCAAGATCCTCCCTGTCTATTCCTCTTCCTGTTTTGATAAGCGAAAATACTTCCCACGTCTTCACTTTCGTATCGATGAGTATCTTCAAGAGCTGAGGGAGTTCGTGAACATTCCTCTTGAATACTGTAGTATTTATCTGAAGCGTGAAACCTTCCGATATGACCTTCCTCGCAAGGTCCAAGGTCTTGTCGAACGTTCCAATGTACCCCCGTAGCCAGTCGTGGGTGTCAGATGACGCCCCATCCAGGCTCAGTGACAGGGACTTCACACCGTATTTCTTCATCATTGCAAATGCATCATCGTTCAGCAGAGGGGTCGCGCTGGGTGACATGGATGCCGGTATGCCAAGCTCCTTTGTTCTCCTGAGTATATCTTCAAGCCCCCTCTTCTTCATTATGTCTCCGCCAGTCAGTATGAGCACAGGATACGGCATCCCGAATTCCTTCACCTGCTCAACGAACGAAAGAGATTGCTCTAACGTCATCTCGTCAGGTAGTGCATCAAGGAGTGCGGATGCTCTGCAGTGTTTGCAGGCCAGGTCGCAGGCCTTGGTAGTTTCCCAGAATATGAGTATGGGCTTTGAATTATAATCTATTGGACGTGGATTCACTGATGGTTGATTAATGAATTCTATTTAAGAGAAACGTAACTTTGCAAGTCACTCATCATTAATGCTTCTGTTTCCCGCAACTGGTCATAGGCTACATGAAGGACAAATTACCGCATCCCTGCAAATCTAGGAGGGAAGTCGCATCCTGGAATCTCTGACCCGTCACCCCCATCTCACTTTCATCTTATTTTCAGGTAGAAGTCTCATCCGGCATTGTTCGTTTAAAAATGATATATACTCCAAAACATTGAAGAGCGGGATGGAAGGGAAAAAGATACTGAAGATTGCAAAGGGAGAGCTTCAGGACAACGCAGTATGGTTCATGAGGCAAGCGGGTAGGTATCTCCCAGAGTATGAATCGCTGAAGGCAGGACGCCCGTTTCTCGAGTTCCTGAATGACCCCAAGACGATATTTGACGTCTCTTCCCTGCCTCTCAAGTATGTTGACGTTGATGCCATCGTTGTATTCACGGACATCCTGCTACCATTTACCAGGATGGGTTATACGGTGAAGTACGAGAACGGAATATCTGTGATGAGGAACGACAAGGAAGAATTCGATTATTATTCCTCCCTTTCTGCTGGAATTAAGAGAATTTCAGAGGGTCATCCTGAAAAGACGATAATTGGGGTGGTTGGGGGCCCCTTCACAACGCTATCATACCTGTATGATGGCGGGAACGGTGGGTACCGCAAGACCAAGGAGAAGTTGATTTCTGGTCAAGTGGAAACTCTATCCTTGTTGGCCGACAGGATCGTAGAATTTGCGAAGTCACAGTCGGATGCTGGCGCAGACGTGATACAAGTCTTCGACAGCTGGGTAGGAAATGTTTCCGAGACTTTTTACATGAGACATATTAGGGAGATAGAGGCCCGTTTCTTGGAAAAGATCAAGGCGTTGGGGAAACCTGTCATTTTTTACAGTGAAGGGTCATCGCACCTTTACAGGCAGTTTCTGGAACTGGAACCGGATGTATATTCAATCGACTGGAGGATGGACTTGGATGGATTCAGGGAAATATGCCGCAATTGCATAGTCCAGGGGAATCTAGACCCGAATATCCTGGGAGCTGACGACCTGTACTTGAGGGATGAGACGAGAAGGATCATGAAACAAGGGAGTAAGTTCAGGGGCCACATATTCAATCTCGGCCACGGAGTGAAACCATGGACTGACTGGAAGAAACTGGCGCTCATAGCAAGAGAGGTCCATAAATTTGAAAGATAAAGCAGTAATATTGATGTATTACGGCTTCCCCGAGAAAAGGGATGAGATGCGTGAATACCTGAAGGACATCCTCCATGGAAGGGAGCCTCCAGAAAATCTTATCAGGGAAAATCTGGAAAAGCTTGATATCATCGGTGGGGAAACGCCTTCAACAAGGATAGTAAGGAGCATTAAGGAGAAAGTTTCACGAAGACTCGAGGGCATGGATTACAACGTTTACCTACTCTCCAAGCACTACAGGCCGTCCCTTAACGAAGCATCTAGCATTATATCGGAGCAGGAGATATATGAGGTACCCCTTTTCCCTGTCTATTCAAAGTTCATCTTTGACAGCTATTTTGATCCAATTGAGAGGCAGTTCAGGGGCAGGAAGCTAGCAAGGATAGTGGACTTAGGGTATGAAAAGGAAATGGTCGATTACTATAGGAGGGAGATAATGAAGGACAAGGGAACAATCCTGACTTTTTCCGCACACAGCATCCCCCTTGAAGGCGACGACCCTTACTCAGAATCCATCCAGAAACTTTCAAGGACGATTGCGGGTGATGAGAAATTCATCAACATTTACCACAGCCAGGGGCCATTCCATGCGAAATGGCTCACCCCTTATCCTGAATTTTCCATCTCTTATGCGAAGGAAAACGGATACAAGAAAATACAGGTCGTCCCGATAGGTTTCATCTACGAGCATCTCGAGGTGCTATACGACCTCGACTACAAACTGAAGGGGGAGGCGGCAAAGGAAGGGGTAAATTACGAAAGGGTCCCACTGCCCAACGATTCTGATGTAGTTATAGATGCGATAGTAGACCTGATAGAGAAATCGAGATTCTAACTACCTGCTTTTTTCTGCCATTACAGCCAGTGGAGCGAAGGAAATGATATAGTACATGCAGCTATACTGATGTATGATTGATCAGGGATTCAGACCGTTCGCTCTAACTGGGTATGAGCTCCAACTGGAAAGGGAAAAGCAGTTCAACCTGAATAGGACTGTTATTGACATAAAGATCAATTTTGAAGATAGGGCAGTAGAAGGGAAGGTGGAGCTGGACCTCAAGGTGAACGCCCTTCCACAGGAAAATCTGGAGATAGACGCAACTGATATGGAAATATATAACGTTTCAGTGAGGGGTGTACCCACCAGCTTCGATACGTATCCCGACAAGATAGTGGTCCATGGCGATTTCAGGGCTTTTTCTGATTACATCATCACCATCACCTATAAGTCTCACCCCAAGAAGGGAGGGTATTTTGTTGATGACGAGGGAGGACTGCAATTCTGGACTCATGGAGAGAGCACAGACAACCACGCATGGTTCCCGTGCTTTGACTACCCCAATACAAGAAGCGCTTATGAGATAAGGGTCACCGTACCCAGGGATTATGTCGTCATAAGCAATGGCACCCTTTCCGGCAGGGTGGACGGTGATTTCTCAACTTTTATCTTCAAGGAAGATTTCAGGTTCCCCGCTTATCTCGTTAGCGTGATAGCGGGAAAATTCAAATCTATAAGGCAGGAATGGGAGGGTATACCGATAACATCATACTTCCTTCCTAAATTTGAATCACTTGCAGAAAGATCCTTCCAGAACTCAAAGGACATAATGGAATTCATAAGCCAGAAGACTGGTGTGAAATACCCATATTCAAAATATGACCAGACTTGTGTGTCACAATTTGTAATGGGAGGAATGGAGAACATAACTGCAACGACGCTGACAGATAGAACTCTTCACAGCGAGGTGGCTCACCTGGATTACCAGTCTGAGTCCCTGGTCTCACACGAGATGGCTCATCAGTGGTTCGGGGATTATGTGACCTGCAGGGATTGGTCCCAGGCCTGGCTGAACGAGGGTTTTGCAACTTTCATTGCACTCTTGTATAGTGAAAGACTGAACGGAAAGGATGAATTCCTCGTCCAGGTTGAGAACACCAGAGAGGTATATCTACAGGAATATTCTGAGAGATACGGAAGACCTATAGTGGAGAAGAAGTACAAGGAGCCTGAAGAGTTGTTCGACAGGCACCTGTACCAGAAAGCTTCCCTATTCCTGAGGTACCTGAACTACTATCTTGGTGACAAGACGTTCTGGTCTGGAGTTAGGGAGTACCTGGAAGCGAACAAGATGAACGGGGTATCGACGGATGATTTCAGGAAGGCGATATCCAATGCATCAGGTTTCTCACTGGAGAGGGTATTCCATCAATTCATTGACGAAGTAGGGCATCCAGAATTCAAGGTCGAGGAAGTGCCCGCAAGGGGAAGTGTGCAGATTAGGATAACACAGACAGGAAGATTGTTCAATTTGATGGTACCAGTTAGGGTCTACCTGGAAGGAAAGAAGGAGGATGTGAACATCCAAATAGATGGTAAGCTTACGCAGCTTGAATTTGACAAGAAGACCTATAGGGCATTCTCGCTGGATCCAGATAGCAATGTGCTGAGCACAACAAGAACGGAACTATCAAGGGAGACATATCGATACCTTCTCAGGCATGGGGAAAGCATAATAGAAAGGGCAAGGGCAGCCGTTGGGCTAGAAAAATTCGGGATATCAGAAATTCCCTTCCTCACGGAATCGTTTGATGAAGAGAAGTTCTGGTACGTCAAGGGTAAGATAGCAGTTTCAGTATCTAGAATTGGAGGGGAAAAGGCAACGAAGTCCATAAGAAAGATGCTTGATGACGCTGACTATCAAGTGAGAAGGGAGGTTGTAAAGGCAGCCTCAGACCTGAATGACGAAAAATTGTTAGGCAAGATGATGGAGATGTTTGAGAAAGAGGAGGGGTATAGACTGAAGGCAAATCTCGTGCTGAGTGCACAGAAAATTGGTGGTGAAAGGGCGAACAGGCTGCTTCTCAAGGGACTGGAAACAGAATCTTATGATAGTATGGTAAGGGTTGCATCACTGAACGCACTCGGTGAGCTCGGGGAAATTTCTACGCTGGCAGATGTTAAGAAATACTTTGGCAAGGAATACGATTGGCAAACCAGGTCTTCCGCAATTTCAGCACTATCTAAATTCTACTGGAAAGATCGCTCTGTTGCAAATATCTTAATGAAAGGACTGGAGGATGAATATTTCAGGGTTAGGCAAAGTGCTGCAAATGGTATCAAAGACACAAGAGACCAGCAGCTGATTTCCAAACTGTCGACATATCTTTCAAAGGAACCTGATGGATTTGTAAAGAGGGTAATGAGGGAGGCACTTGAAACAAAGGATCAACCTGTACCTGAAGATTTCAAATCTTTAAAGGAAGAGTTGGATAAACTCAAGGAGAGGGTCACTAAACTGGAAGCGAAGAAGATATCGAGGAAGTAGTGCGATATAGCCAAAGGTTATGTCCGATTAATTTTCCGGTAAATAACCCGTCGACGGTACGATCAGCAGGCGTAGCTTTCTTCCCCACTTCGCCTATTTCCATCAGAAACGTCTACCAAACTGGTGTTTTACAAAAAGCCGCGTAGAATGATTTAGCCCCAAATTCCATAGAGAAAAGAACATCCAGAAATGTCAGATTGTAATGAATTAAAAGAAAAATAATAAAGAAAATTAAATTGGATTATAATCAGCGCTCTTTGTGCCCATTATGGACCAGACTGCAAATGCAAAGGAGAAGAACAACAACCAGAGACCAATTGCCTCGACTATCCACGAAAGTGTCAGCACATATACGAGAAGCCCTTCAAAACCGACTACCATTCCAGCTATTGCAATGTAAGAAGGTGCCCTGAGTTTCTTTTCGCTGTTCTTTGCAAAGTAGAACAGAATTACGAAAAAGGCCGCTGCAATTACAAGCATGAAGAATGTGTACAGAAGATGCCCATTCGTGAAGGCCATGTCGTACATGTAACCCGGACCTCCCGCTGGAGGAGTCCCAGGACTGCCGAATCCGTAGTATGATTCGTTGAATTCCATCACATACCCAACGCCTACCATTGCGGCCATTGCGCCGACCCATGTTCCTATGGCGGTGATCTGGGCATACTTTGTTCCTTTTTGCGTATCAAGTGTTTTAATCAAGCCAATAATTGCAATTATTGCTCCAATCCCAATCAACCCTGTTTGAGAATCGTCCAATGCGAGGCCGTTCATTCCTCCGGGACCAGAAGTGAAAATTGCGGGTATTACATAAGTGCCAAACGATGAAATCCAGTAAAGATATGTCATGGTTATGGTTCCGATAACGGAAATTATGAGCCCGATATTAACTGCCCATTTGTAGCCAGACGGAAGCTTGTGGTAGCTAAAGATCACTGCAGTTAGACCGACAATTCCACCCATAAATGCCGGGAGCATCTGATGTGAGTGAGACGTTATGAGATTCCCCAGGAATGTTGATATTCCTCCTATTGAATTCACATATGAATTGAAGAATGGAATGGCTGAATATGTGAAGAGGTTCCCATACTCGTAGACCATACCAAATACTGCTGCAATTGTCCCAGAGATTGCTGCTAAAATCACCAGGAGGTAGCCAGCCAGAACGCTTTTGAAATCATTTCTGTATTTGAATGGGAAAATCAGCAGACCTATTATGAGCAGTACTGCGTCTAGTACCATTATGACATCCCTGAGAGTCTGAATTCCTTCGTCTGCCAGTGCTGCAGAGGCTGGGTAGAAAAGGACCAAGCCTAGGAATGACAGCACAATTATTGGGTACGTTGTTATTTGAAGAAAATTATAAACTCCCTTAGGCACCTTGAAGACTCTTGCAGAAATTATAATTACCAATAGGGCAAGTGGGATCATCACTCCGTGATAGTAGTTCACAACATCCAACGTGAAGTCTCCAAGTTGGAACCAAGTTACCCCTGGAAATATGGGGCTGATGAGAAGCATGAAGACTATGTATATCATCAGTGCTATCACGTTCTTCTTTATGTCAGTTAAAAAGTTCCGGTAGGTCATTTTTTCCAATATAGATCACCTAATTGTGTATTGACAAGGGATTAAAAACATCTAAAGTAAACTAACGTTATCAAGCCTAAAATCGTAACTTTTGATATTATAATCTTATGTAATTTATTGAGCTACAAAATTATTGAAGTGTCATTATCTATGATTATTAAATTGAAGATTCTTAAGTTAATTTAAGCATCAGCTCAAGCATCATTGAAGGCCTACAGGAGCTAAAGTTCTGATGCAATCACCCTCAGCTGCTCCCTCCATTATCTATAATTTACCGTCATGTTTCGGTCAGTTACATTTTCCTTCTAGGGTTATTTTCGCATAAATCCATAATTTAACTTTGCTTGACCACTTTCAAATTGTTGCATTAAAACGGTTATAAAAAAGAAATGCGACAGTCGGAATGTCAAAGACAACACATTGCTATGACTACTGAAATCGCTGGGTACCAGGAGTTGCATAGAGCCTAAGATAGATTAATATCTGCTCTCGAACTCATTCCCCAAGATGGAATTCTCTTATTTCACAAGAAAAAGCGACCTAAGCGGGCTAGAAGGAAGAGAATTCGATGTCCTGGTCGTTGGTGGGGGTATAGTGGGTGCGGGAATTGCAAACATTTTGGCCGCGAACAACCTTAAAGTCATTCTCGTAGACAAGGGAGATTTTGCGTCTGGAACCAGCAGCAATTCATCCAAGCTTATCCATGGCGGTCTCCGGTATCTTGCACAGGGACACTTCATTCTTACAAGACAGTTATTGAAGGAGAGAAATTATTTGATGGAACACCTGGACTTCGTTAAAGGGATGAATTTTGATGTCCTGATTGACGATAGCTCCTGGAGTAAAACGTCGATCTATTTTGGCCTCATCCTATACAATTTGCTGGGGGGAAAGTTAGCACTCCCTCACTTCAGGAAGGATGGCTACTCCTATGATGGATTCAGGGGGCGTTTCACCTATGAGGACGCTTCAACAGACGATGCCGTCCTTGTGATACACAATATAGTATCATCTGTTTTGCAGGGGGGAACTGCAATAAACTATCTTGAGGCTACATCCTTTGAAAAAAAAGATGATCTGATCGAAACCACCCTGGTCGACGGATTTGAGAATGGTACCTATAAGGTTAAAAGCAGGATGATCGTGAATGCTGCAGGACCGTGGGTCAATTCTTCGTATAGCCAGTACACTTCTAAGAAGATTGATAATTTCAGGCTTTCAAAAGGGTCCCATCTCATCCTTAAGGGTGACAAGTTCAATATGGATCATGCAGCAGCATTCAGATCACACATAGACAGGAGGCAGATGTTCATCATTCCAAAAGGTGAGGTAGTTATCGTGGGCACTACTGACAGGTTTGTGGATTCCCCTTCTTCTAGTCAGATGGACGAAGATGAGAAAAAGTACATCCTTGACTCCCTGAGAAAAATCTACCCTTCAATTGACGAAAGTGATGTCATAGGCAGCTATTCTGGCATCAGGCCGCTCTACGGCAGTGGAGACGATCCAGGCAGTGTAACCAGGAATTTCCATATCGACATGACTGACAAAATGCTCACGGTGATGGGCGTCAAGATCACTGATTACAGGAGAGCATCCAGAAGCATATCAAAACATATTGGATTCATTCTAAAGAGAAGATTGAACACGGAAGGACTCCCAAAAATACTTTACAGAAGGGACGAAACTGATCCACTTGATTCCGCGTTAAGAAAAGAATGTGCTCTTACAGTTGACGATGTAATAAGGAGGAGACTTGGGTATTACTATTCGACCGTTGATCAGGGGAAATCGCGGATTGAAACTATAGAAAGAAGGATTTCTGACTTCAAAGCCCAAGAGAGAAAGAGGCCATAGATCGATTTTAGTCCCAGGATAACAAGTGTAATAGAGGTGAATTTATTAACGAGCTACCTATTATAAATCATGCCAGAATCTCTCTTATTCCCATCGGAAGGATGGGTCAAGGAATATTGTAAAAGACTCAGTGAATCGCCGGATTATAACAAAACGGGGAAGGGATGGAAGGACCCGATAAAATTCAAGATGACTGAGCTGGGGGAATTCAAAGACAAGGTACCTTATGATTCGTTTATACTCAACCTTCACGACGGAAAGTGCGAGGGTTCTGAAATGGTTTCAGATCCCACGAAAGGAGCGCCGTTCGAGCTCACTGCGACCTACGCAAACTGGAAGAAAGTTATAGATGGAAAGATAAATCCGACACAGGCAATGCTAACCGGCCAGTTGAAAGTAAAGGGGAACATTGCACTTTTGCTGAGGTATGCTTCTGCTGCAATTGCAATGGTGAAATCAGCCCAATCGATTCCTACAAAGTATGTAGGCGAACAATGAGCCTGTTCAGATTCCCGAGAACGATTTATTTCCAGAGGGATATAGTAGATAGTCTCTCGGAGATTTTATCAAAGGAGGGGATTAGAAGAGTACTGATCATCACGGATAGGGTACTGCTCGGTCTTATAGGGGGCAGGATAGAACGGGCATTAGGAACGCTGGAACGCGATTACTTCACAGATGTTTCTCCAGAACCTTCGGTCGATCAGATTAGGAAAGCAGCTTCGAACTTCATTGGTAAGGAGTACGATGCGGTGATGGCAATAGGCGGAGGCAGCGTGATAGACTTCTCGAAGGCAGTTGCCGTCCTGATCTCTAGTCCGGAAGCAGATCTCACTGCAATAAGCCCATTCGAGAGCATAGGTCTTAAAACGAAGCTCATAGCAATCCCCACAACCTCCGGAACTGGAAGCGATGTATCATTTGGAGTAGTCCTTTCTGATAGAGACGGGAAAATCGCAATGGGCAATTACGATCTTGTTCCTGAAATAGACATCCTTGATTCCTCGCTAACTCCGTTGGAAAAGAAGATTATAGTGCCAACCGGTATAGACGCGTTTGTTCATTCATTTGAGGCTATCGCTTCCAATACCTCGACCGTGTTCACTGATGCCCTTGCTGAAAGGGCAATAGAGAACATTTTCAAGAACTTGAAAGGTGCCTTAGATAACGACGAGAATGCGAAGGACATCATGCACATATCAGCCACGATGGCTGGCATTGCATTCTCCAACAGCGGAACTGCAGCAGCCCACGCACTGGGACATAGTTTTGGTGCTACATTTCACGTTACCCATGGAACGTCAGTTGGCCTATTCCTCGTTCCCACCATAAAGTACAATTCCCAGGATCCACAGACGAGGGAGAAATATCTCAGGGTTTGCAGGATACTTGACGCTCACAATATTGACTCACTTACAAAAGTGATAGAAGATTTCTTCACCGGCGTTGGCCAGCCCATAAGGGTAAAAGACCTGGGAATCAATAGAGATGAATATGAATCGAAACTTGAAAACATGGTTGCATTATCTCTGAGGGATAGTGAGCTCGCATTCAACCCAGTTCTCATGGGCGAGGAAGATCTCAGGAAATTGTTTTTGGAAACCTACTGAAGACTAAGGAACGATGAATTTGCATCCCTGCTGGACTAAGCTGATATCTATCGGTGTTCTCCCAACAACCTCTCCGTCCATTTCCACCAGGTTTCCTGCTTCCCCAAAACGTATTGACTTGACCTTGTCGCCATATGAGTAGCCCTTCTCAATGTAAGAACCATTTACCAATGTTCTTAACCTTAGAATGGTGGCAATTCTTGACACGGGTTTCAATATATGAACGTCCAGTAGGCCGTCACTGACCTGTGAGCCGGGCGAAGCAAGCATTCCACCCCCAAAATATCTCCCATTAGCGACAATCACCTCTATGGTCTCAACATCCTTCAGTGAATCGTTTTCAGCTCCGGGCTTGAATTTCTTTAGCTTCCAGATAGTTGAGAATATCCCCCTGACAAATGTCCTGTTCCCGTGCTTCGCGTGGGAATTCACATAACTCATCACTTCAGCACCGAAACCAATCTCAAGGACATTTATGAAGAATCTTTTATTGCCTGATTCATTGAATGTAACCCTGCCGATATCCATCTTCGCAGTCTTGTTCCCCTCAAGTGCCTTTATTGAATCCTCTGGAGTTCTTATGCCAATTGTCTTTCCAAAGTCCGAACCCGTACCAAGGGGGATTAGCCCCACTTTCACGTTTGATTCTGCAGCACCGTTTATGATCTCGTTCAGCGTCCCGTCGCCACCGCACGACACAACGGTCTCCACTCCATCCCTTATGGCATCCATCGTGAGTTCGGTAGCGTGCATGGGCCTCTCTGTGAACTTTATGTCGTAATCAGTGAAATGCTCCCCGATCAGTTTTGAAATTACCGGCCAGTCTCTCTCGGCTTTCCCGTTCCCCGCAGCAGGGTTGACCAGGAATAGAATACTCACATCCTTTAAACGCATCCGTAATTAAATGTTATGCCTACACTTCATTTCCCTTGCGTCAACACTCCAGGTACCAATGAGTTCTTCGGATCAAAATAGTTCTTGGTATTTTCAGTCAGCCCGTAAAGATTGCCCTTGTATTCCCTAAGATACTTGGACTGCAAGCTTCCAATTCCGTGATGGTGCGATATTGACCCTCCATTCGCAAGTATGTTTTCCATTATCACATCCCTTATCCTGTTTAGCGCTAATGCTTTGTTATCTTTTGAATAAAATATGAACGTGAAATAGAGCGCCGAGCCTGTGACATACTGATGCGAGGAGTGGCATAGGATCATCCCTTTAATGTTCAGCGATTCAGTCGCTTCTGCAAATGCCTTCCTTGTAGACTGGTTGATTGTATCGAGTTTATCCCACGTAGCAGAAGTCTCAATCGTCTCCGCAACTATTCCTCTCTTTAGAAGCTCGTTATACATCATCGGCCTGGAGTATCTCTCCTTTTCCCAGAATTTTGACGGTAGCGATCCTAGGCTCAGGCCAGACTCGAATTCAATCTCCTCCTTCCTGTCGCTGATGGCAATAAGCATTGCTCCCCTTTTGTCATTCATCCTGAAGTTCACATATCTCTTGAAGAGGTTATTGAGGAATTTGTCTTCGACACCCATCAGGGAAAGTTCTGTTTCATCCTCGTCGGATAATCTCGATATCGTGGGCACCTGTCCACCGGTGAACTTCTTCCGAAGCGATTCCAGCCCTTCACTGAACGAATTGAACATATACGCCCTGTAGAATGACCTGTCTGGTTTCTTGTGCACCTTCAGCCATGCCCTTGTAATTATGCCTAATGCTCCTTCACTCCCTATTGCAATGTCAGATAGCCTGAAGAACGCAGATTCACCTGGTACTATCCTGTCCTGGTAGGTGCCTGTAGGAGATTGCATCCTCAGACCGATTACCATATCCCTCATCTTCCCATACCTATTGGATTCCTGTCCGGCCGCGTTAGTAGCAATCCACCCTCCCACCGTGGAATAATAAAACGATTCCGGGAAGTTGCCGAGAGTCATCCCGAGCTTGTTGATTTCCTCCTCCAGCTTCGGTCCCTTAACGCCCGCTCCGACCTCCAGAACGTTGTTTCCGCTATGCAGAATAATGGAGTCAAGTCTAGCGGTATCGATACTGACGGAAAACCTTCTGGTTCCTGACGGGGACACTCCACCAGTAACTGTAGTCCCTCCACCAAAGGGTACCAGCTCTATCTTATCCCCAGCCATCTTCACAAGATTTATGATTTCATCTTCTGTTGGGTAAACAACAGCATCCACGGCCTTTACCTCCTCCCTATCCATCAACCTGATGTAATCAAGTCCTCCTCTGCCTATGGAATGCCTAAGCCTATCCGTGGAATCGAAGGAGATGTGTTCATTTGATACACTGCTTAGAAGCAGCTTCCTGAGTTCCTCTGACGTCCCTAAGTCCTGAACGTCAACAAGACCTGACCAGATGATCTTATCTTCATTCAATCCAACCTTTCCTTTGATGAAATTCATGAGGGTTCCGTTCATTTCATAATTGGCATCTTTGTCCCCCCACAAGGCATAAAACTGGTTGGCCATGTATAGACAGTTATTCGGCATATATTTCAGTTTTGAACGAATTTTAAAATGTTCTAAATGACCCATCATTGCCATTAAAATTAGGAAACGGTTAGGTGGAGTGGCACATGAACTGAAGGACATTATTGCAGTAAAGTATTTGTATTTGTCAGACAATTATCATACAGATGAAAGATGTACACTAAAATCGAGAAAATTGAAGAGGAAGTTAAGGGAATTGCGAGGGAGATCCTAGAAGATACATCCCTCTAATTTTTTTCACTCTAACGTTTTTTTAGTACCTTCTTGGTAAAAACATTAATATTTTAGGCAATTTACGAACTCAGGGGCCGTAGCTTAGATTGGTTAGAGCACCCGGCTGATAACCGGGAGGTCGTCGGTCCAAATCCGATCGGCCCCATCTGAACGCGAAGGACCACCGTTAACCCTGAGTATTGTTCAGAAAAAAAGACTTAGTTCATTTGGTCTGATATTCCACTTCGTAGACCCTCTTCTCTGTTTCCATTTTAGATTTCCTGCCAAGAACTTCCTCTCCAAAGTATATTATTACCAATCCAGCTACGAAGGTGACTGCTGCAATGATGAATGCATAATAGAAGGCCATGTGCGAAGGAAGAACTTCCCTTATAGGGTGAGTCCCGATGTAACCTACCGTATAGGTGGCAGTGAAGGTTGAGAGAAGCGATCCAGCTGTAGGGGCCCCGATCGCGCTGCCCACGTTCCTGAAAGTACCGTTCATCCCGGTTGCAAGCCCCATATCCTTCGGGTGCACCGTCAGTATAAGGTAGTTTATCACCGATGCATTCAACATTGACAATCCTGACCCGGTTACGAATTCGTATACCATGACCATTGTGTAGGAAGGCGCAAATGCCTGCATTAGGAAACCTGCTGCTGCAATAACGCTGCCTAATACAGCAAATGGTTTCACTCCCACCCTCGATATCAACTGACCTGTGATCGGAGCGAAGATAATCATACCGATCGCAAATGGAACCAGGGATAGGCCAGTGGCTAGAATGCTCTTGCCCAAGCCATCAGGTGCTGGCAGCTCAAACCTGTACGTAAGAGCCTGCATGGCAAGGAACATTCCCATACCAGAGATAGCTATTGCAAGATTGGTTACCATAACATTCCTCTGCGACAGCAACCTGAAATTCATTATCGCTTCTCCACCTGCCTTCGTGTACCTGAATTCATATAAGACCAATGGAACTACAAGTAATGCTGATATGACGAACATCGTCACTACGCTGATTGAGCCCCATCCCCATACAGGTCCCTGAGATAGACCGAAAACGAACATTCCGAGCACGATTGCGAGTAATGATGCCCCGACATAATCTATTCTTACGTCGGGCCTCTTGTATCTTGACTCCTTGATCATTATTATAGCTATGATCGTGGCTGCAATTACGAAAGGCACTGCACTGTGGTAGGTCCACCTCCATCCGAAGTCATTTGAAACGAGGGAACCCAGAGGCAAACTTACCGCAAATCCAGCACCGAACATTGCACTTATAAGAGCCTGTGCTTTCGGTACCATCTCCTTCGGGAACTCCTCCCTTATGAG
Source organism: Thermoplasmata archaeon (assembly GCA_021816725.1). GTDB lineage: Archaea > Thermoplasmatota > Thermoplasmata > Thermoplasmatales. Next base: position 76,238 of record JAKAXD010000004.1, read on the forward strand.
GCTCATTCCGAGTGGGAGTATGGTGAGGCCAATGCCCTGTATTGTCCTAGAAACAACCATGAAGGTGAAGTTGGGTGAGAATCCTGTGATAGAAACGAATATGGCATATACAATCATTGAGATCGAAAGCATCTTCTTCTTACCGTAAATGTCCCCCAGCTTACCAATGACCGGAGTGAGGGCCACCCCTCCCACCAGGTAGCTTGATAGTACCAGGCTTACCTGAGAGGCGCTGACGCCAAACCCTGTTGCTATACTCCTCAACGACGGCGTCAGCATTCCCTCCACGTACATCACTATGATAACTATGAATGCAAGTAGAGCCATCACCCTGTTTGTATAATGCTTGTCGAACTCTCCATCCCCATTGACATTTTCATACATCCTAATCACTCTTTGAACCCTGTTTTGATATGGATCCTAGTTTCTCCCTGATAGATCTCAAGGACAGATTCAGTCTCCTGACGTCCTCAACCGCCAGGCCATCTGTTGCTTTCCTGAAAACTTCCTCGAGCTGATAATTCAGGGATTCCAGTCTCTTCCTTCCCTCATCCGTCAGATGGACGTAGTAATTCCTCCTGTCTTCCCCTTCCTTTATTCTAGTAACGAACCCGTCCTTCTCCAGATTGTCAACTATCTTTGTAACTGTTGGCTTTGAAACTCCGAGGCTTGCTGAGCACTCCTTGAGCCTCAAAGGACCCTTGCTGCTGACAAAATACATTATGAAAAGACCAGGCCTCGTGAGCCTTTCATTCCTTAGCAGCTTATGTCGCCAAAGCATAACGTCATCTGTCATTCTCTCCAGATTGTCTACCAATTCATCTCTTTCTGAAGAGTCAGTTAAGCTTTGGTTAAGATTTTTCACTTACCCTAATTTATAGGGATTATATAATGATTCGCCAGTGCTAACAATTAGTCAAATCGAACCAATGTTGCAGGCACTTTGCCTGATCCATTTTCCTACAAGTATGACCAAAAATTGTCCTGCCACAGGTCGTACTCCTCAGTAACTTCCATTGAATGCTGAACTTTGAATGACGGCTCCCTTCTTTCTTCCCTGTAGTTCTTCATAAGTTCCTCTTTTGTGTTCTTGGATAGTTCGTTGAACCTGTTCCTGACTTCATCTTCAACGAGGGGATGTAGTTTGCTCATCTTGGGTCCTATGAAGCATACCTTGAAGAACTTCTCATTATCGATCTTGACGTGGAATATCCTCCAATCTATCTCCATTTTTTTCATGAATTCATTGCCTACAATATTTGCCAGTGCTTCCGTTATCTCCAATTGGTCCTTATCGGAAACATTGAATGCTATTTCCAATCCTCTATTCATTTGATCCTCCCAATTATTGATAAAATGTTTCATTTAATCGTTTCCCTTACGTACAATTTCTGCTTGGACCGATGACAGCTAAGTGGATATGGGAAGAGGTATTTCCTCAACTTCATGGTCTATTGCGGGGGTCAATAACTGTCGCCCGCAATCTGGACTCTGTTGTGATGAAATTTGTAGGCACTAGGAGCTCGCCTGCCTTGTCTTCAAGAAATCCGTTAACTTCCTCTTTCGCAGCCTTCAGGCCTTGCCATGGATAGTACAGTTAGATCCGCTGCCACTGATCATTTAAAGATTTTGACTGGTTTTGAGTATAGAATAAAAAATAAAATAATTGGGTGTTTTACCTTCCTACCAGGGCCGCTGCTTCCACGTCCTCAAGGTATGCTGAATCCCTGGATGATTCCTCCAGTGATTTTCCCTTAGGCTCTGGCAAAAGGATTATCGTCAGTATCAACCCCAACGCTGCAAGTGCTGAGAGTACCAGGAATAGACCTTTCAGGTGGAACTGGGCCGTTATGTATATGTTGAGGAACGTTCCTATGAAAGCACCAATTTTTCCACCCGCTGCAGCTATGCCTGAACCGGTCCCCCTGGCGGATATGGGGAATACCTCAGGAGGCACGACGAATGTTGTGACATTTGGTCCGAACTCAATGAAGAAATAGCTGATCCCGTACAGGACAAGGAACTGAAGCACGTAAGCTGAAGTTGTAAGGAATGTGAATATCCCTAGGATTCCAAATGAGATGGCCATCATGGCAAAACCCACGATCTGTATTGGCTTTCTGCCTATCCTATCCATAGTAAAAGTTGCCAGCCAGTATCCCGGAAGTGCTGCAACACCGAAGATCAATGCACTGTATTCGGTGCTCCTTATGACATGTGCAATCCCTGTGATACTGGATGGAACCAGGAATCCTAGCATCTCGCTAGACATGATGCTGTTGCCGTACAATGCCCAGTCCATTAGGAACCAGGTTCCTGCAGTCACAATTATAAGCCCGATCAATTTGGGGTCCGTCAGCATTCTCTTCAACGTCATATGACTCTTGGCCACGGAATTTTTCTTTGTCACTGAGACGTTCATGTTCGTGTATTTGTCCAGGTCCCTGGTAGCCTTGTCCAGTTTCCCCCTCACTATTGCAGTGTATTTAGGAGGTTCTGGCATCTTTCTTCTGTAGTATATTACCACTGCTGCAGGTATCGCGCCAATTGCGAGCAGAAGCTTCCATGTTATCCCCGGATATACTCCAGTCGTCAGGAATGCTAGTGCAACCAATGGGCCGGACACCAGTCCCAGGCTCTGCATGGAAAATACCATTCCTATGAATCTCCCCCTGTTCTTGGTATTCGAGTACTCGCTCATGATCACTGAACTTGTTGCATAATCCCCTCCAATACCTATTCCCAGCAGGAATCTCCAAGCTATGAGGAAGTAAATTCCGTTCACAGGTACGAGAAATGCGCTTCCTATCGCTCCTATTACGAGTATTATGAGCTCCAGCCCATATACTGCCTTCCTTCCAAGAATGTCCAGGAGCCTACCGAATATCGTTGCACCAACTACAGCTGCTATGAGTGCTGTAGAAGCCACCAAGGACGTCTCAAATGTCGTGAACTTATTCCACCCTGCCAAGGGAAGTATAGATAGAACAACACCTATTATGAAGAGATCGTATGCATCAGTAAAGAACCCCATCCCCGCTGTCAACCACGTCTTGTAGTGGAAGCCAGAGGGTTTGGATTTATTCAAGGAATCCACAATCCTCTCCACATCTCCGTCAATGCTATTCATTTAACACCACGGCGAGAAGGTTGGGAGAGAGTTAATCGTCATGCAATTTCTTTAATAGATGTATGTTGTGCAACGTAGAATATATAGAACCTCTTTATTTACTCCCTGGATTGCCTCTTCCCAGTAGTCTTTCATTACCACAAAAAGGAATGGCGCTACAATTTCTCTTCTGCAGAGTGATTTTGTTCCCCCTTAATCCCATTCCATTAAGCCGACCTTCATTTATTGAAGCGAGAGCATCTGCACTTCACTTATGATGTATGATGGAAGACCGCAGTAGGGATTCGGTAAGCCAAGATTGGTTATGTACACAAAAGAAAAGTACTTTGTTGCCGAACCAAACCAAGACGGCTCCAGATACGGAACGTTGAAGCTTATCATTGACGAGTTTGATCTTGGATTTCCGTTGACTATGGAAAGGAAACTTCCCGGACCGGGCAATCCAGGATTCTCATAGAGGACAGTTACATTGAAGCAAGAGGAGATGGAATTTGGAGAATATGTGCCTGGGTTGCCAACAATATATCCCAGCCCAATTGCCCTTATGCGGGATGCTAAATCATTATAGAATAGAGCTTCAGAAGGATTATCCGAAACTTCGTCCAGGAAGATTCCACTAACCTTGTACCATGCGGAATAATTCAATGCCTGTTGTTCTATTGCATCAGGAGAGCGCATACCGTAGGACGTATAGATGTATCCCAGCACTACGATGCCTGATGACTTCAACATCTGAGTCCAGTAGACGTATGATTCCGATATGTTGTTTCCTGACCCGTTCTCTGGATTGATTATTACTACCATCGGGACATCAGGGTATTGTTTATGGATGCTGATCAGTTCGTCCCATGATCCGTTCGGGTCAAAATATAACGGCACGATAAGACCGGTCATTGCTTGCTGTTTTTCTGGGGAAGAGCTGTAAAAGTTTTTTTCATAATCTAATGTGAGAGCAGTCGAGATCAACAATATTGCTGATATCAAGAGGGCATAGAAAATGACCCGCCTTCCTGTAATAGCATTCTTTGACTTCATCTTGGAAGCGCAGGTATCCCAGTTTTCCTTCCTCTGAACTGATGTGTTGCCAAATTTTACGTATTTCATGCATACCCGTTGATGAGCAATTATACAAAGCCATTGAGGGATTTAAGATAGGCGCTTAAGTTTCCACTTTCGATGATTCCACTTTGCCTCTTATCGGGAAAGCATAAATGAAGGCCCCTGAGACCAAGAATGGCCCTTTGCAATTTGTGGCATCAATGCGTTCTTGCATGTCCTTCCTGAAGAATATTCGTCAGAAGTTGTCATGAAAATAATTCATAGGTTCTATCGTATGCATGATGCACGACGCTTGATTTGCAAAACTTTGCACAGAGAGCTTTAAAGATCCAATGCCAACAAGGTAAAGAGCAAAACCTGAGAGGGAAACTTTATTATATCCTCGTTAACATACTAAAGGGATGTCGGATAAATTTGATTTCAACCTCAACCTCAGGAACCTTTTTTCGAACACTCCAAGAAATTTCTCAGACACTGAGATTCTCTACAAGAACAAGAGGAAGACGACGTATTCGAAATTCTTCCAGAAGGTAAATGGGCTCGCCTCTGGGCTGAGCGAAATAGGAGTGAAACAGGGGGATACGGTTGCAGTTATCGACTGGGATACAGACAAGTACATGGAAGCATACTACGCAGTCCCGATGATGGGTGCCATACTTCATACTGTCAACATTAGATATCCACCGGAACTCATCTATTACACGATGAATCATGCGGAGGACAAATACGTCATTGTCAGGGATGAATTTGTTCCTATACTTGAAAAGAATAGGCAGCTGTTCGATTTTATCAAAGGTTGGGTGGTATACAGCGATGACAGTGAGACTGTATCAACCTCCCTTGGACCAAACTACCAGTACAATGATATAGTGAAGAATGAGAAATATGACTTCCCTGATCTCGATGAAAACACTGTGGCAACCATATTTTACACCTCTGGGACGACTGGCCTTCCAAAGGGCGTCACCTTCACTCACAAGAACCTCTTTATGCACACACTGGCACTTGCGAACGGCATAAATTTCGCCCCCATCAACGTTGGGAGAACAGATAATTTCCTTATACTTGTTCCCATGTTCCACGTTCATTCCTGGGGAATACCGTACATGGCCCTCATGAATGGGAATAGGTACGTCCTTCCTGGAAAGTACGATGTAGGCACTATACTTGAGCTGGTCAAGAATGAAAATATCAAATTTTCAGCAATGGTTCCCTCAATACTTTACATGATACTCTCTTCCCCCAATCTGGAGGAATACAGAGAACATCTGAAGGGGTGGAAGGTGGTTATAGGGGGAGCAGCCCTACCGAGGGGACTGGCGCTGAAGGCAAAATCGTTCGGCATTACAACCATAGGCGCCTACGGCTTGTCGGAAACTGCACCTCTCCTCACAATAGCCATTTATAACGACGCTTTGAAGAAAGCTGACGAAGAAACAAAGTTCAATTACTCCATAACAACCGGAATACCCGTTCCGATGGTCAATCTAAGGGTCATAGACAAGGACATGAAGGACGTGCCTGCAGACGGCAAGAGCATAGGAGAGATTGTTGTCCATTCCCCATGGTTGACATCAGGATATTTCAAGGATCCTCAAAAGACAGAAGAGCTCTGGAGAGGAGGGTGGCTTCACACGGGTGATCTTGCTGTAATACATCAGAATGGATACATTTCTATAGTGGACAGGGAGAAGGATGCTGTCAAGAGCGGAGGGGAGTTCATACCGTCCCTTGTACTTGAAAACGCAATCAGCGAGCTGAAAGGGGTGGGAGAGGTTGCTGTGATTGGTAAGCCGCACGAGAAGTGGGGGGAGAGGCCAGTTGCTTTTATCGTGAGGAGCGAGCCGATTAAGGATGGCGACGTTTATGATCATCTCAACAAATTCATGGATGTAGGAAGGATACAGAAATGGTGGATACCTGATGAGATTGTCTTCATTGATTCAATGCCAAAGACAAGCACGGGGAAAGCGGACAAGAAGGAATTGAGGAAGCTCCTAAAATAAGGGATGAAGATCAATCCTTCAAGAACCTTCTGGATATCAATAACCGTTAGAGGGCCCACTATATATTTGGATTATTAACCCTAGACAAGTCTGGGTTGGCATTATAGTGTCTTCAGTCTTGGCCGCATTGACTGCAATTGAGGCTGTTCCGCAGCACCTGCTGAAGCCGCCGTAAAGATTTCTTTTTTTAATTTCTCCAAAATTTTGAATTCTTCAAAATGCACTTCCCAATTTTTAGTCCCGGGTATTGAATGGATTCATGATGAATTTGAAGGAAACTTATTCCACTGCTCTCCGAATGCCCGGATTTTTCAAAGTATGTATCCGAGGAAAAATCCTAGGAAGGTTGAGATTATCCACGTGGCTACGATCAACATGAACGGTCTCATGTTGATTGCCTTGAAGCTGTAGGAGAGACCGCTGCCCACAACGCTGGCAGACAATGTCTGGCTGTTGGATAATGGGACGCCCAATAAAGTAGCAACCTCAACAAGTATCGCGCTGCTTAACAGGGAGATTGTTGCACTTGAATATCGCATGCTGTACATTTCTTCACCGACCCTCTTGATGACCCCCCTGCTCAGGAAAACAGAGCCGATGATTATCCCGATCACCATTACAATCACGACAACTAAACTGCCTCCTAGTAGATTCAGGATGAAACCGAGGGTGTTTGCCCCAAGGGTGAATGACGTGAAGAAGGATGCGGCAACAAGCAATCCCTTCATGGAGATCGCTGTCTTCCAGATGTCCTTGGGGGGATTCTTGATCAGGACCTTATTGGAAAGATAGGAAATTGCTATGGACAGGATAGGGGAGATTATCCACATTGCAACGATGAGCAGCAATAGGCCCTGGTCTGGTATCCTGCCAGCATGAATTGAAATGCCGATGACGGAGCCGACAAGGACCATTGTCAGTGACAGCGGCGCTCTTAGCAGTGTCGCAATTATGAACGCTGTGATGGAGATGAGGAGCGCTATTGAAATGAAATAGTAGGAATGAGGCAGGAGGGCAGTTGCTGCATATCTCAGGCTTTCTCCCTCCAGCAAGAGCCCCGATACGTAACCGACTATGCCTATCAGGACACCAGTCCATCTCCTTATGATCCTCGCGCCAACAACTGTACCGACCGAAACTGACAGATTGTTTCCGGAAACTAGGATAGTCAGTATCGCCCCTAGCAAAACAGTTAGCAGGAAAAGCTGCATTCTATCCTGTCAGTGATTTGTAGATTGAGAGTATGAGATCGGCCGCATCCTCGCAATCGTCTACCATATCGTCTATCTTATGGACCATGCTTGTCACATGGTTGAAAACTATGTAGTTCATCTTGTCTGCATTCTTGTAAGTATCATCCAGGACGGAATCCTTCATGTCGTCCACTGCTTCCTCTATGATCTCTATCTTCTTCTTGTATTCGTTGATCTTGCCCATATCAGATTCCGTTAGCATTCCCTTCAGTGCAGCAAACGCGTCCTTGCCAGACGTCAGCATGTGGACGAACATCCTGTAGGGAGACTCAAGCACCTTCCCCAGGTTCCCATTGCTCTGCAAATAGCCAAGATTCATTCTCTTAATCTCCCTGCTCAGGTAATATGACCTGTCTATAATGTCATCCAGCCTGTTAACGAGGAAGAGAAGATTGTCTATCAAGCTTGGATTTATTGCCCCTCTCGTAATCAGGACGCTGAAATTTTCGGAAAGATCATCCCCTTCCCTTTCCTTCATTTTCACCTTTTCGTTCAGTACATCCATTTCCTTTGGATCGCTCTGCATCATCTTGACAAGGAAATCGGCAACTTCCGTTCCAAGATCTGGAAATACGGTGAACCTGCCTAGTATGTTCCTTTCCCCGACGCTAGTGAACCTCTTGAAAAATGATGGTTTTTCCACCGCCAAATATGGATGGAAAGTATATTATGATTACCCGAGGATCTGCAAAATGCCGTGATGGAAATCTAATGTCGGTAGATTTTAGTTATGGACGCGTGATGCTTCCTTAGCGCATTCTTGACCTAGCATTCTAGTGAGTTAGCTAACTCATGGATCAACAAAGATGCAGGAACCTATTCCATTTGCAGCAAGGATGAGATGTTAATGTGCTAATTCCTTCTCCTGTTAATTGCGGTATTTTTGGCAATGAAAGTTCCCACCAGGGATCCTGATAAAGCAAGTGCTGCCGTGACAAGGAACATCAATGCCAGTAGCACGGCAGAACCTATTCCAGATATTGCAGCAACTTCGCTAAGCACAGGGCCAAGGTATCCTGAGGGTATGGTGAGGAATACCAGTAATACTGCTATGATGCCTCCTAAGATTGAGGAGATTACAGATACGACATACCCCCTTCTCACAAGCAACGACGCAACTAATCCGGCTATGATGACGGTATACCATATCCCCGTAAGCATTAACGCGAATGCGACCACTGCTGTTATCACGATGGCAATCAGGCGACCGCTAGTATCCCCAATTTTCATGATGAACCCCCTGGATTCAGAGTAATGACTGACATCACATCGCTCCTCGGAAATAATGATTGTGAAGGGTAGAACGCAAGAGGAAGATATGTGCCGTTAATCCAGTCATTTACATAATTTGAATACAACTGACTCTCCGGATTCTCGCTCTGTCCACCTGGATAGACGCCGAATGAGTCAGAGATGTTGCTGAGGTTTGCAACCATCTCCCAGCTCTGGCCACCCGTCGGATAATTGCTTGGACCCACGCCGGAAGCGTCGTTGGGAGTATTGAAGTCCCCACCTTTTGGTATTGGGCCCACGTTGAATTCAGAAAGGCCGAAAAGATTCGGGAACAGGAATCCGTAGAAGCGGCCCCAAGTATAATTCCCTGAAGGATATCTGGATTCAAGATACTGCATGGCCTCTATCACAGATTCAGAAACGAGGCTCTTCATAGACAGATTGGAGAATGGTTCTGCTGAACCGTTGATAATGATATTTAGGAGAACGTCCTCCATAGATGCATATCCAGAGGTGTTTGGAAGGCTGCCACCCATTGCCGACGGGATGCCTAGAGAATTGTTGTATTTGAACCACCCATGATCCCCAAGGAAAGGAAGGAATGTGTTGTTGAAAAGGAACTCATAAGTGAAAAACCATACGGAAGCAGCAAGGGAATTCTCGGTCATGTTATAGTTCCAATGCGATAGAAGCGAATAGGCCCTTGCCACCGTTGCATTTGAGCTGTCACTCATGTAGGAAAGCAGGTGAGGAACTGCAGCTTCTGCTTCATAGTCAGTGTAATTTGTCCCCTGGAAATTTATGACGTTATTCACCGATACGAGGGAATGCTGTTCAAGGTAGTTGACTTCCATCTGAGCCCTATATCCGTCTGAGAAGCTGTTGGTCATGCCGAACCAGTAAGGATAGGAAGGCCCGACCTGCCTCTGGTTTGAGCTCACTATGAAACCCTGGGGAGGGTTCACTACCTGTGGCACAGAGGAATATGGAATGGAACCAGAGATGAATTCGCTTCCATCCCCAGGCATGATTGCAGCAGGATTGTATGTCTTCCCGGAAAATATCGGGTAGAAGGCAGGGGAGATGTCGGCGATAGTAGTCCTGTTCGCGAACGCAAAATTCTGGTACGGAGCTTTCCATATGGAAAGGTCGTTCCTGAACTGTGTCCAGTTGGAGGCAGAATTTATCTCAAGAAGGGAACCTATCCCATTGCTGACAATGTTCCCCATCCAGTCCATCACAATGGATGTGCTCCCATTCTGTACCATTACTGGTCCCAGGTTTGTCCAGTTCACGTCTAGGCCGTTGATCTTGTATTCAATCAAAGGATGGAGAGTACCATTCCATTCGTAATCGCTCCCCACTATCTTCTGCTCGAAGAAGAATGTGCCATCAGCAATGGCCTGGGTATCCGTCAGGGTCCATGCAATATTCTGGTTAAAGCCTATTATGACTGCAGGTGCCCCCGGAAGGACAACACCATACACGTCAATCCCGGGTGCTACTAGTTGCACCTGGAACCATATTGCAGGAAGGGAGAATCCAAGGACAGGGCCACCCATGAGTATTGGTGAGCCCGTAGTGGTCCTGTTGCCTGCAATAACGATTTCATTGCTGTGGTCAATCGTGGGAAGAGGGAAATAAGTTGGGGGATCGTAGCGGAATTGCTGCAACAGATCATTCGCCAGGGATAGGACGGTTGAATTGACGGGATATGTGTTGTGCGACATATTCAGCACCGTTGCGTTTGGGATGCCCCCATACCCTGCGTAATAGTAGGACTGGACTGGCGAGAAAGTCGGGAAAAGATCGTAAGTATAGTTACCCAGGAGACTGTGAATGATTGAGAGCTTGAGCCCCTCATCTCCGAACTCCAGCTGCTGCGTCATTATTTCCTGTACCGCATATGAATACACCGGCGTCCAGTAATACGGCTGCACGCCAAGGAGCTTGAATAGAACAGGGGTCAGATGATTCGTGGTAGAATAATTGATGTAAGAGTTTATGCCTGCAGAATAGGCAGTCATGGCCTCCGCGGTGAGAAGGTCGGTAGAATTGGTTGATGCATTGCTGACAACGCTGTTCCAATCCTTTTCCGCAGTTATTGGAGCCCCTGTAAGGGTCTGGAATCTGTCGTAGTTCTGGTATGAGGCACCGAAAATTTTTGACATTTGCCCCATCCCTTCCAGTCCGAACACTTCAAGCTGTTCGAGTCTTTCCTTCGCCTGGACAAATCCGAGGGCGAAATATAAGCTCTCAATATTAGGGGCATAAAAGTGAAACACGCCCGAACTATCCTGTATGACAGTAACCTTTCCGGTCAGGCCTGGAAGTGAATATGATTCGTTTCCTATTACAAGATTCCTTGAATTCTGGATAACACCCGTGGAGGGATTGAGGATGGAGAGTAATGGGGTGAACGTTCCCATGAGAACGATGACGACTATGATCACGACAGCCAATATCGGAGGAACGATGGCCCTCTTCTTCATAGTTCGTTCGATTCTTTTTGGCTTACTTAAGGTTTTGCCTTCCATGTTATCTGGTAGCGTATTTCAGTGATCTGTGGAATATGATGTCATAAGTTCCATCGTCTAGAACTATTTCTGCAACTCTGAAGTAATTCTTTTGAGTGCCCTTTTGTCCCGCACCTGCACCACTATTGATGTTACCCCAATGATAAAGAGTATGACAAACAAAATGTAACCTACATTCCACACAGTTCCATTTTTAGGTCCTGGAGGATATGTCAGGAAACCGACAAAATTGAGGAGGTAGAAGATAACACCTGCAATCATGAGCCCAATACCCACCTTCATTTTCCATTCCAATTCCATACCACTCAAACAGAGGAGTATGAAAATAGATATTAAATTAACCTGTTCCCTTGTTTTTGCCTGCGTAGCTTCGTTTCAACCAAAGCCGATATCTCGATGAGGAGCGCAAGTTTTTCATAAACACTCGAACTTGGACTCGTGATACAGGCCCAGCGTTAAATTATCTACTAATGGGTCAAAACAAAAACCTCCCATATTAATCGCGACCCTACTTTACTTCATCACCATAAGGAGCCCAGTCCTGCGCTACATTATAATAACAGCAACTATGCTTGTTTGAGTGTAAAAATCTCTGAGATTGCCATATTGTGAAAAGGGAATTCAAATCTCTTCTTCGATTTAAAGTCAATGTTTCTTCTATTGGGCCTGAAGCAGAGCTTCAGTAGAGCGGCAAATGCTATAAGGAATGCCAGGGTTACCTTTATGGACGCGCTGGGATACTTCCTGTCCGAGCTCGAGTATCTCGACCTAAATTGGCTGGAAATTCACCTTTTGTCTTGGGTTTGAGGTTTACTTATGGTGCTTCATTCGAGGATAAAGTATAGAAATTTCTAATGATATAAAAGGAAACGATAATCAGGGATACAAGCCATAAACACGATCTCCTTGAAGAAGGGAAAGAGGTCACTTAACAAATTAGAAGAAACGATTGTGGAACCTGCGAACGTCAGAAGCATAAAATATATGGAAGGCTGCATTGAGGAGGCAAAATAGGGCCTTAGTGATTTTTGGATACAAAGGTGGAAGTGTTGATTGTTATTCCAAAGTCATTGATTTTGAGGAGTAGTATAGTCATTTTGACCATTACGTGCATTCGGTTTATCTAGAGAATCTAACCTTCGTTGTGTACGGGCTTGTCGGGATTTGAACCCGAATTAGAAGCTCCGGAGGCTTCTGTGCTATCCAGATTACACTACAAGCCCATTGGGGTATGTGCGTAAAAGACTTTACTATTAAAAAGATGAGGTAAAGATGTCAACCGATTTAAGCAAGCTTAGAGGTGAAATATTGAAGGAATTGAGTTTGAACTCGATCAACTCTGGCATTTACGCGGGAGGATGGGTCAAGAAGCCATCCGGAAGGACCGTCCAGTCAATCAGCCCTATAGACGGTAAAAATATAGCGGCAGTCATGACAGGCTCGAAGTCCGATTACGAGCTTGTGGTGAGGAATGCGGAGAGGGCATACGAAGAATGGCTGAAACTCACACCGCCACAGAGGGGTGAGCTCGTAAGGCTGATAGGAAACGAACTCAGGAAGGAGAAGCAGAGTCTTGGAAAAATTGTTTCGCTTGAAACAGGGAAGACAACGGTAGAGGGTGAGGGGGAAATACAGGAGATGATCGATATCGCTGACTTCGCAGTTGGGTTGTCGAGGCAGCTGCATGGACTGCAAATGGCCAGCGAGAGGTATGAACACCGGATGTACGAGCAGTACCTTCCACTTGGCGTCATTGGGGTCATAACATCATTCAACTTCCCTTCGTCCGTATGGTCCTGGAATTCTTTCATAGCTGCAGTGGTGGGGGATGTAGTTATCTGGAAGCCTTCGTCCAAAGCCATACTGACGGCTATTTCAGTGATGAAGATAGTCACCAAGGTGATAAGGGAGAATCACTATCCGGAAGTATTCAGCCTGCTGACAGGGAGCGGAAGCGAAATAGGAAACATGATGTCTGCTGACAGCAGAGTAAAACTGGTCTCATTTACGGGTTCGGTCAAGTCTGGAAGGATCGTTTCCGAAACTGTCGCAAGGAGATTCGGGAAGACGATACTTGAACTGGGTGGAAACAACGGCTCCATCGTAACATCCAAGGCAAACATTCCACTTTCTCTGAAGGGGGTGGCGTTCGGCTCCATGGCTACAGCAGGCCAGAGATGTACTACCACAAGGAGGATCATAGTTGATGAGAAGATTTACAAGGAGTTTGTATCAAAGCTGGTAGGAATTTACAGGATGGTGAAGGTGGGGAATCCGCTTGAGAAAGGCGTTTTAGTCGGTCCCCTGATAGACGATACTGCAGTCAAGAATTTCAATGAAGCAGTGAAGAGGGCTACAAAGGAGGGAGGGAAGGTACTGGTGGGAGGCAAGGTAGCAACAATCAAGGGACTTGAAGGTGGGTTCTTTGTCCAGCCTACAATCATCGAGATGCCAAAGGTCACGCCTATCACCTGCGAGGAGACTTTCGCACCGATACTATACGTCTTCAAGTACAAGACTTTGGACGAAGCCATTAGGATACACAATGCTGTACCGCAGGGACTGTCTTCCAGCATTTATACAACGGACCTTGGTGAAGAAGAAATGTTCCTGTCTGCCAAGGGAAGTGACTGCGGGCTCGCGAATGTGAACACTGCCACGGCAGGGGCTGAGATAGGGGGAGCATTCGGCGGGGAGAAGGATACGGGTGGAGGCAGGGAGAGTGGGAGCGATGCCTGGAAGAGCTATGCAAGGAGGCAGACTGTCACCATAAACTGGGGAAAGGACATTCCCCTCGCACAGGGGGTAAAATTCGACGTCTGAACTCTACTTTCCCCGTCCTTTTTTGTTTCAATTGACTAGAGAAAATTGATTATTGGAAGCGGCATATGCGTTCGTGAAAGGAGTAATCCAGAGAGAATCCATTGACGCTTCCAAATTATTGGAGCCAAGGGAACTGAACGTGGGTTCAACTGTTACATTTCAGGGAATAGTAAGGAATACTGAGTCGTCCAGAGAACTATCCCATCTGTTCTACGATGCTGATGAAAAGCTTGCAACTGTGGAGATAAACAAGATACTTGAAGAGGCAAAGGAGAAATACGGCCTCATAGACGCAATTGCAATCCACAGGATCGGGATTGTCAAGCCTGGAGAGACTTCACTGTTTGTTGCCGTGAATTCCACTCACAGGAAGGAGGGTTTTGATGGGTGCAAATTCATAGTTGATGCAATCAAGGAAAGGCTTCCCATATGGAAGAAGGACCACTTTGTGGATGGAAGTGAATCGTGGCATTGAAGACTCTTTTTGTGTTTAACACTTCACAAAGTATTGATACCGGAATCAGTTGAAGACCACAATGCTTTATGACTATTTCGGAAGACCCCTTAATAGTCTCAGGATACAGGTAAATGCAACCTGCAACTTCAAGTGCTTTTTCTGCCACATGGAGGGGACGGACGAGAACGCTGCAACGCTTACTCCTGAGGAGATTGAGAGGGTAGTTGCAGTAGCTGCGGAGAACGGTGTTAACAGGATTAAGTTCACCGGGGGCGAGCCTCTTCTGAGGAAGGACCTTGAAGAAATTATAGGAAGGACAAGGAAGCACGTTGAAGGTGACATATCCCTTACGACCAACGCTTATTTCCTAAAGCAGAGAGTGAAGGGTCTTCGAGATGCCGGATTGAATAGGATAAACATATCTATGCACTCCATAGAGCAGGACAAGTTCGTGGATATAACAAAGGTTGATGCCATAGATGTTGTGGAAGAAGGCATTGACGCGGCAATTGGCTTGGGCCTTTCTCCGGTCAAGGTGAATTTTGTCGTTTTGAAGGGAATAAACGACGATCAGATTGATGCCATGATTGACTTCACCGCGAAGAAGGGCGCGATACTCCAGCTTATAGAATATGAAACTGATAGGGAAGGGGAGATGGGACAGAATTACAGGAAGTACCATTACGACCTCAGGATAATAGAGAAAAAATTGATGCCAACTACCGAATCAGTAGAATACAACGCACTGCACAACAGGAAGAGGGTGAAGGTACTCACACAAAGTGGCAGGCATGGCACAGTTGAATTTGTAAGGCCCCAGAGAAATGCGGATTTCTGCAACCACTGCACAAGGCTCAGGGTCACATCTAAGGGAGAATTCCAGACTTGCCTGAACAGGAAAGATCAGCTCTTCAGTTTCAAGGGCAAAGATAATGTAGGAATCTTTGATTCTTTCAGGAACGCAGTGGCTGCGAGGGTTCCTTACTGGAGGGAGGCAGATGAAAGTTCATATTAAGTACTATGCAAAGTATGCAGAATATGCAGGAACAAAGAAAGAGGATCTTGAGGTGGAGAACATGACTCTTCAGCAACTCTTGGCATTCATCAGGGGGAAATACCCGAAAATGAAGGAGGACAAGACATCACTAGTGGCGCTGAACGACAGGTTCGAGAAGGAAGACAAGACTGTTTCAGATGGCGATAACATCTCTATTTTCCCCCCGGTAAGTGGCGGATAGGTTATTATCCTTTCTATGATGTCTTCCCATGGGCATGGAAAGGTATCTCAGCCAGGTTGCAGTAAGGGAGATATTTCCATCTGGACAGAAGAAGATTGAATCTGCATCGGTAGTGGTCATAGGAATGGGGGGCACGGGGTCGTCAATTGCTGAAATGATGGTAAGGATGGGCGTTAAGGACATAAAGATAGTTGATGACGACATAATAGAGGACAGCAACCTGAACAGGCAGGCAATGTACAAGGAAAGTGACATTGGACTCAAGAAGGTTGACGTGGCGAAGGCAGAATTGCTAAAAATCAATGAGGACGCGAACGTTGATTCCATCGACCAGAGGCTGACGTTTGGAAATGCAGAAGGCATCCTTGCAAATTCGACGCTCATAATGGACGGAACGGACAATTATAACGCCAGAAGCGTCATAAATGCCGTCTCATACAAGCTTAAAATACCCTGGGTATTCACGGCAGTCGAAGGAACATTTGGATACGTTAAGGCCATCATCCCGGGAAAAACTTCTTGCCTTTCATGCTTTGGTTACCCTGACAAGGGGGAAGGCGTTTCCTGCACCATCCAGGGAGTGCTGCCAAGCGCCGTGAAGGCAATTTCATCGATTGCAGTGACCACCGCCATGAAGATAATACTCGGAAATGAAAAATCTGGGGACCTGGTCTACATAGATGCCTGGACCCCAAGGATGGAGGCACTGCCTATACCAAGAAACGAATATTGCAATGTGTGTGGGGAAAGGAAGGATAAGGATGCATAATTTGGAATGAAAGTTATGAGGAACCTGCCTTTCTAATTGAATCAAGTCTCCTGCGAAAGACCAATGCTATAATTTAATATTCCATCCTTCCATTGGGTCATAATGGTTGATCTAAACCTTGGGCCATATGTTCAGGACCAGATGAAGCAGGCTGAGACACTCCAGAAACAGTTGGAGACCCTGCTTGCTCAG
>JAKAXD010000015.1 GCA_021816725.1 Thermoplasmata archaeon
CTCCTCCTGCAAAAAGCGCTGAAATCAAGCTGCCATGGGTGTACTCCTCAATCTCTAATGCATTGGGATACTTCTTCTCTACTCCCCGCCTTATACAGTGTAGCGAACCAACGCCTGGATTGCCGAGATATGAAAAAGAGAGACCTGATGCTACTCCGGCTGCTATCATCTGGTCATAGATGATGTCTGGGGTCATTCTGACAAGCTTAAGGTTCTTCTTCCTCTGCCTAATGATTTCATGTCCAGCGGAAAAGTTAATGAGATGAGTGAAGCCAGTAATGTAGACAGAGTCTCCATCATTGACGTGTTTGGAAATGGCAGTATTCATTGAAACAAGCTTGCTCATTTCGTGTACCTGTTTCACTTGAGCTGGTTGTTATCTGTAATTTCCCTTAAAACTATATTCAGCGAGCTTATAGTAGTATCGATATCAGATTGTGTATGGGCCAAGCTAAGTGAATATCTACTTCCCGGTACTAAATAGACACCTTCTCTGAGCATACTTGCATCTATCTGTTTTCTCTTTTGCATATTCTGTGCGGTTATATCTCGGTACGTACTCACTTCATCATCTGACAGCGTATAATTTACAATCCCGCCCTCCCCATATATTCTATGTGGGATCCCGAATTTGTCAAGGCTCTCTGATATCCCATCCTTTAAGTTTTTAGAGACCTTTTCAATTTTGCTGAAATTGTTATTAGAGATCAGTTCTTTAACTGTCGCTATTCCTAGAGACAGGCTTAAAGGATTACCATTGAATGTACCTGAATGGAATACCGCGTCATTTTTCTCTCTTCTAGGATCGAGAAGGTCCATAATTTCCTGATTCCCTACAACTGCACCAATAGGAGAGCCGCCTCCAATTATTTTTCCGAGACAAATTAAGTCTGGTACCACCGAATAATACTCAACTGCACCGCCAATTCTCACTCTGAAACCGGTTTTAACCTCATCAAAGATTAAAATTAACCCATGTTCCTTGGTATATTTACGTAAAAATTCTACGAATTCTTGTTTAGCAGGTATGTAACCATCCTCAAATGGTTCTAAGATTACTGCACCTACATCTTCTTTATCTAATATTTCTCTTGTCTTTTCTATATTATTGAAAGGAAGAACAACTATGTTATCAAGTATATCTCCTTTAACTTCTCGACTGTCTGACTCCTTTTCAATATCACCATTTTGGCTCTTTGGATTAATCGGTCTGTAATTAGAGAGTAGAAAGGGATTCGCTCCGTGGTAATGCCCGTCGAACTTACCTATCCTTCTCTTTCCTGTATATGCCATTGCTAATCTCACAGCAAGCAGTGTTGCCTCTAAGCCTGAATTTGTGAATCGTATTTTTCCCCTTTTGTTGTAAATTCCTAATAGAAGCTCCCCAAATTCTATCTCTGCTTTGTTAGGATTACCAAATAGTATAGTGCCATACTCTCTTACTACCTTTGACAGAGCCTCAGTTACGACTTGGTGGGAGTGCCCCAATATTAGAGCCCCATATGAAAGAACATAATCTATATATTCGTTGTTATCCACATCCCATATATGAGCCCCCTTAGCCCTAGCAAGGAAAATAGGAAAAGGGCTTCTGAATTTTATATTTCCATTAACTCCCCCAGGCAAAGACGCCTCAGCTCTTTTAAAGAGACCATGAGATTTTTCTATGGAATAGTCTTTCTTTCCCATGAACTTGCAATTTGTTGGATTATTATAAAATATTGGTCAACCTGTTTACTGGAATGGAAATATGGATAATGATCTAGGGGTATCTCAATTCAGACGAGGTTTTTTGTAAGATTTAAAGAAATTTTTCTGGTATTTTCTTATGCCAGTCAGAGACCTTTTGGTATTCTGAACCGAAATCTATAACATTAGTATCGTGTCCGTACTTAGATATTATCTGAAGGCCTACTGGTAGACCTAGACTAAATCCGCAAGGAATTGTGAGAGCGGGAACACCCAGGTAGTTGAATGGGGTAAGGAACTTCGTAAAGGTAAAATGATCTTTTAATTTCATTCTACGTGCCACTTTGATTGTCGGACTAGATTTTGGAAGGGTGGGAGACAGTAGGATATCTGTCCCTTTCATATTTCTAGAAAACTCAGTCATAGAAAACTGTTTATATCGTACGGAATAGATATAGTCCTGTGTCCTGATCCGAGCTCCAGAATCTATCTCTTCCTTTACATCGCTTGGATATTGTAATTTTTTTCTAAGGAACTTTCTAGAATGATGAAAATACGTTTCTGCCATGTCCATGATGTCATGATACTTCCTGAGCTTGTTGAGGTCCGGGATTTCGAAATATGTTATTTCTTCTATTATGTCTTCAGATTCAAGTTTATCTATTGCTTTCATAACCGTATTTTTTATGTTTTTATCGGATTCTTCAAAAAAGCTCGTGATTAAACCCACTTTAAAAACTTTTCTCCCCCTATTGGGAATTTTACGTGCACCTACCCCCTTAAGAACCATTCTTAAATCTGACGCATACCTGCAAATTGGACCTAAGTGATCTTCAGAAAAGGATTCCGGAAACACGCCCTCCATGGGTAGCCTGCCGTAGGATGGTTTTAGTCCAGTAACTCCACACATTGAAGCAGGTATCCTGATAGACCCACCAGTATCGGTACCTATTGATAACACGGACAATCCGGCAGCTACGGATGCTGCTGAACCTCCACTTGATCCTCCAGGAATTCTATTTAAATCCCACGGATTTTTAGTTGGAGGAGTTACTATTCCGAGAGCAAATTGATGAGTGTTTGTCTTCCCGAGAATCATGCCTCCGTTTCTTTTAATATATGAAATGGCTAAAGCATCATTTTCTGGTAAATGATTTGAGAAAAATGGTGAGCCATATGTTGTTACTATTCCGCGAGTGTCTATCAGATCTTTGACTGCAATTGGGAGTCCAGAAAATAGAGTGTCTGAACTAACCCGTTCAGCTTGTTTCAAAATTTTATCATTTATATTGATATATGAATTAATCTTGCTGTCAAAACGTTCTATCCGTTTGAGCAAGCACTCGACAAAATCAAGTAAATTTTTGCGTTCGCCTTTAAAAATTGAGATAAGACTCTCTAAATCTTTTAGAAAAAGCTCACTGTTACAACTCATGGATTTCACAAAGAAAAAATAAAAATTAATCTTCTACATCAGCCTTTTCGATCACATTTGCAGGTTTTCCTTTGAAGACGTCCGGAAGCCTTGCTCTATAAACAACAGCCATTATTGTTACGATAATGAACCATGCGACTGTAATTATTGGAGCAAGTAAATAAGGCCAAACTGGTAATGGATGTACAGACACTCCAATAGCGAATGCGATAATTATAACGGCCGCGATTGGGACTACCATGTTGGTAAATACTCTCCACCCGTTTTTTAAGATTCTTTCCCTTAATGAAAGTACTGGGAGTCCAGCGTTTGAGATAAGGTGCGCCATCATTACGGGTATTGCAACAATGACTGCAAGAACGAAAAATCCATCAAAAACGCCAAATGCCTTAACAGATGCTAAGGCAATTATATAATCAACTACGGCAAGGGTAATAATAGCGCGGCTTGGAGTTTTAAACCTCGGATGAACATAGCTGAGTGATTTTGGTAGCAGCCCCTCACGTGCCATTCCCCATAGAGTCCTGCTTGTAGCATTAAATATCGCAACTCCAACAGAAAGACAGCTATTTAATACTAATATTGCAAACAGGTATGCAAATATCGGCCCTAAATGGCCTAAATATATTAAAAATCCTGGGTCCGCAAGCCCAGCAAAAGTGGCCATATTCAACGGACCGTAAGTTACGGTAAATGCGTAAGACGAAAGAATTATTGGAAGAGCCCCTATGAAAATCACATAGATTAAGGCTTTTTTAATCGTTATAGCAGGTTTCTTTGCCTCTTCTGCCAATGTGATTACTGATCCAGCACCTATAAAGCTAGTAAAATTTGCAATTATTGCAAAGAATAATAAACTATAGTTATTTCCTAGGTATACTGGCGTGAATACTGATAGACTATTGTGGTGTCCTGCCATTGCAATTAAGACCAAGGCACCTACGTACAATACTGCACTTTCAGCTATACCAGTAATCGTCATATACAACAAATTCAATCTTATTCCCCGATAAGTTATAAATGTTATAAAAACCGCATCTGCCGTCATGAAAAGGAGCCAAAGATAGGGTATTGCCGAAAGGGTAGGGAACAGGAAGTACGCAAACACTGCAAACTGAAGGAACCCAAATGCGGCTCCACCTACGATACCGTTCATGGCATAAAACATACCCGCGTAGAAACCTGCATATTTGTTGATCGCAGTCCCAGCGTAGCCGTAATATCCTCCAGCGTTTGCTATTCTTTTCGAGTATTGATAGTTTGCATTTAATGTTAGGAAAAAAATTCCGAATGCTCCTATTGCAACTAACGGCATTGATCCCAACGCTAGTCCTGCTAATCCTGTCATAAAAACTCCTACTACAGCACCGGGCGCCATATTTGCAAATGATTGAAACACGATTAATCTCAATGGTATGGTCCCTTCTGCCAGTTTCTTAGAATCATATCCTACCATTGAATCAATCACATCTATCCATTATATATCGGTTATGGTAAACCATTTTACCCACCTTATAAATGAAATTTCTCTCAAATTTTCTCTGGTTGACCAGGATGGCTTATTGAAGGGAGGAAATTTTAGTGTCAAACTAATGAAACGTCGATATTCAAGCAAAGACAAGTCCTTATGAAAAGGATTGTTGCTCATAGCCGCATTTTCGATTTACCGCATTGAACCTATTTTGTTATGCGATGGGAGGGATTTGAACCCTCGAACTCCTGCGAGACTAGACCCTGAATCCGTGCTTTTACCCAGTTATAACTCCGTCTATAATGAATTTGAAAGCTGGTTGAAGAACCAGAATTTTTCAGAAGACTATAGAATTAGTGTAATCAATTACATAAAAAATTCATTGTCGAAGACACCCCTATCGGAAAATTGAGGGAAATAATTAACAAAACTGTTCCATACTTTGGGATTAGCGTTAGAGTTTATCTCAACTTCCTTATGAGCCAGAGTACATAACTGAAGAACAAGGGGCAGTCTTCAAAAAAACGATTAAAAGAAAGAAAGCAAATTCAGATATCTCTGTTCCTGAAACAGAAGACGTCAAAAAAGCATTTCATAACCTTCGGGAAAAAAGAGATAAAACCCTATTCAAGCTGCTATCTTTGAGCGGTATAAGACTAACAGAATAAATGAAAACTCTCTCCGAATTTGATAGGGATAAACTCGTTTTGAATGAGAAAATTCCTAAGCACTCACTAGGATGGAGTAGGGGTAAGAAGGATTCTAATTATATGTATCTCCCTAAGCAGTTCGCCTTAATGCTGGAGAAAATCCTATAACATGGAAAACAGTTTTATCTGCTGGTTGAAAAAGCGGTCTAAATTGCAATCTCGATCTTGCAACGGAGTATTCTGTATTTCTCACATAATTCAATAGATGTTGAGTATTATAGAGTAATGGTCAACTGGCTTACTTTATTTATTCACCATGAGCCTGCCCACTCTATAATCACATACCATTGCCTCTTTCAAAAATTCAGAATGTCAATTTTAAAATTCTGAAACAGATTGGAAATTTGTTTACCATCATTGATATATAAGAAATAGAAGATACGTGTGCATGACAGGTCACGGGAAGTCCAAGATAAACATAAGAACACAGATTCCCGGAAAGAAGGGTAAAGAAATTATAGAAATGAGTCGTAAATATATGGCAACTACCACCCAGACGCTGCCTGTAGTGGGGTCGCATGGAAATGGAGTTTACGTCACCGATGTCGACGACAATACCTATCTTGATTTTACGAGCGGTATAAGCGTTACAAATTTGGGGTATAATGACAGATACGTTGTCTCCGAAGTTGAGAAGCAACTGCATAAGATCTGGCATTTTGCAGGAACGGATTTTTATGCGGAAATTCAGGCAAAAGCCGCCAAAGCTCTTGTTAGCATAACTCCAGGAAGATTCGACAAGAAAGTCTTTTTTACAAACAGCGGAACAGAAAGCGTAGAGGCTGCTATAAAAATAGCTAAGGCTTATTCAAAAAGGCATCAATTTATAGGTTTCATAGGATCTTTTCACGGAAGGACGCACGGTTCCCTGAGCTTTACTGCTTCTAAGGCCCTGCAACATAAGGATTTCTTCCCGTCGATGCCCGGAGTAGAACACGTACCATATCCAGACCCCTACAGAAACCCCTTTGGAATTGATGGATATGAACAGCCTACAGAACTCGTGAACAGGGTCATAGACTTTATTGATGACTATCTTTTCAAGACATATCTGCCGCCTGAAGAGGTGGCTGGTATTCTTGTAGAACCAGTCCTCGGAGAAGGGGGGTACATAGTACCACCAAAGAATTTTTTCACTGAACTGCACAAACTAGCTGGCTCTCACGGCATTCCGCTGATGCTTGATGAAGTACAGACAGGATTCGGCCGAACAGGGAGATTTTTCGCATCTGAGTACTTTAATGTTGAACCAGAAATGATCCTTCTTGCGAAATCAATAGCATCAGGCATCCCAATGGGAGCAGTTGTCTTGAGGAGCGAGATGGACTTCAAGGAGGAAGGTATGCATTCCAATACGTTCGGGGGAAATCTACTAGCATCTGCAGCATGCGTTGCCACTATTGAACAATTGAAAAAGATCGGAGCCATAAAGAATTCCAAGAATATGGGTACACATGCAATGAAGAGGCTGAAAGAATTCAAGGACAGGTATGAAGTTGTGGGTGATGTCAGGGGGCTAGGCCTCATGTTGGCAATAGATTTTGTAAGAGATAGGAAGACTAAAAGATTCAACGAGAAGTTCAGATACAAGGTCATCGAAAGGGCATTCAGAAAAGGTCTCCTTCTACTCTCGACCGGAAGGAGCGCCATAAGGTTAATCCCACCATTGACAATCACGGAATCAGAAATCGACGAGGGACTGGACATTCTGGAGGATTCTATCAGAAAGTCGGAATAGCTGCTAACAGTCCCCCTCTAGTGACGTAAAAATTCTGAGTCTAGATTTGAAACTACAGTCGATATAATTACTGAAATAAGATTTGGCAAAAGCTCCCATCATAACAAGGGAATTTCAGCAATATCTAATAAAGAATTTGCGATTTCCGCCCATATGATAGTTGTCATAGGATACGGTATGATAGGTTCAGTAGC
Organism: Thermoplasmata archaeon; assembly: GCA_021816725.1. Taxonomy (GTDB): domain Archaea; phylum Thermoplasmatota; class Thermoplasmata; order Thermoplasmatales. The sequence continues at coordinate 7,238 of JAKAXD010000015.1, forward strand.
AGCTAACGAGCTTTCTTCTAAAGATTCGGTGGTAGTCATAGACAAGCGTAAGATCGAAAATGTTCCGTTCAAAACCTTAAAGGGTGATGTATTTGACTTCAAAGATACCATAGAAAAAGCGGACGTAGTAGCATCTGCATTGCCCGGGTCTATCGCATACAGCATATTATCAAAGTTAATGCGCATGGGGAAGAAAGTGGTCGACGTGTCTTTCATGCCCGAGAACTCGATGACGCTGAATGATGTTGCCTTGAATAACAATGCACTGCTTATCCCTGATTCCGGTTATGCTCCCGGTCTAACAAACATAATCGGTGGTTACTTCTACAAGAAATACGGTGCAAAGAGGATAGAGATATTTGATGCTGGTCTTCCAAGAGAGAAAATGCCCCCCCTCGACTACAGCATAACGTGGAGCGTGGAAGGACTAATTGACATCTATACCAGGCCTGCAAGATACATTCAAGATGGAATATTGAAAACTGTAGATCCTCTCGACAGTATAGAACATGAGAATTTTCCAGGAATAGGAGAATTGGATTCATTCCTCGTAGATGGGCTTGGCACCCTCATTGATACGCTTAAGGAAGTAGACATGTTTGAGAGGACGTACAGGTATCCTGGCCACCTGCAGAAGATAAAATTCCTGAGGGACATGGGATATCTATCGGATGAGAAAGTCGGTGGAAATTCCCCAAGAAAAATGACAATTGACCTTTTTGATAAGAAACTTAGGACTAAAGCAGAGGACCTTTGTATCTTGTATGTGAAAGCATATGGAAAGGTCCAGAAGGAGGTAAGATATGTCGACTACTATGATGAGGAAAGGAATATATCGTCAATGGCAAGAATGACGGGTTTCCCCCTTGCAACCAATGCAATGCTTGTTTTGGATGGTAGGATTGATGAAAAAGGAGTGATACCACCAGAAATGCTGGGGTTCGACGAATCGAGATTCCATATGATCATGACCAACCTGAACAAAATGGGATTAAAGATTAAAGTTGAATGATTCAAAGACTGGACTGCCTTAAGACAATACTGTTAAGAAAGGTAAACCTGTAGCCCCTTTCATTGTCCAAAGAATCCATTGGCTGACTATAGCAAAAGTCTATTTAATTGAAGAGAACTAGCCACGTTTCAAGAGAAGAGTAATCAGGATTATAGTAAACCACCATTATTGCTTCAGGAATTTCCTGCCAATTTGTAATTACACGCTTTGCAGATCTGCCACTTCCAATTCTAGGTTACCAACCAATAGGTTAGCCTAAAGAATCATTCAATTGTATAAGTCACTGGCATTAATGTCATACCCAGAGGGCTTAGATTAAAAATTTATGTGAAACATTCCACGAAATGGAAAAGTTATATATCGAGCAACTGGGATTTGTAACCGTGAAGAAAATATCAGATACTAAATCAACTGTTGATTCATTAAAGTCAGAGATTTTTGAAATATCTAACGAGATTTACAAGCTGGCAGAATTGGGCAGTGAAGAAAAACAATCATCGTCTCTGTTGGTTGAACATCTGAAAAGACATGGATTCAAAGTCACCTATCCATATCTCGGGATTAAAACAGCGTTCAGGGGAGAATGGGGAATAGGAGGACCAACTGTAGCACTTCTGGCAGAATACGATGCTCTACCCAATGGGCATTCATGCGGTCACAACCTCATTTCAGGTTGGGCGTTTGGAACCGCTGTTGCGCTTTCGAGAACATTAAAGAGAGGAAGGGTAGTTGTTCTGGGGACGCCCTCTGAGGAGGGCATAGGGATATATGCAGGAAGTAAGGTAACATTTGTTGAGAAGGGTGCTCTAAATGGAGCAGATTTCGCTGTTGGAATACACGCAATGGATTCATGGAGCGTAGGTTGGAAGTCGCTTTCTGATATTCTCTTCCAGGCTGTATTCAAGGGTAAAGCATCCCACATGGCCTATTCTCCTGAGAAGGGAGTAAATGCTTTGGATGCATTAGTGACGGCGTACGTAGCAATAAATAATTTGAGAAGTTGGATAAAGAATGATAGGCTGGCAATTATCGAGATGATCATTAGGGAAGGGGGGAAGGTAACAAGCATTGTTACTGACAGGGCAGTACTTGAGATAGAGTTGAAGGCTGTTTCTGGTGAGTTCTTGAGATCATTACAGAACAAAGTGATATCAGTTCTGGAAGGTGTTTCAAGGGCTTATGGAACTAAATTAGAAATAAAGGAGATACAACCGGTATACGAAGATTACAAAGCAAACTCAATCATAGATGAAGTTCTTCAGGATTCTTTGAAGAAAATCGGAATATCTGCTGCAAACCAGGACAAGGGAAACTTTTCTCCATCAGTAAGTACCGATGAGGCTAACGTTAGCAAGGAGGTTCCAACCGGTCACATTAACTTGAAGATTGGCTATCCGGGAATGGCACTTCATTCAGACGACTCAGCTAAAGCATCAGACCCTAAGGTCGTAATAGACAACTTGCTGGCAGCTGTAACAGCATCCGTCTACTCAATTGAAAAAATCATAAATGAAAGTGAACTTCTTCGCAAGGCAAAACGAGAGTTCAATGGAAAGCGTGGATAATCCAATCTCTGATAAGCTCATTCTCTTCAGTTGAAGAGGATTTGGCTAGAATCCAGCACTCAGGAGCATTCGATCTGAAATTTTCAAGGTTGGTTATGGAAGTTTTTGGCTTCAGGAAGTCTTATACAATTTCTATTTCCATATTCCTCCAGGTGTTGCGTTCATGATTCACATAATTTGAAAGTCCATGAGGGAACTTATGTGGATCCAATCATATCTTCCCGATCTTGTGAAACAGGTATCTTTCGAACTTGATTGTTACATCGTTTTTCGATACAGCATTCACTTCCAGATTAACCTTATTAGGTCCAAGAATCAGGAAGATTTTATTCCCATCAATCACAAGTGGCATTGAATTCGATTGACCCTGGTTTCCGACCTCCATGAACAAGCTGGATCCTTTCATTGAGATCTGCATTTTGTTTGATCCCTTGAACGTTTCATACCTTCCGATAAGCGTTTCTGCCTTCCTCTGGAATGATACAAAAGGCAACTTTTCCAGGTCCTTGTTCATAGAAAGAGCAAGAGCATAATCAGCGACCGGTTGGGCCCAAAAATCTGAGTTTGATGCCAGCGTGACTCCTACATTTAGCTCTGGAACGAAACCGAAATATGCTGATGATACAGCAACATTCCCTCCATGACCAAGTTTTTGAAATCCAAAGAAGTCATTGTCTATAAAAATACCATAGCCGTAGAAGGTTTTCCTTTTCCTTGCTGCAGTGAATCTTACTTCAATGTGCGGCGAAAGCGCCCTCTCTAGCAGTTCTTTTTTGATAATTCTTCTCCCCTTGTAGCTTCCTCCATTCAATAACATTGTGACCAAGTTACTCAATTCTGTAACGCTTGAGATGAGACCACCATCTGCAAAGCCTAGCGGATGGGATGGAAACTTTTTAGGCACCCTCCTGTCGTGCTTGTCAGTATAGTATCCTACCATACTGTCGCTATCAGTCTCTAGGGCAGAACCGTCAAATGTTGACCTCTTCATGTCCAGCGGGAGTAGGATGTTTTTCCTGACGAAATCTTGATAACTTTCACCGCTTGCTTCTTCAATCACCTTCCCCAGAAGAACGTAGCCTTCGTTCCAGTACATGAACACGTTTCCACGTGAGGAAACTCTCTCATTCCTGGCATCGTTGATGAGCGTTACGAGATCATCCAGGCTGCCTAGTGGACTCCAGACGTCCTGTTCTCCGAGTGGTTGCCCTAATGTTCCCATTGCCATTCCAAGATCTGGGTATCCTGTGGTGTGTGATAACAGCTGGTGGATCGTGATATCATTTTCCTTCGAGCCACTACTAATCCGCTTAATGTATTCCCCAACAGAATCTTGGAGATGGACCTTTGATCTTTCCACCAATTTAAGGACGGCAAGCGCGGTGAATATCTTTGTAGAGGACCCTATTCCATAAAGGGTATTCGAAGTTGCAGGCAGGGGTGGGTGAAGGCTTCTCAAACCAAATCCGCGGGAATAGACCAGTTTGCCTTCCTTTATCAGGCAGATTGATAGGCCATAGACTCGGTTTCTCCGCATCATATCGGATATGTAAGAATCAATCATTCTAGTTTTTTGAGTCCCCAACATTTCTCCTTCCTTCATTCTATATGTCAGTCTGAATTAAGATATATGAATATTCTCCATTTAACAGTCATATTTCAATTGCAAAATTATCCAAGAGCATTTAGCCCTGACGATCTGATAAACCTACCGAAGCCTTGATGGTCAAAACAGCTCCAGCTTGTCTGCATATCCAGTATCAGAAAACCCTTCTAGTACATGGCCTCCATAGCCTTTTGTCGTCTTTGCCTGGAACAATGCGTTCAATGCAGCTTCTTCTGTGGCCGATACTGCTGCCTCAAAGAGTGGATTTATCGCACCGTTTGAAAGAAAATTCGTTGAGGTTCTTTTGATTTCTTGCTCTTTTAACCTGCCAGAGTCTATGGAATACGGTTCCATAGTGATTTTTCTCCCCGTTGAAAATGATATGAAAATGTCTCCACTTGAGTTATTAGCAACAGACCCTGTTCTAGCAAGCCCAAACCCCATTCTCTTTGAAAGGCGGCCGAGCATTTCTGAAGATATTGGTGCATCAGTTGCCAACACCCCAATGCACGAACCATCCTTAGCTTCCCCTGCTGATGTTTCGAATATCCTCCTACCTAGGACTGACAACTGGTGTCTGCTACCGTAATTGGCATTCACTAGTACTCCTACGCTATATTCAGTTCCGTGAATCTCTACGATTCGTGAGGACGTACCTATCCCACCCTTGAAATCGAAAAGCTCCATCCCGGTACCACCACCTACCGCCCCCTCATCCACCGGTCCATCTGATGCGGATTTGAAAGCAGCCTGAAAAGTTTCGAGTGGAACTGGCGGTCCCCTGCTGTCGTTAAGGTAGCTGTCGTCACACTCGCCAACGACAGGAAGTGGAAGATCATAGTCAATTTGGGCATAATCTAGGAAGTAGCGCATAACAGATTCATATCCTGTCCCTATGCTCCTCGTATTGGTTAAGACAATTGGAGATGCAAGTAGGCCAAGTTCATTTACTGAATCCCTGCCTGTAAGTATACCAAATCCATTCATGACTTCCGTATGCGCAAAGACACCCTCTTCGAATACGTTGCCTTCGTGAGATAGGATTACGGTAGCCCCGGTTCTCTGTACAAAGGGATGATCCGTCCATACCTGAGCATGACCGACTTTTACCCCCTGAACGTCCGTTATTGAATTGTTTTTTCCAGTCTGGCCTGCAAGCAGGTCGCGTCCAAGTGTCCTGAACTTCATCTCAATCAATTTTTATCTATAACCTCTTTATAACTTTTCCCTCTATCCATGATCCGAGTAAACTAGTAAATTGCAGATGAATAATGAATTGTAAAGGGAAACTGCTGACAGGAAATTTGAAAAGTCTACTGGGACGCTCTTTTTATTATCAAAGCGACATCACGCATACTAATCCAAAACTTGTATGTCCAACGGACTTGTCTCATTGTGTTCAAATGCTCATAACGATTCGGGGCAATTAAGATCAGATATCAGTACGGTGCCTTCCAGATGGAAACAGCTTTACCGAATTATTAATATACAGATTTAAAGTGGGCGTAATGGTATATATATGACGCAAGAGCCTTCTAATCAACCATCAAATGCCAAGAAACCTTCTGCGTTGAAATGGATTGCAGTAATCATCGTCGTTATTGTTATCATTGGAGCGCTCGTAGTGGTTGTCGAAATGCATCAAAAACCTTCTGTCACAAGCAAACCCCTCTCTATTGCCCCATCGACCACTGCAGTTGCTACATTAGCTGACAGCAACATAATCTTTAATCCCGGCCTTCCAGCTGGAACCACGTTCACGAAGCTTGTCTGGAATTTTGGAAATGGTCACTCCACTACAGTGACTTCAGGGAACG